>NZ_CP036291.1:4800000-6000000 GCF_007750855.1 Pirellulimonas nuda
CACCGGGCAGCGCTACTTCCCGGGCGAGGCGCACTAGAGGGTCGGTTCGGGGGGCGCCGATTCCAGGGGCGCCGGCTCGGGGAGGCCCAGCGCCTCTTCCGCACCCCCATCGATCGGCGGGCAGCGACGCATCGGCTCCCGGATCACGGGGTGTCCGGCCCACCAGTGGGGCGTGGTCGACGCGTCGCGCAGCCGCGGCTCCCACGGACGCTCCGCCTTATCCAACTCGGCTGTCAGCAGCGGCGTGTGCGACCGGGCTACCTCGATCGACTCGGACGGCGGCGGGCAGACGCCGCAGCCCACGATCCGCGGCAAGATCGCCACGATCACCTCGTTCCGCTCGCGGTCGACGGTGCGGCGCTGGAACAAGTGGCCCACGCCCCACAGGTCGCCCAGGAACATCAGCTTGCTCTGGCGTTCGAAGTCCTTCTCCTGGATCAGCCCGCCGATGACGATGCCCCGCCCGTTGGGGAGCAGGACAGAGGTCTCCAGCTCGGTGGTTTCTTCTTCGGGCAGCGTGGTGGTGGGGTTGATGTCGCCGCTGGAGACCTTGGGCTGCACCTGCATCAGCACCTGACCGTCGGCGGTGATGTGGGGCGTCACCAGCAGCACCACCCCCAGCTCGAGAAACTGGACGTCCTGCAGCGTGCTGGTCTGCGTGGTGGTGGTGACAAAGTAGCCCAGCCGGCGGCCGATCTGGATGCGGGACTGCTGCCCGTTGACCACCGACACCTTGGGCGAGGCCAGCGTCTTGGCGTCGTTGGTGGACGTGAGGCAATCGATCAGCCCGTTGAAGTCGCTGCCGTCGATCGTGAACACCATGCCGGGCCCGCCGTCGGTGGCGAACCCCTTCTCCCACAACTGCAGCTTGAACCCGCTGAGCTGGGCGATCGCGTCGAAGTTCACGCCGTGCGCCTTGTCCTTGCTCAGCTTCACCTGCAGGATGCGCGCCTCGATCATCACCTGCTGCGGCATCTGGTCTGCCTGCGCGATGTACTCCGCGGCCCGATCCAGAAACGGCGGCAGGTCTTCAATCACCACCTGCTCGGCGGTCTTGCGGCGGTCCTTGGAGTCGATCTCGCGGATGAACACCTTGCCGACCGGCGAGAGCAGCCCCGCCACCACCGTCTCCACGTCCGCCGCGGCGGTGTAGTTCAGCGTAAACACACGCACCTCGCGCCCCTGGAAGAAGGGGCTCGAGGTAGAATCTTTCGAGACCGAGGTGACGTAAATCACGTCGTTGCGACGCGTCCAAGTGCAGTCGGCCACCGCCAACAACGCGTCGAGCGCGTTCTCCAGCGTGGTGGGCTGCAGCGTCACGGTGACCGGCTGCGTCAGGTCGCTGCTGGCAACGATGCTCAGCCCCTGCTGCTGCGCCAGCAGCGAGAGCACCGTGTGCAGCGGCGCGTCGCGCACCGCGATGGTCACGGCGCCGTTGACCACCTCCACGGTCCCCTGCAACTCGCCGGCCGGCGCCAGCGGCAGCAGCATCCGCCCCGGGCCCAGCGGCAACGCCTGGTCGGCGCCCGCAGCAGGCGCCGGCAGCGCTTCGGCGGTTGGTGGCGCGCCTGCCGGCAACGCGTCTGTCGGCAACGCGTCAGGCGGCGACGGCCCGCCCGGCAGCGCCGGGAACGGCGGCGCAAAGGGGTCGGGAGACGTGTCGATGTCTAGCTCCGGCCCCGCCGGGGCGGCGCCTTCTTGCCAATCGGCTGCCTGCCGAACCTCGCCCGCGACCAGCCGCGGCCGGCTCGGGCCGCCCCCCCAGGGGTCAACCGCCGGGCGGCCTCCCCAACCATCGGCCGAGTCACTGCAAGCGGGCGCCGCTTGCGGCCGAAGCGGAATCAGCCGCGCGACCCCCAAGCAGTACCCAGCCGACAGCGCGCAGACCACCCCAACCAGCAGCAAGCTGGGTCGCGAGCGCGGCGTCCTTCGACGCGCGACACCCTGTTCGGAGCGGTTAACAATGGGCATTACGTTTCAGGCAGTCGCGGTCAGGAGGTGTTCACTAGCAAAGCTAGCGACCGCACTGACCGCGCAGGAGTTTCCGGCTGTTCGGTCTGTATCGGTTATCCAACACAACGAACTCTTGCGGCGTGCCGCGACCTCGCCGAAATCAACCAGCGGCACGGGCGCTCCGATGCTGGCAGGCAGCGCTGCGGGCGCCCTTGCCCGGACAGCTTAGCGGCGATTGAAAAGCCGCCCGACCGACCGGCTCGAGGCCGAGCACACGCGGCCCGATTGTTCCGGCCTTCTGCCTCGCAAATAGCCACTCCTTGGGGGATAATCAACAAGCAATCGACCTCTCCCTGGGGGGGCCGAGCGGGGGGTGCTGCGCGCGTGCATCGGGGCACGCGCGGCGCGTGGCGGGGCGCGGGGTTTTGTCCAGGAGGTGTCCGATGGGTGGGGGGATGTGTCCGCTGGACGGAGGTTTGGTCCCGCTCGGCGGGGGGCGCCGGGGGGAGACATCGACGTAAGTCGTTGCGGCGCGGGGCGCGGGTAGGGGTTTTGTCCGAAAATCGTCCCCCACCAAGACGCCAAACAGCGGACAAAAGGACAAAACTCCAAAGCTCAACCGGCGCCGGCCGCCTCGACCTTGGCGCGCACCGTGCGGCGGTCGAGGCCCAGCGCCGCGGCGGTTTGCTCGTAGCTGCCGGTGCGGGCGTAGTGGGCGGCCGCGTACTGGCTCAACAGTTGGGCAGCGGTCAGCTCGCCGCGGTGGGCCCGGTCGAGCCAGGCGGGCCGGTCTGGCTCGGGCGCCGCACGCGGCGCGGGGGGGGCGTAGGCCTTGCGGATTAGCACGCTGCGGACGCACTGTTCGAGCTCGCGGATGTTGCCGGGCCAGGGGTAGTCGGGGGGCAGGTTGGCGTCGGCCCACGCCTGGACCTCGTCGGCTAGGCCGTCGGCCTCGTCCCCCGCGGCCCGCTGGGCGATGTGCCGTACCAGCTCGCCGAACGACTCGGGTCGGTCGGCGAGGTGGTCGCGGAGCGAGGGGGCTTCGATCCTGTCGGAGCAGAGTCGGTAGTAGAAGTCCGTGCGGAACGAGCCGTGGGCCATCTGCGCCGCGAGGTCGCGGTTGGTGGCGGCGATGATCCGCCCCTCGAACACGCGGGGCCGCGGGTCCCCCAGCCGGTTGAAGGTGCGGTCTTGCAACACACGCAGCAGCTTGACCTGGATCTGTTCGTCCAGCTCGCCCACCTCGTCCAGGAACACGGCGCCGTGCCCGGGACAGGCCTCGAACCAACCGACGCGGTCCGCGGTGGCGCCGGTGAACGCGCCGCGGCAGTGGCCGAACAGCTCCGACTCGATCAGCGTCGGCGACATCGCCGAGAGGTTCAGCGGCAGGAACGCCTGGGCGCCGTCGCCGGTGAAGCACTCGCGCTCAGGGCTGAACGCGATGTACTGCGACAAGCCAATCGCCCGTGCGACCAACTCCTTTCCCGCGCCGGTGGGCCCGGTGACCAGGGTCGCCAGGTCGCGCATCCGTGCGTACAGGCTGCGGCGGTAGCGACGCATGTCGTGCGTGAAGATGGAGAGCCACACGTTGGCGCGGAGCTGGGCGGCGGGGCGGGACTCGCCGAGCAGGTGGTCGTAGATCGCAAAGAACGCGCGACGGATCTGGAACAGGCACGCAAACAGATGGGCAGGAGAAAGCATGTCCGGCAGCCGCGACCCCACGGGGCCAAAGAAGTGGTCGTAGTCGCGGGCGAAGTCCCGCCACAACGCGCCGGCCGCCCCCTGCGTGGGGCGCGCCACCTTGGCGAGCCGGGTGTCGGAGACGGGCACCATGTGGCGGTAGTACAAGCAGTACGCGGCGGCGTCGACGTACCAGCCGAGCACGTCGGGGGCCAACCGGTCGCCCCCCGCGTGCGCGGCGCGGAGCCGCTCAACGACCTGCTCGGCCCGCTCGGCGAGCTGCTTAACGTTCACGCGCTCGCCGGCGGCCGCCCCGCCGCGTCGGCTCCACGCGAACTGGTCCTGCGGCTGGTAGAGGTCGCCAAGGGCTTCGGCCTCCAGGGCGATCCGCTCCGGCGTGAACGGATTGGAGTACGCCAGCCGGGACAGGGCGGCCAAGAACGCGCGGTCAGCGGCAGAGAGGTTCATGCACCAAATGTACACCGCAGGCGCATAATGTGTCGATCGAGTCGTCCTGGCTGTTTGTCCGGCGCTGCTCGCATTCCCGTAACCCATTCCCCGACAAGCACTTACCTCTTTCGCAAAACGCTGGCGCCGGGCTTGCTTTGGAGTGCGTCGCCTACCGCCACGGGCGTCCGTGGCGAGCGGAGGGCGCCACTGCATTCCCGGGGGAAGTCGAGCCATGTCCAGTCCGCATTCTTTCGGCCCAGAAGGGGCCAGCTTCGAGACGTTCGAGATGCCGCCGACGCCAGAACCGACACCGACGCCTTCGGCCCCTCCCGGCGACCCGCCGCGGGCGAGCTTCCTAGAGATGGTGCTCGACCCCCGCAGCCTAGCCGCGTTGATGGCGGCCGGAGCGGGGCTGCTAACGCTGGGGCTGATCGCTTGGTTGTGGTCGCAAGGGGTGTTCGACGATGCAGAGGTAGTGGCTTGGTGCCTGGGGACAGCCAACCTGACGCTGATCGCCGCCGGCGTTGCTACCGCAAGCCGTTCGCGGTTCGCCACGGCAGGCCGCGCGCTGACGCTATTGGGCTGCGTGGTGATGCCGCTGAACCTGTGGTTCTACGACGCGCAGGGGCTGGTGACGTTGGCCGGCGGGGGCAACCTGTGGGTCGCGGCGCTCGCCTGCTGCGTGGTGTACGCCGTGTGCGCGTGGCTGCTACGCGACCCGTGGCTGGTGTACGCCTCGGTGGGGGGCGTGGCGATGACCGGGATGTTGTTCCTGGCCGACGCAGACATCGCCCGCTTCTGGGAGATCGTGGCGCCCTCAACGCTGCTGGTGGTGCTGGGCGCGGTATGCATCCACGCAGAACGACTCTTCCCCGCGGCGCCGGGGCCCTACTCGCGCGAGCGGTTTGGGACAGCCTTCTTCCGCGCGGGCCACATCGTGATGGCGAGTGGGTTGGTGGTGCTGTTGACCGGTTGCGTCACCGGCTGGGCGTACGACTCGTACTTTGTGGGTTGGGACTTCGCGCGGCCCGATGTCGCCAGCGTCGCCCAGGCGCGGCTGGCCGCGTTGGCGCTGGTGGTGCTCGGCGCCTACAGCTACGGCTACTCGCAGGTCGTAGCGCCGCGTGGCCGAGCATTCGCCAAGGCGGCGGTTCTGATGCTGCTGTGGGGCGAGGTGCTGCTGCTGGACTGGATGGGCCTGCCGATACTTGGCGAAGAGCAGGTTGCGTTGTTGTCCCTGCTGCTGCTTGTGCTGGCGATCGTCTGCCGCGTGCTCAAGCGCGGCGCGACCACGATAGCCGAAGTGGCGCCGGTCGCCACGGCGCCGCTGCTGATCGCCGCCACGGGGCTGGCCGTCTCCAGCAGCGATCCCAACCACGGGCTGCTGGTGGCGGCGGGCGCTTCGCTCGCCGTAGCGAGCGGCTTGGCGGGCGCGGCTTCTGGCCGGCGGGCGCCCGTTGCGATGGCCGCACTGGCCGCCTGCATGGCGACCTGGCAGTCGCTGTGCTGGCTCGGCATGACCACCTACGCCCCGCTGTTGGCGGCGTCGCTGGTCGGCGCCGCGGTGCTGGCTGCACGCGGCATGGGAGTGATGTCGCGTGGCGGCGAGGTCGCCGAGCGCGGCGCCGATTGGGCCGGGGGCGCGTTGCTGATGCTGGCCGGCGTGGGGGGCGTGCTGTTGGCGCTGGGGCGGCTGTTGGTCGGCGAGACGCAGTGGGACCTCGCCGGGCTGATGGCGGCGCAGGGGGCCATCGCTGGCGCCTCGGTGCTCGCGGCGCGTCAGCCGAGCCTGCGGCGCGTGCTGGGTTCGCTCGCCGCGGTGCAAGTCGTTACCGCGGCGCTGGTGGCCAACAGCCTGTCGCTGCTGGACGGCTGGCAGCGTGCAGAACTGTTGATCACGGCGTCGGGGTTGGCGTTGGTTGGTTCTGCGCTGGTCGGATGGCGACGCGAACGCTCGGGCGCGCACGATCCTTGGGTCGACGTCTGCTTCGCGGTCGGAAGTCTGCTGGCGTCGCTTGCGCCGGTCGCTGGGCTGCTAGACGTCCGGTTCTTCGGAGACGCGTTCTGGGCCTGGAGGATGCTGCACGAAACGGGCGTATTGGCGGTGGGCCTGGGCCTGCTGGCGGCCGGCGTGCTGAGCCGGGTGCGGTCTACAACGTTCGCGGGCGCCGGGATGCTGGCGGTGTATGTCGTGAGCCTCGTCGGTTTGATCCATGTGCCCGAAGAGCTGCAATCGACCGCCGTGTACTTGATGGTCGGCGGAGGCGCGTTCTTCGCGTCGGCGGTGCTGCTGAGCGTCTACCGCGACCGGCTGCTTTCGCTCCCGCAACGGATGAAGGAGGGAGAAGGGGTCTATCGCGTGCTGAAGTGGCGTTAGTGTCCGTGCGTGCGGCTGCCAGCGGTCCGTCGGCGACTCTCCCCGGGGTCGCCGGCGGGCCAGGCGGCTCGCCGGCCACCCAGTGTCCGGTGCGTAACGCGGGCCTGCCCGCAACGGTGCGACGGGGAAAACGCCCAGCGGGACAGCGTCGTGCGTCAACTGGAGATTGCCGGCCCACACGGCACGCCTTTTGCGGCGTAGTTCTGGCAGGGCGCCGACATATAGGAGGTTTGTCCAAGATGGCGTATATGCAAGTTCGTGATGTTTTGGCGCACGTGACCAAGCTCCGTCGCCGGGTGCGGAACAAGGCCCGGCGGTTTCAGGCGACCGCTTCGGACGACATCATCGGGTCGCTGCTCGAGAGGCTTGAAGAGCACGACCGGTCGATGCACGGGTTCCAGGCCGAGCTGGAGCGCAACTCGCCCAAGGCAGTGCTCGAGACCTGGATCCAGTTCCCAGACACCAAGCCGATCGAGAACGAGATCAGCGACCTGGGGCGGAAGGCTGAGGCAGACGACGCAGAGCAATTCATCGAGAAGCTCCTCGACCTCGACCAGCGTCTGCTGTCGCTCTACCACACCGCAGCCGAACAAACGCACGCTCCCAGCGTGCAGGAGTTCTTCCGCAAACTGGTAGACATGGAATCGCAGAAGGCCCGGGCCAACAGTTGGAACGTCGCCCAGACGCAAGACGCTCGCCACCTGTAGCCGCCGGCGGGAGATCACGCGACGGGCGGGCTGCTATACTGGGGGGCTTCCTAGCCCCACCCGCCGGAGCAGTGAGCGATGCAGTTCGTCTCAGGTTTAAGTGTGCTTGGTCTGTTAGTTTTCTTCGCGTCGACAGGCAGCGCGGACTCCAGGCCGCCGAACGTGATTGTTGTATTCGTTGACGACATGGGTTACGCGGATGTCGGGCTGCAAGGGACAACCCCGGACGTCCGCACCCCGCACATCGATCGGCTGGGCGCCGGCGGCGTGCATTGCACGGCCGGATACATCACCGCGCCGCAGTGCAGCCCGTCTCGCGCGGGGCTGATCACGGGGCGCTACCAGCAACGCTTTGGCATGGACAGCATCGCCGACTGCCCGCTGCCCCTGGAAGAAACCACACTCTCCGATCGACTCTCGCGGGCCGGCTACACGTGCGGGATGGTGGGCAAGTGGCACCTCTCCCCCCACGCCGGCAGCCTGGCCTGGGCACGCACCCACGCACGGATCAACGACCGCGGCCAGGCGGCGCTATCGCAGTCGCAGGTGCTCGACTACTACCCGCACAAGCGGGGGTTTCAACAGTACTTCGTGGGCGAACGCAACCGCTATTACGCCAACTATTCCATCGGCGACAAACCGGCCAACGACGAGGCCGCGTGGACCGACGAGCCCGGCTATCGCATCGACATCCAGACCGAAGCCGCTCTGGAGTTCATCCGCAAGAACAAGGACAATCCGTTCTTCTTAGACCTCAACTACTTTGCCCCCCACGTGCCGCTGGCGGCGCCCCAGGAGTACCTCGACCGCTTCCCTGGCCCGATGCCCGAGCGCCGTCGCTACGCCCTGGCGATGATCTCCGCCGTCGACGACGGCGTGGGAAGGCTGCTCGACCTGCTGGACGAGAGCGGCACCGCCGACGACACGCTGATCTTCTTCACCAGCGACAACGGCGCGCCCCTTGCGCTCACCCAGCCAGACAAACGCCCCATCGATAGCTTCGACGCGTCGTGGGACGGATCGCTTAACGATCCTTGGATCGGCGAGAAGGGGATGCTCTCCGAAGGGGGGATCCGCGTCCCCTTCCTCGTGCGCTGGCCGGCGCAGCTCCCGGCCGGCAGGGTGTACCCAGAGCCTGTCAGCTCGCTCGACATCGCCGCGACCGCCCTCGCCGCGGCGGGCGCCGAGGATCGCTCCGGTCTGGACGGCGTCGACATCTGTTCCTTTCTAGCCGGCGACACCGCTGGGCCGCCGCACGACTACCTGTTCTGGCGGTTCTGGTCGCAGGCGGCGGTCCGGTCCGGCAAGTGGAAGTACCTGACCGCGGGCGACGGCGCACGCGCGTTCCTGTTTGACCTCACGTCCGACGAACACGAGTGCCAAAATCTCCTCGAAGAGAACCCGCAGACGGCAGCGCGGCTTCGAAGGGCGCTCGAGGGCTGGGCGTCGGAGCTCCGCCCGGCCGGCATCCCTTCCGGGCCGATGAACCCCCAAGAGCAAGCCTGGTACTCTCACTATTTCCCAACGGCGCCGGAGTAAGAGCCAAGAATAGCAAAGGCGCGGCCTGATTTAGGACTTTGAGCGTTCCGCCTCTGGCCACAAGGTTGGCAGCCACACAGAATTAGATTCAGCCTAACAGGCGTTGGCGTCCCCCAATCTCTTGGGCTGATGGCTGAACTCCTCTCGTGAATCAACGAATTGCAACGAATGAACTCTGTGAGCCTGCTGCTGACGACGAGTTGCCTTTTCGCCGGCCTCCATGCCGCGGGCGGCGCTCAGGCGGGCGCTCAGGCCGCCGATTGGCGAGTCGAGGGGCTGCGGTGCGACTTCTCTGTCGACCCGCTCGGCGTTGACTCTTCGCACCCACGGCTCTCCTGGCGACTGCAGAGCTCCCTGCGGGCGCAACGGCAGTCTGCCTGGCGCGTGCTGGTTGCTACCAGCCGCGATCGGTTAGACGAAGAACAGGGTGACTTATGGGATTCGGGCAAGCAGGCCTCCGAGGAATCGCTCCACCACCCCTACGACGGCGCCCCGCTTTGCTCATCTCAGCAGGTCTTCTGGAAGGTGCGGGCCTGGGACCAAGACGACCGGCCTAGCCCTTGGAGCCAATCGGCGACCTGGACGATGGGGGTCCTCGACGCAGACGAATGGCGTGGTGAATGGATCGTGGCGCCGTGGCAGACTGAGTCCCTGCTCGTACGCAACGATTTCGAAGTCGACAAGGACCTCAAGCGGGCCATCGTCCACGTTTGTGGACTGGGGCATTTCGAGATGACCCTCAACGGCGTCAAGTCGGGGAAGGGCCTCTTAGCGCCGGGTTGGACCAAGTACAACAAGACCTGTCTCTACGAAACGCACGACGTGACGGCGTTGCTCCGCCAAGGGAAGAACGCGATCGGCGTCGCCCTTGGAGATGGGATGCACCACACCGAGCGGCGCAACCGCTTCAGCAAGTTTCAGAACACTTTTGGGCCGCAGCGGCTGATTGCGCAGATCGAGCTTGAGTACGCGGACGGCCGACGCGAGATTGTGGCTACGGACGCATCGTGGCGGGTCGACCCCGGGCCGACGACGTACAACGACATCTTTGGGGGCGAGGACTTCGACGCTCGGCGGGTTGAGCCTGGCTGGGACACTGCTGGGTTCGACGAATCCCACTGGGCCAACGCCGTCCCGCTGGTCCGACCCAGCGGAGAGCTTCGGGGAAGCTCACTCTCTGCGCTTCCGATCACCGCGATCGAAACAAAGCCGCCCGTCGCAGTCAAACGCCTCAGCCCGACGCGCGACGTCGTCGACTTCGGGCAGAACACGTCGTACATGCCACGGATCAGGGTCACAGGAAAGGCCGGGGGCGTAGTGCGGCTGACACACGCCGAGGTCGTGCACGACGACGGCACGATCAACCGCGACACCTGTGGTGGCAACCGCGGCCCAGCGTACTGGCAGTACACGAAGGCGACCGATGATGAAGAAACGTGGTTTCCGCGGTTCTTTTACGCCGGCTGCCGGTACCTGCAGGTCGACAAGAGCCCCGCAGAGCCCGGAGACGAGCCGCCGGAGCTGGCAGGGATAGAAGGGGTCGTGGTGCATTCAACCGCCGAGCCGATCGGCGAGTTCGCTTGCTCGAACGAGCTGCTTGACCGCATCCGCACGCTGGTCCGCTGGGCGCAACGATCGAACATGGTCTCGGTGCTCACCGATTGCCCGCACCGCGAGAAGCTCGGCTGGCTGGAGCAGTACCACCTGAACGGCCCGGGTGTGCGTTACGAGTTCGACGCCTCGCGCATCTTCGTCAAGTCGATGCGCGACATGGCCGACTGCCAGCTTGAATCTGGGCTGGTTCCCAACATCGCCCCAGAGTACGTCGAGTTCCCCGGGACCTTCCGCGCCGCTGCGGAGTGGGGTTCGGCGGTGATCCTGGTTCCGTGGCAGCACTACCAGGCGACGGGGGACGAACGTCTGCTGCGGGAGTATTACGGCGTCATGCAGCGGTACCTTGCCTACCTTGGCTCCAAAGCCTCCGGGCACATTGTGGAGGAAGGCTTGGGGGATTGGTACGACATGACCGAGGGGGAGCGCCCGGGGGTTTCAAAGCTCACGCCGCCCCCCTTTACGGCAACGGCGTTCTACTACCTCGACGCCAAGACAATGGCTCAGATCGCGCAACTCCTGGGCAACCACGCGGACGCCGCCACATTTAGCGAGGTGGCCGAGGAGATCCGTTCGGCGTGGCTCGCCAAGTTCCGCACGACTGAGGGGGGCTACGGGACCGGCTCGCAATGCTCCAACGCCATTGCGTTGGTGATGGGGTTGGCGCTTCCCGACGACCGCGGGTCGATCTTAGAGGCGCTGGTGCGCGACGTACGCGCACACGGCAACGCCCCGACCGCGGGGGATGTCGGCTTCCGCTACGTGTTGCAAGCGTTGGCGCAGAACGGACGGTCCGACGTGATCTACGACATGGTCAACCAGCAAGATCGCCCGGGGTATGGTTATCAGCTCAAGCAAGGCGCCACCGCACTGACCGAGGGGTGGGACGCCAACACCCAGGCTTCGCACAATCATTTCATGCTCGGCCACATCACGGAGTGGTTCTACAAGGACCTGGTCGGCATCGGGTGCGACCCAGCCGGCCCGGGCTACAAGCGGATCTACATCAAACCCAGCCCGGTGGGGGATCTAAAGTGGGCCGAAGCGACGCACCATTGCGTCCGCGGACCGATCCACGTGCGCTGGCAGCGCGACGCGGAGCGACTCGTCCTGGAAGTGGATGTGCCGGCCAACACGACGGCTACTGTTTTCGTGCCCGCTGATTCGGCCGAATCCGTTCTCGAATCGGGCACGCCGGCGAGCAGCAGCCACGGGGTAACGTTGGTTCGGATCGAAGGAGACCGGGTGTTATTTGAGGTAGGTTCTGGCAGCTATCACTTCGAAGTCGCACGGGGGCGCTAGAACCAGATTAGCTACTGTTGCCGTCCACCGTTCGCAACCGACATTCGAGAGTCGCAGCGGAGCCGGCTTCCAGCACTCCCTTCGCACTAGTCTGCCCGTAGCGGAGGATCGCCCGGTAGCCCTTCTTGCTCTTGATCGTCGCGCTGCACAGTTACCCCTGGTCGTGCGGCTTGGTGCTAGGAGATGCGATGCAAAGACGAGATTTCCTGAAAGCCACGTCCGTAGCATTGGCTTCGCTCGCCAGCGCACGCGCCCGTGGCGGCGATGCCGTGGCTGCCCAGGGCCGCTACAAGATCGCGGTGTGCGACTGGATGATCCTGAAGCGGCAGAAGCTCGGGGCCATTGCGCTGGCCCAGGAGATCGGCGCGGATGGCGTGGAGGTTGATATGGGTTCGCTTGGAGACCGCGAAACCTTTGAAAGCGCCTTGAACGACGCTGAGACACGAGAGGCGTTCCTACGGGAATCGGCCGATCGCGGCGTCGAGATCTGCTCGCTCGCGATGTCGGGCTTCTACGCCCAGTCGTTCGCCGAGCGTCCGACCGTGCCCCGCATGGTGGGCGACTGCATCGTCACGATGAAGGCGATGGGGATCGGCGTCGCCTTCCTGCCATTGGGGGTGCAGGGCGACTTGGTCAAGAGGCCGGAGCTCCGGCCCTGGATCGTCAAGCGGCTCAGAGCTCTTGCGCCGGTCGCGGAGCAGGCGGGTGTCGTGCTCGGCTTGGAGACCGCGCTCGACGCGGCGGCCGAGGCGAAACTGCTGGACGAGGTCGGATCGCCAGCGGTCCGCAGCTACTTCAACTTCGCCAATGCCTTGCAGGCCGGACGAGACCTGATCGCCGAACTCAAGACGCTCGGGGCAGAACGCATCTGCCAGATCCACTGCACGGACGAAGACGGGGTGTGGCTTCAGAACAACCCTCGGGTGGACATGCCGGCGGTGAAGCGGGCGTTGGACGGGATGGGCTGGTCGGGCTGGTTGGTGGTAGAACGCTCGCGCGACGCGGCCGACCCACGCAACGTTCGACGGAACTTCGGCGAAAACGTGGCCTATCTGAAGTCGGTGTTTCAAGGCGCCTAGCTCGGCGTTCACCAATCTTCGTTCCTGGCGGCACTAGTCGCGCGTCCGTATCCGCCGGGCGAGCTCGCCGGGGTCGTCGGTCATGGACAGCGGGGCCAACGTCAGCCGCAGCTCCGCCGGTTCGGGCATCACCGCGTACCGCTTCAGCACGCCGGGCCCACAACTACTGTTACCAAGCCCACACTGCCGGGCGTCGAGCGACAAGATCGTTTCGGGCCGGGGGCGTAGATCAACCGCGCGCTTCGCGGCGGTCAGGTCCGACGCGGTGTAGTGGAGCGCCGAGAAGGCAATCGGCGTTTGCGTGGCGACCACCAATAGCCCGTGCCCGTCCTCGCCGGTCAGCGCGACCCAGCGGGCATCTTGCTTCGAGCCGCTCTCTTGCGGGCGGGGGTAGGGGACGAGTTGCTCGCTAACAGCCCCGCGCCAGCGACCGATGTCGGCGGCGTTTTTCCGATCGGGGTAGTTCTCCATCGGCCCGCAACCGAACCACTCAACCATCTCGCACCGCTTATCGAGCCGCATCGCCACGCCGATACGTGGCAGGGGAGGCAGATCCCCTTCCGGCCGGAATCGGTTGGTGGCGTGCAGGACGCCGTCGCCCTGGACGATCCAATCCGTTTCATGGATAAAGCGGCCGGTAGTCGCCCGCCAGGCAACCACCGTCGAAACATGTGCCGTTTGCCCATCGACCCGCTCTACGTCCATGCGGACCGATTCTCTCGACATCTTTTCTAGCCCCGCCGCTCGCCAGTCGTCTGCGAGCCAACCACCAAACCCGCGGTCGTTGTCGGTCGGCGCCCGGAAAGCTTGCAGCGTCGGCCCGCTGCCCGGGGATTGGAAGAGGAGTTCTCGGCCGCCGTACGCGAGCCCGCTGAGCGTCGCGGCGGAGCGATCGAACACGGCCTGGAATTGCTCGCTATCGAAGACGATCTTCGATTGCGTCTCATCGATTCGCAACGACTGACGGCCCTCCCCACTCCGCGGTCGCGGGTTCTTGGCTGGTTCGACGGAACCCGAATCGGGCAACCGAAACTGCTCGTAGGCAACCTCGTGCCCCGCCTGCGCCCACACAGTGGACTCGCGCAGCTTCAGGGAAACCCGCAGCCAAAGCTCGCCCGCTTCCTTGATGGGAGGAAGCCGGATCACCAACGAACGGCTCTCGCCCGGCGGCGCCGCGTTGGTTGGAATCTCGCCTTGCAGCAACAACGCCCCATCAGCTTCCAGGCGCCAGTCAAGGGCCAGATCGCTTAAGTTGAGCACTTGGCGCCGATTGTGGAACGATAGGTCCACCTCAAGCCCCGTCCCGGGCGCCCCGGCAACGCCGGCCATCTCGACCGCTACCGGCTGGTAGACCTTCTTCACTTCCCAATATTTGGCCGTCCGCGTGCGGTCGGCCATCACAATGCCGTTCAGGCAGAAAGCGCCGTGGTTTGGCGTGTCGCCGAAGTCGCCGCCGTAGGCGATGTACGGTGTTCCTGCAGCATCGACGCGGGCGAGGCCCTGGTCCGACCAGTCCCAGATAAACCCTCCAAGCAGGCGATCGTTCGACTCCATCTCTCGCCAGTACTCGCCGAAGTTGCCCAGCGCGTTCCCCATCGCGTGGGCAAACTCGCTAGCCAGCACCGGACGCGTGTCGGACGGGTCTTCCGCAAGGTCCAACAGTCTCTCCCAACGCGCGTTCTCGGGACGTTCTGCGGCCCCGAGGTTCCCGGGTTGACCTGGGTTGAGATAGTCTTGGCGCAGCTTCGGGTAGAAGCGGCTGATGACATCGACTTCGGAAGGGTCGGGCGCGCCTTGAGCGCCTTCGTAGTGGATGAACCTGGTCGGATCTCGGTGCCTAATCCACGCAGACATCGCGGCTAGGTTCGGCCCCCAGCCAGACTCGTTTCCGAGCGACCAACTGATCACCGACGGGTGATTCTTGTCGCGTTCGACAAGGCGGATGGCCCGATCGAGAAAGGCCGCGGCCCAGCGTGGGTCGTTTGCCAGCCTCCCGCGCAAACCGTGGGTTTCGAGGTCGGCCTCGTCCATAGCGTACAAGCCAAGTCGATTGCAGACGTCGTACCATCTCGGGTCGTTCGGGTAGTGCGCAGTGCGCACGGCGTTGACGCCCGCTTGCTTCATCAGCCGAGCATCTTCAAGCATGCGCTGGTAGGTGACCGCGTGCCCGGTGCTGGGGTCGTGCTCGTGGCGATTGACGCCCCGCAGTCGCACCGGCCGACCGTTGATGAGAAGCCGACCCTCTGCGATCTCTACGCGACGGAAGCCAACATCGCAGGCGACCGTCTCTACAGACGTGCCTCCCTCATCGATCAGCGACAGCACCAAGCGGTAGAGGTGGGGCGTTTCCGCGGTCCATAGCGCAGGTCTTGCGATGCGGCGTCGCAACCACCCAAACGGACCGGCGCCGCGCTGCGGGGTGCGTTCAACGAGGATCGAAGCGTCGTAGCCGCTGTTGAGGATCGGCGCCGCGTCGTGCGTCATCGGCGCCGCCAGCACGGGTCGCCCTTGGTGGTCGAACAGCTCCGCCGCTACACTCCAGCCTTCCAGTGTCTGAGGGCCAGTCACGTCAAGCTGAACGTCGACCGCGAGCTCTGCGTTCTGAAGATCGTCGTCCAGATCAGTGCGTACGGCGAAGTCCGCGATCCGCGCCGCGGGTGTGGAGAAGATCACTACTTCGCGATCGATCCCGCTAAGCCGCCACATGTCTTGGTCTTCTAAATACGAGCCGTCGCTGTACCGATAGACACGGACAGCCAGCGAGTTTTTGCCGGGCCGCAGGTGGGGCGTGACCTCAAACTCTGCGGGCGAGCGGCTTCCCTGGCTGTAGCCCAGCGGCTGGCCGTTCAGCCACGCCTCAAAAGCGCCCTCGACGCCCGCAAAATGCAGGAACACGCGCCGGGCTTTCCAAGTCCTCGGCAAGAAGAATTCTCTCAGGTAGCAGCCGACGGGGTTCCTTTCCCGGTAGACCGTCCAGTCCAGCGGAGGTTCGCTGGTGACCCGCGGCGGGTCGATCCGAAACGGGTAGCCCGAACTCTTGTAGATCGGCGTGCCATAGCCATGCATCTGCCAGTTCGACGGCACGGGAAGCGTCTCCCATTCGGCGGCGTCGAACGCATCGCAATAAAAGTCCGGCGGAGCTTCGCTGGGAGTGCGGGACCAATGGAATCGCCATCGTCCGTCGAGCGTCCGCACCCACGGCGATGCCTCTCGGCTCTCATCCACCGCAGCCCGAACGGAGCCTAGCGGCCAGAACGTTGCACGGGCGGGGAGTCGGCCACGCTGGTAGACTTGCTCGTTCTCCCAGTCATCCACTGCCCAAACACCGGGGCACGCGACGGCCACCAGCACTACCGCGACGACGATCTGCAGTAGCGGCGACTCTCTCACTTTGGCGATCCGCTCTCCGCGGCCCGCAGGTCCTTGGACGTGGCTAGCGCGATGGTGCGCTGCTTCCCCCCAACGGCACAATAGAAGTGGTAGACAACGTCGTCGTGCTTCAGCAGCCAGGGCTTGTGCGCAAAGGTCTTGTCCCAGGGCTCCGAGGGTTGCAACAGATGGGCGCCGTCCCACTTGGTCCAATTCACCAAGTCTCGCGAGCAAGCGAACGTGTCGAACGCTCCGCGGTCCCAGCCGGCGCCAAAGTAAACCATCACCCACAGGCCGTTCATACGGATGATCTGCGGATCGCCGGAGATGCCCTTGAGGTTGTCGATCACCGGCCCATCGCCGTAGCGGGTCCAGTGTCGCATGTCGTCTGACACAGCGATGCCGATCCGTTCGATCCAGTCCCCCTCTTGCTTGGCGTTGTAGAACATCACCAGGGGCTTGCCGAGCGTTGCTGCCGGGTCGTGAAAGACGTGGCTCTTGTAGAGCGTCTTCTGCTCAAAAACTCGGGCGTCCGCGTCGCCGGGACGCATCACCGGGTTCTCGTCGAGGCGGGTCCACGGCGTGCACTGCGACGGCCTGTCCGCGTGAGCCATACCGATCGCGAGAGGGTCGGTTTCGTACCCCTGCTTGTCGCCGCCGAAGTACGACATCCAGTACTTGCCTTGAAACGGCGAGATCGCCGCGCCACCTCCCCAGTCCGGGTCGACTAATGCAATCGACCCGTCTGCCTGCCACTTGTCCCACCCTGAATCTCGGAAGGGGAGGATCGTCCCGGCGATGGTCCAATGCAGGAGGTCGTCGCTCTCTGCAAGGCAGGTCTCGTAGCCCACCAGGTCGCGCGTCTTCACGAAGACCATCCACCACTTGTCGTCATAGCGAAAAACGTTGGGGCAATCGTAGTACTCCCCGTCGCCGGGGGTGAGCAGAACGCCATACTTGTACGGCGTGCTGAGCTCCGCGTTGACGCTGTCCATCGCGGCCTGAGAAATCACGTCGGCTTCTCCTGCACAGAGTGCCGACGTGCCCAGCAGGCATCCAAGCAGGGCCAGCAGCGGGGTTATCTGCGAGAGACGCGGCACAAGCATGCAGCGAGCGGTTTGTTCGGGGACAGAATAGTAGTGGTCTACGCTCCACCAGCGCGAGAACGTCTGTCTCACAGCGTCCGCCGCTCGGAGGTTGTCCGGCGGGCAGCCTCGTGCGGGTAGTGGCTACTGCAGTCTCATAGGGTTGTCGATTGCGCGAACCGCTTCGATGACGCCGGCGGTAGAGGTGCGCGCGAGTGGGACATCCTTCCAGCCACCGGGCGCAGCTTGCTTCTCCAACCGCGAGACGTTCTCCAAACTGCCGTGGAGCGCGCCGCTGGGTGACATCGATTCTTGCGGCGCTGCGATCTACCGCAGACACGCACCCGCGCCGGTCATGGTATCACGCCGATCCCGGCACGGTGGCATCTGGTGTCGCAAAACAAGCCTGTTTCGAATGCCGATCCGCTTGTTCCGCGCGCGGTGCTCCGAGTCAAATGGGAAGTAAATGCGAACCTTGTTTTCACTTGCCCTGTGCCTGCTGACTGTCGCCCACGCTGTAGCGGGCGACGTTCGCTTGCTCATTGACGCAGACTGGCGATTCCACTTAGGCGATGATCAGGGCGCGTCCGCGTCTTCCTTCAATGACGCATCATGGCGCCGCGTCAACCTGCCGCACGACTGGAGCATTGAGCTCGCCACCGATCCGGAAGCTCCCGCGGGCTCAGCCGGTGGCTATTTCCCAACCGGCATCGGCTGGTATCGCCGGCAGCTTGAAATCCCCAACGCGTGGCGGGGGCAGCGGGTATGGCTAGATTTCGAAGGCGTCTACCAGAACGCCGAGGTGTGGCTCAATGGAGTGCGGGTCGGCCAGCACGCGTACGGGTACACCCCGTTCCGAGTTGAGCTGAGCGATCGGCTCCGTGCCGACGGACGCAATACGCTCGCCGTGCGCGTAGACAACGCACTGCAGCCGTCGTGCCGCTGGTACAGCGGTTCGGGCATCTACCGGCACGTCTGGCTTGCGGCGGCGCCCTCTGTCCACCTCAAGCAGCACAGTGTCCACATCCAAGTCGATGAGCTGTCGAAGGACCACGCAACGGTAAGTGCAGTAGCGGAGATCGAGAACAGCACCGACCAAGCGATAAGCGCCCATGTGCGGTTTCAGGTAACCTCACCTGATAATCAATTGGTAGGCGACCAGTCGCAGCGGGCGCAGGTCGAGGCGGATGCGCGGCGCGTCGTAAAGCAGGCTCTCACCATTGAGCGGCCACAACATTGGTCGCCGGAGAACCCCGCCCTTTATCGGCTCAAGGCCTCCATTGTGAACGCTGATGTGTCAACAGACGAGGCGTCGACAGCCTTCGGAATTCGGACGGTGCAAGTTGACTCCGAGAGGGGTCTGCTGCTCAACGGTAGACCGAGCAAGCTCTACGGCGGCAACGTGCATCACGACAACGGCCCGCTCGGCGCCGCGGCGTTTGATCGGGCAGAGACGCGTCGTGTTGAGATACTCAAAGCCGCGGGGTTCAACTCCGTGCGGACCTCACACAACATCCCTTCAACGGCCTTCCTCGACGCCTGCGACCGGCTCGGCGTGATGGTGATCGACGAGCCCTTCGACGGTTGGGCGAAGCCAAAAGTGAAGCACGACTACGGCCGGCTATTCGCAGAGAACTGGCGATCCGATCTGCGTAGCATGGTTCTCCGCGACCGCAATCATCCGTCGGTCGTGATGTGGAGCATCGGCAATGAGATGTACGAGCGAGGCGACGCAAGCGCGGTGACGTTGGCGCGCGAGATGGTCCGCGTGATCCGGCGCCTCGATCCATCCCGTCCGGTCACCGCCGGCGTGAATGGACTGGGACCGAAGAACTGGAGCGGGCTCGACCCGCTGCTGGCCGAACTCGACATCGCCGGCTACAACTACGAAACCAGCCGCTTCGAGCAGGATCGTGCGCGGATTCCTGACCGCGTCATGCTCTCGACGGAATCGTACCCGGTGGACGCGGCGCCGAGTTGGCGGTCGCTTAAGCGGCCCTACGCCGTCGGCGACTTTGTCTGGTCGGCAATCGACTACCTTGGCGAGGCGGGGATCGGGCGGGCCTTCCCCCCCGGCCAAGAGGCGCAGCCCCATTGGCTCGGTTCTCACTACCCGTGGCACGGCGGGTCCTGTGGCGACATCGATATCACCGGCCAACGCAAGCCGATGTCTCACTTCCGCAATATCGTTTGGGGCCGGGGTGAAAAGCTTTATGCCGCGGTTGTAGCGCCCGCTCTGGGAGGCGGCGACTGGAACCTCTCGAACTGGGCCACGCCTCCAACCGTCGCCAGCTGGACATGGCCAGGACTGGAGGGGCGGCGCCTTCAAGTCGAAGTCTATAGCCGATGGCCCGCCGTGCGACTAGAACTCAATGGAGAGTCGATCGCGGAAGCAACGTCGAACGCTGCTAGCGGTTTTCGCAACGTCCTGCCCGTCGGCTATGCGCCGGGCGAGTTGGCGGTGATCGGGCTCGATCGCAACGGGCTTGAGCGGGAGAGGATATGCCTGGCGACAACCGGCGCCCCCTCCTCCATCCGGCTACGTCCGGACCGCAGAACAATCTGCGCGGACGGCCAGGACCTGTCATTTATCCGCGTCGATCTGTGCGACTCCAGCGGCGCCCCCTGCCCCATCGCCGACCATTCGATCCGCTACGAGATCAGCGGTCCGGGGACAATCGTCGGCATCGGAAGCGGCGACCTGGCTTCGCTGGAATCTTACGTCAGCAATCCACGTCGAGCCCACCAGGGCCAAGCCCTTGTCATCGTCAGGAGCGATAAGGTGCCGGGCGAGATCGTTGTGCATGCAACGGCGGCTGGCGTCACCGGCGGCTCGGCCAACATCCACAGTGAGTCCCCTGAACCTCGGCAATAGTAAGAAGGCATCCCAGATGAAATGCGCATTCCGAATGATGTTGATCGTCGCCACGACCTACCTCGCGGCGCCTCTGGTTCGGGCCGAGGCCCCCATCCGAATCGACCTGAGCGCAAGCACCGGCCGCGGCGACGCGGAGACGCAAGGCTGGATCGAATGGGAGGTCGCCGGAGCCCCAGAGGTAAACGCCCAGTTTGGCAGCGTCGGGGTTGCGCTCCGCGCAGCCGATGGAAATGTGATGGGCTTCCTGCACAAGAAAGGGCTCGCCACCGGCGCTTCGGTCGCAAGCGATGGAATCACCAGCACTGGGCCGTTGCAAATCGAGCTCACGGGGCTCGCCCCCGGGCGTCACTCGCTCGTCACCTACCACAACCGTGTATCGTCCGCAGGTGGGCGGAAGCTCAAGCTAAGCGTGGGGGGCTCCGATAGCGTTTGCTCCCCCTCCCTCTCTGCCCCGGACGATGCAGACGCCGCATCGAACTATGTTGAGTTCACCGTGGTTGACGGCGCGCCTGTGGTCGCGCGACTCGAGTCGCTCGGCGAAGCCATCGCCGACGGCGTAGTGCTCAACGCTATTGAGGTCGACGGCGCCGATCCTCACCACCGAGCGGCCAAGCCAGTGCCCAACGACTTCGACGAACACACCGACGGCGGCGCCTGCAAGATCGAGCTCGCGTGGCGGGCCCCTGAATCGGCGGCGAAGTTCCGAATCTACCTCAACCACGACCGCGACAATCGCAAGGCCCGCGTCGCCGCGACGCAAGAGTCTGGTTTCCTGGGCGAGACCACGGCGCCGCGTCTCGCGATCAAGGTCTCCGCACACGACAGCTTGGAGCACTACTGCTGGAGGGTCGATACGATCGATTCTGAGGGGGTCGTGACGCGGGGCGACGTGTGGTCGTTCCGGATCCGTCACCTCGCTTTCCCCGGCGCCGAGGGTTACGGACGCTTCGCGATCGGCGGACGCGGCGGAAGGGTGATCAAGGTCACCAATCTTGACGACAGTGGGCCTGGCAGCCTGCGCGCCGCTCTTGAAGCCGACGGGCCCAGGACAGTGGTGTTCGATGTGTCGGGTCGCATCGTCCTGAAGGATCGATTGATCGTCCGCAACGACTACGTCACGGTCGCCGGGCAAACCTCTCCTGGCAGAGGGATCTGCGTCTCAAACTACAACCTCGGTTTGCTCGGCGCCAATGACGCGGTCCTCCGTTTCTTACGCGTCCGCCCAGGCGACACGGCGGGTGAAACGCTGGATGGCATGGGGCTAGCCAGCTGCGACCACTCGATCATCGACCACTGCTCCATCAGCTGGACTCAAGACGAGTCTTTCAGCTCTCGCGGCGCCAAGAACATCACCCTACAACGCACGCTGATCAGCGAGGCGCTGAACATAGCGGGGCACCGCAAGTACGAAGAAGGAAGCGCCCACGGATTCGCCGCCAGCATCGGAGGGGACATCGGAAGCTTTCATCACAACCTGTTGGCGCACTGCGCCGGCCGCAACTGGAGCCTCGCCGGCAGCGTCGACCAAGCCAACATCCACGCCGGCCGACTCGATATCCGCAACAACGTGGTCTACAACTGGGGCTATCGAACCACCGACGGGGGAGCAAAACAGGTCCAGTTCGTCAACAACTACTACAAGCCTGGCCCCGCGACTACGGTCTTCCATCTGCTCAAGCCCGAGCGAAACCACGCCTTCGGCCCTCAGGACTACTACGTGAGCGGCAACGTGATGGAGGGCCGCTACGACGGAACCGTGCCCTGGGAAGGGGTCGTCGCGCCGAAAGACGAACCGCTCGCCGAGTTCGTGTACGACGAGCCGTTCTGGAAACCCTACGTAGCGACCCAGACCGCCGAACAGGCGTACCGAGACGTGCTAGCCGATGTCGGCTGCAACGTGCCGGTGCTCGACGACCACGACAAACGCGTGATCCGCGAGACCCGCACCACAACGGTCACCTACAAGGGGAGCCGCAGTGGATTGCCGGGACTGCCAGATTCTCAGTCGGATGTGGGGGGGTGGGACGACTACCCGGAGGTCCACAGGGATTCGGATTGGGACTCCGATGGCGACGGCATGCCAAACGCCTGGGAAGCTGCCCACGGGTTCGACCCAAAGAACCCCGTAGACGGGCTGGAGGACGCCGACGGCGACGGCTATACCAACCTCGAAGACTTCCTGAACCACCTCGCCGGACGAGGCGATCGGTGACTGACCGTCCTCTGATGAGACGGATCTTGCAGGAAGGAGGCCCTACGCTGCCGCTGGCCGCAGCTCGCCGCCGCGCCATGAAGATTGCAACGGATCGTCCTAAAAAGAGGCTGCGTGTGCAACTACGATTCTGTTGCTTCGGTTATGATGTTTGATAGGAATAGGAGTGGTTGAGAATCTAGCGGTCCGTTTGCAGACATCGCGACTGCTGCTCGACCAACGACGTTCGTCGGAGGTTGCGAAATGTAGTGGCTGTCCGGCGGCGATCCGTTATTCATCGTCACATTTTATTTGCCTCTGCTCATCGGGCGTTGCCTAATCCGCTATTGACTACTTGCTGTCACCGCAGCTCAAGCGCCGCCATGACTCGCACCCGGCTGTAGCAGCCCCTGTGGCCGCTCAAAGGACAAACGAGCGGCGGTTCGAAGAAAGCAACCACGCCCTCAACGAACAATGGGTTCGTAGTACTTACGTCTGGCTTGTCTGTGCATCATCCCGCTGGAGAGCTTTCGCGATCCACGCACTACGAGACTCCTGTATGAAACGCGTCTCAAGAGACAATCGTTCAGCGATTGTGGATGAAGCAATGACGGGTGGCGTAGCTAGCCACTGATCAAGTCCGGCAACTCCGATAGCAACAAAAGCGTCCCACCCCGGGACGATCACTTCTTCAGCACGTCTATTCCGAAGGCATAGGAAAACAATCATGACAGGGAAGAGCCTCTTCTTGGCGGGCATCGTAGCTGCCTGCGGCGCTTGTGCCGTACAAGCCCAGTTGGTGACCGAGTGGAACTGGGACTCCACAAAGACCGGTAACCAAGACTGGCAAGTTGCAGCGAACTGGCCCAACCAGCTCGGATTCCCGAACGACCCCGGCCGGGTAGACCCTGATGATACCGTGATCACCCCGGTCGTCGGCGCCAACCTGTCCGTCGCACTTGCCGGCAACCTGACAGTTAACGTCGGGGCGACAGACGTGACGGTGGCGTCGCTCCGGCTTGGCGGGACCGCCGGTGCGGTTACGACGACCGTGGTTGGCAGCGGCGGGAGGCTAATCTTTGAGAACTTCGAGAACAACGACAACCCGCCCCCCCCCATGGGCCAACCCCCGAAGGTGCTCCAGTACTCGTTTAACGAAAGCCGAGCGCTGATCATCAGTGGGGGCGTCGCCGGATCTACCAACGTGATCAGCGTTCCGATTTTCCTAAATCACGAGACGCTCGACATCGACTCGAACCGCGACGCCAACGCGCCGGTCGGCTTTGTGAGCACCAATGACCTGCTGATCAACGGCCCAATCACGTTCACTGGCGGATCACAGACCTCAAACTCGATACCGGGGATTGATAACTACCTGCCAGCCGGACTCAAGCTCACGGTCTCAAGCCCACTCGCCATCCCAAACAACAACCTCAATCCTATGGGAGGCGAGACAGAATTTGACTTCCACATCAACGGTTCGATCTCGAACGGCGGTTTGGCGGAGTACTCGGGCGTCATCTCGGGCGCCGGCGACCTGCTCATCGGAAACGTGAGCAACAGCGAGGTCCTGCCCCTAAGCACCGTCATCCTGAGCGGCGCCAACACCATCACTGGCCGGATCGCCCCCAACCGGGCGAACATCGTGCTCGCCAACGACCTGGCGTTCGGAACCGGCCCGATCAAGTCCAAGACCATTACCGGCGAGTTTGGCAACAATCTGCTCTCGGACAACGACAGCCGCAACCTCGCAAACCGAATGATCTTTGCCCAGTTCGTAACCGTGAAAGGCGAGCACTCGCTGGAGTGGTCTGGGCCGGTTGAACAGGACAACGCCCGCGGTTGGATCAACCTGCTCCCGGCGGGAAAGGAATTCAAACTTTCCGGCACGCAGTACATCGACGGCGACTCCGAACCCGACCTGGGAGGTCTTCCGGCGGCGGACAAGCAGTATATCTTCGACGGGTCGGGACTGACGCGTGTCACGGGCGCCATCCGCAATCACGAGACCGCTAGTGTCAGTCGCTCGATCTTTAAGTACGGCACCGGGCCTGTCTACCTTCAAGGGAGCTTGACGGGCAACAACAGCGACTACTCATTCCGCACGGTAGTTTCCGGCGGCAACCTTCACGTTGCGACGATCAACGACCTGGGTTCCAGCACGATCGTATCGCGAGCCGGCGGCATCGGGCTGGAGAACGGCACGGTGACAGGCCCTGACTCCTCCGCCTTCCTTAGCCGAGTCAACAATAAGGCGACCGCGCCAACGTCGGCCATCGTCACTCAACAAGGGAACATCGGCAACGACTTTGCCAGCTTCGACGCATGGGACCACGGCGGCCTCATGCTGGCAGCGGGCGAGTACGCAGGAAACCTCGACTTTACCACCGGCGACCTGGCCAACGCCCAAGACATGAGCCTCGCCGCTCGCGATCGAAGCACCACCACACAGTACACCGGCACAATCACCCCCGGAAATGCCACCTATCGGCTGGGAGGCGGCGGCGGCATCTTGCAGCTTCCGAACACAAACCAGCTCACCGGGGCCCGCAGCCTAGTGGTGCAAAACGGGCTCGACTTTGGCCCGATCCAGCAGATCGGCATGGTGCGGCTTACCAATACCAACAACTATACCGGCACAACCAGCATCCTCGGCGAACAGCTCAACAGCAACGAAGCCAACGGCATCGCGGACAACAACGTCGAGAACAGCAGCCAGTTCCGTGGTACGACGCTTTCAGTGTCTAGTCTGGCGAATGGCGGCGTAGCGAGCAGCATCGGAAGCTCCTCGTCGGCCGCGGCAAACTTGTACGTCCAAGGAGGCACGCTGCGATACGAAGGCGCCGCCACGAGCACCGATAGGCTGCTAACCATCGGAACGCGGGGCGGCACGATCGAGGCGTCGGGCTCAGGGGCCGTGACCTTTTCCAATACCGGCGCCATCGCCATGGGCATTGCCGCGGTCCGAAACGGAGATGTGGTGGGGCAAACCTGGATCGGTGGGATCGGGCTGATTGCGGATATTCAGTCGGGCACCGCCGACCTCGTGCCGGGCATGACCGTGGCTGCCAGCGGGGTCGTGGAAGGGTCTTCGCCCCCGGACGGCTCGATTACCATCGCCGAGATTGTCAGCCCGACACGCATCAGACTAAGCGACCCCATCAGCGCCTTTACCAGCTTCAACAATACGCCGGTTACGTTCGGCACAGCGCCCCGCACGCTGACGCTGTCCGGCACAAACTCAAGCAACAACACTTTTGCGCCGCTGATCGGCGACGACGCTACCACCGGCAATGTTAGCCTCGTCAAGTCAGGCGCCGGCAAGTGGGTCCTCACCAACCCCGGCAACAACTGGGCGGGCAACACCACGGTCAGCGCGGGGACGCTCAGCATCACCAACCCAACCCTTAACGATACGGCCGACGTGCTGCTCCTCCCCACCTCTACATTCGACCTAGATTTCGCTGGGATCGACACGATCGGCGGGCTGTTCTTCAACGGCGTCCAGCAAGTGGGAGGCACCTGGGGAAGCCTGCTTTCGAGCGCAGCGAACAAGCGTTCGTGGTTCACTGGGCTTGGCGTACTGAACGTGACCGAAACCGTGATGCTTGGGAAGATCGGCGGCGACTTCAACGGCGACGGGTACGTCGACGCCGCCGACTACACCACCTGGCGAGACAACCTGGGCGCCGCGACCGACGACGCCCTAAACGGCAACGGCGATGGAAACCCCGGCGTCACGTCCGCCGACTACGACCTGTGGAAGACGAATTTCGGCATGACCGCTCCCCCGTTGGCAATTGCGGCGTTGGGCGCCGCCGCTTCTGTGCCGGAACCCGCGACCCTGGTTCTGCTGCTGCTCGCCGGCGTCCCGTTGGCCGTGTTCCGGCGTAGGGTCTAGCCAGTTCGTTCGAGACCCGCACCGCTCCCTCGAAGCGAGACGGTGCGGGTCTATTTCTTGTTATGCTTACGTACGAGAACGGTCCCTGGCTACCAAAAGACGATCGAATGGTGATGAACCGCCGACAGTTTGTGACTTCCTCCGCCGCGATTGCTGGGCTCGCCCTCACGTCACCGCGCTCCACTCTGGCCCAAGTAAGATCTGCCTCGGACCTACGCGTCGCGGTTATTGGGGTGAAGGGCCAAGGAAGCGGCCACATGGGGAACCTCTCAAAAAACCTGGTGGCGATTTGCGACGTCGACCAAACTATTCTCAACGATCGCGCCGGCGAGTTTCGTGCGGAGACCGGCCGCAAGCTGGAAACCTATAGCGACTACCGCCGACTGCTGGAGAATCAAGACATCGACGCGGTGTCGATCGCGACGCCGAACCACACCCACTCGCTGATCGCGATTGCCGCCATCAATGCGGGCAAAGACGTGTATGTCGAGAAGCCAGTCTCACACAACGTGTGGGAGGGCCGACAACTATCCGCCGCCGCGCGCAAAAGTGGACGCGTCGTCCAGTGCGGCACTCAGTCGCGTTCGAGTCAGGCGTTGCAAGAAGCCGTGAAGTGGGTCCGAGGGGGCGGTCTCGGCGAGATCCGGTACGCGCTGGGAACCTGCTTCAAGCCACGGCAGTCGATCGGCAAGCTCGACTCGCCGCTGACAATCCCCAGCAGCGTCGATTACGACCTATGGTGCGGCCCCGCCGAAAAGGTTGACCTCTTCCGACCCAAGCTGCACTACGACTGGCACTGGGACTTCAACACCGGCGCCGGCGACATGGGCAACCAGGGCATCCACCAGATGGACGTCGCCCGTTGGTTCCTCGGCGAAGATGGCGTCGCGCCCCGCTGCGTAAGTATTGGCGCCCGGCTGGGCTACGACGATGCCGGAAACACCCCTAACACCCAGGTCGTATTGCACGATTATCCGACAGCGCCGTTGATCTTCGAGACACGAGGATTGCCCCGCTCAAAGGCGGGCCAGCGGCGGTGGGGCGACTCGATGGACCGCTTCCGCGGCAGCCAGATCGGCGTCATCGTTCAATGTCAGGACGGCTACGTTCATGCCTCGAACGACTACGAGAACGCTGCGGCGTACGACAACCATGGCAAAGAGGTAAAAAGCTGGCGAGGCGGTGGTAACCACCATGCCAACTGGCTGGAGGCCGTCGCGGCCCACGACCCGAAACTCTTGAATGCCGAGGTCCGCCAGGGGCACGTCTCGAGCGCCCTGTGCCACATCGGGAACGTGTCGCATCGACTTGGGGAACAACGAGCCGCCAGCGACATCGCAAACGAGATCGCCGGAAATGCGCTGCTGAGCGGCGCATTCGAGCGTATGGCGAGCCACCTGCGCGCAAACGAGATCGACGTCGATGGCGCTCCCGGAGCCCTCGTCATGGGGCCCTGGCTAGAGATCGACCCGAAATCCGAACAGTTCAAGGGCAACGCCCAGGCGTCCAAGCTGCGGAGCCGCGACTACCGTTCCGGGTTTGAGATC
Source organism: Pirellulimonas nuda (assembly GCF_007750855.1). Taxonomy (GTDB): domain Bacteria; phylum Planctomycetota; class Planctomycetia; order Pirellulales; family Lacipirellulaceae; genus Pirellulimonas; species Pirellulimonas nuda. The sequence continues at coordinate 4,827,670 of NZ_CP036291.1, forward strand.
CCCGAGGTCGATTCAACCGTCTAAATCACCGGCTCGTTTCGACCTCTCAACTGAATTCGTGTGCAATGCGCATCCCCGGCACAAGTCTGCGTCAAGCCGCCGTTGTTGGTGTGGCAACGTACTTTTTCAGCGCCGTTGCGCCCTCATTTGCTGACGCGGTCGCGGTTGAGTCTGCCGAGGAGGAGTCGGCCTACCGAGCGGCCATCATGCAGCGTGCTTCGAAGATCGTCGCGCCGCTCGCAATCGATGACGCCGATCAAAGCACACGTGTCACGAGGCTTATCGCCGATCAATACCGCTTCCTTCGCGGCGCACACGCTGCGCGAGACGCTCGTTTGGCAGAATCCAAGACGGCAAGAGACGGGAGTGTGGCTCAACGTGAGAAAGCTATCCGAGAAGAATGCGACCGCGAAGTGGTCCGCCTCCATCGACGGTTTATTGCGAGACTCGGCGCGGAGCTCACGCCCCAGCAAGTTGACGATGTCAAAGACGGCATGACGTATGGGGTCGTACCGATCACCTATTCAGCCTACTGCGAGTTACTGCCCGGCTTGTCCGACGACCAGAAGCGGGAGATCCGTAGCAACCTGATCGAAGCGCGAGAATACGCGATGGACGCAGGATCGTCAGACGAAAAGCACGCGACGTTTGGCAAGTACAAGGGACGCATCAACAACTACCTATCTGCGGCTGGCTACGACCTCAAGCAGGCAGAGAGCGAGCTCGTACGTAGACGCGGCAAGTAGTCTGTCACAAATTCGGCACAAAGGCGCACGATGACCGTTGTAACCCCCGTCGCTCGAGCCACACGCCCGATGATTGCCGCTTGTTTGGGCGTCTGCCTTAGCGGCTTAGCCGAAGCACAGTACCCGAAGATCAGCTCCGAAGTCGCCGCAGAGACCCAGCGCCGGCTTGACGAGGTCTACCGTCGCTCCGATGAGGCGTGGCAGCGAGCCCTTCCCGCTGTCCAAGCGGCCGAGAAGGAGGGCAAACCCTACATACCTTGGGCCGCCAAGCCGGAAGACTTGCCGCAAGCCGAGATCCCCGCATTCCTCGGCGCGCAGGGGGGAGGGATGTACGCCTTTGGCGGACGTGGCGGCCAAGTGATGACCGTGGAGAACCTCAACGACAGCGGCCCGGGCAGTTTCCGCGAAGCGCTGGAGGCGGGGGGGCCCCGTATCGTGGTGTTCAACGTCGCCGGGATCATCCGGCTCAAGAGCCGCATCATCGTCCGCGCGCCTTACCTCACCATCCACGGCGGCAGTGCGCCGGGCGACGGCGTGTGCATCGCCGGGGACACGGTCGAACTAGAGACGCACGACGTCGTGATCCGCCATATGCGATTTCGCCGCGGAGCGACCTGGGTTGGCGACCGCAACGATTCGCTCGGAGGCAATCCGGTCGGCAATATTATGATCGACCACGTATCCGCAAGCTGGGGGCTGGACGAAAACCTATCGATGTACCGTCATATGTATCACCCCCCCGATGGGAGCAAAGAGTTGAAGCTGCCCACCGTGAACATCACGATCCAGGATTCGATCTTCAGCGAGGCGCTCGACACCTACAATCATTCGTTCGGCAGCACGCTGGGCGGGTACAACAGCTCCTTCCACCACAACCTGTGGGCGTGCAACACCGGCCGCAATCCAAGCGTCGGCATGATCTACGACTTCAATTTCGCCAACAACGTCATCTACAACTGGCTGCATCGCACGGTCGACGGCGGAGACCACCGCAGCTTCTACACGATCGTCAACAACTACTACAAACCCGGACCGGTCACGCCAACGGACGAGCCGATCGGACATCGCATCCTCAAGCCCGAGGCGCGCCGCAGCCCCTACTTTCTCCCCGATTTTGGCAAAGCGTACGTCGCCGGCAATATCGTTGAAGGCAACGACAGGGTCACCGCAGATAACTGGGACGGCGGCGTGCAGGTAGAGATCGACCCGCCGCGGGAGCCCCTCAAGAAGGGCGTCACCGTGCCGACACAGGAAGAGCTGCTCACGCAGATCCGGGCCGACAAGCCCTACCCGCGCGCCTACATCGACGTCCAACCGGCGGAAGAGGCCTACACCTACGTGCTGGCGAACGCCGGGGCTACCCGCCCCGTGCGAGACGCGGTCGATAAGCGGGTGGTAGAGATGGTCCGCACCGGCACGGTGACCTACGCCGAGAGCAAGGGGATCATCACCGACATCGCACACGTGGGGGGCTACCCCGAGTACGCCGGCACGCCCTACACCGATACCGACAGCGACGGAATGCCTGATGATTGGGAACTGAGCAACGGGCTCGATCCGCGCGACGGTTCAGACGCCTCCGGTGACCTGAACGCGGACGGGTACACGAACATCGAAGAATTCCTGAACGGCGCCAACCCGGCCGCCCCAGCCGAAAAGCCCGAAACGCCACGCACCTATGTCGATCTGTTCTGGAACAGCTAGACCGCTTGGTCGCAGGCTAACCTCCATTGCCGGCGCCGGCGTTGCGTTGGCCTGCGTATTGGCGTCTTCGCTGACCTCGGCCAAGACCCCGTGGATCGTTCTCGGGCCCGATGATGCGCAACCGTACGTCGACACGCTCAACGCCAATGACAAAGAGGACGTCGTCAATCTCGTTCCGAACAAGCATTCGCTCCGTTGGATTACGGAGAATGCGCCGCTCTTCGACTGCCCATCGACGCGGCTGGAGGAGGTCTACTACTTCCGCTGGTGGACGTACCGGAAGCACATCAAGCAGACCCCGGGGGGCCGGGTTCTGACCGAGTTCATCACGCCGGTCAGCCACGCGGGCCATCACAACACGATCGCGTGCGCGTTCGGCCATCATGTCGCCGAGGGACGCTGGCTGTGGGATCAGGCGTTGTTGGATGATTACGCCCTGATGTGGTTTCGCTCAGGGCCAGGCGGCGGCCCGGCGGAGCACTTCCACAAGTTCAGTAGTTGGGCAGCCGCTGCACTCTACGACCGCTACCGGGTGAACGGGAACGAGGCGTTCTTAATCGACCTGCTAGAAGACTTGGTGGCCGACTACCGCACGTGGGAAGCCGAACGCCGCCTTCCGAGCGGCCTGTTCTATCAATTCGACGTCCGCGACGGTATGGAGGAGTCGATTAGCGGCGACCGGCACGCTAAGAACATCCGGCCAACGATCAACTGCTACATGGCCGCGAACGCGCGGGCCATTGCCAGCATCGCAGCGCTGGCTGGCCGTGCCGAGCTGGCGGAAGAGTTCTCGAGCAAAGTTGAGGCCTTGACGGACCTGATCGTCGAATCGCTCTGGCACGCCGACGCCGAGTTCTTCAAGGCCCGGCTCGAGACGGGGGGGCTTTCCGACGCGCGCGAAGCGATCGGCTTCATCCCCTGGACGTTCGGGGTTGCGGGTCCGGAGCACGCCGCGGCCTGGCGCCAGATCAAGGACCCGAACGGCTTCTGGGCGCCATGCGGGCTGACAACCGCCGAACGGCGACACCCTGAGTTCCGCAGCCACGGCGTGGGGACTTGTGAATGGGACGGGGCGGTCTGGCCGTTCGCGACCAGCCAAACGCTGGTTGGCCTAGCCAACCTGCTGCGCGGGCCCGAGCAATCCGTGGTGACGCGCGACGACTACTTTGAGCAATTGGTGCGCTACGCAACCTCGCATCAGCAAGACGGCAAGACGTACATCGGCGAGTATTGCGATGAGACAACTGGCGCGTGGCTGATCACGGGCCCCAAGGCCCAGCGGAGTCGCTTCTACAACCACTCGACATTCTGCGACCTGGTGATTGGCGGGCTGGTGGGCCTCGTCCCCCGATCCGACAACACGATCGAGGTTTCCCCTCTGCTGCCCAGCGGCGTCTGGGAGTGGTTCTGCTTGGATGGCGTTCCCTACCACGGCCACAGCATCACCGTAATTTGGGACAAGTCGGGCGAACGCTACGGACGGCGCGCCGGACTGACCGTCTGGTGCGATGGTGAACAGCTCGCCAATCGGAAAGAGCTAGGCAGGTTGACCTGCGAGATCCCCGCCAACGACCAGGCACACCTCACGGAGTAAGTTGAGTGACTCTTTCCCCCTGCCACCTTAGATCGTGGGCCACCGCCGCAGTTCTGGCCGTAGCAGCAGGAACTGCCTCGGCAGACCCGCAAGGCACTCCACTGGAGCTGTGGTACGACCAGCCCGCCAAAGCATGGACCTCCGCGCTACCGATCGGCAACGGCAGGCTAGGGGCGATGGACTTCGGCGGCGTCACCGAGGCTAGGTACCAGTTCAACGAAGACTCGCTCTGGACCGGCGGTCCCCACAGCTACGCCCATCCGGGCGCCGCTGAAGCGCTGCCGCAGATTCGGCAGCTCTTGTTCGAAGGCAAGCAAAGCGATGCCCAGGACTTGGCGACCCGTCGCTTCATGTCACAGCCTATCGGCCAGGCGAACTACCAACCGTTCGGGGACGTCACCCTCAAGTTCAACACGACCACGCCTCCGAGCAACTACCGCCGTTCGCTCAGCCTTGAGAGCGCCACCACAACTGCCCGTTTCGACTCGGGCGGAGTGCGCTACACCCGTCGGGCGTTCGCCAGCTTTCCCGATCAAGTGATCGTTATCGAGGTCGAGACCGACAAGCCAGGAACGCTCGAGTTCACGTCGGCAATCAGCAGCCCCCAGCCAAAGTGGGAGACGACTGATCCAGACGGCGCCACGCTGCTGCTCACCGGTCGGGTGCGCGATGACAATCTTCGCGACGCGGATGTTTCGGGTCAGACCCGATTTGCGGCCCACCTGAGGATCGGCTCGACCGATGGCCAGATTGCGTCTACCGACAAGCGCTTAACGGTGACCGGTGCGAGCCGCGCCACGCTTCTGCTATCCGCCGCAACGAGTTTCGTCAACTTCCGCAACGTCTCCGCAGACCCTGTCGCCCGCAGCCTCGATCATCTCGAAGCTGCTTCTGGAAAATCGTTCGACCATCTCCACCAAGCGCACACCGCCGACCACCAGCGGCTATTCGACCGTGTTGGTCTCGATCTTACCGGCGACTACGACGCATCGCTCCCCACGGACGACCGGGTCCTCGCTAGCCACAAGAACCCCGATCCTCAGCTCGCGGCGTTGCTGTTCCACTACGGCAGGTATCTGATGATCGCCTCGAGCCGCCCCGGCGGGCAGCCGGCCAACCTGCAGGGCCTCTGGAACGATTCGCTCACGCCTGCGTGGGGCAGCAAGTACACCGTAAACATCAACACCGAGATGAACTACTGGCTGACCGAGCCCTGCAACCTTCCCGAGTGTGAAGAACCCCTGTTCGCGGCGCTGGCCGATCTCGCGGAAACGGGCGCCGACATCGCCCGCCAGCAATACGCGGCGCCCGGTTGGGTGCTGCACCACAATTTCGACCTCTGGCGCGGCGCGGCGCCGATCAACGCCTCCAACCACGGCATCTGGCCGATGGGGGGCGCCTGGTTGTGCAGCCAGATGTGGGAACACTTTCTCTACTCGGGTGACGTGGGGTTCCTGCGCGAGCGGGCCTACCCGTTGATGAAGGGCGCCGCCGGGTTCTTCGCGGCTTACCTAGTTGAGGACCCCCGCCAGGATTCAAATCTGCTAATCAGCGGGCCCAGCAACTCTCCTGAACAAGGCGGGCTCGTGATGGGCCCGACGATGGACCACCAGATCGTCCGCGAGTTGTTCGCAAACACCATCGAAGCGAGCGAGCTTCTGGGCGTCGACTCGGGCTTCCGAGACCGGCTCCGCGAGCTGCGAGCTCGCATCGCGCCGAACCAGATCGGCAAGCACGGGCAACTGCAGGAGTGGCTCGAAGACGTCGACGACCCCAGCAATCAGCACCGTCACGTCTCGCACCTATGGGGGCTCTATCCAGGCAGCGAGATCTCTCTAGACACGCCAGAGTTGTTCGCGGCCGCGCGGCAGTCGTTGGAGTTTCGAGGCGACGAAGGCACCGGATGGTCGCGGGCATGGAAGATCAACTTTTGGGCCAGGCTCCATGACGGCGACCGCGCCCTGCGCGTGCTCGACGGGCTGCTGACGCTAACCGACTCGCCCAAGACGGGTTACCGCGGCGGCGGGGTCTATACGAACCTCTTCGACGCTCACCCTCCGTTCCAGATCGACGGCAACTTCGGCGCAACCGCCGGGGTGTGCGAGATGCTCGTGCAGTCGCACCGCCGAACCCCGGATGGGGTGCGGATGATCGAGTTGCTGCCGGCGCTACCGGTGGCATGGCCCAGCGGGAGCGTTACGGGCCTGAGGACGCGCGACGGCTTCGAGGTGGACGTCGCTTGGCGAGTCGGGCGGATGACGCACGCCCGCGTGTGCTCGCACCTCGGCAGGCGGGCGCTGCTTTGCCGGGACGACCGCCAGTCGCCGATCGACTTGGCCGCCGGAGATTCCGTCGAACTGGACGGACAGCTTGCGGTCCTTGCCTCCAACGACCCAGAGTAACCCACCCCCATTCAACCTCTTCAGCACGACATGCACCCATTGATCCGCAGTTTCGGCTTCCTGTTCAGCCCCATGCTCCTCGCGCTGCTCTCGGGCGCCATGGCCGTGTCTGCGCCTCCATCGTGCGAGCAGTGGGGTGTGTTTGAAGTTGAGCTTGAGGGCCCCGCTACAGGCAACCCGTTTCTCGGCGTCGAGTTGAGCGCGACCTTCTCGCACGACGACCAGTCGATTACCGCCGCCGGCTTTTACGACGGCGACGGCGTTTACCGGGTCCGCTTCTCGCCCCCCAGCCAAGGGAAATGGAAGTACCGCAGCGCCAGCAACGCCGTAGAGCTGGACGGCAAGAGCGGCGAGTTCGAGGCGACGGCGCCCGGCGCGGGCAATCACGGACCGGTGGAGGTCGCCCATGAGTTTCACTTCGCCTACGCCGACGGTTCGCCCTACAAGCCGATCGGCACCACCTGCTACGCGTGGACGTCGCAACCCGAATCGCTCCAGCGGCAGACCTTGAAGACGCTGTCGGAATCGCCCTTCAACAAACTGCGGATGTGTGTTTTCCCCAAGCGATACACCTGGAACCAGAACGACCCATCGCTCTACGCGTTCGAGGGGACGCCCCCCAACCAGTGGGATTTTTCTCGGTACAATCCGAAGTTCTTCCAACATTTAGAGAAGCAGATCGTGGAGCTCGCCAAGCAGGGCGTCCAGGCCGACCTGATCTTGTTGCACCCCTACGACGACGGTCGGTGGGGCTTCGACCGCATGAGCGACGACGCGGACGACCGGTATCTGCGATATGTGGTCAGCCGTCTGGCGGCCTATCGCAACGTTTGGTGGTCGCTCGCGAACGAATGGGACTTCATGAAACACAAGCAGGAGTCGGATTGGGACCGCATGATCCAGGTGGTCTCGGATGCCGACCCCTACCGGCGCCTGACGAGCATCCACAATGGCTACATTCTTTACAACCACAACAACCCGCTGCTGACGCACGCCAGCATTCAGAACGGATCGGCCGCGGAAGAGGCGGGGCGGGCGGTGCTGTACCGCGACGCGTATCGTAAGCCGATTGTGCTCGACGAAGTAAAATACGAGGGGGACATCCCGCTGCGCTGGGGCAACCTTTCGGCCGAGGAGATGGTGCACCGCTTCTGGGAGGGGACCGTGGCAGGGTGCTACGTCACCCACGGCGAGTGCTACCTCAGCGACGACGACGTGTTGTGGTGGGCCAAGGGGGGCGTCCTCAAGGGTGAGAGCCCGGCGCGCATCGCCTTTCTACGAGACGTGCTACTGGGCTCGCCCGCGAGCGGGCTTAACCCGATCGACAAATGGCAGGCCCCCAACATCTGCGGCAAGCCGGCGGAGTACTACCTTGTTTACTTCGGGACGAGCCAACCAAAGACGTGGGAGTTTTCGCTGCCGCGGCACGAGCTCGAGGACGGCATGACGTTCAAGGCTGAGGTTCTGGATACTTGGAACATGACGACGACCCCTGTCGACGGGGAGTTTCACGCCAAGAGCCACAGCCAGTACGAGTTCAAAGACGCCGAGGGCCGATCGATCGACCTGCCCGGCAAGCCGTACATCGCACTACGCATCACCCGTGCCGACCATGAATAGCCCAATGCGAGCGCGCTTGTTTGCAGCCCTGTGCGCCGTCGCCTTGCCGGCGGCAGCGACGCGGGCCGAGGGCCTGGCGATTGTCGATACAGCCCGCAGCCCCCACGCGGTGGTAAGGCCCGTCGGGGTTGAGGAGGTCCGCTGGACCGACGGGTTCTGGGCGGCGCGGACCAAGGTGTTTCGAGACCGATCGATCCCCGCGATGTGGGAGGTCATGCGGGGCACGCGGTACAAGCCGTTCCTGCAGCACTTTCTGATCGCTGCTGGCAGGGCGGAAGGTGACTACCACGGGGCGGCGTGGAACGACGGCGACTTCTACAAGTGGATCGAGGCGGCCTGCGCGTCGCTGGCGGTCTCGCCCAACACGGACCTCGAGCAGGCCGTCGCCGAGTCGGTCGACGCCATCGCAGCGGCCCAGCGCGACGACGGCTACCTGCACACCCCGGTGCTCATCGCCCAGCGGAACGGCGACCCCTCCGCCCGTCCATTTGCCGATCGGCACGACTTCGAGGTGTACAACATGGGTCACCTGATGACGACCGGGTGCATCCACTTCCGCGCTACCGGCAGTCGCGAACTGCTAGACGTAGCGGAGAAGGCGGCGGGCTTCCTCGAAGACGCCTTCGCCAACCCCACGCCCGAATTGGCCCGCAACGCGGTCTGTCCCTCACACTACATGGGAGCGGTCGAGCTCTACCGCACCACCGGCGATTCCTGCTACCTGAGGTTGGCCGAGAAGTTTCTCAGCATGCGGAACCTTGTCACCGACGGCGGCGATGACAACCAGGACCGCATCCCCTTCCTCCAGCAGAACGAAGCGGTCGGCCACGCAGTGCGGGCCAACTACCTCTACACGGGAGCGGCCGACCTTTATCTCGAAACGGGCGACCCAGAGCTTTGGGCGCCGCTCGAGGCGGTTTGGGAGAACGTGGTGGAGAAGAAACTCTACGTCACGGGCGCGTGCGGCGCCTTGTACGATGGCGCATCACCGGATGGCTCCGAGGCCCAATCACAGATTAGCCGCATCCATCAGGCCTACGGCCGCAACTACCAGCTCCCCAACACGACCGCGCACAACGAGACCTGCGCCGCGATCGGCGCGCTGATGTGGAACTGGCGGATGTTCTCTGCCGCGGGCGAGGCCAAGTACATCGACTGGCTAGAGCTGGCGCTCTACAACGCTGTCCTCTCTGGCGTCAGCCTTGAGGGGACCGAGTACTTCTACGTCAATCCGCTCCGACGCGTCGACCCTGAACCGACGGAGCTGCGTTGGTCGCGCACGCGTGAAAAGTTCATCGTGTCGTACTGCTGTCCTCCCAACGTCTTGAGAACGATCGCGGAGCTCGGCGCCTACGCCTACAGTAAGTCGGAAGTCGGCGTGTGGGTGAACCTGTACGGCAGCAGCTCCCTCAACACGCGTGTGCACGGCAATCTGCTGCGGATTACGCAAACGACCGACTACCCCTGGGACGGCGATGTTGGGCTGACGATCGACGCGTGGGAAGGAAAAGAGCTGACGCTCCACCTACGGGTCCCCGGCTGGGCATCCGGCGCCAAGATCCTTGTGAACGGCGAAGAAGTAACCTACGGCAAGGCCGGGGGCTACGCTGAGATCAAACGCCGCTGGCGTGCGGGAGACACGGTCCGGTTCAACCTGCCGATGCCGGTGGTGATGCTTGAGTCCCACCCCTTGGTGGAAGAAACACGCAACCAGGTTGCCCTGAAGCGTGGGCCGATCGTGTACTGTTTGGAGTCGACCGATCTACCAGATGGCGTCGACCTCCCGACGGTGGCGCTCCCGCTGTCGTCACGGATCACGGCGACCTACAAGTCAGACAAGCTGGGCGGGGTTACCGTGCTGGAGGCAGAGCTGCTTGCCCGCGACCCAGAGTCTTGGAAATCACTTTACCGGCCGTTGAGCGGCCAAAAGCCGCGACCGCTGCGTGGCGAGTTTGTGCCCTACTTCGCGTGGGGCAATCGCGGCAAATCAGAGATGACGGTCTGGCTGCCGCGCGACTAGTCCTTCAGTGGCGTGATCCAAAGCACCGGCTCTTTAGGCCTTAGGCTCGTGCGGCCTGCCAGTCTTGCGGTTTCCTCGGTCGTCTGACCGCTCTTGGGATTGATCCACGTCAATCGATAATCTGCGGTCGTCCCGGGAAAGTCTACCGCCAGCCGGTCGTTGCCGTTCAGTGCGTAGAGCAACCGGCTGCCCTTTGGTCCAACCAGTTGCAACACATATTCGTCATGCGACTCCAGGGGCCGCATCCAAACGAGCTGCCGGGCAAGACCCTCCGGCAGCGGCGGCACATCGGCGAGCGATCCTCCCCCCATCAGGCTGGCCCAGCCATCGTTGTCGCTGCGGCAGTACATACCGGCGAAGTAGGTTACTGCCTTCTGGGGGTAGAGGATGCGGTACTCGCGGACGGCGCGGGCGATCGAAGCGGGGTCGGCCGGTTTGGGGTTCATCTGCCGAAAGTGCTGCCGCGGGGCGAGGTTCACGCCCCCCGCCGGGGCGTACAGCCCCCCCTCTCGGTCGTAGCACCAGTAGCGGATGTCGATCACGTCCACGACACTCCGCCAAGGCTCGTGCTTCAGAAGTTCGTCCTGCACGTCTTTCGTAGCGGCCAGCGCGACCAGTGGCTCATTGCCCGTCTCGTCTTTCCATTGCCGCACAACGTCGAGCCAGAACCGCGTAAACTCCAACGGGCCGGTGTACTCCGCGCCGATCGAGTGCAGCACGTTATTGCTGCCCGCAAGCGCTTCGAGGCCGTGACGGATCTGCCCCTCGTGGAGGGCGCGCCGGCGTTCGTCCGTGACGTCGTAGAACTGCTCGGCGAGGAAGATCCGCTTGTCGCCCACGTACGGGGGGGGCTCCGGTAGCCCCGTGTCGTTGACGTTGTTGGCGGGCCGCCAGGGACAGTCTGCCCAGTGGGCGCCCGCCTCCAGGATGTTGTGTTGAAAGTAGTGCTGGTGGATCAGCACCAGGCCGCGCTGGTCGCAAAGCTCGGCGAACCGCGCCAGCCGTCCCCAGTACCAAGGGTTGAACCTGGTCAGGTCGTACTTGCTGAGCCCATCCCAGGCGGTCCCTTCCCCGGTGCGGGCGAAAGGCTGCTCGAAGAACGGCGGCGTCACGGCGCCGTCCGCGCGGCGGACCATCAGGTGGTCGTCGCGGCGGCGGTCGTACCACAACCCGTAGTGGTGGTCGTACGCCACCTCGCCCCGCTCGGCCATCCGATCGGCGACCGATTCTAGCTCGTCGGTCAGCCCCTCTCCGTAGCGTCCCGGGGCAAACCGCGTGATCGACGGGCCAAACTCCGCCGCGTCCTGCGACCGGATCGTCCCGCGCCACCAGGTCGGGTTGACATGCCCACCGGTCATCACCTTGCCACCGAGCGTCAGCCAGCCGTTCACCACACGGACCGCAGGCGGTGCTTCCGATTCTTTCTCAGCCGGCGTCGAACTTGGAATCGATTCTCCATGCGCGGCGTCTTCTATCTCGCTCCGATGGGCGCGCCGCATCCGTGCTTCGATCAGGCCTCGGAGGGTGGGGGTGCGGTGCGTTGAGCTCGCGACAAACTTTTCCGCCTGCTCGACGGTAGGGTTGGTTGACTCAACCGGGTCGAGCAAGAACGGCCCTGCCGCCTCGGCGCGTGCTTCTCCTAACCGGTCGCCGACCTGCGTCTGGTAGAGGCTCAACGGTTTGACGAACTCGCTTTGTCCAAGGAACACGGCGTCGCCAAAGGGTTCCGCCCAGTAGCCCAGCACCCAGTTCTGCGCGGTCGGGGGGTTGAACGCACGGATCACCGAGGCCTGGCACTGCCAAAGCACGCAGTTGGCGGCCGACCAGCCCGCGCCGGCCGGCTGACCCCAACGGTTGACGATGCACAAGTCGGCGCCGTCGATGCGCACGTTGTCAAAAAGCACGCCGCTCGCCCAGCTCTCTAGCGGGCCGCTGTCTCCCCTCGCACGCGCAGCGTAGCAGTTCACGAACGCGTTCGGACCGGGCGCACAGTGGCCCACGCCGAAGTCGTGAATGCCCTGTTCGGCGAAGCATCGCAAGAATAGCGTCAGGCCCCCGTTGGTCATGTAGTTGTGCCGACGGTACCCCCCCGGTTCCGAGACGGGTGACAACGCGAGGCAGTCCTCCACAGTGACGTGCCGAGTGGCGTCGCGCAACAGCACCGCCCCTCCGGCGAAGCCCTCAAACCTAACCCTGCGCACCCACAGGTCTTCGGCATGGTTGGCCACGACGCCGTACCAACTGTGTTCTTCGTCGCGGGGATTCGCCGCGTCGCAGTCGGAGCGTAGTGTCAGGTCTTCGATGCCTGCCCCCGTTACCCGATCGGTCGGAGCGTGCGTCTGGATCGTGCCGCCGCCAAACCGTTCTTCGATCGCGGTGGTGATCGGCGCGTCTAAGGTTACGACTGCCCCATCCACCGATTTGATGATCCGCTCCCAACGGATGTCGCACCTCCCCGCGCGCCAACCGACGCCGGTAGCGCGGGCGCCGAGCGCAGCGATCCACGCGTCTGTGGAGGGCCGGACGACCACGACACGATCGCCGGTCTGAAGACCGTGGTTCTGTTCCAGCCGCAGCCGAGTGGCGCCAACCGGGACATAGGCGTCCGCAATCGCCACAGGCTTACCGCGAGAGCCGGATGCCTCCTGTGGGCCCTGACGCCCGATCCGGACAAGCGGGCGGCGGCCGACGCCCTTTGCGATGATCGTCGTCCCTCCCGCTGCTGCGCCTGCCCCCCGCAGCACCACGCCGCTGGCTGTCAGACGCAGGTCGTCTGCGACTTGATACTCGCCGGCCCGAAGCAGCACGGCGCCCCGGAAACCGGCGTCGTCTGGCTGGAGTGCGGAGACGGAGTCGATCGCGGCTTGAATCCGTCGCCCGTCTTCTCTCGCTTCCGGCGATAGAAAAATCTTCACTGCGGGCGAAGGGATCGGCCGGTCGCCACCCGCGTAGCCGCAGGAAGAAAAATCGGGTACGCGGTTCCCCAGTTCATCGGTCGCGTACACCAGCTTGCCGTTGTCGTCTGGACGCACGGGCCAGTCCGGCGCGCACAGCGCTCCCTGCGATCGCATGAGGACCGTGATCAGGTAGCAGGCGAGTAGGGAATGCCGCCGGGAGTTCTTCATGGGGTTCGTCCTATTGTGTCTCATCAGCCTCGACATCCGTTAGGCTTGGCGAAACGGGACGCCTTCGCCAGAAGTTCGCCAGCAACGATCCGGAGACGTTCATCCAAGCGATAAAGATCGCCGCCGGCAGTCCGAGCGAGCCGAGCTTCCCCATCGCTACGGCAAGCCCGGTAGCCATGCCGCCGTTCTGCATGCCCACCTCGAATGCGATGGTGCGGGCCGCCTGTCGGTCCATGCCTAGTGCGCGGCTCGCCCAGTACCCCAGCCCGAAGCCTAGCACGTTATGCAGCGCCGCGGCCGCGACAAGGGTCGCGCCGACCGCGAACAGGTACTCCCGGCCCTCCGCGGTGGTCATTCCGGTGACACAGATGATGCCCGCCATCGCTACCGCGGGCATCCAGCGGTCCAGCGACTCCCAGACCAACGTCGCTCGATGGTAGAGCGTCCCAAAAGAGAACGCGCCAAGGACCCACATCAGCAGCTCAACGTACAGTGCGGAAGAGTTGGCCGTTCGGGGCCAGACGCCCGCATGCCAAGCGATCGGCGCTGCCACGCCCAGCAGCGCCAAGCCCCAGATGACGCGCCTGCCGGCGGGGCTGGCGTGCTTCAGGTAGTCGTGGATCAGCGCCGCGCCGATCGGCACGGCCACGATCTTGATGATCGAGGCCATCATGCCTACGAAACTGACCACGACGGACGTCCCTTCGAGGAATGTGCTCGCGAGCGCCCACATCCAGAACGGAGTAACCACCGGCGCCAGCAGCGTGGCGATCGCGGTCAGAGTGATCGACAGCGCGAGGTCGGCGCGGGCTATGTAGGCCATCACGTTCGACGACAAACCGCTCGAGCAGGAACCGATCAGCACCATCCCTGCGGCCAGCTCTGGCGGAAGATCAAAGAGGATGGCCAGGCCGAATCCCACCAGCGGCATGATGGTGAACTGACAAACGAGCCCCACCGCGACCGGCCACGGCTGCCGCGCCACTCCGGCGAAGTCGCGGAGGCTCATCTGCGTCCCCATGCCGAACATCACCGCCTGAATCAACACTAACAGCAACAACTTGTAGTTGGCCGAGTCGGACGGGAACGGCCGAAACACCCAAGGCGCCAGCATGGCCGCGACCACGGCCGCAACGATCCATGCCGTGAACTGGAAGGGGCGCAAAGAGCGGATGGCGACGACCCCCACCGCAAAGGCGACCGCAGAACAGATCGCTGAGGTCCGCCACAACTCCGCGTTCTGAGTCGCGAACCCGACCGCGACGCCGATCACCGCGAGCAGAGCGCCGCCGAGGCAGACGCGTTCAAGCCGGTGGGTCCAATCAGGAATCACAGCACGCTCGCCAAGTAGTCGATCGCGATCGGAGGGCTGGTGAGGATTGGCGCCCGCCCGGCGTCTGGCGGCAGGCCCTCCGCGACCCGAGCCATCGACGCCTGCGCCAGCACGATGACGTCGACGCTGGTGGCGAGCTCTTTCAGCGCATCGGCGACCATTGCGTCGTGAGTTTCGGGGTCGCCCCCCATCAGCGCCTCGAAGGCGCCTTTACATAGTCGCGTTGTGAGATCGATCGTCGATCCCTGGGCCGCGGCGCGCCGCTGGATCAGATCGGCCGTGGGGCCGAGCGTGGTGGAGAGCGTGGCGGCGACCCCGATCCGGCCTGCGTGGCGGACCGCTTGATCGGCCATCGGCTGGTCGACCCGCAGCACCGGGACGCCGACGAGCTTTGCAGCGGACTCCACCGCCGAGCCGATCGACGAGCAAGTCACTAGCACGAAGTCCGCCCCCGCGGCCTCGGCCGCCTCGACGTGGCCCGCCACGCGGCGCGAGACGCTCGGCGTCAGCTCGCCACAGCGGATGACCTCTTTGATGAGGCTGTCGTCCGCGATGTTGAACACCTCCACGCCGGGCAGCTTGTCGCGGCACAACGCGGCGAACACCGGCACCAGCGTTGCCGAGGTATGGATCAATCCGAGGGTCTTCTTCGACACGCTAATCCTCTTCTGCTGGGGCGCCTTGAGCAAACGTCACGAAGTAATCGGGGCGACCAACCTGCCCCCCTTTGAAAGCCATCTCCAGCCCGTCCACGCCGGCCCGAGAGGCCCAAACGCGGCAGAGCGGCGCGCCGCGCGATTGCGATTCGATCATCTCCAGCGAAGTAATCCCCATCGCACGCGCCGCGTAGCTGGATGAGTCTCCCCCCGCGAGGCAGGCCCGACGGACGCAAATCCTAGAAACGCAGCCGGCAAGCACCGTTCCCAGCGCACCGCCCAGGGTGCTGGCGACGCCCCCTTCCCGCGGCGAGACACCGTCCCCCTCTGCGTGCGGACCCCGCGTGGTGTGAACGATTACGCTACGCCCCGCTTGGAGTCCTGCCACGGCAACATCGATCACTCGATTGATCTCACCCTCGGCGCTCTGCTTGCACATTAGTCGCGGTGCGTTCATGGGCGCTTCAACAAACCCGTGGGTCAGAGCGAAGTCGATCTGCTGGGCGGCAACGGGCGAACGGCTGCCCGACGCGACCACTACCGGACCGCAGAGGGCGTTCTCAGCCCGGCTCACGGTACCGATGCGATTGCTGGTTGGACCCCATTGAGCAGCGAGCGCCGTCTCAATGCTCGAGGAGCCGACAGAGAAGCAGGGCGAAGAGTTGTCTGCGTAGGCGTCGATCAAGCGACCGATGGTTTCAATGTGCCGCTCGGTGAGGGCATCAAAGAGGACGATCGACGGCCCCGTTCGCAGCAGGTCGCCGAGCGCCTTCGCCGCCTCGGGCCTGGGCAGATCAAGCTTGCGCATGTCGAACAGGCCGATCGCTTTGTCCGTTTGCCGGGCCAAGTGGCGCCGCAGATCGCTTTCATCCGCCGGCGTGGTTGGGTGCTGCCGCATCGCGGGGTGACGGTCGAGGCGGTGGACCTCCCCACCGCTGCCGATGCCGACTTCAGCAAACAGGTTCCCGAAAACGCACCATCGCCCCAGCAGCGGCGCGCCAACGACCAAGGGCACAAAGGGCGAATCAAACACCCCGGCCGCGATGTCGATCACCCGGCCGATGCTCCCGATCTCGGGGGAGGAATCGAACGTAGAACAGACCTTGTAGTGGACGTGCCTTGGGTTGAGCTCGCGGAGCGCCGTGAGGACCGGCCGCACCTCTGCGTCCAGCTCACTTGTCGGCAGCGCCCGCGAGCGCCCCGCCACGCCGATCGCATCGAGCCCCGGCATCGCGGCTAGTTGGTGTGTGGTGGGGGGATCGAGGAACAACCGCGTCCGCATCCCGGCGGTGGCGAGGCACTCCATCGCATCGGTCGAGCCGGTAAAGTCGTCGCCGTAGTAGGCGATCTTGAGCTCGGATTGTTGAGACGGTACAGACAAGGCCGTTAAGAACCCTAGGGTTTCCGTTCGGACGGCGTGCGCTTGGCCGCGCCGCCAAAAGCCGCGAGGGACTGGGCAAGCTCCGGGCTTCCCAACGCGGCTTCTTCTAATGATAGTCCGGCGACGGCCGCGTCCCACGCCTGATTCAGCGCGCGGACCCCGCTGGCCGGGCCGCCGGGGTGCGCCAGGACGCCCCCACCGGCCATGTAGAGCAGGTCGATCGTCCTGGTGCGGCGGTAGGTTTCCGGCGCTTGGCCACCCCACTGCCCCGAGCTGACTACCGGGAGCGCCTGGTAGCCGCCGAACATGGGTCGTCGGAGCGCTTCAATCGACCGCACCACCGAGTCGTCGGGCTCCCAGAACTTGTTCTGGATGCCATTGACGTGAAGCTGATCGACCCCCACCAACCGCCAGATCTTCTGATAGGCCGCGAAGTCCATCCCCAGCATGGGGCAACGATTGAGCATTCCCCAGCCGTTGCGGTGGCCGTGGATGGCGAGCTGACCGCGGTCGCATATACGCTTCGAGGCCACCGGGCCCACGCTATTCAGGCTAATCATCGCCGCGCTCCCGCCGGCCTGGACTACCGTGTCGTAGTGCCGCAGCATCGCGTCGAGCTCGTCCGTGATGTTGAAGGCGACCATCACCAGTTTGCCCGTGCGCTGCTGATGATCGCGGACCACCCGCATCACGGCGGCGACCCGATCGTCGAACGGTGAGTGCGGCGGGTTGGCCATCAGCTCGTCGTCCTTGATGAAGTCGATGCCGGCGTCGACGAGCGTCTGCACCAGCGCCGCCGTGTCGCTCGGCGAGAGTCCGACACTCGGCTTGATGATCGTGCCAATCAGCGGGCGATCTACCACGCCCGCCAGCCGCCGCGTCCCCGCGACCCCAAACCTCGGCCCCTGGTAGTGCTTCTGGTACTCGGAGGGGAACTCGAGATCGAGCAGCCGCAGGCCGGAAAACTGTGAAAGCTCGTAGAGGTTGCCCTGCACGGTTGAGATGAGCGTAGGGAGGTTGAAGCCGATGTTCTCTAGCGACCAGGAGACCTCGATCTCCGCCCGTTGAAACGCGCCGGCCCCCCCGCGACAGCCGGGCAGGCTTGGCTCGCCGACCGACTCCAAGAGCTCAATCTGCTCCACACGGGCCGAAAAACGCTGCTTCAGCGCATCGGTCTCGCCAGGGACTGCAACGAAGGTGCCCGACGATTGCTCGCCCGCAAGCACGGCCGCTGCGTCTTCGACCTTCAGCGGTGTTTCGACCAGGTAGCGGGCGTGCAGTCGATCGGTCATGGCTACTTTTCGCTCCTGCTTACACGGTCAATGGCTACGGCGACCAGGATCACGGCGCCCTTGATCACCTGCTGCCAATTGGGCGACACGTTTTCGAGGGCGAGGCCATTGTTGAGGATACCAATGATCAGGCACCCAAGGACGGTGCCGAGCACCGAGCCGCGTCCTCCAGACAGCGAGGCGCCGCCGATAACAACCGCGGCGATCGCGTCCAGCTCGTCTGCGACGCCGGCGTTGGGTGTCGCGGAATTGACACGGGCCGTCATTAACAGCCCCGCCACCCCGGCGAGCCCGCCGCAGGTGGTGTAGGCCAGCAGTTTCACCCGCCTGACGTCTACGCCGCTTAGTTCGGCCGCGCGCTCGGCGCCTCCGACGGCGTACAGGTGGCGACCGAACCGGGTGCGCATCGTTACAACCCAGAACAACAGCACCAGCCCCGCCGCGACCCACACCGGGACCGGGACGCCGAGCAATCTCCCCGTGCCGAGCTGGGCAAAAGACTCGCCGAGCCCGGTGATCGGGTGACCGCCGGTCCACAGCATGGTGAGGCCACGTGCGATGCTGAGCATGCCCAGCGTCGCGATAAACGGCGGGAGCCCGAACCGCGTGATGGCGAGCCCGTTGAAGCAGCCCGCCGCGGCCCCCACAAGCACGCCGGCGGTGATGGCCCCGGCGACGGTAAACGACACGTGCATCCCGATCGGCTCGAGGTCCAGACCAGTCTTTAGCAGCCCCGCCGCGACCGCGCCGGCAAGCGCCAGCACCGATCCGACCGAGAGGTCGATCCCCCCCGACAGGACCACCATGGTCATGCCGATCGACAGGCATAGGTTCACGGAGATCTGGCGGAGCACGGTCAGGCTATTGTCGACGGTCAGGAACCGGTCGTTGGCCAGCGTCAGCCACAGCACCAACAGGGCGAGCGCGATCAGCGATTGCAGCGGAGCGATGCGTTGCCGGATAGTTGTGGCCATGCCTAAGCCGGTTGTCGGGGTGTCGATTTGGGCAACGCGGCTTGAAGCAGCGCGTCTTCGGTTGCTTCTTCCCGCAAGAACTCGCCGGAGATCCGTCCTTCGCAGAGAATCAACACGCGGTCCGCCAACGCGAGCACCTCGGGGAGTTCGGACGAAACCAACACGACCGCTAGCCCCTGGGCGGCGAGGTCGCCGATGAGGCGGTAGATCTCTCCCTTGGCGCCGATGTCGATCCCGCGGGTGGGCTCGTCGAGCAACAGCACCTTAGGCCTGGCGGCAAGCCACTTCGCCAGCACCACCTTTTGCTGATTGCCGCCGCTCAGGTTTCGCACCTTCTGGCGGAGCGATGGAGTCTTCACGGCCATCCGATCGGTGAACTCACGTGCTACGCGTTGCTCGCGGGCCGGACTCAGCAGCCCCACACCGTACCCGCGATCGCGTAGGGCCAGGCAGATGTTGTCGGTAACGCTCATACCCAGCACCAAGCCCTCGGACTTCCGGTCCTCGGGCGCTAGGGCCATCCCGGCGCGGATGGCGCTGCGGGGCGACCTGAGATCGATCTGTTTCCCGTCAACACAAACCACGCCGGAGGCCCGTCGCGGATAGAGCCCAAACATGCACTGCAGCAGCTCCGTCCGGCCGGCTCCCATCAGCCCGAATAGGCCGACTACTTCACCCCGCACAACCGAAAAACTGATGTCATCGAGACGTGGTAGCAGCGAGCGTCCGGTTCCGGACATGGCAAGACGTTTGACTGTGAGCAGCGGCGAAGACCCCATCGGCGCCGGGCTCTTGATGCTCGGAAGCGCGTCTCGACCCACCATCAACCGCACCAGTTCATCGTGCGTCGTGCCCGCGAAGGGCTTCGAAGCGATGAAGCGACCGTCGCGAAGAACAGTAATGTCGTCGGCAATTTTGGCGAGCTCCTCTAGGCGGTGCGTGATGTACACCAACCCAACACCGTCGTCCTTCAGGCAGCGGATCAGGCGGAAGAGCGCCGCGGATTCTTGACCGGTGAGCGCCGAGGTGGGCTCGTCGAGGATCAACACCCGTGAATCGCACGTCAGAGACCTTGCGATCTCAATTACCTGTTGCGATGCAATCGAGAGCTGCTCAACGCGGGTACTAGGGTCGACTCTCAACCCAAGGCGGGCTAGCAGGGCCACGGCGTTGCGTCGCATCTTGCTGTAATCGACTAGCCCGAAGCGATTGAGCGGCTCGCGGCCGAGGAATAGATTCTCGGCAATCGAGAGCGATGGAACGAGCGTCAGCTCTTGGTGGATGATCGACACCCCCGCGGCGTGCGCCTCGCGAGGGTTGCGGAACCGCACCGGCTGGCCGTCCAGCAGGACCTCGCCAGAATCGGCCTGAAAGACGCCGGCCAGTATGTTCATCAGCGTCGACTTGCCGGCGCCGTTCTCGCCGAGAACCGCGTTGAGCCTCCCCCGGCGGACCAGCAACCGAGCGCCGTCGAGGGCCCGCACCCCGGGGAACGACTTGCAGATGCCACGCGCCTCAAGCACCGGCGGGGGTTCGTCGTTGGGGGCTGCTTGGGGCACGGCGGCGGCTACTCAAGCTCGATTGAAACGGGGGCCGCCTTGAGCGGGCGTGCAAAGCGCTGGGGGTCTTTGACTTCGGCGCACGCGACGAAGCTCAGCCGCCTTCCCGGCCGGGCGCCTTCGGCAAGTGGGTAGGCCGCCTTCCGCTCCGCAATCCGGTTCAGCTCGGCCGACAGGTCGTTAAAATCCTGTGAGTTTGCGACTTCTTTCGCTTCAACCATTCCCGGAGCGTCACGGACCGCGTTGCCAAAGATCGGCCCGGTCTGCAGCACGATGTCGGCGGCGTCGCCGTCGCCGAACGCCACCGCTACGCCGGCGCGGTCGACCGACACGATCCGTCCCCTGCCCTGCACGAACAGCATAAACCCGCGGCTTACACCAACGGTGCGGCCGATCGCCTCCCGTGCCTGGCCCGGGTCGCTCTCGATTGCGTCCAGCGCATCAGACGCCTCGTGGGCCCGAGCAAACCTGGGGGTCAGGGCTTCGGACCAAAGCCGCTCAGCGTAGGCACCGGCCTCGAACTCGCCGGATTTCTCATTGGACGCGCTGGCGTCGAGCCGCGTAATGTGGACCAGCGGCACAAGCCAAAGCAAAACGCCCAGCAGCGCAAGCCCGATCACCCAGCGAAGCACCTCCGCCATGCTTACTCCTTCGCTCCATAATCGCCGTAGCGAGAAACGTTCTCAGCGGTCACCAGCTCGACCGCGACGGGGATCGATTGTTCGAAGTCCCGCTTCCCTTTAAGCCACTGGTCCGCAAACTCGGCCGCCTGCTGGGCCATCTTCTTGGGGAACTGCATCGCCGTGGCGGAGATCTTTCCGTCGGCAATTGATCGGACGACGTCTTCGGCACCGTCGAACCCGAAAACCTTGATCTGGTCCTTCTTGCCGGCAGATTCAATCGCCTGGTAGGCGCCGAGCGCCATCGCGTCGTTCCCACAGAACACGGCCCGGATGCCGGGGCTGCCCTGCAGGATGACCTCCATGACTTCGAGACCTTTGGTGCGATCGAAGTCGGCGCTCTGCTGGGCGACCATCTTCAATCCTTGATACCGATCGACAACGGAGTGAAACCCCTTGGATCGGGCGCTGGTGTTGTTGTCGCCGGTAAGACCCAACAACTCTGCGTACGTTCCCTCCTCGCCGACGACCTCTACAAAGTACTGGGCGAGTTCGACGCATCCGGCATAGTTGTCGGAGAGGATCTGCGCGGCCGCGGCGTCGGTCGCGTTGATCTCGCGGTCGATACAGAACACCGGGACGCCCTTGTCCTTGGCCGTTCGGACATTGGCGACCGAGGCTTCCGAGTCGACCGCGTTGAACAAGATGGCGCCGTAGCCCGCAGAGAGGACGTTCTCGAAGGTGGCCGCCTCCTTAGCAACGTCGTTCTGAGAATCGTAGATCACCGCCTCGTGCCCCAGCTCTTCCGCGCGCGATTTGGCGGCCTCCGCCAGCACAACGAACCAAGGATTGTTGAGCGTCGAAACCACGACCGCGATACGGCCATGCTGCGCGTTCTCGGCGGCGCCGTGGTCGACGTCCATCGGCTTATCGCCCCCCCCGGGCTCAGCGCAGCCCGTGGTGACGACCATCAACCAAAGCAGCATAAATGCGGCAGGATATTGAAAAGTTTTCATTGTGAGATGTGCGGAGAAGACGGACGATTCTGGAAGAGCGGAAACAAATTGGTCTTATGATCGACTTACAACACCCGAGCGACAGCGCGGCTCCAACCTTCGGTCAACTCCGCGACTTCACGCGCGTCACGGGTCGGAGAGAACTGACGCGTTGGACGGGGCATGCTACGCAGGGCGTTTAGTGAAGCCGCGGGGTCAGCCCCGGACAGGCCTAGACCGACCATCCCGGCCATGGCGGCGCCGAGCGCAGAGGACTGCGGCGTTCCCGAGACATGGACTTCCAGCCGGGTGATGTCGGCCACCATCTGCATCAACAGCCCATTGCGGGTCGGGCCGCCATCGACATTGAGCGAACGGGGCGCGACCCCGCTGGACTGCATCATCCCGAGCACGTCGTTTACTTGGTAGGCGATGGACTCAAGCGCAGCACGGACGACGTGCGCCCGATTGGTGTAGGCCGTCATGCCAACGATCGCCCCCCTTGCGTCGGGGCGCCAATAGGGGGCGCTCAGACCGGCGAACGCCGGAACCAGGTAGACTCCGCCGCAGTCCGCTACGCTAGACGCAATCTGCTCGGACTCTCCCGCGCTAGCGATTAAGCCCAACTGGTCCTTGAGCCAGGACAGCGTCGCCGCCGAGTTGCTGATGAGCCCTTCCCAAGCGTAGGTCGGCTTGCCATCGAGCACCCAGGCCAGCGCAGCGACGGCGCCGTTGTCCGGGAGCCGCGGCTCTGGGCCGATGTTCAACAGCACCGATGTGCCGGTGCCAAACGTGGCTTTGGCGTCCCCCGGCGAAAAGCAGCGTTGTGAGAAAAGCGACGCCTGCGAGTCTCCCATCACCCCACAGATCGGCGCCGGCGACTGCAAGGCGCCCGCGAAGTCACTGGCGCCAAAGTGTTCGCAACTTTCGCGAACGCCAGCCAGGGCGCAGGGTGGAACGCCGAACAACCCGCAAAGTTCGGGATCCCATGCCAGCGTCTTGATGTTGAACAGAAGGGTGCGGCTAGCGTTCGTGTGGTCGGTCGCAAATATCCGCCCGGCGGTAAGGCGGTAGATCAGGTACGTATCGATCGTCCCGACTAGCGCCTCGCGGCTGCGAAGCTTGTTGGCGATGCCGGGACGCTCGCGGACGAGCCACGCAAGCTTCGAAGCAGAAAAATACGCGTCAAGCTTGAGGCCCGTCCGATCTTGAACAGAGGCCTCATGCCCGGCGTCCCTAAGCTCTTGACAGATCGCGTCGCTGCGGCGGCACTGCCACACGATGGCTGGCGTTAGCGGTTCACCGGTCGCCCGATCGAAGACGACGACCGTCTCGCGCTGGTTCGTGATGCTAACGCACTGCAGCCCTTGCAAGTGCTCCGTGTCGCGGTCGCACAAGCGTCGTACGACCAGCAGGACGTTCTGCCAGATCTCTTCACAGTCGTGCTCCACCCAACCCGGGCGTGGGTAGTGCTGGGCGTGTGGGAGCGATTCCGAATCGATCACCGCGCCGTCCATGCCAAACAGCAGCGCTTTGGTCGCCGACGTGCTCTGGTCGATGGCCAGGATACACTTCATCGTACGGCCTCCGCGCCTTCACATGCGCCTACTGCCGCGGCACAGATCCCTTCCATCGAGATCCCGTAGTGACGGAAGATGTCGGCCTGACTGCCTGTGACCGTGTCCTCGTCCGGCAGACCCATGATCTTCAACAGCGGCGCGCCGCCCGCCTGCGCCAGCACGCCGGCGACCGCTTCCCCAAGCCCGCCGTGAACCGAGTGTTCTTCTGCGGTAACGATTGCGCGGCAGGAGCGGGTCGCGTCGAGCACAGCCTCGACGTCGAGCGGCTTGACGGTGTGCATGCTGAGCACGCGGCAGCTAAGCCCTGACTCTGCTTCTAGCTTTGCGGCGGCCAGCAGACAGTGCACAACCGTTTCGCCCGTGCCGATCAGGGCGACCTCATCCCCCTCTCGCAACGTCGCGGCTTGGCCCGGGCAGAAACCGCCGGTGGACCGCGGGAGGCCGTACATCTTTGCCTTGCCGAATCGAAGGTAGACCGGCCTATCGTGCTCGGCGGCCCATTTCACGGCCTCGGAGGTCTCGTAGTTGTCTGCCGGCGCCAGGATTGTAATGTTGTGGATCGCCCGCAGCGCGGCGAAGTCGTGTAGGGAATGGTGGGTGCTTCCCAAGGCGCCGTAGCTGACCCCGGCGCTGATGCCGACAAGCGTTGCGGGGACATTTGAGTAGCAGACGTCGTTCTTGATCTGCTCGAGCGCCCGAGCCGTGAGAAAGCAGGCGGGCGACACGGCGAAGGCGCGTTTCCCGACCGACGCCAACCCGGCCGCGATTCCGACCAGGTTCTGCTCGGCGATGCCGACCTCGAAGAGCTGCTCCGGCAGCGCCTCGCCAAACGGCTGCAGCTTGCCGCTGCCGCGCGAATCGCTGGTGACAGCCACAACGTTGCGGTCGCCACGGGCCAGGGCCAGGAGCGTGTCGGCGAATACATCCAGGTTCGCCCGCGCCATGGTTAGGCCGAGTCGCACCGCATAGGCCTGGGCTTCGGTTGAGTAGACGCTGGGGGCGGGGGCGCTCATCTCCTGGCCTCCAACAAGGCTTGCTCGGCAGCGGTCAGTTCGCGCATGGCGCCCTCGTACTCGTCCGGGGCCGGCACGCCGTGATGCCACTTCGCGACGTCTTCCATGAAACTGACGCCACGGCCCTTCACTGTGTTGGCGATCACGCAGGTCGGCTTGCCCGACCGGGCCGGCGCCGAAGCAGCGGCCGTGAGCCCGGCGAAATCGTGCCCATCGACCCAGACCACCCCCCAGCCAAAGCTCGCGAACTTCTCGTCGATAGGCTCATTGCTGCAGACGTCGCGCGTCCGCCCAGAGATCTGCAGCGTGTTGTAGTCGATGATCGCGGTGAGGTTATCAAGCCCGTAGTGGGCCGCGGACATGGCCGCTTCCCAGTTAGAGCCTTCGGCCAGCTCACCGTCGCCGATCAGGGTAAACACCCGGAAAGGGGCGTTGTCGCGTTTGCCGCCGAGGGCCATGCCGACGGAGATCGGCAGCCCATGGCCGAGCGCGCCGGTGTTCATCTCGATCCCCGGCGACTTGCGCGTGGGGTGGCCGATGAAGGGGGAGCGGTACTGGCAGAGGGTCTCAAGCCGCTCGATGGGGAAGAAGCCCCGATGGGCGAGAACGACGTACAGCGCCTCGACGGAATGCCCCTTGCTCTGGACGTACCTGTCGCGGTGCGGATCGCCAAAGGTCTCCGGCGAAACCCGCAAGACTCTGTTGTAGAGCACGTTCAGTATATCGACGCACGACAGGCTCCCCCCGGTATGCCCGGCGCCGGCGGCCGAGATGTACTTGAGCACGTCTTGTCGGCAGCGGACGCTGAGCAGTCGCAATTCGTCGTCGGTCAACGCGTTCGATTCGGTCATGAGTGGACGTAGGTCTCCACGTCGAGATAGGTCTCCATCGCCTCGGCAAAAATCGCGGCGGAGTGCGACATCGTCATCACCACATGGTGTTCGAACCCTTCTCGACAGACGCGCTTGAGCAGGTCTTGCAGCCGCGGCACACGGGCCACAGCACGGGTGCCGAACGTATCGAGCGCGTCGTTGGTGAGGTCTCCCTGGCCGACGTAGGCCCGGATTCGCCCTTCGGTATCGGCCGTGGTGAGTCGGCCGTAGGTCAGCGGGCCGGCCGGGGTGCGGCCCTCGAGGGCGCCGTAGGTGTTCTCAACCCCCAACGTGCTGCCCAGGATCGGGGCCGTGCCGATCTTAATGTCTGGGAGGAAGCTCTTCGCCCAGTTGCCGCAGTGAAACAGCGTGCACTTATCGTCGTCGTCGCCGTAGTTATTGTTCCAGTCCACCAGCGCCGCCGGCGAACCGGCCGCAAGCTGCATCGCGTACATCGTCAGCACGCCGGTGACGTCGACCTCGCAGGCGCTCGGCATGTAGTTCTCGCTCATCATGCTCATCAGCGTGCAAACATTGCAGCCGAAGTTCTGCTGCACCGACGTCCAGCACTGGATAGCGGTAGCGTCGAGAGCGTTCTCTCGAATCCAGTCCGCCAGCACCACGCCGATCCTCGCCATCTGAACGAGCTTCTCACTGGGGACGCCGGGCGCGGGGGCGTAGCCGCGTATCTCGTCGAGCTTTGCCTTGACGGCCGGGTCGTCGTCCTTCAGCTTGCCGGCGGACGCAAGGAACTCCGACAGGTCGA
This sequence comes from Pirellulimonas nuda, assembly GCF_007750855.1. Classification (GTDB taxonomy): domain Bacteria; phylum Planctomycetota; class Planctomycetia; order Pirellulales; family Lacipirellulaceae; genus Pirellulimonas; species Pirellulimonas nuda. Next base: position 4,853,922 of record NZ_CP036291.1, read on the forward strand.
CCGTAGTTACGCTCACGCCGTAGCGCTCCAGGATCTTTTCGCTATAGCGCACGGTGTTAAAGGCTCCGGGTCGGGCGCCCACGGCGCCAAGCCGGACGCCGCGCAGGCCGTTCACGACGCGGCATACCCCAAGGAAGCGATCGAGGTCTGCACCGAACCCTTCCGAATGGGGGTGCGAAACGTGCTTGGTTGTGAGCGAGAACGGGATTCCTGCTTGCACCAAGTTGTTGCAGACGGAGATCTTGCCGCAGAACGCGTCGCGACGCCGAGCGACCCCGAGCTGTCCGAGGTCGTCTGGGTAGCCCTGTACTAGGACCGGAACGCGAAGCGCCGCCAACTTCAGCGTGTCCGCCACCCCCTTCTCATCGCCGAAGTTGGGGAGCGAGACTAGCACGCCGTCGATCTCATCACGGCGCGCTTTGAAGAGGTCGGCGCATCGACGGGCTTCGGCGTGGGTCTCGACCCCCCCGAGCTTCGTCTCTTCGGGGCCAACCAAGATCGCCTTGACCCCTTTCTCCTCGAGCAGCGACAAAAGGTCTTTCCGCGCTTCCGACACCAACTGGTCTGGAAAGAAATCGCGGTTGCCGATGATCACGCCGAGCGTGGGAGGGCCTTTGGACATGGGTGCTTCCGATCTCTATTGGTGTCCGATCTCTACCCGCAGCGCATGGGCGAAGGGGGTCGGTGGGTCGGAGGGGAGCGTCACTTCAAGCCCCCTCCGAGTCTGCTTCCAGGCGATTGGAGGGTCGCACCCCAAAAGTGAAACGCCCTTGATCGGCACACTTCCCTCTTTCAACGAGCGAACGAGCAGCCTTCCGTTCGCGGGCCATTCCAGTGCGATCGCGTAGAGCAGGTCGCCATTGCGAGTGAAGCGGAAGTCCTCGCCGGTGAACTCAGTCGCCCGGCCGTCGGAAAAGGACCCCGATGCGGCCTCGGTCGGTCCTTCGCCGAAAGTCGTCCAAGGGCGTGTGCCGTAGATGGCTTCGCCGTTTACGGCAAGCCACGCTCCGATCTGGCGGAGCATCCGTTGCTCGATCTCTGGAATGGTCCCGTCCGACTTGGGACCGATGTTCAGAAGCATCACGCCGTTCTTGCTGACGATGTCGGCAAGGTCATCGATAATGCCGCCGACCTCTTTGTACTGATGATCGGCGATGTACCCCCATGAGTTTTTGGAAACAGAGGTGCAGGTCTGCCACAACTCTGGTTGCGGCTCGGCGAACTTTCCGCGTTCGACGTCTAGCACCCCGGTGCCGCGGGGGTACGAGTAGCCTTCCCACTCCTTGAAGTTGATCGCGACCGGCTGCCCCCACTCGGCGCCCCGGTTGTAGTAGTAGGCGGCGAACCGCTTGAGGTAGGGCTGAAAAACGGGTTGGCAGATCCACCAATCGAAGTACACCACGCTGGGCCGATGCTTGTCGACAATCTCGCATGACCGCAGCAGCCAATCGTCCAGGAACGCTTGGTCGGGTTGCTCAGTTTGATTCTCCGAGACTCGCTTGTCGTGCGCCGGGCCGTAGAGCCCCGGCGCGGCGCCCGCACGCACATCCGATTCGACAAGCTTTCCTGGGCCAAAGAACCACCAGTTCTCTGCCCGGTGCGAAGAAGCGCCAAAGACGATCCCCTCCTGCCGGAGGGCTGAGGCCAACTCGCCAATCACGTCGCGGTGCGGACCGTGCTTTGCGGCCGACCAATCGGTGAGGTCGCTGTCGTACATCGCAAAGCCATCGTGATGCTCGGCGACAGGGATCACGTACCGAGCGCCAGACTCCTTGAACAACGCGGCCCACGCCTTGGGGTCGAAGTCTTGCGCCCTAAAGCGTGGGATAAAGTCCTTGTAGCCAAACCGGTCCTGCGGACCGTAGGTCTTCCGATGGTGCTCGTATTCCATCGAGCCTTCCACGTACATGTTCCGCGGGTACCATTCGCTGCCAAAGGCCGGAGTGCAGTAGGGCCCCCAGTGGATGAACAATCCAAACTTTGCGTCCTGGTACCATTCCGGAACGCGGAACTCGTCAAGCGAGTCCCACGTCGGCTGGAAAGGCCCGCGGGCGATCGTCGCGTCGACTCTCGCGAGTCGCTTCTCGACAAAGTCTGCCGTCACCTGCGGGTCGAACGGCGAACCGATCCCGGGGCGTTGCTCGCTGCCGACTCGGATCAGGTACTCGAGTTCCGCCTGCGTAATCTCGATAAGCGTTCCGTGCTTGTGTCCTACAGGAAACGAAGTGCTGCCAGTTACGTCGCGGATTTCGGCAAAGTCCTTGGTGGCCGCCACGCCATACCGCTTCTCGCCGTACGCGTCGTAGTAGATCAGCCACTCGCTTCCGATCTTCGCGACGGTTGGCCCCTCAGAGAGGTGGGCCGTAAAGGGCTCGCTAATCTCCGTCCATGGCCCCAAGGGCGTGTCGCCTTTGGCGACGCGGAGCGCCCGCACTGGCCGGGTGTTGTCTTTGAGCACCAAGCGGTACTCGTCCTCGTAGGCGACGATCGTCGCGTCGATAACACTAAATCCGGGCTCACAGAAGAGCCGCGTCGGTGAGAACGACGAAAAGTCTTCTGTGGTCGTCGCGTACATCCGGTGGTTGTTATCGTGCGACTCCTGGCCGTCGGGGTAGCGTCCCGGGATCGTCGACGCCCAGCAGATGATGAACCGCTTCGAGGACGCGTCGTAGAAAAGTTCCGGCGCCCACACGTTCACCGCGTCGGACTCTTGCTGCATGGCGGGAACGAACTGCTGCGGCGACCAGTGCACCAAGTCGCGGGACCGCGCGTGCCCAAAGCCGGCGTCCCCGCGCCACGCGGTCGTCCAAACTAGATGGAACCACCCATCGGGGCCTCTGGCGAGGCTCGGGTCGCGCATCAGTTTTCCGGCGCCGACCTGGGGTCTCAGAAAGACGCCGGGGATCCTCTCCCAGGTCAGCCCGTCACGGCTGGAGAGGAGCCGCAGACCCGCGTCGGCTGGTTCCTCAAACGACGTGAACAAGTAGACGGGTTGAACGACATCGCTGCTAGGCGGAGCGGCGGCCGTGAAGGACGCCATACCAAGCAGGCAGCCCAGCCAAGCGGCGCTCACCCAAGACCGGGCCGCCCTACCCCTGCAGCTTCGGCCCGGGCAAGAAACCGCCATACTCAAACCGCGCTGGATGAAGAGTGATTGCGAGGCAGCCCAAGGCTGCCCCGATGCCGCTACTGAATCGGATCGTGCTCCTTCTCTCGACCGGTGTCCGCCCCGTTGCGCCGCGCGGCGGCGTTCCATGCTTCTGGATCGACGTCGAATGCGATTGTATGCACCGAACCGTCGCAGAATGCCATGTTCACCGCCGTATGCGGAGCGCCAAAGAGCGTGTCGCCATCGGACTTGGCAGTGGCGTTCGGCGAGGGCTCGTCCTGCCGGGGCAGAGCGGTTTGACTGCCAACCCGGATAGAATCGATGTCGTAGCCAACGTACATCGAGTTGTCGTCGCCGACATGATCGCCCGTTGTGTAGCGGTCGGTGTTGAGGAACTTCTCGCCGAGCAGCAGCGTCTTGGAAGAGCCGTCCGTAATCCTGCGCATCTGGACGCCCTGACGGTAACCGACGACCCCGTCGAACTGCTTCATTCCGGCAACGCTAGTGTTCCAGGCACAGTTGGGGTATTGAAAGTAACAACTAGCAGGCGGCCCCTGCCCACGGCCGATCATCCCACCGCCGCCGTTGGCCGCGTAGTCGGTTTTGGCGTACAAGCCGCTCGGCGACGGATCGGCGTTGTGCGGCGCTTGGTTTGGCTTTCCGCTGGAGTCCAACGACGGAAGCGGCGCGGGCGCCCTACGCGACGGGCAGTAGAACGGAGCCAGCGGGATGCCCATCGCTTGGCCGATGAGCGCCCGCTTCTGAGCGTCGGCGATGCTGCCGCCCGTGCCGCCCAAGCTGGCCGCGGCGGATTCTTCAATAAACGGCGAGATGGCGTAAATCCATCCACCGGGCTGTGCTGGGCCGTTGCCCCGATCGGGATCGGCAGTCCAGTAGAACCCCCAGCCGCCAGCGGGGAATGTCTTAAACGTGCTCTCGTGATTGAGACATGCGAGCGCCAGTTGCTTCAACTGGCTCTTGCACTGTGTCCGCCGCGCGGCCTCCCGCGCGGCCTGCACCGCCGGAAGCAGCAGGGCTACCAGGATGCCAATGATCGCGATGACGACCAGTAGCTCAACTAAGGTAAAACCCAGACGTGGCTGAGAGTTATTCGATCGGTCGTGTCGCGTCATGGCGAGATGACTCCGGATGCGATAAGAGAGAAGATACGGCGCATCGTGCCCTCAAACCAAGGCGAAGAGATGCGTACTCGATTGTTCAACGTAGCGTCTTGCTAGGATCAACGTGGCCGCAGAGAGCCCTGTTTCAAGACACTCGGCGAAGCGAGAATCTTTGGGCATCCTCGCCCGACAATGCGTGTGCGGCGTGCTCGGCGCCGGTCGCCACCCTGGTCTGTTCTCTGTAGTCCGATGGCGACAACCCTTCTTCTTTGAGAAACAAGAGTCGCATCCGTTCGCGGCTAGGAAATCCCGCTACGAACGAGATCGTCTTCACCAGCATGTCCGTCTCCGAAAGCAACTGCTTTGCGCGACTTATGCGGCACAGATTGATCTCTTCCAGCACAGAACGCCCGAGGCACGCCGCGAACCTGCGGTCCAACGTGCGACGAGTCACCGGCAGTTGCTGGGCGACTTCATTGACGTTCAGCGGGGCGTGCTGGAGACCATTCCAGATAATCTCCAGTGCCTTGGCGACAATCTCGTCTTGCTCTTCCTCCCGAGAGTGCGAATCAAACTGTGGCAAGCGGTCCATCGAAGGAACGCCCTGAGACGTCGGAGGCGAAGGGTCGCCCGAAGGGTAGCGGCGAAGACCGCGGTCGCGGTCGGCCGGGGCCAATATGGCGGGTGAGACCGTACGAGCGCGTGAGTAGGGCGATGCGTGGCGCGTCTCGCGACCAGGCGTACGGGAAACGCTGTGAAATGCAGGTGAAACGGTTGAGATCATGAGTTGCCTCGGAAGAGAAGGTTCGTCGCGGCGCCAGCCCGTCCGTGGCCGTGAAGGGGGCGGCTCCACAACAATTGCGCCGCAGCCCCACGCTGCCCCTTCATTTGACAATTGCAAAATCGGGTCGTCAACAACCGCGTAGATCCCGATTTTGCAAACGGACGGACATTCCTCGCAACCGGTTCGAGAGTAGGTCTGGCCTCGGAGTGGCCGCTCGCTGAGCGGAGTGGAAAGTCGGCTTCGGCGGCGCTAACTTGAACAACTCACGTCCACCCCAACTCAAGATCAACCACAAAGGCCACGGCGCAAAATACGTACGAAGGGATCGCGACCGACCGATCATCGATGGCAAGTTCGACCCGAGATTCGCCTCCGTCCCTTGGTTATCGGACATTCTCCTCTTTGCTCTTCGTGTCCTTGGTGGTTGGTTTCTACGTGGGTGCACGTGTTCTCGATCCAGTGGCGAGCACGCCAAACGAAACCGCACCGCTCTACGCCACTGTCTGTCACGATCGAGAGAGCCAGCCGACCATCGGCTGTCTTGATTAGGGGCGCATTGCCAACGGTCCGCTGCTCGGGCGCGCCCGTATACTAGTGCTGGGCCTCTCTTCCGCTGGTAATTGCAGGCGACCGACGCCACTAGGTGCGCGTTGCTCAGGGGCGTTCGGTCCGGTTTCGCTGTAGGGAATTCTCCACACTCGGCGCGAGCTCACTTGAATCCGATGGCTCCATTGATAAAGCAAGAACGCGGCGCACAACGGCGACTCTACGTCGCCGTTCTGACCTACGTTCTGACCCCCGCCATAGCCGCGTTGGTCAGCTTGGGGGCCCATGCTTCAGGTGAGCCGGTGCGTAGCGAGTTCCTTTACGAGGTCGCGCCGTATCCCTCCTGCCACGCCTCGACAATCGTCGAGTCTGGCGGCGGCCTCGTCGCTGCCTGGTTCGGAGGGACACACGAGCGCCACCCCGATGTAGGCGTCTGGGTATCACGCAAGGCGAAGGAGAAATGGAGCCGGCCGGTTGAAGTCGCCAATGGAGTGATAAATGACGAGACTCGGCTCCCGTGCTGGAACCCGGTCCTCTTTCAGCCGAACGAGGGACCGCTGATGCTCTTCTACAAGGTGGGGCCGACTCCGCGGGACTGGTGGGGGATGCTCAAGGTTTCCACGGACCATGGACGCACTTGGTCGGCCGCCAGGCGGCTGCCCGAGGGTATGGTTGGCCCCGTCAAGAACAAACCAATCGAGCTGGCAGGCGGCACGCTGCTCTGCCCTGCAAGCAGCGAAGACCAGGGGTGGCGGGTCCACTTCGAGTTCACCGACGCAACGGGCGAACGGTGGCGTCGCACCGGGCCGGTGAACGAACCGGCGAAGATCCTCGCAATCCAGCCGAGCATCCTGACCCACGCCGATGGTCGCCTGCAAGCGATCGGAAGGACGCGTTCTAGCGGCGTCTTCAGCATCTGGTCCGACGATCGCGGCGAATCGTGGGGAGAGATGGATCGCCTCGACCTCCCCAACCCGAGTTCGGGGACTGATGCGGTCACGTTGTCCGATGGCCGGCACCTGCTGGTCTACAACCACAGCCCAGCGAGCCGGAGCCCGCTCAACGTCGCCCTTTCAACCGACGGCGAGCAGTGGCAGGCGGCGTTGGTGCTGGAAGACGACCCAGACGCCCCTAATGGGTTCTCGTACCCCGCGGTGATTCAATCTAGCGACGGCCTCGTGCACATCACCTACACCTGGAAGCGAGAACGGATCAAGCACGTGGTGGTTGACCCCACCAAGCTCGACCTTGCTCCCATCGTGGATGGGCGATGGCCCGAAGACGTTACCAGCAAATAGGGTACCCGGCCGACGGCACGACCCATGGCAAGACAGAACCCACAGGCCTTCACGCTCGTCGAGTTGCTGATCGTGATCGCCATCATCGGCGTTCTGGTCGCCCTCTTGCTACCAGCGGTTAATGCAGCACGCGAGGCGGCGCGACGCACTCAGTGCAAGAATCAGCTCAAGCAGATCGCCATGGCGATGCTCAACCACGAATCGGCACACGGCTACCTGCCGACCGGCGGGTGGGGCTTCCGCTGGGTGGGGGACGCAGCTTCCGGCTACGGCAAAGACCAGCCCGGAAGCTGGGCCTTTAACATCCTCGAGTACATGGAGCACGGCGCCCAGCGTGTGCTGGCGGGCGACTTTCGCCGCGACCTGGGTTCGCCCGAATCGCAGCACAAGATGATGCAGCTCGTGTCCACCCCCCTGCCCGCGTTCTTGTGTCCTTCGCGACGGGGAGTTCAGGCCTTCCCCTTTATCGACAGCGCTTTCCCCTTCCTGGCCTACAACGCTTTCGCGTGTGAATCGGGGAAATGCAATGTTGCTCGGGGCGACTACCGCGCCAACGCTGGGAACCGGAACCGTGGGGAAGAGATGGGCCCCCCCGCCGGCCTCATCGCCTCGCACAAGTTCAGGTCCGACATCGCCATCAGCGGCGGGTTCTACAACGGGGTCGTCTTCCAATGCAGCAGGGTTCCCTACGCCCGAATCACAGACGGCGCGACGAAGACCGCCCTGGTGGGTGAAAAGTCCATGACCCCCGCGCACTACACCTCGGGGATAAGCTCATCAGACGATCAATGCCTGTTCACCGGGCACGACCAAGACAACCAGGGGTTCACGGCCAGCGGTAGCGACCGGTTTCCCCCGTTGTTGGACACCCGGGCGAGCGCTACCGAGTCGAGGTGGCGTTTCGGAAGCGTCCATCCCGCTGGAGCGAACATGGCGATGTGTGACGGCTCGATCAATACGATCGCGTTCGATATCGATGAGACACAGTTCGCCCTGATGGGGGGGCGGAACGATGGCGATGAGTCCTTCAAGTAGCACCAAGATTCCATGACAGGTTGCTGGCCACTTGTAATCCGTGCGTTACGTACAATCGCCGCTGAGCGGCGGCATTGGATCGCGCTCATCGCTTTGGCGTGCGGCGCTGTTGCGGAAACCTCTCTAGCGACAGGGATCGATTTTAATCGAGACGTGCGGCCGATCCTGTCCGACGCCTGCTTCCACTGCCACGGCCGTGACCCTTCACATCGGGAAGCCGACCTTCGGATCGATCAATGGGAGCCCACGGCGGGCGCCCGTGGGGCCGAATCGGTGGTCGTTCCGGGCGACCCGGACCACAGCGAGCTCATCGCCCGCGTCGCTGCGCACAACGGCGGCTCGCAGATGCCGCCCGCGAGCTCGGGCAAGAAGCTAACGCACGAGCAGATCGGCGTCCTACGGGCGTGGGTCGCCGCTGGCGGAAAGTACGAAAAGCATTGGTCCTTCGTGGCGCCGCGAAGGCGCGCCGTCCCGCGCGTGGGAGACTCAGGCTGGGTGAAGAATCCGATCGACGCGTTTGTCCTGAGCCGTCTCGAAGAGGAGGGGATTAGCCCTTCTCCGCAAGCCGATGCGGCGGCGTTGCTCCGCCGGCTCTCCATCGACCTGATCGGTCTGCCGCCCCAGAACGACGTGATCGCACCGCGGGACGCAATGGACGACCCCGGCCGCTACGATCGATCCGTTGAGGAGCTGCTCGCCTCGCCTCATTTCGGCGAGCGGTGGGGACGGTTGTGGCTGGACGCGGCTCGCTACGCAGACTCCAACGGGTTCGAGAAAGATCACCCACGGGAGGTGTGGTTGTACCGCGACTGGGTCATCGACGCCTTGAATCACGACCTCCCCTACGACCAGTTCATCATTCAGCAAGTCGCGGGAGACTTGCTCCCGGAGAGAAGCCGCGAAGACCTGATCGCGACCGGCTTCTTGCGCAACTCGATGGTGAACGAAGAAGGAGGCATCGACCCAGAGCAGTTCCGAATGGAAGGGCTGTTCGATCGCGTGGACGCCATCGGAAAATCGATCCTTGGGTTGACGGTGCAGTGTGCGCAGTGCCATACGCACAAGTACGACCCCATCAGCCACGCCGAGTACTACGGGATGCTCGCGCTGCTCAACGACAGCTACGAAGCCCAAGCGACTTTCTACCCCGCGAAACAGCAGCAACAGCGGCGTGCCGTCCTCGGCCAGATCCGTCAGATCGAGCAGGGGCTCAAGGACCAGGACCCCGATTGGCGGCGCCGGGTGGCGGAATGGGAATCGACGCTCAGTCGGCCCGATCACCGATGGCAGGTCGTTCGGCCCGAGCTGGACGGAAGCGGGGGACAAAAGCACTACCTCCAGCCCGACGGCTCGGTGCTCGCCGAGGGCTACGCCCCCACGCAGACGACGACGGAGTTCACGATTGTAACCGAGCTTCCGCGTATCGCCGCGGTAAGACTAGAGCTGCTCAACCACCCTACCCTGCCGCACGGAGGCCCGGGCCGGTCGTCCCACGGCACGTGCGCGTTGACGGAGTTTCAAGTTAGTGCCGCGACGCAAGGCGACTCCGAGACGCCAACGCCATGGGAGATTGCAAGGGCCACCGCCGACATAAACCCTCCTCGGAGGTCCCTTGGGGCTGAGTTTGACGACAGCGACCTGGGTTCTAGGTTCACCGGTCCGGTCGACTACGCGATCGACGGCGACGAGAGTACTGCGTGGAGTATCGATATCGGTCCTGGCCGCAGCAATACTCCTAGACAAGCCGTCTTCACGTTGGCCAAGCCAATCGAATTGCCGGGGCCAACTCGGATCACCTTCAAGCTGGTCCAGAAGCACGGCCAGAGCTATCACACGGACATCTACACCAACAATCTGGGGCGGTTCCGCTTCTCCCTTTCTGCCGATCCTAACGCGGCCGCCGATCCGATCCCGGCCGCGGTGGGCGTGCTGCTCGCGAAGAAGCCGGACGAGCGATCGGCCGCCGAGACTGACCAGGTCTTCAGCTATTGGCGCGCCGCGGCGCCGCACTGGAGCGAGGCGAACGCAGCGATCGAGGAGCAGTGGCGTTCACATCCAAGCGGGACCTCACAACTGGTGCTCAAGCGGCTAGAAACGCCCCGGGAAACGCACCGGCTCGACCGCGGCGACTGGCTCAAGCCCGCCGAACGGGTCTCCGGGGGCGTTCCCGAGTTTCTTCACAAGCTCAACGCGCAGCAGCCCGACCGACTCGACTTCGCCCGTTGGTTGGCCGACAGGAGTTCGCCGACCACCGCCCGCGTTATCGTGAACCGCATCTGGCAGGCGTACTTCGGCCGGGGGCTGGTGGAGACGGCCGAGGACTTTGGCGTGCAAGGCGCCCCTCCCACGCACCCGGAGTTGCTCGACTGGCTCGCGGTTGAGTTGATGGACAGCGGCTGGAGCCTGAAGCACATCCACCGTCTCATCGTCCAGTCGGCCACGTATCGGCAGTCGAGTGTGGTCTCCGCGAGTCTGCTGCATAAAGACCCACAAAACCTGCTGCTGGCGCGTGGGGCGCGCTACCGCGTTGACGCCGAGGTCGTCCGTGACCTAGCGTTGTCTGCGAGCGGACTCCTCGAAAGGAAGGTCGGAGGCCCCGGGGTTTACCCGCCCGCGCCTGACTACCTGTTCAAGCCGCCGGCGAGCTATGCCCCGAAGCGGTGGGACTACGATCTCGGGCGGGACAAGTACCGCCGAGCCGTGTACACGTTCCGCTACCGGTCGACCCCTTACCCGGTGTTTCAGACTTTCGACGCCCCCTCCGGCGAGGTTGCCTGCGTCCGCCGCGGCCGCTCGAACACTCCGCTACAAGCGCTCGCCCTGCTCAACGAGGAGCTGTTCTTTGAGTGCGCACAGGAGCTTTCCGCGCTGACGATCAAGAACGCAGGGGCAGACCCGAAAGACCGGATCGAGTTCCTTTTCGATCGCTGCCTCTCTCGACGACCCTCGGCAAACGAACTGGACGTGCTGCAGAAGTTTGTCGCCACGCAGCGCTCTCGATTGGAATCGGGCGAAATCGACGCTGGCGCCCTGGTGGGCGGAAGTAAGGCGGTAGATACTGAAGCCCGCCAATCCTCATCTCATCGCTTGGCGACCCAAGACTTAGCCGCGTGGACCGTCGCCGCCCGGGTCGTTCTCAGTCTGGACGAGGCCATCTCGCGCGAGTGATTCTATGCAGTGCCAAGACCACCTCCACCGCGGCAGCGACCCACGCGAACTCACGCGTCGCTGGTTCCTGCGCGATTGTGGCGTCGGGCTGGGATCGATCGCGCTTGCCGGACCTGCGTTCGGCAACGTCCTGTCAGGCGCGGAACCGCTTGCCCCCAAAGCGTCGCCACACCGTCCCAGAGCGAAGAACGTCATCTTCTTGTTCATGGCGGGCGCCCCCAGCCAGATCGACCTGTTCGACCACAAGCCAGAGCTGGCCCGCCACGACGGCTCCCCGCCCCCCGCAGGGCTCACCAAAGACTACCGTGCTGCGTTCATCAACCCCAACTCGAAGCTGCTGGGGCCGCGATTCAAGTTCAAGCGCTACGGCCAGTGCGGCGCAGAGTTGTCTGAGCTGCTGCCGGGTCTGGGCGGCGTCGCGGACGACATCGCGATCGTCCGGTCGATGCACACGGACGCGTTCAACCACGCGCCGGGCCAACTGCTGATGAGCACCGGCTCGCAGCAGTTCGGCAAGCCGAGCCTGGGGGCTTGGACGCTGTACGGGCTCGGCAGCGAGTCGCAAAGCCTGCCGGGCTTCGTGGTCTTTAGCACCGGCAAGAAGGGTCCGAGCGGGGGCTACGCCAATTGGGGCAGCGGGTACCTACCGACCTACCACCAGGGGGTTCCTTTCCGCACCACCGGCGAACCCGTTCTCTACCTCACGAACCCCCCCGGGGTGGATCGCAGGTTGCAACGGGACTCGTTGGACGCCATCAACCGGCTCAACGGCCAGCGCCTCGACGCCGTGGGCGATCCCGAGATCGCCACCCGGATCAACTCATTCGAGTTGGCGTACCGAATGCAGGCGAGCGCCCCCGAGGCGATGGACCTCTCCGATGAACCGGCACACATCACCGAGATGTACGGCGCAGAGCCGGGCAAGCCATCGTTCGGCACGACATGCCTGCTGGCCCGCCGGCTCGTGGAACGCGGCGTTAGGTTCGTTGAGATCTTCCACGAGGCGTGGGACCAGCACGGCAACCTGGTCAACGACCTCCGGCTCAACTGCCAGCGAACCGACCAGGCCGCCGCCGCGCTCGTCAAAGACCTCAAGCAACGTGGGATGCTCGAGGAAACGCTGGTGATCTGGGGGGGCGAATTTGGCCGCACCCCGATGGTGGAGGGGGGCGATGGCGACGGCCGCGACCATCACCCCAACGCCTTCACGATGTGGATGGCCGGCGGCGGGGTCCGCCCCGGTTTGCAATACGGGCAGACGGACGAATTGGGGTTCAACGTAGCGGCCGACCCGGTACACGTCCGCGACCTGCACGCCACCATCTTGCACCTCTTGGGGTTCGATCACCAACGGCTGACCTACAGCTTCCAGGGCTTGGACCAACGCCTCACCGGCGTCGAGCCGGCTCACGTCGTGAAGGGGTTGCTCGCGTAGGGCGCCACACTTTTCTTTCCATCGGTTTCTCATAGAGCAAGTACCGATTTCAACCCAAAAAGGGGGCCGTAGGCCATGCTTAGCAAAGGCGCATTCTGGACGATCGCGGTGGTAGCCGTCTTGGCGGCCGGGTGGTACCGACTGAACGCGGCGTCGGAGACGACGCCCCTGCCGTCCCCGGCGAAGATCGCCTTCGTCACGGGAGGGTCGGGAGACTACTGGGAGGCCTCTGCGGCCGGCGCGCGGGCAGCCGCCAAAGAGCTCGGCATTGAACTCGACGTACGGATGCCCTCGCAGTCCGAAAACGTCGAGGAACAAATGAAGCTGCTGTCGGCGGTCGGCGCCGGCGGGGTCGACGGCGTGGCCGTCAGCCCACTCGACGCGGAAGGCCAAACGCCGCTGATCAACACCATCGCCAAGGACCGGCCAGTGGTGACTTTCGACTCGGACGCGCCGCTTTCGGCTCGCAACGGCTACGTCGGCACCAGCAACTTTAGCGCAGGGCTCGTGGCCGGGACGCTGGTGAAGAAGGCGCTCCCCGACGGAGGGAAGGTAGTCGTGCTGATCGCGAACCTCACAAAGAACAACCTGATCGACCGCAAGGTGGGGTTCAAGACGCGCATCGACGAGTCGCCCAACCCCGAGGCGGACGCGACCGACCCTCGCTACAAGGTCATCGGCTACCTGGTCGACGACGGCGACGACAAGAAATGCGAAGAGAACATCCGCTCCGCTCTGGCCGAGAACGAAGACCTCGCTTGTTTCGTGGGGATGAACGCCCGTCACGCCCCGATCTTGCTGAGGGTGCTCAAGGAAGATGGATGGCTGAACAAGGTGAGGCTGGTGACCTTCGACACGCTCCCTGAAACCCTCGACGGGATCGAGCAGGGCTACATCAGCGCCACCGTGGCCCAGGACCCTTACAAGTACGGCTACGAAGCGGTGAACATGCTCAACTCGCTCTGCCGAGGAGACGTGCGGTTCATGCCGGTGGTCGGCCGGGGAGCGATCCACGTCAGCGTCGAGCCGATCACGAACGAGACCCTGCCTCAGTTCCGCGAGGCGATGAACACCCGCATGGCCCAATCGAAGGCCGAGGACGCCCCCGCAAAGACCAAGGGATAGCACGGTGAAGGTGCGAACCACTCTCCGAGCATGGCTGGGACTGACGCTGCTGAGCGCGACGCTTGGGCCAACGGCGGCCCAGGAATCGATGGTGACGGCCCAACCCGCAGACGCGCGCCTAGGGCCCCTTGTCCACCTGCGTCAACACGAGTTCCTCTTTGATCCGCCGGCGAGCGTGCTCGAGTGGCAGGAGCGCGCAGACCAAGTGAGGCGCCGGGTGAAGGTAGCCGCGGGCCTTTGGCCAGCGCCCCCACACAAAACGCCCAACGCGGTAGTTCATGGAAGAGTGGATCGAGATGCCTACACGGTAGAGAAGGTCTACCTAGAGAGCTACCCAGGACATTTTGTCACCGGCAACCTCTACCGCCCCAAAGGCGCCGAAGGGCAGCGCCCCGGTGTGCTCTGCCCCTACGGCCACTGGCCGGGGGGCCGGTTTCAATCGTGGGACGACGACGAACTAGAACGGCAGCTCGCCAGCGGCGCAGAGCGGTATGAAGTAGGAGGCCGGCGCCCGATCCAGGCGCGTTGCGTACAACTCGCGCGGATGGGTTGCGTGGTGTTTGTCTACGACATGCTTGGCTACGGCGATAGCCAGCAGATTGCGTTTGCAAGCGTCCACCAACCCTCGCAAGACACCATTGTCGATTCGCCCACCAACTGGGGGTTCTACAGCACGCAAGCAGAACTGCGGATGCAAAGCCCACTGGGGGTGCAGACCTTCAATTCGCAGTGCGCCCTCGACTGGCTCGCGAGCCTGCCCGACGTCGATCCGAAACGGATTGGCGTGACCGGTGGAAGCAGCGGGGCCACCCAAACCTTGATGCTGGGCGCTGTCGACCCCCGCCCAGCGGTTTCGTTCCCGGTGGTGATGGTCTCGACCGCGATGCAGGGGGGGTGCGGCTGCGAGAACGCGTGCGGGCTGCGGGTGGGGACCGGCAACGTCGAATTGGCCGCGTTGTTCGCCCCCAAGCCACTCGGAATGGCGTCTGCCGACGACTGGACGCGGGAGTGCATCACCAAGGGCTTCCCGGAGCTGCAGCGTCTGTACACGCTGCTGGGCAAGCCCGATCGAGTGATGCTGGCCTCGCTCACTCAGTTCCCCCACAACTACAACTACGCCAGCCGGGCCGCCATGTACCCATGGATGAACCGCTGGCTCAAGATCGGCGCCCCCGAACCGATCGTGGAGCGCGACTTCGTCCCTCTTTCCGACGCCCAGATGCACGTATGGGACGCCGAGCACCCGGCGCCGCCGGCCGGACCCGAGGTCGAGCAAGAGCTCCTGCGCACCATCGATGCGATCTCCCAAGAACAACTGGCAAGCCTCGCCCCCCACGACTCGGCGGGCCTAGCGGAGTTCCGTCGCGTGGTCGGGGGCGCCTTTGAGGTGCTGTTGGCGTGGGAGAAGCCCAAGGCGACCCAGATCGAGTTTCAGGAGGCCCAATCCGCTAACCATCCCGACTACCGCCAACGCACCGGCGCGGTGCGCTCCAACTTGAACGGCGCCCGCCTCTCCACCGTTGTGCTGGAGCCCAAAGACTCCCACGGCGATGTCGTGCTGTGGGTCCACAGCGACGGCGAGCAGGGCATTCGTGATGGGGCGGGCGGCCTGCTGCCGGGAGTTCAGCGTCTGCTCGACTGCGGAGTCGCGGTCGTCGCTGCCGATCTGCTCTATCAAGGCGAGCCGCTCACCGAAACCCGCATGGTCGACGAGCGTTGGCCGGTGGCGCCGCTGACCTACGGGTACAATCGAACCGTCCTCGCGCAGCGGGCTTCGGATGTGCTGACGCTAGCGGCTGCCGCGCGCAAGCTGTATGCACCCGGCGCCAAGGTCCACGTCATCTCGACCGGCGGCTCGGCCCCGTACGTCGCGGCAGCCGGGGCGATTGGCGGCGACCTCATCGACTCGATTGCGATCGACACTCAAGGGTTCCGCTTCGTCGACCTCCGAAGCTGGCGCGACCCTCAGTTCCTTCCTGGCGCGGTGAAGTACGGCGATCTACCCGCGTTGCTAGCGCTCGGCGCCCCGCGGCGGCTGCTGCTCGGGGGCGAAGGAGCAGAAGCTCCGCCGCTGGTGAGGGACGCCTACAGCGCCACAAATGCGCAGGCAGAAGTCTCCATGCTCGACGGCGACGCGTTCTCGACCGGCGCTGCCGCTTGGCTGCTTGAGACGCACCCTTAGTCGCAGTCCCCTAGTGGTCGTCTCGATGGTCGATCTCGAAGTCATAGCGGCCGCTCGCGACACGGACGACCAAACGACCGGACCGAACGCCTAGAGGCGTCACACCCTCGGCTCGCTGGATCGGGACGCTAGACTCCGTCACTTGGGCTTCTCCCCGCGCCGGCAAGTAGAGCGTCGCGGTCGCGTTTGGCGGAACCACGACGCGCCAGGCCAGCCCCTGCTTAGTTCTCCGCCATTCGCTCTCGATCCATCCGTAGGGGGAGCGATGGGCCGCGACGACGTAGTCGAGGCCCTCGACGGGCTGGGGCCGCATAAGAATCCGTTTGAACCCGGGCGCCGCCGGGTCGGGGGCGATCCCCGCGAGGTCTTCGTACAGCCACGTCAGCAGGTCGCCGATCAGCATCACGTGGTTGCCGGAGTTCATCGCCGGGTCGGCCGTGTCGCCATTCCACAGCTCCCAGATCGTCGTTGCGCCGCGCGACGCCATGTACCCCCAACTCGGGTAGTCCTCCTGTGCAGCGATCTGGTAGGCAAGGTCCGCCCTGCCGCCACGGGTAAGGGTTTGCAGTAGGTACTGGCCCCCAACGAGCCCGGTGGCGATGTGGCCGTGGTTCACTTTGGTGACGTTGCGCACCAGCCGGTCGAAGACCACCTCACGGCCTGCCGTTGGTACCAAACCGAACGCAAGCGGGATGACGCAGGAAGTCTGAGTCCCATTGCCGTACGCCCCTTCGGCCGGGTCGAAGTAGCGGGCGTTGAGCGCCCGACTGATCTCGCTCGCACGTTCGGCAAACCACGCGGCGTCCGACGGACGGGCGAGCATCTCCGCGTAGCGCTGCATCCGCTCTAGATCGTGGGAAAAGAACGCCGAGGCTAGCAGCGCGGCGTCGGTCTTGCGGGTCGGGTCGTCTGAGTGGATTAGCAGCGGGTCTTCGGGTGGGACACACCAATCGCCGTAGCTGTCGCGTCCGATGAGTCCTTCCTCGACGTACTGGCTCATGTGGCGGATCCAGCCTTGGCTGCTCTGGTACTGACGCTCGATCGGCCGCTTGTCGCCGTACTGCTCGTGCAACATGCCGGGGAGAAGCACCGAGGCGCTCGGCCACACCACGTTGTCGGTGTAGGTCGGCCAGTGGGCAGGGGCGACGTCAGGAAGGCTCCCCGAGGGTTGCTGTGCGTCGCGGATATCGCGCAGCCACTTGGCGTAGAACGCCGCCACGTCAAACATGTAAGACTCGCCCCGGGCGATCTCCAGCCGGTCGCCCAGCCATCCCTGGCGCTCGTCGCGTTGAGGGCAGTCGGTTGGCACGCTGCGGTAGTTCCCTCGGAGCCCCCACACCGCGTTGCGGTAGACCTGATTCAGAATCGGGTTCGAGCACTCAAAGCGTCCGGTCGGCTGAAGATCGTCGTGGGCCACGCGTCCCTCAATCGCGCTGAGCGAAGGCGTGCCGGGATAGCCGGTCACCTCGACGTAGCGGAACCCATGCGTCGTGAAGCGCGGCTCCCAGACTTCCAAGCCGTCTCCCTTGAGCGTGTAAACGTCGGTGGCCTTCGCGGTGCGGAGATTGGCCAACGCCAGGTTCCCGTCGGGCAGAAGTGTTTCTGCGTGCCGGAGACGCACCCGAGCCCCCGCAGGTCCCCGAACCCGCAACCGACACCAGCCAACCATGTTCTGCCCTAGATCGAACACGTACGCCCCAGGGCGGGGTTGATGTACGCGCTTGGGTTGGATGGTTTCGGTAACACGGATCGGTTCGATCATCGGCGCCGACAGCTCACCGGCCGGGTGGCTCAGCACCTCCGCCGGCCGCCAAGCGGTGTCGTTGTAGTCGGCCTCTGACCAGCCCGTGAGCTCCTTGCGGGCGTCGTACTCCTCTCCGTCGTATTCGTTGTTCGCGACGATCGGGCCGTCATCGGTGAGCCTCCAAGAGCCGTCGGAAACCACAACCGTCCTCGATCCATCCGTGTGCTCCACCTCAAGTACGAGTCGAAGCATCGGCGATCCATAGGTCGGCATAGACGCGTAGACCTCGCTTCGCGGAGAGTAGAACCGTCCCGATCCCAGAACGACGCCGATCGCGTTCTCGCCTTCGACCAGGGCGCCGGTGACGTCGCGCGTCACGTACGGGAGGCGTTTTGGGTACTCCATCATCGCCGGTGAGAGCACCTGGTCGCCGATCTTCCGGCCATTGACGTAGAGTTCAGAGAGCCCCAGCCCGCTGTAGGAAACCACCGTGCGGCGGATCGGCTTCGCCAGGTCGACGCGTTTGCGGAGGTAGCGGGCCGCGAGTCGACGGCTCTCGGCGTGACGCACGGGGCCCCATGGCGGCATGCCGACCTGCCCGAGCGTCTCGGCGGCGACCCATCCCGAGTCGTCAAGCCCTGGGGCGTTCCACCCGTGCGCCTCGGCTCTGCTCGTTAACCAAGCGCCGTCGCTAACCACCGTAAACTCGGCGCCGCTTACGAGCCGAGCCCGCAGCCAAGCTACTAGTCCCGAAGGGCTTGGCGCGTCGCCGTCGTTGGTCACGGCCACTGCGATCACGTTCCGGCCCGGCAGGAGCCGGTGCGTCACGTTGAGCTCCTTGGTCGAGCTGGGCCCGCTGCGGCTCCCCAAGTCTCGACCATTGAGAAAGATCGCGACGCGGTCATCGGCCGCGACGCGGAAGACGGCCGAATCGACCTCGCCCTCGTCCGGCACTTCGAACGCCTTGCGAAAGTAGGTGACCCCCGCGGGAGCAGCGACCCCGGGCTCGTCGTCGGGCGCGGCAATCCAACTGGTCCCCGCGAGCGTCTCGATGCGAGTGGGAACCGCGAGCCCAATCCACTCTCCCGGCCAGGGGGAGGAACCAATCCGCCCCGTAAGCCATTCGGCCGGCTCGCTCCAAGCCGAGGGACCGCCCTCGCGGCCCCAAACTCGAACCTTCCAGACGCAACGCTCGTGCGAGGCAAGCAGTCGTCCGGCATACGGCACGAGGACGCTGTCAGACGCGTCCACCCGCCCGCTGTCCCACAGGTCGGCTCGGCCGACCGCGAGCAACTCGGGGGTCGAGGCGGCCACGACCCGGTAGGCGGTCTGTCGCTCGCCGCGCTGGTCGGAAGCGAGCGTCCAGCTCAGCCGTGGCGCCGGCGTCTCGATCCCCTGCGGGTCTAGGAGTTGCTCGCAGCTCAATCGCTCAACGCGGAGGCCGTCAGCGGCGTACGCCGTCCTGTCGCCTGTTCCCGGAAGAAAGGACGCGCAGACAGTCAGGGACGCCAGCCAAGGATGTGCGCGCATTCTCACGGTGGGCAGTCTCGCTATTCAATTGATAAGCCATAAGAACCCGCCGATCAGCAGGCCGACCATCAGCCATCCTGCGATGAAGCCGACGACAGACGTCGCGGAGGGGACCGGGATTTCGAGCCCGCCGGCGGTCAGCAGCATGCGCCGCTTGGCCGGCTCGACCCCTTCGGGAAGCGTGCAGGGGGTGCGGACGACCTCCCCCTCGCGGATGGGCGTGCGGGTGAGGTCGTAGAATCGCTGCAGCCGTTCGGGTGGCGTCTTGCGCGTCACCAGGCTGACGGCGATGCACGCGGCGACGCCGCAGGCCATGTAGGCGACGATGACCCAAGGCTCGCTGAGTTCCCAGGCGCCGGCATTCTTCTGGCTCGCCAGGTTGACGAAATCGGCATACCCGCGTTCGCCCAACCAGTTGGCGACCCTTGGGTGGGTAGCGGCGAACCACCCCGCGATCGCCGCTAGGGTGCCCGCCCAAGCGCCGAGCGGAGTGGCGCCCCGCCACAGCAGCCCGATCCAGAAGGCGATTCCGATGGTCGGAGAGACCTTGAACCAGAACTTCAGCGCCGCCACCACGTCGTCCTTGAACCAGAACGCGAACGCGACCCCACTGATCACCACGGCCAAGGAAACGAGGCGACCGACCGTGATGTAGTGCCGCTCGTCGCGGTCGGAGACGATCGGGCGGTAGACGTTTTCCGTGAACAGGGCGGCCGAAGAGATCATGATCGCGTCGCACGAGCTCATGATCGACGCCAACAGGCAGGCGAGAAACACCCCCAACAGGCCGGGCATCACGCCGGGGAGGAACGCCCGGGCGACGTCCCCATAGAGATGGTCCGGCGTGAGCGTCGCGAGGTCGGCGCCGCTGTTCAGGTACCACGCCACCGCGGCGAGCGCCGTGAGGCTCCAGGCGGCGGTGCAAACCCGTTTGAGGATGTTGCCGCACATGAAGCCGACCCGGCCGTCCATCTCCGTCCGCCCGGCGCCGCACACCCCCATGATAAACGGGTACGCGACAATGCCGACCAGCGCCTGCAAGGAGTACATTACGACAAAGAATGCGTCGATCTTCCCCGGCGCCAGCAGGGAGAGCATGGCAGGGTTGTGCGCGGTGAGGGTCTGCCGGACCCCTTCGAGCCCCCCCGTGGCCTGCAAGACAAAAGGGAGTAGTAGGAAAGAGAACAAGACCGTCATGATCCCCTGCACAAAGTCGGTGACGATCGCCGCCGCAAGGCCCCCCGCCATCCCGTAAGTGACGAACAGCACCGTCACAATCGCGATCGCCCAGGTCGCGTCGATGCTCCCTCCGGTGCAGGAGTCGACCATCGCCCCCACCCCGGTGAGCAGCAGACCGATCTTTGCAGCAAGGCTGACGACCCCGACCACAGCGAACAGCACGCCAACGCTACGGTCGTAACGCAGCGTGTAGACATCGGCCGTGGTGACGGCGCGGAACCGCCGCATGATGGGGGCGATGAGCCAATAGAAGGGGGTCGCCGGCAGCCACAGCCACTGCCACCAGATCGCCGAGACGCCGTTGGTAAGCGTCTGTGAGGCGACGCTTACGGCCTGGTCGCTGGAGGTTCCTGTGCCGAACGCGAACGTCAACATCATCATCTTGCCGAACCGCCGCGGCATAAAGAAGTCGCCGGACGTTTTCACCTTGCGCGCTGTCCACACACCCAGCAAGGTGATCCCTGCCAAGTAGATCGGCAGCACAGCCCAGTCAACGGGTTGCATGGCAGCGCCTGGGTCGCGATGAGTAGTGGCCGGCTGCGTTCAAGGGGCCGCTGCTTGAACGTAGTCCTCATACCTTGATTCCAGCGTATCGGGGCTTAGCGCCTCCCGCGAATGGAGGAGCACCCCGTAGCGTAGCCTCAGACTGGCGCCCGGATTTACGACCGTCCGGCGTGGCGGACCGATATGAAACGCTGCGTCAGCGAACGGATTCGCGGCGATAAAGCCGTAGTCACGAGCGTGAAAGCGTGTGGGGCGGAAGTTCTGCGGGTGGCAGAATATCGCGATCCCTGCGGAGACGCCGTCAACCTTGCCGCGATAGTCAACCCACTTAGAGGCCTTGCCCCAAACCTCCGCGGCGTTGCGGCGCCCCTGGCTGTCAAGGATCACGCCGGTAGCCGCCGGCAGCCCCGCCGTTTTGGTCTCTACGCGCAATGGCGTCGCCACGCGGACGCCAAGGCCCATTTCTTCCTGGTCTCCAAAGGAGAACGCTTGGTCGCCGTAAAACGTCGAGTCAAGCGTTAGCAGATAGCCGTTGGGCATTGGCTGCAGCTCGTAGCGACAACGCTCCTTGCAGATGACTTGCGGCGGGTCGTCCGCCGACAGGTAGAGGTTCTCAACCGCGAAGCCGATCCAGGCTTTCCGTGTCGTGGGCGCCTGCAGGAACCTGGCGTGGACGACCTTGGCCTGCAGACGCCAATTGTCCGCGCCGCTCAGGTCGCCGAACGCCAACCACAACCCAGGGTGGAAGGAGGGGTGATCGGCCTCGTCCTCGCCCTCGATCGGCGGGTGGTTGCGCGACACACCCACTCCCCCACGGCCGTGGAGGTTGGCGAAGTACGGGCGTGGGATCTCGGCGTCGTTGTAGACGTAGTCAGCCACTGGCTCCGCGCCGTCACGTAGCTCAATCGCGCCATCGCGGACTTCAGCGCTGAGTTGCGCTCCGGCGTAGTCTGCCCCGCCACACGTGATCGCAACGGCGCCGACAAGCAACAATCGTGATGTCTCGTGCGCAGTTCTCATGCCGGTTGCATGCCCACGGGGGTCGCCCAGTGCCCCCCTTTGCGGTAGACGCGTTGCATCAGTCGGGAAGCGTCGTCGTCGCCCACCACCTGCTCTGCGACGGCGTCGAACTGGAGTGACCGTCCCACGCGGATCGCAGCGTTCGCCAGATGCGCCAGGGCGACGCTACGGTGCGCCTCGATCAGCGGCGCATTGAGCGGCGCCTCGCCACGGATGGCCGCCACGAAGTTGTCGATATGCGCCAGCGCGTTCTCTTCTCCGGGGCGTGAGTCGAGGATCTTCTCGTTCTGGGGCCCGACCACCTGCAGTTTGCCCCGCTTGCTCAGGAACATCCTTCCCTTGGTTCCGTAGAACTCGACCCCCGAGTCGCAGTTCATTGGGTAGTTTCTCGACCACAGCCGCATCTCGAACGAGAGTTGTCGCGGCGTGGCGCCCTGATTGGCCGGGGCGTATTCGAACGCGCACGTGGCGGTGTCTGGGAACTGCTGGTCGTCGTCAAAAAAGTACTTGCCTCCCGTGGCGCTGACTTTGCACGGCAGCGCATCTACCCCGAGACCCCAGCGTGCGTAGTCCAGCTCGTGTGCGCCGTCATTGCCGATGTCGCCGGTGCCGAAATTGTGCCACCAGTGCCAGGCAGAATGCAGCCGATTCGACTGGTGCGGCATCCATTCCGCGGGGCCGACCCATGTGTCGTAATCGATCTCACGGGGAGGGGGCGAAGCGTGCCGCTTGCCGATGCTATCGCGAAGCTGGACATTCCAGGCCTTGGCCGCCAGCACCTCGCCAATCGCCCCCTCGTGCAGCATCGCGATCGCGTCGCGCACGAACGGCCGCGAACGCTGCTGGGTGCCGTGCTGTACGACCACGTTCGCCCGCTGGGCCGCCCTGAGCAACAACCGGCTCTCTCGAAAGTTGTGTGAGACCGGCTTCTCTACATAGACGTGCTTGCCCGCCTCGCACGCCAGGATGGCCGCCGGGGCGTGCCAGTGGTCGGGGGTCGCGATGATCACCGCGTCGATCGCAGGGTCGTCCAGCATCCGCCGCAGGTCGGTCATCGTCCGCCCCGACGCGATGCCCGCGGAACCGGCGAGCTGCCCCAACCTTGTTTGGTCGGGGTCGCAAAGCGACGTGGCGAGGGACCCGAACGACCTGCCGCGAACGCCACACCCGATCAATCCAAACCTTACGCGTTCGCTCGCCCCAACGGCCCGGGCCCGTCGAGAGAGCGAAGCCCCAGCGACGGCGGCGCCCGTCGTCATCAGGAAGGTTCGTCGAGTGAGTGTGCTCATTGTGCGGCCTAAGTCGCTTCTGAATGGCTCGAGTGCTGCGTCATGTTTGCGAACGTTTGAATGATGGCGCTGTTATCGCGCTCGCCCAGGCCTTCTTGTTCGGCCCGCTCCAACAACTCTAGATGCAAGGAGGTAAGAGGAAGCGGCCGAGCGTTGGATTTGGCCAGGCTCACTATCATGCGAACATCCTTTGCGTGCTGGCTCAGCTTGGCTTGCGGCGAGAAGTCGCCGTCGATCATCTTCTGGCCCTTGGTGTCCATCACCCCGGAATAGGCGTTGCCCTGTCGCAGCACCGCAAGAGCCGCTGCCGGGTCGAGACCGATCGATTCGGCGAAGCACAATCCCTCGGCGAGCGCAGCGCGGTTGAGCCCGAGAATCAGGTTGTTCACCAGCTTGGTCTTGGCTGCGTTCCCCCAGGCGCCCAGGTAATGAGCCCTGGCGACCATGGCGTGAAAGACGTCTCTGCAAGCGTCGAAAGCCGGCTCCCGGCCGGCGACCAGCGCTACCCCCTCGCCACGGCGGGTCTGATCGCTCGACGCTAGGATGGGCGACTCCAAGTAGTCGACCCCACGATCCGAGAGCCGACGCCCCAACCGCGCCGTCGCCTCCGGCGAGCCCGTTGTGGCGTCAATCAGCACCTGCCCCGGTTGAAGCGATTGGTCGCAGCGGCCGAGCACCTCCTCGACAACCTCGGTCGTGTACAAACAGAACACGACGCGCCGGCAATCGGCGATGGGGTTCTCCGACCAGCGGGCGCCCCGCGCCACCAACGGAGCGGCTTTGTCAGGCTCGCGGTCGAAGACCAACAGTTCGAACCCCCCCGCCAGCAGCCGCTCGGCGAGCGCCGATCCGAGCAGCCCGAGGCCGACGACTCCGAGCGGCTGGGGAGTTCTCGATTGCGCTGGCATGACGGGCTACGGACACTCAAGAGAGATGGAGGGGTGATCGCTGCAGTCATTGTGCGGCAATCTACCCGCTGGTGGCGACCGTGTCGCAAAAGCGGGCGGCAAATCGCGGTCGCAACTCGGAGGCTTGTGCCCCCAGGCTATTCGCGCGGCTGCGTCACTCGGGTCAGCCTCAGCTCTTCCACGTTCTCGATCACACTGGGCTGCGACGCGTTGCGGAACTCGCAGTCCCGGAGGTGCACCTGCCCGATGGCGCTATCGGGAAGGCCCACCAGGTACATGGGCCGCAGGCTCTTCTGCGAGACGACCCGTTCGAGAACGATGTTCCTGACGGTGGGGACGAAATCGCCCGACTCGGGATGCCAGTACCGCAGATCGATCCTCAGCACGGCGTCGCTGACCTGCCCAACCTGAACGTCACGGACATACAGGTTCTCGAGAAAGCCCCCGCGCATCGAGTTGGACTTGAGCCGGATCGCACGCTCAAGATGGGGGCTGTCCATCTTGCAGTTCTCGACAAACACGTTGCGGATCCCACCGCTCATCTCGCTCCCCAACACTACCCCGCCGTGGCCGTCCTTCATGACGCAGTTCCGGACAATGATGTCTTGGCTCGGAACAGCGACCCGTCGGCCGTCTGCGTTGCGTCCTGACTTGATCGCAATGCAGTCGTCCCCCGTGTCGAAGTAGCAGTCTTCGATAAGCACATACCGACAGCACTCCGGGTTGCAACCGTCGTTGTTGGGCCCATGCGTTTCAATCCGAACCCCGCGCACCGTCACGTTCTCACAGAGCACGGGATGGATCTCCCACATGGGAGACCGAACCACTTTGACCCCCTCAACGAGCACGTTCTTGCAGCGGTAGAATTGAATAAAGCTGGGCCTCAGGTGATGCCCGGCGCCGAACACGCGATCGCCAGGGGGCACGCCCCGCTCAACCATGAGGCCGAGCCTTGCGATGTCCTTGGCCCAGTTGGGCTCCCAACCCCACCAGTGTTCATCGTCCGCCTGCCCGTCGATCGTCCCCTCCCCCGTAACGGCGACGTTCTCCTGCTCGAAGGCGTAGACCAGCGGCGAGAAGTTCATCAGCTCGGTCCCCTCAAAGCGGGTAAACACCGCCGGTAGGTAGTCATCCGGAGCCGCGCTGAACAGGAGCGTCGCGCCGCGTTCCAGGTGCAGATTCACGTTGCTCTTGATCCGGACCGGTCCTCTCGACAACCACTTGCCGGGGCCTAGCACCACGCGTCCTCCCCCTTCCTCGCTGCACGCATCAATGGCCTTGGAGATCGCCGCTCGGAAATCGGCCTTGCCATCCGCGCTCCCCCCAGGGGGATCGACCCGGAAGTCACGGTCGGGGAACTCCGGCGGCACGATACGCTGGAGGATCGCGGGGACGGCGTCCCAACCGCTAGGCGGAGCATCGGCGCCGGAAGCTCGGGCCGCGTGTGTCGAGATGCCCAGGGCGACGAGCAGGATCGCGAGTGGGTTGTTGAGAGAGTGCATGGCGCCCTTGTCTATCCGTGTGTCGCATCCGATAGGTTCCCACGCGACGACTGTTGGTCGCGCGACCCGAGTCGTCCATTCTGAGGGACGAGGGCTCAAGAGAAACGTGTCGAACGCCTTGTTTCAAGACAAGAAACGTTTCATGCCGCATCCCGCCCCCTTTTGCGTCATACGGCCCCATTTGTTCGCGGCAGCGTGTATGGTTTGCATTCTAGCGGGCTCGCGCACCGAACTCACACGAACATGCGGGCCCGCCACGCTGCTGCCCACGCTTCCGTAGAAAGCAATCAAAACCCACGGCCCCGACCCGTGTCGCGAACCCGCCAAATAGCGTTGGCCTTCCCCAGGGGGGCTCATCAAGAGCTCTTCATCGAGGGCGTCTGCCGGTACGCGGCCGAGAACGAATGCGACTGGGCATACACCGTATCCCCCGAGTCGCTCTCGCTCTCGCTTCTCGAACTCGACGGCTGGCCGGGCGACGGCGTGCTCGCCGCGGTCAACACACCGGAAGAGGCGCGGTGTGCGAGCATGTTTCCGATCCCGGTAGTCAACGTATCCAGCGCGCTGGCCGATTCGCCCGTAGCGCGTTCGATGGTAGACAACGAGACCATCGGCAAGCTCGCCGCCGAGCACTTGCTGAGCCGGGGGTTCAAGAACCTGGCCTTCTACGGGCTTACCGGCGTCGAGTTTTCCAAGCGACGCTGGATGGGATTCCTGTCGCACCTTGAGGAGAGCGGGTTCACCGGACTCTCGAGCGCCCAGCACCTAGCCGCCCCCACGTTCCGCTTCCACAGCAAAGCATGGCTGAAGCAGAATCAGCAGCTCTCCGAATGGCTTGTGTCGCTGCCCAAACCGTGCGGCGTCCTGGCGGTTTCGGACTACCGAGCCCGCTACGTCCTGGACGCCTGCCAGCAGGCCAAGATTGAGACGCCCGAGCAGATATCCGTCATCGGCGTCGACAACGAGCCCTTCATCTGCGAACACGTCTCGCCCACGCTTACAAGCGTCGCCCGAAACAACATGATGGAAGGGTATCGCGCGGCGGAGATGCTGGACCAGCTAATCCGGGGCGACGAGTTGGAGTCCTTAGAGACCCGCGTGCCTCCGCTGGAAGTCGTTGAACGCCAGTCGACCGCGGCTTTTGCTGTCTCCGACCCCCGCCTGCGTATGGTGCTGGCCTACCTGCACGACTACCTTAAGGACCCGATCACGGTCGAGGAGATGGCGTCGCACGCCGGCGTTTCGCGGCGGTGGCTGGAGTACGCGTTCCGCGACGCCTTCGGAGAAACACCCTATCAGTACATCCGCCGCCAACGCCTGCAACAGGCTCGCCGCCTGCTGAGCGACGAGCCGCGGACGAAGATCATCAACGTGGCGCAGCGTACCGGGTTCGCTTCCGTCAAACAAATGCGTCTCGCATTCCTGCAGGCGTACGGCGCTACGCCGGGCGAATGCCGGCGGCAGATGTTGGAGCACGAAGAGGCGGCGATCGAGCTTGAAACCGACTAACGGCCCGGTCTTCCCGTCCGGCTCTCGGCGGGTGACGCTTTGGTCCGAAAAAGGGGGCGGACTGCTCCATGCCTGGCAAGAAGCGGCTAGGTACGATGACGCCCCCTCGCTTGACGGCAAGTCGCCGGCGACAGCGATCGTTGCGGGCCGCTGCTCGCTGTTCCCCACAATCACCGGCGTCGGCGGGGAGGCGCCAGGACGACCGTCCTTCCGCCGAGGCCCCCCGAAGATTCGAGGTCGAGCGATCCGCGCTCGAAGGCCGCTGAGGGTCGCTTGCTACAAAGGGGTCCGGCAGGTCGCTACAATCAACACGCTTGCGGCCAAGCGTCGCTCTCGGACTCCTTCAAAGTGTCGCTTCGACGCGCAGAACTGCCTGTTAGGGCCCCATGACCGGCATCGTTCGGCTACGTACTAAAAAGGTGATCGTGGGAAAATCGACTTCTTTCTTGCTGCTCGGCCTGTTGGCCGTCACTCTGGCGGCAACCGCTGTCGCGGCTCTGGGGTTGGGGCAGGGAGTCCATTCCGGCCCGCTCGTGCTGAAGCTGGGCCATAGCCTCGACCAAAGCCACCCGGTCCATGTCGCGATGGAGCACATGGCGCAGAGGCTGGCGGAAAAGTCGGGCGGGACCATGCTGCTGGAGATCGCGCCGAACGGTCAGCTCGGCTCGGAGACCGATTGCATCGAGTACCTACAACGGGGGGCGCTAGCGCTGGCGAAGACGTCAACCAGCCCCCTCGAGAGCTTCGTGCCCTCGATGGCGGTCTTTGGCGTGCCGTACGCCTTCCGAGATGAAGATCACTTTTGGAAGGTCATCGAGGGAGAGATTGGCGAGGAACTGCTCGCGGCAGGCGCCGACCACGGCGTTCACGGGCTGTGCTACTACGACGCCGGCGCCCGCAGCTTCTACACGGTGAACCGACCGATCCTGGCGCCAGACGACCTTAAGGGGCTCAAGATCCGCGTGCAAGAAAGCAAGACGTCCATCGCCATGCTGAAAGCCCTCGGCGGCTCCCCCACCCCGATGAGTTTCGGCGAGCTCTACTCTGCACTGCAGCAGCGGATCGTCGACGGCGCCGAGAACAATCCCCCCAGCTTTACGTCAACACGCCACTGCGAGGTATGCAAGGACTACTCCCTCGACGAGCACTCTCGGACTCCCGACATCTTGTTGGTCAGCGAGCTCTGGTGGGACCGGCTGAACGCAGACCAGAAGCGTTGGCTCACCGAAGCGGCCGACGAGTCGACCACGGTCCAACGGCGACTATGGCGCGAAGAAACCAACAAGGCGCTCCGCACCGCGGAGTCCGAAGGGGTGCGGATCCACCGCCCCGACAAGAGCGCCTTCATTGAGAAGGTGGCGGAGATGCACGAGGCCTATGGCGACAGTGAAATCGGCGTGCTGCTAAGGCGAATCGAGGAGGTCCGGTAGCCGTGATGATGCAGTCATTCTTCAAGCTTAGCGACGCCGTGCAGCGCCTGCTGGAACTGCTGGTGATCCTGCTTGTACTGACGCTCGTGGGCGACGTCTTGTGGGGCGTGGCTGCCCGGTTCGGCTCGCACTTTGGCCTTTCCCCCAGCCTGTGGACGGAGGAACTCGCCCGGCTGCTGTTGATCTGGGTTACGTTCCTCGGTGCGGCGGTCGGCTTCGCCCGCCGCGAGCACCTGGGGCTCGATTATTTCGCGAACAAGCTGCACCCCGACGCCCGTCGAACGCTTGCCTGCGTGAGCGAGTTGATCGTGATCGCGTTCGCCGCCACGGCGCTCGTGTACGGCGGCATGGTGCTGGTCCGCGAGACGCTGGGGGCGGGGCAGTTCACCCCGGCGTTGCAGCTCAAGATGGGTTACGTCTACCTTGCGGCCCCGATTGCCGGGGCGTGCATTATCCTGTTCGGTTTAAAGAGGCTCCTGGAGCTGATATTTCATCCGGCGCCGATGAGTCAGACGCACGACGTGGAAACCGCCGCAAGGCTAGACTGACGCCGACGCCGGCCGCTTCCCTGCCGATCCCCCACCCCACTTCTGCCGACGGACCAATCAAGCGTGGAGCCACAGGTTGTCATCCTTGTTCTTTCGTTTCTTGTCCTCTTGGTCATGGACGTTCCGATCTCGGTCGGCCTGGGGCTCAGCGCGCTGCTGACCCTGATGTCGATCCCAGGAATGCCGGCAAGCTACCTCGTCGCTCAAAAGATGAGCACGGGCGTAGCGAGCTTTAATCTGCTGGCGATCCCGTTCTTCATCTTGGCGGGCATCCTGATGGGCGAGGGGGGGATGGCCCGCAGGCTGATGGACTTCGCCGCCGCGATCGTGGGACGCACGACGGGCGGGCTGGCCTACGTCTGCACGATCACCTGCATGCTCTTCGGCGCCATCTCGGGGTCCGCCACCGCCGCCGTCTCTTCCGTCGGAGGGACGATCCTGCCCGAGATGGAGCGGAACGGCTACGACCGCCGCTTCAGCGTGGCGCTCACCACGGTCTCGGCGACCACCGGGCTCGTCATCCCACCGAGCAATATTATGATCGTCTACGCCGTTGTGGCGGGCAACGTGTCCGTGGCGGCGATGTTCCTTGCCGGCGTGCTGCCGGGCGTCTTGCTCGGGCTGGCCATCATGGCGGTAAGCTGGCTGAGGGCCTCCACGCACCCGCCGGCGACTTCTAGCCGCGAGGACGCCACGACAGACGGTTCGAGCTGGGGCGGCCAAGTGATTTATTCGGGGCTCCGCGCTCTGCCTAGCCTGGCGCTGGTGGTGATCGTTCTGGCCGGCATCCTCGTGGGTCTCTTCTCGCCTACCGAAGCGGCGGCCATTGCCGTGCTCTACGCCTTCCTGCTGGCGGTTTGCGTCTACCGCGAGATCCGGTTGCGCGACCTACCGAACATCTGCTTGCGAACAGGGATTACCACAGCGGTCGTGTTCCTGCTGATCGCGGCGAGCCAGGCAACCAGTTGGGCGCTTTCCTACGAGAACATCCCGCAGCAGGTGGGGCAGGCGATGCTCACCCTGTCCGACAACTGGATCGTGCTGCTGCTGTTGATCAACGTGCTGCTTCTGTTTGTCGGCACGTTCATGGACATGACGCCTGCGGTGCTGATCTTCGTGCCTATCTTTCTGCCGGTAGCGGCGCAGATGGGGCTACACCCCGTGCATTTCGGCGTGTTGATGATCGTGAACCTGTGTATCGGGCTGTGCACTCCGCCGGTCGGAACCTGCCTGTTTGTCGGTTGCGGGGTCGGCAAGACGACGATCTCCGAGCTCGTCCGACCGCTGCTCCCTTTCCTAGCGGCGATGATCGCGGCCCTGATGTTAGTAACCTACCTGCCAGAGTTGTCGCTCTGGCTGCCCAGGCAGGCAGGACTCTTGGACTAGCCCCAGGTTCGGTTTCATCGCCGGGCCCCAGTTGGTGTAGGGCGCCGGACGGAAGGCCTCCAGAACGTCCACCTGCCTGCGAATCTAGGCAGATTTCTCTCCGGCTTCGGGCCGTTGCTCACGATTGTCTCATTTCGGGGCAGAAAGCGAGTTGCGGCATTTCGGCTCGGCCCTGCATACTGACGGTCGGGGAGCAGTGCTGTCGGTGCGACGGCGCCGCGCCTCCGCCGTTTGCGCCTGCCAGACGCCGTGCGTGTCCGCCGAAAGAACCGCGAGATAAGATGTCACTCCCTCGTCTGTTGATGGTCGGCACGGGCGAGTACACGACGGGCTATGTCCGCGACGGGGCGAGCGGTTCGGACAAGAGCGCAGGCGTGGTGGCGCTTACCTGCTTCGACCTGCGTGACCGGGGGCGGCTGGGTGACCTGAGCATGGCGGGCGCCAACGGCGCCAAGTTCCCCGCCATCCGCCGCCACCTGCAGGATCTGGTCGGCGACAAGTACAGCGGCCTCGACGTGTCGTTCCGCAGCTTCCCCGCGGACGACACGCCCCGCGACCCGCTGGCCTACCTGGCGGCGCTCGACGCGTTGGAGCCGGGCGACCTGGTGACGGTCTTCACGCCGGACGACACGCACTTCGAGATCGCCATGCGGGCGGTCGAGCGGGGCATGCACGTGCTGGTCGCCAAGCCGATCGTGAAGAACCTGCGGGAACACCTCCTGCTCGCGGCCGCCGCCCGCCGCCACGGGGTGCTGGTGGCGATGGAGGTGCACAAGCGATGGGACCCGCTCTACGCCGACGCCCGCGACCGCATCCGCGAGCTGGGCGCCTTCAGCTTCTTTAGCTCGTACATGAGCCAGCCGAAGAGCCAGCTCGGCACGTTCCGGGCGTGGGCGGGCAAGTCGAGCGACATCAGCTTCTACCTGAACGCGCACCACGTCGACTTCAACAACTGGGTCGTCGAGCACTGCGCGCGGCCGTTGGCGGTCTCCGCCATCGCGTCGACCGGCGTGGCGGCGGCGGCGGGGCTCGACACCGAAGACACGATCACGCTCTGCGTCGAGTGGGAGAACCTGGCGGACCGCTCCCGCGCGTCGGCCCTGTACACCTCGTCGTGGATTGCGCCGCAGAGCGACGTCCACTCGCAGCAGCGGTTCTTCTACATGGGGCACAAGGGGGAGCTGAACATCGACCAGGCCCACCGGGGCTACGCGCTGGCGACCGACACGGCGGGCTACGCCTCTCCCAACCCGCTGTTCATGAAGTACGCCCCCGACGCACGGGGGCGGTTCGCCGGCCAGCACGGCTACGGCTACCGCAGCATCGAGGCGTTCGTCGAGGCGGCCCAGGCGGTCCGCACGGGCAAAGCGGCCTGCGACGACTTCAACGGCCGCTTGGCCACGGTCCACGACACGACGCGTGTGACGGCCATCCTCGACGCCGGCCGCCGGAGCCTCGACGCCGGGGGGCAGCGGTTCGAACTCGAGTACGACGCCGCCGGGCAGGTCTGGGCCATCAACACGCCCACGCCGGCCGGCCCGGAAGGCCCCCACTGGACCACCCGCGCCCCAACCGGTGGGAAGGCCGTGATCGGTCAGGCGTAAGGGCTGCTAGAAAGCCTGCGCGTGATTCATTCTAATTGCGGGCCGATTGGAACGGTCCAAGATCGTTTGGCCAACGAACACCACAACGCCCTCCAGCGGTTCAGGATGAGTACCCCACAGCCCACTCCCCTCGGCCTCGCTCCTTCCTTCGGTTTTGGCGACCGCATCGGACTGGCAACCCCTGGCCACATCGCGGCGGCGCGTCGCGCGGGGGGCGGCATCGCACCGATGTTCGCCCAGCAGTCGATCCGAGAGATGACGCGCACCAATCGCACCCCCCCGGGCGTGATGGAAGACGCGATGAACGCCTGCCGCGCCGCCGGCTGGAGCCAACCGCACGGCGCCGACGCGGACCACCTGAAGACCCCCGCGGACGTTAGCGTCACCGCCGAGGCCGGTTTCACCTTCTTCACTATCGACCCTTCCGGCATCGTCGACCAACAGGCCGACGACTACAGCGAAGCGCGCGTCCGTGAGTTGTTCACGGAAGCCGCGGGAGCAGCGCCGTGGGTAAACGGGTACCGGGGCAAGACGGTGAAGCTCCCGACGGGGTCGACCATCGTCTTCGATGAGCCCGCTCTGCTCAAGGCCGCGGTCAAGTACGGTCGGGCCATCGAGGCGGCGGTGTCGCTCGCCACGACCATCCGGCAGGTACAGCAGGCGGCGGGGCGTGATTACGAGATCGAACTAAGCGTTGACGAAACCGAGCAGCCCACCACGCTCGCAGAGCACTACATCGTCGCCGATCAATGCCTGCAAAGCGGCATGAAGCTCGTGTCGCTAGCGCCTCGGTTCATCGGCGAGCTGGAGAAGGGCGTCGACTACATCGGCGATGTGCAGGCGCTGGAGACGAGCCTGCGCGACCACGCCGCAATCGCGCACGTGCTTGGCCCCTACAAGCTGAGCCTGCACTCCGGTTCCGACAAGCTCTCGATGTACCCCGCCCTCGCGCGGGCTACCGGCGGGATGTTCCACGTGAAGACGGCCGGCACCTCCTACCTAGAAGCGCTGCGCGTGGCGGCCCAGGAAGAGCCAGAGTTGTTCCGCGAGCTCTGCGTCTTCTCGCGGACCCGCTACGACGCCGATCGCGCCACGTATCACGTCCACGCCACGCTCGACGCCGTTCCACCTCCCGAGCACTTGAAGAGCGACCTCGAGCTTCAAGAGTGCTACCTGGGACGGTGGGAAACGACGCCCCAGGGGGACGGATTCACCCAGGCCGGCCGGCAGATCTTGCACTGCACATTCGGGTCGGTGCTGACCGACAAGCGGCTCGGCCCCGCGCTCCGAGCCTGCCTGGTCGAGCACCCCGCCGTGTACGAAGAGGTCCTCGCGGTGCATTTTGAGAAGCACCTCTCGGCTCTGCGGGCAGGCATGTAACCCACGCTGAAGCGAGCCGCTGGGCAGGAACAAGGCCGGAGCCGATTCGTCTAGCGTCGGCCCAACGCAAAGGCCTGCTTGGTTGTCGGAACGGATAAGGCTGAGTACGCGACTGATCGGGACTCTTATAATCAAGGTTGTTCGATGAAGGCTTTGGAAATCACCGCGCCGGGGGAGTGCCGGCTTACTGAAGTGCCAACGCCCCAGCCGGGCGCCGGCGAGGTGCTGCTGCGCGTTCGCACGGTCGGCTTTTGCGGCAGCGACCTGAACACCTTCCGCGGGCTCAATCCGCTGGTCTCGTACCCCCGCGTGCCGGGCCACGAGATCGCGGCCACGATCGAGCAGTTGGGCGAGGGGGTCGACGGATGGTCGGTCGGGACTCCCGTGCTTGTGTTCCCCTACACCGAGTGCGGCAAATGCAGCGCGTGCCGGGCCGATCGCCCCAACTGCTGCCGCTACAACCAAACCCTCGGCGTGCAACGCGAGGGCGCCATGTCGGAGTTCTTCGCGATCAGTGCAGAGAAGATCATCAGCGCCGAAGGGCTGTCGTTCTCTGAACTCGCCCTCGTCGAGCCACTGACGGTGGGGTTCCATGCCGCCGCCCGGGGCCAAGTCCGCGACGGCGACACGGTTGCCGTGTTCGGGGCGGGCGCCATCGGCTTGGGGGCCATCGCGGGCGCCGCTTTCCGCGGGGCGCGTGTGATCGCCATTGACGTAGACGACGCAAAGCTCGAGCTGGCCACCGCCTGCGGCGCCGCTGAGGCCATTAACTCGCGGACCATGCCGCTCCATGATCGGCTGCAAGAGTTGACCGACGGGCACGGCCCGGATGTGGTCATCGAAGCCGTGGGGTTGGCGGAGACCTTTGTCGCCGCGGTAGAAGAAGTCGCTTTCGCCGGGCGGGTCGTCTACATCGGCTACGCCAAAGCAGCCGTGGCGTACGAGACGAAGCTGTTTGTGATGAAGGAGCTCGACATCCGCGGGTCTCGGAATGCGCTCAAGGGCGACTTCGAGAACGTCATCAAGATGCTCTCTTCCGGAGGGTTCCCGAGCGACCGCATCGTCTCACACCAATCTACGCTGGACGACGCGGGAGAAACACTCGCCGCCTGGGGGCAGAACCCGCAGGCGTTTACGAAGATCCACGTTGATTTCCCCCTGGGGGATTCGCTGTCTTCGTGACAGGCTGCCTCGGATCGGGCCAGAGCGGGGCGTTCGGGCGCTGGCCCGCGGGCCATGGTTCGTGCAGGGTCGGTAGAGCCAGGGCCTGCCGCGGTCGCACCCGCCCCGTGGGACCGCGTTGACCTGCGGCCCAGAGAGATCCTGCCCCAGGGCCAAGCTCAATGGCGTTGTGCACTGGCGCCGGACGCGATTGTGGGCGCGCACCAAGTAGCAGCCGCAGTCTTCCCGGCTTGCTTCGCCGCCCCCCAGAGTCGCTCTAGCCCACGCCCTCCCCCGAGACGCTGGCCGGCGCCGTGGAATCGTGCGTTGCTGCGCAGAGTACGGGCACGCCGATGGCAAGCTAGGAGGGGATGGCAACGAATTGTCCCACGGTGGATCCGCAGAGCGCACAGGGGGGGCACGTTGGGACCCCCTAAGCTCAGCAAGCAAAGCGGCGCCGGCTTTGCATTGCCGGCTGCGTACTGACATCCATCAGCACCTATGCAGCTAAAAAGCCGGCCCGCCCAGCTATGCCGAACTCCCTGCGTTTCGCGACCCCGCTCTTCTGCCTGCTCCTGGCATGCTGCCAAGGGTGCGGGACAAAGCCAGCAGAGGTCGATCTGAGCGTGCTGGCGGACCTCGAGAAGGAACTGGCCCAGGGCCCGGCCGGAGCGACCGCCGCCGAGCCCACGTCTCTTTCAACGAGGAAGCAGCAAAGAACGCTGGACCTGGAGAAGGACGCCCTCAAGCTGGGGTTCATCAAGCTTACCGACTGCGCTCCGATCGTGATCGCCAAGGAGAAGGGCTTCTTCGGCGACGAGGGGTTGCAGGTAGAAGTGATCGCCCAACCCAACTGGCAGACCCTGCTCGACAACGTCATCAGCGGCGAGCTCGATGGCGCCCACATGCTCTCGGGCCAGCCGATCGCCGCCACGATCGGCATCGGCAAACAAGAAGACATCTTCACTGCGTTCACGATGGACCTCAACGGCAACGCGGTCACCGTTTCGAACGCCATCTGGGAGCAGATGCAAGAGAACGAGCCGCGGCTCAAGCAGCCGCGGCCGGAGCATCCGATCTCCGCAGACTCGCTCCGGCCGATCGTCGAAGACATGCTTGCCGCGGGGCAGAAACTACAGATGGGGATGGTGTTCCCTGTTTCTACGCACAATTACGAGCTGCGCTACTGGCTCGCCGCGTCTGGGATCAACCCCGGGATGTACTCACCCAGCGATATCGCGGGGCGGACGGACGCCCAGGTCGAGCTGTCGGTCACGCCGCCGCCGATGATGCCGGCGACGCTCGAAGCGGGCAACATCCAGGGGTACTGCGTCGGCGAGCCTTGGAACCAGCAGGCGGTGGCCAAAGGGATCGGCGTTCCGGTCACGACGAACTACGACATCTGGAAGAACAACCCAGAGAAGGTGTTCGGCGTGAGCAAGAGGTGGTCCGACGAGAATCCAAACACCCATGTGGCGGTCGTCAAAGCGTTGATCCGCGCAGGCCAATGGCTAGACGCCGTCGACCCGTCCGGCGACCTCGTCAACCGCGAAGAGGCGGCCCGCATCCTCTCGCGGCCCGACTACGTCGGCGCCGACTTTGCCGTAATCAAGAACTCGATGACGGGCCACTTCTACTTTCAGAAGTCCGACAAGCGGGCGATGCCCGACTTCAATGTCTTCTACAAGCACCACTGCACCTACCCATGGTACAGCGACGGCGTGTGGTTTCTGACCCAGATGCGAAGGTGGGGACAGATCGCCGAACCCAAGCCGGCTCAGTGGTACGAGGAAACTGCCAGAAAGGTGTACAAGCCCGAGGTCTACCTGAAGGCGGCGCGGATCCTGGCCGACCAGGGCCTGATCCAAGAGGCCGACGTTCCCTGGGAGACCGACGGCTACAAGCCCCCCACCGATGAGTTCATCGACGGCGTGACCTACGACGGCCGCAAGCCGCTTGAGTACCTCAAGGCCCACCAGATCGGCAACCAGGACTAGCGCCCCCCGCCTCCTCGCCGCCCCCTCTGGCGAAAGCCCCCTTCCCACGCAAACCCAACGCCCCAGGCCGATGAAGTACACGCTGATCAAGGCGATCGACGTCGCAGGGCTCAACTTCCTGACCCCCGTGGTGCTGCTGTGCTACGGGGAGGAACCGGCGAAGCAGCTCAGGGAGATCGGGCGGTACATCGTGCTCCCCCTGTTGGCCGTAGCCGTGGCCGTTGGCGTGTGGGTCCTGGTTGCCGAGCGCATCCAGACCAAATCGGGCAAGCTCCCGAACCCGGCCCAGACGTGGTCGGCCGCGTCCGCTATCTGGACGTTCCACCTCCGCGAAGAAGACAAGGCCGACGCCTACCTGGCAGAGGGGAGCAACCGAGCGCAGATGCTTGACGAGACCGAAGCGCGGCTGGCCAAGCTCGAAGCCGCCGCGGGCATCATCGAATCCAAGTTAAGCAGCTCGCAGGCAGACGCATCCGCCGCGGTCGACGCAAAACAATCGCCGGCGGAGGCGCGTGTCGCCAAGGCGACCGCGGAAATCACTCGCGCCCGGTCGCGACGCGAAGAGGCGCTGCTGCGTCTCGCCCAGAAGCTCCCGGCCGGCTCGCCGGAGGGGAAAGAGCAGCTCGTCGGCTACGTCCGCGCGCACGAGGCGAAGAAGCAACTCGAGCGCGAAGAGCTTAAGGCGCTCCGCGACCAGCTTGCAGCGCAGCAGGCTGGCGCCAAGCCTGAGGTTGAGCGGTGGACCCGCCTCCAATCGTCCGTCGCCGAGGAGCAGCAGTACCTGGCGAAGAAGGCCGACCTGCTTGCGGGCGCCAACCGAGCCGCGAGACTCGACCGGGAGAAGGCCCAACTGACCGAGGCAGAGCAGGAGCTGCTCGCCGCAACGGGCGCAGACGCCCTGGCGGCGGCCAGGCGGGTCGAGCGCGCCGAGGGCCGGATCGCGTCGGTCGCCCAGTCGGCCTACGCCCAGCCGGCGACGCTGCCATTCCAGACCAAGCGGAGCGTGCTCTGTGTCTTCTGCGGGTTCCTGCTTGGGTCGGCGATCGCGATCCCCATCGGGATCCTGTGCGGCCTCTCCAAGACCGTCATGGCGATGGCGACCCCCTTTATCGCGTTGCTCAAGCCGGTCTCTCCCATCGTCTGGCTGCCGGTAGCGCTGATTATCGTCAGCGGGTTCATCCCGGACCCCGACAAGAACCCGCTCGTCCAGAAGCTGTGGGCGCTGCCCTGGATGGGCGACTACAAGATCAATCCGGCGTTCATCGCTTCGGCGATCACCGTGGCGCTTTGCTCGCTGTGGGCGACCATGACCAACACCGCCCTGGGCGTCGCGTCGGTTGACAAAGACCACCTCAACGTCGCCCGGGTGCTGCGGCTTGGGTTCTGGGACCGGCTCTTCAAGATCGTGCTGCCTTCGGCGCTGCCGCTGATGTTCGCCGGGCTGCGTATCTCGCTCGGGGTCGGCTGGATGGTGCTGATCGCCGCGGAGCTGCTCAGCTCGTCCGAGGGGATCGGCAAGTTTGTATGGGACCAGTTCAACAACGGCGCCAGCGACTCGTTCGCCAAGATGGTGGTCGTGGTGTTTGAGGTGGGCGTGGTCGGCTTGCTGCTGGACCGTGTGATGATCGTCTTCCAACGCCTCGTGAGCTTCGACGGCGCACCGGCAGCGATCTAGCAAAACAGTAGACCACCGACACACAGTCACACAATCAGAGGGGGTGAGGTCGTTCGATGGCGTTTCTAGAACTCGACAACGTGACATTCGCCTACGGCTCTGGCTCAAGCCGGTACGAGGTGTTCCAGGGCGCGGACCTGCGGGTCCAGGAGAACGAGTTTGTCGCGGTGCTCGGCTTCTCAGGGAGCGGAAAAAGCACGCTGATCTCGCTGCTGGCCGGCCTAGAGAAGCCAACCCTGGGCGGGGCTCGCTTGCGGGGCGAACCGATCGCCGGCCCGGGTCCCGACAAGGGGGTCGTGTTCCAGAACTACTCGTTGCTCCCGTGGCTGACGTGCGTCGGCAACATCGACCTCGCGGTCCGCCGGGTGATGCCGGGGCTCAAGGGCCCAGAACGACGCGCCTACGTGCAAACGTATCTCGACCTGGTCAGCCTCACCGGCGCCGAAGAAAAGAAGCCGCAAGAGCTATCGGGCGGGATGCGGCAGCGGCTGTCGCTGGCTCGCACCCTCGCGATGAGGCCCGAGGTGCTGCTGCTGGACGAACCGCTTAGCGCGCTAGACGCCCTTACTCGGGCTGTGCTGCAGGACGAGATCATCCGCATCTGGGAAGAGGACCGCCGCACGGTTGTGATGATCACCAACGACGTCGACGAGGCGGTCTTGATGGCCGACCGCATCGTGCCGATGACCCCCGGCCCTTCGGCATCGCTTGGCGACAGCTTCTGCGTTTCTCTCCCGCGACCGAGGGACCGCGCCACGCTCAACTTCGACCCAGACTTCAAGCGGCTGCGGAACGACGTGACCCGGGCCATGCTGCGGATGAGCAGCGACGCAAAGGAGCTTGCGCCGGTGCTCGATTATCCCCTCCCCGACCTAGAACCGGTCATCCCCGGACGCCCGTTGAGCGTAGCGTGATCGAGCCCCCGAACGCCGAACCCCGCTCTCAGCGACCCAAGAATCCTTAAGGACCTTGCGTGACTTCCTATCACGACAAACGCTTCGTCGAGATCTTCCAGCTCACCAAGGCCTACCCCAACCGGTACGCCGACGACGTGAAGGTGGTGGACGGATTCGATCTGGTCATGCAGCGCGGCGACGTAGTGAGCGTGATCGGACACTCGGGGTGCGGCAAGAGCACCGTGCTGACGATGCTCGCCGGGCTCAACCCCGCCACGTCGGGCAGCATCGCGGTCAACGGCCGCGAGATCGACGGCCCCGGCCCCGACCGGGCAGTGGTGTTTCAGTCTCCCTGCCTGCTGCCGTGGCTCACCACGCTGGGCAACGTGATGTTGGGAGTCGAGAAAGTGTACCCGCACGGTTCCAAGACCCAACGGCGGCAGATCTGCGAACACTATCTCGCGGCCGTCGGCCTGGCGGACTCCATGCACAAGTACCCGCGCGAGATGTCTGGCGGGATGCAGCAGCGGGTCGGCATCGCTCGGGCCATCGCCCTGAAGCCGCAGGTGCTGCTGCTCGACGAACCGTTCGGCCGACTCGACTCGCTCACTCGGATGGAGCTGCAAGACGTGGTGCTGCGGGTCCTCGATACCGACCGGATCACGACCATGATCATCACCCACGACGTCGATGAAGCGATCTACATATCCGACCGCGTCTGCATGATGACCAGCGGGCCGCGGGCGCACGTTGGGCAGATCTTGGAGATCCCCTTTGCACGCCCCCGCCAACGCGCGGACGTGCTCGAACACCCCCTCTACTACGACCTCCGCGGCTGCTTGATCTCGTTCTTGGAGCAGCAAGACCACTCGGATGACAAGAGCGGGGTCCACGACGACGCATCGGCGACGATGCAACGCGTCGAGGCGCTCTACGACACCACGCACGGACGCGTGGGTGTCGACGCCGCCGACCTCGCCCTCCCCGTCGGCGCCGCCTAAGGAGGCTCGTTTGATGACACTTACCTCAGCTCCGCCGAAGGCCAAGTTGGTTCGCGCCATCGAGGTTTGGCGCTGCGACGACTCCGGTCAGCGGCTCACGCTGGCCTCGGGCGCCTACGGAGACGACGACGAGCTTCGCTCCGGCAGCGAGTCGATGAGCTTCTGCCTCGGCGAGGGCCTGCCCGGGATGGCTTGGCGCGACCGATCGCCGGTCGTTATGCACGACTTGCAGGCGGGCGAGTTCCTACGGGCCGAGCTCGCGGAACGGGTCGGCCTCTCGAGCGGCATCGCGGTCCCTTGCTTGCATCGGCAGCAGGTCGCCGGGGTAGTCACGTTCTTGTGCGACCACGGGCAGGACGCAGAAGGCGCGTTCGAAGTTTGGCGCCGGAACCAGCGAGACGAGCTCGCCTTGTCCGGCAGCTACTACGCGAACCTCGACCGCTTTGGCCTGATCAGCCAGTACGTCAAGTTTCCAAAGCGTGCAGGCCTGCCCGGCAAGGTGTGGAGCGAACAATCTCCCAAGCTGGTCGGGAACCTCGGGTCTTCCAAGGAGTTTATGCGCGCCGCCGGCGCACGGGCCGAAGGGCTGAACGCCGCGCTGGGCCTGCCCATCTTCTCTTCGCCGCTCGAGATCGACTCGGTCGTTTGCCTGCTCTCGTCCGCCCGGTCGCCGATCGCATCGGTGATTGAGGTATGGACGCCGGCAGAGCCAGATGACGAAGGGACCGATTCGCTCACGCTGCGGTCGGCCTTCTACGGCCCGTACGTCGACCTGGCGCCCGCGGCGAGCCAAAGGCGTTTGTCACGGGGCGAAGGACTGGCCGGACGCGCGTGGCAAGAGATGGCCCCCGTAGCGACCGACGACGCCCCCGCCTTTGAGACCGCGCGTGGCCGCAGGCTGAGCGAGTACGGGCTGTCCACGGGCCTGGGATTCCCCGTCTTTGTCGGTGAGCGCCTTGCCGCCGTGGTCACCCTGATTGGATGAATCTGCCGTGACTGTCCTCGCCAAACCGCCGATCGCCCCAGCAAGCCCGCACAACGGCGCCGCGCCGGCGGGCGACTTTGTCACCCGCCTGCTGGCCGAGCAACGCGACCTGACCGCGGTAGAACGGTTTGCGCGGGTGCACGAAGCAGACTCCCCGCCGGCTCAAGCGAAGTACTACCGCGACCTGATCCCGCTAACGACCCCGGGCGCCGGCGAGCAGTACGCGTTCGAGGTCGACCTCGACGCCTGCACGGGCTGCAAGGCGTGCGTCAGCGCTTGCCACAGCATGAACGGGCTTGAGCCTACCGAGACGTGGCGGGCGGTCGGTTTGCTACAAGGTACAGACGACCAGTTCCCTATTCTCCAACACGTCACCACCGCTTGCCACCACTGCCTGGAACCGGCCTGCCTGGCCGGCTGCCCCACCAACGCTTACGAGAAAGACCCCATCACGGGCGTCGTTTCGCACCTCGACGACCAGTGCTTTGGCTGCCAGTACTGCACCATGGCATGCCCCTATGAGGTTCCCCAGTACAGCAAGACGAAGGGGATCGTCCGCAAGTGCGACATGTGCCACGGCCGGCTCGCCGCGGGCGAGGCGCCAGCCTGTGTGCAGGCCTGCCCCAGCCAGGCGATCCGCATCAGGATCACGCCGCGTGAGCTGACCAAAGCGGAGGCGTCCGGTCGAGGCTTGTTGCCTGGCGCCCCCGACAGCGAGTTCACGAAGCCCACCACACGCTACCTAGGCGCAGATCGGCTGCCGGCCGGAACCGCGCCCGCCGACGCGGCTCACGCGTCGCCGCAGCACGCCCACTGGCCGCTGATCATCATGCTCACGCTCATCCAGATGGGGGTCGGCGCCTTTGCGGTTCTCTCGCCGCTGCGTTGGTGGGCCGGCGGAGGAGAGGCCTTCGTGGCGCTCGCGGCGCTCACCGCCATGGGCGCCACCGGCGTGGCCCTGGCGGCGAGCACGCTCCACCTGGGTCGACCGACGTACGCGTTCCGGGCGGTGCTAGGATGGCGCCACTCGTGGCTCAGCCGCGAAGCGATCGCCTTCGGCGCCTTTGCCGGCCCGGCGTCGGCCGTGACCGCGTACGCCCTGCTGCCCTATTTGCCGTTCCAACCGCCGCTCGAGCCCCCGCAGGCGCTCCGTGTGCCGCTCGAGGCGTTTACCCCGATCGCGGGTGCGGTCGGCGTCTACTGCTCGATCCGCATCTATCAGTTCACCCGCCGAGTCTTCTGGATCGGCCTAGGGACCGCCTCGCGGTTCTGGCTAACCTCCGCCGTGCTGGGGCCGGCCCTCGTGCTTGCCTGCTGGTCGCTCACCCAGAACGCCGGCGCAGTTTCACACGGCCTGGCGGCATGGATCATCTTGGCCGCGACGACCAAGCTGCTGTTTGAAGCATCTATCCTCCGACCGTCGGCCGAGACGCACCCTTCGCAACGGCTCACCGGGCAACTGATGACGGGGCCACTCGCCGCGGTCACGGGCGCCAGGTTCGCGGCCGGCGTGTTGGGGGGCGTGGTCTTGCCGTTAGCCGGGTTGGCTGCGGGGGGCGCCGTCGCGGCTGCAATCTCCTGTACTTCTCTCGGCTTGCTGGTGGTCGGCGAGCTGGCAGAGCGGACGCTGTTCTTTGGAGCGGTCATCCCGCTCCGCATGCCGGGGGGGATCAAACCATGACCGAGCCCGTTTTGAAGGCCAAGCCGAGGCGCACGGCGCCCAAGCTCGTCGGACAGGTCCGCAACCTGATCCACCAGCGCGACGGCGTGCTGACGCACGACTTGGTGCGGGCGCCGGGAGAGTTCGGCCTAGGCCAGGTCCCCGCCAAGCTGAAGCCAGACGCCACAACGACCATGACCTGTGGGTTCTGCTCGACCGGCTGCGGGCTGAACATCCACCTGCGCGACGGCCAAGCGGTAAACCTCTCGCCGGCGACCGAGTACCCGGTCAACCTTGGCATGGCCTGCCCAAAAGGCTGGGAGGCACTCAATGTGCTCGACGCCCCCGACCGGGCCACAACGCCGCTGCTCCGCGGCGCGGACGGTCGGCTGTCTCCGACGAGCTGGGACACAGCCATGTCGACCTTCTGTGATCGCATGCAGGCGATCCAGCGCCAGCACGGGCCCGAGTCCGTGGCTTTCCTCAGCACGGGACAGATGCCCACCGAAGAACAGGCGCTGCTGGGCGCGCTGGCGAAGTTCGGCATGGGGATGGTCCACGGCGACGGCAACACGCGTCAATGTATGGCCACCGCGGCGACGGCCTATAAGCAGTCGTTCGGGTACGACGCCCCGCCGTTTACGTACCAGGACTTCGAAGAGTCGGACGTGATCGTGCTGGTCGGCTCGAACCTCTGTATCGCCCACCCCATCATGTGGGAGCGTGTGCTGCGCAACCGCAACCGGCCGAAGATCATCGTCATCGATCCACGCTCGACCGAAACAGCGATGGCGGCGTCGAAGCACTTGCCCCTCAAGCCCAAGGGCGACCTAGCGCTCTTCTACGCGATCGCCCACGTGCTAGCGCGTCAGGGCTGGATCGACCGCGACTTCCTCGACGCGCACACAACAGGGTACGACGGCTTCGCACAGCACCTTCAAGCCTACGCGCCCAACGCCGTGGCGGCGCGTACCGGCATCGCCCCCGCCCTGGTCGAAGAAGTAGCAGACGTCATCCACCGTGGAGAACGGGTCTCTTTCTGGTGGACCATGGGGGTGAACCAAAGCTACGAGGGGACCCGCGTGGCGCAAAGCCTCATCAACCTGGCCTTGATGACCGGCAACATCGGGCGGCCTGGAACTGGGGCGAACTCGATTACCGGCCAGGCCAACGCCATGGGGTCGCGGCTGTTCAGCAACACCACCTGCTTGTACGGGGGCAGAGACTTTGAGAACCGGGCCGACCGCGAGCACGTGGCGGGGGTGCTGGGCATCGACGGGGCTCGCATCCCGACCCAGAACAGCCTTCCCTACCACCAGATCTTGGAGCGGGTCCGCGCCGGCAAGATCCGTGGGCTGTGGTTCATCTGCACCAACCCGGCGCACTCCTGGAGCCAGCAAGCCGACGCCAGGGCGCTGCTGAAGAGCCTCGACTTCTTGGCGGTGCAGGACATGTACCACTCGGCCGACACCGCGGCGCTAGCCGACCTGGTACTGCCGGCCGCGGGCTGGGGTGAGAAGGAGGGGACCTTCATCAACAGCGAACGCCGGCTGGGGGTGATCAAGAAGGTGAAACAGGCGCCGGGCGAGGCGCTCTCGGACTTCAGCATCTTCCGCCTGATCGCGGACCGTTGGGGCTGCGGAGAGATGCTGTCCGAATGGAGCAGCCCCGAAGCCGCCTTTGAGATCCTCAAGCGGCTCTCGGTCGGCACGCCGTGCGATTTCTCGGGGATCGAGAACTACCTGCACCTCGACCGCAACGGAGGCATCCAGTGGCCCTGCCCCGCCCCCGCCGAGGGGGTCGCCGGGCAGAGACGGCTGTTCGAGGATGGCCGCTTCTACCATGCCGATGGCCGAGCAAGGTTTCTGTTCGACCCGCCCACGGACATGCCGGAACCCCCCGACCGAGACTACCCCTACCTGCTGCTCACGGGCCGGGGCACGGCGTCGCAGTGGCACACACAAACACGCACGTCCAAGTCGGCGGTGCTGCGGAAACTCTACCCGGCGGGAGTCTATGTCGAGGTCAACCCCGGCGACGCCCGCCGCGAAGGGGTCCGCCCCCAGCAGCGTGTGTGGGTCGCCTCCCGCCGGGGCAGGGTCGCGGCGACCGCCTACGTCACGCCGACGATCCGGCCCGGCCAGCTCTTCATGCCGATGCACTACCCCGAAACGAACCGACTAACGCTTTCGCACTTCGATCCCC
The DNA here is from genome assembly GCF_007750855.1 of Pirellulimonas nuda. Lineage (GTDB taxonomy): Bacteria > Planctomycetota > Planctomycetia > Pirellulales > Lacipirellulaceae > Pirellulimonas > Pirellulimonas nuda. The sequence goes on from NZ_CP036291.1 coordinate 4,898,898, forward strand.
ATTCGCACCAACCTTCCTATAAGGACTGCGCGGTACGGATTGAGGCGATCCGCGGCGCGGAACAACGCAGCCCGCAAAAAACAGCCACCGAGGCCCCATCGGTGAGCAGGAGCACCTATGGCGACTAACCCGCTGACGCCCGCGGATGCCCGCGATTCTCCCAGCGGCGTCGCACGCTGATTTTCGTCCGCCCTCCTCTCGAGCCCCTGTCGGGGTTCGGTGGCCAACCGAAGAAGTCGAGTAACCCCATGCCTAGCGGATTCAGCTCCGAACAACAAAGCTACATCCAAGGGCTCGCCATCGGCGCCGATGTGGCTCGCAGCGTGCGCGGGCTGCCTGTCTTCGCCAGCAGCGGCACGACCGTGTCGATCGGTGGCGCCCCCGCCACGCCGCGCGGGGGCCCCCACCGGCCCGACCAGCTTCACTACGACGCTCAGGACCGCCAGTCGGCTGCGGGGGGCAAGCTGGTCGCGGAAGAGCGGGCCAAGCGCGAGAAAAACCCGCTCGACCAGTGGGACGAGATCGAGGCCCGCGCCGCCCGGGGGGAGTTCCCCAAAGGGATCGACGTCTTCCTGACCAAGTACCACGGGTTGTTCTACGTCACCCCGGCGCAAGACGCGTTCATGTGCCGCCTGCGTTTCCCCGGCGGCGCTGTACGCAGCTACCAGCTCGCCGGGCTGGCGGACCTGGCGCTCGCCCACGCCGGCGGCTACGCAGACGTCACCACGCGTTCCAACCTGCAGCTCCGCGAGATCCCGGCTGCCGCGCCCGCCAAGGTGATGGTCGGCCTGCGGAACCTGGGCATCGTCAACACCGGCGCCGGCGCCGACAACATCCGCAACGTAACCGCCAGCCCGCTCAGCGGGCTCGACCCGCACGAGCTGATCGAGACGCTGCCGCTGGCGCAGGAGCTGAATCAATACATCCTGAACCGTCGCGAGTTGTTCGGGCTCCCGCGGAAGTTTAACGTCGCCTTCGACGGAGGGGGCCGCGTGAGCGCGCTGGAAGACACCAACGACATCGGCCTGCACGCGGTGCGCCTCGAAGAGCCCAGCGGAGACTCGGCTGCTGGCGTCTACTTTCAGCTCGCGCTGGGCGGCATCACGGGGCACGAAGACTTCGCGCGCCCGACCGGGGTGCTGCTCCTGCCCGAGGAGTGCATCAACGTTTGCGGCGCCATCCTACGCGTCTTCATCGCGAACGGGGACCGCACCGACCGCAAGCGGGCCAGGCTGAAGTATCTGCTAGACGATTGGGGGTTCGAGAGGTTCTTGACCGAAGTAGAGAAGGAGCTTGGAAAGCCGCTGCGCCGTGCGCCGGTGGCGGCGTACTCACGCCCCGCGGCGGACGACCGACTGGCGCACATCGGCTTCCACCCTCAAAGGCAGCCCGGGCTGTGCTACTTGGGCGTCGTTCTGCCCGTGGGTCGGCTCACAAGCCAGCAGATGCGCGGCCTCGCTCGGATCAGCGACCGTTTTGGCAACGGCGACCTCCGCCTCACGGTGTGGCAGAACCTGTTGATCCCCAACATCCGCGTTGAAGACCAACAAGCCGTCGCCGAAGCGGTCGAAGCGCTCGGGCTTGGCGTCGAGGCGAGCAGCGTTCGCGCCGGGCTGGTCGCATGCACGGGCAGCGCCGGCTGCAAGTACGCCGGCGCCGACACCAAACGCAACGCGATGGAGATCGCGCAGTACGTGGACGACCGGCTCGAGCTCGACACGCCGGTGAACATCCATGTCACGGGGTGTCACCACTCGTGCGCTCAGCACTACATCGGGGACATCGGGCTGATCGCCACCAGCGTCGACGTTGGAGACGACACCGTGGAAGGCTACCACCTGTTTGTCGGCGGCGGGTACGGCGATCGTCAACGCATCGGACGAGAGCTATTCTCGTCGGTCCGCGCCGACGAGGTTCCGGCGCTCGTGACGCGCATCCTGGAAGGCTTCCTTGACGCACGCGAGTCGGTGCAGCAGTCGTTCGCCCAGTTCACCGCGGCCCGCAGCGTCGAGGAATTGAAACGGTTGTTCACGGGGTCGCCCGCCCCTGTTTAGGCCCTGGAGGGATTGATGACTGCATCGCTAGTTCCTGAAACCGCGCCGTTCGACTCGGCTCAACGCGCCTGGCTCAACGGCTTCTTGGCCGGGTGGCTCGGCGTCGATGGCGCCCCCCCTCCGGCCGACGTCCCAGGCGCCCCCCAATTGATGCTTGGGGGGCCGACGGCGGTAGAAAGCCTTGACGCCGAGGAAGAGTTCCCTTGGCACGACGCGGCTCTTCCGCTCCACGAACGGATGGCGCTGGCCGATGGCAAGCCGCACGAACGCCGATTGATGGCGGCGATGGCTCAGCTAGACTGCGGCGCTTGCGGCTATCTGTGCCAAACGTACTCCGAGGCCATCGCCCGCGGCGAAGAGAAGAGCCTCACGCTCTGCTCGCCCGGCGGCAAGGAGACCGCCAAGAAGCTGAAGGAGCTGGTCAAGCTCTCCGTCCCCCCGACGGCAACATTAAACGGCGCGACATCGAACCCCGCCACGCCGACCACTACCCCGTCCAACGGCGCGGCGTACGGCCGCGCCAACCCTTTCACGGCCAGGCTCCTTGAATCCCGGAACCTCAATGGCGCCGGGTCGGCAAAGCACACCAGCCATGTCGTGATCGACTTGGCGGACAGCGGGCTCAGCTACGGGGTCGGCGACTCGCTCGGCGTCTACCCGACCAACTGCCCGACGCTGGTCGAAGACATCCTGGGATCGCTCCGGCTTGCGGGCGACGAGCCGGTAACTGCCTCCAATGGCGTGAACACGACGCTCCGCGACGCCCTTACCCAACACGCCGACCTCGGCAGCGTCGAAGAGGAGCTGCTGGAGCTGCTCATCGAATCTACCGACGACTTCGACCAGCGGGCCCGGTTGCAGTCGCTGATCGGAGACGACGCGCTCGATGAACTGGACGTGCTCGAACTTGTGCGGATGGCGCCCGCCGCGCAAACGCCGCCCGAGGCGTTTGCTCAGGCGCTGGGCGTGCTGAACCCGCGGCTCTATTCGATCGCTAGCTCGCTGGCGGCGCACCCGAGGGAAGTCCACCTGACCGTTGGCCGCGTGGCGTACCAGAAGAACGGTCGCGAGCGGAAGGGGGTCGCGTCGACCATGTTTGCCGACCGCCTGCCGGCCGGCTCGGCGGTGCGCGTCTTTGTGCAGCCTTCACACGGCTTCACCGTTCCGGCCGACCCGACCGCGGCGATGATCATGGTCGGCCCCGGCACGGGGATCGCGCCGTTCCGTGCGTTCCTCGAGGAACGCGAAGCTGCCCGCGCCCCCGGCAAGAACTGGTTGTTCTTCGGCGACCAGTGCGCGGCCACCGACTACCTCTATCAGGAGCAGCTCTCTGCCATGCAGTCCTCCGGCCTGCTCACCCGCATCGATACGGCGTTCAGCCGCGACCAGCAGGCGAAGGTCTACGTCCAAGACCGCATGCGCGCCGCGGGCGCCGAGTTGTTCGCTTGGCTCGAAGCAGGGGCGTACTTCTTTGTCTGTGGAGACGCCAAGCGGATGGCCGTGGACGTCGACCGGGCGCTGCACGAGGTAATCGCGGAGCACGGCGCCCGCGACGAGGCTTCCGCCAGGGCCTACGTTGAGGCGCTCCGCAACTCGAAGCGCTACGTGCGAGACGTCTACTAGCCCCGGGCGTCCACCGCCACGGCGCCGCTCAGAAGTTCGTTTCCCACTGCGTGTAGAAGAAGTCCGCGTCGCGAGTGCCGATGATCTTTTCTCCCCGCCAAAGGTGAGAGTAGCCGAACAGGATGTTCGACCGCGGGCAGATCTGGTACTGGACGATGGTGTCGAGCTCGTGCCCGAAGTCGCGGCTGGTTGTGTTCTGATCCGTATTGAAGCCGACGCCCGGCACGATGTCGCCGGCCTGGGCCGCCCCTAGGTAGTAGTACCAGAAGAGCAGACTCAGCTTGTCCGCCGGCGCCGCGGTAAGCAGGCAGTTGGGAGATGAGATGTTCGACCGCTGGGCGGAGTCGATGAATCCCAGGTACTTGTGCGCCAGAGGAAACAACTGGTTGTAGCGGTTCCAGGCGCCGTTGCCGTCGTTGCCCGTTGCGTAGTCGTAGTAGAACCACAGGGTGGGAGACCACTCAACATCAAAGTTGCGTCCGACGCCGCCGGTTACGAACGCGGCGCGTTGATCGAGGCCCAAGCCGCTCTGCCTGCCGGTCTGCAACGCCCCTTCGACCTCGAACAACCAAGCGTCCTGTGTGGCCAGCATCCGTCCGCCAAACGTGTGCAGCGAGAAGTCGCGGCTGCCGGGGGCGTCCTTGCCGGGCTGATACGTCTGGCGGTTGTCGTAGCCAAGGTAGTAGAAGTCGTACACCGCGTTCTTGGCGCCTGAGTAGGTGCCATAGCAGCCGTAGAACTGCTGCTGCCAGTCGGCCGTGTCCCATTCGTCCGCTTGGGGCGGAACAAACGCCGTGAAGAATCCGTCGACCGCCCAGTCCCCTTCTTTGTGGATCACCTTGATCCCCTCGAAGGTGCGCCGGGTGTTCGCCCAGTCGAGCGGAGACACCGTGCGTTGGGCGCCGTAGAGAAGCTCTTGGCGACCGATGCGGAAGGTGGTTTCGTCGGTCAACTTGGTGTCGAAGAACAAGTTCAGAAAGTTGATCGGGTCTTCGTCGATCGCACGCGGAACGTAGCTCTCATCAGCCGCCAGGTTGGCGTTGATCAGTTCGCCAAAGAACCGGACGTTTTCGGTGGCCTGCCAGTTGGTGTAGAGGCGCAGACGCGTGAGCAGGAAATCGTTGTTGGTGTCGCCAAAGCCGTTGAGGTCCCCCACCTCGCGCCCCATGCCAAGTTCCGAGTGCTGACGCAACCGAAGCTGGCCGCCGATGTCGTACGTCCCCAATTGGCCGCCGGCCAGCTCGTTCTGCTTGAGCAGGTCGCCGAAGCAGGCGCCGTCGTAGTTCGGATCGCTCAAGTAACTGAAGTCGTTGGCGTAGAAGACGCCCTTGTGGGAAGAGGCGCACGGCGATTGAGCCGTCGCCCAGGGCGACACGAGCAAAGCGCCTACCGCGCATCCTGCGCGTAGCAATCGGAACATTCCCTGTCTCACTCGTTGGGCGCCGTTCGGGCGCGGCAAAAAAGGGTCGCCTAGTAATGGTCGATCGGCCAAAGCCACGAGCGCAGGTGCCCTTTGTGGAAGCAGCCGCGCAAGTCGTTACGACCCGCTCAGCCCTCAATTCATGCCGGACACGTTCAGTCCGAGCGGACGTCTGCGGACCAACGGACGGGCTACGAACGATTTCTATCGCGGGCCCATGGCCGGCAGGGTGGCGGTGCGCCGCAAATCGGCGCCGCTGCCCAATGAACGGGCGGCTCGGTCAGCGGCTGCCGCCGAACCACGCAAAGTACTTGAGAACACGCCGGCTAAGCTCTGGCATGACAATTGCTTCCAGAGGTCTCGTCTCCACCCACCGGCACCAACCTCAACGGTTTTGTTGGCACTGGACCCTCCCCGGAACGCCCGGCCATTGTTGGCTGTGATCGACGACGACCCCCTCGTTGAGGTGCAGGTGCGGCGTGCGCTGCACGGATTGGTTCCCTCGATCGAGGCCCGATTGTCGGCGAGTGATGGGCTCGACTTGATCCGCAACGCCCGTCCCGACGCCGTGATCCTCGACAACATCCTGCCGGACCGGCTGGGGATCGACACGCTCGCCGAGATCCACCGCATCGACCCCCGCGTGCCGGTGATCTTTGTGACCGCACGGGGTTCGGGCAGCACCGCGATCGAAGCGATGAGGCTGAGCGCGTTCGACTACCTGCCAAAGCCGATCGACCCCGCTACGTTGCGCTGCCAGGTGCAGCGTGCGTTAGAGCTGCGTCGGTTGCTGGACGCGCCCCCTCAGCAGCCGGCAAACGGCTCCCCGGCCGCGGACGCGGACGCCGAGTCGCTCGTGGGAGACAGCCCGGCAATGCAGCACGTCTTCAAGGCGATCGGCCGAATCGCGATGCAAGACGTGCCGGTGCTGATCCGCGGCGAGGCGGGCACCGGCAAGGAGGCGGTCGCACGCGCGATCCACCGCCACAGCGGTCGGGCCGGAAGTCCCTTCGTTTGCCTCCGTTGCTCCGCCTTTCAGGGGACGGACTTGGACACCGAGTTGTTCGGCGACGGACGCCCCGAGAGCGGCGGCGTCGCCGCTGCTGCGGGAGGGACGCTCTACCTCGAAGAGATCGCTGCCCTGACGCTTCCGACCCAGGCGAAACTGCTGGCAATTCAGCAGGCGTGGTCTCGCTCAGGCGGAAGGGAGCCCACGCCGTGCCGGGTGGTCGCCAGCAGCGCCGTTGACCTCGAGGGGCTCGTGCGTTCCGGGCGCCTTCGCTCCGACCTCTACTACGCGATCTCTTCTTTCACCATCCAACTCCCCCCGCTTCGACAGCGTCTGACCGATCTTCCCTTGTTGATCGAGCAACTGCTGGCGCAGCTCTGCGAGGTCTCTCCACAGCACGCCGCCGCTCCCCCGCGGGTGTCCGAAGAAGCCTACCGAGTGATCGCCCGCCACACTTGGCCGGGGAACATCGATGAACTACGCAGCGTCCTCAAGCGGAGCGTTGTGGAAGCAAAGGGGAACGTGATCACGTCGGACTACCTCAAGGCGGTCCTCGCACGCGATCCGGTGGTCGCCGACGGCGGACCCGACACGGGGAGCCAGAACGCGACCGACTGGGACCGATTCGTCGACTTCCGGATCGACGGCGGCACCGAGGACCTCTACGCCGAAGCCGTGGCCGAGACCGACCGCAAGGTGCTCGCCCGGGTGCTCCGCAACACGGCCGGCAATCAGGCGCACGCCGCGCGGCTGCTTGGCATCACGCGGGCCAGCCTCCGCAAGAAGCTTCGAACGCTCGGCATCAGCATCCAGCAGGTAGTAGAGTCCACGGCCCCATCGTGAAGACCAGCGACTTGCTCGACCGCACCGACGCCGCTCTAGCAACCTGCGCGCTTCTGCTCAACGCAGCCGCGGCCGCGAGCTTGCTTCTCGCGGTTGTGGGGGCCTGCGCCGTGGTCCGCCACGATGGAACATGGGTGATGGTGGGGATAGCGATTGCGGTCGGCACGGCGATCCTTGCCGCGGCCCAGCGGGTCGGCGCCGCCCGCCGACAGCACGCCCTCGCGCTTCACGAGAGCGCCCAGGCCCGCCTACGCGTCGAAGCGTCTCAGGCCGTCCACGACGCCCACTGGGCCGACACCCAGCACGAACTCCGAAGCCTCGCCATCCTCATCCAGAACGCCGCCGAGATCGGCGGGGAGCCGGTGTTCGGCGACGCCGCCGCCTCGATGCTGCGGGCGCTCGACGACTTCGCGGCCAAGGCCCCCTGCCCGCAAAGGGCGCCGTTTGACGTGCGCCGGCTGATTGAGCGTGTCGTCTGCCTTGTGGGGCCGTCCGCGCGGGCCGCGGGGCTGCGGTTCGAATGGCGGATCGACCCCGCAACGCCGACGATCGTCGTCGGCGACGAAGCCTGGATCCGCCAAACGCTGCTCGGCCTGTTGAGCAACGCGCTGAAGTACACCCAACACGGCGCCATTACCCTCGGCTGCGAGCTGGCCGCAACCGACTCCCGGGTCGCGCTGCTGTGCTTCGAGGTCGCGGATACGGGCCCCGGGATCCCTGTGGAGGATCGGGCGCGTGTGTTCGAACGCGGCTTTCGGAGCCGGGCCGATCTGCCGGGCGCCGGGCTCGGGTTGGCCATCGCCAGGTCGCTGGTCGACCGCATGGAGGGCCGCATCACGCTTGAAAGCCGCGTCGGCGCCGGCAGCCGGTTCACGGTCGAACTGCCGCTAGCAATCGCCCTCGGACCGGCGCCGGCCGACGCCGAGCCGCTCTCGAAGCCATGGATCGGGGCCCGCGTGTTGGTAGTCGAGGACGACGAGGTGAACCGGACGGCGTGCCACGCCGCACTGCTTCGGCTCGGTTGCGAAGCGTCGCTGGCCGATTCTGGGGAGGCCGGCCTGCGGGCGCTTGCCGAATCCAGTTACGACGCCGTACTGCTCGACATCCAGATGCCCCGCATGGACGGCTACGAAACGGCCCGGCGGTTGCGGTTGCGAGAACAGGAGACGGGCGCCGCTCCGACGCCGATTGTCGCCTTCACGGCTCACGCGACCCAGCTCGACCGCCAGCGCTGCTTGTCCGCAGGCATGAACGGCTTTGTCGTCAAGCCGGTGCGACCGATCTTGCTTGCTCGCGAACTGTCCCGCGTGCTAGACGTCGGGCGGTCGCAAGCGTGCGAACCGTCGGGCCCGGGCTACGACCTTGATCTCGTCGATTGCTTCCTCAAGCATGCGCCCAACGAGACGGCGTCGCTGTCGCAAGCGATCGCAAAACAGCAACCCGAGGAGGTCCGCCGCTTAGCGCACCTGCTCCAAGGCCAAGCAGCCAACTTCGGCCACGCGGGGTGCCGGCACGCGCTCGGTCGGCTCGAAGACGCCGCGACGGCCAAGCACGTCAGTTGGCCAACGCTGCAGCAGTTGGCGGCCGAATCGATCACCGCCGTCGACCAGTTGCGGTCGGCCTTGGTCGGGAGCGCGACCTGAGCGCCCGGTCAGACAAGTCGTCTTGCTTCATGCAGCTCCGCTTGGCGGACGCTCTTTGATCGCGACAACGCTTCGTCATGGGCTGCCCGACCGGCGCTGCGATAGCTCATGCTCCTCAAGCTTCTTCTTCAGCGTCGTTCGATGCAGACCCAGCGCTCGGGCGGCGGGAGCGCACTCTTCGTCGAAGTGCTGCATGGCGCTCGACAGCAGCGGGCCCTCGATCTCTCTCAGCAACTGCTGGTAGACCGAGCCTGCGGACCGCGGATCGTTCAAGAGTTCTTTGGCTCGCTGCGCTGTGGCGTCCGCCAAGTTCAGCGTCCCGGCCTCCTTGGACGCCCAAGCCTGGGTGAGCAATGGCGACTGCGGCGCGGGCAGGTGTTCGGGCAAGATCACGCCCGCCCTGGCGACGACCTGGGCGCGCTCGATCGCGTTCCGCAACTCTCGGACGTTTCCGTGCCAGGCGCGTCCGCGCATCTCTGCGACCGCTTCCTCCGACAAGGTGAATGCGTCCCCCCCCATCCGCGAAGCGAAGTACTAGGCGAGAAGCGGGATGTCGTCGATGCGATCTCGGAGCGCTGGTAGGCAGATCTCAAAAGCGCAGATGCGAAAATAGAGGTCGTGGCGGAACGCGCCGGCACGGACACACCCCGCTAGGTCCTGGTGCGTTGCGGAGACGACACGGAAATCGGCCTTCACTGGCCGGTCGGAACCGACCGGCGTCGCCTCGCCCAACTCGATCGCCCGCAGCAGCTTCACCTGCAAGTCCAACGGGATGTCGGCGACCTCGTCGAGGAACAAGGTGCCGCCGTCGGCTCGGGCCAGCAGCCCTTGGCGCGTGCGGCTCGCCCCGGTGAACGCGCCGTCGACGTGTCCGAACAGCTCCGACTCGGCCAGAGTGGGGTTGAGGGCGGCCACGTTCACCGCGACAAACGGCCCGTCGCGGCGGGGGCTGTGCCGATGGATCGCCTGGGCGGCCAACTCCTTGCCGACCCCGCTCTCGCCCGAGAGCAGCACGTTGGCGCGGGACGCGGCCGCCAGGGCGATCCGCTTGAACATGGCGTGCATCACCGGCGAACGCCCGACCATGCCGTCGGTCGGTTCAGACTCGTCTAGGCCGGGCTCGGGGCGTGCGGCGGCTAGGGGCGCCACCCGCAGCGCCCGCTCGAAGGCGGACCGGATCTCGTGCAGGTCGAACGGCTTGAGCACGTACTCTTGGGCGCCGCTGCCCACCGCCCGCACCGCGGTCTGAAGGTCGCCGAACGCCGTCATCACAATGATCGGCACGTCGCCGATAATCTCGCGGAAACGCCCCATGGCTGTGAGCCCGTCCATCCCCGGCAGCCGCACGTCGAGCGCCAGCAGGTCGGGGGGCGATTCGGCCGCGAGCGCAAGGCCGCGTTCGGCAGACGGCGCCACACGCACTTCGTGCCCCAGGCTCTGGCCGAGCTTCTCTAAGCCCCAGCAGATCGACTGTTCGTCGTCAACAACAAGGATGTTAGCCACGTGCGGTTCCTGGTTCAGGAGTGGGCGGCCCGGCGACCGGCAAGAGTATCAAGAACCGCGTGCGGCGTCCCCGCCGGATCCATTCGATCTGACCCCCGTACGACTCGACAATCCGGCGCGCGACGGAAAGCCCTAGGCCAACCCCTTCGGGCTTGTCCGTCACAAAAGGGGCGAAGACACGGTCTCCGACTCCGGGTTGAGGGCCCGGCCCCGAATCGGTCACGACAATGCGGGACTGTCGACGGTCGCCCCAGGTCAACACCCTCACGACGCCCGCCCGGTCAGAGTCCGACGGGCGCCCCGACGCCGCGTCGAGCGCGTTGAGCAACAGGTTCATCACGGCCTGGCCGAGCAACTCGGCGTCCGCGCTAACGACCGCGGGGTCGCCCAGCCGCCGCTGCCGCAAGCGCACCCCGGCGTGCCGCGCCGCCGGCGCCACCAGCGACGTCATCTCCGCAACCAGGTCGGCCAGATTGACGTCTCGGCGGGCCTCCTCGGCCGGTTGCCGGCCGATCTTCAAGAAGCGATTGAGCCGATGCTCCATCAAGTCGAGCTGCCGGCGGGCGACCGACAGGCTCTCAACGCCCTGTTCGGATCGGCAGCCTTCGGCGTGCAGGTCTACCGCCAACCGGCAGCCCGTAGCGGCGTTTCGCATCTCGTGCGCCAGCCCGGCGCCAAGCATGGCGAGCGTCCGCATCTGCTCGGTCTGGCGGACCTCGGCTTCGAAGTCGGCAAGGCGCGTCGCGGTGTGATTGACAGCGATCGTGAGATCGCGGGTCTCGTCGTTCAGGCGGGGCGTCGGGATCTTTGAGAAGTCGCCTCCCGCAAGCGTCTGCACTTCGCGCCCGAGCCTGCCCAACGCACGGCTGATCCGTGTCGTCACCAAGTGCGTCACAATCGCTACGCTCAGGGCTGTCGCCAGGCCAACCAGCAGCGGTGGAAGAAACACCGTCCGCCACGCGGCGTTGTAGTCGTCGTGCGGGAAGAGGATATGCAGGACCGTTGGCCCGGGGAACGGGGTACGGCCCTTGATCGCTACCGCGGAATGGTAGTAGCCAAGCCCGTCTAGCTCGATCGAGTCGCCCAGCTTCACTTGGTTGATTCGGCGCGCGGCGTGGTTGCCGGCGTCAAAAACATCAGGCCCAACGGCCAAACTCGAAGCGAGACGGCGGCCCGACGCATCGGTAAGCACAAACTGGGCCTCGGCAAGGCCGCCCATCTGCGCCAGCACCGAGTCGGTGAGCGGAAAGGAACTCCCCGCGAGAACCCGCACTACGTCCTGCAACTGACGTTCGATGCGTGACTTCGTTGCGAGGGTTGCGGCACGCGCATTGATCAACGCGATCGCCGTTAGGCTGGCCAGCGCCACCGCCAAGAGTGGAACCATCACTTGGTAGCGGATAGGGATTCGCAAGGGCGCGCAGAGAGGGTGGGGGCTGGGTTGATCGTCGCGGCGGTCGTGTCGAATCGCTGGACACGGGGTGTCGGCCGACTCGACACGCTGCTGCAGGCACGGCGCGCCTTGCGTACTGATTATAGCGAGAACATCGGATGAACGAGAACGGCGTCGGTTCGGAATGGAAATTGCCTAGGGGCACGCGTCGCCCAGCACCGGCGGCAGCCAGCGGTTCACTCGCACAGCACGGAGTAGAGAATGGAGAATCGTAGCGGACGGACGCCACGCGGCGCCTTTACCTTGGTCGAGTTGCTCGTGGTTGTCGCCATCATCGGCATCCTGGTGGCGTTGCTCCTGCCGGCCATCCAGTCCGCTCGCGAGGCCGCGAAGCGGGCCGCGTGCCAGAACAACCTCAGGCAGCTCGGCCTGGCGCTGTTGAACTACGAATCGGCCGAGGCCCACCTGCCGTTCGGAAAACGCGTGGAACCTGACGGCGCTGCGAGATCGTGGGTCCCCGACGTGCTCCCGTATCTCGACCAACAGGCGATGGTAAGCGACGCCAACTACGACCTCAACCAAGACTGGTGGCGGATCCAAAGTGTGTACGTCGAGGACCCCGCCAACCCCGGGGCGTTCATCCCCGACCCCAGCGGCGGGCCCGTCCCGAACGGCATCACGGTGCAGAAGTTTCTCGACATCATGGTCTGCCCCTCGACCACCATCCAGGAACGCACGCAGTTCAAGGACGACGGCCCGGTCGGACACAAGATCGGCGCCTGCGGCGACTACTTCGCCCCAGAGGGGGTCCATAGCCGCATCCTCAACGAGCTCCCCAACACGGCGCCGCTGGGCGCGCCCTTCCCGGAGTTCCCGCCGGGCGTCACGGCCAACAGCAACACCGTGCTGGCGGGCGTGCTGCTTCCGTTCGGCGCCGGCGCGCTGCCGGCGTGGACGACCACCATCGACGGCGATCCGCGCCTCCAGCTCATCAAGAAACGCGTCAGCTTCCCCAGCCTTTCGGGGATCGCCGACGGCACGTCGAACACCATCATGCTGGGCGAGTGCGCCGGGCGTGAAGACGTGTGGCGGGGCCGCAAGCTGACCCCCGCAAACGCCACCCGCGGCGACGTCAGCTGCGCCCGCGCCCGCGGCGGCGCGTGGGCCACCAACGACAACACCTACGCCATCGGCCAACGCATCCAGTGGTGCAACAGCAGCCTCACGGGCGTCAGCGCCGTTCCCGGCACGATGAAGATCAACAACTCCAACGAGTGGGGCCACCTCTACTACAGCTTCCACCCGGCCGGATCGCAGTTTGCGTTTGCCGACGGGTCGGTCCACTTCGTCTCAGAGAAGGTGGCCCTGTGGGTGCTGGCGTCGCTGACAACCCGCTCGGGGGGCGAGGCCCTCAGCGGGGGCGACTTCTAACGGGGCGCAAGCGATGCAAAGCGCGGAAGGAACCGATTCCGCGGCGCCGTCCGAGCCGCTTACGGTGGCGCTGCGCTGTCCCGACTGCAACGCCCCAGGCGTGGTCGAGTGGCGCAAGCTTCAGCACGGGCTGAAATGCCACGGCTGTGGGTGTGAGTTCATGATCGCCAAAGGGGGAGACGTGATCTCCCTCCGCGAGCAGCCGCAGACTCGGTACACCTGCCCCAGGTGCTGCCGGTCGGGCTCGATCGCGGCGATCCTAGCGGTCAACAAACCCTGCTGCCCGTCCTGTAAGCTGCCGCTCGTGCGGGGGCCCGACGGGCGCCTGCACAGCGCCCAAACCGCCGAACGGCTCAAGCGTCAAGCCGCCCAGCAGGCCGGGTTACAGCGACGTTTGGAATCGGAACGGAAAGCGACTCGGGACGACGGCCAACTGCGAACGCGCATTGCACAGACCGCGCGCATCGGCGCGGCAGCTCTCGTGCTGATCGTGGGCATTTCGGCGGCCTGGAGCCATCGAGCCAGCACACCCGAGGCTCGTGCGGCACAGTTCATACGCACGTGCCTAGCAGCAGACTGGGAAGACGCCGGTGAGTTCATCGAGGACGACGCGGTGCAGCGTGTGGAGTTCGATCGCTGGCGGGTGCGCTACTTCTCTTCCATCTTGGATCGGCACCGGCCCGCTGGCGACCGCGTCGTCATCCGCGTCGACCGGCTTACCGACGATCCGACGCAGGTCCTGCTGCGCGTCACCCTACGGTCTCACTTCTTCGGAGAACGGTCCCACCAACAGTGTTGGCACATCCGCGACGGGAGGTGGACATTCAACGCGTTGGGCACGTTGGCCGACGGGAATTCCTCACGCGGCACTGGCGGGAAGGGAGAAGGCTGAGGCAGTCCGCAGCAATAGGAATCCAGTGGATGCGAGCGGTGGGACTCCCAGCGGCGGACGAAGCCACACAGAAGCACTGCGCCGCTTCGACCCTCCCCCGTCTGACTTCGGAAGCCCCTACTCCATCGGGTTGCTGATCGTTCCGATCCCGTCGATCGAGATCTCTACGACGTCGCCCCGGGCGAGACAGAAATCATTGGGCGGTACGACCCCTGTCCCGGTCATCAGCAGCACCCCGTGGGGGTGCGCGTTGTGGCGGAACAAGAAGCCGACCAGTTCTTCGTGGCTGCGTTTCATCTGAGACAAGGTGGTCTCCCCTTCGAACGCGGTAGCGCCGCCGCGGCGGATGACCAATCGCACCTTCGATGCTGGATCGATCGGACCCTCCTCCGGCACGAGCACCGCGGGGCCGAGCGCCGCGCAGCGATCGAACGTCTTCGCTTGCGGCAAGTAAAGCGGGTTCTCCCCCTCCAGGTCGCGGCACGACAGATCGTTGCCCACCGTGTAGCCGACGATCGTGCCGTCGCGAGCGATCACGAGCACCAGCTCGGGCTCGGGCACGATCCACTTGGAGTCGGCGCGCAGGGTCATGGGTTGGCCGGGGCCCACGACACGGTGGGGGGTGGCCTTGAAAAAGATCTCAGGCCTCGGGGCGGCGTATACGCGGTCGTAGACGTCGCCGCCGCCGGCCTCCTGTGACTCTTCCATCCGCGCCGTGCGGCTGCGGAAGTAGGTGACCCCGGCCGCCCATACCTCTTGACTATCGCCGATGGGAGCAAGCGGACTGGAGATGGAGTGCGTCGAACCGCTCAAGCGGTTCGACGAACCGGTTGCCCGCCTGAGCGTCTCGGGCAAACGAGGGTCGTTGACGAGCGTTTCCCAGTCCTCGTTCAGCGAGTACAGGTCGTCGCCCGATCGGAGCAGCGGACCGGACTTGGTTTGGTAGAGCAGCATGTCTGTGGACGCCTCCCAAGCGAGGTGCATCGTGACGAGAGTGGCCCGCGTATTCTGCCGACCTCAGGCCACACCGGCAATCCGCCCTGCCCCGCCGACGCCGCGATCGGCGGAAGCCCCGTCGGGGCGTGTTGCAACAGTCGGCCATCTTGCATGTTCTCGGGCTAGCAAGGACGCTGCTGCTGGTTGCCGTCTCGCCGCTGGCCTGTGGAACCGACTAACCAACACGGACGGAGTACCAAGCGATGAACGACTGGTTCCCTGCCGACGCGTCGCTGCTGGACGTGCAGACAAGCGCCGTCGGACCAAGCGGCTTGCTGCCGCTGACCGACGCCTTCCTCCGTGATCGGCCCAGCGGCGACCTGTTCGGTTGGACGCAAGACGCCGCGATGGGCTGCAACCCAGACGAACTGGGCAGGCCGGAGTATCTGATCCTCAGCACGCAGGGAGGGCTGCGCGCCCCCGACGGCGCCCCGATCGCCCTCGGCTACCACACGGGGCACTGGGAGGTCGGCCTGCTGGTCGAGGCGGCTGCGCACGAATTCCGCGCGCTCGGGGCGACCCCCTTCGCCGGCGCCTGCACCGACCCCTGCGACGGGCGTTCGCAAGGCACGCGTGGCATGTTCGACAGCCTGGCGTACCGCAACGACGCCGCGATCGTGCTGCGCCGCCTGATCCGCTCGCTCCCGACGCGCAGCGGGGTGCTCGGCGTGGCCACGTGCGACAAGGGGCACCCGGCGATGATGATGGCCGTCGCGGGCGTTCGTGACTTGCCCGCGGTGATCGTCCCCGGAGGCGTGACGCTGCCGGCCAGCAGCGGCGAGGACGCCGGCAAGGTGCAGAGCCTCGGCGCCCGCTACGCCCACGGGTTGGTTACGCTGCGAGAGGCCGCCGAACTCGGGTGCCGCGCCTGCGCCACGCCCGGGGGCGGGTGCCAGTTCCTGGGGACGGCCGCCACGTCGCAGGTCGTCGGGGAGGCGCTCGGGCTTTCCCTGCCCCACTCCGCCCTGGCGCCGAGCGGCCAGCCGATCTGGCTCGACCTTGCGAGGCGTTCGGCGCAGGCCGTCGCCGAGCAGCGGCGACGCGGCCTTGCGGTGAGCGACATTGTCACCGACGCCGCGATCCGCAACGCCATGACCGTCCACGCCGCGTTCGGCGGCTCGACGAACCTGCTGCTCCACCTCCCGGCGGTGGCCCACGCGGCCGGCCTGGCGCGGCCTACCGTGGCCGACTGGGCCGAAGTGAACCGCGTCACGCCGCGCCTGGTAAGCGTGCTTCCCAACGGCCCCGTCGATCATCCTACCGTCAGGGTGTTCTTGGCCGGCGGCGTACCGGAGGTGATGCTCCACCTCCAGGAGCTTGGTCTGATCGACGTCGACGCGCTCACTGCGCTGGGCGAGCCGCTCGGCGCCGCGCTCGACGCGTGGCGCGGTTCGCCGCGTCGCAAACGGCTGCGGTCGTTGCTGCAAGAGCGCGACGGCGTCGACGCCGACGACGTGATCATGCCGCCAGACCGAGCCGCCGCGGCCGGGCTCACCGGCGCCATGGCGTTTCTTACCGGCAACCTCGCGCCCGACGGCGCGGTGGTCAAAGCGACCTCGATCGATCCATCGCTTCTGGAGTGCGGCAGCTTCCGGCACACCGGCCCAGCGAAGGTGTTCACCGATGAGAAATCGGCGATGCGGGCCATCAAGGGGCAGGGCGACCAACCGATCGAGCCGGGCGACGTGATTGTGCTAGCCGGATGTGGCCCGATGGGCACCGGCATGGAGGAAACGTACCAACTCACGTCCGCGATGAAGCACTTGCCGTGGGGTAAGAGCGTTTCGCTCGTGACCGACGCCCGCTTCTCGGGGGTCTCGACAGGCGTCTGCATCGGCCACGTCGGCCCCGAGGCCCTCGCGGGCGGACCGTTGGGCAAGGTCCGCGACGGCGACTTGATCGAGATCGCGATCGACCCGCCGCGGGCCGCGGGATCGGTTGACCTCGTGGGGTCTCAAGACCAGGTAAAGGACCGAGCGTGGGGCGATGCCGAACTGGCCTCCCGCCCGCTGCGCGCCGACCTGATTGAAGCGGAAGGCCTGCCCGACGACACGCGTCTGTGGGCGCTGCTGCAATCGCTTAGCGGCGGGACCTGGGGGGGCTGCGTCTACGACTTCGAGGCGATACGCAAGACCGTTGCGAGAAAAAGCGACGCGTAACGCTACTACTCTTGCTGCGCCGCGTTCTTCTGTGTCCCGCGGCGGGCGAGGCGATCGTCCGGAAAATCGGTGAAATACCCGTCCGCCCCAGCGTCGACGAGGCGACGGATCAGAGCCGTGGCGTCGGCCGAGTGCGGCGGCAGTGCGTCGCGCCTGACCGTGTACGGAAACACCAGCAGGCCTGCACGGTGCGCCCCCTCGGCGAGCCCAGTTGTACGTCCCGTTTCGTCCAGCACCAAGCCGTAGGCGGGGCCGATCGATTGGGCGTAGCTCGCAATGTCCGCGAGCGCCGCGGCGTCGGGCGGCTGATCGCCCCCCAGCAGTTGGCAGAGACGGAGCCCGCAGCCAAGCTCGCCCCGTACGCGGCGTAGCTCCTGGGTGTCAAAGCATTGGACGATCGCGGCGTCCTCGGGCCGTCGATAGCCGTGCTTGTCCAGCACACGCAGCGTCTCACGACTGACGTCGAGCCCGCGATCGGCGTGCTCCGCCGGGCCTTTGATCTCGACGATCAACCCAACCCGACGCCCCGTTGATCGGTTCAAACCATCGATCAGCACCATCTCTTCGTCGAGCGTGGGAACCCGTAGCGGGAGGGCCTGCGCCATGGGGAATCGTCCCGGGTGCGTCGCTGGCCCCCCGGCCGCGGATCGGCGCGAGTTGACCCGCAGCCGCCGCACCTCCGCGAGCGTGAACTCGGCCGCCGGCCAATGCCCCTGGGCGTTGACCCGTGACGGGAAGACTTCGGAGACGTCGGTCGTCGAGTCGAGCGTCAGGTCGTGCAGGACGATGGCCTGACCGTCGCGCGTGAGCACGACGTCTTGCTCGATGTAATCGGCGCCCAACGCGTGGGCCATGGCGACGCCCGCGAGCGTGTGCTCGGGCAAGTAGCCCGAGGCGCCGCGATGGGCGAGCACCAGCGGCCGATCTGCCAGTTCGGCCCCCATGACAATGGGGGTGACCGACAGCAGCGTTGCAGCGGTGAGCGCGGAACGTGCAAAGCGCTTGGTGATTTCGTTCTGTTGCATTCAGAAAGGTCTAGACCCGCCGTCCCGTTCTCGCAAGACGCGCAAGGCCGCTTCATGGAAACTTCACCAAGCAGGGCTCCTCGGCCGAGCGCGTTCTAGGCGGAGGGCTAGCCGCCCCCAAGGGTCCGTCGAGCGTCACCCACACGAACGCCTCGTCGGCACGCAACCTGGGAGCGAGCGGCGCGCAAAGCGCCCGTGCGTGCTGTGGGCGGTTGGGCAGTGCGGGGTACGCGATCGGCGGCCCCGGACCGTGAGGGCCAGGAGTCCCTGACCCGCCGTTTTGGCGGACGGTTGGGCCATTCCAGCGGGTGTCGCGACGGTGTCGTCCGAGATGAACTGCTTTATGCAATCACCGGCCAGCCCAGAAAAATGGCTCTGGACGCCCATTGACTGTCAAACGGTTTCCGGACCGGATACAAATATCGGGCGAGAACTTGGGCGACGCTCGCTGAGATTCCTTTTCAACCGGGCGATCGCACGCAGCCCAGGACGAGTTCGAGACCAAGCTGCGCGTCAACACCAACTCCTTGAAGGCGGAACCACCGATGCAACGAAAAAGTGCTGATGACTTCGATCAAGGTGTGCTCGACCTCTACGACGACTACGCTCACGGGCGGCTCGACCGCCGTGACTATATCAAGCGGCTGGGAGCGTTCGCCGTGGGCGGCTTGACCGTTGAGGCGCTGCTCGCGAACCTCAGCCCCAACTACGCGTGGGCGGAGCAGGTCAAGCCGAACGACCCCCGCATTAAGGCCGAGAGGGTGACTTATGCATCGCCCGACGGCGCCGGCGAGATGAAGGGCCTCCTCGCACACCCCGCCAAGGCGGGGAAGTTCCCGGCGGTGCTGGTCGTTCACGAGAACCGCGGGCTGAACCCGTACATCGAGGACGTCGCCCGCCGGCTCGCCGTTGAGGGATTCCTGGCGTTCGCCCCGGACGCCCTGACGCCCCTTGGGGGCTACCCCGGCAACGACGATCAAGGCCGCTCGATGCAATCCAAGCGGGACGGCGACGAGATGCTGAACGACTTCATCGCGGCCGCGGAGTTCCTCGACCGCCACCCGCTCTCAACCGGCCAGGTGGGCGCCGTGGGGTTCTGCTACGGCGGCGGGGTGGTGTACCAGTTGGCGGTGAACCTGCCCGACGTGCTCGACGCCGGCGTCCCCTTCTACGGCAGGCAGCCGGAGCTGGCCGACGTTCCCAAGATCAAGACGCCGCTGCTGATCAATAACGCCGGGAACGATGAACGGATCCTTGAGGGCGCCCCCGCGTTTGAGGCCGCGTTGAAAAAGCACGACAAGCCTTTCGAGGCCTATGTTTACCCCGGGGTCAACCACGGGTTCCACAACGACACGACACCCCGCTACGACGAACCGGCCGCGGAGCTCGCTTGGAAGCGGACCACCGATTTCTTCAAGAAGCACCTGGCCAATTAACGCAGCGCCCGGGGCCAGAAGCTCAGCCCGCTAGAACGCAGCCCGTGTCAACGGAGAAGCAACATGACGACCTTTAGAACGAACTCGGTGGCGATCGCGCTGCTGCTTGCCGCCGCGTGGTCCGCACGGACCGCCTGCGGCGAGAGCGGCGTAGCCGCCGCCGCGCCCGCCGCAGAGGCCGGCGCGCCTACCGCGAAGATCGTTTCCGCGGCCGATCTCTTTCTAGACGCGCTCGAAGAGCCTCAGCGAAGCAAGACCGTCTACAAGTTTGACGACGACGCGCAGCGCGCCCGCTGGTCGAACCTGCCGGTCGGGATGGTCCCACGCGGAGGCATAAGCATGGGAGAGTTGAGCCCCGAGCAGCGGGGCGCGGCCATGGACCTGCTCAAGGCGGCGCTCAGTAAGCAGGGCTACGAGAAGGTCATGCAGATTGTTGAGGCCGACGAAGTGCTGAAGTACAACCAACGAGGCAGGGGCGGTTCCCGCGGCGGCGGGGCCAACAGCGGCCCCCGCTTTGGTCGCGACAACTTCTTTATCTCCTTCCTCGGCGAGCCCTCGGTCACCGAGCCGTGGATGATTCAGTTCGGCGGCCATCACCTGGCGCTCAATATGACGCTGGCCGGCGAGCAAGGCACGCTCGCCCCCAGCCACACGGCGGCGCAACCGGCTTCCTATGAGATGCAGGGCAAAGCGATCCGTCCGCTGGGCAACGAGGTAGAGAAGGCCGTCGCCTTGATGGCCTCGCTCGATGAGGCGCAGCGCAAACAGGCCGTCCTCGGGTTCCGCGTGCGCAACCTCGTGCTGGGGCCTGGGCGGGACGGCCAGATGATCGAACCCGAAGGGCTCAAGGGCGATCAGCTCAACGAAGATCAACGCCGCATGCTGCTCGACCTGGCGAGCGAGTGGACCGGGATCATCAATGAGCCGACCGCCGCGGCCAAGCTGGAAGAGATGGAAAAGAACGTTGCCGAAACCTGGTTCGCCTGGAGCGGCTCGGCAGAAGAAGGCAGCGTCGGCTACTTCCGCATCCAGGGGCCAACCGTGTTTATCGAGTTCGCCCCACAGGGCCAGGGCGAGGCGGGGCTAAACCACCTCCACACAATCTATCGAGACCCCACCAACGAATACGGGGCCCGGTGGTGGCGGAAGCATGATTAGCTCGCTGCGTCGCCTCCCGCGAGCGCCAATCCTGATGGTCGTGCTCTGCGGACCGACGGACGGCCATCAGCTCGACGAGTTAGTGCAGGCGACCCTCGTCGACGTCACGCCCAGCGCGGTTCATCTTTCGATCAACCTGTCCCCGGGTGTCGAGATAGCGGAAAAGGTCATCGCCCTCGCCGACCGCGACGCCGATGGCGTGATCTCGACCGCGGAATCCGAAGCCTACGCGCGCGGGCTGACGAGCGATCTGGCCGTGAGCCTGGACGGTCACGAACTCACGCTGAAGGTCCACTCGGCGCGTTTTCCGGACGTGGCGGAGCTACAATCTGGATGGGGCGTCATCCAAATCGAGCTCGCGGCGCCCTTCTGGTGGCTGGCGTCGGGGCGACACACCCTAAGTTTCCAAAACAAGCATCAGCGCGACCTGAGCGTCTTCCTGTTCAATGCGGCGATGCCCGGGTCGCAGCTTATTGAGATCGAGGGTCAGCACCGCAACGCCGACCAGAGCGAAGGCAGTATCGACTTCGCCTACCATCGCCCCCGGGGCGACGCGTCCGGCTGGTTGATCATGCTCGGGGCCGGCGTCGTGGTCGTCGTGGCCGGCTTGGTGTGGCGGGTCGGCTGGCGTCGATAAGGTAGGACCGTCGTGGACAGCCGACGGGGCGCCGCGAGGTCCCCCGCCAGCTCCGTGGCGTGCCGGCAGACTGCTGAGACATGGGCTGCCTCGGAGGTAGGCAGACGACCCTTCACGCAGCAACCCGCGGCCTAGACATCGCGGCTCTCTTGACACCCAAAGGGTCTAGGAAGGGGAATTTACCCCCCGGACCTCAGAAAGGCCCCTCCCGGACGGCTTGTGCAAGCTGCAGCGGGGGATCCGCGGGGACGTCACTCCGGGTGCGGGAGTTCGCATGCCTCGCAAACCGTGTGTCAAATCACTCAAGTTTTGGCTCGCCGAAAGATCCCCTGGCCGCCAAAGGGTGCCAGCCCTAAGGTATTATGCCTTCAGAGTTTACGACTAATGGGCACGACAGAACTCGAATCTGTGACCTCTTGCATGTCAAGCGATTCGACGAGGCTAGCTAAAGCCTGTAAGCAGTGGTGTTTGCTAACGATTGCTGAGGTTAGCGAACCAGCTCTTACCCCGCAACTGTTTGCCTTGTTTTGCAGTCGTTAGCAAAAGTATCAGGGTAATCTACCCTAGAACGAGTAACACGCTGAAATCTAGGCCATTACTCGCTGACCCTCCCTGGGTCACCCCAACCGCCAACTTGGAATTGCCGCGTCGAAGTAGCGAGTAGGATTGCGTGCGTCGACTACTAAACAATCGCGGCTTTTGCGTAATAAGTACTTGAGCGGGGCTTAGCCACTCGGCGCCACAGTCTGTCCGGCACATTCTCGTGCCCACCGAGCCCCCTCGCTGCCCAGGCTCTCCCGAGCCGCCTCAGCGACCCGCTGTCGACTCGTGCTACGCGTTGTCTCCAGCTCTCAGCGCCCAGCGAGAGCGGTTGTGTTTCCCCCACACGACCGCTCCCGGTCTGCGGGGGCGGTCCCTCCCCCCAAGGACTCCCCCGCGATGAGCGTGACTGCAAACTCTTGCGCGCCGGCATGGCACGCAGGCTTCTTAGCGATGCTGCCGGGTATCGAACGTCAGGTCCGGATGCTGCTGCGCGGGCTGACTGGCGAAGCCCTCGACGACGCCCGCAGCGAGGCGGTCGCCCAGGCGGCTGTTAACTACCACCGTCTGGCCGAGCAGGGACGCGAGTCAGACGCGTACTCAACGCCGCTGGCCTTCTACGCGGTGCGACGCCAGCGCGCCGGCCAACGCGTAGGGTCGAGCTTCGCGAAGCAGGACGCGCTCGAGCCGGGGCGCCGCGAGGAAGAGGCCGCGGGCTGGGCCGAGCTGGTCGCGGACCGCCACGCCACCCCAGCCGAGATCGCCGCGGTCCGGGTCGACTTCCGCGACTGGCTCGACCACCTGCCCGAGGTGAAGCGGCGCCTCGCCCAGACGCTGGCCGACGGGGAGACGACCCAGGGCGCCGCTGAGTTGTTCGGCGTGTCGTCCGGGCGGATCAGCCAGCTGCGGCGAGAGTTGGCCGAGAGCTGGCGGGCGTTCACCGCGGCGCCGGCGGCGGCGTGACGCGCGTAGGCGTCAGCCGCACCACCGCGTGCCCATCTCAACACGTTCTCGTAGCCCTGTGCCCCCCTCTCTCTTCTGATCCTTACCGAAGGTCTGTCGCCAGCCCCCAGTCCCTATCCGCCACTAGCGGACCATCCAGCCCCCCAACCCCGAGACCAACTATGAAAATCCTCGTCATCAACAACGACGGCGCCGGCTTCGCCGACTACGTGCACATCGAGCCGGGCACTTCGGTCCGCAAGCTGTTCGAGCGGCAGGTCCGCGACCCGCGGCCCGAGAACTACCTGATCCGCGTCAACCGCTTGCCGGCGCCGGCGGACCAGGTCCTCGAGGAAGGAGATCGCATCAGCTTCACGCCGGTAAAGATCGAAGGGGCCTAAGAAAGGAGTTAGGCCTCAGGCATTAGCGGTCAGCGGCGAGCACGGACGCTCGCTCGGCTGGCCATTGCCTACCCAGTCCCCAGCCACCAACCCCGCCGCGAAGCGGCACTCCCCATGAACCCACGCGAAAAGATGTTGTGGCGGGCCGCCTCGGCGATCGCCGAGGTCTACGCCCGCCGCCAAGAGATCTCTCCGCCGCTTGCAGAGCCGCTGCCGATCGACGCCGTGACGCGGCTGACACGCATGATGCGGCACGCCAATAGGCGTCGGTATCGCACCGCGTCGGCCGTTCTCCGCCCGCGTTTAGAGCGGGCCCTCCGCGACCTAGCCATCGTAGCCACGACCCAGGCCGAGCGGCTGCGTGCAGAGAGGCGGCGTACCCAGCCGCCATTGGCCGGAACCCTCTACTGGGACCTGCGGGCGATCGACGACGAGTTCCCTCGATTGGAGATCGACTTCAAGCGGCAGCTGCTGCTTGTTGCGACCGATCCCATTGAGCTGGAAGAGGTCAGCCTGGGTCCATTCATGATCGCTGTCCATTGGCAGACGCTTGGCGCCGAGCAGCCTAGCTACGAAGTGATGGCCCTGCACCCCAACCCGCCCGACTCCAACCCGGGCGTCACCCACCCCCATGTAGTGGACGACCAGCTGTGTGAAGGAGAGGGGACGCACGTGCTTCAGGCCGCCAGCGCGGAAGGGAGGCTGCACGACTTCGTGCTCATCCTTCGCCAGATCCTCCAGACCTACAACGAGTCGAGTGCGTATGTCTGCCTCGACCGCTGGCACGGCGTCCCCTGCAGCGACTGTAGCGCCAGTGTGGACGCCGATGAGCGTGGCCTGTGCGGCCGCTGCGACGCACAGCTTTGCGACGAGTGCGTGTTGAGCTGCGAGGGCTGCGGCGAGGGCTTGTGTCACGGCTGCCGCGAGGACTGCTCGGCCTGCCACGAGCACCACTGCCGTACCTGCCTCGACCTATGCAGCGACTGCAACAGCTGCTGCTGCCCTTCTTGCCTAACCGGAGGAGTCTGTGATGCGTGCATCGCTGAGAAAGAGTCAGACCAAGAGAACATGGACACGGCCCCGCAGGTCGCTGCGGCTGACGCCGCACGCGTGGGCCAAGCTCCGCTTCCTGCGTGACGCGGGCCCGACCGAGATCGGCTGCTTCGGCGTCTCGGACCCCGAGGACCTGCTGCTGGTGCGGGACGTGGTGCTGGTAAACCAGGTCTGTAGCTCGGTCACCGTGGCGTTCGACGACGCCGCGGTGGCCGACTACTTCGACCAGCAGGCCGACGCCGGGCTTAGCCCCCAGCAGTTCGGCCGGGTCTGGTTCCACACGCACCCGGGCGTGTCGCCGCACCCCAGCGGCACCGACGAGGCGACGTTCGCCCGGGTGTTCGGTCCGGCTGACTGGGCCGTGATGGCAATCCTGGCCCGCGGCGGGCGCTGGTACGCCCGTCTGGGAGTGCACGCCGGCCCGGGCGCCACGCGGCGGCTCCCCGTGCGGGTTGCGTGGAACGAGCCGTTTGCCGGCAGCGACCACGCCACGTGGCTCAAGGAGTACGAGACCTGCGTTGAGCAGGAAGACGATTGGGATGAGGTCGACGCGTTCGGTGAGCGGCTGTTCGGGCTCGACCTGGGTGTCGCCCGGTCCCTCTGGAGCTGTCCCACCGACTAACAACAGGTTCTGATGCTATGAGTACGAACCAGATAGAAGACCGCTTCGTGCGGCAGGCACAGCTCGTGCCGCAAGCGAGGCTGGCGTCACTCGACGTAACCGTGGTCGGCGTCGGCGCCGTTGGGAGGCAGGTCGCGGTGCAGCTCGCCTCGCTCGGCGTGCGTCGGCTCAGGCTAGTCGATTTCGACGAGGTTGACGCGAGCAACGTCACGACGCAGGGGTACGCCCGCGGCGAGGTCGGAAGGCGGAAGGTTGATGCGTGTCGTGACGCGGTGCTGGCGATCGATCCAGAAGTTTATGCCGAAGCGATCTACGACCGCTGGCGCCCGTCCACCGGGCTCGGGGACGTGGCCTTCTGCTGCGTCGATTCCATCGACGCCCGCGCGGCCATCTGGCGTGGGGGCGGTGAACTGATCGACTTCTGGGCCGACGGGCGGATGCGGGGCGAGACGCTGCGGGTGCTGACCGCGTTCGATGCTACTAGCCGCGAGCACTACGCGGCCACGCTTTTCCCGCAGCACGAGGCCCAGACGGGCGCCTGCACAGCAAGGTCGACGATCTACGCCGCCAGCATGACCGCGGGGCTGATGCTCAGTCAGTTCGTGCGATGGCTGCGGGGGCAGCCGGTCGACGCCGACCTGTCGCTCAACCTGCTGGCGAGCGGGCTTTCTGTTCCAACCCACGAACCAAGGAGGTAGCTATTGCCGAGTAACAAGAGCCAAGGGGCTTGGCGCCCTGAATTCTGGTCGCGGCCGCCCCCGCAGGCGGCCGTGTTCTGGGCGTGCGTTGTTCTGGCCGTGCTGCTCACCACTGCGTTCTGGCCGACGGTCATCGTGCTCGCGACAGGCAGCGTCATTGCCTGCTGCAGGCTCGCGAAGCGGAAGCAGGCCTTGTCGAGGCCGGCGCCGAGAAGACGGGTCCAGCGGCGGCGGTAGTGATCGGGGCGGCGCCCCCCCCCCGGCGGGCCGCTTCGGACGCTTTTGCGTCCGGGCGGCCGGCGGGGGGTGGGGGTGGTTGGGCCTTGCAGGTGGGACTTTTTCTTAGCCCTCAGGAGGTCGGCCCTAGCCGCGACGCTGGCGTTCTTGTGGTCCTCTCTGCTACCTCGCCATCGCGCCCCCCCCCAATTGTGTTGTTAACAACAAACTCTCCACTTCGCTCAAGTAGTCTTGGACTCCGCATCCGGCTTGGTCTCTGCCACCCACTCTCGTATCGAAACGCTCGAACTTGAGTCCTGGCACGTCTACTTCGGCGGAAGCACTGAACCAGACGACCCAGAGCAGACCTCCGACCCCTCATCCACGCTTAGCTACGCAGGCGCTTCCCACGCCCGCTACTCCGAGACCACCACACGCAGCGGCGAGGACGTCTCCACCATCAACGGCGGCGTTGTGACCCAGTCGCCGCGTGTCGAGACAGATGCCACAGCCTGGCTCTCCGGCGCCAGCCAGCAGCGGGTCGATTATTTCTACCCCTACGCTAGCGGCCGTGAAGACTCGGGCCAAGACACGCTCGCCGAGCAGTACCTCTACGAGGCGACGCTCCATGTCGAGACGGACAACCCCGGCGCCACCAACGAGAAGAGCAAGTTCTCGCTCAGCGAGTCGCTCACCACCGCGTTCCAGCAGCATGGGTCCGGCTCAAGCGTCGTCGGCGTCGTCGATGACCCCGCGGGGGACTGGAGCCGCACGCAGTTCAGCTACCACGCCAATGGCGAGCAGGGAGACCGCGTCAGCCTGGTCGGCACGGCCGCGTCGGAGGAAGTCGGCGGCGCCGTGGTCGAGTCGCTGCACGCGGTCATCGTCGCCTCGTCGTACGTCAACCTCTCGGGCGGGGGTGAAACCAGCGGCAGCGACTACCGGGTCCGGCTCGAGGCCACCGAGGTCGCCTACGAGAACACCACCGAAACCACGTCGGGCTACTCGTTCACCGCGTCGGCTGCTTCGAAGCTCAACGCGACGATCGACGAGGTCGGCGAGCGGTCCGTCGTGCAGGGGACCGCCGAGAGCAGCAACGACTACCAGGGGACGCAGACCGGCAGCGTCGACGGCGACGAGACCCGCACCGACGACGGCGTCGCGACCGACACCACCTTCGGCCTTCGCACCGCGGGCGAATCGGCCTCCGGCGGGAGCGTCAGCGCCCGCTTCTACCGCGACAACGACACCAGCCGCTCCAGCGGAGACTTCCGCTCGTACGCGTCGGCCTCCGCCACAACGGCGACGCAGGCCTACGGCACGACCAGCGAGCCGATCGAAGGAGAAACAGAACCACTCGTCACGCCGTTCCGCAGCAACGAGGTGCTCGCAGCGACGCTCAGCGCGTCCACCGAGGGGGTCTTCGAACTCGACGACCGCGTGACGACGGCCAACCCAAACGGGATCAGCCGTAGCGAGGGGCACGCCAAGCGGCTCGAAACCACGGATGTCAAATCGACCGACTGGCAAGGCCTGTCCGGCGACGTGGAGGTGGCGGCGCTGCTGGGCGAAGGCTATGTGGCGCTCGCCATCCTACCCCAAGCGAGCTACGCGCTCTCAAAGCGGACCTCAAGCAGCCGGGACGAAGAGGACTACGAGTTCCTGGATGAAGGAGAAGGGGCCACGCGTCAGGGGACGTTCGAGTCGTCGCGGCGTGGCTCGGTCGAGACCGAGTCGTTTGTCCACGCGATGGGCGCCGGCCAGGCGGGGGACGGCTACGAGCAGAAGGACCGCGCCAGCAGCGGGGGCCGCTACTCGGCCACAACGGCGGGTGCGTTCGTGAGCACCGATGCAGGGAGGAGCGCCGACGCGGCGGTCGAGGAGCTTTCCGAGACTTGGTCGAAGACCAAGTACGAACTGGGCGCGAATGGGACCGAAGACGGGACCACCACCTACCTGCAAACCGGGCTTGAGACCGGCGCCTACGCCAGCGAATCCTCCCGCGGCCTGGTGACGCTGGAGGACGATGCAGTCACCACCGCGGCGATGGACGTCGTCTTCGAATCGATGAGTCAGGCTGTGGACGTGCTGGACGTCGACTCGTTCACCAAGACGCGCGTGGTCGACGGCGGCAAAACGAACGACACGGTCGCGATCTCGGACTACCGCTCGCAGACAACCGTGGGGGCGTCGTCGACGGGCGAGGGGACGTCCACCCAGTCCGGGGGCCAGACCACGAGCAAGCTCGAGGTCGGGAGTGTGCAGACGGCGGACACCCACGAGCGTTCCCGCGGCACAACGAACATCGAGACGACGGTTGAGGAAAGCGGGGCGGTCACGTTCACCCGCACCGAGCAGTACCAGTCGGACAGCACAACCCGCGCCGGCAGCCGCACCACCGCGGCCGGCCCTGTCACCAGCGGGCCGACAGGGACGTCGAGCGACATGACGGTCACCACCACGGCCACTGGTGAGGTGAAAGACACGCTCACGTGGAGCGACACGCGGGTCGACGTCGACCAGGACGGCAACGAATCGGTCGCCGAGACGGGCACGCGGACCGACAAGGCGGGCAGCCGCCGCGAAGCGACGCTTGACGTTACTTCCACAACCGACAGCCGCTCACGCAGCGACGGCGAGTTCAACGTCACCAGCAAGGCCGACCTCTACCTCGACACCCGCACCGACTACACCTACCCCACCTCCGGCGGCCGCACCAAGACCCGCACCAGCACCGGCCACGTCGACCAGAGTGAGACCGTCTCCGCCAGCGGCAATGTTCGCGACGACCACGGCCAGACAACCGTTGAGTTGAACGGCGATCCAAAACGCACCCAGTCGGGCGACTACGACTTCGGCGACGAGTCGACCAGCAGCAAAGCGGTTCAGGGCGCCGGCGAAGGGGAAGGCTCGTTCGAAAAGCAGAAGACGACCGAGAAGCTCACCGGCGGCTTCGGCAAGCCCGAGAAGGCAGAGATACTCGACGAGTCCCTGCTCCGGGAGCTGGATGGCCCGGCCCGGACGTACGTCGACGACCAAGGACGCACGGTGACCCTCACCAGCACGGACGAGGGGGAGGGCCGCGTCACCCAGTCGGTCCTCCGCGAGTGGGACCGGCGGAATGAGACATCCTGGTCGACGATCGCGCCCTACGTCAACGACGATGCCGAGCCCGGCTGGGAAACGCACGAGACCTACAGCCGCGATACCGACACCGGACGAGAGTCGGCGACGACGAAGATCAAAGGCGACCTCCGGACGCTGGACCTCGAGTCCACCAGCCGCTTTGAACACGCCGACGGCAGGATCGATCGCTTCGAAACCTACCAAGCTGCCACGCAAGACAAAGCACAACGCTACGAGTTGATCGAGGATTCGACTGAGAACTACCTCATCCGCGGCTTCGTCTCGACGTACGACGCCGAGCACACCGAGACCAACGGGCTCGCGACCCTCGGCCGGTTTGAAGCCCAGAGCCTCCGGTCTACGTCCGACGGCACGAAGCAACGCGATCTGTGGAACGAGATTACCCCGGAAGGGGGAGAGTCTTACATATGGGAAGAAACCCGCCGCGACTCTGGGACGACGAAAACGGTCTTCATCGACGAACCGGGAACTTACTTCGACTTCGTCGATCAAGACGGGGCGACCCAGCGGTCGCAGAAGGGCAAGTACACGACGGTCGAGACGACGACCACCTACGGCTCCACCGACGTCGATGTTCCCGATTATTCGCTCGACATTCAGGTTGCGCATCACCCTTATTTAGTAAATGGTGTTAGTAGTGGAATTGGCCACGGAACCGACACTCGCGAGGTCCGGCGGACGATCGAGCACGTCGATGAGACAACCACGACGGTCCGCTACTCCCCGGAAGAGACTAGAACGCTCAGCAAGGAAGTCCGTGGATGGGACCATCGTCGCGTCGCGATCGATCACACCTTCGAGAGCGATTCCGAACTCGGAGAAGTTGTCGGCTCGGGCCAGCGGATGGTGCGTGAGTACAGGCTCGATAAGTCGGACCCTGACGCGAGCTATGACATTCTCGACATCCACGTTTCGATCAATGTCCGGGAAGGCGTCACGCCGTTTCAGGTCACCCTTCTCCACGGCGACGGCGGCGAGTTTGAGGGAGAATGGATCGAGTCGAACTGGGACTTCGACCCGTCGCTACCCACCAACCTCGTCCTGGGCCCCGGCGTCACACAGTACGGCTCGACCGGCGAGCGAGACCCATCCGCCACGTTTGCCCCGCCACCGCCACCGACGCCGATCGGGGCGGGGGTGACGAACCCGGGCATCCTCGAAGCATTTGTCGGCGGGCTGGCGTTTGGCGCCGTGGAACTGGCAAACGCTGCTCCTCTGATCGACCTCGACGAAACCGCCAATCGGCTGGCCGATCGGGCCGGCGTTCCGGAATCGACCCGCACGCAAACCCGTATTGCAGCGAACGTAGGCGTCGGCGCCGGCCTTACGGTGTTTGGCGGCGGCGCGAACTGGCTGGCACGCGGGGTAGCGCTCGCCGACCGCGCTGAGGAGCTAGGCGACCGAGTTGAACTAGCGGGGGACATCGTCCAGAATGGCTTCACGACCCAGAACACCGTGTCGCTGATGCTGGAGGCGGCCGGCGTGGGGCCGAGCGTGGCGCGCCGCGCCACCGACGCCGTTCAGGATGCGGGCGCCAAGACCCGTCGACAACTCAACGCGGCCCAAGCGGAGGTAGACGCCCCTCGCAATAAGCAGCCGGAAGTCAATAGTCCCTGCGGCGCCGGGGGGGCGCTCGGCCACCTGCACGTCGCGGCCGCGACAGGGGGCGGGGACTGCAACGTCCCACCCCGCCCCAACGCGCCCAGCGGCGCCGGGGCGCCGCAAGCGGCGGAGGTTGTTGCCCCAAAGAAAGTCACGGTTAAGAGATCGCAGCACCCGGAATCTGCTCAGCATATCGAGGATGCTCAACGTGCCGGACATCCAAAGGAACTTACGCTTGACAGAGCGAATGCTGACGCAAATCGAGCAGAGTCGCTGAGAGGCATCGACAAGGTCAAGGGCAAGCAACTTGACGAATATCCACCGGCTTTCACCAAAGAAGGTGGCAAAGGTGCCAGCGTCAGGCCGGTCGACCCCAGCGACAATATGGGGGCGGGAGCACGTATCGGCAATTTGTCACGAGGGGTACCTGACGGTGCGAGAATCATAATCGAGGTGGTGGATTAAATGGCATCTTTTACGGTAAGCGTATCCTACTCCCAGATCGCCGCATTCAATGGCGAACTGGAAAATCCGTTCAATGACTGGACTGACCAGCACGTCGCCCAAGGCTTCAGTTGGCGTCCCGAATCAGTTTCGTTCAAAACTATGTTCGAGGCTGGACCAATATCCGTCGAAGTGCAGATGGCTGATGACTTGCCGACGCCTTCAGGCACGAGGGCAATTGCGGTACCCTTCACTTGTCCCGAGGCCGGCAAAGTTGAAATTGCCTCGATAGCTGACGGCCGAGAAACCAACATTCCACCGGGTAGTTATCAACTTCTCTTTGAAACGGGGTTGCGAGACAATACCAACTGGTGCCGCTTCACGTTCATCCCCAACGGCTCAATGATTCCACAAATCTTGATACCAGATCAAGGAGTTAAGAAGTCGGATCATCCACTTGTTATGGACGCCAAGCCTGCGTGAACCACCTCACCACCCCATCAGAATCACAGCACGCTCTCTGCCGATAGGGCGGTGCGTTGCCCCTGTAATCGGCCTTCTCATCACCGCGCGGATAAACCCCTCCCCCCACCTCACCACCTCAATCGGACCACGGGTTGTTACGCTTTCGGACTTGCGCTTCGCCGAGGGTGAAATAGAGTTGAGTAACCGGCAACTTTGTTTCACTAACTCACGAGAGTGACACCATGCGAGCGATTGCACCGGATGAGGTGAAGGGGCTGATTCATGCCTGCCGACCAACCGCGTTGCGTGACAAGGGACTCATCGACCTGATGTACCACTCGGGACTGCGGGTCAGCGAGGCGTTGGACCTGCGGCGGAGCGACATTGACGGCAACCGTGTAACCGTCCGCTGCGGCAAGGGCGGCAAGCGTCGCGTGTCAGCCCTGACGACCACCTACGGCTGGTTTGAACTCTGGCTGGCTCAGTCAGGCGCCTGCGGCGAGGATTACCTGTTCACCACCCGCACCGGCCAGCGGTTGGCCACGTCGCACGTGCGGCGGCTCTTGTCGAAGCTGGGCGCCAAGACGGGCATCGACACGCACCCCCACGGCCTGCGACATGGCCACGCCGTTGCTCTCTACGAAGCCGGTCTGGACCTGGCTGGCATCAGCCGTCAGTTGGGCCACGCGGCGGACGAATGCGTCGACCCCCTCGGGGGTGTTGGCGACGACCGTGTGCCGGCCGGTCTTGGAGTCGAACACGTCCAGCTTCGCCTTGGCGACATCGATCCCGATCACGTTCTTGTCTTTCATCGTTATTCCCTGGATAGTAAGTACGAGCTCGCGGCACGCACGCCGCGGCTCCCCCGGCTGTTCGGGTTAACAACGAAAAAGGACCGGCGATCTTGATGTCCCACGACGTCTAGGCGTCTACCCAGCACGATCTGCCGAGTCCGTGCGCCCACCGGGGCAAGCCTCCGGTGGGCGGCTTTTTCAGTCTAATTGCCTCCGGCGTTCTCTCCTGAGCCGGCCGCCGATCGGGTCGCAGCAGCGACCTCCGTTCCGGCTCGACAGAGGGGGGCGCCCCTCCGCCTTCGCCCTCGCATCGGCCCCTCGATTGGGCGCAGGGCCGATGCGAGGGCGAAGGCGGAGGGGCTAAACCCACTCCCAAGAAAGAAATCAAGCAATCAAACGACAGGTGCAGTGCCTTAGGTAAGACACTACCCAGCCAGCAGTCCACCGCTCCGATCGCCGCAAAACGTTACTTGCAAGTGTTATGGTGATTCGGCTGGGACGGTCTTGGATAGGTATTCCCGACTCGCAGGATGGCAGTCCCCATGCACGGCGACTAACGCCGACGGCTCGAAATCAGGCTCGTAAGTAGCCACCCGGTCGCGGACAATCTTGTGTCAATCGTTGATCGAGTGCGGGGGGGCGCCACGGTGGGGCCTCGTGGTCGTTGCTGCGCGGTTGGCGCGGTTTTGTCTAAGGAGTTTGAGATGACGGATTTTGTTTGGGTTGTGTCCGATCGGGAGGGTTTCTGTTCCCTGTTGTCGCTTGCCGCGACCCGCGTCGCCCCCGCTGCGGAGGGGACAGTCAAACGGGGCGGCTCTGCAAATGCCCGGCAAACGGCGGGTGGCACTGCTGGGGTGCCACTGTCTGGCTTGCCAGCAGTGCGAAGCGGGGACCCACCTACCATTCCGGCGGACGCCAACTCAAGGTGGCTTACGAACCGTTGCCAGAGTTCTCGTCGAATCCGGAGGCCGATCGATCCGCGGGAAACTCATTCAACACACCTCCCTTGCCAGCGGTCCGCTTCGAGCGATCTGGCCCATCATTCCCCGCCATTCTCGTAGCAAATAGCCACCCGCTGTGAGACAATCTCCCACGGCTAGCGGCGCGCGGCCCGGGGAGTCCCCGGGCAGATGCGGCCGGCGACGCATGCGCGTTAGGGTTTGCAGCGGAGGGTGTTTTGGATGTCTGGAAGTTGCGCCCACATTTGTCCCGCAGGTGTCCACTTCGGGGGGCCCGGTGTCCCGCAGCGGGACACAAAATCCCTGCTGGCGGGTCGAGAACCCCCGCCATCGTGGGGGTGGGTCGGAGTCGTAGGTCGCGTTTCGCGGGGGTTTCGAGCGATCGGGGGGTTATGACCGAAAACGAGATTGGGGGGGGGCGGGGGACAAAAGGACAGAAGTCAAAACGGCGATCCGCTTGCGATGCGAACGAATCAACCCACTACGGACCGCAACCGCACAAGCAGCACGCAGGCAGTCTCCAGATCCAAGGCATCGACCGCGAGCGCCTCGACCAGCAGCCCCTCGTCCAGGTGCTCGTCGAGCTTGCGGGTCTGCTTCGACGGCAGGCGTGCGGCCAGGCGGACCGGGTCGAGCGACGATGCATCGACGCCCGCCAAACGACGGGCCGAGTCTGCGGCGCTGGCGGAGAGCTCGACCGCGATCTTGTGGTCGGCGGAGACGAGCCTCGCCGCGTCGGCGATCAAGCAGAGCGTGCGTTGGGCCTTAGTTCCGGTCCAGGTGAACCACAAGCAGGAGGGCGGCGACAGCGGAACCAACGAGCGCCGATCGATCCCCGCCTCGCGGGCGGTGAGGCGGGCATCGGTCAGCAGCCGGGCGCCGGTGGAGTTCAAATACCCGCAGGGGCGGTCGTCCAGCAGCACCAGCCGCATCGCGTCGCGCACCCGCGGGTGGACCTCCCCGCCGCCGCTGGTGAACATCGGGGGCTTGCTCCCCTTCGCGGGGCGGACGACCACGACCCGCCGCTCGTCCTCGATCGCAACCACCCGCCAGCGCCGCCCGGCGAGCAGGAAGCAGTCGTCCAGGTTCGGCAGGTCCGAGGCGGGGAGCAGGCCGATGAGCGAGCTGCCGTGATAGACGCTGTAGTCGTCGGAGGCGGCGAACGCGCTGTAGAAGGAGTAGTGGCCGGTGAGCTGCTCCCCCTTGGGCGCCAGGATCAGGTCGCCCCCTTCCATCTGCTCGATCAGCCCGCGCTCCCCCAAGCTCCGCAGCACCCCCGTGAACAGCCGCGTGTCGATCGCCCGGAAGGCGCCCCGCTTGCACAGCGCGTCGTACAGCCTGCCGGCGGGCCGGCCCCCGGTTTCGACGTCGGCCTGCTGGAGCACGCGTGCGTGCTTGGCTGCGGCCCGCCCATCTCTTCGACGCTTCCGCGTCCGACGTGTGGCCCTCCCCACCGGCCCCCACAGGCAGCCGCAAGACGCCCAAGCGTCCGTTAGCTGAAAGGGGCCAGTAGTCCCTCAGGGAGGTCCCTTCACGCGTGTGGGTGAGCATGCCGGCCGCACTTCACGCCCTACCCCCCAGGCGCCGCCCAGCGGGCCCGACCCAGCCGCACGACGCTCCGCGTCCCTGGGGCTGCGGCGGCCCGGGAGGCGCCTAGCAATCCCACCCCCAGCAAAACACACGGCACGAGACCGCTGCTAGACTGAATACAGCGCGCGACATCGCGAGCCGAAGTACGCGAGCAATGAAAAGGAATCCGCGATGAGCGATCGTTGGCCGGCGTTCGAACCTGCTGTTCGCCCTTGGCTGGAACCCGAAGACGATCCGGCCCTGTGGTCGGTCGTGGTCAACACCCTCTATCACGACGCGGAATTGCTCTGCGGCTCAGCAGCTTCGGGGCGGGTGCTGACCCAACTGGGTCGCTGCTCCCACTGGCTCCGCCCGCACCAGACGCGCTGGACCGCGGACGGCGGGTTCACTTGGCCGACCGGGTACGCGGGCTCGCAGCACAGCCGCAGTGGCCTGCCAGAGTTCGACTGGTTTGCCCAATGGGAGTGGCGCCCAGAGTCGAACACCTGGAGCGTCTCGGAAGGGGAGCCAGGTCCCAGGCAGTGCGTGTTCCGCATTGCGATCCCCGCACGGACGCACCGCCATCGCCAGGCCGCGGTTCACACCTGTTGGCTACCAGGCCCTCCTGCACGGCCGAGGGCGCCGCTGACGCAGTTCTACGGTTTCCGGAAGCAGCCGCAGTGGCAGTGCACCGCGTATTTCGCACATCCCAATCAGCGAGCGTATGACCTGGCGGCGAGCCAGAATCGCTCGTTAGGGGTTCGGGCCTGAGCGTCCGGGATTTGGTGCGAACCGAGGAGGGCGTGCGTCCAGCGAGGTCCAAGCCGCCCGGGGTGGCCTCCTGTCTTGCTCGGTGAGACACGGTTCCCCCCGAAGGCGCCTGCCAAGACAGCCGGCAAGACAGGGGCAGTAAACATAAGCCTCTGCTGCGTAATCGTTTACGGCGACCGCTGTCGGCCTGTCTTGCTGTCTTGCGATTCCAGCATCAGATACACCCACTAGGGCGGGGGAATAAGGGAAACCGCCACCCACCATGGGGGGCATTTCAATATTTCTATAAGAAAATAAGACAGAGAAGAGAGAACCCCTTGTTTTATAGGCGAAATGCTGTCTTGTCCGTGTCTTGTTTGTGTCTTGCCGCTGTCTTGCCGCTCCGATCGGCAAGGCAGCCCACCAGGTGCTCAACTCCCGCGGACTGGGGAAGCGGGGGGGCTGTCTCGTGGGCCGGCCACGGCCCTGATGCAGGGGCTGAGTTGGGGAACAAGTTTCCCATTTGCCCGCTCCGTTGACGCCTGATCGGGCAGCTTCGGCAGTCGATGGAATAAGGGGCCGCCCGGTTCCCGGCGCCCCACCGCGGCACCTTTCGCACGGAGTTCCCCTGATTGAACCGGTAAGTGCCGCCGGAGCACGTCGACACAAAGTCGAAGGGCCGGGCAAGCGTGCTCCCTGGAGCACTCCGGCGCCGAGCGTGGCGTGGCCGAGGCCCCAGCCCCCTGGAGCAGCCGACGCGGATAGAAATGCCAAGCCCCCGGGCACTCGCGTGAAGGGACGCCGGAGGTTCAACAACAGAACGCTGGGAGTACGTCTCCACCGGACTCGCCGCAGCCTCCGTATGACTCGCATCTTGTTGTTAACAACAAACTCTTCGCCCGCTCCAGCAGTCTCGGTCAATTCCGGGGGCAGATTGAGTTCGGACCGGACCTCAAAAACAAGTGCTCACGGGTATGCTTTCGACGCTGCTTGTCGGCGGATTAGCCCGGAGAACGGTCTCACGTCGCGTCGAACGGGCCCCAACACCATGCGGTGCGAACGGCCAGCGTGGCCTTCGAGGTCGAAACCGGCGCCTGAGCTGCGTTTCGAGTCCAATTGTTACCACGCGTTTCGAGCGAGGAAACAAGCCTTTTCTCGCGTTCAGCGGCTCCGGTCGCCGAGCGTCCTCAATTCAGTGGCCACCGAATCGATCGCCAATCCGGCCTCCAGAACAAGGTCGAACTGGCCGCTGGGCGCCTGGCAAACCTGCGTTTGGTAAAGTTCCGCAACTTTCTCGCGGTAAGGTTGGCGGCAACACGCCCCCCGAGCGGTTTGGCCGCGGGGTAGCCGCACTGCTAGGCCGAAGCGTCCCGCCCGTCGCCGAGCCAACCTCAACCGCGTCGACCGGAGAGACGCTCGCTGCCCGTGGATGCCGCCGTCAGCGGGACGGGTCGCTTCCTATGCCTGTGGTGATTCTTGGATAGTCGGGTGGCGCCGCCAGGCCAGAGGGCCGCCACAGGCCCCCCACGCGCCCGCTGTGGCGCAGCTGGGCCCATGTGCGGTTGGGAGGGCGCTCGGGGGCCACAGTGCGCCTATGCGCGCGCAACGCGCTGTGGGCGCAGATGGCCAATTGACGGCCGTCGCGAACGTCTCTCTCCAAGGCGCCCCCCCACGGGCCTGGTCGGTCCCGGGAAGCACCCGCAGGGATCAGGGCGCACCCGCACGTCTCGACCATCGACGGCCAGCGGTAGCCACCCGGTGCGTGGCCACCTCGACCAACTCCGCACGTGTTAGGTGTCGGACAGGCCTCACCTCGGGCCAGCTGCATGGGGTGAGGCGGCTGCTGCCTACCCGGCGGTCCGTCTTCTACGCCACCGTGCGGCAAAGGCGGCGGCGCCAGCCAACACGCTGTACAGGCCCAAGCCCCTCGGCTCTGGAGCCGCAGACATGTCGGCCCGCCAAGCCTCAACCTGGCCTGCTGGGTTGGCGCCGTAGCCGACGATCACCTTGCCGTCGGCAGAGACGCCCGTCGCTCGTTGCAGACGCCATCCTGTGAGGTCGACGCCGGCGTCCGTCAGCGCGTCCGCCAGGCTCCGCATCCCGCTGTCGGCATCCCAGATGAAGGCGCCCTGCCAGAGATCACAGCTCCTGAAGTTCGGTCGGGGCCGCAGAAGAGCCGGCCGAAATGACCACCGCCCAAAGCGGTGCTAGTCGCCTTGTCCGAAAGGGGTAGGCTATCGCACGCTTGGCGCAGCTTCACGTTATTCTTGGCCGGGGGGGATCAGCCATCTGCTTCAACGCGACGTCCAGTCTGATGGCGGGGGGATGCGCGTACGGCGCGGCCGCCTATCTCTTGCGTCGCGATCACCCGCGACTCAGGTGGGGCGGGGTCGCGTTGATGGGGATCACGGCGATGCAATGGGTCGAAGGCCTCCTGTGGCTTGATGGCCCCCGGCCCCACGGAACGCTCAATCACCTGCTTACGGTCGGCCTGATCCCGCTGGCGCTCTTGGGGCAAGCGTGGGGACCGCTGTTCGGGTCGATGTTCGCGCTGCCGCTGCGTGGACGGCGGTTGCTGCTTTTTCTCGTGCTTTCGGCGGGATTGCTGTTCGTCACGTTGGCGCGCATCGCCTACCACCCGATGTTCACGCAGGTTACTCCCGGAGGGCACCTGAATTGGTGGTCCCCACGCAACCCGCCCGTTTATGCCGCCTGGGCGTACTTTCTTTGGGCGTTGGTGATCGGCGCCCCGTTTCTGCTCTGGTGGCGCCCGTTTTGGCAGGGCCTGGTGATCGTTTCGTGGGGCTGGCTCTGGGCCACCGTGGGTTATCTGATCAGCGACAGCGCGGCCAGCTACTGGTGCTTCTTTGTGACGTTCTACGCGGCCTTTGTCCTGATCTACGCCTTCATGGTGAAGGATAGTCCCACGCCGCCGCCGCCGCCGCCGGGCCCACCGGCCGACCCGCCGTTGCAACGTGGTGGGTAAACCGGTTTGAGCCTGCCCAGTGGCCCGGCCCCAAGGCGCAGCGACGCGCTGATCGAGAAGGGGGTTGCGGACTAGGTCTGCCACGCGGTCGCGGCG
This sequence comes from Pirellulimonas nuda, assembly GCF_007750855.1. Taxonomy (GTDB): domain Bacteria; phylum Planctomycetota; class Planctomycetia; order Pirellulales; family Lacipirellulaceae; genus Pirellulimonas; species Pirellulimonas nuda. The sequence goes on from NZ_CP036291.1 coordinate 4,937,404, forward strand.
GTCTCGTCGGTCGGTGTGCGGAGCTGCGCGCCGGAGCCGAAGCGTGCGGAGCAAGCCCGCCTGAGCGCCGGGCCCGTTGAGCAGCAACACGCGGTGAGCGAGAGCCGACGCCGGCGGGCCACGACGCACTTGGCTGCGGGGGATCGACAAGTGCGAAAGTCCGCCGAAGGCGGGCGGATGTCGGCGCTGGTGCGGAACCTGGGCTAGGTGATGCGGGAGCTGATGGGTGTCGGCGCCCCGAAGAGCCTGCAAGGTGAAGTGGGCTCCGCCACGCTTACGCGTAAGCGCCCACCAACACCATGTGCCCCGCGAGTCGGCCGCCAAGGCGACCGTGCAGGAGTGGGTTCCCCGGGGAGACGCTTCATCAGGGGCTGCGTCCGCAGGCGCTTAACGCTCTTGCCATGGTCGCCACCGGCCAAGTTCCTGTGCCCCCAGACACGCCTTATCCCTCTACTTCTATCTAATAGACTATTAATAAGAGGACCCGGCGTATGCGGCGTGCACGGTAGGCGTGCGTGGCGTGAACGGCAGCGACCGCCGCAGCACGACGAAGGACGGGCCCGACTACAGCCCACCAGCGGGCAGGGTTGCCGCAGGCCACCATTGGGCAGCCGCGTTGTTGCGGGTTGAGCAGCCAGTTGGCGCCCGCGATCACTCATGCTGAGCGTGGCCCGGCGCACCCCCGCCCCTCAGAGCCCCACCAGGGGCCCCCACGCGCCCGCTGGGGCGCAGCTGGGCCCTGGTGGGGCTGGGAGGACGCTAGGCCGCCCCAACGCGCCTATGCGCGCGCAGCGCCCTCAGGGCGCACGTCCCACGTCGGCCCCCGCTGTCCAGTCAGCGACGCCCCATCCACGGAGAGTGCTGCCTCGCGGTCCACATCGTTGGTGGGTCGCCCACAGATCGGCAGCAAGGACGGGGCTCCGGGAGTAGCAATTTCTGTGAGTGAGACTTCGTTGCGACAGCAACGCCAGAAGCCTCACTCTTCTGGATTCTGGAATTTGGGTCACCGGTGGTACCTAGAAATGGACACTGGTGGTACTTGCTATTGCTCACTGGTGGTACCTGGTCGCGAGGCCATTGAATGGCGCCAGATGGCGCCAACACGCGATGCAGTATTGGGCCGGCAGTCACAGGCGGGTTACTCCACCACGTAGAGCCCACTCTCACGACCTTCGGCAGCATCCTCGCCGCTTCCCTGTCCCGACCTAGAGTCGGCCGCGGCCGCCAGAAGCCGATTGCACTCTCGGCTGGTGTATTCAACAGCTTGGTGTGCCTGTTGGGTTTGGGGAAGCGGAAGGGCTTCTGGACCTGGGTCGTAGAGAGGAGCGGGCGGGGAGCGCCCGTGTTGTTGCGGGGTTTGGCCCTGACCCCGATAGCGGCTGCGGCGAAGTCCTGACGTGCCAGCAGCGCACGACTCGCGACACGCAACACACGGAAGCTGAAGCAACTAGCTTTGCCGGTCAGACCAGAACGGGGCGGCTGGGCGTCGGCTTAGTTGCCGCCCCCGCGGGTGGGTCGTGGATGGTGAGCGCCCGCAGTTGGCCCGGCCTGGGGGGCGGGAACAGCAGGCTCGCCGCGTACCCCACCAGCATCGTGACCAGCGTCCCCACCGCAGCGTAGAGGAACGGGTGGATGTGCGTGTTGCGCATGACCCACAGGACCGTGGCGAAGCCGCACACGCAGCCCAGCAGGCTGCCCGCCGCGTTGGCGCGCGTGGTGAGCATCCCCAGCATGAACAGCCCGCACACCGCGCCCCCGAACAGGCCGATGATCGAGATGAACGTGTCGATCATGCTGGTCTGGTTCAGCACCACCAGCCAGCAGCCGATGGCGGTGCCCGCCGCCCCCAGTAGCAGCGTGAACGCCCGCGCCAAGAAGAGGTATCCGCGGTCGGTACGGCAGGCATGAAAGGGGACGAAGAAGTCGGTCACCAGCGCCGTGGCGGTGCTGTTCATGCTGGTGGAGATGGTCGACTGAGCCGCCGCGAAGACCCCCGCCACCACCAGCCCCGAGATTCCGACCGGCAGCTCGGTGGCGATGAACCAGGGGAAGATGGCGTCGGTCTTCATCCCGACGTCGAGCGCCGGCGGGTGGCTCTTGTAGAACGCGTAGAGTGCGGCGCCCATGACGAAGAACAGCAGGCTCCCGAACACCCCCATCCAGGCGGTGGTCCACATCGCTTTGCGGGCGTCACGCTCGTCTTTCGTGGAGACGTACCGCTGCACGACCGACTGGTCGGACGTGTACGAGTACAGCGACTGGAAGAACTGCCCAACGAACACCACCCACACCGCGGTGGCCGCGCCGCTGGAGAGGGAAAAGTCCATGTCCGCTAGGTGCAGCTTGCCGTCGTCGTAGGCGGTGCTGAACACCGCGGCGGCGCCGCCGTCGACGCGCATCAGGATCACCGCGATCGCCACCAGCAGCCCCCCCATCAGCACGATGGTCTGGATGGCGTCGGTCCACACCACGGCCTCCACTCCCCCCAGGGTGCAGTAGGCGATGCTCAGCAGGCCCATCACCAGCACGCACTGCATGACGGTGAGCGGCGTGACGGCCGCCAGCGCTAGGGCGGGCAGGTACATCACGATCGCCATCCGCGCCACTTGGAACATCACGAACTGGGCGCTGGCGAGCAGGCGGACCGGTCGGCTGAACCGCTTCTCCAGGTACTCGTAGGCGCTCGTGGCGTCGATGTGGCGGAAGAACGGTATCGCGACCCGCACGACCACCACCGCGATCGGGATGATCGTGAGCTGCGCCACGTAGTACCGCCAGTCGGTGGCGAACGCCTTGGCCGGGAGGGCGACAAACGTGATCGAGCTGAGCATGGTGGCGAAGATGCTCAGCCCCGCCACCCAGTAGGGAACGCGCCCCCCGCCGCGGAAGAAGTCATCGGTGCTCTTGGTGCGCGTCGCGAAGAAGACGCCGACCCCCAGCATCGCCAGCAGGTAGACGACCGGCACGCTGAGGTTCAGCGCTCCGAAGTCCGCCCTGGCGCCGCGGACGTTGAGCGTCTGGACCTTGTTGGTCCGCACCCCCGGGCGGACCTCGCCCGACGGGATCACCGCCTGATTGCCCCACCGCGTGACGCTGGTCGTGACCACGCCGACGGGCATCTTCCCTGCCCGGCGCCAGGTGTCGGTGATCGTGTGGTACGCGAGCACGTCATTGGGGAACGACGGGCGGTCCTGCACCGGCAGCCCGCCGTACCGCCCGGTCGATCCGCTGAACACCAGCACGTCGCTCTGCCCGGCGCCGATTCCGGTCGCCGCAGCGACCGGGCGGCGTTCGCCCGCGAACGCTTCCTTGCCGGGCAGGTCTCGGTCGTCCTCGAGCGCCGGAAGCTCGGCGATCTCAACCCACGCGTTGTCGACCGGGTCGTAGCGGTAGGCGTCGGTCAGACAGCGGGTGTTGGCCGCGTCCTCGGCCCCGTCCGGGAGGTAGCGCGGGTGCTCGCCGCTGATCAGGTACAGATTCTCTCGGCCGGAACCGAGCGCCTGGACCGCCGCGACGGCCTTGCGCCGCGCCAGGCCAGGATGGGGCGGGAGCTCCCGCCACGGCGTCTGGGGGTCCTTGGCGAGGGCCGCTAGGTCGAGCGACCAGAAGTGCTTTTCGTCGAAACGGTCCGCCCCTTCGGAGCGCGCGTCGGCGACGATGTACACGACGCGCCCGATCATCCCGCCGGCGAGGTAGCTCGCGGGCATCGGCAGCGGCGGGAGCGGCTCGGCAGCGACCCGCTGCTCTGCCGGGATCCAGCGCAGCCGGTAGACGTCGGGGATCGCGACGCCGTCTTCTTCGCCCCCCACGATCAGCACCCCTTCTGGGGTAGAAAAGCTGGCGCCGTAGGCGATGCGTCGCGGCAGCCGACCGGCATCCTTCCACTGGGTCTGGGGCTGTCCGTCCGGGCCCCTCTCGAGCACGAAGACCCGGTCGTGCCACACCTTCTGGCCCCCCTCCCACGGCGGGCCCTCGGGGAAGTTGGCGCCGCCGGCGACGATCAACGCGCCCGCGTGCTCGCCGGCCGCCGGGCCCCCAAACCCGAACGCGTCGGGGAGCGGGGGCAGCTCGCCCCAGACCAGCTCGGCAGCCGCGGGAGCGGCCAGCAAACCGACAAGAAAAAGCGATAGGAAGAGTTTCGTCATGCGGATCTCAAGAGAAGCGGTGGCTCAACACGTCACGTTTCGCCCCTCCCCTCCAAACAAGTCGAGGCGTTCTTGTTCGGGGCACGAAGGGGCGCCGGCCGATCGGTAGTGGAACTGCAACGCCCACCGCTGCCGGTCAGACCGGTTGGTCGGCGTGCCGTGCGGGAGAAGGCTGCTGAACAGCAGCGCGTCGCCGGCGTTCATCGGGGCGGCGGCCGCCTTGTACCCCTGGGCCGCCCACTCGCCCGGCAGGGTGTCGCAGACCTGCCAGTCGCGTCGTTGAAAGTGCGGGAGGGCGCCCCGCCGGTGACCGCCGGGGATCACGTACATCCCACCGCTCTCGGGCGAAACCTCGGTGAGCGCGATCCACACGCCGACGATCGGCGTATCGAGCGGCGCGTTGAAGTAGGCGTGGTCTTGGTGCCAGGGCTTCTCACGCCCGCGCGGCGGCTTGATCATCGCCATCTCCTGGAAGAGCTCTGCCGGACCGCCGACGAGCCCCTCCACCAGCCCACGCATCCGCGGGCAGTTGGCGATCTCCGCCAGCGGCGGGTGCCGGTCAACGAACCCCATGAACTTGCGCACGTACTCGGCGCGGACAGCGGGTTCGAGCTGCGGCAGCCGACCGGGCTCTTCGACGCCGGTCTGCCCCACCGCGCCCAGGCGGTCGCGGACCGCTCCTTCAAAGTACACCCCCTCACACCGCGGGTCGTCCGCCAGCCGCATCGCGGCCAACTCGTCGCGGGCCCGCTGCACTGCCTCAGGTCCGAAGGCGCCGCGCACCAGCAAGTAGCCTTGCTCGTGGTACGAGTCCATCGCGGCCGCCGGTTCGGCCGGCCAGCCCTCGACACTCGTAACATCATTGGGCGCCTGGTACAGCCAGTCGGGATGATTTTCGACTGCGTGTTCAAGCACGACGCGCATGTCAAACCCCGGCGGCGTAGGTGGCTGGCACTGAACTCCGCACGGTGCAAAGCGCCGAACGAGGGTTCTGGACTTGCTGTTCTTTTTCGCTTTGATTGGCTTAGATCTTCCCCGACGCCGCTAGCTCCTGGACTAACCGCCTGCGGTACTCCTGGTGCTTTGCTTCATCGACACGTGCGCTCTGCGAGTAGTAGATGAACCCGAGCGATCGCCGCTGACGGTTCACCGAGCGGTTGGCGCCCGCAAGGTGAACCGTCAAGGCATGGTGAGCCAACAGATCACCCGGGCGAGCGACCGCTGCAACTTCGCTTGCTGAGTCGGCCGGTCCGTAGTTGGCGATCGACTGTGAGAATCCAAGTGTGTCGCTGGGGGTGTGAGGTCGCATGCCCTGCCGGTTTGATCCCGGCAGGTAACGCACGCAGCCGTTCTCAGCGTCAACTTCGTCCAGTCCGAACCACATGGTAACCGCCTCACAGGGGTCCAGCATGAAGTAGAAGCCGTCTTGATGCGGCGGCGTTGGCTGCCCTACCCCTGGGGGTTTGTTGAAGTACTGCAGGTTCTTCGGCACGACCCGATCGCCGAGCAACTGCTCGGCAACTACTCGGAACGGGCCCTCGACGATGAGCTGCTTGAAGAACGGATCGTGGTCGTGCATCCGCTGGATCTGTTTCAGCGAAGTTCGATCACGCTTGTCCTCGTAGAATACCTCGTCGCTTGGCAGGGTCGGGACAATCTCATCGATAAAACGGGTCAGGTTCCGTTCGATCTCAGCCAGCTCCTCGCCGGCCCGAAAGCCCGGAAGTTGGACGTAGCCGTCGCGAACAAACGTGTCCCGGAGCGCGCCGCCATCAGGGGTCAATGCTTTCATCGGAATACCTTGAGTGCCAAGGCGGACAACCTGCCCGCCGATGGAAGAGAGTGGACTGGCGACGCGCCCCATCAGAGGAGCCATCAGTTTGACGATTGGTCCATTTGTGCCACGCGCCCGTCGAGGTCGTCGGGCTGGAAGCGGACCGAGACGACAGAGTTCTGGCAGTCGTCGTCGCGGTACTTGACGTAGGTCGTCGCTACGACGGTGCCGTCGGCAAGCACCTCGACCCCCGGGTAGCCACAATCGCCGGGCCGGCCGTAGTGGTGCAGCAGCTTAACGCGGTACCCCCCTTCGCGGCCTTGGGCGATATCGTCGTAGTCGCCGATCCAGGCCACAAAGTGCCCATCGGCGGGGCTCCCCTTGGCGCGGTCTCGGAAGCAGACCACCAGCCTGCCATCGGCGGTGTATGCGGCCGCGTGGCGGTCGCCGGTCAGCCCCCACGGGGTGTCGACCGGCGTGGACCAAGTCTCTCCTTCGTCGCTAGAGAACATCATCAGGCTACGCCCCTTGTGCGAATTCTCCCGCATCAAGCAGCAGAGCGTGCCGCCGTCGGGGGAGCGGACAATCCACGGTTCGCACGGGTTCTTGCCCTCGACCGCCGCGACGCGCCTCGCTTCGCCCCACGTCACACCGCCGTCGCGCGTGCGGGTCTGCCACACCGTGAGCGGCGGCCGGTCGTGGTCCCCTTCTCCACGGTGGTAAAGCCCGATGGACGAACCATCCTTGAGACGGGTCACGCTGCTGAATGTCATCACGCAGGGGAGTCCCAGGGGCTCACGTTCTTGCCAAGTGACGCCGTCGTCTTCGCTCACCACACGCGGCATCAGGGGGTGGGCCGCGAAGATCCACAGCCGCGCCTTGCCCTGGTCGTCGACGATCCGGTAAATGCTGGGGCAGTTGCGGTGCTTCTGGTACGCGTCGGGGAGGGCGTCGTCGATCCGGGTCCAGGTCAGGCCGGCGTCGTCGCTACGCGCCACCGGGCCGCACGGCCCGCCGTGCCCGAGGGTCCACGCGGCGAACATCGTCTTCCCGTCGGGCAGCAACGCTGTAGTGGGGTGTCCCTGGTAGGTGGTTGGAGTCCCGGCGGCCACGACCACGTGCATGCCGTTCTCCTTCGAGACGTCGAGCAGCGGCACCGGGGAGGCGGCCAGGCAGGTCAGTGCGGGCGTCAAGCCGAGCAGAATGACCGGGGTCACGGGACGGCGCCACCGAAGATGGACCGCACGGGCGGCGCGGGAGACAGGCGAGGAAAGAAACATGCGGCGCATCGAAAACTCCAAGAAAGCGGGCAGAAAAGGGGTGAACGAGAAGCAGTGAGCAATAATGTTGGCTCGCCAATAATATTACTTGCCACACAATAAGTTTTCTGGTAGCTTACGGCAAGTAGGCATTTGCCTCACTTTTTTCTCTTCCTTTTCCGGTCGAATCCTCGTGGCCAACACCTCTTCCGTCACTCCGCGGATCGCGGAGCTGGCCGAAAAACTGATTGAGGACATCGCGGATCGCAAACTGCGGCCAGGCGACAGGTACCTCACCACCGCCGGCGCCTCGAAGCTGCTGGGGGTCGGGAACGGCCCCGCGAACCTGGCCCTCCAACTGCTGGCCCGTCGGCGGGTGATCTCCCGGCAGCAGCGCCGTGGCGCGTTCATCCTGGAACTGCCGGAGGACGCCCAGGGCCCGCCACTACACCGCGTGCACTTCCTCGTTCACCCGCTCTTCCTTCGTACCGAAGGGGTGGGCAACGACCACATCTTGCTCGGCATCCAACGAGAGTTGCCGGGGGTCCACGTGCAGATCAGCTTCCTCCCGGCGAGCGAAGAGGCGATCTTCGTTCAGCAGCTCATCGGTCAGGCGCTCGCTTCTTCGCACACTGACGGGTTCATCCTGGTGCGCGCTAGTTGCGAGACGCAGCGGCTGGTGGCTGGCAGCGGCCTGCCCGCCGTGGTGTTCGGCTCCGTGTACCCCGGCGTGGGCAACCTGGCCTGCTTAGACCGCGACATGGCCGGAACGGGCGCGTTGCTGGCTCGGCACATGCTCGACCGCGGCCACTCACGCCTCGCCTACTTAAACCGGCAGGTGACCTACCCTGGCGACCACCTGACACTGGACGCGATCTGCAAGGAGCTGGCGCGCGACAACCGGCCGGCCGACGCGCTCACCGTGCGTTGCCTCCCCGCGGACTCCGAGGTTTGCCTGGTAGAGATCCTGAACCTCATCACGGGCCCCAACCGCGTGACCGCCCTGATCTGCCGGACGCGCCGGATGGCCGATGCGGCGACAGCGGCCATCGGTCGAGCCGGGCTCCAAAGGGACGATTTCGACATTGCCGTTTGCGACTATTACCTACGCGACCGCGAGAAGCCGCAGTTTGTTTACCCGCGGCCGCTCGAGGGAGACGAACAGCAGGGGCAGCACTTAGCGAAGCTCCTGCTCCGACAGCTGGGCAGCCCCAACGCGGAGGCGCAGCGTGTGATCCCGATCGCGATCGAGTTTCCTGACGGGCGCGGCCCCTAATCCGCTGAGTCTTGTCCGCGCTCCCCCCGGCCACGCAACGGCGGCGGGGGGATGGGTGGGGACGCGTTTTTTTCGACATCCAGCACGGCGTTAGAAAACCGCCGGAGCACCGAGCCTAGGGCGCACCGCAGAGAACGCATCGCCGCCCGCCTTACTCCGAGCATCAGATAAGCACTATGAAGCACTCCCGGTACTCCACGACGCACGCCCCGCTGCTCCTTGCCGCGTGCGCCGCATTGACTCTGCTCGCTGCGCCGCTGAGCGCAGGCGTCTTCAAGCAAACCATCTTCACGGGGGGCGCCGAGGGCTACAACATCTACCGCATCCCGACGATCGTCCGCGCCGCTAACGGCGACCTGCTGGCTTTTGCCGAGGCCCGCTCCGGTGGCGACGCCAGCGAGATCGACATCGTCATGAAGCGTTCGACCGACGACGGCAAGACCTGGGGCGCCTTGTCCGTCGCGGTCGAGAACGACAACTACCGCGGCTGGGACGGGCTGCCGACCGCCAATGTAACCGCAGGGAACCAGACCCCGGTGGTCGACCTGCTCGACCCCCAGCATCCCGGCCGGATCTGGATGCCCTTCACGATGGAGAACGACCGTGTCTTTGTCACCTACAGCGACGACCACGGCGCAACCTGGACCGCCGACTCCAACGGCCGCGCCCGCGAGATCACCGCGGACGTGAAGCCCGAAGGCTGGGGGTGGTACGCCACCGGACCGGTGCACGGCATCCAGCTCACCCGCGGCCAACACGCCGGACGGCTGATCATCCCGTCAGACCACCGGCTGGGGTCGAACAACTGGGGCGCCCACGTGGTGTACAGCGACGACCACGGCCAAACCTGGCGGCTCGGGGCGGACGACACCCACAGCGCGACCGACGCGGTCCACCCGAACGAGAACTTCGCAATCGAGCTCGTCGACGGCAGGGTTTACTTCAACGCCCGCTCCCAAGGGGGCGCCAGCGGCGTAAATCGAGCCGTCGCGTACAGCAGCGACGGCGGCGAGTCGTTCGACGCCCGCTTCGAGGGCGACCCGCAGTTCATTACGCCGGTCGTGCAGAACTCGGGGGTCCGCTTCCACGCGGTCGACCAGGGCGATGCGCAGAACGTGCTGGTCTACTCACGGCCCGGCCAGCCTTCGTCCCGGCAGGACATGACCATCAGCCTCAGCTACGACGAGGGGCTTACCTGGGTCGAAGACACCGTGATCGAGCGAGGCTCTTCCGCCTATTCCGACTTGGTGAAGATCAACGCTACGACAGTCGGCGTGCTGTACGAGATCGACGGATCGACCGACTTCGTGTTCGCCACCTTCAACCCGCTGGAACTCAGCCCGGTCGCTTGGAACGGCGTCGACGGCGACGTGAACCAGGACGGCCTGGTCGACGCCAGCGACCTCGCGGCCTTCGTCAATGTCTGGGCGCCCCTTTCTGGCGAGTTCTTCCTCGGCGGCGCCGACAGCTACACCCACGGCGACCTGAACTTCGACGGGACGCAGGACATCCACGACGCGATCGTGCTGCGGCAGCACCTGCTCTCGGCGAACGTGCCGACCGCCGGTCTGGGGATGCTCGGGCGACCGGTCCCGGAGGCGTCCACGCTGTCCATGGGCGGGTCGCTCGCGCTGGTCCTGTTGGGACGCTCCTGGCGGCTGACGCCTGTGGTCGACGTCCAACCTTTAGATTCTCGAAACAACTACTAATCACCAGATCTTAGCTAGGGGGGAGTGATGCTCATCTATCCATCTCATCTTCGTGTCGGTCTTGCAACGCTCGTCGCGATCGGGCTCTTCTCGTCGTGGAACAAGACCGCGAGCGCAGACCTCATCGCCCATTTCGATCCGAACGTCACCTCGACGCTCTTCCAGGACGGCGGTGAGAACGCCGGAGGAACCATACCGGTCACCGCGTTCGGCGACCCGGTCGGCTGGATCACCGACGCAGCGTCTCCCACGCCGGGGTGGGACGGGGTGGCCATCGACGGCTTCCTTGACGTCCAACAGATCGGTGACAGCGCAAAGTCCAGCTACGCATACCACCCGGCCGGGGGCATCCTGAACTTCGACGGCAACGACAACCTGCTCGGGTTCGAGGCCGACACCGGCGCTCGGATGGACGGCGTGAACGGCGCCTTCGATTCCAACACGCTCCAAACAGTGCTGGTTGGGCGGGCGTCGACGGGCGGCAGCGGGCTGGGGCACTTCGTCGACCTCCGCAACGCCGGCGCCATCAACGGGTTCGGCCTGCGGTACAACTACGCCACCTCGTCCCTGGAAGGCGTGGTCCGCGGTGAGACCGTGGTGTCGGCCCCCGTGAATTCTGGCGAGTTCTTCGTCGCCAACCTCGTATGGGACGGCGCCAACAGCACCGCCAGACTGAACGTGACGACTCAAACCGGCTCGGTGGCCAACACCGGAACGCCCACGGACAATACCGCCATCGACCACGACCGCTTCCGGATTGGCGTCACCGCAAACGCCTCCGACGGGATCAACGGCCTGATCGGCGACGTCTACTTGTACAACGACGCTTCCGACCAGAGCTCCCTCGTCACGCAGCTTGCAGGGCAGTACTTGGTCATCCCCGAGCTGATCGTCAATCGCGACACGGGGAATGTCTCGATCACGCTCCCCGCGGGGGTCTCGGCCATCACGAACGTCGCCGGGTACACGATGACCTCTGCCGCCGGCGCGCTCAACCCGAGCAACTGGCTGTCTGTGGCCGACAACTACGACGCGAGCAGCCCCGGGCCAAACCAGGTCGATCCGGACAACAACTGGACGAAACTGTCGAACCCAACGCAGCGGACCGACCTCAGCGAGCTGGAATTTCAACAGAACGGCGGGGTAAACAACGGCGCCGACTTCTTGGCCGGCCGTTCGACCAACCTCGGCAACGTCTGGACCAAGTACTACCAGGAAGACATCGACATGCTGCTGGTGATGGACGACGGCTCGACCCAACCCCTCTACACGCGGTTCACCGGCAACGGCGGCGCCGTGTTCGCGTTCGGCGACCTCGACTTCGATGGCGACATCGACAACAACGACTTCTTAAACGTCTTCGTGGCCAACTACGGCGCCGACACGTCGGCCCTGGCCGGACGCGCCCAGATGTACGGCCTCGGCGACCTCGATGAGAACGGCGCCGTCGAACTAGAAGACTTCCTGCTGCTGAACGCCGCCTACCTTGCCGCCAACCCGGGCGCCGCGGCCCTCGCGCTGCCCGGCGCCGCGGTCCCCGAGCCCTCGTCGCTGCTGCTGTGCGCCGCCGCCCTTGGCGCGGTAGTCGGTCGCCGCCGGCTGGGTCGAGCCTTGGTCTGTGGACTGGCGTTCGCGATGATGGCGGTGTTCTCACCGGGCGCCGCCCACGCCGCGGTTGGCGGCGTGGTCGATATGGACTTCCAGTGGCTCACCCCCGGCAGCACCATCAGCGACGGCACGCGGATGCAGGACCTTTCCGGCAACCGCTACCACGGCTTCTGGAGCGCCGCGGCCTCTGATAACACGCCGGTAGAGCTGGCGTTTCCTGGCAGCCACACGGTGCTCAACAACGAAGTCACGGCTGGCTACGTCATCTTGCGTGACGACCTCGCCGACACCGATCCCGCCAACCCCTGGTGGGGCGTCGGCAATACCCCAACCCCCTACTTCACCCTCGACGCCGACAAGAGCTACACGTTCGAGGCGGTCTTGAACTGGAACGGCAACAACCAGGCCACCGACGGCATCATGGGGCAGACCGGCGGCTCCGAATGGTGGATCCGCGAGAACAACGGCTTCGTCGAGTATGTCTTCGACGACGGCCCGAACCGGAACCAAAACACCGGCACGATCGACATCAGCAGCCTGGTCGACAACAGCGACTGGCACCATCTGGGGATCACGTTCGCCCGCGATCCGGTGACGCCGACGCAGGTCACCGTCACCACGTACCTCGACTACAACCAGGTTGCGCAAGAAGTGCTGGCCAACGGGCTGGGTGCGGTCGGCGACCCGGCGGCCGACATTCGGCTGGGCGCCTACAACACGTCCGCCGGCAGCCGCTTCGACGGCCTGATGGACCACTTCCGCATCAGCGACGAGGTGCTCAGCACCGGCCAGTTTTTGGCGTTGCCGGCGCCTCCTGAGTACGTGCTGGAAGTGAACACCGCCACCGGCATCGTCAAGATCATCAACCAGACGGGGGTCGACTTAACGATGGACGCCTACCGCCTCACCAGCGACAACAACAGCCTGAACCCGGCCGGGTGGATGAGCCTAGACGACGCGAACCTGACTGGTCAGCAGCCGGGATCGAGCTGGACAGAGCTGGGCACGACCAGCAGCGAACTCTCGGAGGGGATCTTCGGCGACTTCTCCGTGCTGGGCTCTCCCACAATTCGTACGCTCGGCGCCGCCTACGCCAACCTGGGCAACGAGGACGCCTCGCTTCGGTTCGAGTACCACGTCCCCGGCGGCGACGGGTTCAACGAGATGATGGTGCGGTTTGTCGACGTCACCGGCGGACTGCCGGGCGACTTCAACAACGACGGCAGCGTGGACGCCGCCGACTACACGGTCTACCGCGACAACCTGGGCGCCAGTTCTGCCGCGCTCAATGGAAACGGGACCGGCGGCGCCACGGTCACCACCGCCGACTACAACCTTTGGAAGGCTAGTGTCGGCTCCTCCGCGGTGGCCGGCGTTGGCGGATCGGCGGTCCCCGAGCCCAGCGCCGGACTCATGGCGCTGTTGTTCTCGGTCGTGGGCGCCCTGACGCTGCTGGTCAAGGTGCGGGGGACGCGGGCCAGGGTTGCGGCTCCTGCCGCGCTGTTGCTCGCGATGGCGAGCGCCGTCGGAGCGGCGACCAACGACCGCCAGTACCGCTTCGGCGACCCCGGTACGTCTGACCCACTGTTTGGGGCCTCGGTAAACAACGGCAGCCCCATGGGTTTCCCGTTCAATGGCAACGACGTAACCGGAGACGAGATCGGCCCGTCGGGCGGATTTCAGGACCTGATCGTCTCCGGAACCACCTACGCAAGCGTCGCCAGCCGACCGGGCGCCGGCGGCAATGATTACGGCGCCCGCTTCAACGGCAGCAGCAGCCTTGCTACCGCATCGAGCCTGAACGCCCCGTCGCAGTTCTGGGACAACTCTACGTTCTTCCCCAACGGCGAGTTCCCGTTGAACTACGAGGGCATCTTCGGTCACGGCATCCAGTTCTGGGCCCAACCCGACGCCGCAGCGCTTACCGCCGGCGCCCGACAGGACCTCGTGATCGATACGCCGGAGCAAGGGGTCTACATCGCTTCTTCCGGCGTCTGGGGGCTTCAGTTCGATGGCGGCGGCGATTCGGCCGTCGGCGTGGCGAGCACCCTCAACGGCAGCGGTTGGGCCCACGTCATGCAACTCGGAGGGTTGGCCGACCTGCAGGGAGGGGGCTCGGCGTTCCAGGGCGCGCTGTACGTGAACGGCGTCGCCGTGATGGTGACCGACCCCGGGCAGGCCTACGATTCCAACTCGACGGCGATGTCGGTCGGCAGCAACGGCGCAGGCGACGGCAACTTCTACACGGGGGTCATCGACAACCTCGACTTGTTCCTGTGGGGCGACAACCGCGATCAGCTCGGCGCCGACGATGCCCCCGGCGGCATCAACAGCCCCGGCGGCCTGAACGCCGACGGCCAAGACTGGGGTTCCTTCTCGCTGCTACAGGACAACGAGTTCGTCGCGATGCAGATCGCGTCGCTCGGCATCGGCCCGTTGAAAGCGGGCGACGTCAACCTCGACGGCTCGGTGAACAACGGCGACGTAACGGCGTTCCTCGGCTTCTGGCAGGAAGAGAACTTGGTCAACGGCATCGCGATCGGCGACTGGGGCACGCGCCAGCGGGGCGACCTGAACTTGGACGGGCGCAGCGACATCTACGACGCCATCCTGCTCCGCTCCGAGGTGACCGCTGCCGGCGGCGCCTTCGACTTCGCCTTGCTGGGTCAGAACCCAGTCCCAGAACCCAGCACGCTGGCCCTAGGAGCGATCATCGCGCTGCTGACGGCGACCAGAAGAATGCGTAGCGGCTCGTAGCCCAACGTCTTTCCCCATTTAAATTGTGTAGGCAGCGGTCCAGGCCCGTTTGATAAGGGATTACACGATGCAGGTTTTTCAGAAGAATGCGGCGCGACGCGGCGGTGGGTTTACGCTGGTAGAACTGCTGGTCGTGATCGCCATCATCGGCATCTTGGTGGCGATGCTGCTCCCGGCTGTGCAGTCCGCCCGCGAGGCGGCCCGGAGGACCGCCTGCCAGAACAACTTTAAGCAGGCGGGGGTGGCGCTTCACAACTACCACAGCTCGCAGCGGCAGTTCCCGCCGGGGACGCTCTTTACCGAGCAATCGTCAACCACCACGTGCCCCAAAGTGGTCGCCGGGGTGAGGGGCTTTGGGTGGGCGGCGTTTATCCTGCCCTACATGGAAGAGCAAACCCTCTACGACCGCTTCAACTTCGACATCAATGTCTACGACGGCGAAAACTGGAACGCTTCCACGACGCTCGTCCCCGCGTTTGTGTGCCCCAGTGAAAGGAACGAGGGCGCCTGGGTCGATTGCTGCACCGGCAAAGACCACGGCGGCGCCCCGGGAAACGACTGGCGGCTCTCGAATATGGCGGGCATCGGCGACAGCGTTGAAGCCCACTGCTGGCTCTACCAACCCCACGACATCGGACGCGGCGTCCTCTTCAACCACAGCAAGGTGAGCGCCGGGAAGATCACCGACGGCACCTCGAAGACGGCCATGGTCGGCGAGATCGTGAGCGGCATCGGCCGCGACGCGGCGGGGGAGGAGGCCTGGATCGGGCTGTCGTGGGTAACGCGAGGCATCACCGACATGTTCGAAGGGATCAACGGACCCGGCACCATCCCCGGCGGCCGTGACGACGGGCTCGATCCGTTCGACGGCGACGGCGGCAACCGTCACGACGAGTACCACCGGGAGAACGGGCTGTCGAGCTACCACCCCGGCGGCGCCCACATCCTGTTTGGCGACGGCAGCGTGCTGTTCGTCGGCGAAGACACAAACCAGGACGTGCTGTTCGCGTGGGCGACGCGGGCCGACGGTGAGGTGATCACCAACGGGATCGCCACCGACGTGAACCGTTTGCCCCCGTCAGCCGGCGGCGGCGGCAGCGGGCCCATCCGCTAGGCCAGGCCCCTTTCGGAAACTAGCGGGCCGTTCCGTTACACCCTACTTAAACGAGCAGCATGAACTCACGTATGCATTGGCGCCAACCACTCCGGGCTAAGCTCGCCCTGTTTGCGGCACTGGCCTGCGCCGGCTGCGGTCCCCCCGAGGGACTCCAAAAGGTGGTCGTCGATGGCGTCGTGACGCTCGACGGCGCTCCAATCCCCAACGGCGAAATCCGCTTCCTGCCGATCGAGGGCACAGAGGGCCCGGTTTCTGGAGGGCCCATTAAAGACGGCCAGTACCGCGCCGAGAGCCGCGGCGGCGTACCGGTCGGCGAGCACCGCGTAGAGATCCGGGCGTTCCGGGCGCCGACGGGCCGGCAAACCGGCACCGCCGCAATCGAGGGCGGCCCCGCGGAGCAGTACCTGCCACAGCAGTACAACACCAAGTCCGAGCTCACCGCGTCAGTGAGCTCCAGCAGTGCGAAGCAGGACTTCTCGCTTTCCAGCAAGTAGGCCCGCCGCCTAAACTTCCACAGGGGATACCCAATTAAACCTGCCGACCACGTTATGAATGACCGCCCCAACAATGGCAGCCTGCACCGGACCGACACGCCAGAAACCCGTGGCGACCGCTCGGCTTTTCGGCTGATCCCGGCCACCTACACGCCAATGCAGGGTGATGGGGAAATCGATTTCGGCGCGATTCCTCGGTACGTAGAAGACCTGGTCGCCAACGGCATCGGCGACATCTTCGTCAACGGCACCACCGGCGAGAGCCTGTCGCTCACCACCTCCGAACGGCTGCGGCTGGTCGACGCTTGGGCACAGCACCGCGGTGGGCTGCGGATGATCGTGCACGTGGGAGACAACTGCGTACGCCGCTCGGTCGCGATGGCGGCCCACGCCGAGGGGGCGGGCGCCGACGCCGTCTCCTGCATGTCGCCCACGTTCTTCAAGCCGGAGGGAATCAACGGGCTGCTCAATTTCTTGTCGCCCATCGCCGCCGCCGCCCCGGCGACCAAGTTTTACTACTACTACATCCCGTCCATGGCGGGCGTCCCGCTGGCGATGTCTGAGTTCATCGCCAAGGCGGTGGAACGGATCCCGAACTTCGCGGGCGTCAAGTACACCCACGAGAACCTCGAAGAGTTTGGCGACTGCCTAGCGACTTGGGGGGACCGCATCGAGCTGTTCTTTGGCCGAGATGAGCTCTTGCTGCCGGGGATGTCGATCGGCGCCAAAGCCGCCGTCGGAAGCTTCTACAGCATCGTGCCGACGCTGTTTCAAGACTTGGCGCGGCGCTACTTCAGCGGCGACAGCGAGGGCGCCGTCGCCGCCACACAGCGGGCCAACCGGTGCATTGCAGCTTTCAAAAAAGTCGGGGTACTCGCGGGCGGCAAGCATGTTCTCGCCCAGCGGGGCATCGGCAGCGGCGCCGCCCGCCTGCCGCTCGAGGCCGTCGACCCGTCGCAAGGCCGATGGCTGATCGATCAGTTGACTTCGCTCCTGGAGCAACCCGCCCCGGTGTCCCAGACCCGCAGCGCACACGGCCACTTGCCGTCAACCGAGGGTCGCGCCCAGGACGAGCTCCGCGCGCGCTGACGACCCCAGGCGGGTTGAGCCCGGGGCTGTTGATGGGAGCATTGCCAGTGGGCTTCCACCCGCAAACAGAGCTATTGATGGTGGGAGGATTCACCCATCGTCGTGCTCCTCAGCGTGGCCCGCTCCGCAGCAAGGTCGCCCGCCGACGGCAGCAAGGAAGGGGCTTCGGGCGTCGATTTTTTTCTGTGAGTGAGGCTTCGTTGCGTCAGCAACACCAGAAGCCTTACTCTTCTGGAGTCTGGGGTATGGGACACTGGTGGTACTTGGAAAAGGACACCGGTGGGACCCGGCCAATGCTCACGGGTGGTACTTGGCCGAAACTCGGATGGCCGGCCCAAGATGGCCTCACACTCGCTGCGGCGTTCGGGCGACTCTAACAGAGCCGCCGCGTCTCGCGGCATTGAGCGACTTCAGAGCGGTCTCCCCCCACTCCGATCTAGACGCCGCAGGCTCCGCCAGGAACCGGTCGCACTCTTGGCGGGTCGCTTCCGCGGTCTGGTTGATCAGCAGCAGCACCTCGTCCATGCGGGCGAGCAGTCTAGCGTGCCCGCTGGGGTGGGGGAGGAAGAAGCGTCTGACGCGTTGCAGTAGCCGGGCATTGGAGGGCTCTTGGAGAAGGGGCTGGCGACGTTCCTGATTGTGGCTCAGCTGGGCCCCCGGTCCGATAGGAGCTGCGGCGGATTTCGGGGGGCTTAGGGATAAGCCACGCGGAGCAGTGGCCCCTTGGGCAGCCCAATGACGCATTGCGTCTGGCGGCTGCTTGAGGGAGCTGGGGGGCAAGACAGCATCCACGCAGCGGCACGCGCGTCGGCATGTGGCATTGCCAGCCATTAGTCGCTGGGCGGACCCGTGCGAGCTGCAGTCGGGGCCAAGTCGCAGAGGTGTCCTTCCAGAAACCACACCTCCTGCAGTTCGGCCGAGTCCGTAGCCGCCCGGGGAGTGGCGCCGTCGAGCTCAGGCGACCAGTCGGCACTCCGAAGGCGGTGAGCTGCACCGCTGCGAGTTGCGTCGGAGGGGAACTCTCCGAGGATGGTCCAACCGACTGCGATTTGAAGGTGATTGGTATCGCACAAATCGACGCTATTCCACGCAGTTAATGAAGCTCCAGACGTTTCCGGAAACGGTACTCGGTGTGTGCTCAGCACCCGAGCCCACGAAAGTCGTGGAACCCCAGAACATGCAACTTTCCGGGAAGTGGTTAGAAGTGGCAAAGCCTCAGGCTACTCTCGATAGCAGATTTTATCATAAGTAATCAAAGATGGAAAAACCGGCAGGGGACCTCCCCATCCGCGTGACTTGGACGGCCCTTTGTGGCATGTCCGATCTGGGCGGTACCCTTAAGGGGGCGGAAGCGGCTAAGCTTATATCACGGCAGCAATCTGCTTAGCACCCTCAAGTTCCGGAAGGATACTCGCCACTGCGGTAGACGGGAAGCAGACACCCATTTACCAGCTGACAGGGTCACTGGAACGCAAACGCAAGATATCGCAATCGTCGACGAATAGCTCCTAGATTGTGCAGAAACGGACTCCGAAACTGCAAAGTCGTTCACTCTTTTTTCGGGAAGGAGGAGTAGATGCGCTATTCCGTCAAGACTTTGCTAGCCGCGATGACCCTCGTTGCATTCGCAGTAGTTGCGGTACTTTGGTTGGCTTCCCCACGTAAATACACGGCCAACATCCTAAGTCGTACCAGCCTTCGGACGGATGCACCTCCCGGTGTTCTAGCCGCTGTCCGCCAAGATGTTTACGAAAACCTGAGATTGCGTCACTTCATGGACGGCGCAGGTCGTGTGACTTTCGCCGACGGAAGTGCATCTGACGCTACTGCTAGTGAGACTGCTTCAGTAAGCGGTGACGTCACGGGCGGGAGGAAGGAGTTTGACGATCCAAACGGAAACAAGATTGCACTGATATGGACCACTGAGCCCGGACACGGGACGCTGTTGCAGTGGGAGTATCAGGGCAAGGACCCTCAGGACATTTCCGTAGCGGTCCAGCAAGCATTCGAGTCTCATGGCGTCGAGGTCCATTGATGGATCGCATCGGGGTGCACCTCGCAGCACTTTCCGGAGTGCACTAAGTTCGCGGCGGTGTAGCTCATCTCCGCCACTTACGGACTGCGCGAAACAGGGTGGAACCGTACAAAGGTACAAAATCCGCCATAGCCACCGCTGAGAAGATGCAAGGCATCAAAGACTTACGCCCAAAAGCTGCCCCCCAGTTTGAGCACCCTGGCAGACGCCCTGACTTGGGAGCATTTCGCGGGGACCGCCCACATTCGTGCGATTTTGCGCGCTAGGGGCTTCCGAGCGGCGGTTTCGTACCCTCCTGGGTGCCGCTTCGACGCCCAGGAGGGTTACTCCTTATATGCACTTACGGCGGATAGCAAATCGACTTCGAACGGCTAAGCCCCCGATTCTTGCTATAGTTACTTAAGCTTCTGGCAGCCACATTTATCGGTGACGAGTCGATAGCCTTTCTGACACAAACGCCCTGGACGAAATGCAAACCATGAACCAAGACTCGACGGTTATCGCATGTAGTGGCACAGGTAGAATGCAGTGGAGAGCTGGCGAATGGTTCGGTGGTATCTCGGTGGGACATCTTGGCTAGCTATTAGTGCAGTTGAGGTGGCCTGGAAAGGACAGAACGTAGGGGCAACGATTTCCGCAAGTTCCTGGCTTCTCGTACTTGCTGTTGGGTATTGGTTGTGGGCACGTCGTGGCCGCATCGAACCTTTTCATGCCTTCGCTTGCGTGCTGATCTCGCTATCGCTAGTGATGCCAATAGTATGGTTCACATGCTGGGACGTCCCAACAGACCAACGCTTGGCATCACTCCACTGGGTACGTCACTTTCGGTCTGCTGGAGCTTGCTCTATGGCACCATTGATTCTTCTGTGTTTCTTCATCCAGGAACGCAGCTTCAGGGCAAGAAAACATATTGCCGGATAGCTCTGGCATGAAACCGCGCGTAGCGAACGCTCTGCTAACCTGCACATGAGGCGTCGTCCTTGGCACGATAGCGTGTGCCAGAAACGGACGTTTCTGGAACTCCCTACGGTGCTCAGGACGACGCCTCATTTGCACCTTGGCGGTGCGGCAGGGTCGCCCGCAAGTTGCCCTCGAACCGCTCGCCGAGCCACCCGGAAGTCGCCGAGGTTGAGCTGACCGACGCGGATTCCGGACACTTGGTAGGCTGGGTGCTCGCAGGGCCAGCGCGCATAACGAGGCAAGCGAGGCGAACTAGCGCGAGTTGATTGGCGATCGTATCCTTGGGCTTTTCACCCCGAGGAGGTTTCCCTTGTGAAGACCGCGTCGCCTAGTTCGTTGCTGAAGCACCTGGAGTCGTTGCCCGACCCGCGTCACCAGCGGAACCGCAAGCACCTGCTGGTGGATGTGGTGGCGATCGCCGTGTGCGGCGTGCTGGTTGGATGCGATGGGCCCACGGCGATTCGTCTGTGGGCCGAGCAGCGAGAAGACTGGCTGCGTGGGTTCCTGGCGTTGCCCGCAGGTCTGCCGTCGAAGGACTGCTTGCGTCGGGTCCTCTCGCGGCTGAAGCCCGACGCCTTCGCTAAGTGCTTCGCGCAGTGGGTCGCCGAAGGCCTTGCGAGGGATGGCGAGGGCCGGCTGATCGCGATCGACGGCAAGACGCTGCGTCGCAGCCACGACAAGAAGAACGCCCTGGGTCCGCTGCATGTGGTCAGTGCGTGGGCGAGCGAGGCCGGGTTCTCGCTCGGGCAGTTGGCGACCGATGAGAAGTCCAACGAGATCACGGCGATCCCCGAGCTGCTCGACGCGATCGACCTGGAAGACGCCGTGGTGACAATCGACGCGATGGGGTGTCAGAAGGAGATCGCCGAGAAGATCATGAAGGAGAAGGGCGACTACGTGCTGGCGCTCAAGGGGAACCACGAGAAGCTGCACGTCGCGGTGATCGAGCACTTTGTCGCGTTGCACGAGCGTAGCTTGGAGGGGACCGGCTGCCGGCGTAGGCAGACGCAGGGCAAGGGGCACGGCCGGGTCGAGCGACGCGAGTACTACCAGACGCCGCTCCCCGACTCGATCAAGCCGTTGGCGGCGGGTTGGAAGGGGCTCAAGACGATCGGCCAGGTGGTGTCGATTACCGAGCGGGACGGTAAGGAAACCAGCGAGGTGCGTTACTACCTCAGCAGCCTCTCTCCGGGCGTGAAGCGGTTCGCCGAGGCCGTGCGGGGGCACTGGGCGATTGAGAACTCGCTGCACTGGGTGCTCGATGTCACGTTCCGAGAAGACGAGAGCCGCTCCCGCGACCGACGGCTCGCCGAGAACCTAGCCGCCCTGAGGCGGCTAGCAATTGGCCTGCTCAAGCAGCATCCGTCCAAGCATAGCCTCAAGAGCAAACAACGAATCGCCGGCTGGAACGTCGACTTCCTCGCCCAAGTACTTGCCCTACAAACGACTTAATGGGCGCTGGCCCTGTGCCAGGGTGCTCAAACTGGGGGGACGATTTTGGACGTAAGTCCTTGCTGCCTCGCATCTTCTCTGCGGGGGCTGTGGCGGATTCTGTACCTTTGTACGGTTTCACCCACAATCCGACTGTCCGGCGTGTTAGTATCGTAGCGTTTGATCGCCCGGTAATCCTCGGTCAGTGACGCTCATGCCGCACTTCTTTGGCGACGCGGGTTCAACCACGACACCCCAGCAAGCAGCTCATCGGCCGGTGCTGACGGCTCTTGTCACGGCCGTTCTGGCTGTCGGTGGCGGCCCTGCGACGGCCCAGAACGCGTTCCGGTTTCAACAGGTCGCGATCACCGGGCAGACGGCGCCGGGCGTCACCGGCGAGGAGGAGTACGCACGCTTCGGAGGCCTTGTCCTTAACCAGCGGGGCGACGTCGCGTTCGCGGCCGCGCTGCAAACCGGGGACGGCCCCAACGCGGTCGTGGTGAACAGTGAGAACGGAAGCGCGATCTTTGGGCCGGCGCCCGACAACGGATTCGCGCTCGGCTTGCTTGCCCGGGAAGACCAGCCGGCGCCGGGGGTGAGCGACGCAGCGGAGTTCGATCGGCTCGGCGAGATCGTGCTGAACGATGTCGGTCAGGCCGCCTTCGAGGCCCGGCTCCGACGCGGGCCGGGGGGCGGTTTCGTCGGCACGCCCAACGACGACGCGGTTTTTGGACCGGCGATCACGGGCTCAGGATTCATCCAAGTCGCCCGTGAGAACGAGCCGGCGCCGGGAGTGAGCGACGGGGCGGAGTTCGACGACTTCAACTTGCGTGGCTTGACCACCGCGGGGGTGGTCGCGTTCGCGGCCGAGCTGCGGCGGGGAGACCCGCCGGGTGCGGGGCCGGTCGGCGAAACCAACAATGACGCGATCTTCGGGCAGACGGGCGGGTCGTCGGCACCGACGCTCCTGGCCCGAGAAGACGCGCTCGCGCCGGGCACGGGCGACGCCGCCGAGTTCGACATGTTCGTGTCTCGGAGTCCGGCCTTCAACGCCACGGGGGGCGTTGCGTTCGCCGCCTTTTTGCGTACGGGTGACGGGCCGGTCGTGAGTGACTCCGAGGACGCGGCGCTCTTCGCCTCGGCGGGTGGGCCGCAAGGCCTGCAACTCGTCGCGCGGGAGGGGCAGCAGCCCGTGGGGATCGGCGACGGCGCCGTCTACAACGACTTCGGGGTCCCGGTGATCAACTCCTCAGCGGACGTCGCGTTCGTTGCGTCGTTGCGCACCGACGGCAGTCTCTTCGACGAGAACGGCTTCAACGACCGGGCCTTGTTCGGCCCGGTGGACGGGGCAGGATCGGATTTAGGGCTGCTGGCCCGCGCGGGCGACCCCGCGCCCGGTGTGAGCGACGGCGCGGTGTTCAGCGTCTTCAACCCGAAGCTCAACGACGCCGGTCAGGTGGCGTTCGAAGCCACTCTGAGGACCGGACGGGGCTTCGGCGCGACGGTGGTGGATGGTTCTAACGCCCAAGCGCTTTTCGGGCCAACGGGTGACGCCGACTCCCCCTTCGCGCTGATCGCACGCGAGGGCGAAGTCGCTCCCGGCGTGTCGGACGGCGCGGTGTTCGACGGTTTCAGCACGTCGGCACTGAACGCGGAAGGGGACTTGGCGTTCCTCGCCCTGTTGCGGGCGGGGGCCGACCCTGGGGCATTCGGCACGGGGCTTGGGCTGTTTGCTTATGTCGACGGGGAGCTCGATTTGATCCTCCGGAACGGCGACTCCTTCGGCGTTCTTTCGCCGGACATCAACGGGATCGAGACGCGCGTGATCGAGCGGATTCAATACTCGCCCACGTCGTTGACAAACAACTTCAACGGCTCGGGGACGTTACTCGTGCTGCTGGAGTTTACCGACGGCACGGAAGGCGTCTTCACCGTGGACCTCACCCGAATTCCCGAGCCGTCCGCGCTATCGGTCGCACTTGTCGCGTTGGTGGCTTGCTGTGGCTCAAAAGGGCAGCCGAGGCCTTAAAAAAACGCGGCCATCTAGGGTCCTAAGGACTGCACTAAGACGGGGCCTTGTCGAACAAACGCTAGAAACGCTGCGTAGATCGGTTCCGGACGGAGTCCCTTCTGTATTCAGACCGACGGAGCGAACGATGACGCAGCCTGCTAGCAAGCCGAGGAAGCTCGCCTACAAGGTAACGAACTGGCGGGACTACAACGAGTCGTTGGTAAGGCGGGGAGACATCACCTTCTGGTTTGATGACGCGGTGATCGATGCCTGGGAGCACGAGAACGACCGGAAGAAGGT
The DNA here is from genome assembly GCF_007750855.1 of Pirellulimonas nuda. Classification (GTDB taxonomy): domain Bacteria; phylum Planctomycetota; class Planctomycetia; order Pirellulales; family Lacipirellulaceae; genus Pirellulimonas; species Pirellulimonas nuda. The sequence goes on from NZ_CP036291.1 coordinate 4,961,369, forward strand.
CGGCCGGCCGTTCCTCTATAGCGATGTGGCGGTCGAAACGCTGCTGATGATCCGTGAGCTATTCCGCCTGCCGTACCGGCAGACGGAAGGCTTCGGGCGGGCTCTCGCGAAACTGATGCAGGCCGAGGTGGCGATCCCCGACTACACCTCGCTGCAGAAGCGAGCGGCCAAGCTGGGGGTCTCGATCGACGTGCGTGCGACCACGGGACCGATCGACGTGGTGGTCGACAGCACGGGGCTCAAGGTCTACGGCGAGGGGGAGTGGAAAGTGAAGAAGCACGGGGTCGGCAAGCGTCGCACATGGCGGAAGGTGCACCTCGCCGTCGATCCCGCCACCCACACCATCGTCGCCCAGGTCGTGACGGGCGCCGACACCCACGACGGCGATGCGGTCGAGCCGCTGTTGGAGCAAGTCGAAGCCGAAGTCCAGACGTTTTACGGCGACGGCGCCTACGACCAGTGGAAAGTGCGTAACTACCTCCAAGGGGAGTCGATCCACCAAGTGATCCCGCCGCGCAAGAACGCCAAGATCAAGCAGCACGGCAACGCGTCGGCCGAGCCGCTGGAACGCGACGAGTGCCTTCGGCAGATCCGCCGCGACGGCAAGAAAGCGTGGAAAGAATCGATCGGCTACCACCGACGCAGCCTGGGTGAAACCGCCATGTTTCGACTCAAGACGAACTTCGGCGACCGCCTGAAGAACCGGACGCTCGCTAATCAGGCGACCGAGGTCGCACTCCGCTGCAAACTGCTCAACGTTTTCGTCACCCTTGGCATGCCGTTGTTCGCATGGGGTTAGTCAACAAGGCCCTAAGACGGCATCAGAGTATCGGCCAGTCTTCAACTGTGATGTTGGATAGCCTTGCACGGGACTATCTCACCGACTCGCGGTTGCCTCAACTTCGCGGACTTCGACCGTCAGCGAACTTGCGTCGGTGCCCGTCACCTCGGCAGGTTAGCTCGTGCGCGAATCCGCCTCCCAGTTATCGCTTCTACGAAGCCGATCCGGTCGTCGCTAAGTACAAAGGTGTGACCCTCCTGGGGCTCCAAGATCGACGCTCCCGTGTCAGTTGGGAATGGCAGAATCAGCGTCGAAGTTCGCGACAACGCAGTCTCCGTACCACTGCTTTACTCGCTTTCATCGGTAGTGCGTCTCGCCCGTAGTCGGCGACTAAAAAACCCGACGACTGCGACTAATGGGAATCCCACGATCGCAATCGATCCGACGTAGAAGCCCACGTAGTCAAGAGTCGTTTGCGGAGTTGTCGGGTGGTCCATCGCTTCGAGGGCTAGCAGCCAATTAGATATCGGCACCCAGAGAGCCACAAACACCATCACCGTCAGCAAATGCCAAATGCGGAATCTCATCTTCCAGGCTGACTGTTTTCGTGCGGGCTGCAAAGGCAATTTCGAGTCTCCTATATTGAGTGTTCACGCCGCAGCTTTGCCCAATGGTAGCGGGCAGAGGATCGAGAAGCGAATTACGGCTGCCAAACCTGCATCGACCTCGTCGTCCGATGCCAATTTCCGGGGCTCCGGTTAGTGCAAAGGTGTGACCCTCCTGGGCCGCTTAGCGTGAAAAATTGCACCGATCTGGGCGGTACCCTTATTTGCGTTCAATAATGTACCTTATTGACCGAGTGCCACCCTCTAGACCCCTCGTTCGGCGTCCAAAGCAGGGGTTGCGGTCCCGAGACGGCCCAACTTCGCGGTCAATAAGGTCTGAAAAGCCCTAAAGCCCTCGCGGGCTCCAGAGCGGCGTTCTTACGCCCCGCCTGAGTTCGAGGCGGTTACGGCCCCTCAAAACTGTGCGGTCAGCGCCAGACGGATCGTCCGAGTTTGAGCGGTCTAGTGACCCTACATCGGTCCGACATGCTGAGGGCCATTTCGGCGGCCCGGGATTCGCTGAGGTGGAATCAACCTCGCGGAGTTCGGGCTCCGGCGAAGTCCCCGCGGTGGACATCACCTCCCTCAGATCCGCCGCCCGCGTCGTTGCCCGAGCCGGACCATCCGCTGCGGGGGTCGTCCGACAAGAAGCCGCAGCGGTGCTGGAGACCTCTGTAGTTATGCGAACCATTCTGCTCGCCCAAGGATGTGGCTCTCTGATCGCGGCGGCACCACTCAGCTGGTCACGTCGGTGGCGGTTGCCCACGACCGGCCGGAGCCGCTGAGGCCGCAGGTCTGACATAGGGCAGCGATCCCAGGTCCCAAGGGGCCCACACCCCAGCCCACAGACGCATAGCGTCGACCGGCTGCAAAGGGCCCAACCTGCCAGAGCCGTGCCGCTGGCTCGCGGGCGGACCGCCCCTGAACTTGATGCGACGCAACGACGCACGTTCCGTGGCCGCCCTCCGCTAGCCTGAGGTGGGCGGTCGTGGTCTGGGTGGGAGCAGACGGTCGGCCCTACTTCCTGCGCGTCCTAGGCAGAGCATTCGTGGACAGCGGCCCGCGACCTGACGCGAGTGCGGGACCGACACTGTGCTGTTCGGTCCGTTGGGTCGCCCTTCTGGTAGGGTAATCACAGTTAGGCCCGGTCATCCTGTCGGTCTCGACGGGGGGTGGCGCCAACGCGAGCAACCAAAGGCAGCACATGAGCCAGCCGATCCCCGACCAGATGCAGGCCCTCCTGCTGGAAGCCCACCGCGAGGACGTGCTCGAAGCGGTCCGCTCGCTAAAGGTGGTCCAGCGGGCCACCCCCAAGCCGGCCCACGGCCAGGTGCTGGTGAAGATGGACGCCTCCCCCTGCAACCCGTCGGACCTGCTCTTCTTGCAGGGCAAGTACGGGACCGGCAAGACGCTGCCAACCGTGCCCGGCTGGGAGGGCGCCGGGACCGTGGTCGCCAGCGGCGGGGGCCTGCTCGCCTGGTGGCTGCAAGGCAAGCGTGTGGCGTGCGGCAACCAGGACGACCGCGACGGCGCCTGGGCCCAGTACATGGCGGCCAACGCCGCGGAGTGCATCCCGCTCAAGCAGGGGCTCACCCTGGAGCAAGGCGCCACGCTAATCATCAACCCGCTGACCGCGGTCGGGCTGCTCGCTACGGCACGCAAGGAGGGCCACGCCGCGGCGGTGCAGACCGCCGGGGCGAGCCAGGTCGGCCGGATGGTGGTCCGCTTGGCTCGCGAGGCGGGCTACCCGCTAATCTCGGTGGTCCGCCGCGACGCCCAGGTAGAGCTGCTCCGAAAGGAGGGCGCCGAGCACGTACTCAATTCGTCGGACCCGGACTTCGCAGCGCAGCTGACGTCCCTGTGCGCCCGGCTTAAGGCGACCGCGGCGTTCGAAGCCGTAGCAGGGGACCTGACGGGCATAGCGCTCAACGCCATGCCGCGTGGAGCGACGGCCTACGTCTACGGCGGGCTCTCCGAGACGGCGTGCGGAGGTGTTGACCCGCTGGGGCTGATCTTCGAGGACAAGCAGCTGCGGGGTTTCTTCCTGGGGGCCTGGCTGAAGCAGCAGGGCGCCCTGGGGATCCTCCGTGCCGCGGGACGGGCGCAGAAGCTGATCATCGAGGGGCAGATCGGCACCCAGGTTCAGCGCCGCGTAGGTCTCGATGGCGCCGTAGAGGGGCTCGAGCACTACGCCCAGAACATGACCGACGGGAAGGTGCTGATCACGCCCAATGGATAGAGAGTGGGTGGGGGATGAGCCGGCACGCCCGAGATGTGCGCCTCTTCGGGGCAACTGCCGGCGTTTGGGGCGCTAACTAGCCAGCGGCTTGGCGTCGACGGAGAGACGGGCCTCCCCAGGCACTCGCCACAGGCCCCCACGCGCCCGCTGGGGCGCACTAGGGCCCCCGCGCGACTGGGAGGGCCCTAAGCCGGCCCAACGCGCCTACGCGCGCAGCGCGTTCTGGGCGCACGTGGCCGAAACGACGCCCACAAGAGCGTGGTGTCATCGAGCAGCTCCTCGCAGCCCTGGTCCACTCACCGCGACCGGCAAGCCCTGGCCGACTGCATCGCCTGGAGCCCAGCACCAGGTCTCCTGCCGCTCAACGCCTGGCTTTGCTGTTCTCCTGGATTCTTAGGCAGCGGGGGAACTACCATGACCCCCGGAGCGTCCGACGCTGGGGCGACCCCCTACTCGGCTCATCGATTCACTTCCGGAGACTACTGGGATGACGCGACCCCTCACGCTGACCCTGCTGCTGCTCTACGCGTACTCGCCGAATAGTGCGACCGCCCAGGACGACGAAAAAGTCGACGCCGACCGCCTCACCGACGGAGATGTGACCGAGGTCACCGTCTACCAGGGTCAGGCGCTGGTCACGCGCTCGGTGACGCTGCCGGGCGACCAGACGGGGCTGCAGGAGGTGGTAGTGACCAACCTGCCGGCGTTGATTTTGCCCGAAAGCCTGTACGCCGAGCCTGGCGAGGGCCTGGAGATCCGCTCGGTCCGCTACCGCACCCGCCCCGTTGAGCAGGACGTCCGTGCCGAGGTCCGCGAGCTCGACGAGCAGCTCCAGGAGCTGCGGGACGAGCTCTCGGCGGTCGAGCGGGAGCAGAAGCTGCTGGCCGATCGCACCAAGTACCTGAACAGCCTCGAGGGCTTTACGGCAGGCACCGCCAAGAACGAGCTGGAGCACGGCGTGCTGAACGCCGAGACGCTGACCAGCCTGACCGAGCTGATCTTCTCGCGGCGGGAGCAGGTAGCGGCCGAAGAGTTGGAGCTCGCCAAGTCGCAACGGGGGCTGAACGAAGAGATCAACCTAGCGACCCGCAAACGCCAGAACATCACCAGCGGCTCCGCGACCACGGTCCGCGAGGCGGTGGTTTTTGTCGACGCCCAGGAGGCGGGCGCCTCGCTGCGGCTGCGTTACTTGGTGGCGGGCGCGGGCTGGAGCCCGTCCTACAACCTGCGGGCGGGGACCGACCGCAAGCAGGTGACCGTGGAGTACAACGCCCAGGTGCAGCAGATGAGTGGCGAGGACTGGACCGACGTGGCGATGACGTTGTCGACCGCCACGCCGTCGCTGGTTGCCGAGCCCCCCAAGCTCGACCCGCTGGCGATCCGCCTGGGAGACAGCCCCGCGAGCGGCGGCCCAAAGGTCGCCGTTGGCGCCGAGGAATACAGCCGCCTCAAGCGGCAGCTCGACGAGAGCCGTGACAAGCTGTCCGACGTTCGCAACCGGCTGGGCGAGCTCAACGCCGCGGTGGCTCATACGCCTGCATCGGAGCCGCAGCAGCAGCAACCGCTTGAGGCGCCCGCCTTCGCCGCGGACTCAAGTATGCCGTATCGGCAAGGTTCATTTGACCACTCTGTCCAACAATCTGGGCAACCGTACGGCGGTATGGGGGGCGACGGGCAAGCAGCCGGTCGTCAGTCGTTTCAAGTCGGGTTCGGCGTCAACGGCGACGCCGGCCTCAATTACTTCGCCAACGAGTCGCAGATCCTAGACTTCAACGCCGAGGGTATCGTCGCGAAATCGAAAGACTCTCGAGGATCACAGCCTCCCGCCGAAGGGGTGAGCGTCAGCTACAAGCTAGCGGGACGCACTTCGCTCCCCAGCCGCAGCGACCGGCAGCTGATCCAGATCGCCCGGCTGCCGCTCAAGGGGGACTTCTACCGTCTGGCGACACCGGTGCTTACCGGCTACGTCTACGAAGAAGCCAAGCTCACCAACACGGGCGACGTGGTGCTGCTTGCCGGCCCCGCCTCGACCTTTTTGGGCGACGAGTTCGTGGGCCGCGGCGCGGTGCCGACCGTGGCCGCGGGAGAGTCGTTCACCGTGGGGCTGGGGATCGACGCATCGCTCAGAGCGGGTCGTGAGCTCGTGAGCAAGGAAGAAACCATCCAGGGGGGGAACCGGATCGTCGACTTTGTCTACCGGCTCACGGTAGAAAACTTCGCGGGCGAGGAGGCCCAGGTACGGCTGGTCGACCGCATCCCCACCGTTGCGGAAGACGACATCAAGATCACGCTGGTCGACCCCGGCAAGAAGCTGGCCGACTACCCCGACCAGGCCGCCGAGCGCAAGCTGGGCCTGCTGCGGTGGGACCTCGAAGCCCCGGCCGGCTCAACCGGCGCCGACAGCGCCGCGGTGGAATACACGCTGCGTGTGGAGTACGACAAGGAGCTGTCGATCGTCGGGATGCCCGCCAAACGCTAGGCGCCCGCGGCGAGTGCCGCCCATTGGGGCCACCCGAGGCATGCCGGCGTCCATCAGCGAGTGGCGCCGAGTGGCGAGCGGGTTGTGGACTCAACAAGAGGCCGCCAGAGGCCCCCACGCGCCCGCTGGGGCGCACTTGGGCCCAAGGGCGGCTGGGAGGGCGCCTCCGCGGCCCAACGCGCCTACGCGCGCGCAGCGCGTTGTGGGCGCACGTGGCGTTCCGCGTGAACGGTGTGCGGTCCTCTGAGGTCGGGTGTGGAGGAGAGGGACATCCGCCCCCCCCCCCCCCCCCCCCACTCACAGCGTTGCGGGCGTCCTAGGACATTCTCCCGTGGCCCAACTCCTCCCGCGATCTGGTGCGAGGAGGTGTGGCGCCTGAGTCTCCGTAGCGCCCAATGGGCTATCTTCAGTTCCATTGACCAGCGACGCCCGAGCCCGCGGCGAATCACCGCTCCAAGTCGCCCCCAACACGACAGCCTCACGGATACCATTTCTGGGGGGCGTACACCGCGTGGAGAGTTACTTGCCGGGCGGCAGGCGTCTGTGGCGCCCTCAAGCGGCGGTTGACGCTTGGCAGGTCGAACTTCTCCGGGTTAAACGGGATACCGTAATACTGACCGTTGTAGGTCCGGTGGTTCCGCCTGGCGTAAACGTAGTCCGCGTGCTGATTGGCATTGTGACACTCCTTCATTGGGGCTGCGCCCTGTCCACCCAGGCATCGCGGATAGGTCGCCCTCCGATCGACCGCGGGCGAGCCCTCGAACCGCACCTCGTGTAGTGACATCGTGTAGCGACCGCGATAGTAGCGCCAGTCCGCCGGGACCGGCGACTCACGGAAGAGCTCGAGCAGGGTCGTCCGCGATTCGTCGCGGAAGTTTTCGTAGAATTGCAGGTCGTAGCCGATCTCGTCCTCGGGGTCGTGCGTGACGTAGGTCCGGCCGTCGATCTCGAACCGGTGCTGCGTGGGGCGCGCCCAGCCGATTGCGGCCGCGAAGTGCAGGTCGAGCGTTTCCAAGGTGCAGTCCTTCACTTGGATCCGCCGCCAGATTGTGGGGAACTCCCCTCGCAGCATGACCACGAACTCGAACACCCGCTGCCGTTTCCAGGCGGCCTCGATCCGGGATAATGCATAAGCTTGCCCACAGTCTAACTCCTCGATGAGCCCGGCCATGTCCCGCAGCTCGAAGAGGGCATCAACCACGTCGGGGTCGTCTTTGTCACCCGGTCGTTGACCCAACTCGACCGCGACGGCGTAGAGCTGCTCGAACTCCTTGCGGGTGACGCCGATCGTCTGGACCCCGTCCCCGGCGTCCCGCAGGCGCCGCTTGACCCCAGGCCTCACGGCTTGGTTGTCGAGGAAGGGCTTCCGCTGCTCCGGGGAGAGCTTGATCGGGAGGACCAGTTCGGACGGTCTCTTGGGCGGGTTTGGGGTGTCTTTCTTCTTTTTGCGTGACATCGAAACGCTCCTGAGTAATTAGAACTCCAATGAAAACACGAACGAGAACGTGAAGAACACGGACGAGCGACGCGGCCGCTCGCCCACGTGAACGCGGCGGCGACCTTTTCACGCCAAACCGAGCCGGACGTACGCCGGCACGGCGACGGGCTCAGGGGGGGATGTGTGGGTCATGGAGTAGTTGCGTGGTTTCTTCTTGCGGGGGGCACGAATTCGACTGACTGCGTGATGCCTTGGTTGTCCGCGGTAGAACGGGCTTACCAGCGTCCAGAATCGTGACTCGGGGAGCCTTGGTGGAAGACAGCTCGACCTCCAGCAGGCCGGCGCCCTTGAGTGCGTTAATCGCTGCCTTGCGTCCATTGCGGGACTTGATGCCAAACCGCTGGCAGTGGTCCATGGTTAGCTTCACCGGGTTGTCGCCGGTGAGTCCGAACCGCCACCAGAGTGCGAGTCCAACAGCCAGCGCCTTACCGGGGAGGGACGCAGCGGTATTAACCCAAAGCAGGGGCAGGGGTCCCTTGATGAAAGGGGCCGTCTGGCGCTTCGTTGGGCTGTTCTCCGAAACAGCGCGGAGGACATCTTCTATCCCGCCAAACATATCCCTACCCCTACCTTTTACTTCTAAGACTTTCACAAAGACTTATTAAGAGACTTATAAAGAGAGACCCCGGTGTGCATGGCACGCACGCTTACCGTCCCCGGCGTGCACGCTAACCGTCCCCGGCACGCACGCTAACCGTCCCTGGCGTGCACGGTGGCACGCCGTCCAGGTCGTCCAAAATCGCCGTAACGGAACCCCACAGCGCCCCCCCCTTCTCACTTCGATAACGCTCGGGGTAGGTGATGGTCTCCGCGTCGGTCGTTAGGTCGAACCCGTCCAACACTAAACGGCTTGCACGCGCCATAGCGTCCCGAGTCGCGGACACGACCTCCTGGATCGATTTCGTGGGGCCCTCCACTAGCAGGGCGTCATGCACTGGGGCGACGACGCTGATGCCCGCCTCCGTCGCCAGGATGCATGCCAGTCGGAGCATCTCGGCGCCGGCCGCCTGCATGGGCCAGTTCATCAGCGAACGAGGGTTGGGCTCACCGCGGACGTGCAGGGTCCACCCATGCGTCGAATGGATCGAACGGTTTAGGATGGCGTGATCTACCACAGCCTCACTCCACTTCCAGAACACGGGATAGGCCTCGCGGTGACGGTCCAAGAGGTCCTGCGCATACGCTGTCGGCCTCCTGATCCGGGATGCCAAGGACTGGGCCGACATCCCGTAGTTGACGCCCAGCACCGCAGCTTTGCAGAGGTCCCTCACCGCCCCGTGGGACTGCTTGGTGGCGTCCGCCGGAGCCAGGCCGGCCTGAACCGCGAAAGCCAAATACGGGTCCCCAGACCGGTAGGCCGCCATTAGGGCCGGGTCCCCCGACAACGCTCCCGCGATGCCCAGCTCTTGCTGCCCCCAGTCGACATAGGCGAGTGCGCGGCCCTCAGCGGGCTTGATCACGGAACGTAGCCAGCCGGACAGACCGAACACGAAGCCGGCGGTGCTGGGCGCGTTCCTCCCCGTCTTGGCGGCGAGGGGCGACAGCATGCACCGGGCGCGGCCATCGGCCCCGACGCCAAGGTCGAACAGATTCATCTGGCCAACAGAGGTCCTTAGCTGACGCAGAGGCTCCAGCTCAGGGTGGATGGCCGCCTGGTCCTTGAACGTGTCCTTATCGACCGCCAGTCGGCCGCAGTCGGTACGGGGCCAGTCGTACCGCCTCTCGGCCAGCCAGCTCCCGAACCTATCCAACTTGAAAGTTTTACCGTCGTAGAATCCAAAGCCCTGATCCACTTCGGCGATCAGGCGGAGCTTCACCGCCTCCCAGTGGGTCCGCAGTCGTCCGAGCGTCTCGACGTCGATTGGGATTCCCGCGTGCTCCATCTTGGCCACAGCCGCCATGTAACGCCCCCGCAGCAGCGCACGGGGCAGGTCGATGGTGGGCAGCATCTTCGGCCACAGCTCCACCAGCGCACGCACGTCCGACTCGCAGTAGTCGAGCAGCGACTCCATCTCGGCGTCCGTGTACGGGCCTCCACGCATCGCCAGGGCCCGCATCCCGATCTTCTCGGCAGCGGTGATGCCCGCCAGCCCATGCCAGCGCAGCGTCGCCAACAAGCTATTGCCGGGCGTTTCGAGCCCGTTGGTGGCTACCCGGTGCTCCGCGAACAAATCCACGACGTTCGCGGGAAGTGGCCACCCCAAGGCTAGGAAGCAGCCCAGCTCGGCTGGGGCGAAGAAGCATGTAAACAGCACGTTATCGCCTGTGTTGAACGGCGCCCGGTCTAGCGAGCCCAACTCCGCCGCCCCCAGACGCACGGCCGCCCCGGAGACTAGCTCCAGGGCGACCATGCACGTCGGGACAGGCCGCTCACCGGCGTCGGACTTGTACTCGAAGTCCACAGCCCAGGCCTCCGAGTAGGTGGTTGGCATCCTAGGCCTCCCCCATCAGCCGCTGGATGGCGGGGTGGTCTTCGCGGTCGATCACGTGGTCCTTGAGCGCGAGCCCGAACAGTTCCTCCGGGGTGAGTTGGGGCCACGCCGGATCAGGGAGGACCTTCCGGGAACCGATCAGCTTGTAACTGTTGGTGGGCTTGTGGGCGCGGACGCGCACCCACTGCTCCCGCGCAGTTCCCACCGCCTTCAGAGCCGACTCGTGCCACTGGTTGATCGACCCATCATCGGCGTACCCCTTCGCCGGCCAGGCGAAGCAGACCCCTTGGGAGGTGATCCCCAGGAACACGTACCCGCGGATGCACTCATCCTCCAGCAGATGGGCGACGCGGCGGTCCACGACGTACAAGGCCTTTTCGCCCAGGGATTCATCCTCGAACAGTAGCACCTCCATCATCCACGCAGGGTCCGGGTTGACCCGGACGAACCAGTGCTTGTTCGGCTTCTGGAGCGGGACCTTCGACAAGATTTCGTACGTCCCCCCGGTCTGCGTGAAGTCTTGGCTGAGGCGCAGGGTTTCGAGGAACCCGGCGCCGGCGGTGTCCACCTTCTCAGGAAGTTCGAGGGCTTCGGGCACGGACCCGGGGTTCAGGACGGGGGAAGTCGCCGTGGCGGTGACGATGGAGGTGGTGGTGGAGTCGCCACCTTCCGTGACGGAGGTGGCGACCTCCGGGGCGGGGCTGTCGGACTTGTTCGCAGAGCTCATAATTAAGTTCCTGATTCGCTCCCGGTGCTGTGCAGCGGGGGCAGGGTTGAAGAAAGCTGAAGGGAAGGCTTCTCGTCCCAGTGACGTACCGGGGCGGGACCAAGCGCCACCCGAGAAATGAACGCCCCCATGCCGCGGGCCGCGAGCGGCGCCGGGGGCGAGGGACAACTACGCGCTCGCGTCCGCGTCGGTGGAAAGCCGGTTGACGAACTCCAGCACCGCTGCGACGGTAGTTTTGGGTCGGCCGCCGACGTAGGCGACGGGCAATTTCGCCCCCCCCACGCCGCGCCGCGTCCAGCGCGTGCACGTCGATCCGTGGGGGCGGTATCCGATCGCCCGCTCGATGGCGGTTGCGACGGGCAGAAGCTGGTCGCCGGCAGAAACAGGAAGCATTAGGAAGCCTCACTTACGGGGGGTGGGATTTACCAACCCGAGAAGTGTGATGGGCTTCTAGCGTCGCCGTGGCGGACGCTATGCAAAATGCACAACTAAAGTAGAACGCTTAGCGTAGCACACGCTTATTGCGGATGGTTTCCGCACTCAGGTTGACGCTGCGATCGATGCCGGTGAAATCACCCGTAGATAGCTCGTAAGCTATTTCGATTGCTGCAGCTTTCTTGTTCGACGTTCGGGCGCGGCGATTCCGTTCAGTGACAACAAGTTGCCACTCTTGTGGGTATAGCTTGGCGGTGGCCCTGCCCCCACTACTTCGCGCATCACAAGTGGTTGCCCCGGTCACGAGCATTGGCTGAGAAGGGCGCCACTCCGCCCGTTCGCACGTCGCGCCAAAAGCCAAAGACCACTTCCACAACTCGGCCAACGCCTTTGCAGACTGATGCGAGCCGTCCCAAATTGTCGTCATTAGTCTCGTGCAATTATCAAGAGACTTCTTTGCTCCCAGTAGGTCCTGCAGCTGGGAGTGCGCGGCACTTAGAGTCTCGCCGTCTGGTATTTCTTGGTGGTTAAGCTGCCTAAGCAGATCTGCGATTTCATTGTTAATGTCCGTTAGGGCTTCGGGGAACGAAAAGGGATTCTCAATCTCCACGTCCGATAGGTCCCCCCCCGAGGCTGCATGCCGCAAGTACTGGGGGTCGCCCGCATACTGGTTAGGCAAGAGTGGCTTTCCGTCTGGGCGGTAACGCTCTTCAGGCATCAGTCTATCCTCGATTGCACCGAGCCCGACCCCCCCCCCCCCCCGGATGCAAGGCGGAGGTGCGATTGTCGACGCCCTCTCATTCAATCGCGCGTACAGTGGCCGCCCCGAGAGCAGCATTAGTTTCAGCATAGAGCTGGGTGACATCCGCCCGACTGTGTCCCAGCAGCACCTGCGCTGCCTCAAGCCCAAAGGCCGCGCGGACCTGCGTAGCGAATGCGTGCCGCAGCTGATTCGGGAACCATGGCGGTACGCCCGCACGCTCGGCGGCGCGACGAATCGACCTCCCGTAGCTTGCAGTATCGTAGCGGCGTTGGGCCACGGGTTTCGGAGACCACCGCTCGGGGCGGAAGCAGTACTCCGTCGGCGTACGAAAGAGGTACGGAGTGAGTAGCGTCTGACTGGCGGCGTTCAAGAAGACTATGCGCCCCGTGCCGTGGTGCTCGCATTTGTGTGTGGAGGGTCGGTAGAGCCACACCTCGCCGGTGCGGTCGAGGTCGCACGGTCGGAGCAGCACGACCTCGCCGGGGCGCATGCCCGTCTTCAACTGGAGCCGCACCATCGTCGCAACGGCCGGCAGCAGTTCCAGAAGCGTCGCGTCAACAACGGCCTGGTCCACCGGGAGTATTGGGGCGGGCTCGGATGCGGTGGTGCGTCCGCGACGCAGCCCGGGAAGCAGCACGAGCGCCTGAGCGACCGCTGCGGGGATAAGCTCTTCAACCGCCGCCCACTTGAAGACGCGGACGATGCGGTTCTGGTACTTGTTCACGGTCGGTCGGGCGAGCCCGGCGCTCGCCATCCGCTCTTGAGTGGCCCGCATGTCGGTCACCCGGAAAGCGGCGGCGGGCAGGTCGCGATAGGGACCAAGATGCCGTAGTGCCGCGTCGATGATTGCGATCTCGCTGGTCGCCTTACCGCTCTTGCGGTAGTAGCCAGACGCGTACCTTGCGTACGCATTGACGACTTCGCCGATGGTCACCGCGCGGACCGGGAGAGTCCCGCCGGGCTGCTGAGGCGGCGTTGGCTCGCAGCCTGCCATCAGATCGGCCGCGATCCGGGCATAGGCTTGGCGGCTCTCCGGAGAGCCGTATTCGCCCAAGTAGATGCTGCGCTGCTTGACCTTGACCACGGCCCGGCCGCTGGGCTTATGGAGAGAATACGCGGGGACAGAGGGAGAGCGTGCCATGGCGATTCCTTCCTAGGGTACGAATTACCCTAGAATTTCGCTTACAGGCAGCTCTGCCCACTGTGGACAGGTATCGGAACTCTCGATCGCCTAAGTACTTACGCTAAGTGGGCACGACAGAACTCGAATCTGTGACCTCTTGCATGTCAAGCAAGCGCTCTAACCAACTGAGCTACGCGCCCTCGAACCGGCTCGCTGCCCTTAGTACTGGGGCTTAGCCGGGCTACGTAAGGTAGCATTTTCATCCATTCCCGCAACCCGCCCCCGGGGTTCGAAGGCAATTCGAAGCGGACCCGGCTTGCGAAGAATGAGAATTGCCGGTGTAATTCGTGTTGGTAGCGCGGTGGTCGGCGGCAAGGAGCCGCGGCGAGCGCTGGACGGAGCCCATTGTTGTGAGCCGAGCGATGACGCGAATTGCTGCTGGGGTACGGCCCGACCTGCCCACCCGCCGAACCGCAGACAAGTGGCGGGGAGTCATCTATTACGGCGAAGTCTTCGGCTTTTTAGCCGCCTGGATTGTGGGGGTGATTGTCGCTCTGGCAAATCAGCCGGAGAAGGCCCGCGACGCCGGGGCCCGCGATATGGCTTCCGCCGCGAGCGCTGATTCGCCATCGCGTCAGTAGGCAGGCAGCGCCTCGTCGGTTGAAAGCCGCTGCATGCCTCCGCCTGTTCGGGACGCCTGAGAAGCGTCAGAATCGCTCCAAGTCGACGTTGCTCGAAGCCATCGCCCATCAAGCCCCCTGCATTACAATTTGTGCGGGAAGCTTGAGGATTTCCTCGACGCTAGTTAGAGTCGACGGAGAGAGTAGCTGGGGGGCGAGCAGCGGTTTAGTCACCGGCACGCCCGAGTCTCGATTTGGGGCCGCGGTGGCGGAGTATCTCTATTTTTGGCGCCAGTCGCACGGCACTCTGCGTCCGCTGTCTGATTGCTCGCGGAAAGTCCGGCGGTTGGGGTGTGCGCATCGAGTGCGTTAGTTGGTATCCGTTGCGGATAGTGCTTCTTACTAATTCTTGCCGTCTCTTCGGGACATATTTCGATGCGGACACTCGGCTGGACGGCCTTCTTTCTCGGCTCTCTCTTCTCCTACTTGGGAAGCGCATCGGCAGTAGGCGCGCCGAATATCTTGCTGATCTTGGTCGACGACCAGTCGTGGAACGGCACGTCGGTAAGGATGGACCCCAATAACCCACTCTCAAAGAGCGACTACTATCAAACACCCAACCTCGAAGCGTTAGCGGCGCAGGGGATGCGTTTCAGCGACGCCTACTCCGCAGCGGCACTCTGTTCGCCAACTCGGGCGGCGCTGCTCACTGGTAGGAGCCCGGCTCAGGTGCGGATGACGTCCATCACGGTGCCGGGGTATCTGGGAGAGGCGCACGACGGTTTCGCATTGACCCCTGAACCCTGGGCTGGACTTGAGGTGAGCCAGCCAACACTGCCAAAGCAGGTGCGGGCGGCAGACCCGAACTACTACACCGCCCACGTGGGGAAATGGCACGTCTACCCGGGGGCGACTCAGCTAGGATTCGCTAAGAACAATTCCGGGAGCGCGTGGACTCCAGAAGACCCCGCCGGCGCCTTCGGCTGGGCGAACATCGCGGCTGACTACATGTCCGAAAGCGTGGTCGCCAATAAGCCATTCTTCATTCAGCTCGACCAGTTCGCGGTGCACGCTCCGATCGTTGCCAACCCAGCCACGATCGCGAAGTACCAGGCCCTGCCGCCCGGTCAGATCCACACAGACCCGGTGTACGCTGCGTTCACCGAGGACCTGGACACGAGCATCGGCACTCTGCTGAGCCGCATCGATCAACTCGGCATCGCCGACAACACGTATGTTATTTACGCGTCAGACAATGGCGCCTCGGCGGGCATTTCAAACAATTCACCGCTCTACAGCGGAAAGAACAATCTGTGGGAGGGCGGAATACGCGTACCGCTCATTATCCGCGGACCGGGGATCTCGCCTGGTACGGTGAGCCATGTGCCCACCTCCACCGCCGACCTCTACTCCACAATAAGCGAACTAGCGGGAAACACTTCTCTCCCACTTGGTGTCGAGGGAGCCAGTTTGACCCCGGTGCTATTCAACAACGGCTGAGGTGGTGCGGAATTGACGGACAGGTGAGGAGCTTAGAATGGCCGGCGAAAGGATTGCCGCCATGCCACGCAAGAAGCCACAGCCCGCAAAGTCGGGACGCCGCGTATTCACTCCAGAGTTCAAGCAGGAAGCGGTGCAGATGCTGCTGGACGGTCACAAGGCTAGTTCAGTAGCCGAGCGTCTGGGGGTGTCGCACGCCAACGTGCTGTACCGCTGGAAGCGTGAGCTGCTCGCCGAGAGCGGGCCTGTGGCGGGCGCCTTGGAGACGCGTGTCCATGAGCTGGAGGTCGAGCTGCGTCGGGTCGAGCGTGAGCGGGACGTGCTAAAAAAAGCGTTGATTATTTTCGGCCGCAACGAGTAACGGAGGTCTACGCCGCCATGGAAGCGATCGTCGCTATCAACGCCGCGTCGGTGCAGGAGGCCTGCGGCATCTTGGGCGTGAGCCGCAGCGCGTACTACGCTTGGCGTCGGGCCGAGCCGACAACACGTGACGAGCAGGACTCGGAACTGCTGCCCTTGGTGCGTACGGTCTTCCAGAAGCACAGCCGCCGCTACGGGGCGCGTCGGATCGCCGCGGAGCTCAGCGACATGGGCCACGCGTGCGGCCGGCGTCGCGTCGCGAAGCTACTGGAGATGCAGGGCCTGCGGGCAATCCAGCCGAAGTCCTACAAGCCCCGCACCACCGAGAGCCGCCACCGCTTGGGCTACAGCCCCAACCTACTCTTGGAGGCCGAGCAGCCAACGAGCATCAACCAACTATGGGTGGGAGATATTACCTACGTGCCGATCGTCGGCGGGGTGTTCAGCTACCTGGCGACACTGATGGACCGTTTTTCGCGGCGCATCGTCGGCTGGGAGCTCGGCCAAGACATGACCGAACAACTCGTGCTGGCGGCGCTTACCGCCGCGATCCGCTCACGTGGCCCGGGCGCTGGGCTGATCCACCACACCGATCGGGGCGGCCAGTACGCGGGCGCCGAGTACCGGGCCGTGCTGCGACGCGCCGAGATGCGTCAGAGCATGAGCCGCGCCGGAGACTGCTACGACAACGCCTTCATGGAATCTTGCTTCGGGACCTTCAAGACCGAACTCGAAATGACCGAGTACCAAGACCATGCCGAGGCGCGTGGCGAGATCGCCAGCTACGTCGCCTACTACAACCTCGAAAGAAAGCACTCCGCTCTCAGCTACCTCTCTCCCCACCAATTCGAGAACATCAAACGGCCGGCCAATTAAGCTCCTCACCTGTCCGTCAATTCCGCACCACCTCAGGCGAACTTCCAGCGGGCCAAGACTTTCTCGAGAGACAATATGCCGATAAGGGAGCCTTGTTTTTCCACTCGCCACACTACAACGACGCAACGCTGCCGAACCGCAGCGTTCCGAGCTCGGCCGTTCGCTTAGGCGACTACAAGTTGATTTTGGAGTACGGCGGACGCGGACTGCCGGACAAAGTGTACTTATTTGACCTTGCACAAAGCCTCACGGAATCGAACCAACTTAACAGTCCTCTTAACCTAGCCAACCAACTGCCTCAAAAGCGGGACGAAATGCTAGGATTGCTCCGGAACTGGCTGCAGTCAACCGACGCGATACTAGCCTACGACGTGAGCGTTCCGATCCATCTAGATTGGAACGCGGACCACCCCGGCAACAACACCACGCTTTGGGGTGCGCCCCCGGAGATCACGCGTTGGCGATCCCAGACCAACGTTGACGATTACCAGCGAGAACACTGGGTGACCGCCGGGTGGTCAGGCGCCAACACTCCCCGCGTTGCACTGGAATCCCAACCGCACCAACCAGGGCTAGGTTCGCAGGCTTTTCGCTTCACGCCGAACAACCTAATGGTCACGGCGTCGTTCCACGTTGGAGACTCCGGGGACTCCTTCGTGGGCAACCTGCTCCCCGCATCCAAAATCGATCACGACCGTTCTGCGACCTTCGAACTGTGGGTGAAGTTTAAGGACTTGGCGGCAGAGCAAACGCTGTTCGAATCAGGCCATACCACTGAAGGGCTGTCTCTAACGGTCGGCGATGCCGACGCGAACGGACGATTCAACGACCTGCGCTTCCGCGCCCTGGGAGACGACGGACAATCGCTCACCACGACCGTGGCGCTCGACCAGTTCGTCAATCCAACGAGCGAGTTTATCCATATTGTCGGTGTGATCAACGACTCGCCAACGGACCGCTACACCGCTGTGTACGTCAACGGTGCACTCCTCGGTCGGACGAACGGCGTGCTCGGCGCCGCCGGCAGCATCGACTGGGACGGCTACATTAACCAGGGGGACGCGCTAGCCACCATCGGCAAGGTGGCCGCTGCCAATCTAGGCGGCAACAGCGGGCCCGCCGGCACGCGGCCGTTCTCTGGCGGCGGGCTTTCGGCGGACCTCAGCCAGATCCACTTCCGCAATTACGCCCTCTCCGACGCCGAGGTCCGCGGCGAATACAACCTCCGCCTGGCGCCGGTTGGGTGGGGCGTTCTAGCGGCAGGGGGGAACGCGTTTCTGGCTACCGAACGGCCCTCCGACGTGTCACGCGACGTTTTTGAGACCGGCGGCAGCATGACTGTGCTGCACGAGCGGCTCGATACGCTGAAGACTACTTTGGCGGTCGACCTAAAGCCCACGGCGGGCGGCTCTTACGCGATCAATGGAACCGCACTCCCCGGCGGCAATCTATCGCAGGGACAGAAGGTTTCCAGCTACTTGATCCACTTTGACGCACTGGCGAGCGCTGCAACCGGAGTCGTCGAAGGCTCCTTCACGTTCGCCGCGCCTGTGCTCGGGCTCTTGGTGTCTGACGCTTCGCTGACCGCCACCGACAAAGTACTGGGGGCTATTGGCCGCTACAGCCTCTCCGGGAAGGGGCTCGCGATCGACGACCTGGCGACGATTTCTCTCTCCTCCGATCTGCGGACGCTCACCGTGAGCATGACGGCGACCGCCAGCGACTTCTTTGAGTTGCGGGTGCTCACCGCGGCGCCCGGCCTGATCCCTGGGGACTTTGATGGAAACGGGATGGTCGATCAGGCGGATTACCTGCTCTGGAAACGCGACTTCGGCACAAGTTCCTACCTGGCCGATGGCAACGGCGACGGGGTCGTCAACTCCGCGGACTACACGGTCTGGCGCGACCACTTGGGGCAGTCTGTTCCCGGAAGCGCCGCCGCCGCCCTGGCATCGGCGGCTGTTCCTGAGCCGGGCTCACTCGTCCTGCTGGCGCTGGCTCTCGGCGGACTGCGACTGGCTGCTGTCGCACGTTTCCGCGGCGTGGCGCCGGGGGCGGCCTGACTCTAGGCTGCCCGCGTTCAAAGAAACGGGTCAGAGGGGCGCGTCCCTAATTCGGTCGCGCCTCAAGCTGCGAATCGATCTCGTCCCGGGGGTCGCTGGCTTCGCGTTTGCGCAGGTAGAGCTTGATCGGCGTTTCTGGGAAGGGCAGCTCGTCGCGGAAGCGGTTCAGCAGGAAGCGCTGGTACTGCGGCGTGAGCGCGGCGGGCTGGCTGCAGAACAGCACGATCGTGGGGGGTTGCACGCCCACCTGGGTGGCGTAGTAGATCTTGGGGCGGCGGTTCTGGTAGATCGGCGGCGCCTTCTCTTCGATGGCCGCACGCAGCATGCGGTTTAGCTGGCCCGTGCCCACCCGCGAGCGGGACTGCTTGAACAGCATCTGGGCGTGGTTGAGCAGCGCCTTGACGTTCTTGCCGGTCTGGCCGGTGATGAACGCGATCGGGGCGTACCGCATGGTGCGGAATGTGTCGGAGATATAGTTTACCCACTTCTCGGTCGGCATCGTGCCGGCGAGCTGATCCCACTTGTTCACCACGAAGATGCAGGGCTTGTACTCCTGCGAGATGTAGTCGGCTAGCTGCTTGTCGAGCTTGCTGACGCGTTCCGTGCAGTCGAGGAACAGCAGCGACACGTCTGCGCGGCGGATGCTGCGCTGGGCGCGGTGGAAGCCGTAGAAGTCGATGTTGTCGCGGCTCTGGGCGCGGCGGATGCCGGGGGTGTCGATGGCGACGAACGCCTTGTCATCGAGTTCGAAACGCACGTCGACACTGTCGCGGGTGGTGCCCGGGATCTCGCTGACGATCATCCGTTCGGCCTGCACCAGCGAGTTGACGAAGGTGCTCTTGCCGACGTTCCGGCGGCCGACGATAGCGACCTTCATCTCTGGGTCGTCGGTCTCGCCCCCCTCTGCGTCGGCGGCGGGAAGCTGGGCGAGGATGCGGTTGAGCAGCACCGATCGGTTGCGGTTCTGCAGCGTGCTGACCTTGATCGGCCGGCCGTGGCCGAGGCGGAAGAACTCTTCGGCGGCGGCGTCGAAGGTTTCGTCGTCTGTCTTGTTGGCGACGCAAAGGATGGGGGTCTTGAGGTAGCGCAGGCGCCGCGCCACCTCTTGATCAAGCGGCAACACCCCGGAACGGGTGTCGACCACGAACACGATCAGCGACGCGACGTCGATCGCCTGGGTGATCTGGTTCTCGATGTCGTCGGTGAGGTTGTCTGTGTCGATATGGCCCATGCCGCCGGTATCGACTAGCTCAAAAAAGCGATCGTCGTGCTCCATCAGGTAGACGATCCGATCGCGCGTAATCCCTGGGTTGTTGTCGACTACGGAGATACGCCGCCCCGCCAGCCAGTTGAGCAGGCTGCTCTTGCCCACGTTGGGGCGACCGACGATAGCAACCTGAGGGATACCCATGGGGGGGCCTGGGCCTTGCGGCCCGGGGATGGCGGCGGCGCCGCGGGGGTTGGGCCTTGCGGCCCGGGGCTGGGTTTGGGCCTGGCGGCCCGGGGCTGGGGTTTGGACCTTGCGGCCCGGGGCGGGGGGAAGCGGCCCAAGCGTTCGTGCCGCTCGCTCGCCCAGGGACCATCTTACTTCCGGCGACGCTGGGGGAGTAGCCGCTGCGCGGTTGGGAGCCTAAAACCGGCGAAGGGGCCGGGCGGCGGGTTCGGCTCAGTGACACGATCATCGCCCGGTGTTTCATGCCTCGCGCGCTCGTACAACGCCTGGAAGACCTCCTAGCGGCCGGTGTGAGCCACGTGCCAAGGCCCCCCGCCGCGGCCCAGGCGCCCCCGTTAGCGGCCCCTACGCCGCGGCCCGCCGCAGAGTACACCGCCGCCCGGGCGGCCTCCCCGGCACAAACCGAGCCCCGGCCGGAGGCCGCGGCGACTGGTGGCGACAGCGTGGCGCCGGCCGACGCGGCTTCGCTGTCGGTCCTGCAGGCCCAGGTGAGCGGCTGCACGCGGTGCGGCGAGCTGGCCCGCACACGCACGCAGACGGTGTTTGGGGTCGGTAATCCAGAAGCAAGGCTGTGCTTCCTGGGCGAAGCGCCGGGGGCCGACGAGGACCGCACCGGCGAGCCGTTTGTAGGCAAGGCCGGGCAACTTCTGACGAAGATCATTGAGGCCTGCGGGATGACGCGGGACGAGGTGTACATCCTCAACGTGCTAAAGTGCCGGCCCCCAGGGAATCGCAACCCGCTCCCCGAGGAGTCTCACAATTGCCGCCCCTTCCTGTTGGGACAGTTCGACCTGATCCGTCCGGAGTTTGTCTGCTGCCTGGGCGCCGTGGCCGCCCAGAACCTGCTGGAGACCACCACCACCATCGGGCGGCTGCGGGGCCAAATGCACGACTGGCGGGGCGTGAAGGTGGCGTGCACGTACCACCCGGCCTACCTGCTGCGGAATCCGGCCGCCAAGGCCGACACGTGGGAGGACATGAAGCGTCTGATGGCCGCCATGGGCAGGCCGGTGGCCTAGCCCCATCGTCCAGCCGGGGCGGCAGCGTTGCTGGCAGCGACTTTGCCGGTTACGCGGACCCAACGGCACGACCTTACCGCTCGTTCCGGTCGCGCATTCAAGCATCTTCTGGGATACGGCAAGAACCCCTCTCAATCGCTTTCGGCTTAGGCGTGGCGTTGGTAAAGTCGAAACATGGCGTGCGAAAACGCCACACCGCTGACGCCCCGACCTTCCTCCACGAGCCTCGCTGTCGCGATGTATCTGCCGAAGCCTACAAAGACGGAGCAGGTCGATCAGTTGCTGCGCAATGCGCGGTTACGGGACGAGCTGGAGCCGCTGTTAGACGAGTCGATCGCATGGGTCGATACCCAGCGGATGCCAACCGCTGTGGAGAACGACTTTCTGGAATCGATTCTTGAGTGGGAACGGGCTCCGATGGAGCCGATCCGGGCGTGGTTCGACCCACCGCTGGACCCCCCCGATCCGCGCCGGCTTGGCCCCAACCAGCTTCATAACATCCTGCTGGAGGTCGTAGAGCGGCTGTTCCAGAAGCGGGTGGTGCTCGACTTCACCGACCACCTCACCGACCGCGAGCTGTACGCCCTGGTGATCCGCGACATCCTCCCCTCGTACGAGAAGAAACTAGAACGCGGCGGGGCCTACCTGCATTGGGACTGCTCCGGCGCCGACAGCGACCCCTCCGATTGGCTGCGGTACTACGCCAGCGACGCCGACCGCGAGCTGTGGGAAGAAGAAACGGGTGACACCGCTCCGCAGCGACGCGAGCCCCCCTACCGCCGCGACCTGCCCACGGCGCCGATGTAAATCTCCGGCTCGGGACGCCCCCCTGGGCGCGTCCGACGAGGAGTTTCGACGCGGCGGCTCGGTTCTGGGTAAGCTAGGACAATTATCCTTCATCCCCGACCGCGACCCCGCCCAGCTGCCATGGCGCTGATTATCGTAAGGCTCGTCTTCCTGATGGTGGCCGCCGGCCTCGGGGTGCAGCTTATCCAGTCCGAGGCGCTCCCGAAGGAGCCGGCCTGGATCCCCTGGGCGGCCTTCTTGGGGGTCATGGCGCTCGCGGTCGGCACGATCACGGCCGACGTGCTGGTGAAGCGCAAACAGCTCGACGTGATCACCAGCGTCTACGTCGGGCTGATTATCGGGCTGTTTCTTACGTACGTCATCAAGCTGGCCCTGAGCCCCGTGCTGCCCAAGGGGGACTCGCCGGTGGCGGTCTGGACGCCGCTGCTGTTGGGGATGGTTCTGTGCTATCTGTGCATCGCGGTGCTGATGCAGACGCGCGACGACTTCCGCTTCATCATCCCGTACGTCGAGTTCGCCAAGCAGGTGAAGGGGCTGCGTCCCCTGGTGCTCGACACCAGCGTGGTGATCGACGGGCGGATCGCCGATTTCGTGGAGACGCGGGTGATCGATAGCCCGCTGATCATGCCGCAGTTCGTGATCGCCGAGCTGCAGAACATCGCCGACTCGAGCGACAAACTGCGCCGCAACCGCGGCCGCCGCGGGCTCGATGTGCTCAATCGGCTGCGGGCCGACGCGCACGTCGACCTGCAGATCTTCGACCGCGAGCTCCCCGAGTTTGAGAACCAGCAGGTCGACCAGAAGCTGGTGCTGCTGGCCAAACACCTCGACGGCAAGGTGGTCACGGGAGACTACAACCTGAACAAGGTCGCCCGGCTGCAGAACGTCGGCGTCGTGAACCTCAACGACATCGCCAACGCGCTGAAGCCTGTGTTCCTGCCGGGCGAGAAAATCGAGGTGCGGATCATCAAGCCGGGCGAAGAATCGGGCCAGGGTGTCGGCTACCTCGACGACGGCACCATGGTGGTTGTGGAGGGGGGCCGCGACCACGTCGGCGAGCCGATCGCGGCGCAGGTGACCAGCGTGCTGCAGACCAGCGCCGGGCGGATGGTGTTCGCGCGGGTGGAGGGGGCCGGCGATGGCGGGCGTTCGCGACGGGGTTAGCGGCGGCCCCCGCCTGCTGGTGACGGGGGGCTGCGGGTTCGTCGGCCGGGCGCTGGTGCGCCGGGCGTTGGCGGAGCGCGGCGCACGCGTGCTGAACCTGGACCTGATGACGTACGCAGCGCGGCGCGAACCCGCCGCCGACTGCCGCCTGGTAGAAGGCGACATCGCCGACGGCGTGCTTGTCTCGCGGCTCATCGACGAGTTCCGGCCGACGGCGATCGTTAACCTGGCGGCCGAGTCGCACGTCGACCGCTCGATCGTGGGGCCCGACCCCTTCGTCCACACGAACATCGTGGGGGTCCACGTCCTGCTCAAGAGCGCCCTCGACCACTTCCGGCGCCTGGACGCCGAGGGCCAACGCCGGTTCCGCTTCGTGCAGGTGTCGACCGACGAAGTGTATGGCTCGATCGATCCGCCGGGCCGGTTCACCGAAGACTCCCCCTACCGGCCCAACTCGCCGTACGCCGCCTCGAAGGCCGCAGGGGACTGCTTGGTGCGTGCGTACCATCAGACGTACGGGCTGCCGACCGTCACGACGCACGGGTCGAACAACTACGGCGTCGGCCAGCACCCGGAGAAGCTCATCCCGAAAATGATCTGCCAGGCGCTGGCGGGCGGGCCGCTGCCGATCTATGGCGACGGGCGGCAGGTCCGCGACTGGCTGCACGTCGACGACCACTGCGAGGCGATCTGGCAGGCGCTCGAGCAAGGCGGGCCGGGAGAGCACTACAACATCGGCGCCGGGTGCGAGCTGACGAACCTGGAAGTAGTGGACGAGGTCTGCGACGCCGTCGACCGGCTGCGGCCCCGCAGCGCCGGCGCGAGCACGCGCCAGCAGATCGCGTTTGTCGCCGATCGCCCCGGGCACGACCGCCGCTATGCGGTCGATTCTAGCAAAGCTAGCACGCAGCTCGGGTGGCGCCCCCGGCGCACGTTTGCCGAGGGATTGAAAGAGATTGTGCTCGCAGAAATAGCCCAACCTAGCGCCCAATAGCTGCCGACCTACGGTCGGCGCGCGTTGAAACTTTTGTCGGGCGCGCCGACCGTAGGTCGGCAGCTATTGAACGCTAGGGGCCAGACCCGCTTGCGGTCACTCGGAACAAACCTTGACCCCACCGCGCCTGTTCCGTTAGACCACCTTCCTACTTGCCCCGCCCCGTGCATCCCTAATCCGCGCCAGCATGAGCTCCGTCTCCCGCGTCTTCCGCTCTGCCCGCCCACGGCAGGGGTCGCCCGGCCCTGGTCCCACGGCCCTGGGAGCGGTTTCACAAGAAGAAATCAACGGCGTGCTGCTGTCTCGGCTGCTCGCGTCGACCAAGACGGACCCGTCTCTCGGCCTTCAGGGTTTCGAACACCGCGTCTTCTCGCAGTTCGGCGACGACGGCATCATCGCCTACCTGACCTCGTTCGTGCCGGCCGAGTGCCGACGCTTTGCGGAGTTTGGGGTCGAGGACTACAGCGAGTCGAACACGCGGTTGTTGATGACCCGTGACAATTGGTCCGGGCTGGTGATCGACGGCTCGCAGGCGCACATCGATACAATCCGTGGCCGCAAAGATTTTTGGCGGTACGACCTGACCGCCGTTGCGGCCTTTGTGACGGCCGAGAGCATCGGGCCGCTGTTCGAAGAGCACGGCTACACAGGCCGGCTCGGGCTGCTGAGCGTCGACATCGACGGCGCCGACTACTGGGTGCTCAAAGCGCTCACCGCCGTCGAGCCGCTCATCCTGGTGTGCGAGTACATCTCGGCTTTCGGCCCCACAGCGCCCATCACGGTGCCGTACGACCCCGCATTCCGTCGGCTCGACGCCCACTACAGCGGCCTGTACGCCGGGGCGTCGCTAGCGGCGCTCACCCGCTTGGCGGCCGAGCGCGGCCTGCGGCTGGTCGGCAGCAACTCGGCCGGCAACAACGCCTACTTCGTCCACCCGTCGCTGGGCGTGCCGCTGCCGACGCTATCGCCGGCCGAGGCGCACGTCCCCTCACGGTTCCGCGAGGCCCGCGGCGCCGACGGGCAGATGCTGTTGCGTCGTGCGGACGAATGCCTCGAGCTGATCGCCGACATGCCGGTGGTAAACGTAGAAACATCGCAAACAATCTCGGTGCGCGAAGCCCTCGCGTTGTAGCCATGGAAGGCCCCATCACCACGCCGGTCTACGAGCCGGAGATCGGCGAGCGGGAAAAAGAGTACGTGAACCGCTGCCTCGACACGGGCTGGGTCTCTGCGCGGGGCGAGTTTGTCGACCGCTTCGAGCAAGAGTTCGCCGCCTACGTCGGCTGCGAGCACGGCGTGAGCGTGTCGAACGGCACCACCGCCCTGCACCTGGCGCTGCTGGCGCTAGGGATCGGGCCGGGCGACGAGGTGATCGTCCCCACGCTCACCTACGTGGCGTCCGCAAACGCGGTCGCTTACACCGGCGCCACGCCCGTGTTTGTCGACTCGCTCCCCGGCACATGGGCGATGGACCCCGACGACGTGCGGCGGGTGATCACCACACGTACGCGCGCCATCATGCCCGTGCACCTGTACGGCTGCCCCTGCGACATGACGGCGCTGATGGGGATCGCCCAGCAGCACGGCCTGCTGGTGGTGGAAGACTGCGCAGAGGCGATCGGCACAAAGGTAAACGACCGGCACGTCGGCACGTTTGGCGATCTGGCGATCTTTAGCTTCTACGGCAACAAGACCATCACCACGGGCGAGGGGGGGATGGTCGTCACCAACAGCCCCAACCTCGCCGAGCGGTGCCGCCACCTGAAAGGCCAGGGGCTCGCCCACGCACGCGAATACTGGCACGACGTGGTCGGCTACAACTACCGGATGACCAACATCTGCGCCGCGATCGGGTGCGCGCAGCTTGAGCGCATCGAAGAGACGCTGGCCCGCAAGGCCGCCGTGGCGGCCGAGTACCGCCGGCTGCTGGCGGACCGGTATGAATTCCAGGCGGAACCCGCGGGCGCCGTCCATTCGCACTGGATGGTGAGCCTGCTGGTCGATCGCGCCGGCGACCGCAACGCCCTCCGCGCCAACCTACGCGCAGCCGGTGTAGAGACGCGGCCGCTGTTCTACCCGGTCCACACGATGCCGATGTACGTCCGCAGCTACCGCCGCACGCCGGTGGCGGACGACCTGGGGAGCCGAGGGGTGAACCTGCCGAGCTTCCCGGGGCTAAGCCAAACGGAGATCGCCAAGATCGGCCGCGTGCTGCGTCGCGAGACGCCGATGCGGGCCGCTGCCTGAAATGAATGGCTTGCTCACCTTTACCCGACTGCGGGTCGAAGACTCCGCGCGGCTAGCCGCGCTGCTCGCCCTGGCGTCTGCGGCCGATCGAACGCTGTTCCACCCGTTTGAGTTCGATGAAGACTCGCTGCGCAGCGTGCTTGCGGCGGCGCGGGATGACCTGCTGGTAGGCGTGTCTGCACAGGGCGTTACCGACCTGGCGGCGCTCTACACGCTGCGTGGGCTCGACGACGGGTACGCGTCACCCATGTTCGGCGTGTTCGTGAGCCCGACGCGCCGCCGCTGTGGCGTGGCCGCCCTGTGCATCACGCACGCGATTACCACTGCGCGGCTGGCGGGCTGCCCGGATGTCCAACTCAAGGTGCACCACGACAACTCGGCCGCCCGGGCTTTGTACGCACGCATGGGATTCCAGCCGATGCGGGAGATGGGCGGCCAAGCGGTGTTGTGCAAGTCGTTTGCTTCGCCCCCGGGCGCAGTGGCATGACGCTGAGGATCGGCTTCTACCTCGGCGACGTCTCGGTGCTCAAGGGGGGCGTTGGCCCCTATGCCCAGCGGGTTGCGCGGGCCCTTTCTGCCCACCGCTTCAACAGCGCCGTCGACGTGCGAGTGCTCTGCAACCGCGGCGCGCTGCCGGATGGGGTCGAACCGGCGCGCGTGACTTACCTCGGATCAAATCGCGGGCCGCGGCGTAGCTGGAACAGCGTCCGTGGGCGGGCGTTCCGCGCCGTCGAACAACTGGTGCGGCGCCGATCGGCCGACCCGTGGCGCGAGCCCGCTGGCGGCCCGATTCATCGCGCGGCGCGTGCCCACCGGCTCGATCTGCTCCACTTTCCAATCCAACACTCGCCCGAAGAGAACCCGGGGGTTCCCTTCGTGGTGACGATGCACGACGTGCAGGAACTGCACTTCCCGGAGTTCTTTTCGCCAGCAGACCGCCTGCATCGCGCACAATTCAACCTTACCGCTACCCGCAACGCGGCCGCGGTTGTCGTGTCGTTCGAACACATCCGCCAGGACCTGATCCGCCTGTTCGGATGCGACCCGAGCCGGGTGGTGGTGCTTCCGCTTCCCTACGCGCAAATCGGCTTGAGCTGCGCAAAGCCCGCGGACGAAGCCGAGATGCAGGCCAAGTACGGCACACGGGAAGGCTTCTTCTTGTACCCGGCACAGACGTGGCCCCACAAGAACCACCTGCGGCTGATCGAGGCGTTCGAGCGCGT
The DNA here is from genome assembly GCF_007750855.1 of Pirellulimonas nuda. Taxonomy (GTDB): domain Bacteria; phylum Planctomycetota; class Planctomycetia; order Pirellulales; family Lacipirellulaceae; genus Pirellulimonas; species Pirellulimonas nuda. Next base: position 4,988,777 of record NZ_CP036291.1, read on the forward strand.
CTGCCGGAAGTCCGAGCGGTCGCTACGCCTCGTCTGTACGGGTGTGAAGAACGCGGACCACTTCCCGGAGATCGAAGCCCGGCTGGCTCGCTCTCCGGTCCGCGACCGGGTGTCGTTCACGGGCCTAGTGGACGAAGGGGAGCTGGCCTGGCTGTATCGCCACTGCACAGCGACCGTGGTCCCTACGCTGTACGAAGCGGGCAGCTTCCCGGTGCTCGAAGCGATGCGCGCCGGGGCGCCGGTTGTGTGCGCACGGACAACCTCGCTGCCAGACACCCTGGGCGACGAGCGGTTCTTGTTCGATCCCCAAGACATTGGCTCGATCGCACAAGCGATGACGAGGATGGCTAGCGATGCAGCGTTTCGCGTCGCCAGTGTCGAGAACGGCGCGCGGCGGATGGCAGAGCTTGATGCGATCGACGTGGGCGCCGCGTACGAAGCCTTTTGGTTGGGGCTGAGAGATCGACTCGCGCTCCGATAATCCAGCGCGCTTCGCTGAGCGTGAGGGCACCCATCGCTTGAAGGATGGCGCAACTTGCATTGACCCCGTCGCGGCGCCCTCACTAGACTCCCAAGGCAAAATGCAACGAACGGCTGCCGAAGACCTCTACCTGCGACCCCCGTCATGAGTGTGGCTTCCGGCGACAGGCTAACGGTGTTAGTCGATGGCGTGGTGTTCGAGAACCGCAGCCAGATCGGCATCTGGCGGGTCTTCTATGAGACCTTGTCTCGCCTGGGCGACGGGTTCGACGTTGTCGTGGTGTTGGCCGGAGACGCCGTGCAAGAGCTCCCAGCAGGGGTGAGCACGCTCCGGTTGGGACACCGCTACCCGCACGGCAGCAAGCTCCGCTTCGACCGACGCTGGCGTCGCCGCCAGATCATCCGGCGGATCGACCACCACTACCCGAACGCCATCTGGCACTCGACTTATTTCACGTTCGATCCACGGGTTCGTCCGCGGTCCGTGGTCACGGTGTACGACCTGATCGCCGAGGAGCTGTTCTACGCCAACCGGAACTTCGAGGAACACGCCCAGGACAAACGCGCCGCGATCCTTCAGGCCTCCGCGATCTCCACGATATCGCATGACACAAAGCAAAAACTACTGCAGTATTACCCCGACCTGTCCTGCCCCGTCTCCGTCGCCACCCTGGGCGCCGAACACATCGTTCCCCCCGCAGAACCGTCTCCGGTGCGCGAACCGTTTGCCCTCTTCGTCGGCGACCGCTACGGCTACAAGAATTTTTCGATCTTGGTTGACGCCGTGGCGTCGACGCAGTGGCCGGAGTATTTGCGCGTCAAAGTCGTTGGCGCCCCGTTCAGTGAGGCCGAATCGCGACTATTGGAATGCCGGGGCGTGCGGCGGAGATTCGAACACGAGGGTCGAGTAGACGACGCGATGCTCGCCACGTTGTACCGCCGCTCGACCTGCTTTGTGTTCCCGAGCCTCAATGAAGGGTTCGGACTACCCGCCGTAGAGGCGCAATCTTTGGGGACGATTCCGGTGGTGAGCGACCTCCCGGTCTTCCGTGAAGTCTGCGGAAGCGGCGCCTACTACTTCGACCCGCATTTCACCGACTCGCTTTGCCGAGCGATTCAGCAAGTTTGTCAGATCGAGGACCGGCCTTTGGTCGTAGAAGCGTGCCAGAAGAACGCCCAGCGGTTCCGCTGGCAGGCGACGGCCGACGCGATGGCCGAGGTTTACCGCTCCGTTGCGGGCCTAAACGGATCGCGAGGGGCTACGCCTTCACCACCGCCAGCAAGAAGCTCGGCTTGAGCGACTCGAAGCTCAGCCGCCCGAGCTGGTCGGCGCCGCGGGCGATGTTCACCATCCAGACGCGTACGTCGGGGTTTTCGGCCAGCATCGCCTGCCGCAGCTCGGCCAGGTTGTCGATGCTGATCACGTTGCAAACCAATCGCCCCCCGCTACGCAACCGGGCGTAGGCGTCGGTGCTGAGGCGGGCCACCTCGCGGCCCCCGCCGGCGATGAACACGCAGTCGGGGTCGGGCAGGCCGCTCCAGCAATCGGGCGCGGTCCCCAGCACGGGCGAGATGTTCCGCACGCCAAACCTCTCGGCGTTCTCGCGGATCAGCCCGTGGTCTTCTGGGTCTTGCTCGATCGCGTACACGGCGCCGCGGGTCGCCAGTTGGGCCGCCTCGATGCTGACCGAGCCGCTGCCGGCGCCGACGTCCCACACCACGCTCTCCGGGCCGATATCGAGCTGCGCCAGCGCCAGGCACCGCACCTCGGCCGACGTCAGCAGGCCCAGCTTGGGCTGCGCCTGGGCGAACGCCTCGTCGGGGTTTCCGAACACCCGCTGACCGACCGACTCGCGGGGCCGGTCGGGGACGTCCGGGTGCCGGACCAGAATCATCACGTTCAACGAAGAGAAGTCCTGCGCAGCAATCTCCGCCAGCGAGCCGCGGGTCACGCGTTCGTCACGGGCGCCCAGGTTCTCGCACACGTAGGCGTTGAAGTAGTCGATGCGGCGGTCGAGCAGCGCCTGGGCGACCTGCGCGGGGCCCACCTCTTCGCTGGTGAACAGCCCTACGCGATCGGCGGTGCGGATCTTCTCGACCACGGTTTCTAGGCGGTGGTTGGCCACGTTGGTCAGGTAGGCCTCGTCCCAGCCCTCCATCACCCGCGCAAACGCCAACTGCATGCTGCTGACGTGCGGGATGACCTCGAACCGCTCCTTGCCGAGCCGCTCGGTGACGTAACGCGCCAGCCCATAAAACATCGGGTCGCCGAACACCAGCAACGCCGCCCGGCGGTCGCCGACGGTCTCCAACTGGGCGGCAAGCTGCTCCAGGTCGCCGCTGAGGGCGATCCGCTTCGCGCCGATAGAAGCGGGCAGCAGCCTGAGCGCCCGCTCGGGGCCGAGCACCACGTCGGCGGACTCGATACGCTGACGGACCGCGGCGGGGGCGGCGTCGAGGCCGTCGTCGCCGATGCCGATCACGGCGATGGGAGGGTGGGTTTGGGTCATGCCCGATAGTTTCGCCGAGAAGTTCAGCCGCAACAAGCCGCGCCGGGGGCGGGGACGCCCCCGGCACAAATCGCTCCGGGCCCGCGCCTACTCCACCACGTAGCACCGAAGCGTGTGGTGGTTCAGCCGCACGTGTTCGGAGGTCGCCAGCAGCGGCCCGTCCGCGTCTGGGTAAACCTCCTTCGGGGGCTCTGCCGCGGTGTCGATAAAGAGCCGCCAGCGGAGGTCGCGGACGGTGATCGGCGTCATGAAATCTTGGGGGCTCCCGCCGGAATGGATCATGATCATTACCGGCCGGGCCGCGGGGTCGTCCAACCCTCCGTCGCCCAACACGCAGGTCAGGCTGTGGAACGTCTGGCTCCAGTCGACCGGCTTGCCGTCGGCGCCGAACCAGCTCACGTCGGCCAGCTCGCCCGATTTGTGGGGCATGCCGGTGAGGAAGGTCTGCCGGCGGACCACCGGCTGGCGGAGGCGGAACGCGATCAGCGCCTGCACGAACCGCATCATGTCTGGGTTCTTCTCGACCTGCTTCCAGTCGAACCAGCTCACCGGGTTGTCTTGGCAATAGGCGTTGTTGTTGCCCCGCTGGGTGCGGAGCACCTCGTCGCCGGAGGTGATCATGGGGGTCCCCTGGCTCAGCAGCAGGGTCGCCAGCATGTTCTTGGCCTGCCGGCGGCGGAGCGTCATGATCGGCAGCCGCCGCGTGGGGCCCTCGACCCCGTAGTTGGACGAGTAGTTGTTGTTGTCGCCGTCGCGGTTGTCCTCGCCGTTGGCCAGGTTGTGCTTACGCTCGTACGCCGTGAGGTCGGCCAACGAGTAGCCGTCGTGCGAGGTGATAAAGTTGATGCTGTGGTACGGGTTCTTGCCGCTGGGCTGGTACAAGTCGCTGGAGCCCGCCAGCCGTGTGGCCATCGGCCCGGTCATGCCGACATCGCCCCGCCAGTAACGGCGGATGTTGTCTCGGTAGGCGCCGTTCCACTCCGCCCAACGCTCGCTGGCGAAACTGCCTACCTGGTACGCCCCGGCGGCGTCCCACGCTTCGGCAATAATCTTCGTGTCGGCCAGCATCGGGTCTTCCGCGATGTACTCCACCAAGGGTGGGTTGGCGCAGAGGTCGCCGTTGCGGTCGCGCGAAAGGATCGACGCCAGGTCGAAGCGGAAGCCGTCGATGTGGTAGTTGTAGACCCAGTGCCGGAGGCAATGGAAAATCATCTCCCGCACGATCGGGTGGTTGCTGTTGACGGTGTTGCCGCAGCCGGAGTAGTTCTTGTACTCCCCGCCCCCGTTGAGCATGTAGTAGACGCTGTTCTCCAGCCCCTTGAAGCTGAAGGTGGGGCCGCGTTCGTTCCCCTCGGCCGTGTGGTTGAACACGACGTCCAGGATCACCTCGATGCCCGCGGCGTGCAGCGCGCGGACCATCTCCTTGAACTGCCGCACCTGGTCGCCCGGCTTGGCGCCGTGCATGTAGCCGCGGTGCGGGGCGAAGAAGGCCATGGGGTCGTAGCCCCAGTAGTTGGCCAGGCCGTGCTTGGCGCCGTCGCTCTCCTCGGTGGGGAACTCGTGCACCGGCATCAGCTCAACGGCCGTCACCCCCAGGCTCTTGAGGTAGGGGATCTTATCGATCACCCCCAGGTAGGTGCCGGGGTGATCGCCGCCCCCCGAGCTGCTGCGCGTAAAGCCGCGTACGTGCATCTCATAGATGATTGTCTCGGAGAGCGGTTGCCGCAGGTGCCGGTCCCCCTGCCAATCGAAGTGCTCGTCGACCACCACACACTTCGGCGGGCGGACCACGCCGTCGTCGCCGCGCAGGTAGGTGCCGGCCAGGGCGCTGGCGTAGGGGTCGATCAAGCGGGCGCGTGGATCGAAGCGGTGCCCCTTGTGCGGCTCAAACGGCCCGGCGGCCTGGAAGTGGTACAGCGTGCCGGCGCCCAGCTCGGGGACGAAGATGCTCCAGATATCGCCCCAACGATCGGTGTCCGGATTGAACTCGATCAGCCGGTAGGGCTCGCGGTCGGTCACCCGCCGGTACAGCAGCACCCGCATCGCGGTAGCGTTCTTGCTGTAAACCACAAACTGCACCCCCTCGTCGCGCAGCACGGCGCCGTAGGGGAGCGGGTAGCTGAAGTGGAAAGTCGGTTGGGCTTTAGGCATCAGCAGGCCCGCGGTTACGGGCGAAGTCGTCATCACAGGTGTCAGCAGCATACCGGTCAGTTCCCCGCGGATCGTCGAGAGCAAGAACGCCGGCGAAAACAAATCGCTGGCGTGTGAACTACTTCGACCGGTGCTAGCACGGAACTTCACGGACCAAGAATGCTACCTTACAGCTTCGCGGGGCAGAATGCTCGCCACGTCCGCCAGGGGCGCCCCTGCCAGCATAATAGGCATCGCGCTACAATCGCGGACCCCTCCGCATTCCCGCGTAACCCGCATGCAGCGAATCACTTACAAAGACTCCGGCGTTGATCTGGACGTTTACGCCCAGAGCATGGCCCGTTTGCCCAAACTATTGCGGCAAACCCACACACCGCGGGTTCTGCCGCTGGAAGGGGGGTTTGCCGGGCTGTTTCAGCTCGATTTTGCCGGCAAACTGTTCGCCCGCAACTACCGCGACCCGGTCCTGGTCGCCTGCTCCGACGGGGTCGGCACCAAGCTGAAGATCGCCCAAATGGCCGGCCGGCACGACTCGATCGGCATCGACCTGGTGGCGATGTGCGTCAACGACGCCCTGTGCTGCGGCGCCGAACCGCTGTTTTTCTTGGATTACGTGGCTATGGACCGGGACGACCCGGTCCGGCTGGAGCAGATCGTCACCGGCATCAGCCGCGGCTGTATCGAGAGCGACGCCGCCCTGCTGGGGGGCGAAACCGCCATCATGCCCGACCTCTACTCCCCCGGCGAGTACGACCTGGCCGGCTTCTCCGTCGGCGTGGTGGAGCGGGCCCGGGTGATCGACGGCAAGGCGATCTCGCCGGGCGACGTGCTGATCGGGGTCGCCTCAAGCGGCCTGCACTCCAACGGTTTCAGCCTGGTGCGGAAGATCGTGTTCGATCACGCCGGGCTGGGCATCGACGATCACGTAGAAGAGCTGGGCGCCACGGTCGGCGAGGCGCTGCTCGCCCCGACCCGGCTCTACGTCCGCTCGGTCCGCGGCGTGCTGAGCCACTACCGCAAGAAGCAGGTGGTGCACGGCATCGCCCACATCACCGGCGGCGGGCTGCGAGAGAACCTCGAGCGCATCTTGCCGCCGGGCACGGCGCTCCAGATCGCCCCCGAGAGCTGGCCCGTCCCGCCCGTCTTCCGGTGGCTGCAGCGACTGGGCAACGTCGACCCCGATGAAATGGCCCGGGTCTTCAACATGGGCCTCGGGCTGGTGCTGGTCGTCAGCGAGTACTACGCAGAAAGCGTCCAGGCGCAACTGGAATCCGCGGGAGAGACGTGCTGGCGGATCGGGAGCGTGGCGGCTTCTGACGCAAGCTCCTGAGCGGAGGACGATAGTCCTCCGAGGAGCAGCGGAATTGCTCCCGAAGACCCCCGGCTAGTTCGCAGTGTTCTGCGCGACTTTAACCGCGGACGATCCCCCGGCCGCCTTCTCGATGGCTTCGATCAACCCGCTCTGGGTGTACGCGCCGCGGAACACGATTGGTCGGTAGGGGTCGCTGGGGGAGAAGACCGCGATCACCGGCACGCCGTTGGCGCCCAGCGCCCGCAGCGTGTCTTTCAGGAACTGCGGCTTGTGGGTGAAATCGGCGTACATGGTCACAACACCGTGCCGCTCCATGGCCGCATCGACCGCGTCGGTGTGCAGCACGGTCCCTTCGAGCACCTTGCAGTTGGCGCACCAATCGGCGGAAAAATCGACCAGCACCGGCCGCCCCTGGCCGATGACCACCTGGGCCAGCTTGTCTAGCGTGAACGGCTGCCAAGGGCGATCGAGCACGGTTTCGGTCAGCACGGCCGGCTCGCTCAGCAGGGTAGCGCGTTCGGAGTCGGTGCTGTCGCGGAGCGCGGCGATCAGGTCGGCCGTGCTCTGGGAGGCCTGCTCGTTGGCGGCCATCGCCACGGTCGCCTGGTACCGCGGCCCGTAGACGTCCGGCAGCAAGAACCCGTACGACAGCACCGCGCCCCCGGCCAGGATCGCTGCGGTAAGGGCGTAGCTCTGCGATCGATCGCCCCACTCGGCGCCGTACGGGATGCGTGAGTAGACCCAGCAGGCCATGGCTACGGTGGTCAAGAACGCGAGGGTCGGCAGCAGCATCTCTTGCGGCAACGAGCTGAGCAGCCACACCACGGTCGCCATCAGCACAAAGCCGAGGAACTGCTTGAAGGTGTCCATCCACGCGCCGGGCTTCGGCAAGAACTTCACCAGCGACGGGAACGCGCCGATCAGCAGGTACGGAAGCGCCATCCCCAGCCCCAGCGTGGTGAACACGCCAAACGTAACGGCCGGCGATTGCTTGACGGTCCACCCCAGGGCCGCGCCGACGCCGGGGCCGGTGCAGGGGGTCGCCAAGATCGTGGTCAGAATCCCCTTGGCGAGCGCGCCGGTGGGGCCCTCCTGCGAGGCGATTTCTTGGGCGGCGCCGTGGCCAACGAAGCCCGGGATCGGGATCTCCCACACCCCCAGCATCGCCAGGGCGAGCGCAAAGACGATCGACGACATCACCACGTTGAACCGCGCGTCGCCGAAGTGGTCGCCAAACGTGGCGCCGGCAAAAATCGCCAGCCCCGCCAGCACCCAGAACACCAGCAGGATCCCCAGCGAGTACCAAACATTCAGCGCAAACGCCTTGGACCGGCTGTGGCCAGACTGGTTCACGAAGCTCATGATCTTCAGCCCGATCACCGGCAGCACGCACGGCATGAAGTTCAGCACAAAGCCCCCCATCAGCGCGAGCAGCAGGATGGTCGGCAGGCTGCGTTGCTTGCCCAGCTCGATCTTCTCAAGCCGGTACGCGGAGTCCGATGGGGCGGGCGCCGCGGGGAGCATCGCCCCGGAGTTCACTTCCGGCGTTACAGGAGCAGCCGCCGCTGGGGAGGTTGCCTCCGGCAGCGGGCCGATCTCGACCCCTTTGCCCAGCTTGGCGGTGAACTCCAAGTCGAGTGGGATACAGCTCTCGTCGCACGCCTGCAGGCTCACCGAGCCGGCGACCTTGACCTTGTTGGGGTCGACCCCCTCGGCCAACTCAATCGGCGCGTACCAAGTGACTTGGTCTTCGTGCTCGTGGATCTCGACGCCGGTGAACACCTCTTCGTCGATGTACGTGTGCGGCGCCGGGAACCCGCGGAACTCGCCCAGCAGCCGGTAGTCGGACGAAGGCGCCAGCGTCAGGTCGGTCCGCTGCGGCCCGCCGGCGGGCTGCTTCACGCCGTACACGTGGTAGCCGGGTTCGATCGTGGCCGTGACCATCAAGACCGCGGGCCGTTCGGCGGTCGCCGGGGTGAACTGCGCAGCCAGCTCTACCGGTTGCGGTCCGTCGCCGATGCCTCCGCCGAGGAAGTCAAACTGCGCCCGGGCCGGCGCAGCGCAGAAGAACAGAGCTAGTACTAGCAGCGTGGCGGCAAAACCGCCGTTGCGTTGAGACATGCGATATTCTCGGCTTCGATTGGGACGACGGCATTCTAAGGACCATCGCCAACTCGGGCAAAGGCACTCTCCTATGCTTTGACGACGCCATCACGCATCCACGCCTTACCCGCTGCGACAACTATTGATTCAGCTTCTCCCCTAGACTGTGCAGAATCGCCCGTTCCGCGTGGACTTTGGCCCACTTGGGCACGCGGCATTCGTTTGTCGAAAAATAGGCAAACGAACCAGCCGCTACACAGCCGGCGGCGCCTGCCCTGCCCCGATTCGGGCGGCTACATGCCCCTGGGCGAGCGCCCGCAGCCGACCGGCCAGCCGGGCAAGCCGCTCGCGCACCAGCGGCTCGCCCCCAGTCGGGGGGCGCCAACCACCCGCTAGCCAACTCAGCCAATTGGCCGCTGATAGAACCGTGCCGCTGGCGTCGAGCGCGGGGAGCAACGCCCGCAGGTCGGCTGCTTCGGCCCGGAGAAGCCCCGAAGCAGCGGCGTCGGTCCAGCGGCGCCAGAGGTTGGCGTCGTCACCCGCGATGCTGCCGATCAGTCGGGCCCAGTCGACCGCAGGCGTGTCGACCGCCATGGCGCCGAAATCGACGATGCCAGACACCCGGTCGCCGGTGAACAGCACGTGGTCTTGCTTCAGATCGATCACGACGGGGTGGAGCGTCGAGACGCTCGGCTCGACACGGTCGAGCTCCGCACGTGCGACGCGGGCCGCCGCGGCGATTTGTGTGGCAAGGGACTCGAGCTCGGGGGCGAAGGGGGTTTCGGCCCGCGCCGACCGTAGGTCGGCTGCTGCCGGCGCCTCTGCGATGAGACGCGCGAGCCGCTGGTTGCGGACCAACAGGGTTGGGGAGGGTTCTCGCTTGGAGAAGCCGGCGCGCCACGCCCGGTGCAGCAGCGTCACTGCGTCGGCGGTTGCCAGCAGGTGGGCGTCGGGGGATGCCGCGCACAACGCCGGCGACCCCGGCATCCAGGTTTGCAGCTCCCAGACCCCTTCGGCTTCCTCGAAGCAGCTCGGCCCCGTGCGGGTGAGCGCCGGGCGCGGCACGAATCCCAGGCCCGCGGCCGCCATGCACTGGTGGGCCCACGCCGTCTGCTCCAGCCCGGGCCGCCCGCGGGGCGAGCACCGCAGCGCGAACTCGCCGTCACGATGGCGGACCCGCCACACCCGGGCGCCGCTCAGCCCCCCGGTCGCCAGCGGCTCGATCGTCGCCGTGTGCCCCGGCCCGAAAAACCGCTCCAACCGTTCGGGGGCGTTGCCGATTTCCATCATCGCGCACTACAACCAGAGAGTCTGGGGGGCTTTTTCGGGTTACGCTTCCGCGGACCCTCGGCCCGTCAGTCTATCCAGCCGCCGTCCCCCCGCCTAACGCTCCGCCTACGAGCCTCCCGCTATGCCGCTCCGAATCTTGCTGTTGTTCTCCCTTGTGATCCCCGCCTTCGCCGCCGCACGCGCAGCGGACGACCAAACGATCGCCGAGTCGCCCAAAGTAGACGACAAGAAGGAAGAAGGCGCCAAGCCGGGCGCGGCCAAGCCGAAGCCCAAGTTCCCTCCGTTTGACGAAGTGGTGAAAGACGCCGAGTGCGTCGAGGGGATGCTCACGCTCCACCGCACCGACGAGAAGCTGTTCGCCGAGCTCAAGCCGAGCGACCTCGACCGCGACTACATCGTGCTAATCACCATCGCCCGCGGCATCGGCCAGCGGCCCCTGTACGGGGGCTATAGCTGGGGCTTCGGCGACGACTGGCTGTGGCGGTTCAAGAAGGTCGGAGACAACATCCAGATCATCCGCCGCAACGTGCGTTTCCGTGCAGAGAAAGACAGCCCCGCCGCCGAAGCGGTCAGGCTGGCTTATACGGACAGCGTGATGTTCAGCCTGCCGATCGCCACCAAGAGCGACTCCGGCGCCTATATCGTCGACCTCTCGCCCGTGCTGATGAGCGACCTGCCGCAGATCTCTCAGGTGCTCAAGGGCTTCTTCTTCGCCCGCAACAAGAGCTCGTGGGCCGACGTGAAGGGCTTCGAGAAGAACGTCGAGATCCAGGTGGCCGCCACCTACGCCTCGGACGGCAACCAAGAGTTCGACTCGGTACCCGACTCGCGCGGCGTGACGATCAACGTCCACTACTCCATCAGCCGCCTCCCGGAGACCGACTTCAAGCCGCGGCTCGCCGACGACCGAGTGGGCTACTTCCTGACCGTGGTCAAGGACTTCTCCCAGAGCGAGCAGGAGGACCGTTTCGTCCGCTACATCAACCGCTGGGACCTGCAGAAGGCGGACAAGGACGCCGACGTTTCGCCCCCCAAGGAGCCGATCGTCTTCTGGCTAGAAAAGACCATCCCCTACGAATACCGCAAGCCCATCCGCGACGGCATCCTGGAGTGGAACAAGGCGTTCGAGAAGGCCGGTTTCTACGACGCCATCGACGTCCGCCAGCAGCCGGACAACGCGGACTGGGAACCGGGCGACGTGCGCTACAACACGTTCCGCTGGATCACCGCCGGCGCCGGCTTCGCCATGGGCCCCAGCCGCGTGAACCCCACCACGGGGCAGATCCTCGACGCCGACATCATCTTCGACGCCGACTTCTTGCAGTTCTGGAAGCAGGAGTACGAGACCTTCACCCCCGAGTCGGTCGCCGCGCTCACCGGCGGCCCGCTCACGCTCGAGGGCTACCGCGCCGAACAGGCCGAGCGCCCCTGGCCCTACCGCCACCAGCACTCGGCCGGCTGCGCGTGCAACCTGCTGGGGGGCACCTCGCACCAGCTCGCCATGGCCGCCGCGGTGACCGCCACCCGCACCCGTAGCGACGAGGAGCTCAAGAAGCTGATCCGCCAGGCGCTCAAAGAAGTCGCCATGCACGAGGTCGGACACACGCTCGGGCTGCGCCACAACTTTAAGGCGAGCACGCTCTACTCGGCCGCGGACCTGCACGACGTCTCGAAGACCAGCAAGACCGGCGTCACGTCGAGCGTGATGGACTACAACCCGGTCATCATCGCCCCGCCCGGGGTAGAACAGGGGGACTTCTATAGCACCACCATCGGCCCCTACGACTACTGGGCCATCGAGTACGGATACAAGCCACTCAAGGACGAGAAGGAGGGCCTCGCCAAGATCGCCTCACGCAGCGGCGAGCCCGAGCTGGCCTACAGCACCGACGAAGAAACCCGCGGCATCGACCCCGACCCGCACTCTAACCGCTTCGACATGTCGAGCGACCTAGTGGAGTACGCCCGCCAGCAGGCGGCCATCGTCGCCGAGGCGCTCCCCAAGGTGGCCGACCAGATGGTCGAAGAGGGGGACGGCTACCAGCGGGCCCGCCGCGCGTTCGGCGTGTTGCTGGCCAACCACTGCAAGGCCCAGTTCATGGCCTCGCGCTACATCGGCGGCGTCTACAAGAACCGCAGCCACAAGGGAGACGACCAGGCCAAGGCGCCCTTTGAGGTGGTCGACGCCCAGCGTCAACGCGACGCGCTGGCGCTGCTGGGCGAGATGGTGTTTAGCGACAAGCCGTTCGCGGTCCCCGCCTCGCTCTACAACCAGCTCGCCCCCACGCACTGGAGCCACTGGGGCGTCGACGACGTCACCCGCGCCGACTACCCGGTCCACGAGGCGATCGCCATGTGGCAGGGCCGCGTGCTCGATCAGGTGCTCTCGCCGCTGACGCTGAGCCGCGTGCACGACTCGGAGCTCAAGATCGCGTCAGAGGATGACGCCTTCACCGGCGCCGAGCTAATCACGGGCCTCACCGATTCGGTGTTTGCCGAGCTCGACGCGCTCGACCCGCAGCAAGAATACAGCGCCCGCCAGCCCGCGGTGAGCAGCCTGCGCCGCAACCTGCAGCGCGACTACCTGACTCGGCTAGAACGCCTTGCCCTGGGCAAGACCGGGGCGCCCGAAGACTTCAAGGCGCTGGCCTACGCGGAGCTGATCGACCTGTCCGGCAAGATGGAAGCGGCGTTGGAAGACGACGACGCGCTCGACCCCTACACGCGGGCCCATCTGATGGAGTCGCTGGCGGAGGTGAAGCGGACGCTGGATGCGGGGGTGGTGACGGGGCCGTAAGATGACAGCGTGACAAGTCCCATGCAACCAATGCTGTTCGCGCCCATTCTAGCCGCGTTGATCGGCGCCGCTGTCGCCCAACAACCAGAAACCGGGCAGAGCCCGCTGGCGAAGGATGCCGCGCGGCACGAGGCGACGATTCGAGAAGTCAAGACTTGGCTTGAACGAATGGAGTTCATCCCTCCGCCAGAGGAACCGCTGCTTAAGTCCGTTCGATCAATCCAGAAAGGGTGGTCCGTAACGCTTACTCCCCAGGGAGATGTCTGGTTCTCCGATGTCAAAGTTCGGCTTTCTAATGAGAAGGGAGAGGAGTTTCAATTCACTGGCGGCTGGTTCTCTTCCTTTGGCTGCTGGAAAGGAAGGCTCTACTTGGCGGTTTATTCGCCAGACTCAGCCGGCTGCGAGGTTGTATCGTACGACATCGCCTCTGGCGCCGAGGTGTGGCGCCGCCAGCTCCAACAGGCCGCGCCAGGTGGGTACTCTGGATATTCCAACCGCGTCACTATGTGGACTCCGACAAGAAGGTTTGAGCACCCAGTTATCACGGTCATTGGTACCGAATCGTACTGCGACTATGTGGAAGTTCTCGATGCAATCACCGGCGTTTCGTTGGGACAAAGGAACTTTCGAGTAGGTTTCGGCTCCCGGTAGGAGCGTGTGGGCTTACCGAAGCAAGTCTTCCGGCGCCATCGCCTCGATCCCTTCGTACCGAGCGAAATCTTTGCCGTTGAGAGTGACGATGCTGCGAATGCCGGAACTACGCATCAAGGCTGCGATTCGACAGTCGTGGACAGAGACTCCCCGCACCGCGTGCTTAACGAGCAGCCGTCGCCATTCGATGTATGCGTCGGGCGCCTCCGGCAACACCTCGCCCCAATTCTCGATGAAATCTACGCGACGGTTGGACTCTTCGGGAGTCTGACCGTAGCCGCCGCGTGCGGATTGTGGCCGTGTCGAAACGCTCCAGAACTCTGCGATGTTCTGCTGTGTTGTGACCAACGTATCGCCAACTGCGCGAAGCCGACGTAGCGCATCCCGAATGGCGACATGGTTCGCGTCGCTCCGGTCGAAAAGCCGGAGCAGCACGCCGGTGTCGATTAGGCGCCGCATCAGTCGTGATCCGTATAGATATCGGCCCGAGAGAAGTCGGCCGGCAGCGAGGGGCCATCAAATAGCAGTGGCGTCAACTCTGCAACGAAGTCGGCTTCCGATGCACTGCTGCCCGCGGACCTAATGTCGCCCGACTCCTCTAGCCACGTCCGGATCAGCCCATCCACCGACAGTCCACGCTGTGCGGCGAATTCCGTCAGCTGCTTGGCGGTATCGTCATCGAGGTCGAACGACATCATGCGATTCATTGGGGCCGTGGTGAATGATACTTCTTGAGACCATTGTACCTTGTACTGGATTCAGAAGCCAAGTTCACGCTCGCAGCGAGCCCCCAAGCTCCTTCCCCAGCGCCGCCACAATCCGGTCGCGCACCCCGTCCGCTTCTTCGCTGGTCAACGTCCCATCGGGCTTTCTCAGCACCACGGAGAACAGCACGCTCTTTTTACCGGGGCCGAGCTGCTGGGGGTCGCGGTAGCTGTCGTCTTGGAACGTGACCGCTTCCACAACGTCACCGCCAACCTCGCGGGCGATCCTTTCGACTTCGCTCCAGTGGACGCCCAGGTCGAACACCACGTTCAGGTCGCGGGCCACTTGTGGGAAGGCCGACAGCGTTCCGGCGGTGCGGACCAACTGCGCGGCCGCTACCAGCGGGCCGAGGTCGATCTCGGCGACCGTGGCCTTGCGGCGGAGGTCGAACGCGTCGAGCGTCCGCTTGCTCGCCTCTCCCAGCACACCGACCCGTTGGCCGGCCAACATGATCTCCGCGCCGCGTGCGGGGGCGAAGCCGGGGTCGGCCAGCGGCTGGTAGTCGGGGGCCGCGTCGGGCGCACTCTTGGCGAAGAGCGTCTCGATCACCCCTTTGACGGCGCGGAACTCGCCGCCGCTGGCCAGCGCGAGCACCCGCTTCTCGATGGGCAGGCCGTCCTGCTGAGGCAGGTAGACCTTGGCGATCTCGAACTGCTCGATCCGCTCGTTGGAGAGCGTCTCGTTGGTCCGCCGGCAGGCGAGCAGGCTGGGGACCACGCTCTGCCTGAGCCGGTCCGCGCGTCGCAGCACGCTGGTGCTGGTCGCCAGCGGCGCGGCCTGGGTCCAGGGGCGGAACGACTCGATCCAGTCGGGCTCAACGGCGCTGAGCGTCAGCGCCTCGTCGAAACCGGCCGCGGTTAGCACGCCGCGGACCTGCTCCAGCACCACGTCTTCCGTGGTGCGGCTCGACGGGCAGAGCGGCACGCGGGCGTCTTCGGGGATACGGTCGTAGCCGTGGATGCGGGCGATCTCTTCGATCAGGTCGATCTCGCGCGAGAGATCGGCCCGCCAGGAGGGGGGCGCCACGGTCCACGTGTGGGCCTCGGGGGCCAGCACCGCGCACCCGAGTGAGGTGAGGATCTCCTTCGACTCGTGCTCGTCCACCTGGATGCCGAGGATACGCTCGGTCTGCGCCGGGCGGAAAGCGATGTGCTTGGCGTGAGTTGCTTGCGCAGCGACGTCAATAACGCCTTCGCACAGCTCGCCGCCGGCCGTCTCAAGGATCAACTCGCACGCCCGCCGGCTGGCCCAGTCGATCCCTTCGGGATCGACGCCCCGTTCGAAGCGGTAGCTGCTGGGGCTGTGCAGGTTGTGCTTGCGTGCCGCGGCCCGGACCGCCATGGGCTCGAAGTCGGCCGACTCGATCAGCACGTCGACGGTCGACTCGGAGACCTCGGTGTCGAAGCCCCCCATCACGCCCGCCATGGCGACGGGGCGCTCGGCGTCCGCGATCACACACAGCCCGGCGGGGAGCTCGTAGGTCTTGTGGTCGATCGCGGTGAAGGGCTCGCCGGCCCGTGAGGGGCGGACGATGATCTTCGCGCCCTTGAGCTTCGCGAAGTCGAACGCGTGCAGCGGCTGGCCACACTCCAGCATCACGAAGTTGGTCACGTCGACCACGTTGTTGATCACCGCGACGCCGACCGAACGCAGCCGCTCCGCGAGCCAGTCGGGGCTGGGGCCGATCTTCACGCCGCGGATCACTCGGGCGGTGTAACGCGGGCAAAGCTCGGGCGACGTAACGGTGACGCTAGTGAGTTTCTCAACCGGGGCGCCCAGCGCCTTCGGCCGCGGGTCGGGCTTGCGGAGGTCGGTGTTCCACAACACCGAGACTTCCCGCGCCACGCCGACGTGCCCCAGGCAGTCGGGGCGGTTGCTGGTGACCTCAAGGTCGATCGCCCAGTCGTCCCCGCGCTTCTCGACCCCTTCCAGGTTCAGCCCGGTCAGCGTGAGCCGATCGCACAGCTCATCGAGGCTCATCGCGAGCTTCACGTAGTCGTTGAGCCACTTCCAGGAGACGATCATAAGGCTCTCGCGGAGGCGCAGAGGCGCGGAGGGGAAGGGAGTTTGATGGCTGGTTCGGACAGCGATTAAGGAATGACCAATGACCAAGCCAAAATGACCAAGAACCGCAAGCGATGTGAATCGCAGATTGCTGCTTCACTCGTCGTTAGTCATTTAGGCTTGGTCATTGGTCATTCTTCTATTGCTCTGCGTCTCCGCGCCTCTGCGAGAGTCTTCAAAACTGCCCCAAGAACCGCACGTCGTTCGTGTACAGGTCGCGGATGTCGCGGATGTTGTGTTGCCGCATGCAGATGCGTTCGACCCCCAGGCCGAAGGCGAAGCCGGTCACTTCCTCGGGGTCGTAGCCGACGGCTTTGAGGACGTTGGGGTCGACCATGCCGGCGCCCCCCATCTCCATCCAGCCGTCTTGCCAGTTCATGTCGACTTCAACGCTGGGCTCGGTGAACGGGAAGAACGACGGGCGGAAGCGGATGTGCAGGTCCTCCCCTGTCTCCCGAGAACCGGCGCCGAAGAAGCTCTGGCAGAACATCCGCAGCGTGCTCTTGAGGTCGGCCATTGTTACGCCGCGGTCGATCAGCAGCCCCTCGATCTGGTGGAACATGGGGTAGTGCGTGGCGTCGGCCGTGTCGGGGCGGTAGACGCGTCCCAGCGAGATGATCCGCACCGGGGGCGGGGTGTTCTCCATCACGCGGATCTGCACCGTGCTGGTCTGGCTACGGAGCAGCAGCGAGGGGTTAGGGGCGAGGGGCGAGGGGCTAGAAGACGCGCTTGCCCGTCCCTCGTCTCTCGCCTCTCGCCCCTCGCCCCTCGCCTCTCGACCCTCTTGCTGCTGCAAGTAGAAATTGTCCAGCGGGTCGCGGGCCGGGTGGCTGAGCGGGATGTTCAGCGCCTCGAAGTTGTGCCAATCGTCTTCGATCTCCGGACCCTCAACAGCCGAGAAGCCCAGCCGGCCCATGATCTCCTTCATCCGCTCGATCGTCTGCGTGATCGGGTGGAGCCGGCCGAGCCGCAGAGGCACGCCCGGCAAGGTGACGTCGAAGCCATCATCGCGCGGGCCGGTGGAAGAGGAAGCAAGACGCGTCTGCGCGGCGTCGAGCGCCGCCTCGACGGCGGCCTTGACCTCGTTCAGCTTTTTGCCGGCGGCGGGCTTGTCGCCCTTGTCGACGGCGCCCATCCCCTTCTGCAGGTCTTTGAGCCGGCCCGCCTTGGCGCCGAGGTAGGCGACGCGGGCCGATTCGACCGCCGCTTGGTCGGTCGCTCCGCTCAGCGCGCGCACCGCCTCGTCGGCGAAGGCGTCGAGGTCGGCGACGAATTGCTCAAGAGACATGGCCGGGCCATTGCTTCCTGGGTGCCATGGCCACGCTTGCGTGGCCATGCTGAACCACCGTGGCGGCGCGTCGCTCGGCGACCGGATGCCCACGCAAGCGTGGTCATGGCGCCCAACAACTGCCGGGACCCACTAGGCGGCCAGGGCGTCCTTGACCTTGGCGACGACCGCGTCGAACGCGGCGGCGTCGTGGATGGCCATCTCGGAGAGCGTCTTGCGGTCGAGCTCGATCCCGGCCTTCTTCAGTCCGGCGATGAACTGGCTGTAGCGGACGCCCCGCTCGCGGGCCGCGGCGTTGATGCGGATGATCCACAGCTTGCGGAACTCGCGGGCCCGGACCTTGCGGTCGCGGAACGAGTAGGCGCCTGCGCGGTCGAGCGTCTCCTGGGCGGTGCGGATCAGCTTCCGCCGGCCGCCGACGTAGCCCTTGACCTGCTTGAAGAGCCGCTTGCGGCGGCGGTTACGGGGAACCCCGGTGGTTACGCGCATGGGAGTCTAGCTCCTAAGGGTTGGCGTCGCCCGGGCCGTCGATCTGGTGCGATCGACCGTTCTACTGCCCGGCGAGCAGAGTCAGATTGTCAATTCGTACTAGTAGCTGTTGCCGGCGAGCATCTTGCGGATCACCCCGGCGAACGCATCGTCCGTTACCGTGGTTCCGCGGAGCTTGCGCTTCCGCTTCTGCGACATGCGGGCCGCCAAGTGGCTGGTGCCGGCGCTGCGGTGCATGGCCTTGCCCCCCGCGGACAGACGGAACCGCTTCTTGGTGCCTTTGTGGGTCTTTTGCTTGGGCATCTCTAGAATCCTGGCTAGGTCGGAAGCCCCGCAGGATAGCAGACGCCGCCGAGAGGCGGAAGTGGCGTTGCAGGGGATTCCGAGTCCGAAGCAGGCAGTCCCCCCCACACCCCTGCCAATAGCCGACGGGCTCCGCCCCGTCGGCGTGCTTCTAGAACGATCAGTCCCGAGCAACACCCCGACGGGGCGGAGCCCGTCGGCTATTGGGTTTGCCCTGGGGGGGTAGTTTCTGTATTTCTCCGCAGCCCTGCCGGGCGCCCGTTGCGCCTGCGCCCGAGAAACAGACGAATTACGCACCGTTGCAGGTCCGCCATCGTGAATTGCCGCCACGAGCCCTACCGTTGTCATCCGACCGCTGCGCGGGTATCGCGTCTGCGGTCGGTGCTGGCGGTGGCGGCGTTGTTACTCGCGCCAGCCGAAATCCTTGCCCAAGGCGGGTTTGGCCCCGGCGGCGGCGGGTCGCCCTCGGGCGGCGGCGGGCCTCTGTTTGGCGGTGAAAAGCAGAAGAAAGTCGTCCACGGCCCGTCGCTGGCGGTGACCGATGAGGTAGTGGTCGATATCCGCATCGAGGGGAACAAGACGGTCCCCACGGCCCGCATCCTGGGCCAGATGCAGACCAAGGTAGGCCGCCCCTACGACCCCGAGGCGTTCAAGCAGGACGTCCGCAACCTGGTTTCTCAGCAATGGCTGGTCGACGTCCGGCCGCTGTCGGAATCGACCGAGGCGGGGCGGGTGATCGTGCTGCGCGTGGTCGAGCGCCCCGTGATCCGCTACGTGGAGTACCTCGGCAACGAGGGGGTCTCCGACCGCAAGCTGGCCAAGGAATCGGGCCTGAAGGTCGGGGGCGCCGTCGACCCGTTCGGCGTCGAGCAGGCCAAGCGTCGCATCGAAGACTACTACCAAGATCAAGGCTTCGACCGGGTCGAGGTCTCTGTGATCGAAGGGACCCAGCCCTCCGACCAGGGGGTGGTGTTCGTGATCAGCGAAGGGAACAAGCAGAAGGTGTGGGGCGTCGAGTTTGAAGGCAACACGTTCCTTTCCGACTCGCGTCTGAAGACCAAGATCAAATCGAAGCCGGGCTTCTTGTACCTGTTCGGCGGCAAGCTGAACCGGGAAGAGCTCGACGCCGACGTCAACCGCCTCACCGAGTTTTACCGCTCCTTCGGCTTCTTCCGGGCGCGGGTCGGCCGGCTGGTGGAGGTCAACGACGGAAGCAGTTGGGCCACGCTGCGGTTCGTGATCAACGAGGGGCAGCGCTACAACGTGCGCACCGTCCGGTTCATGGGGAACGAAAAGTTCACCGGCGACGCGCTGGCCAGCATCTCGAAGCTCCCCTCGGGCGAGCCGTTCGAGCAGGCCAAGATGAACGCCGACGTTGAGAAGCTGAAAGAGGTCTACGGCAGCGAGGGGCACATCTTTGCCGACGTCCGCGCCGAACCGGTGTTCTTGGAGCAGCCCGGCGAGATCGACCTGGTCTACCACATCGACGAGGGGAAGCGGTTCCGCATCGGTCGGATCTTCGTCCACATCGAGGGCGACCGCCCTCACACCCGCATCCAGACCGCGATCAACCGGCTAGGTATGCAGCCTGGAGACATCGCGGACATCCGCGACATCCGCGACAGCGAACGCCGGCTGATGGCGAGCCGCTTGTTTAACACGGACCCCTCTCAGGGTGACCCGCCGCGGATCACGTTCCAGATCCCGGAGTTCCAGGAAGAGTTCACCGCGGAAGGAGAGAGGCCCACCGTCCGGGGCCAGTCGCCGGCGCCGGCCCCCGTGCAGCCGGCCAACTATCAGCAGACGCCCACCTACCGCGCACGCGGTTTCGGCGTATACGAGGTCGAACGCCCCGTGCTGCCCCCCGACGGCGACGAGCCGATCGACGTGCACTTGGTCTACGACAAGAACGGCAACCTCGTCCCCATGCCGGCCGCCCCGGTCGCCCCGGCCACGGCGGCGCCGATCATCCGCGGGCAGTCCCCCGCGGCGACATCCGGCTGGACCAACCCGCCCCCGCCGGCGGCCGCGGCGCCGGCTTCGATCTACCAGCAATCGCTCCCCCCCGCGGCGGCGCCGGTCTACGGCGGCACGCTGCCGGCCGCGACCGACCCGGCCTCGTCTTACGCGGGCCAGGGCTACGCCGCGCCCGCGGCGCCGCAGGCCTACGGGGCGCCGGCGTCTGCCTACCAGACGCAGCCCTACCAAGCCCAACAAATCCCTTCCCAGCCGTTCGCTGCCCAACCGGCCGCTTCACAGCCCGGCGGCGTACAGCCGGCGCAGTTTGTCGAGCCCCGGCATCCGCAGATGCTGCCGCCCGGCGTTGTCGGCGCCCCGCTCACCAATCCAAACCAGATCCCCGACCGGCAGGACGGCGGGCCGTTCGGGATCGATCCGTTCTCGCCCGTGGGGAACCGCTCCGTTGACCCATACGTCGACCTGACGGTCCGCGCCGGTGAAACGCAGACCGGCCGGTTCATGGTCGGCGTCGGCGTGAACTCCGACGCGGGCGTCACCGGGCAGATCTTGCTCGACGAGCAGAACTTCGACTGGCGCCGTGTGCCGCGGAGCTGGCAAGACTGGTCGGACGGCACCGCCTTCCGCGGGGCCGGGCAGCACTTCCGCATCGAGGCCAACCCGGGCACCCAGGTGCAGCGCTACGCGGTGAGCTTCCAAGAGCCCTACCTGTGGGACACCCCGATCAGCCTCGGCCTCTCCGGCAGCTACTTCCAGCGTCAGTACCGCGACTGGAGCGAAGACCGCCTCGGCGGACGCACGTCGCTCGGCTACCAGTGGACCGCCAACGACCTCTCGGGTTCGCTCTCGTACCGGGGCGAACAGATCGAGATCTACGACATCCCGCTCGGGGCTCCGCAGGAACTCACCGAGGTGTTGGGCACCAACCAACTACACGGCTTCAGCGCCCGTTTTGCGAACGACACGCGTGACAACCCGTTCTTGGCGACTCAGGGCCACTACCTCGAGCTGACGGTCGAGCAGGTGCTCGGCTCGTTCACCTACCCGCGAGCGACGATCGACGCCCGCCAATACTTCTTGCTCAATGAACGCCCCGACCACTCGGGCCGGCACACCGTCATGCTGGCGACCCAACTCGGCTTCACCGGCGCCAACACGCCGATCTACGACCACTTCTTTGCCGGCGGCTACTCCACGCTCCGCGGGTTCGACTTCCGCGGCGCCTCGCCCGTCAAGAACGGGGTCGAGGTGGGCGGCGAGTTCCAGTGGCTCAACACCGCGCAATACATGTTCCCGCTCACCGCGGACGACATGATCCACGGCGTCGCGTTCTGCGACTTCGGCACCGTGGAAGAGAACGTCGAGATCGAAAACCTCCGCGTCTCGCCGGGCGTCGGCCTGCGGATCACGGTCCCCGCGATGGGCCCCGCGCCCATCGCGCTCGACTTCGCCTGGCCGATCCAGTACGCGCCGACGGACGACCGCGAGGTCTTCACCTTCTTCATCGGCTTCATGCGGTAAGAAAGCGGTCAGCAATCAGCAATCAGCTCGTCGCAGTCGGGGTCAATGGGCGTGCGAACAAGAAGCGAGCCCGCCGGCTAGAAGCTGACCGCTGGAAGCTGGAAGCTCCCCTACCATGTCGGCCCACGAAGGTCCCAACGCATCGGGCGCCCGGAATAGTCGCGGTGCCACTGGGGACCCTGCCGGAAGCGCTCGGCGCCGAACCAGCCCCATTGGAACTGCGGCGCGAAGTTCGCGTAGTTGGGGTTGCCGGCGTAGGGGGCGGCGTAAGGATCGCCCGGCGGGCCGTAATACGGCATCGGCTGGGCGGCGCCGGAGGGCGTCGCGAAGGCCAGCACCGCTAGCGCCGCAAAGCTGCAGAACCAAAGTCTCATAATGGACCTCCTGTCCAGTCTGTCGTGATCGGTTTCGGCCGCGGCCTGTCGTCGGCTAGTAGCCCTCAACCGGCGTCGAGAGCGACTGCCCGCAGTGGGGGCAGAACACCTCGGTCGCCCCCTGGGGCGTCTGTACGAACGGCGAGTTTGGGAACGGGGTTGTCGGGAAGTAGCCCGAGCCCCCGACGAACGGGGTCGCCAGCACCACGTTGGGCGGGCCGTACAGGTTCCCGAAGTAGGGGTCGTAGCTGCCGCCGAACTTCTGCTTGTAGTAGTCGAGGTGGAACGGGTAGGGTCGCTGGAACGTGCCCGAGGCGATCGACGGCGCCTGATAATTGCCGCCCTGGTTCGGGGGGCGATGACCAGGGGGCCGCTGGTTTGGCGGAAACTGATTGGGCGGAAACTGGTTCGGCGGCCAGCGGCCACGGTCCAGCCGGCCCGGTTGACCGACCTGAGGCGGACCGACCTGCCCAGACACACCCACCCGGGCCCGCTGGTAGGTAGGCGCTGCGCCGTCGGTTTGGGCGCACGATACAAGCAGCCATGCCATCACCAGCCCGCAGGCGGCGCCCCCGCGTAATGCGACCACGTATCTGCCCCTCGTTGTTAGCGTTCGACCGGGGAAGCCCCCATGATTGATGCTAAACAGCGAAAGTTTTCGCGGTCAACGAAGATGCGGCCCCTGGGGGCCTTGGGTCGCAATTCTTGCCGGTTTGGGCAGGATGATAGCGATCGTAGCGGTTGCAAGCAGTGCTACGACGGCGCCCGAGGGCTCCGGGACCACGGCCGTGGCGGCGGCAATCGCCGCGCCGCTGAAGCCACGGCGCCAGAGCGCCAGGTCGGCGCTGTCGACCCGCAGGTCGCCGTTGGCGTCGGCCGGCAGGTTTGGTCCGGTCTGGCCGAAGGTGTCCCGCCACAGCGTGTAGTCGGCCGCGTCGAGCCCGCCGTCGCCGTTGAAGTCGCCCGGGACCGCCGTCGGAAACGGCCCGATGGCGGCCTCGACCGTGTGGAAACGCATCACGCCCCGCTGGTTGACGCCGGTCGACCCCCACAAGAAGGAGTCGGGGTGGGCGCCGATGAGGGGCACGCCCGACCAGCTCGAGACCTCGCCCCCGTCGAACAAGAACGACACCTTGCCGGTCTCGGGTCGGTAACGCAGCTCGAACGCGTGTGTCGCGGTGGCCGAGGCGCCCGCCGGCGCCAGCACGTGCGTCTGGCCTTGCCCGTAGAGCTCCGCCACCAGCCGCCCGAGCGGGTCTAGCCCCACCGCCGCGCCGTAGCGCAGGTTGTTGAAGTACGACAGCAGGCCCATGGCGGGGCCGTCGCGGTAGGCGTCGACAACGCTGGCCTCGGTCTGCAGGCGCCAGCCTTGGCTGCCGGCCTGCAGGGCGTAGGAAGGCGAGAGGTTGACGAAGTAGTACGGGTTGACGACCGACGTGCTGCTATCGGTCACCTGCCAGGCGTTGTGCCCGCTGCCGCCGGCGTTGTTGACGCCCACCCCCGCTCCGCCCTGCGACGAACCCACCGCGTCGTACCAGTAGTACTGATCGGGGCGCCATACTTGGCTCCCCGCGCCGGCGTTGTAATCCGCCCACAAGAACGCCGCCTCGGCGGGCGCGGCGCAGCACCACGCAGCCACAAACGTCGCTACGGCGAGCGCGCAGCTCGGCCATCGGTTGGATCGGTCCACGCTTCTGTTCCGAGGAGAAGGGATCGACGCCGCGATCACTGCCGCAGGCCCCCGCGTTGTAGCGGAACTCTCGGCGAGCGTGAACGGAAAAGCGCCGGAAACGCATTTCTGCGGACGCTGGCGTGAGGGTTGTAACGGTTTTGCTGGAGCGACCGCCGCCGCCGGGCCGATCTTCCGGATACACCTACCCGCCACTAGGAAGGGACGCCCATGCTCGGCCTTGTTCGGCCCCTCCGGCAGCTCGCCGGCCTGTTCACCGCCCACGACTCTCCCCGGCAAGTCGCCGCGGGCGTAGCCATCGGCATGGTGCTGGGCCTCGTCCCTAAGGGGAACCTGATCGCCGTCCTGCTCGGCATGACTCTCATGGTCTTTCGGGTAAACCGAACGGCCGGCCTGCTTTCGGCCGCGCTGTTCTCGTGGATCGGCCTGGGGATGGACGGGTTCACCGACCGGCTGGGCGGCATCGTGCTGGCGGCGCCCTCGATGCAGGGCGCCTACGCCTGGCTCTACGATCTGCCGCTCGGGCCGTGGATCGGCTTCAACAACACCGTGGTGCTGGGCTCGCTGCTGACGGGGCTCTACCTCAGCTACCCCTGCTACCTGCTAACGCACCTGGTCTACGCCCGGCTGCAGCCGCCGGCCTTGCGCTGGATCGCCCGCTACCGCCTGGGGCGGTGGCTGATGGGCGCCGATTGGTCGCAGCGGCTCGGGCTCACCGGCGTGCTGGGGGTCAAATGATGATTACACGCGTCAAGAAACTGCTGCGCTGGGACTACATCGCCGTACGGCTGATCCTGCTGTTCGTGCTGCTGTACGTTTCGGAGGTCGGGCTGGCGATCGCGCTCAAGTGGGGCGCCGTAACGGCCGGCCAAGCCGCTACCGGGGCGCGGGTAGACGTCGACAAGGTCAAGGCGTCGCTGCTGGGCGCCCGGGTGGCGATCGGCCACGTGCAGATCGCCGACCCGCGGAGCCCGATGAAGAACCTGGTCGAGGCAGACTCGATCGAGCTCGACTTCGACGGCCGCGCCCTGCTGCACGGCAGCGCCACCGCCGACCTGGGAGTGATCCGCGGCCTGCGGTTCGGGACCGACCGGGTCACTTCGGGCGAGCTCGAGAAATCGGACGGGGCCGACGACCAGTCCGGGCCCGCCGCCCCGTCGTGGATGGCGGACGCGGCGTCGCAGCGGGCCGCGGCCTGGATGGACGACCTCGAGGGCCGCTTCGCCGAGGACGTGACCGCGCAGTTCGAGTCGGTCCGCCTGGCCGAGGAGCTGGCCGCCAAGTGGCCCGCCGAGTACGCGTCGCTGGCGGCCGAGGCGCGGCAGATCCAGGGCGAAGTCAAACTGCTCGAACAGCAAGCCAAAGATGCGCGGCAAAACCCGCTGCGCAATGTCGAGTTCATCCGCGACCTGCCCAGCCGTATCACCGGCTACCAGCAGAAGCTCAAGAGCCTGCGCGGGCGGATGACCGCCCTGCCTGAATCGGTGCGCGCCGACCGCCAGCGCGTGGCCCAGGCCCGCCAGCACGACGAGGCGCTGCTGCGGGAGAAGCTGAAGGTGAACAACGCCAACGCACAGCAGCTCACTGACTACCTGCTGGGCGAGCAGATCGGCCAGCCGCTGGCGCAAATGGTGGGTTGGCTGAAGTGGGCGCGGGCGCTCGCTCCCTCGAAACCGGAGCAGGCCACGACCACCGCGAAGCGGGGCCAAGATGTCCGGTTCGCCGGCTGCCAGGTGCTGCCGAATCTGCTGGTCCGCCGGCTGGAGCTCGAAGGGGTGGTGCGGGTCGCCGGCCGCTCGGCCGACCTCCGCGGCGTGGTGACGGACTTTACGACGCAGCCCCGGGTGCTCGGGCAGCCGATGCGGATCGCCATCGACACGACCGGCGCCCTGCCGATTGTGCTGCGAGGTACCATCGACCGCACGGGCGACTCGCCGCTGGACGAGCTGGTTGCCGAGTGCGCCACGGTGGCCCTGCCCAAGGCAGACCTGGGCGCCGGTCGCAGGCTGCGGCTCGACGTGGCGCCCTCGACCGCCGCGGTGTCGGTAAGCGTGCGGCTCGAAGGGGATGCGCTGGACGGCGACATCCAGATCAACCAGCAGCAGGTGCGGATCTCGTCGCGCGTTGACGGCGATTTCGGGCCGGTTTCGGGCCGTGTGCTGACGGGCGCCGTCGATCAGTCGCTCGGCCGGCTCGACAAGCTGGTGACCCGGGTCACCCTGACGGGGACGCTGGACGAGCCGAAGTGGGAGGTTTGGTCCACGCTGGGGCCGGCCGTCGCCGAGGCGGTCGACCGGGCCGTGGCCGGCGTGGTGCAGCAGCAGACCGATCGGCTGGCCGGCGAGGCGCAAAAGCAGGTCGACGCCCAGCTCCAGAAGCTTGATTCCCAGCTAGCAGCGGCCCGCGACAAGGCGACCGCCGCGATCGACGAGCCGGTGAAGAAGCTGGAGCAGTTGGTGGCCGAAACCACGCAAAAGGCGTTGGGCAACGCCCTGCCGGTGCAGCAGCTTGGCGAGAAGTTCTTCCCGCTCAAGCGGTAGGGCAGGCCTCGACTGTCGAGCGGCGGAGTCGCGGCGTTGTGCCGGGCAATCCAGTGGCCCAGTCGGTACAGCCACCCGGCAGGCGGGGCCTGCCCCTACCTACGGCGGGTTGCCAATCTGGGGTTGTGGCGCTAGCTTTAAGGGCTTGGCGGGAGCGTTCCGCCGTCCGGTCTCGCCCGCCCGCTCGGCCCGCCGCCATGCCCAGTCTGACGCCCCCCATCACAAGCCGCGTTGTCATCACCGGCATCGGGCTCACGTCGCCCAACGGAAACTCCCTGGCGGAGTACCGGCAGTCGCTGCTGGAAGGCAAGAGCGGGGTGCGTGAGTACGAGATCCGCTACGTCGGCCAGACCCTGGCCGGGGTGTGCGACTTCGACGAACGCCGCCACCAGGACCGCCGCGACCTGCGGCGCGGAACCCGCGCCGGCTCGATCAGCATCTACTGCGCCCGCGAGGCGGTCGAGAACTCGGGGCTCGACTGGGAGAACGTTGACCGCTCGCGCGTCGGCATCTACATCGGCGTGACCGAGCACGGCAACGTCGAGACCGAGAACGAGATCAACGAGATCAAGGGGTACGACTACGACACCTCCGTCTGGTCGCACCACCACAACCCGCGCACCGTGGCCAACAACCCGGCCGGCGAGGTGACGCTGAACCTGGGGGTGACCGGCCCGCACTACACGATCGGGGCGGCCTGCGCGGCGGGCAACGCCGGCATGATCCAGGGCGCCCAGCAGTTGCGCCTGGGCGAGTGCGACGTGGCCGTGTGCGGCGGCGTGTCCGAGAGCATCCACACGTTCGGCATCTTCGCCGGCTTCGCCAGCCAGGGGGCCCTGGCCGCCCACAGCGAGCCGGCCCGCGCCTCGCGCCCGTTCGACCAAGACCGCAACGGCATCGTGGTGGCCGAGGGGGGCTGCCTGTACGTGCTAGAGCGTTACGAAGACGCCGTGGCCCGCGGCGCCAAGATCTACGGCGAGATCGCCGGCTACGCGATGAACAGCGACGCCAGCGACTTCGTGCTCCCCAACCCGGTAGAGCAGGCCCGCTGCATCGAACTGGCGCTCGGCCGGGCGGGGCTCAACGCAGACCAGATCGACATCGTCAGCACCCACGCCACCGCGACCCCCAGCGGCGACATCCAAGAGTGCACCGCGCTGCGGCAGGTGTTCGGCGAGAGCAAGACGACGCACATCAACAACACCAAGAGCTTCATCGGCCACGCGATGGGCGCGGCGGGCGCGCTGGAGCTGGCCGGCAACCTGCCGGCGTTCGACGACGGCGTCTGCCACCCCACGATCAACGTCGACAAACTCGACCCCGCGTGCGACCTGCCGGGCCTGGCAATTAACGAGTCGCGAGAAACAGGCGGCGTAAACGCGATCCTCAACAACTCGTTCGGCATGCTGGGGATCAACTCGGTGCTGATCGTGACCAAGGTTTGACGGTAAAGCCCACGAGTCGCGCGAAAGAAGCGGATTCTGGTAGAAGCACACGAGTTGCATTCAAAGTTCTGGTATTAACCAAGTAACACTTGCGTGACCGCCCATCATCCGATTGATTCGTGGGCAAACTTTCAGGAAGTAGAATGACCCCCCAAGATATCCGTGAAGAAATCCTCGACATCCTCTCCGACATCGCCCCGGACGACGACCTGTCGGAGTTGCAAGACGACAAGAGCTTCCGCGAGCAGATGGAGCTCGACTCGATGGACTTTCTCGACATCGTGATGGAGCTGCGCAAGCGCCACCGCATCCAGATCCCGGAAGAGGACTACCCCAACCTCGCCAGCATGAACAGCACGGTGGAGTACCTCGAGCCGCGGATGAAGGACATCCAGAAGGTGTGATTTGGCCCGTTGTCAGTGGCCCGTTGTCAGTGGCGCTTCGAATAGTGACGAGCCACGTGCTTCAAACGACCGACAACTGGCAACTGGCAACGGACAGTTAAAATGTACGACACCCTCATCATCGGCGCCGGGATGAGCGGGCTGGCGGCCGGCATCCGGCTGGCGTACTACGACCAGAAGGTGTGCATCGTTGAAAAGCACTGGACCATCGGTGGCCTGAACAGCTTCTACCGGCTCCGCGGCCGCGACTACGACGTCGGCCTGCACGCCCTCACCAACATCACGCCCAAGGGCGCCAAGAAGGGGCCGCTGGCCCGCCTGCTGCGGCAGCTCCGCTTCTCGTGGGACGACTTCGCGATCGCCCCGCAGATCGGCTCGCAGGTGGTCTTCCCCGGCCGCAGGCTGGGGTTCGACAACAACCCGCAATTGCTCCACGCCGAGGTGGCCCGCGAGTTCCCCCAACAGGCCGACGCGTTCGGCCGGCTGCTCGACTCGATCGTCGACTACGACGACCTGACCGACGAGCACCAGCAGCTCTCGGCCCGCGAGGTGGTGGGTTCGATCCTTACCGACCCGGTGCTGGTAGAGATGCTCTTCTGCCCGCTGATGTTCTACGGCTCGGCCCGCGAGCACGACATGGACTGGGGCCAGTTCTGCATCATGTTCCGCAGCATCTTCCTCGAGGGGCTCGGCCGGCCCCACGCCGGCGTGCGGCTGATCCTGAAGAACCTGGTGAAGAAGTACCGCGCTCTGGGCGGCGAGCTCAAGCTCCGCGCGGGGGTGCGTAACCTGCACGTCGAGGATGGGCGGGTGGTGGGGGTAGAGCTAGAAGACGGGCAGCAGATCGAGGCCGCCCGCGTGCTCTCCTCCGCCGGGTGGTGCGAGACGATGCGGATGTGCGACGACGGCCAGCCGGTGGTCGGCGCCCGCCGGCCGGGGCAGCTCAGCTTCTGCGAGACCATCTCAACGCTGGACGTCCAGCCGAAGGCGCTGGGCTACGACCGCACCATCACGTTCTTCAACGACCACGACCGCTTTGATTGGTCGGCGCCGCAGACCCCCTGCGACCTCCGCAGCGGCGTGATCTGCAGCCCCAACAACTTCCTCTACGAGAAGGCCCTGGACGAAGGGGTGATGCGGGTCACGGTGCTGGCCGACTTCGGCCACTGGAGCGGGCTAGACGAAGCGGCCTACCGCCGAGAAAAGGCCCGCTGGTACGACCGCATTGTTGATTCCGCGGTGCGGTTTGTGCCGGACTACCGCCCCCGGGTGATCGAGACCGACATGTTCACGCCCACCACGCTGGTGCGGTTCACGGGGCACGAGAACGGGGCCATCTACGGGGCGCCCCAGAAGCAGCTCGACGGCGCCACGCACCTTGAGAACCTGTTCATCTGCGGCACCGACCAGGGGTTTGTCGGCATCGTGGGGGCCATCATGAGCGGCATCGGCATGGCCAACCGGCACTGCCTGACCGCGTAACTCTGCCCCGCCGAGCCCCCCAAGCTGGCGATTTGACGAAAAGAGTGCGCATTTTCGCGGCTAGCCCGAGCGGCCGTTTCATGTCATTTCTAGTAGGAAGTCGCGGCGATGCGCATCCTTCCGCCCCGCCCTCGGCTACACTGACGCCTCCAGGCGCCGATGCGACTCCAACCCAATGTCCGTCACCTACCGAACGACATGACCGCACCACCACTCGACGACCGCCAGAAGATCCCCACCCAGGTCTACCGCCACGCCGCGGAGGCCAGCCGCGCGGTGGCGGAGCAGATCGCGGCGCTGATCCGCGAACGCGCCTCCCAAGGACGCGCCTGCGTGCTGGGGCTGGCCACCGGCAGCACCCCGACCGGCGTCTACGCAGAACTGGTGCGGATGCACCAAGACGAAGGGCTCAGCTTCCAGAACGTGGTCACGTTCAACCTGGACGAGTACTTCCCGATGCAGCCCGAGGGGCTGCAGAGCTACGTCCGCTTCATGCGGGAGCACCTGTTCGACCACGTAGACATCCTGGCCGAGAACGCCCACGTCCCCGACGGCGCGCTCGACGAGCGCGAGGTCGCCGAGTACTGCCGGCAGTACGAGGCCAAGATCGCGGCCGCCGGGGGAGTCGACCTCCAACTGCTGGGCGTCGGCCGCACCGGCCACATCGGCTTCAACGAGCCCGGCTCCGGAAAGACGAGCCGGACCCGCCTGATCACGCTCGACCGGGTCACCCGCCGCGACGCCGCGAGCGACTTCTTCGGCGAAGAGAACGTCCCGCAGCGGGCCATCACGATGGGCGTGGGCACCATCCTCGACGCGCGTCAGGTGGTGCTGATGGCGTTCGGCGAGGGGAAGGCGGGCATCGTCAAGCAAGCGGTCGAGGGGCCGATCTCTACGATCGTCGCCGCCAGCTTCTTGCAGGAACACCCCAACGCGCAGTTCGTGCTAGACGAGGCCGCGGCCGACGCGCTCACCATCCGCCGCGAGCCGTGGTTGGTCGAAGGGGTCGAGTGGGACGAGGCGATGGTCCGCAAGGCCGTCATCTGGCTCGCCCAGAAGCTCCAGAAGCCGCTGCTGAAGCTCACGACCGAAGACTACAACGAAGAGGGGCTGCAGGACCTGCTCGCCAGCCACGGCCCGGCCTACGACCTGAACCTGCGTGTGTTCCGCGGGCTGCAGGCCACCATCACCGGCTGGCCGGGCGGCAAGCCGGACCACGCCAAGCAGCCGGGCGACCGCCCGCAGCCGGGCGACCACATCTTCCCGAAGCGCGTGCTGATCTTCTCGCCCCACCCAGACGACGACGTGATCAGCATGGGGGGCACCCTGATCCGCTTGGTCGACCAGGGGCACGAGGTGCACGTCGCCTACCAGACCTCGGGCAACATCGCGGTGTTCGACGACGACGCGGCCCGCTTCGCCGAGTTCGTCGGCGAGTACAACCAGCGGTTCGGCATCGACCCGGAGAGCTCCGCCAAGCTGGGCGCCCAGATCGACGAGTCGCTCCGCGGCAAGCGGCCCGGTCAGGTCGACAGCGACGAGGTGCAGTTCATTAAGGGGCTCATCCGCCGCACCGAGGCCCGGGCCGCCACGCGTTGCTGCGGCGTGCCGGCGGAGCGCCTGCACTTTACAGACATGCCCTTCTACGAGACGGGCCGCGTGCGCAAGAAGCCGCTGAGCGAAGAGGACATCCAGATCACGGTCGACCTGCTGCGCGAGGTAAAGCCCCACCAGGTTTACGCCGCGGGCGACCTCTCCGACCCGCACGGCACGCACCGCGTGTGCCTGACGGCGGTGCTCGAGGCGTGCCGGCGCTTGGCGGACGACGACTGGTACGCCGACTGCCAGGTGTGGCTGTACCGCGGCGCGTGGCAGGAGTGGGGGCCCCACCAGATCGAGATGGCCGTCCCCATCAGCCCCGCCGAGCTGCTCCGCAAGCGGGTGGCGATCTTCAAGCACGAGTCGCAGAAGGACAAAGCGCTCTTCCCCGGCCCCGACCCGCGCGAGTTCTGGCAACGGGCCGAAGACCGCAACCACGGCACCGCGATCCTGTACGACAAGCTGGGGCTGGCCGAGTACGAAGCGATCGAGGGGTTTGTGCGTTGGAAGGGAGAGTCGCTGTAGCGATTGGCTTTCAGCTCTCAGCTAAGAAGAGCCCAACGAGGACGATTTGGGGACTGGACCATTCGATCGCTTTGACCCACTCGAGGCTTCAACTATCCCCTTTGCTGAAAGCTGATCGCTGACAGCTTTTTAGAATCCTTCGAGAGGGCCTGTAAGCCGGGTTTTGTGTCCGCTTCCCGAAGGAGGCGGCGGCAGCCATTCCTCTAGGACGGTGGTTGCCCACCGCCTCAAGCAGCCTACCCGGGAGTCGTAGCGAGCCGAGCCGGCTCGTGCTCCCTGTTTGGCCTTGCGCCGGGTGGGGTTTACCTAGCCGATCGGGTCGCCCCGACCGCTGGTGCGCTCTTACCGCACCGTTTCACCCTTACCTGCGGAGGTGTTAGGTCTTAGGTACTAGGCGTTGGGAAAGACCAGCAGAGAATCGCTCAAACACGTCCGTCCTAAGACCTAACGACTAAAACCTAACACCCCCGCAGGCGGTTTGCTTTCTGTTGCACTTGCCCTGGCCTTGCGGCCGGTGGGAGTTACCCACCACCCTGCCCTGCGGCGCCCGGACTTTCCTCCCGCCGGACGCACCGCGTCCGACCGGCGGCTGCCCGGCCCTCTCGAAGGAAGTAGCGATTATACCCGAAAATCCGGCCGGCCGCCGCCGCCCGGGGCGTGTGCGGCGCCGCGGGCGAGTTGACTGCTTTCCACGACGTTCCTAGAGTGGAAACTAGTCGTTCGTCTGCCCAACCCATTTTATTCCAACTCTCTCAAAGCGAGGGACAGCCATGTATGGCGAGCTGATTCCGCTAGGCGGCGGCGACCCCATCCCGCTTATCAAGAAGAAACTGCTGATCGGTCGCCGCGAGAGCTGCGATATCGTGCTGCGCTTCGCCAACGTGTCGGCCCACCACTGCGAGCTGTCCATCGACAGCGGCTACTGGTACATCCGCGACCTGCAGAGCCGCAACGGCGTGAAGATCAACGACGTGCGGGTGCAGGAGCGGCGCCTCGACTCGGGGGACTCCCTATCGGTCGCCAAGCACCACTACCGCATCGAGTACTCGCCCGCCGACCTGGGCGCGGTCGGCCCGCCGCCGTCGGACAACCTGGCGCAAGAGGTCATGCGCAAGAGCCTGCTGGAACGCGCCGGGCTCGAGAACACCCGGCGACAGACAGAGCCGATGACCTCCAAGCGGTACGACCCGAACAACATGAAGGCCGGCCAGATCGACCTGCCCGACAAGCCGGTCTAGGCCGGCGCGCGGATACCAGCGAGCCAGGGCTTCGGCCCAAGGAGCCGGAAGCGTCAGCGCCCGGAGGACGCAAGCTCGATCCTCCGGCCGCTGACGCTTCCGGCTCTCGTTTCTAAGGCGGGCGAAGATGCGTGGCTAAGAAAAAACCAAAAGTACGCGCCGAGTTCCGCAAGAACCACGACACCCGCGCGCGGCAGAACGACCTCACCCAGCGGTTCGACCCCGATGCGGCCGACGACTCGGACCGCGGCGAACGCGTCACCGGCAAGGGCCGGCTCACCCGCCGGCGGACCGTCGCGGGCGCCGAGGTGACCCAGGACGATTCCGGCTCGTTGGTGCTCCCCGAGGTCGACCGCACCGTCTGCCGGATGGGCCGCGTGCTGCGCGTGCAGGGGCTGGTCAGCATCGTCCAGATGGAAGACGGCCGGCTGCTGGCCTGCGCCACACGGCAGCTCCTCAAGCAGCTATCGACCGAGCTGCGGCACGTGGTGGCCGCCGGCGACCGCGTGTGGGTCCGCCCCGAGGGGCAGCGCGAGGGAGTGATCGAGCGCGTCGAGCCCCGCACCGGCGTACTGAGCCGCAGCAGCCGCGGCCGGCAGCACCTGATCGTGGTGAACGTTGACCAGGTGCTGATCGTCGCCAGCGCGGCCGAACCGCGGATCAAGCCTAACCTGATCGACCGCTACCTGCTGACCTGCGAGAAGATGAGAATCCGGCCGATCGTGTGCATCAACAAGATCGACCTGGTCGACCCCGTGTCGGTGATGCCGCTGGCAGGGGTCTACTCGCAGTTGGGCTACGACGTGCTATGCCTCTCGGCCCGCAGCGGTCAGGGGCTGGACGCGCTACGCCGGCTCACGGCGGGGAAGGCGACGGCCCTTTCGGGCCAGAGCGGGGTGGGGAAGTCGTCGCTGCTCAACGCGCTCGACCCGGGGCTAGCGCTGCGGATCCAAACGGTAAGCGCCGAGTCTCAGAAGGGCCGCCACACCACCACCACCGCCGAGCTGATCCCGCTGGCCGACGGCGGCTGGGTGGTCGACACCCCGGGGATCCGCCAGTTCCAGCTCTGGGACACCATCCCGAAGGAACTCGACGGCTACTTCCGCGAGCTGCGCCCGTACGTCAGCCAGTGCCGCTACCCCGACTGCACCCACACGCACGAAGACGAGTGCGCGGTGAAGAACGCGGTGGCAGATAACCACATCGACCCACGCCGCTACGAGAGCTTCCTGCAGATGCAAGCCGGCGACGACTTCTAGCGTGCCCCAAGCAAGCGGGCGAGCCGTCGGCGCCCGGCTCAGCTACCGGCGCCGGAGCTTTCTGCCCGTCTGGCCGCCCCCTCCGCCAACTTCTCCGCCCAACCCGGCGGGGGCGTGTCGCGTCCCTCCCACGGGTCGTTGAGCCCCAGCGTGCCGTCGGGCTGCTCGTAGTAGAGGTGACCGAGGATGGAGTAGACGTTGGGCACGCCCATCCGGCGGCTGTGCTCTTGGGCTTCACGGACGCCACGGTTAAAGATACGCGTGAAGTTCTCACTCCGGGCGTGGTAGCCGTTGCTGTTGGATTCACTCATGTTCAACTACCTCCGCAAGCGTAAAGTAGCGGGCCAACTCCGCGTCGTTCACTGGAGTAAGTTTGTCTTGCTCACCGGAAGCGACAAGTTGGGGACTATTCAGAGCGTTGCGATACAGTTTCCACTCATCCGCTAGCGGACGGTAAAGGTTCCAAAAGTTCTTTAGCGTCCGCGAAAAGCGTCTCCGCACGTCTTCCTCGGGCACATTGTGTCCACCCTTTCGGTGACGCTCCTTCACCCGCTGTAGCGAGGCGTCGGCTGAGTCAACGTACACCATCACCATCGAAACGCGGTAGCCAACCTTACGTGCGGCTTTCAGGTTTGCCGCAAGCGACTTGCCCGACAGTGTAGATTCTACGATGAAGCTGGACCGCAGGCCAATCAGCTCGGCCAGCCGCTCCACAAACAGCCTCCCCGCCGCCACGGCTACCTCCTCCACCGCCTCGGGGCGCAGCTCCGCCGCGATCGCGTCCGCGCTCAGGTAGGGCTCCGGGTACTCCTCCAGGTAGGCGCGTACAAAGGTAGTCTTGCCGGCCCCGTTGGGGCCGCCTACCACGGTGATCCGCGGGGCGTCGTTCATAGAGAAGCTACATCGGAGTGAAGTCGGCGTCCGCCTCCAGCCCCAGCACGAACTCCGCCAGCAGGTCGGCGCACATGTCCAGGTCGTCCAGCGAGCACATCTCTACCGCGCTGTGCATGTAGCGGTTGGGGACGCTCACCAGGCCCGCCGCGACCCCCGCTCGCGAGAGCTGCAGCGCGTTGGCGTCGGTGCCAGTGCCGCGGCCGATGGCGTTCCACTGGATCGGGATGCCCGCCTTCTCGCCGGAGTCGCGGAGCCGAGCCACCACAATGGGGTTCATGTTCGGTCCGCGGCTCACCACGGGGCCGCCGCCGAGCTTGATGTCGCCCTCCTGCTTCTTGTCGATCGTGGGGCAGTCGGTAGAGAACGTTACGTCAACGGCGATGCCCACGTGCGGATCGACCCCGTACGCGGCGGTCTGGGCGCCGCGCAGGCCCACCTCTTCCTGCACCGTTGAGACCGCGTGGACGGCCACCTTGAGCCCCCCCTTGGCCTGGGCGCGGCGGGCCGCTTCTAGGCAGACCCACAGGCCGGTCTTGTCGTCCATGCCGGGCGAGTTGGCTAGGTTGTTCCGCATCTCTTGGTAGCCCAGCTTCAGCGTGACGGGGTCGCCGATCCGCACCATGCTCTCTGCTTCTTTCTTGTCCTTGGCGCCGATGTCGAGCCACAGGTCCTTGGCCTTGACCACCTGCTTGCGCTCTTCTTCGTCGAGCAGGTGGATCGGCTTGCGGGCGATCACCCCGGGGATCGGACCCCCGACCGTATAGATCGTCATCCGTTGGCCGATCAGTTGCTGGGGGTCCCAGCCGCCGATGGTGCCGGTGTAGATGTAGCCCTCGTCGCTGATGTGCGTCACCAGCAGCCCGATCTGGTCGCAGTGGCCCGCGAACATCACGCGTAGCGGGGCTTTCGGGTTGCACGAAACCACCACATTGCCGTGCAGGTCGGTGCGGACCTCGTCCGCGAAGCCTTCGGCGTACTTCCGCACCAAGCCCTGAACGGGCTCTTCGTACCCCGACGGGCTGGGGGTCTCCAGGATCTGCTGAAAGAACTTCTTGGCGGCCGGTTCCATGGTGCTCCTGAAAGCGATGGTCTGCGGTGGGTGTACTTCCGCAGTAGGGTAACAAATCGCGACGCCCCTTGCAGGCGGTCAATAGCCGCCGAGCTACGCCTCGGCGCGGGGGCGGCTATGCGTGGCCCGGCGGCTAGTCCCCGCTCGTGGGGGGCCATTCTCCCAGCTCCAGCACGTTGCCGTCTGGGTCGAAGCAGAAGACCCGCTGGTAGCCGTAGTCGACCAGCGGCCTGTCGATGAACTCGACCCCCGCCGCACGCAGCACCCGGGCCGCGTAGGCGGCGTCGGGGACCGAGAACGCCAGGTGGCTCTTGCGGGTGTCGATCCGGTCGCGGGGCGGGTTGAAGTTGGGGTCGCGGATCAGGTGGATCGTCATCCCGGCCCCTTCGCGATAGAGCCAGGCGCCCTCGAAGTCGAACCCGGGGCGGGGGACCTCGCGGAAGCCCAGCAGGTCGCGGTAGAAGGCGACGCTCCGCGGCACGTCGCGGCAGTTGAGCGCGGCGTGGTTGATGGGGCCGGTGGGGATGGGGCCAAGGGGGCGGGGGTCGGTGCTGGGATCGGTGGGCGCCGGCATTGCTTGCAGTGGGGGATTGGGTGAGGGGGGTTGTGCCGATTGTACCGGTTCAGCTCACGCCGACCGCAGGGCGCCGCCGAAAACTTGGGAGGGCCTACCGCGCACCGCGGCGGGCCTATCGTAATTCGCCAAGCCCATCCGTCCGGCGTTATGCCGGCGTGGAGTGACTTCTATGCACGCTCGATTGTTGTCCCTGGTTGCGCTCGCCGCCCTGCTGCCGACCTCGGTCGGCTGCCTGCACCACTGCCAGATGCTGTGCGGAAGCAGCGTGGGCTGCGGCGCCGAGGTGGGCTGTTGCGACTGCGCCGGGGGCCGCGGCGAGGCCTTCAAGAAGTGGAAGTGCGGCTCCTGCGAAGGGCCAAAGATCTGCGTCTGCACCGGCCCCGACTGCTGCGACACCTCCTGCGGATGCGGCGGCTGCTGCGAGCCGGTGTGCGGGTGCGCCGAGCCCGCTTGCGGCTGCGAGCCGGCCTGCGGGTGTGAGCCCGCCTGCGGTTGTGACGTCGGCTGCTGCGACACGTGCGGCGGCGGATGTTGCGGCTTCGGCATCGGCAAGATGTGCGGGAAGCTGATCGGCAAGCTGTGCGGCTGCGGCGGGTGTGACGGCGAGCTCTACTGGAGCGAGTGGCACAACGACCCGCCGCGTTGCTGCGACCCCTGCGACAAGTGCGGCAACTGGGTGGGCCCTTCGGGCGGCTCCTACCGGGCGCCTTACGCGACGCCCTGCCCGACTTGCAACTGATCCGATGGACTGCTCGGCGGACTAGCGTCCGCCGCTCTGAGAAGGCTTCTCCGCTTACTGGCGTGCGCGGCTCATGGGATATTGAACAGCCGGTTCGCGTTTGCGGTGGTTTGGGTCGCGAGTTGTGCGAGCGTGACGCCGCGCACCTCCGCTAGCCGGCCGGCGGTGTGCAGCACGTGGGCCGGCTCGTTCCGGCGGACTTTGCGGACCGGCTCGGGCGACAGGTAGGGAGAGTCCGTCTCTACCATCAAGCGGTCGGCCGGGATGGCGCGGGCGACCTCACGGATCGTGTCCGACTTCTTGTACGTCGCCATGCCCGCGAAGCTGATGTGCAGCCCCATCGCAATGCACTCTTCGGCCATCGCTCCGTCGCCGACAAACGAGTGCATTACTCCGCGCAGCGGCCCGTGGCGGTACGCGTCGCGGAGCATCGCGAGCATGTCTGTATCGCAATCTCGCGTGTGGATCACCACCGGCAGCCCCGTGGCGCGTGAGAGCGCAAGATGCCGCTGGAAGTAGTCCTGCTGCAGCTCGAACGGCGCAAAGTCCCAGTGGCGGTCGAGCCCCGTCTCGCCCAGGGCGACTGCCCGGTCCCGGCCGGCAAGCTCTACGACACGGTCCCAATCGTCCGCCGCGGCCTCGGCCGTATGGTTCGGGTGGATGCCGACGGCCGCGTAGACCTCCGGGGGCTTTCCACCACGCGGCTGGGCGAGTTTCAAGCAGGCCTCGCTCGACGCACGCGTCACTCCAACGGCCACGATCCGAGTCACGCCGGCCTGGGCCGCGCGGGCCAGCACCTGGGGCCGGTCGGAATCAAAGGCGTCTTGGTCGAGGTGGGCGTGGGTGTCGAACAACTGCATGGGGGTAGTCTAGCGTGTTGCGTAAGAAACCTGGCAAGCGGGTTGAGCCGCGCACGTCAGCAAGCGGAGCAGTGCAACGAACTCCGCTTACTGACGTGCGCGGCTCGCAGCGGCTGCGCTGCTCGACTGGATCTCCGACTCGAGCACCTGCAGGTGCCCCAGCGTCATCCCGTGCGCCTCTTCCAGCAGCATCTTGGCGGTGCGTGTCAGGCCCGGGCGCTCGGCTTCTGCCCGCAAGGCCGCGGCGTCTTCGCGCTGACGCTTCACGGCGCGCTGCAGCAGGTAGCCAAGGGCCAGGTCGTGGCTGTCCGTGAACGCCATCGGGTAGGCGCCCGCGCCGGGCATGCCGTCTAGCCCGCGGAGCTGTTCGGCGAGGCGGTCCGCCATGTCCTGTTGGTCGTCCGCGATGTCGTGAAGCGTGGTGAGCGTTTGATCCTCTGCCGCGGCGAGCCGGCTTGTTTGCGCCAGGTACCGCACGAACGACGAGCGCAGCAGTTGCTGCACGCGGTCGAGCGCCGCGACGGAAACAGCGGCCATCGGCGTCGGCTGGCTGGTCATGGCCACAGCCCCCGGGCGGCCTGCTGTGCGGCGTCGGCGAGCCCGCCCGGGAACAGCCCCAGCAGCACCAGCGGCAGCGTGACGGCCGCCACGTAGATGACGCTTAGCATGCCCAGTTGCACGGGGCCGCGGGTGTCGGGCTCGTCGTGCATCGTCGCCACGCGGGCGACGCGCAGGTAGTAGACCAGCGAGATCGCGGTGTTCACCGCCGCAACGGCCAGCATGGTGATCGACAGCGGGCTCCACACCAGCGCCAGCGCCCGGAACGCCGCGAACTTGGCGAAGAACCCCGCCAAAGGCGGCATCCCCAGCAGGCTGAAAAGCACGACCGCCAGCGCCACGGCCGTAACCGGCGACGAGCGGATCAGCCCAGCGTAGTCGTCGATCTGGTCGCTGCCCGTCGAGCGCTCGACCAACGCGGCGATGGCGAAGGCGCCCAGGTTCATGAACAAGTAGACGCCGGCGTACAGCAGCAGCGCCGCGATCGCGAGTTCCGCGGTAGCCGGCTGGGCGCCGGCGACCGCTACCGCGGCGGCCACCGGCATCATCATGTAGCCGGCGTGGGCGATGGTGCTGTAGGCCAGCATCCGCTTCAGGCTGGTCTGAGCGTACGCGGCCAGGTTGCCGAAGGTGCAGGTAGCGATCGCCAGCGAGCCGATCAGCAGCGCTACGAATCCGGCCGGAGTTGGGACGGCCGCGGGCGTCGCCGCCGCGACCTGTACGGCCGCGGGCGGGTCGGCGACCACGCGGTCGATCGGCGCCGTGGGGGTAGCGATCATCGCCACGCGCACCAGCAGCGCCAGGGCGGCGGTCTTCGAGGCCACCGACAGCAGGGCGCCGATCTCGGCCGGCGCCCCTTCGAACACGTCGGGGCACCAGAAGTGGAACGGCACGGCCGACAGCTTGAACGCCAGCCCGACCATGATCATCACCGCGGCCAGCATCAGCACCAGCGTTGGCGCTTGCGGTGACGCCGACGCGGCAGTGTTCATCTCGGCCAGTCGACTCGCGAGGGTCGGCAAATGCGCGGTCCCCAGCAGCCCCGCGATCAGGCTGATGCCGTACAGCATCACGCCGCTGGCGCCGGCGCCGAAAACGGCGTACTTGAGCGCCGCCTCGCCGGCGCGGGGGCGCCCCTTCTCGACGCCCGCCAGCACGTAGCTGGGGACGCTCGCCATCTCGACCGCCAGGAAGACGATCAGCAGGTGGTTGGCCTCCACCATCAGGCACATCCCCAGCAGGGCGCCGACCACCAGCACGTAGAAGTCCTGCCCGCTGGAGCGATCGGCGAGCCCCGTGAGCTTGGTCAGCAGCAACAGCAGCACCCCGAAGCCCAGCAGCAGCACGCGCAGGTACGCCGCCATCGGGTCGATCACCAGCATGCCGGTAAACAGCTCGGTGCGGTGCACCTCGGACAGGCCTTGCTGAGGGATCGCGGCCATGGCCGCGGCCGCGAGCCCGCCGAACGCCCACACCAGCGGGTCGACCCGCGACAGCAGCGGCAGCACCTTGGCCAGCAGCAGCACGACGATCGTCGCGCACAGCAACAGCTCCGGCAGGAAGCCCGGCAGGCTTACCGCGGTGGTGTCGTGCAGCAGTCGGTCGACCAGCAGGTTCACTTGGGCATCGCTCCTAGCGGCGCCGGCGTCGCGGCCACCTTGTCTGCCGGCGGGGTCTGCAGCAGCTCAACCACCTGTGCGTCGATCGAGGGCTGCATGTAG
This sequence comes from Pirellulimonas nuda, assembly GCF_007750855.1. Taxonomy (GTDB): domain Bacteria; phylum Planctomycetota; class Planctomycetia; order Pirellulales; family Lacipirellulaceae; genus Pirellulimonas; species Pirellulimonas nuda. The sequence continues at coordinate 5,029,452 of NZ_CP036291.1, forward strand.
TCCAGCAGCGCCCGCGGGTAGACCCCCAAGACGATCGCGATCGCCAGCAGCGGCCCGGCGATCCACGCCTCGCGGCTAGTGATGGGGGTAAGCCGATCGCCGTGCGGGCCGCGGTACTCGGCGCCAAGGTAGACGCGCTGGATGGTCCACAGGATGTAGCCGGCGGTGAGGATCACCACCGACGCGCTCACTACCGCCAACGCCTTGTTGAAGGGCCAAGCGGCCAGCACCACCAGCACCTCGCCGATAAACCCGCACAGCCCAGGCAGCCCCAGGCCGGCAAAGAACAGGCCCACCGCCAGCCCGCTGTAGATAGGCATCCGGCCGAACAGCCCGCCGAAACGGTTGAGGTCGCGGTGGTGCACGCGGTCGTAGACCACCCCCACCACAAAGAACATGCCGGCCGAGCTGATGCCGTGGGCGATCATCTGGAACATCGCGCCCGTGGCGCCCATCTTCCAGTAGTCCCCGTCGGCCGCGGTGCTCCACACCGCCAGGCCGAGCACCACGTAGCCCATGTGGCTCACCGAGCTATAGGCAACCAGCCGCTTGAAGTCGGTCTGCGCCAGCGCGGCCAGCGCCCCCCACACCATGCTCACCACGCCGATCGTGCAGATCACGTACGCCAGCTCCCGCCCCGCCTCGGGGCAGATGGGGTAGCAGAAGCGGATGATGCCGTAGCCCCCCATCTTCAGCAGGACGCCGGCCAGGATCATCGAGATGGGTGTCGGCGCCTCGACGTGTGCGTCGGGGAGCCAGGTGTGCAGCGGCACGGCCGGCACTTTGACCAAGAAGCCGATTAGCAGCAGCACGAACGCCCACCATTGCAGCGAGTAGCCCCACAGCAGCGGCGTGCTGAACAGCCGGGTGTGCTGCCCCATTTGCTGCATCGCCAGGATGTTGAAGGTGTGCAGCGGCCGGCCCGCGGCCTTGGCTTCGGCGAACCTGGCCGCCAGGGGCGCGTCGCCCGCCAGCCACTGCTGCATCGCCAGGCCGGCGTCGGCGCCCCGTTCGGGGGTTGGGACCACGTGCGCGCTGGCCAGTTGGTTGGCCGATAGCTGCGTCAGGTCACTCGCAAAATACAGCATCAACAACGCCACCAGCATCAGCACGCTGCCGACCAGCGTGTACAGGAAGAACTTGATCGCGGCGTACTCGCGCCGCGGCCCCCCCCACACGCCGATCAGGAAGTACATCGGCAGCAGCATCACTTCCCAGAACACGTAGAACAAAAAGAAGTCGAGCGCCAGGAACACCCCCAGCATGCCGGTCTCGAGCAGCAGAAACAGCACGCAGTAGGCCTTCACGTGCTTGTCGATCGGCCAGCTCGCGCCCATCGCCAGCATGGAGAGAAAGGCGGTCAGCACCACCAGCGGGAAGCTGATGCCGTCCAGCCCCAAGAAGAAGTCGATGCCGAACGACGGGATCCAGGGGACCGAGAACGCGTGCTGCATCTCGGCCACGCCGGACTCGAACCGCAAGCCTTCTTTGCCGAACACCAGCAGCACGCTCATCGCAAACACCACCAGCGTGGCCGCCAGCGAGATCTTCTTCGCGGTCTCGTCGCGCCCCGATGGTAGAAACAACGTAAGCCCCAACGCCACCGCGGCCGGCAAGAACACCAGCACGCTGAGGAAGACCGGCGGGTCGAAGAGCAATGCCATCGTTTCAAATTCGTAAAAGTGCGTAGTTCAAAGCCGCTAAGAATAGAACGCGGATAGTCGCAGAGGAAGCGGATTAGTACTGGTTAGTTCTCGTCTTTCTTATCTCGAAAATCTGCTTGATCCGCGTCAATCCGAGTCCCATTCATCGTTCATCCAGCAAACGCGTACTTCCAAGCCAGCGCAACCGCAAACAGCGCCACGGCGCCCGCGGCGAGGGTGGTGACGTAGGTGCGGAGGCTGCCGGTTTGGATGCCGCGGAGGTTGTCGGCTAGCGACCAGGTGGTCCGCGCGAAGCCGTCGACCCCGCCGTCAATGACGCCGCGGTCGAGCACCACCCCCACCAGCGCCGCGAACGCGCGGCAGAGCCAGGCCAGAGCGTGGACGACGCCGTCGATCACGCGGCGGTCAAACCAAGCCACCGCCGCGCCTACCCACAGCACGGGCCGGACCACCAATGCGGCGTAGATCTCATCAAACCACCAGGCGTGGGCCAACAGCGCGTAGACCGGGCGGAAGGTGTGGGCCACTTCGGCCGGGTTCAGCCACCGCCACAGGTAAACGGCCGCGGCCAGCAACACGCCCAGCGCCGCCGCGCCGAAGGCGATCAACCCCGCGGGGACGCGGATCGCCTGGGCGTGCGCGGCGTGCTCGCCGGGGTGCACCAGCTCGGGCAGCCACACTCCGACCTGATCGGCGTGGGTCCCCAGCGGGCGGGCCGACTCTAGCATGGCCGGAACCGAAAAGCCCCCCGGCAGCACGCCGCCGGCCACCACGGCCAACACCGCCAGCAAAATAAGCGGCCCGGTCATCGTCCGCGGCGACTCGTGCGCGTGCCGGAAGCGGGCGACGTCGCGCGGCTGGCCTGCGAACGTCAGCAGCCACAGCCGGAACATATAAAACCCGGTGATGGCCGCGCCCAGCGCTGGGGCGATCATCAGCAGAGCGTGCGCGGGGTTGCGGCCGGCGAAGCTCAGCGCCTGCTCCAGGATGGCGTCTTTGGAGAAGAAGCCTGCCAGCCCAAACGAAGTGAGCGGCAGCCCCGCCCCCACGATCGCCAGGGCGCCCACCAGCATCGCGGCCGACGTGATGGGCATCTTGCGACGCAGGCCCCCCATCAGCGGCATCTCGTTCGTCCCCACGGCGTGGATCACCGATCCGGCCCCCAAGAACAACAGCCCCTTGAACAGCGCGTGCGTCACCAGGTGGAACAGCCCCGCTACCCAGCCCCCGACCCCGAGGGCAAGCATCATGTAGCCGAGCTGGCTGATGGTGCTGTAGGCGAGCACCCGCTTGATGTCGGTCGCGGTCACCGCGATCGTGGCGGCCAGCAGCAGCGTCACGCAGCCGGTGTAGGCGATCACCAGCAGCACCTCGGGGGTGAAGATCGGGTAGCAACGCCCCACCAGGTAGACGCCGGCGGCGACCATCGTGGCGGAGTGAACCAGCGCCGAGACGGGGGTCGGCCCCTCCATCGCGTCGGGGAGCCAGACGTGCAGCGGGAACTGGGCGCTCTTGCCGACGCAGCCGCAGAAGATCCCCAGGCCGGCCGCGCACAGCAGCCAGTAACCGGGGCGGCTGCTCGCTTGGTCTTCGTGCTGCATCGCCGGTGGGGCCGCGAGCGCGTGGTGGTTCTCGGCCGTGCGGAGCTGGCTGAACACGCCCGGCCCGTCGGCGCCGGCGTCCGCGAAGGCCAGCGTCCCCAGCGATCCCCACAACGCCATCAGCCCCACCAGGAAGCCAAAGTCGCCGATCCGGTTGACGATGAACGCCTTGTTGGCGGCAGTGCTGGCCGCGGGCCGCTCGAAGTAGAAGCCGATCAACAGCCACGAGCAAATGCCCACCAGCTCCCAGAACGCGAACACCATCAGCAGGTTGCCCGCGATCACCAGCCCCAGCATCGAGAACGAGAAGAGCGACAGGTGCTGGAAGAAGCGGTGGAAGCGGCCGGGCCGCACCAGCGCCCGCCCGCCTGCGACCGGCACCTCGCGGTCGGTGACGTCCGACAGCTCGTCGTGCATGTAGCCGAGCGAGTAGACGTGCACGCAGGCGCTCATCAGCGTCACCAGCACGAACATCAGCACGGTGAGCGCGTCCACGTAGTAATCGATCGACAGCCGCAGCGCGCCGAACTGGGCCAGCGTGTACAGGGGCGCCGAGAGCACGGTCGGCGCGTGGGCCCCGGCTCCTTCTGCGGGCGGATGACCGGCGGGGGTCAGGCCGTAAGCGCCCAGCCACACGCCGAGCGCCGCCACACTGAGCAGCAGACTGGCGAGGATGGCCCCCACCGAGAGCCAGCCCCCCGCGCGCGAAGCGCCGGAGGACACCCGGCCCTTGCCGGCCCCCTGGAGCGCCGAGAACCCGAGCCACACGACCAAGAACGCCGCGAGCGGCAGCAGCCACGCGGCGATCAGCAGGACGGGGATGAGGGTTTCGGGGGGCATCGGTTGGTTGGTTCTAGCGAGCTACGTTTTGACCACGGATTTCACGGACGACGATGGCCACAAAGAGGCACAAAAAAGCACAAAGACGGGGATGAACGGATTAAACGAGTGGAAACAATCACCAACCGTAAGCGACGACTAGATCGATGCGTTCCCGGTCAATTGGTCAGTGACTATTGGTCATTGACGATCGGTCATGGGCCATTTCCTTTTTGTGCTTTCTTGTGCCTCTTCGTGGCCATCATTCTTCATCCGTGAAATCCGTGCCATCCGTGGTCAACCCCGTAGCTTGTCGGCTTGGTCCACGTCAACGGTTCCAGTGGCGTTGTAGAAGTTCAGCGCGATGGCCAGCGCCACGGCCGCCTCGGCGGCGGCCAACACGATCACGAACAGGGCGAACATCTGCCCGTCGAGGCCGAACGTGGCGCCCTCGCCGGTGAGGTAGGGGCTGCCGATCGCGACGAAGTTGATGTTGGCGCCATTGAGGACCAGCTCGATCCCCATCAGCACCCCCAGCGCGTTCCGCTTGGTCGCCATGCACACCACCCCACAACAGAACAGCACCGCTCCCACCACCATGAAGTGGGCGACGCTGAGCGGCTCGGTGAGCAGGTTGGCCAGGGGCATCAAAGGTTAACCACAGAGTCACGGAGGACACAGAGCGGACGGAGACGGACGGAAAGGACTTTCACAAGAGCGCGGAAGCGCAGCGGGAAGCTGAGGACGAGCTCTGGGTTCATTCGTTTTCTCATTCGTGAGTCGGTTGTGATAATCGGTTGCTCTCTTCTACGCGCTTCGGCTCCTCAACGAGAGATGCGTCCTTCTCCGTCCGTCTCTGTGCTCTCTGTGGCTCAGTGGTTAATTCGTCGAACTACGAGACCGGCTAGCGCGCGCCAAGTAGGCCGCGCCCACCAGCACCACCAGCAGATGAATCGAAATGATCTCAAACACCAGCAAGTAGCCGACGCGGCTCCCCCCGTCGGCAACATCTGGACGCAAGCCCAGCAGCGCCATCCCGATCGGGGTAGCGGTTTGCGCCGGGTCGCCGGCGGCGGCGATGGCGGTCTCGGGGGCACGCCACGCCGGCACCCCCACCGCCGCGGCGCACAGCACCGCCAGCAGCGAGGCGCCCACCAATAGCGCGATCAGCATCTGCCCGCTGGGGGTCCGCATCCGCACGTACTGGCTCTGCGCGGTGAGCATCACGCCGAACACCAGCAGCACCAGCGTGCCCCCGACGTAGATCATTAGTTGCATGGCGCCCACAAAGTCGGCGCCCGCCAGAAAGAACAGCCCGCTCACCGCCCCCAGCGACGCGATCAGGTAGAGCGCCATGCGGACGATGTTCTGCGTGAACACGACCGCGAGGGCGAACGCGCACGCAATCCCGGCAAACAGCAGGAAGAACACGCTTGGCCAGTGGATGGCGTCCATGTCAGTGGGACCCCGCGATGGGTCGACTCTGCATTGCAACTGGAGCCGGAAGCGCCATTGCGTTGCTCGCCATGCGGTCGCCGCTGGTTGGCCAGGGCTCCAGCGTAGCTCGATTCTCGGCGGGCAGCGGCAGCAGCCCCATCAGCACGCGGCCGGGGATGGCGACCTGCCAGAGCGATACGCCCAGCAGCATCACCGCCGCGATCGGCACGCAGTACTTCAGGCAGGTGGTGATCACCTGGTCGATCCGCAGCCGGGGCAGCGTCCAGCGGACCCACATCATGAAGGCCATCCCCACCAGCCCCTTGAACAGCACGTTGAGCGTGCCGATCAGGTTGCACACCAGGCCCGCCGGGCCGTCGCCGATGAGCCCGCCGAACCAGCCCCCGGGCTGCAGGCCCAGGCCCCAAGTTACCGGCAGCGGGCCGTGCCACGCGCCGCAGAACAGGATCGCCGCCAGCAGGCTCACGGTGAACATCGAGCCGTACTCGGCCATAAAGAAGAAGCTCCAGCGGAGGCCGGAGTACTCGGTGTGGAAGCCGGCCACCAGCTCGCTCTCGGCTTCGGCAAGGTCGAATGGCGCCCGGTTCACGCTGGCGATGGCGCACGTGACAAACACCCAGAAGACGATGAAGGTGAACGGGTCGTGCAGCAGGTTCCAGTTCCAGAACCCGCCGCGTTGGGCGTCGCCGATCACCACCAGGTCCATCGAGCCGGCCAGCAGCACGGGTACCACCACGCAGAACCCCAGCGGCACCTCGTAGGAAACCACCTGGGCCGCCTCGCGCATCGCGCCGAACAGGCTCCACTTGGAGGCCGAGGCGTAGCCGGCCAGGATCACGCCGAACACCTCGAGCCCCAGCACCGCGAGCACGAAGAACACGGCCACGTTCAGCCGCTGGGCCACGAACGGCGCCGGGAAGGCGTCCCAAAACCCGGCGAACGGCATCGCCAAGAGCGCAGCGAACGCGGCCGCCATGCTCACGTAGGGGGCGGCGCGGAACAGCATGCCGTCGGCGCCGCCGGGGATCAGGTCTTCCTTGGTGATCAGCTTGAGTCCGTCCGCCAGCGTCTGCAGCCAGCCGAACCGGCCCCCGACGCGGGTCGGTCCGAGGCGGTCCTGGATGCGGCCGGCGATCTTCCGCTCGAGCCAGATGAACCCCAGCGCGCCGACCGCCAGCAGGTTGATCAAGAGCGCCACCGGCACAGCGGCGGCGAGCGGGTAGGCGAGCCAGACGGGCAGGTACTGATCTAGGAACTCGGCCACGGGCGCATCCGGCGCGACGGGAACGGCCGGGACGCCACCAACGGCGCCCCGGGCGCCGGCCGCCGCCGTTGCGTTGCGGCGGGGCGGCTAGCACGCGGGAAATATCCCACACGCCCTGGGGGGTGTATACCCCTGCCGTGACGGGGGTCCGCAGACTTAGCGGCCCCGGCGCCGCTGGCCGACGAGCGCCGCCGGCCGGCTGGCCCCCACTAGCTGGCGAACACGGCCAGCAAGATCCCGATCAACGCGAAGGCGGCGAGCGCCACGACGTAGGGGACCCAGTTGGTCTTGTCGTAGGGGCTCTTGTAGCCCGGCGGGTGGAGCGGATCGAAATCGAGCCCCGACTGCCGCGGCGTGGCCACGGGCTGAGGGGACTGGGCGAACTCTTCTTCGAAGATGGTCTTGTGGGGGCCGCTGCGGGCCGCGGGGGGGCTTGGTTTTGGCGCGGAGGGTGAGTCCGACAGCACCCCCGAGGAGGAGGCCTTCGACTTGGCCGCGGGGCGGTCTTCTTCGTCCAGCGGGGCGAGGCCCACCTCTTCGTCGTCGCGGGTGGCCGTGTCGGGGCCGAACAGCCGCTGGGTGTCGCGGTTGGGAGACGAGAGGGACTGGCTGCTTCCCGGCGGGCGGAGGCCAGAGCCGGCCGGGGGTCCGAAACGGGTCAGCGCGCCGCTGCCGACCCCCTCGTCCTCGGCGTCGCGGTGGTGGTCGGTGCGTCCGCCGCCCGGCGCCCGGCCGCGTTCGCTGAGCCACTGCGTCAGCAGTTCGGCGACGTCCGCCGCGGACTGGATGCGCTCGTCCGGCTTCTTGGCCATCATCCGGGCGCAAATCTCGACCAGCGACAGGGGCGCATCGGGCCGGAACTTGAGGATGCTCTGCGGCTCTTCGACTTGGTGCTTGAGCAGCCGCTCGGAGATCGACCCCTCGGGGAACGGCGGCCTGCCCGTCAGCAAGAAGTAGAGCGTGCAGCCCAGGCTGTAGATGTCTGCCCGCGCGTCTGCCTTGTGGCTGTTGAGCGCCTGCTCGGGGGCGAGGTAGTCTGCGGTCCCCAGCACGTTCTCGTCGTGGGCGAGCGTCAGCGAGGGCTCTTCGTCTTCGGTGAGTTTCGCCAGGCCCAGGTCGAGCAGCTTGACCGTGCCCCGCTTGTCCAGCAGCAGGTTGGCCGGCTTGATGTCGCGGTGCACCAGCCCCATCTCGTGGGCGTGCGCGAGGCCGTTGGCCGCTTGGGCGATGAAGTCGGCCGCGGTGTCGTAGTCGAGCGTGCCGTGCTTGGAGACGTGCTGGTGGAGGTCGGACCCGTCCACGTACTCCATGACGATGTAGTGGACGTTCGCCTCGTTATCGATGTCGAACGCGCGGACGATGTTGGGGTCGTCGAGCCGGGCGACCGCACGCGCCTCGAGCTGGAACCGCTCGAGGTACGAGGCGTCCTTCACACGGTTCTGCGGCAGCACCTTAATCGCCACGCGGCGACGCATGAGGATGTGCTCGGCCAAGTAGACGCTGCTCATCCCTCCCTTGCCGATCTGCCCCAGCAGCTTGTACTTGCCGATGCGGAAGCCGCGGTGCTTGCCGGCCAGCAGCTTCTCGGTCTGCCAGGGGGTGAGCATCCCCGCGGTCACCATCAGCTCCGCCAGCCGCTTGTCTGCGGGGAGCGCGCCGTGCTCGGCCGTCGCTTTCGCGAGGAAGGCGTCGAGCCGATCCGATTCGACCAGCCCGCTCTTACGGACTAGCTCAACCAGTTTGTCGGTGGTCACTTCCGGCATGGAGGGTATTGCACGCGATGAACTATGACAGCCCTGCGACCAAGCTGGTCGACCAACTGCAATAGGGGGATTGTTTGGCGATAACGACACCATTCCCGCAGTGCTGCGGGTAAGACCGATGTCCTCCTGACTCACGATCCAGCGATCTCTCAACCAAGATGTGCTGGGGTCCGCCTGGATAAGCTAAGAAGCCCCGCGCGAAGCAGGCGTCGCCGCCGACGCTACCACTTCTTGCAGGACTCTACACTGAGACTATCACGACGCCCACGTCCATGCCAGCATATTTCCCTTCTAATCGCGTGCAAATCCATACGCCGTAAGGAGGTAATGCCGGTCAGCCGATCACTGAGGGCCGCCCGCTAATGGCCGCCCCGCACAAACTGTTCGTCGAAGTAGTTGGTGGACATTCCCGCGTCGACCACCAGCCGCTGGGCGTTCATCCCGGCCGACCGCGGGCTCAGCAGGAACGCCGCGGCCGCGGCCGCCTCTTGGGTTTGCACCGCCCGGCCGCGGAGGGTTGCCCGCTCGGCGTACAGGTACGAATCGACGTAGCCCGGGATGCCTGCCGACGCAGAGGTTTTAAGCAAACCGGGCGCCACTGCGTTGAACCGCACCTCAGAAAACTGGCTGAACGACTTCGCCAGGAACGCCAGCGAAGAGTCGAGCGCCGCCTTGACCGGCGCCATGAAGCCGTAGTTCTCGCTCGCCATGGTGGTCGTGGAGATCGACACGGTCACCACCGACGCCTGGGGCTGGAAGATTTCTTTCAGCGCGTTTGAAAGAGCAATCAGCGAAAAACAACTAATGTCGACCGTCCGCAGGAACGCCCGCTTGGTTGTCTCGTGGAAGGGGCGAGCGCCGTCCTGGTAGTCGGCAAACGCGATCGAGTGGAGCATGCCGTCGAGCCTGCCGACCCGCTGGGCTACGTCCTGGGCCAGCCGGGCGATCTGGTCTTCGTGCTCGACGTCGCAGACCAGCACCTCGGGCCCGTCGCCCACCAGCTTCCTCACCTGGTCGCGTCGCGCCTCGCTGCGGACCGCGTACGCCACGCGGCAATCCGCTTCTTCGAGCAGCCGGGCCACGTGCCAAGCGACGCTCTTGCGATTGGCTACCCCGCACACCAGCACGGTCTTCCCGGCGAGCTGCAAAAAATCAGCGGGCATCCGTCTTGGGTTCCGTCAGGGTGCAGGCGAATTCAAACCGGCAGGCGAGCGAACCGGCTGCGCTCACCCGGGCCTTCATGAAGAACGCGCTCGCCAGCCGCTCGGCCAGCTCGACCTCGATGTCCACCGTCTCGCCCGGCAGCACCTGGCGGCGGAACTGCACGTTGTTCGCCCGGGTGGCCACCGGCACCTTCCCCTGCTCGGCCTCGATCAAGCCGGCTATCAGCACCGCTCCGGCCTGCATGCTCGCCTCGCACAGGATCACGCCGGGGGTGATCGGGTACTCGGGGTAGTGCCCGGCGTACCAGAACTCTTCGCCGGTAAACGTCTTGCGGCAGACGATCCGCGCGTCGTCCCGCTCAACGATCTCATCGATCAACAAGAACGGCGGTCGGTGCGGGATGGCGGCAAGGATCGCTTCGAGTGACATGCCGACCATCCTGGCGGCGCTCCCCCAAAAACGCCAGTAGCCGACGGGTTGCGCCCCGGCGGCTAGTGGGGTGGGAGAGCTGCGGGTTGGATCAGGTCAGCGAGAAGCACGCGATCTCGAGCCTGACCAGCTCGCGGGCCACCGCCGCCGCGCTGTCGGGGCGGCGTAGCGCCTCCTTGGCCAGCAGCCTGTGCACCAGCGACGCCACCGGCTTGGGCAGGTCGGGCCGCACGCTGCGGATGCACTCGGGCTTGGCCTGGCGGTGCATCTCGATCAGCCGCGCGGGCTCGTCTGCCTCCAGCGGCAACCGGCCGGCGATCATCTCGTACAGCATCACCCCCAGGCTGTAGAGGTCGCTGCGGGCGTCGGCGCCGCAGGCGCTGGTCACGCGCTCGGGGGCGATGTAGCTGAGCGTCCCCATCACGGGCCGGGCCGACCACGCCCGCGTCTCGTTGGCCGACTGACAGAACCCCAGGTCGAGCAGCGTGGCGTGCCCGTCGGGGCCCACCAGCACGTTGCTGGGCTTCACGTCGCCGTGGATCATGCCGGTCTGCTGGTGCAACGCGGCCAGCGCCTCGGCCGCCTGGCGGGCGATCCACAGCGCCTGCGGCAGCCGCGGCCGGCCCCCTTGGAGCAGCGCCTGCAGCGACTGGCCGACGATCCTCGGCGTCACCACATAGAACGGCGGCGCCGCCACGTGGGCCGCTAGCACCGGCAGCAGGTTGGGGTGGCTCACCTTGCGGCCCACCAGCGCCTCGCGGCGTTGCAGCTCGATGGCGCCGGTGTCGTTCCACCACTCCTTCTTCAGCGTCTTGATGGCGTAACACGCGGCGCCCGGGGCGTCTTCGTGCTCGGCCAGGTAAACGCGGTTCAGGGCGCCCTCGCCCATTAGCCGCACCAGACGCCACGGCCCCAGCCGGCCGACCATCTTGCGCCGATCCGCGGGCTTGGCGGCCGCTGGCGCTGTGGCTGGCTTGGTTGACTGTTCTGCGAGCGGCATCGTTGTGTCAAGCAATAGGAGAAGAGTGGGCAGACCCAAACAGAAGATCGGCAGACGGCGCCGGTTAAGTTGAGCGGGAGGCCCTCACGCGCCGACGTACCGCGCTAGCACGCTACGCGCAGCCGACTCTTCTTCCACCCCGCCGACGATCGCCCGCCCGTCCGCAAACAGCGTCAGCTCGTAGGCGTCCACCCGCAGCCGCACCAAGAACGGGGTTGCCGTAACGTCGCCCACCTTCGACAGCCGATCGGCCAGCGCCGCCAGGTCGACCCGCTGCGGCGCCATCGGGCGGACCTGCACCGCGTTGCGGCCACAAAGCACCGCGGCCTGAGAACCGAGCCGGCCCTCCAGCCACGCGTAGTCCCGCTGGCCGCAGGCCCGGCACGTGCCGGCTGGCTGCAGCGAGCTTAGGTCGAGCTGCCGGATGTGGTTCCGCCACAAATCGATGACGGTCAGCCCACGCGATGCGTCGGCCCGGTTGCCGGTGAGCAGCTTGAGCGCCTCGGCCGCTTGCAGCGCGGCGACCATGCCAACCGCCGGACCGAGCACCCCCGCGGTGTCGCAGGTGGGCGCCGCGCCCGGCGCGGGGGGCTCCGGCGCCAGGCACGCCAGGCAGGGCGTCTCGCCCGGCAGCACCGGCATCACCTGGCCCTCGGCGCCCAGCACGCCGCCATACACCCAGGGTTTGTTGTGCTTCAAGCAGTAGTCGTTTACCAGCAGCCGGGTCTCGAAGTTGTCCGTGCCGTCGATCACCAGGTCGCAGTCGCCGGCCAGCGCCGCGATGTTGTGGTGCGTCAGGTCGCCCACGACCGGCTCGACCGCAACCTGCGAGTTCACCCCCCTCAGCTTCTGGGCCGCCGCCACTGCCTTGGGCGCTCCGGCCAGGGCGTCGGCCTCGTCGAACAACACCTGCCGTTGCAGGTTGCTCAGCTCTACGACGTCGCGGTCCAACAACCGCGTGAAGCCCACCCCGGCCCGCACCAACAGCTGCGCCGAGGCCGATCCGAGCGCGCCGACCCCCACCACCAACACCCGGCTCTCGGCCAGACGCTGCTGGCCCGCCAGGCCGATGGGCGCGAAGCGTTCTTGGCGTGAGTAGCGGTCGGCGTGATTCATGGCGTCTTGTTTCGCTTCGGTCGCAGCTCGATCCGCACGGCGGCGCCGCTGCCCAGAGTCAGCTCGTAGTAGAACCGCGCCGCGTCGGTCGAGTAGCACGGGTCGATGATCGCCACCGCCGCGCGACCGTCACTACTTGGGACAATCGGAAACTCGGCCGGCAGCGTGCGCGAACCGTCGCACAACGGGCCGCGACAAACGCCCCCCGAGGCCGATTGCGGCGGGTCGAACGTCAGCACCAGCCGAGCGACCCCGTCGTCTGCCTCGGTCACCTCGATCGTCGGGCCGTTATTCATCATCGTCGTCCGGCAGCGCTTCCAGCTCGCGCCGCCGCGCCAGCGTCTCGGCCAGCGCCTTGCCGGTGGGCAGGTCGGTCCGCTGGGCCACTTGTTCGGGGGTGCCGACCGCCGCCACGCGCCCGCCGGCGTCCCCCGCGCCGGGGCCGAGGTCGATCACCCAGTCGGCCGCCAGCATCAGCTGCAGGTTGTGCTCAACGATCAGCAGCGAGTGCCCCACCGCCAGCAGCGCCTCGAAGCAATCCAGCAGCCGCGTGACGTCCGACATGTGCAGCCCGGTGGTCGGCTCGTCCATCACGAACAGCGTCCGCCCCGCCTGCTTGGCCGAGAGGATCCCCGCCAGCTTGAGCCGCTGCGCCTCGCCCCCGCTGAGCGTGCTGGCCGGCTGGCCGAGCGTCAGGTAGTCGAGCCCCACGTCCAACAGCGGCTTGAGCCGCTGCTGCACCTTCACGTGCCCGCGGAAGAAGCGGAACGCCTCGTGCACGGTCAGGTCGAGCACCTCGGCGATGCTCAGCCCGCGTTGCTTCACGTCCAGCACCTCCGCCTTGAAGCGAGTGCCGCCGCAGTCGGGGCAGACCATCGACACGTCCGCCATGAACTGCATGTCCACCTCCAAGCGGCCGATCCCCTGGCACGTCTCGCAGCGACCGCCTCCGACATTGAAGCTAAAGTGCCCCGGCCCGTAGCCGCGGGACTTGGCGTCGGCCTGCTCTGCGAAGACCGTGCGGATGGCGTCCATCGCTTTGACGTACGTCACCGGGTTCGAGCGTGTGGAGCGCGCCACGGGGCGTTGATCTACCAGCACCAGCTCGGCGAGCTGGCCGACGCCCAGCAGGTCGTCGTGCGGCAGCGGGGTCGCCGATGCGTCGTCGCGGTGAAGTTGGCGCTGGGCCGCCGGGGCCAGCGTCCCTAGCACCAGGCTGCTCTTGCCCGCGCCGCTCACGCCGGAGACAACGCACAGCACCCCCAGCGGGACCTCGACGTCGATCCCCTTCAGGTTGTGGCCGCGCGCCCCGCGCAGCTTCAACCAACCGGGGCTCGGCTCGCGGCGCGGGCCGTGCGGCGCCATCGTCCGCCGGCCGGTGAGCCAGTCCCCCGTCTTCGACGCCGGGCAATCGGCCATCCCCGCGGGAGGCCCCTGGTAAACCACCGTCCCCCCCTCGGCCCCCGCCTGGGGGCCGAACTCGACCGCCTCGTCCGCGCGGTCGATGATCGACTCTTCGTGCTCGATCACGAGCACCGTGTTGCCGCGGTCGCGGAGCCCGGTGAGAGCTTCAGCCAGCTTGTCGACGTCGGCCGAGTGCAGCCCCGCCGAGGGTTCGTCTAGCACGTACAGCAGGTCGACCAGGTTCGAGCCCAGCGTAGTGGTCATCGCCACGCGGGCGCCCTCGCCGCTGCTGAGCGTGCGGAGCGTGCGGTCGAGCGTCAGGTAGCCGAGCCCCACCGACCGCAGGTAGCGCAGTCGGGCAGCCACTTCTTCTACCACCAGGCCCGCTGCCGCGAGCCGCGGGTCGCGCTCCCCCTGCGCCGCGAACCAAGCGTCCGCGGCGTCGATGCTCTGTCGGCACAGGTCCGCAAAGTTCTTCCCCCCCAGCCGCACCGCCAGCGCCTCGGGCCGCAGACGGGCGCCGTGGCACTCGGGGCAGGTGCGGTAGCTCCGCCAGCGGCTCAAGAAGACCCGCAGGTGCATCTTGTACTTACGACGCTCCAGCCAACGGAAGAAGCCGGCCAGCCCGCCGAACTCGTGCTCGGCCGACCCGTTCTGGATGATCGCCAGGTGCTCCGGCCGCAGCTCGGCGAACGGCGCGTCCACCGGCAGGCCGACCTTTGGCGCAAGCGCCAGCAGCTCCTCAAGCTCGTGGGCGTAGGCCGGCGTGTTCCACGGCGCGACGGCGCCCTCGCGGAGCGACTTCGTCTTGTCCGGCACGATCAAGTCGAGATCTTCTTCGACGATGCTGCCGAACCCCTCGCACGCCGGGCACGCCCCCAGCGGGTTGTTGAAGTTGAATAGCTGCGGCTGCGGCTCGGCGTACTCCCGCCCGCACCCCTCGCAGCACAGCCGGTTGCTGAACCGCCGCTGACGCCACGCCCGGCCGTCGACCTCCAGGACGCCGTCCCAAGGCGCCTCGCTGGCCAGCACCACGCAGGCGCCGTCGCCGCCATCGAGCGCCGCTTCGATGGCCTCGGACAACCTATCGGCCTCCACACGCCCCGCGGTCACGCGGTCCCCCACCACCAACGCGTCGCCGGCCGCCGCGCCCGGCGGCGAGGCCAGCTCGATCATCGCGCCCCCAACGATGCCGCGGACAAAGCCGAGCGCCCGGTAGTGTTCGAGCCGCGTGGCCAGCCCCCCCTCCCCTACGGCCGGGAAGCAGATCATCACGCGCGCACCCTCGGCGAGCGCCGCGACCTGCGCCACGATCGCGTCGACCGAGTCGCGCTCCACCGGGCGCTCGCAGGCCGGACAAATAATCCGTCCCACCCGCGCCAGCAGCAGCCGCAGGTGCTCGGCGATCTCGGTCGCCGTGGCCACGGTCGCCCGGTTCGACCGGCTGGCGCCGCGCCGCGTCACGGCGATCGCCGGCGGCAGCCCCTCGATCCGGTCGACGTCGGGCCGGTCGAGCCGGTCCAAGAACTGCCGCGCGTACGTGGAGAAGGTCTCGAGGTAGCGCCGCTGGCTCTCGGCGTGCAGCGTGTCGACCGCCAGGCTGGTCTTGCCCGAGCCCGAGGGCCCACAGAACACGATCAGCCGGTTCCGCGGCAGGTCGAGGTCGACCTCCTTGAGGTTGTGCGCGCGGGCGCCGCGCACGCGGATGGCGGCGGCGCTGTCGTTCGGGGCTAGAGGCGGGTCAGACACGCGGGGCGGCCAGCGGCTAAGGGGCTCAGCCGCGGCGACCGCGGCGCAATCCGCTAAGCTACCCCCTGGGCCACCGGGTCGCTACCGGACGCACCGCCTAAGAGAGTCGTCCGACCCCAGCAGTAGAACCCTGTAATGAGCGATGCGCACAATGGAAACCCGCCCGGCAAAACCCGACCGAAACCGCTCGACCCCGATCGCCTCGGCGGGGTAGAATTACGGCATGGCTACCTACCTCCGCGCCCATTTCGATGGACAATCGATCATCCTCGACGAGCCCGCGACGCTCACTCCGGGGCAGACGCTGCGTGTGCTGGTAGAGCCGGCAACTGACTCGCTAGCATCGCCCGGAGAAACCAAACTTTTCGGAGCTTGCAAGGGCATGTTCGTGATGGGCGGCGACTTCAATGATCCGCTTGATTGTTTCGCCGACTACCGCGAATAGGCGCCGACGATGAGTTCGACCTTTGACGCGACCTCGGGCCCGATTCTGTTCGATACGCAAGTGATGGATCTGGGTTGTCGAAGGCTCAGAAAAAGTACCCTTGCACATCCGTAAAGCCGTTAACGATCGAGGCCTCCGTCGCCTATTCAGTGTCGCTAGCGTGTGGGAGATGGCAATCAAGATTGCCATCGAAAAGTTGGCGTTGCAGCATGGGGACCTCAACGACTTCCTTGAGGTCCTCGATAAGAACTCAGTCGAACTTGTGCCGGTACGATCACGAGAAGCGAGTGATGTGGCAACTCTGCCAAGCGTCCATCAGCAGGCTGCTTCGGGCGCCGGTGGACGCCACCAGGACCCTTTCGACCGCCTAATCGCGGCTCAGTGCCTCCGCTACGACCTCACGCTGGTGTCGGTGGACAAGCAGTTCGACGCCTACGGCGTGCGCCGCGTTTGGTGATCCAACTCGTAGGATGGGTGGGGTGAAGGGGTGGCAAAACAAAAGGAAGAAGCAACACCTCAAGTCGTAAGAGGGGAATCTGTAGCCTTCAACGGGACACATCTAGCCGAACCGCCACGCTATGTTGAAATGACTGCTCGTTCAGAAAGAGAGAACGATCGCCCGACCCGGTCGTCAGTAACCGCTGTGAAGTGCACGTGCGGGTACCTTCAGCGAGCGGCCGACGAGCCGGGGACCCCGATTGTTTTTGACGCAACCACGAATGAGTACCTCTTCGTCTACCCACAGCAAGAGGGCCCGGGGCTGGCGGACTTGGTCATCTACCACTGCCCATTCTGCGGTGGAGCGGCGCCCGCCTCTAAGCGTCAATTGCTCTTCCACGTGGTTCCTTCCGCGGAGGTGTCGCGGCTGAAAGAACTGATGCGACCGATCCGCTCAATCCGTCAGGCATTTGAACGACTCGGCGCTCCGGAAAGTGATGACCCGGCTGGGTTTACCGTCACCAGCGATGAGGCCGGCGGCGTGGCGGGTTCGGTAGTTCCAAGTCGCAAGCTGACCTATAGGTCGCTTTCCACGGTGGCCGATGTCAACGTCATAGAACGCCTAGACGGTTCGATCGGCTTCAGCTTTAGCGGCAAGTTCCTTCGGCCAGATGAGGCAGACGCTTCGCTGTAAGCTTGATTCCTCCCTAGCGCCCTCTTAGCCGCCAACTTTCGCGTCGCAAATAGCCACCCACGCCGCAATAATACGGGGTTCGAGCACCTGGCTTGCGGCGCTCGATTCGCTTGAAAGCCCTCGATTTTTCGCTGGACCTCAGATGCGCGCTTTTTGTCCCCTCGGTGTCCGGTGGTGTCCGCTCGGCGGGGCCCCGGCGCCCCAAAACGGGCGTCGGGACGCTTGGGGCGCGGGGGGCGACCCCTTAAAACAAAGCACCACGCGAGCCGAAGCGGGGTTTTGACCGAAAACCGCGCCCCGCAACTAGGGACAAATCGGACACTTCACCTCTCCCACTGCATGACCGACCCCGAACAAGAAATCGCCGCCCTCCGCACCGAGATCCGCGGGCACGACCGGCTGTACCACGTCGAGGCGGCGCCGGTGCTGACCGACCTGCAGTACGACCGGCTGCTGGAGCGGCTCGGGCGGCTCGAGGCGCTGCACCCGCAGCTCGTCACGCCAGACAGCCCCACGCAGCGGGTGGGCGCGGGGCCGGTCGACAGCATCCACGCCGTCGAGCACACGGTGCCGATGCTGTCGATCGACAACACCTACAGCCAAGAAGAGCTGGCCGAGTACGGCGCTCGGATCACCAAGCTGCTCGGCGACGAGCCGGTCGAGTGGGTGGTGGAGCTGAAGATCGACGGCGTCGCGGTCTCGGTCACCTACGAGCAGGGGGCGCTCACCCGCGCGGCCACGCGTGGCGACGGGCGGACCGGCGACGACGTGACCCACAACCTGCGGGCGGTGCTCGGCGCGCCGCTGCGGCTGGTGGGCGACGACGTGCCGGAGCTGCTGGAGGTGCGCGGCGAGGTGTACATCACCAACCCCGACCTGGTGGCGATCAACCAGCGCCGCTCGGCGGCCGGCGAGGCGCCCTTCGCCAACACCCGCAACCTGACCGCCGGCACGATCAAGACGCTCGACCCGCGGGTTTGTGCGGAGCGCCGCGTGCGGCTCTTCTGCCACGGCGTGGGCGCCCGCGAGGGGCTGCGGGCGGAGACGCACATGGACTTCCTGGCCGACCTGGGCCGCTGGGGGCTGCCGCCGACGCCGATGGTGGAGTGCTTCCCCACGTTCGAGGCGGCTACGGCCCACTGCGAGACGCTGATCGGTCGGCTGCACGAGCTGGACTTTGAGGTCGACGGGCTGGTGCTGAAGGTCAACCGCTTCGACCAACGCGACCGCCTGGGCGCCACCAGCAAGAGCCCGCGGTGGCTCGTCGCCTACAAGTTCGAGAAGTACGAGGCGCTAACCCGCGTGAAGGAGATCGTGGTGCGCGTCGGCAAGAGCGGCGCGGTGACCCCGGCGGCGGAGCTGGAGCCGGTAGAAATCGCCGGGACGACCGTCAGCCGGGTGACGCTGCACAACCCCGAAGAGATCGAGCGGAAGGACGTGCGTGTAGGAGACGTGGTGCTGGTAGAGAAGGCGGGCAAGATCATCCCGCACGTGGTGCGTGTCGAGAAGCACGAGCGCGGCGCGGACTCCGCGCCGTTCGTGTTCCCCACCCACTGCCCAAGCTGCGGCGCGGCGCTGGTGAAAGACGAGGGGGGCGTCTACATCCGCTGCCCCAACCCCAACTGCCCGGCGCAGTTCGCAGAGCGGCTCTACTACTTCGCGAGCCGCAGCGCAATGGACATCGAGGGGCTCGGCGAGAAGCTCGTAGCGCAGCTCATCGGCGCGGGGCTGGTGGCGCGGCTGGGAGACGTCTACCGGCTGACCCGCGAGCAGCTTGTGGAGCTGGAGCGGGTGGGAGAGAAGTCTGCCGAAAACCTGATCGCCGCGATCGAAGGGAGCAAGTCGCGCGGGCTGGCGCGGGTGCTCAACGGGCTGTCGATCCGCCACGTTGGCGCGCGGGTCGCCACGGCCCTGGCGGAGCATTTTGGATCGCTGGAGAAGCTGCGCGAGGCGGACGTCGACACGATCGCCGAGGCGCCCGAGGCGGGGCCGATCATCGCCCAGAGCGTGGTCGACTTCTGCCAGAGCGAGGCGGGCGCCCAAACGCTGGACGACCTGGCGGGGTTGGGGCTCGACCTGACCAGCCCCCTCCGGCCGGCCGACGCGCCGACCGGCACTGGCCCGCTGGCGGGCCCACTGGGAGGATTGACGCTGGTGGTGACCGGCACGCTCGCCCGGCACACCCGCGAGGAGGCCCAAGCCCGGATTGTGGCCGCGGGCGGGAAGGCGACTTCGAGCGTTTCGAAGTCGACCGACTACTTGTTGGCGGGGGAGCGGGCGGGGAGCAAACTGGCAAAAGCCATCAAGCTGGGGGTGCCGGTGCTGACCGAAGAAGAGTTTGAGGCCATGTTTTCTGCTGAATCTGCCCCCGAACCGACGGAAATTCCGCAAGGACCGTGATTTTCACCCCAGCAGCAATTATTCTAAGGGTCGGCTACGAATAGGCCCCCGCCCCGCGGCGGGCGTCCCCCCGTTTCCCCTACTTCACGGCTTCTGCTATGCGAGCTCTCCTGTTCTCTGCCCTGCTAGTTGTGCTGCCCGGACTCGCATCGGCGATCGAACCGGCGCCCGCATCCGCCGGGCGGATCGGGCTGTTCGACGCGATGGAGCAGAACCTGGTCGAGGCCAAGCTGATCGCCAAGAGCGATCACGCGGCCCGCTTGATCCTGGCCAACCGCACGAAGCAGCAGCTCGACCTGCAGATGCCCGATGCATTCGCCGGAGTGCCTGAACAGGTGCTCGCCCAGTTCGGCGGCGGCGGCGGCGGAGTGGGCGGCGGCGGTGGTGGGTTCGGCGGCGGTGGCGGCGGCGGGCAGCAGAGCATCGGAGGGGGCGGCGGCGGCATTGGCGGGGGCGGTGGTGGCGGCTTCGGCGGCGGCGGTGGCGGACAGTTCAGCATCCCGCCGGAGAAGGTGCAGAAGTTCGACCTGGAAGTCGTCTGTCTCAACCACGGCCTGAAGGAACCCTCTAGCAGCAAGCCCTACTACTTGGTGCCGGTCGACAAGGTGGTGGAGCGTCCCGAGGTGGTTGAGCTGCTCAAGGCGCTCGGCCGCGGCGAGCTGCAGCACAACGCGGCGCAGGCCGCCACGTGGGCCATGCAGAACGGGATGTCGTGGGAAGAGCTCGCGTCAAAGCGTCAGGGGACGGTGCGCAGCACCAGCCGCCCCCCGTACTTCACCGCGCAAGAAATGAAGGCCGCCTTTGCATACGCACAAGAGGCCAAGCGACGCGCCGAGGCCCAGCAGGCGCCCAGCGAGAGCTACAGCGAAAGCGGCTACACCTCTGCGTCGGTCGAGTAGCCGATCACAAGCTAATTATTTGAGCGTCCAGCCCGGGTAGCTCAACCAATCCGATCGAGTGGGGGTTGGCGCGGTAGATGGCGCCGGGGTTCACGACCAGCGTCTCGCCGTGCCGATCGATGGCGGCGGTGTGGGTGTGCCCGTAGCAGACGAGCGCGTAGGAATCGGACTGGATGACCTGCCGGAACTTTTGTCGGTCGTGGCTGTGCAAGAGCGCCACCCGCTCGCCTGCCAGGGTGAGGTCCGCGAACTCCTCGCAGCAAACGCCACCCCATCGGGCGATGGCGTCGCGGAGCGGTTGGCGGTCGATGTCGCAGTTTCCGAATACGTAGTAGGGGCGCCAAGCGGCGAGCATCTCGACGATCTCCGGCGAGCCGATGTCGCCGCAGTGAAGCAGAGCGTCGACTCCGAGCGATTCGAGCATCCGCACCGCCTGACGGGTGAGCTGCTCGTGGCCGTGGGTGTCGCTGATAAGGCCGAGTCGCATGGGTTGGTTCGTAGGGTTACCGGGCAGCGGCGAGACGGGTTCGGAGCGCGTGCAGGGTCGATCGCAGGCTCCGCACCGCCGCCCTAGCGTCCCCGACCGCAATCGCGGTGAGAAGGGGGGCGCGAGCGGCGACCCTCGATCCGGGCCGCGGGATGTCCGCCAGGAGCCCCCGCGCGTTCTGTTGCATCGCCCACTGGTGGATTTCATCTGTCCAAACCACGTCCCGCCGAGCGAACACGATGCGTTTCGCGGCAATCGCACTATCGCTGAAGCCAGCAGGCGGAGTTGGCCCGCACAGCGCCGCGTCGAAGGCGCGAGCGTGCAGCCCGACGATGCTCGGCTGACCCGCCAGCTCAAGCACTTCCATCGAGGCCGTGTAGCGAGGATTGACCTCAATGACCCACGCGCGCTCGCCGTCGAGAATCAAGTCAACGCCTACGACTCCTCGCAGGCCAAAATCGTCCGCGAGTGACCGGCCGAGTCGGCGTAGGTCGTCCTGGTAGGCGAGCGCGGTTGCCGGGAACGGCCCGATCGACCCGGCGTAGGCGAACGGCCGCCCCGCCGCGGGCGAACCGACCCATTGCCGCGTCACGCCGAGCAGGCGAGGGCCGTCAGCGTCGATCACGAAGGCCGCGGCCGCGGCGCAGCCGCCGATGCGTTGTTGGAAGAATCGAGCGGATTGTTCGGCTACTCGCGAAGGCTCGCTGGCCGCGAGCGGCCATACGCCAGCGCCAGACGCGCCCCGCCCGGACTTCGACAGCCAGGCGCCGCTACGCGGCAGGCCGACCGGCGAGGTGCGGATTGGTGGCGTCAACACTCCAGCGGAGGCGAGCTTCTCGCTCAAGATCCATGGATCCCGAACAGCAAGGAGAGGATTGCTATGCACGCCCCAGAGCGGATGGAGGCCCGCCATGCGGTCGATCAGTTCTGGGTAGTTTTCCAGAGCGCCCGTGTACATCCAGGCGTCGCAGTCGACCGTGGCGAGCCAGTCGGCAAGCCCTTGTGGGTAGTGTTCGACCCGGGCCGCGGGGGCGTGCTGCACGAGGTCGGCGTCGGCAAACAGGTCGGCCGCCAGCACTTCGAATCCGGCCGCTCGCGCCGACACGGCCGCTGCGCGTACGCTGGCGCCGACAATGGCGATCCGCCTAGCGCCCGGCATCGCCTCGGCCCCAGCGGCCGCGGAACTCGTCCGCTGGGTACTTGAGCACGTTCTTCGCCATCTTGTCGCGGAGCGTTTGACTAAGGTCGAGTCCGAGTTCGTTGGCGAGCGCAAGGCTGTAGGCCACCACGTCCGCCAGTTCCTCGCCCACCGCCGCCAGCTTCTCGGGGTCGCCCGCTACACGGCGGGAGTCGCCGGCCTCGATCCACTGGAAGTGCTCCATCAGCTCGGCCGCCTCGATAGCGATCGACATCGCCACGTTCTTCGGCAGGTGGAACTGCCGCCAGTCTCGCGCTTCGACGAATTCGGCCACCATCCGCCGGAGCTCCGCGACGGTGGTTGTATCGTCGTTCGACGGCTGTTCATTCGGCATTGCTTATCCGCGACATCCGTGTGCCCGTTGTTCAACCGTCGTCCGTCTAGAGCCGGCAGTTGTTGATAGCGGTCTCCAGCACCGCCTCGGCGCCGAGCGCCTCGAGGCGTTCCATGATGTCGATCACCTCTCCCCGCTTAACCATCGCCCGCACGGCGCACCACCCGGCCTTCTCCAGCCGGTTGACCGTCGGCGAGCTGAAGCCGGGGGTGATCTCCTCGGCCGCGGCCAGCTTTGCTTCGGGGACGTTGTACTCCAGTAGTGAGTAGGCCCGGGCGATCACCACCCCTTCCAGGCGGCGGACGATGCGGTCGGCCAGCTCTGATTTGCGTCGCGGGTTCTGGATAACCACCGTCTCGTACTGACCGATCTCGTCGAGGATCCGCAGCTTGTTGGCCGCCAGGGTGCTGCCGGTCTCGACCAAGTCCACAATGGCATCGGCCACGCCGAGCGCGATCATCACCTCGACCGAGCCGGATAGCTCAACTACATGACACGTCACGCCTTGGGCGTTCAGGTAGTTGCGGGTGACGGTCGGGAAGCTTGTGGCTACGCGGTCGCCACTCAAGTCTTTGGGCTGCACCACCGGGCTGTCTTCGGGGACACACACCGCGAGGCGGCAGTGCCCCACGCCCAATGACAGGCGAGTCGTCAACTCGGCGCCTGATTCGGCCACCAGATCACTGCCGGTGATCCCCAGATCGATGGCGCCCTCCGCACAAAGCGTCGGGATGTCGTCGGTGCGGAGGAACGCGGCTTCGACCGGCTGGTCCCCTTCGCCAAACGCCTTGATGCGGGCGAACAGGCTGCGGTCCTGGCGTCGGAAACGCAGCCCGGCTTGGTTCAAGAGCTCGCCGGCTAAGTCGGACAACCTCCCCTTGCTGGGAACGCCGATACGAAAGGGTTGGGTCATCTTACTTCGCCTTCGACTTGTTCGCTGCCGGCTTGGCGTCGCTTGGCCTTCTCGGTTATCCCCGAAACTCCAAACCGCTTTGCCAGTTCTGCCTCAACCTCGGCCAGTTCAACCCCGCGGGCCCTCAGCAGCACCAGCGTGTGGTAGACCAGGTCGCCCGCCTCGTACACAAAGTGACTGCGGCCGGCGTCTCCCGGTTCGCTGGCCGCCTCGACCAACTCCCCCGCCTCCTCGATAACCTTGGCGCCAATCGCATCGACCCCACCGGTGAGCAGCCGCGACGTGTATGATTTCTCGCTCGGCCGCTCGGCGCGCTCGCGGATCGTCGCTTCTAGCGCGTCGAGGGGCCTAGCGGTTTGGTCGGGCAACTTCCGCTCTCTGGTTATGGATTGGGGTACGCGGTTCTCCTGCCCATTATTTCCAGCAACAATGCAGGGGCGGGGGCAGGCCGCAAACAGACCAGTCTAAGTGGGCCCCAGGCCGTTGGCAAACCCGTAGAGGCGGGCGACTTGAACGAGATTACCGCGGAAAACGACCCCACGCGCTGCTGGTACCTAACGGGCGCCACTGCCGTAGGCAAAACAGCGGTAGCGCTCGAGCTAGCCAGCCGCCTGGGCGCCGAAGTGCTTTCGCTCGACTCGATGGCCGTGTACCGAGGGATGGATATTGGCACAGCCAAGCCGAGCCCCGAACAGCAGCGGCAGGTCCCCCACCACCTGATCGACGTGGTCGATCCGTCCGACGACTTTAGCGTCGCACAGTACCGTTCCCTGGCGTTGGCTAAGATCGTCGAGGTCCGCGGGCGCGGCAAAGAGGTGCTGTTCGTTGGCGGAACCCCGCTCTACTTGAAGATCATGCTGCGGGGGATGTTCGACGGCCCGGCGGCCGACCCGGCGCTCCGGGCCGAGATCGAGGCCCAACTGGAGCAGATAGGCACTCCGGCCGCGCACGC
Source organism: Pirellulimonas nuda (assembly GCF_007750855.1). GTDB lineage: Bacteria > Planctomycetota > Planctomycetia > Pirellulales > Lacipirellulaceae > Pirellulimonas > Pirellulimonas nuda. Next base: position 5,053,643 of record NZ_CP036291.1, read on the forward strand.
CCGGCTGGCCGCGATCGACCCTGTGGCGGCCTCGGCAATCCACCCTAACGACGCCCGACGGATCATCCGCGCCCTGGAGGTGTTCCACGCAACGGGGCAGCCGATTAGCCACCAGCAGTTCGAGTTCGAGGAGGGCGCCCCCGCCGAGCAGCGGCGGGTGTTCGTGCTGCGGCGGGAACGTGCAGACCAACACCGTAGGATCGAAGAACGCGTCGAAGCGATGCTTGCCGCTGGGCTGGTCGAAGAGGCCCGCGGGCTAACAAGCAAGGGCCGCACGCTTGGCCCCACCGCCAGCCAGGCGGTCGGCTACAGAGAGGCGTTCGATTTTATCGCGGGCGCGATCAGCGAGGCAGAGATGACCGCCCGCATCCAGGCCCGCACACGGCGGTTTGCAAAGCGGCAGGGGACGTGGTTTAGGGGCCTAAGTGAGTGCCGGTTTGTCGATGTGGGCGAGACGGATGCGAAGCAGCAGGCAGAACGGATCATGGTGGATGGCGCCTAATCTACTATCAGCCGCTGAAGGCAGAGCCAATCGCCACAGCAACTCCTACTAGAACTAGCGATAGAAGAATCGCTAACAACGCCCAGATGATCTTCGAGGTCTTGTACTTGATATGCGGAGTGGCGGACCGTGCGTGCTGGTACTCTTCGGAAAAAACGAACTTGCCCTTCGCGCTCCCGAGCAGCCAAAGGATGTAGATGTTGATAAGCATTCCAACAGGATTGAATCGGTACAGCGTGACCGCAAGCAGCAGATTGAGCGACGCGAACAGAATCGTGCCAAGCCGGGACCAGGCCTTCAATCGACGAAGTCCCCAACCCAGCGTTCCCGTCACAACAGCAAGCACCGAAAGAATTGTAAAAAGGGTTGCCGCCCCAGTTGCGTTGATCGTTTCCCCTTGTGCAATCGCGAGAACCATTCCGGCGGTCGCGACTAGGAAGAACGCACACGCGATGTAGTAGAGCAGGCCAATTGCGCGAACCGACGCTTCATGAGAGAGGTACCTGCGACGGATGACCTCTTCATCCCCTGAAGAAAAATCGGGGCGAATCGGACCCTCGTCCGCCAATGGCGACGCGTAGGGGTTCTCGTGCTGCGTCGATGAAAAGGGGTTGCTCATGGCGTCGCAAGAGTCTTGGAGATCACCGAGACCTCACGATGCTACTCAATCCTCGCCGCCGGGACCAGCGATTCTCCATAGCTCCTGCGGCTCTTTACTTCTGCGAGAGAGCACACATGAAGCGATCCGCTCACGCCGAGCGGCGGACCGAGAACCGGGCCATCGCCCGCAGCGAATCGACGGCCGGCGAGGGCGGCAGCCCTTCGAGCTCTGCGGCGGCGAGGTCGGCGTATCGCTCGGCTTGCTGCTGGGCGTAGCCAAACGCGCCGACCGACTCTAGGTGCTCAACCACCCTGCGGCGGCTCGCATTGTCGCCCTTCTCCAAGAGACCCAGCAGCGACTGCCGCGGACCGTTCACTAGGCTGTCGCGGGCGTGAATCACCGGCAGCGTGAGCTTGCGTTTGGCCAAATCAGCCCCAACCGTCTTTCCGGCGCCCGCTTCGGTGGCTACGAGATCAAGCAGGTCGTCGGCGATCTGGAACGCCACGCCCAGCGCCATTCCGAACCGGGAAAGCCTGCCGACGGTCGCTTCTTCGGCGCCCGACCACCGCGCGCCCAGCTCGCAGCAGCATGCGCACAACGCGGCGGTCTTCGCTTCAATAATCGCAAAGTAGTCGGCCTCGGAGAGAGCGGTGTCCCCCCCGCTTAGCGTCTGACGCAGTTCCCCCTCACACACCGTGTTTGTCGCCTTTCCGATCGCGCGACACAGGCCGGCGTCGCCTAGGGTGCTCGCGAGGGTAAATGCGTGCGAGAACAAGAAGTCGCCCAGAAGGACGCTGGTCTCGTTCCCCCAGCGGGCGTTGACCGTGTCCTCGTGCCGGCGGAGCGACGCCTCGTCGAGCACATCATCGTGCACCAACGTGGCGGTGTGGATCATCTCCATGACGGTCGCCAGCGTCACGTGCCCCTCGGTCACGCCGCCGGTGGCCTCGCCGGCCAACAGCACAAGGGCGGGCCGCAAGCGTTTGCCCCCAAGCCGAACCCCGTGCTGCAGCACGCGATCGATCATCGGATGCTGGCTAGAGAGCTCGACCCGGAGCCGGTCGTCAACGCGGTCGAGGTGCGGCTGCACATCAGCCAGAAGCGTACGGACCCGGTCACGGGCGTCTGCGAGCGTGGTGGGGGCGAGGCTCATAGGGCTGCGGCGTACCGCGTAAACGAGGGTCGAAAGGGCAACTGAGAATCAATTCGCGGGGGCGGGCCGGCGCCATTCACCCGAGACGCCCCCCGATTTCTCTTCGAGGTTGAGTCGCTCGATTGTCATGCCACGATCGACTCCCTTGAGCATATCGTAAACGGTGAGCGCGGCGACGCTTACCGCAGTAAGCGCTTCCATCTCGACGCCGGTCTTGCTTTCTATCAATGCCACGGAGCGGATCTGTAGCAGGTCGGGAGGCATGAACTCGAAGGATACCTCCACCGACTCTAAGGCCAACGGGTGGCACAGAGGGATGAGGTCGGCCGTTTTCTTGGCCGCCATGATGCCGGCCAATCGGGCTATCTCCAAGACGTCTCCCTTGGACGACTCCCGATCGCGGATCGTTTGGAGGGATTCCGGCAACATCCGCACCAGTCCAGACGCGACCGCCCGCCGACGGGAAACCGGCTTGGCGCCGACATCCACCATCCGCGCGTCGCCGCTGGGTCCGAAATGCGAAAGCTGCTGCCTCACCAAGCGTCTCCGTTTACTAACCCCTGGAATTGTAAGGCCTTGCGGCAGAAAACGGAAACCGCCGAGAAGTGGCGAGGAAAAGCGGGAATATTGGGGTAGCAGCCCCCTGCGGCGAGTGATTTTGCCCACCCGCCGCCCCCTTGCCGCCAGCCGCGTCGGAAACGTCCTGTTGGCGGTTCCCCGTCTCTTCTAGTACCGCTGGAACCACGGAGTCTTAACGGGGCGTCCAAAAACGCCAAAGGCCCCGTCGCTCTGGGAGCGGCGGGGCCTTCGGAAACGGAGCATCGTATGTCATCCGTCGGATCGGGTAGCGGAACCGCTGCCGACGGTCATTCTCGTGCTAGACGAGCTCCTTCTTGGCGCCGATCAGCGTCCGCAGCCGTTCTGCGAGCAGTGCGGCGTCGAAGGGCTTCTTGAAGGTCTCGTTGATGCTGGAGCGGTCGAAGCTCATGCTCGACCCGTCGTCCGGCAGCAACGCGATCAAGATCGTCTCGGTGAAATCGACGTTGCGACGCAGGTTCTGGCAGATCTGCAGCGCCTCGACGTGGCCGATCGAGAAGTCAACAATAATGCAGTCGGGGTGGAAGCTCTCGGACTGGATGCCAGCCTCGAAGCCGCTGGCGGCGGTCGACGTGCGGAACGAGCGTTCCACCGGCAGCTCGCGTTTCAGGTTCTCGATGAGCACCTGATCCTGCGCGACGATGAGCACCTTGGCCATCGCCTCATCTTCTAGGTCGCCCAGCGGCATCCCGTGCTCCTTCAGGAACCGGATCAGGTATTCGCGAGGAATACGCCGGTCCTGTGAACCTGGGATGCGGTAGCCCTTGAGGCGGCCGGAGTCAAACCACTTGCTCACGGTACGTGGCGCCACTTTACAGATCTTGGCGACCTGACCCGTAGTAAAGACCTTCATCGGGATCTCCATTCTATCTTGCTGATTGTCCGCTAATCCCGCCAATCAGTCGAACGGCGGGTTGTTTGCCCCATGCGCACCGAGGAGGCGGTTTGCATCTGGGTCGGGGCGATGCTCCGAAAAAAACTCTCGATCCGGTTTGGGTCAGGTCCTGCTGATCCGCTCCTTCGCTCTAGTCGAATCGGCCGGTAGCGCACGCCGGGATCGGTCTATTCCGCATCCCACAGCGCGAGTCTCGGTCCCCAGCTCTACCCAACCGTTACGTCCGCTACATTCGCACCTGGCGGCTCCCAATCGGGGGAGGGCGCCGGCGCAACACACGGAAACTACGGCTGGGCCAAGGGGAGCGAGGCTCGCACGCCGGAAACCCTGCGCTATCGCGCAGCATCTCCGGAGCTAGCACGCCCGTCCTCAGCGGATGGATCTACAGCAGAGAGCGCTAAACTGCGGTCCGCGCATGCCTGGCGGCAACGCGTGCGCAATCGTCAAACCGCCGGACGGCGGCATAGGCAGGCTCCCCCCTGCAGACGGTTTCGTGCGAATCTAGGCGTAGGATGCGTGGTGCAACCGGCCAAAACGCGCGACCATCCGATACCTAACTTCGTGAAAAAGCGTCGCAGTTCTTTAGCCACGGTTGGTCGCGAAGCACGCAAGCTGAAGAAAAGTGGCCGCAAGCACCTTCGCCGCGGCGCCGCTCATGCAGCAAGGCGTCGCTCGTCGGCACGCGACGGCCGCACATTTCCCTGGTCGTCCACGTCTTCGAAACGCACCGACACCAGTTTCGAAACGCCCGACTGCTGCATCGTCACCCCGTAGAGCGTGTCGGCCACCGTCATTGTCTTCTTCGAGTGGGTGATCACAATAAACTGGGTCCCGGACCGGAACTCTTCGAGGGCGCGCGTCAGGCGCTGAATATTCGCCTCATCGAGCGCCGCATCGACCTCGTCGAGCACGCAGAAAGGACTTGGACGCAACCGAAACAGCGCCAGCAAGAGCGCGAGACAGGTGAGCGTCTTCTCGCCGCCAGACAGCAGACTCAGGCTCCGAAGCTCCTTCCCTGGGGGGCACGCGACGATGTCGACCCCGGGCTCTGCGTTCTTGTCGCTCGACGGATCATCGCCCTCCTCGATCAGCACAATGTCCGCCTCGCCCCCTCCAAAGAGCTTGCGGAAGACGTCGCGGAACTCGCCGCGAGCCGCCTCTACGGTTGCCAGGAAGAGCTGTTGGCTGTCGCGACCGATCTTGCTGCTCACGTTTCGTAGCGACGTGCGCGCCGCGGAAAGGTCGGCGTACTGAGCGGAGAGCCTAGCAAAACGCGACTCTAGCTCATCGAGTTCGTTCAGAGATTCTACGTTAACCATCCCCAACGCCTGGAGTTGCTGCCGAAGGCCCGCCATCTCCTGCTCTAGGGAATCACGATCGATCGGCGGGCCGCTAGCAACCGGCGTCTCCCGGGCAAGCCTTGGCAAGTCGATCTCGTAGTCGTCTCGCATCCGCTTGACCAAGGCCGAGCGTTCTTCTTGGAGTCGCGCAAGCTGGATGTCGCTCCGTGACCTGCGAGCACGGGCCTGCTCAAGATGTTTGCGGATCGTCTCGACCTGCTCATTCATCTTGCGGCGCCGGTCCTGAGCTTCGAGCCGCGTAGCGACCAATCTCTTACGCAGTCTGCCGCGTTGGTCTCGCTGTTGTGTAAGCGTCGCAATCCGGGCGCCGACCGCCAGTGCCTGCAATTCCGTACGCTCTAGCTCTGATTTGGTTCGCTCCAACGCAGCGCCCAGCGTGTTGGAACTACGGGTGCGGTTCGCGGCGTCGTCTCGCGCCCGAGAAGCGACGCCTCGCAATGCGGCCACCGCTTGCAGAGCCGCTGCGAGCCGCTGCCGCGAATGCTCAGCCAGGGTGACGGCGGCGGAAACGCGCAACTGAAGCCGAGACTCGGCAGAGTCCGCCTCGGCCACAAGCCCCTCGGCAACGCCGATTTGTTCGACAAGTTCCTCCAGGCGCCGCTGACGTTCGGCCACCTGTGCTAGCTGCGTACGCTGCTCATTTTCGAGTTGCGCGAGCGCCGCCTCGACGGATTCTCGACGCCGGGCAAGCCCTTCGATCTTGGGGCGATGACTGGCAACGAGTTGCTCTAGCTCTCGAACCCGCCGCACGATGCGTTCGGAGTTCGCCGCCGACTCAACGGCGGCTCTCCGGAGCGCGGTGAGGCGATTCGTCAAGCTGTTCGCCGCGGACTTCGCCGCCGTGACTGCTTCCTCTTCCACCACTGCCAGCGCCTTTAGGCGCTCGACAGTCTGCTCCGGTCCTCCATCTGCCGGAACGGCAGGAGGTGGACCGAGGGTCAAGCTGCCGTCGCTATCGAGGACCTCGGATCGGTGCGTAACAAACACGGCGCCTCGGCCTGCAATCGGCGCCAGCCGCTCGGCGGTCTGCAACGTATCGACATACCACACGTGACCAAGCAGTCGACCGACAAGCCCGGAAAGGCTTGGGTCCGCCGCAGCGAAGCCATCAGCGCGGCCCATTACGCCCGGCTCGTCGGAAAGGTCGATCGTGGCTGACCCCGAGCCGGGCCCGTCTGCCCAGATCAGCGTCGCACGCAGTGCGATTGGACCCAGCGCCGGCAACTGCCGCGGGCTGCCGGGATCCGCCGTCGCTACCCAGTACCTGCTCCGGGGCCCCAATGCTGCATTGAGCATGTCGGCGAGATCAACGTCGGCGACAATTAGCTCGCCCACCGTGCCCAGAACCTCGAACGTCGGCGATGACTGTTCCCCACAATTCTGCAGCGCGGACAACACTGCGGCACGTTCGCTTTCCTCACGGCTGGCCGCCTCGGCTTGGAGTTCCAGCGACCACAATCGCTTGTTTGCTTGCTCTACCAACCCCTGAGTTTCGGAAAGCTGTCGCTCGACGTTCGCGACCGCTTGGGCGTCGGCGCCGGCGACTTGTTCTTCGGTCGCCCGCTGCGCTTGCAGCTCTTGGAGCTCTTGCTCGGCGTGCAGCAGTTCGGCGGACCACCGTTGAAAGTCGGACTCAACGCTGCGAATCGCCAACGAACGCTGTTGCGCTACTTCGGCGTTCTTTGCGGCCTGCAGACGCAAGACTTCGATCTGGTGATCACACTCACGCCGCGACGCGTGCAGGGAGTCGACGTTCTCCTGTAGACGGGTGCGATCTGCGGAAACGTCGGCAAGCTGACGCCGCAACGACGCGAGGCTCGCTTCGGAAGTGTGGGCGACACTTTCCAGCGCCGGCAGTGCGGATTCGCACGCTTCGAGCTGCCCGATCGCATCCCGCGTCGCTTCGTCCAAGGCGGCCGGCGCCTGGCGATGCTCGACGAGTGCGGCGCGTTGAGCGTGCAGCTCGAGCTGCAGCTCACTGAGCCGCACCGTCGCAGCGGCGTGGAGGCCCAGCTCACGGGCCAACCGCTCTGCGACTTCCTGTTGCCCCTCGGCCGCGGCCTGCTCATCGCGATCGACGACCGAGAGCGCCCGGTCGATCTCCGCAAGCGTCTGCTCGGCATGGCTCAGCCGGTTCGAGGCGGCCTGCTCGTCAGTCTGCCCGTCGCCCGAATGCCGCTGGATCTCCGCCAGCCGGTCGGTCGCGGCGCGCCAATCGGCCACGGCGATCTCGCACCGCACCCGCTTTAGCCGGTCGGCGTGATCGCGGTAGCGACGCGCCTTGCCCGCCTGCATGCGGACGCGGCGCAGACGTCCCTCGACCTCGTCCACAATGTCGGAGAGCCGCAGAAGGTTCTGCTCGACGCGTTCGAGGCGACGCGCCGCTTCGTGGCGTTTCCCCCGCAAGCGGCTCACGCCGGCGGCTTCTTCGAACAACGCGCGGCGTTCGGCCGGCGAAGCCTGCAACAGTGCATCGACACGGCCCTGCTCGATGATGCTGTACGACTCGTTGCCGACCCCGGCGCCCGAGAGCATTTCGCGGATGGTGCGCAGCCGGCTCGCCTGGCCGTTGATCAGGTACTCCCCTTCGCCGCTGCGGTAGACGCGGCGGCTGACGCGCACCTCGTCGGCATCGAGGTCGAAGATCCGACCGCGGTTGTCGAGCGTCAGGGTCACCTCGGCAGACCCCAGCGGCCGATGGCCGGAGGCGCCATTGAAGATGACATCCGTCATCCCGTCGCCGCGGAGGGCCTTCGCGCTTTGCGAGCCTAGCACCCAGCGGATCGCGTCAACGACGTTGCTCTTGCCGGAGCCGTTCGGCCCGACCACCATCGTTACGCCGGGCGGAAACTCAAAGCGGCTCTTCTCCGCGAAACTCTTGAACCCGCTAAGTTCCAGTGCCTTGAGCATGACCGCGAAGGGGGGAAGGGCCGCGGCGGGCGCGCCAGGGTTGCCGGAGGCGGACTACCGCCCCGAGAACAGGTCGGGGAGAGGGGTCGCTACTCGGTAAGCGTCTGGTTCTACGGCGTCAACCTCGTCGGCGTCTTCGAGGGCCTCGACGTCGTCGGAGCCGATCTCGGCTTCTCGGTCGTAGGCGCGGCCCGTCTTCGGGAGTGCGTCTACCTCGAGGCGCGACGCCAGGGCGCCGTCGCGTTTGGCCTGCTGTAGGGCCTGTACGACATCCGGATAGGCGCCCCCTAGTTCAACAATCGCCCGAACGACGGCGTCGACCGTCGGCGGCACGACGCGCTTTTGAGGCTCCTCCCCCGCTGCGAACTTCGATACGGTGATCTCCGATCCCTGCATCCCATTGACGAGGATGTGGCGGCCCGCGTCGAGCATCAGTGGTAGTTGCAGCTGCTGCCCGACTCCGAAGAGCACGATCTCCGGGCGGTGGCTCCGGGTCAGGTGAATCACCGGCGGGCCCTCGACGTCGAGCACGTGGTAGGTGAACTGCCCCCCCATGCGCTCGCCGGAGACCAACGGGTCGTTCTCGTTCATCAGCCATAGGGAGCGGAACGCGCCGTAGCGTGTTTCCACGCTGCTCGTTGATAACAACGAACGGAGCCCTTCGTAGGCGAGCACGTTGTCCATCGTGCTCAGCGCGGCCAATGCGTTCACTCGGAAGGCGCGCTGCTCACGGGCGGCGGCCACCAGGGGTTCGACGGCCGAGGTGCGGTCCAGGTAGGCGAGCGCCTCAGCGGAGTAGAACCGCACTTCCGGGTCGCTGCTCTTGGCGCCACGCTCCAGGATCTCAGCCGCTTGATCCGTGCCGATCGCTTCGAGGCGGAGCGAGGCCTTGGAGGCAGTGAGCGGGTCGAGCAGTTGCGATTCGAGGAGCGTAAGCCGATGTTGTAGCTCCGCGGGAGACTCGTCGATCACCACCTCCCGCAGCACCCGCACCATCCGGCTCACGTTCTCTTTGTATCTGTCGTGCACCGCGATCTCAATGAAGGTCTCGTCTTTGGGCGTCGCCACGCCTTCCTTGCGGCCGCCGCGGTAGATGTGCATACGCAGGTTGATGGCCTTGGTGATCTCTAGCAGCATCCGTTTGGAACGATGCTCGTGCCCGATGATCAACCCCAGTGAACGGGATTTCGTGGCTACGGCGCCCCCCAGGATCCGGCCCTGCACCGCTTCGGCCTTGTCTTCCTCGGTCGAGGGGTCGACCAGGATCGGCCCTTCCGCGATCGCCAGCACGTGCCCGGAACGGATGATGCCGTCCAGCGCGGCCAGCTCCGACATGCGGGCCGCCAGCACCCAACCGCTCCGCAGGCTCTTGGTTTCGCTCCGCGCCGGAACGCGGACCTCCACGTCGATGCGGTCCCCTTCCTGGACGCCTGGACGCAGCACGGTACGCAGCAGCACCAAGGAAGTGTCGGGAGAAAGGAGCACCCGGTTGGGGTTCTCCACCTTTTCGCGGCTCATCTCGGTCAGCAGCGCGGCCCGCTGCGAGCTCGGGGCAGGGTCGCTGCCAGAACCATCGAGGCCGGTAGCCAGCGCCACGGCCTCGATCTTCACATAGTCGAGCCCCTGAGGCTGCGTGTAGCGGGCGATGTACCGGGCGTTGTCGGCCCCGGTAGGCTCCGCGATCACCACCGATTCGGGTGAGGAACGTAGCAACGACGTCATGCACCCGGCGCTCAAGGCGAGCGTCGCCAAACCTACTGCGAAGGGTGTGCGGAAAGCGGGCGCTTGGCCGTCCATGAAGTGCGTTCCCGTGGCGCCTATCGGTCGGCGGCCGCGCGGGAGACTCCCCCCGCTAGACGTTGGCGGCGCCGGGCGGGGAGGGTACTAGCTTCTACGTGATGGATCTAGTGCGATTGACGGCTTCCACTGCGCGACGTGCTAGCGACGCGAGCATACTTCCGAGACGCAATGCAAACGGGGCCGACGCATATGCGCCGGCCCCGTCTGAAGCATGAACCAGGATAGCCTTCTATGCTGACTGGGCGACTCAGGCCAACAGCAGTTCCTCGAACGCCAACGCCCACGCGTCTGTCGACGCCTCTTCGTCCGAGTCGTCCTCGAGTTGAGGCAGGTCGCTGTCAGAAGAATTGCCGTCGGCAGGGGCGGCGAGCAACTCGAGTGCGAGGTCCCGCTGGTCGTCGTCGGCGGGCGAAGCCGCGAGCTCCTGCAACGCCGTAGCTTGAGGCGCATCGTCCTCTTCGACCAAGAAGAACGCCGCGGCCGCACCGGTAGCTGGCGCCGCTAGCGAAGCCGCAGGCGCCGAAACGGTCCATCCGCCGTCCCCGAAGGAAGCGTAGTAGAGCAGCTCGGGATCGCCCAAGGGCTCGTCCTGCGTTGCGGCCACCGCCGGCACCTGCATGCCGTAGTGGTCTCGCCACACGGTGTAGTCGGCCAGGTCAACATACCCGTCGCCGTTGCCGTCCGCGCTCAGGTCGCCCTGCGTGCCGAACGAGGAACGCCACATTGCGAGGTCGCCCTGGTCGACCCAGCCGCTGCCGTCGTAATCGCCCATCGAAAGGGCGAGCGGCACGATCGGAATCGAGGTGTTGTAGAGATAGGTTTCTACCTCTCCGATAAACGCCCCTCCCGTCGGTCCTAGCTGTTCCGGGCCCCAGCGGAAAATGGCGCCCAGGGGCGTCGTACGCGCGGAGGCCGGGATTGCGACGTCGATCGTGATGTCGAACAGGTCGAGCGAAGAGGACGAGGGTGGGTCGAGGTTCACAATCACGTGCTCGCTCGCGTCGAACACGCGGTCGGCGTTGAAGTCGATCCAGACGTTCAGCACCGCGCCGTTGCCCTTGCCGGTAACGTGGAAGCGTTCAACCGTTCCGGGGGTGAGTCGGTCGTCGGCCCCAAGCAGCGTCACTCCGTCGTCGTCGTCTTCCAGCGGCGGCAGCTTGCCGTCGGTTTCGGCGGTCACGCCGGCGCCCAGGTAGTAGCCGGACACCACGACGTGCCAGGCGCCGTTCTCCGACAACAGCGTCGGGTAGCCAAGACCCAGGTCGCCGAAGTCGCGAGAGAACGCCAACGCGTCGGCCACGCCAAACTGCACGCCCGTTACCGGCGAGCCGGACTGCACATCGACCGTGAAAGCTCCGCCCTGGCTGGGCGCGGTCTGGATCAGCGAGGCGCCCAGCGCGACGCGGAGGTCGACGAGTCCCACCGGGAGGTTGGTGAACGTAAACTGGCCATTGGCGTCGGTAGTTGCCGAGGGCTCCGTCGCGGGATCGAACTGCTGATTGCTATCGACATCGACAAAGACCACCACGCCCGATTGCCCCACCTCTGAGCCGCCCCGCACTCCGTCGCCGTTGGCGTCATTGAACACGATCCCGGACGCGGTCCCCAATAACTCCGGCGCCCGGAACCCAAAGAGCGTGCCGCCGATCGAGCCGGCCCGCGGAACGTTCACCAGGCGAGACCCGTTGTTCGCGGGGTCGGTCTGCGCAAATGGAGCCAAGGGTTCGGCTCGGACAACCTGCTGTCCGGCCCCAACGCCCTGGATCGTGTAGCTGCCGTTTGCCGCAGAGATAGCAAATGGCTCTCCGGGATCAGCGACTCCGTTCGGGGCGCCAACTTCTACGAACACCTTGAAACCAGCGAGCCCTGGCTCGCCGTTATCGCGGAGGCCGTTGCCATTCAGGTCGTTGTAGACCACGCCAGACACGGTACCCACGACCGACGGGTCGGTCAGCGGGGGGGCAATCAGGAAGTCTTGCGGCAACGGATCGACGCCGTTCACGACCGGGATGGCGATGCTGCCGCCCACCGGGTTGGTAACGGTCCAGCCCGAGGGGAGCGAAGCGGGGTCCACCGCCAAGTTGAAGAAGCTGAAGCTGCCGCTCGGCAGCGGGACGTCGGTGATCGCGTAAGCGCCCGTGGCGTCGGACTCAGCAAAGGGCTCGGCGCCATCGCGGAAGCCGTTTCCATTCATATCGACGTAGATGCGGATCCCTTCAAGCGCCGTGTCCTGAGGGACATCGAGGACGCCGTTGGCCATGACGTCGCTGTAGACATTGCCCTCGAACGTCGCGGTGGGCGCCTCGGCCCGGACCAAGAAGTTGATTCCGCGGACGTGGTCCCGGTAGGTTTGACCGAGCCCGCCAAAGTCCACGAACGAGACCGGCGCCTCGGTAAGGGGGTCATACTGGATGTCGTAGTGGATCTTGGGGTCGAACACGGCAAAATCGCCGGCGAAGAGCGGAGGCGGCACAACCAGCGCGCCGGTGGAATCGACAAACTGGAACTCTTGGTGGAAGCTGCCAAAGGGATTCACCCCTTCGATCGGGAGCAGTTCCGTGTCCATCACCTCAACCAAACGGGTGCGGTTCCACACATTGAACCAGTCTTCGGAGATCACCCATTCGCTGCGGTACTTATCGAGGAAGTCAGCCGGCGTGGTGGGGGCTTGGCCGATCACCGCCCCCGCGGCGTCTAGCAGGTCGTCGCCCGGGTTCATGGCATTGGTCGCGGCGTCGCCGGCCAGCCGCACGACGTAGCGGTAGTCCACGATGTCTGCGTTGGCGAGGTTGCCTATGTCGGACGCGGTGCGTAGCAGGGGGACGTCGAAATAGTAGTTGCCGTCGTCGCCGGTGAGGAATCGATCGACGAGGATTTCGTCAGTATTCCCGTCCGTGCCAGTGACTTGCAGATAGACCTCCACGGAGACGTTTTCGAGGAAGTTCTCTGGCCTGACGCCGTTGTTAGCGCCTGGCTGCGATTCGCCGAAGCTTTGGTCGAGGAGGCGTTCGACCTCCCCTAGTCGGTCGTACCGCCCATCGGGCTTGATCAGACCGTCGTTTGAATCCGCGTATGTCTGAAGCCAGCGATCGTAGCTAAACAAGCCATCCTGGCGGGCTGGCGTGGCGGGGTTGAGGTCGTGATCGACGCGCTGGTCCTGGCCGACGAAGCCTTGGATGCGGAACGTGTCGCCGAGCGTGATCTTCGTGTCGCCGTCCTGGTCTTCGGTGACCGCCGCGTCGTACAGGCCGTACTGTTGGCCATTCACGGTGAAGGTGCGGTCCGCGAGGCTGCGGTCGCCGCCGTGCCAAGTCAGCTCCGAAGCGACAAGCGCCAAGTTGGTATCGCCGAAGTTCTCGATCTGCACCCGCCAGCCGCGAGTCGTTGGCGTATCGCTGAAGACTGTTACGCCGGTGCCCGGGAACAAGTCGTTGCCCGCCACAAAGCCGCGCTGCACATACGGCATGCCGGTTGCTGGATCGTAAGACAGCTTGTCGTCGGAGCGCTCGCCCCAATGCCGGTTCGACGAGAACGTGAAGACGAAGTTTCCACCGTCAGGATCGATGTCTAGATCGGGCTCCCCTCGGAGGTTAGCGCTTCCGAACTCGAACTGGGGCACATCGTTCGGATCGAACGACGTCCGCGCGTCGAAGTAGTGGTTCAACTCGCTATGAACGCCGTCCGGCGAGATGAGCGTGACGCGCAGGTTTTCGATGTTCTGGGCGCCCGCCCCGCCAATCTCTATCTGCAGCTCGACCCACTCTACCTGCTGTGTGTTCGGGGAAGGGACCGAAAACTCCGTGAACTGCGATCCGGTGCGGATCGGGTTGGGCGCGGGCGTGAACGGCCCGGTCGGCTGCCCCATGGGCGCACCGTCAGCATCAACGCCCTGCACCACCCGCTGATAGTACTCGTCGTAGAAGGCTTGGTTGTCTCCCGAGCCAGTCACGCCCGGAACGATCAAGTCGGGGAGTCCCCCCAAAGGGGCGGGAGCGTTCTCGCCCGCCACCACCGCGGCGTTCAAGGCGTTCGCGAACGGCGGAAGGTCGAACGTTGTGAATGTCTTTTCGTTTAGCTGCGTGCCGCGGCTTTGGTTCACGCTTCCCTGCAACCACTGCTCGGCAAGCTTGACGGCTAGTCCTGCGTCAATCACGCCGTGCCCGAAACCAATCTCGCTGTCGAGGACCCCGCGGCCCTGGGATACCGTGTAGCCAGCCCCGTTGGCGTAGAGGTCGGGATCGGCCTCGCCACCTCCCAGAAATCCCCCCCCCGGATTCATCAGCGGATGGAACAACACCCCGGCGCCATTGGCGAAGAGCCCTTCGGTCACGAGCCCGGGGGGAGGCGGGTCGGGGGTGTCTTCGTAGTAGTCGAAGAACAAGTCGCCGATCGCGTACGTAGTGGCCACAAACTCTGGCACATGAAACAGTTCGTTGCGGTTGGTGATCCACAGGTTCTTCAGCGGACCGATCGCTTCTCCGCCTTGGGACGGTCCATCAAACGCGGCGGTCTGCCGCGAGGAGCGGACCAGGATTTCTTGGATGTCGCGGTAGCTGAGGTTGGGTTCTGCTTCCAGCATCAGCGCGATCACGCCCCCTACGACCGAGGCGGAAGCCTCAGTGCCGCGGAAGCGAGACGTGTAGGCGAAGTCCAAGAAATTGTCGCCGTCGAACTCCAGACCGGTGAACGGGTCGGCGGGGAGGTTGTAGCCTTCCAGGTCGAACCGATTCGGATCGTCAATGCTGGCGACTAGGTCGGTCGTCCAGATGCCGCTACCGACCTCGGGCTCGCCGATGATGGGGAGCGGGCCGGACCCGGTCTGACCCGCGACCAGCACGCCGGCGCCCGCCTCGGGGTAGGACGTGAAGGTTCCATCGAAGTTATTGTAGAAACCGTCGTGATCAACGCCCGTCACGCCGATCGTGTAGCGCGAGTTTACGTAGCCGTCGTAGCCGCCGAAGTCCCAGACGCCGTTGATGCCGATGTCGCCGGCCGGGTTGGGGTTGGCGCCGTTGCCCGACTCAATCACGTGGATGGCGCCCAGGCCGTTGCGGCCATAGAGGACGGAGTCACGAAGTGCCTCAAGGACGTCGGTCGGCTGGTTCGAGCCGGGCACGTCGTTGGGGCCCGAGGTGAGGCGGTCGTTGTCGCCCCCCCGCCAGGTGTGGATGTAGATGTCGATCGGGGCGGCGCCGGTGGTTGGGTCGCCGACGATTCCGTAGCGGATGGCGTCGCGGATCACCTCGTCGCTCGGCGCCCCCTCGGGGTCGAACCCAAAGACGCGGATCGGCACCAGCGTTGAGTTGTACGCGATGCCGGCGATCCCCTCGCCGTTGTTCCCGACCGCTCCGGCAATGCCGGCGACCGCGGTGCCACGGCCCGCGTTCGTGTAGGGGAGCCCGGTGTTGGGGTCGAGCGCCACCGTGCCGGTTGCGGGATCGAAGAGCACGACGTTGCCGATCAGCGGATCGATATCGATCCCGACCAAGTCGCCGTTTGCGTCGATGCCGGCGCCCAGGAACTGGCTGATGTTGGCGGCGAGGTCGGGGTGGTTGAGCTGGATGCCATTGTCAACAATCGCGATCACCACGCCACGACCGGTGTATCCGCCCCCCAGCCATGCGGGCAGCACGTTAGCGTCCTCGCCGGGTGTGCCGAAGATGTCTTGCAGCGTCCGGTCGCCGATTTCTTGCCCCGTGTTGACGATGTGCCACTGGTAGTCGAGCAGGTACGGATCGTTCGGCAGCAACGAGGCGGCCGACATCACGTGGCGGTCTTCGAGGCGCTCGAACGAACGCGCGGCGCGGCCGCGCGGTTTCGCTCCGGCGCTTTGCGCGTGGGGTCGTGCGAAGCTGGTGAGGGCTCCGAAGAGACTCTGCGAGCGACTGGAGCGATGACGCTTCTTCGACATGGGAGTGCCTTAGTGACCGCCCGCTTTGAACGGGCGGCCAAGTTTGTTCCAAACGTGAGGGAGTCGTGGGTCCGACCCACGACGCGCCCCCGGGTGGGGCGGGAATAAAACAGTGGTTCGATGGGCAACGGGGCGGCGACGGATCGCGTGAACGCCACTCAACTGATCGTAATTGCAGGGAAAAAATCGGTCAAACAGTTTGGTCTGCAAGACTTGGGCCGTTTTTAACGCCCCCGTGTCACGCAAAATCTCTCTTCGTCTCGAAAAAATGACGCCCGGGGGGCGCCGCGGCTCTCGAACCAAACCCTGCCCTGGTTCAGCCGGACCGCGATTGCGGAGTTTTTTCGCCGATTTTTCGGCAAATACGTTGGCCGGACGAATCGCGGACGTAGTAACCGAGCCACGCCGCACTCGAAGGCGATCGGCCGAAAACTTTGACGCTTATGACGGAACGACTGATTCTGCCGATCGTATCGCTCCGATATTTCTAGCGAGCGACCGGCCGTTAGCGCCGGAACGTGCGGAGTGCGCGATGGCCCCTGCTGGGAGTTGGGGCCACCGGCGCCGGGATGGATCGATATTCTGGGGGGGATAGTCATGACGCTCTACCGCTGCGCGGCTGCATGCTGCGCGACGCTCGTACTCTGGACGGCCGACGCATCGGCTCAGGCGCCAACCCGCCGCGCTAGCCAAGCGATGCTGTTTCGCTCCGCGGACCAAAACCCCTGGGTCGACGCCCATGGCAACCCGGCCGTTGTGCCTGCCGGATACGGCGGCGTCGCGGACCCCTACTCGCAGGGTTACGGGGGCTGCCCCACCGGAGGGTGCCCCAACGGTGGGTGCTACGACGGCGGCGGCGGCTACTGCGACGGAAGCGGCTACGGCGGCGGTGGCGGGTGCGACGGCATGTCGAACGGCGCCCGCTTCCCTGCGACCGATCAGATGATGGACGCCTTCGGCGGCGGCATGAATCTGAACACCGAACAGTGCGGGCCCCACTACTTCGACTTCGCGGTGGAGTGGGTGCTGATGCAACGCACCTCGGTTGGCAACTCGTCGACCCCCATCTCCCAGGACAACCTTGGCGGACCTATCGTTCTCACCTCGGGAGACGGCAATCCGAACATGGAGTCGGGCTTCCGTCTGACCGGCCGGTACGACGTGGGCGCCCTGAGCTTTGTCGAGGTGGCCTACACCGGCCTGTTCGACATGGACGGCAGCGCCTCGGTCCGCGATGAAAACGGCACGGGCGACCTCTACACGCCATTCACCGCCTTCGGCACGAACCCAGCCGATTTGGACGCCAACCCCCAGTTCGACGGCACCGACCGTGCACTGGAACACCGCGTTTACTACGATGCGGAGCTGCAAACCGCCGAGATCAGCTACCGGCGCTACTGGGTGGGGTACAGCCCCCGGGTCACCGGCACGCTGCTGTGGGGCTTCCGCTTTACTAAGCTGAACGAACGGTACGGGTTCCAGTCTCAGGGGAGCCGGCCCGTCGCCCCCGCGACCCCGGCCTCGGCGGAGTTCCTGGTGGTCACGGACAACAATCTGGCCGGCGCCCAAGTTGGCGGTGACGGGTGGGTCACCATCCGGCAGGGCCTGCGTATCGGCGGCGAGGCCAAGGTTGGTCTCTACGGCAACCACTACACGATCGACTACGCCGCGTCGCAGAACAACTTCTTTGCGGGGATGACGCCCATCAACGACGACGTGGTCGCCTTCATCGGAGACTTCCGCGTGATGATGGTGGCCGACCTGTTCCCCAGCGTGAGCCTCAAGGCGAGCTACGACGTGCTGGTGATGAACTCCCTGGCGCTCGCCGCGGACAACTTCACGTTCCAGAACCAACTGCTGGCCGGCAGCACCGCGGTGTCGAACCAGGGCAGCGCCGTCTACAACGGCGCCAGCTTCGGCATCGAGTACATCTGGTAGCGGGCCGAAACGTACAATTCGGGGGAGGTTAACCGCCCACGCCGGTCCGCCGGCTGTGGGCGGTTTGCTTTTTTTCACCCTGCTCCTCGGACCGAGCGTCCTGCGGCCGCCGGCCGACGGGCGCCGCCCCGTCGCCGATCGGCCGAATCGCCGAGTCCATCGAGCCGCCTCGACGGGCGGGAGCCCGTCGGCTAGTCGGTACGGGGGTCGCGTCGTTCGGGCTTGTTTTGCGCTCGCCCGACTGGCCCGGTCGCCTATACTGGGAGCTGTCTCGTTTCGCCACCAGAACGGAGGATCCCGCCCCGCCTCATGGAACTTGATCGCAAACAATCGGTCGCCAGCGAGTCCGCCGTGTTGGTGGGCGTCCAGCTCTCGAGCGACCACGGCCACGCCGGCCAGCGTCACGCCGATCGCTCCTACAGCGATTACGACGAGGAGCACCCCCTCGAAGAACTCACCGGACTGGTCGAGTCTGCGGGCGCCAGCGTGGTGGGCCTGCTCACCCAGCGTCGGGACAAGCCAGACATCACCACCTACCTCGGCAGCGGCAAGCTCGAAGAGCTGCAAATGCTGGTCGAGGCGACCGAGGCCGATGTCGTGGTCTTCGACAACAACCTCTCCCCGGCGCAGGTCCGCAACCTGGAGCAAGCGCTCAAGGTCAAGGTGCTCGACCGCACCGAGCTGATCCTCGACATCTTCTCCACCCGCGCCCGGACGCACGAGGCGCGGCTCGCCGTGGAGCTGGCCCAGTTGGAGTACGCGCTGCCCCGCCTGAAGCGGATGTGGACGCACCTTTCGCGTCTGAAGATGGGGGTCGGCATGCGCGGCCCGGGCGAGAAGCAACTGGAAACCGACCGCCGGTTGGTGGAGAAGCGGATCGTCGACCTGCGCGGCGAGCTGGAGAAGATCCACCACCGCAAGCAACGCGAGGTCGAGGGCCGCAGCGACCGCATGACCGTCTCGCTGGTGGGGTACACCAACGCCGGCAAGAGCACGCTGCTGAACCGTCTGACCGACGCCGACGTGCTGGCCGCCGACAAGCTGTTCGCCACGCTCGACACCCGCACCCGCCGCTGGCGGCTCCCCGGCTGGGGGCCGGTGCTGCTGAGCGACACGGTGGGTTTCATCCGCAACCTGCCGCACAAACTGATCGCCAGCTTCCGCGCCACCCTCGAGGAGGCCCACCAAGCCGACCTGCTGCTGCACGTCGCCGACGCCAGCAGCCCCGCGGCGCTCGACCAGGTCCGCGCCGTCTTCGAGGTGCTCAAGGAGATCGGCATCGAAGAAAAAAACTGCCTGCTGGTGCTGAACAAGTCGGACCGCGTCGAGGACCCCAACCAGATCGCGATGCTGCAAGACCGCTACCCCGGCGCGGTGGCCATCAGCTCGAAGACCGGCGCCGGGCTCGATGCGCTTGCGATTGCCGTTAGCGACGCGCTGAGTGAGCATTTCGTTGATGCGGATATCTCCTTCCCCGTCTCCGACGGCAAAACGATGGACTACCTCAGCCGCTACGGCGAGGTCCTCAGCCGCACGTACGACGGCGAACGGGCGATCGTCCATTGCCGCATCCCACGGGCCTACCTCGGCCGGCTCTCGGGGGCCGAGGTCTGCGAGCGGGCCGATCGACCCGGCGCCCCGCGGCCGCAGCCAGACGCCGCCGCCGGGGGAGACCGGCCCTCGGACACCCAAGCGTTGGACGATCAAACCGTGGACGACGTCGCTTGAGTCGCCGCCGGACCATCGCGGGCAAACGCGCGCTTGTCACCGGCGCGTCGGGGGGCATCGGTCGGGCGATCGCTGTTGAGCTCGCCCAGCGGGGGGCGTGCTGCGTGCTGCTGGCCCGCCGCTGCGACCCGCTGCACGAGACCGCCGAGTTGGTGCGCGGCGCCGGCGCCAAGTGCGTCGAAGTCGTGGGCGACGTCACCCAGCCGGCCGACCGCCAGCGCGCCATCGACGCGGCAGCAGACGGCCTGGGCGGGCTCGACCTGCTGGTGAACAACGCCGGCGTAGGCGCCCACGGGCGCTGGCTCGACGCACCCGCAGATCGGCTCCGGCACCTAATGGAGGTCAACTTCTTCGCCGTCGCCCAACTCACGCGCGAGGCGATGCCGCTGCTGCAGCAAGGGCTCGACCCCGTCGTCGTCAACATCGGCTCGATCCTCGGCTGGCGCGGCGTGCCGCAGGACGCCGAGTACTGCTCCAGCAAGTTCGCCCTGCGAGGCTGGGGCGAGGCGATCCGCCCTGAGCTGGCCCTCCGCGGCGTGGCGCTGCTGGACGTTTCCCCGGCCAGCACCGAATCCGGCTTCCTTCAGAACCTGGTCGCCGGCCGGGGCGAGGCGCCTTGGGGCAAGCAGCGGGGGACCACCGCCGAGTTTGTCGCGCAGCAGGTCGTCCACGCGGTCGCCTGCCGCAAACACCACCTTGCCGCCGGCTGGCGGGCGAAAGCCTTCCTCGCGCTCAACCGCTATGCTCCTTGGCTGTTGGAACGGAAACTCTCGCAATACGGGTAGCTCCGCTAAAGGTCTTGATGCTCGAAATCCTCTACGATGACGGCCCCTGCCTGGTGCTGAACAAGCCGCCGGGCGTGCTGACGCAAGCGCCGCGGGGGATCGACAGCCTCGAAGTGCAGGTCCGCGAGTTCTACAAGCAGCGCGAAGCGATCGAGGGAGACATCTACCTGGGGATCGTCCACCGGTTGGACCGCCCCGTCTCTGGCGCCATCCTGTTCGCCCGCCACGTGCGGGCCGCTCAGCGGTTGGCCAAGCAGTTCGAGCAACGGACGGTCTCCAAGGTCTATTGGGCGCTCGTCGAGGGCCGGGTCGACAGCGACGAGGGGACGTGGACGGACTACCTGCACAAGCGCCACGGCATGGCACAATCGATCGTGGTGCCCGAGGGGGACCCCCGCGGGAAGCTCGCGGTGCTGCACTACCGCGTACGCGAGCGGCGTGAGGGCTGCACGTGGCTCGAGATCGAGCTCGAGACGGGGCGCACGCACCAGATCCGCGTGCAGTCCGCCGCGCGGGGCGTGCCGGTGTTGGGGGACGCCCAGTACGGGTCGCAAACCGCGTTCGGACCGGTGACCGACGAGCCGCGCGAGCGCGCCATCGCGTTGCACGCCCGCGAGCTCGGCTTCCGCCACCCAATGCGTGACGAGTCGGTGCGGCTCGAGGCGCCGCTCCCCGCGTACTGGCCGCCGGCGTAGTGAGGCGCGTGGTCGCGGGGCCGCCCCGCCGCCCTGGGTGGTCCGCAGCGTCGGCTGCCGCGGGAATTGCCCCGCCAGAGTTTTGTCCGTTCTGTCCCCCTCTGGCAGAATCGAAAATCGGACAAAACCCCACCCCCCCGGCGGCGAACCCCGCTTTTTGCTCGGCTTCTCGCGTGTCGCGCCGCGTGTTCATCTGATCCTGCTCCCCTGATGCGTGTTCCAGCGGACACCTAGCGGACAAAACCCCTCGCCCCCCCCGCGACAACAGCAAAACCCCTCGCTTGGCCAGAAAATGGGCGCGCAAGCCCACGACCTCCCAACCTCGCGGCGGGGGCAGCAGTCGATCGCCCGGTCCCGGGAGCGCCCAGTCCCGGGAGCGCATTGTCCGGCGTCGGGTGGCTATTTGCGAGCAAAATCCGCCCGCCATCTTGGGGCGCGTTTGCCGGGGGCGCAGGCGGGGCCGTCCGGCAGCCCCCGCGCGCCTACTCGGAGCGGTACTGCTGGTCGCTCACCTTCTCCAACCAGTCGGCGCGGCTGCCGCCGAGCGTCTCTTGGATCGCGGTGTGCGTCATTGCGGTGGTTGGGGTCGCCCCGTGCCAGTGCTTTTCTCCCGGCGGGATCCATACCACGTCGCCGGGCCCGATCTCTTCGACCGGCCCCCCTTCTCGCTGGACCCAGCCACCCCCCGCGGTCACCACCAACGTCTGCCCCAAGGGGTGCGTGTGCCACGCCGTGCGGGCGCCCGGCTCGAAGCTGACGCTAAGAACGACCACGCGTGCCGGCTCGGGCGCCTCGAGCAACGGCTCGATCTGGACCGTGCCCGTGAACCATGCTTCGGGGCCCTGTTTGGAGGGTCGAGACGCTGCTCGGGTGATTTCCATGGCGGTACTCCTGGGGGCAGTGGGCAGCGATCGCGAGCCGCGGCCGAGGGCAGCAAGCCGTGGCGAATGTACCACGCCGCGGCGCCCGGACCGCCTAGTTGGTTGCTAGGGGGACAGGCGGAGCCGCAGCTCTGCCGGCGTGTTGGCCTGGGGTGGGCCGTCCGCGGGTCCGGTCCACGGCTCGGCGTGCGCGCGCGATGCGGCCAGCGCCTGCTGCCACGACCGCACCCCCTCGGCGAGCAGCCGACGCAGCGTCTGGGTCCACCGCGTGTGCGCTACGCAGGGGAAGGGCTGCCACCGCCCGGCGGCCTGGTACGCAGCGGCTTCGAGCTCCGGCTCGGCCCAGTGGGCCGCGGCCAGGGGCGCCAGCCACTGGGGCTCGGGGCGAACCAGGTCGCACGAGGCGACCGCTACCAACCCTTCCCCATGCGACCGCCGCTGGTGGTCGAGCGCGGCGAGAACCCCGGTTAGCGGCCCCTCCCCCTCCGCTGCATCGGCGATGCAATGGGCCCCGGGGAGCGCATCGGGGTGCATGAGCCTGCCTACCAAGGTGTACTGCCCCGAGGGGGCCCCCGGGGTGCCCAGCCGCGAGGGGGCACCCGGGGAGGACAGCCGCGACGCGACGTGCTCCGCCCACGGCCGGCCATCGACCGGGAACGAGGCCTTGTCGACGCCGAAACGACTGCTGGCGCCCCCGACCAGGATGTACAGCGGCAACATGGGCGGCTACCTGTCGCGGTGAGAAACACTATGTTGGCGGAGTGGGCGCCGGCGGGGTCGCTAGGCGTCTGCCCGGCGCCAACCGGTCCGCTCCAGGACCCTCCGTTATCGAGGGCGTCTGGCCGACCGGCAAGCGGTGGATTGGCCAGTAGCCGATGCGTACACGAGGAACCCTCCGATGAAGCTGCGGATCAAGGACAACTCTCTCCGGGTCCGGCTCGACCGCAAAGACCTGGCGGAACTATTGGCCGGGGGCCAGATCGAGAGCCGGCTGGCGTTCGGCCCGACCCCGGCCCAGCAGTTCACCTACGCGGTCGAGCTGACGCAAGACACGGCCGGCGCTCCGCGGGCCGACTACCGCGACGGGAGGATCGTCGTGTCCATCGGCGACGCCGCTGCGCGGGCTTGGTCCGACGGAGACCAGGTGGGTTTTGAAGTCCAGCAGCCAACCGAAGCAGGCACGGTGCGGCTGCTGGTAGAGAAAGACTTCTCCTGCATCGAGCGCCCCGCCGACCAAGCCGAAGACGACGCCTGGGCGTTCCCAAACCCCGCGACCCATCACTCGCAGGCGCAATAGCAATCGGGTCCGGCAACGCGGACCACGAAAAAGCCGGCGACCAGAACCGATCGAGAGCGGGCCATACGGCGTGCCGGACGCCGGCCGGCGTGGGTGGTCTTCCGAGGGGGCGCCGGATTCTGATCGAAAAAAGTTGACTCCGCGAGCAATAGAGAATATACCAAACAGCAGTGGTGCCGGTCGGTGCGGTCTTGCGGGTTACGCCGGCTGGTTTGGGCTGCTCACGACTTTTCGTATCTGCTTTTCATCGCGTACCTATCCTCCACGGCGCAGGTCGGGGCCGCCACGGCGCTAGTCGGGTCGTGTGAGTCAGACCCTGCTTTGGGCCGCCGTTTTGCGGGGCGTTGCTACTTGCCTCAAGGACAGGCATGCCACACCGGGAGTTTCGCCGGGCCAACCTCGGCCGGCGGGCGAAGAAGCGTTCGCTTGCCTGCTGTGCGGGGGCAATAGAAGCGGCGGCTACAACCTCGGTTCGGAGGTTCCTTTTCGACTAACTGTTCACTCTACGCCAGGCATTCCCCAACGACCCTAGGTCGGACCACGGGCCGGGGAACAAGGCCGTCTTATCACGAGGGAAAAAAATGGGCTCGACCGCGACTCGCCACCCACTGTTGGTTCTGGGGGCAGCCTGTGCGCTGCTGATCTACTTTCAAGGCGCTGCGCAGGCGGTGCTGGTCCACCACTGGACGCTCGATGAAGACCCGGTCACTGGCACTGCCGTTGACATCGCCGGCGCCTCCAACGGCACGATCGGGTCCGCGGTTACCTCGGCGCCGGGAATCATCGGCGACGCGTTCCAGTTCACCGGCGGGAACCCGAACTCTGAGGTGTCGATCCCGGCGTTTTCTGCGGCCGGCCTTGAGCAGATAACCGTCGCTTTCTGGATGAATCCCACCGCCAACACCACAACGACGGGTTTCAAACGCGTCATTTCAGCGGCCGATGGTTTTGAGATCATTATCCAACAGAACACCGGCCAGCTTGGCAACAACCTCTATACAAACGGGAGTGCCTATCCGTTGACCCCCGACCCTGTGGTCGAGAACCAGTGGATCCACGTCGCCATGACCTCAAACCTGGACGGCTCCGGCGCCGGCCCGCAGCAGATCTACGTCAATGGTCAGCTCGTCGCCGACACGCCCCCGCTGGCCAAGGACGCCTTCGCCGGGGGCGAGCTTAAGTTTGGGCACCGGCCGGGCGTCGGCGACAACCAACGCTACACCGGCCTGCTGGACGACATCCGCATCTACAACGAAGTTCTCTCCGCACAAGACATTATGGACTTGGCGGCTGTCGGGCTGCCCGACCCGCTCACCCTGGTGGTGAACACCACGACCGGCGCCGTCTCGATCAAGAATGGCAATACCGTCGCGCTCAACCCCATCGGGCTGGGCTTCTACAAGATCGACAGCGCCGCCGGTGGGCTGAAGACCGACGACGCCAGTTGGAACAGCCTGGCCGACCAAGGGATCGACGCGGGGGGCTCTGCGCTGGGCGACTTCAACGGCGATAGCTCGGTAGACGCCGCCGACTACACCGTGTGGCGCGACAACCTCGGCCAGACCGAAGGGGACCTGCTGGGGGGCAACGGCAACGGCGGCACGGTCGACGCGACCGACTACGAACTCTGGAAGACGCACTTTGGCGAGTCTGGCGGCGGGGGCGGGCCCGGCAGCGGCTGGGACGAGTCCGGCGGCTCGAACGCCATGCAGCTAATCGAGCTGCGCCTCGCCGGGGCAAGCTCCATCGAAGCGGGCCAGAGCCTCTCGCTCGGCCAGGCCTACAACACGTCCATCGCCGACATGAACCTATCCTTCTCCTACTCAGGGGCTTCGGGCGCCATGATCAACGGATTGGTGGAATACGTCGCCGGCCCAGCAACCGCCGGCGTCGCGACCCCAGAACCCGGCTCGCTGGCTTTGCTGTTGCTGGCGGCGCCCCTGCTGGCGGTCCGCAGAAAGAAGCTGGCCGCGGCCCTGGCGTTCTGCTTGGCGCCGCTGCTACTGGCCGGCCAGGCCCAAGCCGTCGAAGTCCACCGCTACACGTTCAACGACGGCACAGCCAACGACTCGATCGGCGGCGCGACGTTCAACGGCGTCTTGGTAAATCCGCAAGGGATCAACCGCTTCGCCGCGGGCCAACTCAACCTGACCGGCAACAACGGCGCCTTCAACTCCGCGATCGCGGCCGGGCAGGACTATACCCTGTCCACCGCCCGCGGCGCCTACGTCGACCTGCCCAACAACATGATCCGCGACGCGGTAGTGTTGCCAGACGGGACCGCCGGCAACCAGGCCGGGGCCGTTTCGTTCGAGACTTGGTACACGGTAGACACGATCCGCACCAGCGCCCGTGTGTACCATTTCGGAAACCAGAACGGGGGCGCCGAAGATTCGGCCACCGTGGGCACCGGCGGAACCGGCACCTCCGACATAGGGCTCGAGCCCTCGGGCAACAACATGGACGTGCTGCGGGTGCAGTCGCGCTTCAACCAAACCGCGGCCGTCGCGACCATCCTCGACGCCCCGGCCCCCTCTCCCCCGGGCGTTCAGCAGCACGTGGTCGTCACGTACGACCATGACGATCTTTCGGCGGGCCCCAACGGCACGACGAAGGTCTATATCAACGGCGCCCTCGAGATGACCGGACTTATCCCGGGCGACCCCGCGACCGGCGGGCTCTTCCTCGACGCGTTCGAGTCGGCGGGCGACATCAACAACTGGTTGGGCCGCTCGATGTTCAACAACAACCCATTGCTCGACGCGGCGATCAACGAGTTCCGCGTCTACGATCACGCGATGACCTTGGCCCAAGTGCAGAGCAGCAACACGGCCGGCCCCACCCTGGCGGGAACACCCAAGGCGCCGACCCTGTTTGTCGACCGGGCGACCGGTGGGGTCACGCTTGTCAACGAAGAGGCCTCGGCGTTCGAGGTGACCAGCTACACCATCAGTTCGGCCGCCGGCAGCCTCAACCCGGCCGGATGGACGTCGATCCATGACTCGAGCGCGTCGTGGACCGAGCAGTCCAACACCAGACTGAAGCTGATGGAATCGGAAACCGGCGCCGGCACGGCCGGAAACCTGGCGCCGGGAGTACCGCTCAGCTTGGGCGCGGCCTACCAGAAGTCTCCCTTCCAGGACCTGACGTTCGATTACAAGCTGAGCGACGGCACGATGGGCGCCGGTTTCGTGAAGTACACCGGCGCCGGGATCGGCCGCAGCGACCTGAACGCGGACGGCAGCCTCACGATCGCGGACTGGGAGATCTTCCTGGCCAACAATTACACCAGCCTGACCGGGTTGTCCGCGACCGCGGCCTACCTCAAGGGAGACCTCGACTTCGACCTCGACAACGACTTCGACGACTACCGCCTGTTCCAGGCCGACTATGACGCGGCCAACGGCGTGGGCGCCTTCGCGGCGCTCGGCGCCAGCGTGCCCGAGCCGTCGTCGATCGTGCTGGCGGCGCTCGCACTGGGCCTCGTCGCGCGTCGCCAAGGGTGGCGCCGGGCGCAGGCTTAAGCACCACCGTCCGAGAAGATTGGCTGCCGTTGGACTTCTAGTCCGCCAAGCATTCGCCGCAACCACTCTCCACGAGGCGCTCCAGGCGGGCAGCGTGGGGAGTGGACGCGTGCGGATCCAGCGGCCGGCCAAGACCGGACTAGACCGTCGGCTGTTTGGCGCCCGACGTCTCGTTGATAGCAGAACCCGTCGGGCGCATGCCGGCGGGATTCAGACGCTCAACGCGCCTCATTCGCCCTCCGCGGGCGCCCTCCGCGGGCGGTCCAAGCCGATCGCCCCCCTCTCCCACGCACACGCCGGCGCCGCCGCAATCCGCCGCTTGGCAGCAAGCACGGTCGTGGGGCGGCGTTGCGCGCGGGGGAGTGAAGAGTGGGCGATGAGGGACTCGAACCCCCGACTTCCTCGGTGTAAACGAGGCGCTCTAACCAACTGAGCTAATCGCCCCGAGGTCTGGCGATGGTAGCCCGTCGCCGTTTACAGTGTCAATCGCTTGCGGCGGATTGTTCGGAACTTCCGACGCCGGGCCGGGGGGACCCTGCGATCGGCGCCCCGTGGTGGTTAACCCTGTCGGCGAGGCTTCAATGGACTTGATTACGATTTGCGACCCGGCCACCGGGGCCGAGGCGACCGTGGCGCCCGGGCGGGGGATGAACTGCTTTCGCTGGACCGTGCCGACCGGGCGGGGGCCTTGGGACGTGCTGTGGGCCGAGCCCGGGTTCGAGTCGGGGGCGGGGCGGCCGTCGGCCAGCGGCGTGCCGTTGTTGTTGCCGCACCCGGGGCGGATCGACGCCGCGCAGTTCGAGTTTGGCGGCAAGACCTACCAACTGGAGCCGAGCGACGCCCACGGCAACGCCATCCACGGGTTCGTCCACCGGCGTGCTTGGCGGGTGGTGGAGTCGCTCCCGGCGGAGGTGACCGGCGAGTTTCAACTTTCGCGCGACGCGCCGGAGGACCTGCCGCGGTGGCCGAGCGATTTCCGGGCCCGCGTGCGGATGCGTATCGCAGCGGGCAGGCTCACGACCGACATCCAGGTCGAAAACGCGGGGCAGGCGGACCTGCCGTTCGCGTTGGGGACGCACGCCTACTTTCGCGTGCCGCTGGAATCGGCCGGCTCGCGGGCCGACGTTGAGCTGTTTGCGCCGGCCGACCGCGAGTGGCTGCTGGATGGGCGGATGCTGCCGACCGGCGAGCTGCGCCCCTTGGACGCCGACTGCGATTTGCGCCAGGGCGTGGGGCTCGAGAGCCGTCCCTTTGACAACCCGTTCGCCGCGGCGCCGTTCACCGAGGGGGTGAGCGGCCTGCGTGACCGCCGGACGGGCCGCACGCTGAGCCAGCGTTGCGGCGAGGAGTTCACGTGCTACGTGGTGTACACGCCGGGGCACGGCGAGGCGGTTTGCATCGAGCCCTGCACGTCCGTGCCCGACCCCTACCGGCTCGAGAGCCAGGGGGTAGCGGTAGGGCTGCGGGTGCTAGCCCCGGGCGAATCCTTCGCCACAACGATCGAGCTGCAAGCCGACCCCGCCGACTAGCGGGGGTGTGTCCGCTGCGCGGACGGGGCTGGGGGCTCGCCGCTGCGCGGCTGTTCGCCTTCGGCGAACGGGGCTAGGGGACGCGCTGCCGCGAACGCCAACGGCAAAAGCCGCTGCAACGCGGCAGCGCGTCCCCCAGCCCCGGGCCGAAGGCCCAGTTCGCCGCGGCGAACGAGCCCCGAGCCCCGTCCGCCGTAGGCGGACACACCCCCAGCGTTAGTTCGACTCCGATTCCTTCGGCTCTTCCTTGGCCTCGTCCACCGAGCCGAAGGGGAGCTTGCCCGCGGCGATCATCTCGCCGTAGGTGGGGCTCTTATCGTCTTTCGGGTCGGAGTGCATCTCGTTGACCTTCTTGATGGTCTCGATGATCTTGGCGTCGTCCTTCTGGTCGGCCTTGCCGATCTCGCCGACGAAGTGGATGCCGTACACGTTGTGGTGGTGCTTGCTCTTGCCCTGGTGGCAGGTCCAGCACTTGGCCTCTTTCACGATGACGTCTTTGTACTCCTGGTCGCAATCTTCCAGGCAGGTGTTGATCCACACCTTGAAGAACGTCGGGAAGGCGCTCGCCTTGCCGGTGAGTCCCAGGACTGCGCACGCAGCGGCAGCCAATACAAAAGCTCTCAGCATGGGGTGTCCTCTAGGATCTGCGGCAAGGATGTTACGACACCGCCGGGGCCGCTGCCCGGTTGTCGGCGGTCGTTTTCTAGTAATGGGGACGACAGGAATCGAACCTGCACTCCCGAAGGAACTGGAACCTAAATCCAGCGCGTCTGCCAATTCCGCCACGTCCCCGTGTGGGGCAAGTATAGCTTAGCCCGTGCTGCTTCGCAGCGGGGTGTGGCCGCTTTGCGGCCGGGGCTGGGGGCTCGCCGCTACGCGGCTGTCCGCTGGCGCGGACGGGGCTGGGGACGCGCAAGCGGATAGGAAGCGATAATCGCCGCCGACTCGCCTGCGCGTCCCCCAGCCCCGTCCGCCGCAGGCGGACACACCCCCGCTACAGCACGACGGTTTTTCCGGGGATGGCTACCGGGTAGCGGCCGTCGGCGTCGGGCTGGACGGGCGCCTCGGCGTCCCAGGCCAGGGTCTTGGGGCCCAGGCTGAGGGTCGAGTTGAGGGCGTCGTCCCACTTGACCACCTTGCCGCCGTAGGTGGCCATACGGCCCATGATGGCGGTCATAGTGCTGTGGGCGCCCTGCTCTACCTCGTTGGGGATATCCCCGTTGCGGAGGCTGGTGATCAGGTCGAGCTGCTCTTGCTGGTGGCCGCTGACGCCGGGGCCGCGGTACCGCCAGGCGGGCTTGCCGTCTGCGCCGTAGATCATTGCGCGGGCGATGTTGGCGGTCCCCTTCGTGCCGTGGGCGAACTCGCCCACCTGGTTCCAGGTGCCCGGGATGTGGCGGCACTGGCTCATCATGGTGGCGCCGTTGCCGTAGGGGGTGTCGCCGTAGGTGAACTCCACGAAGTGGTGGTCGTACACCTGGCCGGTGTCCTTGCTGGTGCGGACCTGGCGGCCCCCCATCCCGTTGGCCTCGACCGGGTGGGTCCCCATCAGCCAGTTGCTGACGTCGATGTTGTGGATGTGCTGCTCAACGATGTTGTCGCCGCCGCACCAGGTGAAGTAGAACCAGTTGTCGGTCTGGTACTCCATCTCTGTCTGGCCCGTCTTCCGTGGGCGGACCCACAGGCCGTCGTTGTTCCAGTAGACCCGCGTCAGCACGATGTCGCCGATGGCGCCGTCCTGCAGACGCTTGATCGTCTCGATGTAGCTGGGCTCGTGGTGGCGTTGCAGGCCGACGGCGACCGCTAGGTTCTTCTGCTTCGCCTTCTCGCCCACCTCTAGCACCTTGCGGATGCCGGGGGCGTCGGTGGCTACGGGCTTCTCCATGAAGACGTGCTTGCCGGCTTCGATCGCGGCCTCGAACTGGGCGGGACGGAACCCCGGGGGGGTCGCTAGCACCACCAGGTGGCAGTCTGCGTCCATCACCTGCTTGTAGGCGTCTAGGCCGATGAACTGACGGTCCTTCGGCACGTCCATCAGGTCGCTGGCAGACTTGCCCAGCTCGTCCGCCTTCTTGCCGGCGGCGGCGGTAAGCTGCTTGTGGCTGCCGCTGAGGCGGTACTCAAACGCGTCGCCCATCGCGACCAGCTTCACCGGGCCCTGGGCCTCGAAGAGCTGCTGCAACGCCCCGGTCCCCCGGCCGCCGCAACCGACCAGCCCGATACGGATCTCGTCCGACCCCGCAACTTTCGCCGCGCGGGCGATGCTCAGCTGCGACGCAGCGGCGACGCCGGCGGCCGCCGCGGCCGAAGCGCCCAGAAAGCTGCGGCGGTCGGTCTGGTTCGATTCTTGGTGCATGCCGTTGATCCTCAGAAAAGTTTAGGTTTGCCGGTCGAATGAGATGCCCCAATTCTAGCAACATCACGCGGCCGAGGTAAAGCAACTGGGGAGGCGCGGCTGGCGCCGCGGGGGCTGGGGGTTCGCCGCTCCGCGGCTGTCCGCCTACGGCGGACGGGGCTGGGGGACGCTCAAGCGATGGGGCAACCGCTTGACGTGCCCCCATCGCTTGCGCGTCCCCAACCCCGGGCCGCAGGCCCAGTTCGCCGCGGCGAACGAGCCCCCAGCCCCCGCGGCGTTAGCCGCGCCTCCCCCCCCCGCTAGAAGTAGACGCGGCGGTTGTAGACGTACCACTCGAATAGCAGCAGCACGAGCGCCGCGGTCAGGATCCAGGGCCATAGCTCTTTGCGGCGGGGCGCGAGGCCCGCGGCGGCGACGGCGGTGTTGCCGATCTGGATCGACGCGGCGGCGGCGTCTTGCTCGTCTTCGGGCGACGCGGGTCGCAGGCGGACGTCGCTCTCGGCGCGGTCGAACAGGTTTACGGCGAACCGCTCGATCACCCGGCCCCCGTCGGCCACCTCGTACACGCCCGGCGACTGGGTGTCGTGGAACTGGAAGGGCTCGTCCGCCAGACGAGTCAGTGTCTTTGTCTCTCCCCCCGGGCTGGTCACCACCACGCTCTTGGTGACCCCGGCGGGCCTGAGCTCGACCGTGGCGCCGGGCGGGACCGAGCCCGAGCCGTCGCCGCGCGAACGGGCGACGAAGTAGTTCAACGCGTTCAGCCAGAAGGTCGGGAAGCTGTGCGCCTTGGGCCAGTTGGTGTTGTACTTCTGCTCCCCGGCGTCGGTGGTGAGGATGTCGAACCCCAGCACCGCGTCTTCGTAGCTCTCGCGGGGCGCCGCCACCAGCAGCGGGCCGGCGGTGGAGTCGATCAGCGTCGCGCCGCCCCGGGGCGTGGTGAGCACCAGGCTCTGGACGATGTCGACGTTGTCGAGCTCAACGTTAGTCATCAGCGGGTGGATCCGGCTCCAGTCGATAATCTGCGGCAGCGCGGCGGTCTTGGGCGCCGGCGCCGCCGGTTTGGCGTCGGCGTCGGCGTCGGCGTCCGCCTGCTCGTCCGGCGCCGCGGCGAGGCCTTCTTGCCAGGCAGCCGTCGGCGGCAGGGCGCCGATCATCAGCGTGTTGCAACGCGGCATCGTTTCGGGCGCGCAGCGGTCGTAGACGATCAGGTCGTACAGGCCCGCCTGGGCGTCGTCTTGATGCTTCTTCTGCTTGAGCACCTCGGGGGAGGCGGTCTCGACCTCCACCACCCGCCCCGCTCGCCCGGTGGCCAGCGCCGCTTCCAGCACGAAGTTGCCGGGCGTGACCAGCAGCACCCGCCCGGGACGCATGTCGTTCAGCGGCGCGTAGGCGCGGTTGTCCACCGCCAGCACGTCCTTGATCTCGCTGGTCGATTCGGGCGCCAGCCGCGCCTCGAGCCTGCCGGCGGGGGCGTCCGCCAACGGGAAGGGGGCGCCGCGGGCCTCTCCGGCGGGAACCTCTAGGCTCTGGGCGTCCAGCAGGGCGCCGTCGAGCTGCACCTCAACGATCACCTTGCGCGGCTCGTCTGTGAAGTTGGTCACCTGCACGAACGCCTGCCGCTCTTCGGGACGCGACTCGTTCCGCCGGGTGCTCAGCGCGGTGATCGCC
Source organism: Pirellulimonas nuda (assembly GCF_007750855.1). Taxonomy (GTDB): domain Bacteria; phylum Planctomycetota; class Planctomycetia; order Pirellulales; family Lacipirellulaceae; genus Pirellulimonas; species Pirellulimonas nuda. The sequence goes on from NZ_CP036291.1 coordinate 5,085,774, forward strand.
AGGTTGTTCGACGTGGTCGAACCGATGGGCACGTAGACCGGCTCGAGGTTGCCGAGCTGAAAGTCCTTCACGTCGGAGAACCGGCCGTCGCTCATAATGAACAGCGTGGCGGCCTGGGCGTCGGCGACGTCGAACGTCATGTCGGTCCCCTCGCCCACCTGCTGGGCCGGGTTCGCCAGCCCGTCGGCCAGCTTCAGCGCGCCCAGCAGGTCGGTCGACTCGTCGGTCGGCTCGATCGTCGCGAGGCGCTCCTTCAGCAGCCGCGTGTTGTCGGTAAACTCCTGCACCACCCGCGGCGCCCCCGCGAAGCTGACCAGCATGGCGGTCATGCCGCGGTCCATCTGGTCGATCAGCCCGGTGACCTGTTGCTTGGCGACCTCCAGCCGATCCTTGGCGCCCTCAACATCGGCGGCGCCCATGCTGGCGGAGTTGTCGACCAGGAAGATGAACCGCTGCCCCGACAGGTCGGTCCCCTCCCACCCGGGGCGCAGCACGGCCAGGATCGCCAGCAGCGCGAGCAGCAACTGCAAGAACAGCAGCAGGCTCTGCCGCAGGCGTTGCCACAGGCTGTTGACCCTCAGGTCCTCAATGCTCTTGCGCCACAGGTAGGTGCTGGGGACCTCTACCGGGGCGCGCTTGAGCTTGAGGAAGTAGAGCGCAAAGATGACCGCGGGCACGGCCGCCATGGCCGCCCACTGCATGGGGCCGAGGGTGTTGCGGAAGAGGTCGATGGGGAGGTGTTAGGTGTTAGGTCTAGGGCGTTAGGAATTGGCAATTAGGATGGGCGGCGCGGCAGCAGCGGGAACCCAGTAGCTGCCGACCTACGGTCGGCGCGGCGGGCCGCGCCAGCGGGCTTTTCGGTCCGCGCCGACCGTAGGTCGGCAGCTATTGGGGGCGCTAGTCATCTTACGAGTCCTCTTGAACGCATGTAGCCCGACATCAGGTCCGCCACTGGGGTTTGGTTGTCCGCCAACAGGTACGCAACGCCGCGCTTGGCGCAGAACTGTTGGGCTCCGGACGTGAACGCATCGAGGGTTTGCTTGTAGCGCTTCAGCAGCGGGGCGCTGGCGGTTACCTCGGCGAAGTCGCCGTCTTCGCAGTCCACCAGCCGCAGGTCTCCCTGGATGTCGGGGTCGATCTCTTCGCGGCTAAGGACCTGGATCACGTAAACGTCGACCCGCCGCGCGACCAAGTAGCGGATGGCCGCCTCGTAGCCCTCCTTGTCCATCAGGTCGCTGATCAGCACCACCACCCCCTGCCCCGAGTTGCGCAGGCAGAACCGCCGCACCCCTTCGGCCAGCGTCGGCGCGTCGTCGGCGGGCTGGACGCCGTCGAGCCACTCCAGCATCCGCCACACGCTCTTGCGGCCCCGCAGCACCGGGCCGCGCTCGCGGAGCGACTGCCCGATCCGCTCGATCACCACGCGGTCGCTCCGCACCAGCCCGACAAACCCCAGCGCCGCGGCGAGCTGCTTGGCGTACTCCAGCTTGCTGGGGTCGCCGAAGCCCATGCTGAGCGAGTCGTCGATCAGCGTGAAGAAGTGCAGGTCTTCTTCTTCCAGGAACAGCTTGAGGATCAGCTTGTCGAGCCGCGCGTACAGGTTCCAGTCGAGCCGCCGCAGGTCGTCCCCGGGCACGTAGTTGCGGAAGTCGGCGAACTCAACCGACTGCCCCTTACGCTTGGAACGCCGCTCCCCCTTCATCCTCCCGCGGAACACCTTGCGCGTGACCAGCTCGAGCCGCTGGAGCTGGGCCATAAGCTCGGGGGGGAGGAGGTTGGAGGTGGTTACGGGCATGGGGGGGGACGGATTCAGGAAGGGGGAGGTGGAGATGACGGGGGATGTGGGGATGGGTTTGTGGGCGGCGCGAGGCACACCAACAATCGCTAGCCTCCTGCCACCACAGGAGGAAGAAAGAGAGCAACAATGACCGAGATTATCAGAACAATGACGATGAAATCTCCCAGTCGAATCTCAAACAAGCCTTTTCCGAACCATGGTTTGCCGAACCATGGTTTGCCGAACCATGGTTTTTCAACTTGCGGGCAGGCAGTCTGCGGAGAGACATACGGGTTCTCGTCGTCCATCGTGATTTCTTGGATTCGGGGAACCGACGGTCACACCCTGCAACGGAGCGATCCATAGCGGCAGCCAAGACTATCTCCACCTCTCCTGTCATCTCCACCTCTCCCTTCCGTCACCCATCCAGCGGATGCCTCCACCGCAGCCCCGGGAACCGGCCGAAGCCGCGGTCGGCGGTGATCCACTCGCAGTCGTGCTCGATGGCCAGCGCGGCAAGGTAGGCGTCTGGGACGGTGTTGCCGCGGGCCGCGGTCTTTCGGCAGAGGTCTGTGAAGATTCCCCAGTGACGCGGGCCGGGCTGGACTAGTTCGCAGTTCGGTCGGCTCCGGACACTCGTGACAAAACTTAACGCCGCGTCAGTAGTTCCGGACGTTGGGAAAAGCCTCCCATTGGTCATGAGGCGGACTACGGAGCTCAAGACGAACTCCGACACAGCATACGGCTCGGCCGAATTCATTACCGCAGAAAGCCATGATGCAAACTCTAGGTGGTCGGGCGCCGATTCGTTGGTCGCGTTGATAAGCACGTTGACATCCATCAATAGCATCAGTACTTACCCGGCTCTTCGGCGTCTAAGAAGTCTCGCACGGCCTCGTTATTGTTCATATCCAAGCCTGCGGGGGGTTGGCCCAGCTTGAACGTAGGGAAAGGCTTGACCGTTTCTTGTTCAGCCTGCTTACTGCGTTGGACGGCGTCGCGCAACACGTTATCAAGCAGCGCATCGAGCGATCGGCCGGTCTCCGCGGCTAGACGCTGTGCCTCCTCCATCAACTTGTCATCCAAACAAATTGTCGTTTCGACCATCGCTCACTCCTGGATTGAAGGCTGGCTCGGCGGCCTTTCCATCAGATCTTTCACAATTCTACCCCCCACCCGTCGCCGTCTCCAATTTTCCTGTCGTCTAATCAAGCCGTCTTCTCTTCCACCTTCTCCGGCACGTGCTTCAATATCTCCGTCAGCACCGTGTCCGGGTTCACCCCCTCGGCCTCGGCCTCGAAGTTGAGGATCACGCGGTGCCGCATCGAGGGCAGGTAGACGCGGCGGCAGTCTTCGAAGCTCACGTTGTACCGACCACCCAACAGCGCCCGCACTTTTGCGGCTAGCGCCACGCTCTGGGCGCCGCGGGGGCTGGCGCCCCAGCGGAGGTACTGGTTGGTCGCCGGCGCCGCGAAGGGGCCCTCGGGATGGGTGGCGAGCGTGAGCCGGGTGACGTAGTCCTGCACGTGGGGCGCCAGGATCACCTCGCGGACCAGCTTCTGCCACTCGACGATCTCGCCGCCGTCCATCACCTTCTGCGGCTCGACGACGATGCCCCGAGTGGTGCGTTCGAGAATGGTGTTCAGGTCTTCCCGGCTGGAATAGCCGACCACCAGCTTGAACAAGAAGCGGTCGAGCTGCGCCTCGGGGAGCGGGTAGGTTCCTTCTTGCTCGATCGGGTTCTGGGTGGCCATCACGAAGAACGGCGGTTTCATCTGGAAGACCTGGCCGGCGATCGAGACCGACTTCTCCTGCATCGTCTCCAGCATGGCCGACTGCGTCTTGGGGGTGGCGCGGTTCACCTCGTCCGCCAGGCAGATCTGGGTGAAGATCGGCCCCTTCTGGAACTCGAACCGCCGCCGGCCGTCGGGGTCTTCGACGATCAGGTTGGTGCCCAGGATGTCGGCCGGCATCAGGTCGGGGGTGAACTGGATGCGCGAGAAGTCGAGGTCGAGCGTCTGCGCCAGCGTGCGCACCAGCAGCGTCTTGCCCAGCCCGGGGACCCCCTCGAGCAGCACGTGTCCGCCGACAAACAGGCTGGTCAGCACGCCGTGGACGATCTCGCCGTGGCCGACGATCACTTTGCTCAGCTCGGCAAAGACGGCCTTGTAGCGCTCGGCGAACTGGGCCGCGCGTTCTTCGATGGAGGAACCGATGCTCATAGAACTAGGAGTTAGGTCTTAGGTGTTAGTAAACGTGGGGGGAAGAATGGGACGCGGACTAGCGCGGATAAACGCAGACCGTGTGTCAACCCGATCCTTCATTGATCCGCTTCATCCGCGATCATCCGTGTCCTATTCGTATAAAGGGCTCACTCGTTTCGGGCGTCGCGCTTCGCTTTCTTCAGGCGGTCCATGTAGCTCTCTTCTTGCTTGGTTTCTGTCGGCTCGCTCTTGCGTGTGGGCGTGGGGGCGACTCGGGGCTTGACGCCTCGCTCCAGGTCCGCCAGCGGCGAGCCGGTGGGCTGCGGCGCCTCGTCTAGCTCGAAGCGGCGGCTCGCTTCGCCTTCGCGGAGTTCTCGTTTGCGGCTCTGCAGCCTCGACACGGTGGCGGGCGCCGGGGCGTCTGCCGGGCGGCCCAGCACGCGCTCGGCGAACTTCTGGCGGAGCGGGCCCAGCCACGCCGTGCTCACCTGCACGCGGCGCACGAACACGTCGCCCATGAACAGCAGGCTGGCGGCCAGCACCAGCAGGGGCCAGATGTCTTGCCCCGCCACCGCGGGCTTCATCGTGCGGCGGTAGGCGTTCACCTCCAGCAGCCCGGGGGCCAGCTTCTCGGCGCCGGTGAGCTGGGCGTTCGCCTCGGCGCCGATCACCTTGCCGGGCTCGGCGCCGGTGGGCGGCAGCGCGGCCATCGCTTCCAAGAGCGGGGTGTTGGCTTCGCGGGCGCGGAACTCGTCGCTGTAGCCCACGTTCACGCCGGTGCGGATCATCGCCTGGCCGGCGCCGGGGCTGATCATCAGCATGTAGCTGCCGGGGTCGGGGGAGTCGAACGCCCCCACGTATCGGCCCGGCGCCACTTGTTCGATCACCAGCGGGATCGACTTGAGGTCGGGCCCCACCGCGGCGCCGGTCATCGCCTGGACGTTGATGAACTCGTCGTCTTTCCCCACGGCGTCGATCACGACGCGGGTCTTGCCGTCGACCGTCTCGGTGGCCACGGCGAAGTTGCCCGTGTCGCCGGTGGGGCGCATCGACCAGCGGACCATCTGGCTAAAGAAGCGGTCGTAGTCGTCCCAGCCGGTCCACTGGTTCGCCCAGCGCTTGCCGGCGTCGGTGGTGAAGGCGACGCTCTTGCCCACGCCGAACGTCCACGACGCCAGCAGCACGCTGTTGTCTGGGCTCGGGGGGACCGGCGAGCGGAGCAGCACGTCGACCAGCGAGCTCTCTTTGACGGTCGTCATCACGAAGCCGGAAATCGGCGGGTAGGGCTCGCTGACGCCCGCGATCATCTCGCTGCGCCCCACCAATAGCGGGACCACCGGGGGGGACAGTTCTTTGACGAGCGGCTGGGCGACGCGGCGGGCTTCTTGCTGGTAGATCCGTGGCAACGCGTTGGCGTTGCGGACCACGTAGTACTTGCCGCCGGTCTTGTTGGCCAGGTCCTGCATCGTGTTGCCGAACCCCTGCCTGCCGGCCGTGCCGTGGCCGCCGACTTCGACGGTGGTGATCTTCACCCCCTGCTTGATGAAGGCCTGGACCGTGTTGCCCGACGGGGGCGCGGGGTCGCCGTCGCTGATGATGATGCAGTGCTTGATCGACGGCGTGGGGTTGGTCAACTTGGCGAAGGCGCCGACCGTTTTTTGCATGCCGGGGTCGAAGTCGGGCATGTCGCCCACCGTCAGCCGGTCGATCAGCCGCAGCATCCGCGAGCGTTCGGCGCCCACCTGCACCATCCCCCCTTGGGTGTTGGCCCACAGCCAGGTGTCGGTGCCGTTCCATTGCAGCAGCCCGGCGTAGTCCTTGGGGCCGAGCGCCTTGACCGCCTCGGCGGCGATCACCTTCTGCCAGTAGTTGCCTTTGGCGATCTCGCTGGCGTGCATGATCATCGCCAACGCGCCGACCGGCGTGACCTTGGCGCTCTTGATACGGAAGTCGACCGGCATCGCCTTTTCAATCGCGGTGTCGGTCCACCCGCCGGCGCCGAAGCTGCGGTCGCCCCCCAGCATCACCAGCCCGCAGCCGAACTCCTCGGTGTTGCGGACCAGCATCTCGATCTGGGCGTCCGAGAACGCCGTGATGCTCTCGGTGTTGATCGGCCCCGCGCCGCCGAAGCCCCCCGACCGCGGCACGTTCGCTAGGATCACCGAGTCGTACCGCTGCAGCTCCGCCAGCGTGGCGAACAGCCGGTCGCTCCGCTGGACGGTGATCTCGAGCCCCTCGCTCCGCAGCCGCTCTACCAGGTAGTCGAACTCCCCCGGGTTCTCCCAGTCTTCGATCAGCAGCACCTGGCCCCGGCCGCGGACGTGGGTAAAGGCGGTGGCCACGTTGTTCTGCAACGACCCGTCGCTGGAGCGATCGCCGGGGGTGAACCGCCCCTCGTAGGTGTAGAAGTCGGACTGCTCGATCGTCTCGCGGATGGTGTAGACGTTCTTTCCGGGCGCCAGCTCGACCGGCTGATCGGAGAGGGTGGTCTCGCGGTCCCCCGCCTTGCGGACGATCTTCAGCGTGCCCGCGACCGGCGACGAGCCCGGTTCGGAGTCGTTGTCGACCACCACGCGAAGCTCGAACGGCTGGCCGCGGCGGACGTCGGCCGGCAGGGCGACCTTGTCGACGGTGATCTCGCTGTGCCGCTCTAGCGGCACCGGCAGCACGTCGATGCTCACGCCGGCGTCGGCCATGGCGCGGGCCTCGCGCAGCGCGCTGCCGACGTTCTCATTGCCGTCGGTGACGATCACCACACGGCGGGCGGCGTCGCCCGGGAACAGGCTCATCGCCCGCTGCATGGCGCCGGCGAGGTTCGTGTGCCGGCGGTCCAGCTCGCTCTCGACGCCGGTGAGCTCGTAGTTGAAGTCGACCGGGGGGAGCTCGACCTCGGCGTCGCGGCCGAACACGATCACCCCTGCGCGGTCTTCTTTTTCTGGTTTGCGTTGCTCGCGGATCGAGGCGTTCACGAAGGCCACCATGGCGGCCCGCTGCTCTTCGGGGATGCTGAGCGACTGGTCGAGCAGGTAGATCACCGTGAGCCGGTCGCTCTTCTTGCGGAGCTGGGTGTCGGCCAGCGCCAGCAGGATCAGCAGCCCCACCAGGCACCGCAGCAGCACCGCCAGGCCGCCGCGCCAGGTTCCCAGCCCAGAATAGCTCTGCCGCGCGAGCCAAACCACGACGCCAACAAACCCGACCAGCGCCGCCAGCAGCAACCCCTGCATGGCGGGCGAAGCGTCGAGTGCGAGGCCGTAGTCAAGCATGAGATGATAGAGGATAGAGGTTAGATGATAGGGAACGGACGACCCCGTACCCCTGCGTGCAGCCAAGTATCAAGACATCTACCATCTATCTTCTACCCTCTATCATCTAACCTCTATCATCTAACCTCTATCATCTAACCTCTATCATCTACAACAACACGCGCTGAACACGGTTGTTGCCGGTATCGAGCACGTTGAGGCGTCCGCGGCTGTCGAGCACCAGCGACCAGGGGTCGCGGAGCTCACCCGGGGCGGCGCCCAGGCGGCCCCAGGTCCCCATCGATTGGCCCTGCTGGTTGAACTTCTGCACGCGGTGGTTGCCGTACTCTACCACCAGCAGGTCTCCGCGTGTGTCCATCGCGATGTCGTAAGGATAATAGAGCTGCCCCGGCGATGAGCCCTCGTTGCCCCAGAACAGCAGCAGCTCCCCCTCGGTGCTGAACGCCTGGATGCGGTGGTTGCAGGCGTCGCAGACCCACAACCGGTCTTGGGCGTCGAACAGCAGGTTCTGCGGCCGCACGAACTGCCCGGGCGCCGAGCCGTGCGTGCCCCATTGTAAGAGGAACGAGCCGTCGGGGGCGAACTTTTGGATCCGGTCGAACTGGCCGTACTCGGAGACGTACAGGCAGCCCTTGGAATCGTACACGGCGTCGGTGACGAACCCGAACTCGCCCGGCGCGTTGCCGTTTACGCCGCCTAGCACCTGATCCTCCAGCAGCCGGCCCGCAAGCGTGTAGGGCAGGACGCGGTAGTAGTGGGTGTCGGCCACCAACAGCCGGTCGTCGCCGGCGACGGTCAGCCCGGTGGGCCGGCCGTGGCGCCACTCGGGGGTCCGCCAGAGGTGGAGGAACTTGCCGTCGGCGTCGAACACCTGGATCCGGGCCGTAAAATCGACGATGTAGAGCCGATCGGCCTGGTCGATGGCCATCGCGCGCGGCTTTTGGAACCGCCCGTCGGCTAGGCCGCGGCGCCCCCACACCACGTCGAGCCGCGCAAGCCCGCCGGGGTCGTCGCCGCACCCCGCTGCGCCCGCCAGGAGGGCGCCGCACGAGCTAGCCAAGAAGCAGCGGCGGGTGAGCATCGGTCGCGGGGCCGGTTTGGGCGGGTTGAGTGGCACTAACCGGTTGTAAGCAAAGCACTTACCGGCGTGCAAGCAGGCGCGTCGCCCGTTGACCGTGGTCCGCGGCAGTGGCTATGATGTTTGGCTTCGTTTCCCCAGGTAACCGCGTATGCGTCCCATGGTAATCGACGTCGCCAAGGCGGACGACTTGCGCGATGTCGTGCACCGGACGGTGCAGGCGCTGGCGGAGGGAAAGGTGGTCGGCGTGCCGACCGATACGGTCTACCACTTGGCCGTGAGCGCCTGCGTGCCTGAGGCGGTCGAGCGCCTGGCCAAGGTGAGCGGGCGATCCACCGGCGACGGGGCGCCCCTGACGCTGGCGATCAAGGACGCCAGCGAGCTAAACGATTACGCCCCCAACGCCGGGCCGCTCGCCGAGCGGCTGGCGCGGCGCTGCTGGCCCGGGCCCGTCACGCAGGTGCTGGACGCAGACCGCCAACAGGGGCTCGTGGGGCAACTGCCCGCAGACTCGCAGAAGCTGATCGTGCCGGACGACTCGCTCAGCCTGCGCGTTCCCGCCAACAACGTGCTGCTCGACGTGCTGCGGATGATGGCCGGCCCCATCGCCGTCGCCAGCGTCGTTTCCAACCCGGGCGCCCAGGCGGGCCCCAAGGCCGGCGGCGCCGCGGACGAGGGCGCCGGCGGCTTGAACGCGAGAAACCTGGCCGAGGCGATGGGCGACGCGATCGACCTGGTGCTCGACGACGGGCCGGCTCACTACGGCCAGGCGTCGACCGTCGTCCGTGTCCAGCGGCAGAATTACCAGGTGCTGCGGGAAGGGGTCGTCGCGGCCGACACCATCGACCAGCTCGCCCGTGTGGCGGTCGTGCTGGTCTGCACCGGCAACACGTGCCGCAGCCCCATGGCCGAGGCGCTGCTCAAGCAGCAGTTGGCCGAGTCGCTGGGCTGCCAGATTGATCAGTTAGAGTCCCGCGGGTTGGTGGTCATGTCGGCCGGCATCCACGCCGCCGCGGGGTCCCCCGCCAGCCCAGAAGCGGTCGATCTCATGAAGGACCGCGGCCTCGACCTCTCGGCACACGGGTCGCAAACGCTCAATGAACGGATGGTTCGGCACGCGGATCGCATCATCACCATGACCCGCGGTCACCGGGCGGCTATCGTGGAGGGTTGGCCCGCGGCCGCGGCGCGGACCCACACGCTGCTCGACGGCGGGGGCGACGTCGCCGACCCGATCGGCGCCCCGCTAGACGTTTACCGCAGGTGCGCCGACCAGATCGCGGCCGGCCTGTCGGCCCACTCGAAAGCCATCCTAGCCGCCGCGCCCGGCAGCTAGTCCTTTTCTTCCGGCAGGCGAGCCGTTCTACTCAATCCAAGCACCACCCTTTGGAACTACCGCCATGCGAGTCGGCGTCGCGAGCGACCACCGCGGAACCCACCTGCGCGAAAAAGTGATCGAGGTCCTGCATGCGCGGGGGCACGAGGTCGAAGACGCCGGGGTCGACGGCTCCGAGAGCGTCGACTACCCCGACTTTGCCGCCATTGTCGCCCGCAAGGTCAGCTCCGGGCAGCTCGACCGCGGCGTGCTGATCTGCGGCACCGGCATCGGCATGGCGATCGCCGCCAACAAGTTTGACGGCGTCCGCGCCGCCCCCTGCAACGACGAGGTGACCGCCGAGATCAGCCGCCGCCACAACGACCTGAACGTCTTGTGCCTGTCGGCCGACCTGCTCAGCCCACGCGTGGTGGAGCGGATGGTAGAGCTGTGGCTCGACACCGAGTTTGAAGGGGGCCGGCACCTGCGTCGCATCGAAAAGATCCGGGCGCTCGAGGCCGAAGAACGCGCCTGCGACAAGCCCTGACCCACGACTCCCCTGACCCACGACTCCGCTGCCCCACGACTCCCCTGCCCCACGAAGGCCCTTGCCCCACAAAGGGGAGACACCCTCCATGCCACGCAGCGGGGGCCAACTGCTGGACGACGCGTTGCGCATCTGGCGTGCCGGGGTCGAAGGGGTCCGCCCCGAGCGGCTGCTGCCGGAGCTGATCGTCCGAGACCGGCACGCGCTGTGGTTCGACGACGTCGAGGTCCCCATGCTGCCCGGCGGACGCATCGCCGTCGTCGGGGCCGGGAAGGGGGGCTCCGGCATGGTGCGCGGCCTGGAGGCAGCGCTAGGCGAAGCGTTGCTGCGTGAGCGGCGCGTGGCGGGGGTGGTTTCGGTCCCCGCCGACTGCTTGGGGCCGACGCGGGCTATCGAGCTAGTTTCTGGCCGCCCGCCCGGGGTGAACGAGCCGCGTCCCGAGGGCGCCGCCGCGGCCCGCAGGATGCTGCAACTGGCGGGATCGCTGGGGCCCAACGATCTTTGCATCTGCCTGCTGTCGGGGGGAGGCTCTGCGTTGCTGCCGGCGCCGGCCGATGGGGTGACGCTGGAGCAGAAGATCACGCTCACCCGCTTGCTAAGCGCCTCGGGCGCCGCGATCGAGCAGATCAACACCGTCCGGTCGCAGCTCAGCGTGATCAAAAGAGGGGGCCTGGCCCGTGCTTGCCGCGCAGGGACGCTGGTCACGCTGATCGTCTCCGACGTGTTGGGCGACCCGATCGCGTCGATCGCTTCGGGGCCGACGGCGCCCAACAACCAGTCTCCACGGGATGCGATTGAGGTGCTCCGGTCGCTAGAGCTCGACAGGGCGCCGGCAGCCGCCCCGATCGTCGCTTGGCTGAGCGCCCGCGCGCAAAACCCCGAGCCGGCGGCGACGATTGGCTGCCGGTTGCACCACGTGGTCGTCGCCAATAACGCGGCCGCCGTCGACGCCGCCGGGGTCGAGGCCGAACGGCTCGGCTACAACCACGCGATGATCGCGGCGACGGCGAGCGAGGGCGCGGCCGAAGGGGTCGGCACGGGGCTAGCCGACGCGGCGCTGGGCATGCGGAGCGCGGGAGACCCCAACTGCTTGATCTCTGGGGGCGAGCCGACCGTCCGGCTAGCGCCTGCGGCAGAGCGGGGCCGCGGCGGCCGGAACCAGCAGCTTGTGCTGGCCGCCGCGCAGCGGCTGGGGGGCTGCGACGGGATCGCCCTGGTGTCGGGGGGAACCGACGGCGAAGACGGCCCCACCGACGCAGCGGGGGGGATGCTCAACGCCGAGATCGCCGGCCGGCTCACCGATTGGGAGACGGCCGACGCGCTCCGCCGGAACGACGCCTACCCGCTGCTGGAACGCGTCGGGGGCCTGCTCAAGACGGGCCCAACCCACACCAACGTGTGCGACCTACGCGTGGTGGTGGTCGACGCGCCCTAGGCTGGCGAGCCGGGTGCGTCTGCACCCGGAGCGCGTACGACGAAGTCAACTACTCCAACGGCTCGCCTGGCTTGCGTAGAACTCAGTCCCACCACCAGCCTTCGGCGGGGGGGGCGCCCAGCGTCTCGCGTTTGGCGTACACCGCGCCGTCTTCGTCCGACAGCAGGTTCTCCTTGTTCAGCGCCTGGGCCGCGTCGATTTGCACGCCGCCGCCGATGGGGGTCATCAGCGTGCGGCCCTTCCAGATGCTGTTGACGGCGGAGGCCACCTGCTGCGGGGCGTTGTAGGTTTCTACCTTGTAGGCCGACTCCTCGGCCAGCACGCCGCCGTTCCAGCCCGTCTTGGCGTAGTAGTCGTTCTTCTGGATCAGCGCCGCGGTCACGGCCAGGTCGATGCAGTTGCGGAGCTGCGCCCAGATCGGGGCCCGCTCGGCCAGCTTCGGATAGAGCTTGGTGAAACCGTCGACAAAGGTCTGGCTGGCGCGGTTGGAGGAGCCAACGGCGCGCCGCGTGCCGTCCTGCTGCACAAGCTCGTCCTCGCCGATCAGCTTTACGCCTTCGCCCACCAGCTCGCAGGCCAGGCCGTCTCCGCTGGCGCGGACACACTCGTAGTCCGGCACGAAGTACCACCGCTGCATCGCGTTGCGGGCAACGGCGGCGGGGTTGGCCTTCTCAACGTAGCTCACCATCCGCACCGGGGGCTGCTCGAGCCCGATGCCGATCAGCTTCATCCGGTAGTCCGCCTCAACAATCACCTGGGCAAAGTGCGTCCGGGGCGACACGCCGCCGATGCTAATCACCTGCGGCCCGAGGCTCTCTTGTAGTTGGTGAACAATGAACTGGGTGTCTCCCGGCACCGCCTGGCGGCCGAACTGACGCAGGAAGCCCTGCATGCGGGCCAGCCCCTCCGGGGTGGGGTCGATCGAGCAGTAGATGGTCGGGTTGTTGCCGCGGCCTTCGGCGGGGAACGCCCGCAGCGCTACGGCTAGGTCTTGCAGCTCGATCACCGGACGGCCCGTCTCAACGCCGCGCATCCGGCCGTCGGGCGACTCGCCCCACGGCTCGGCGGGGCCGGCGATCACGATGTCGCCGGTTTCTGGGTAGCAAAAGACGTAATCGATGCGGGTGAGGCCGGCCAGGTGCTTCATCGCGTTGTCCGGGCCGCTGGCGGCGTCGATCTTGGCCGCTACCGCCTTCTCGAGGCGGGTTAGCGAAACCTTGCGCATGGCGCTCGGCTTGGCGAGGTCTCCCTCGAGACGCGACAGGGCTTGCTGAACGCGTTGTCGCGCCAGCTGGCCGGTGGGGTCATTGACCACAACGCGGCGGAGCACGCCGTCGACGTCGACAATCACACCCGAGCCGCCGCCGGTGGCGCCGGTGCCGCCGCCGCCGCCGAGGCCGCCACCCCCGCCACCGAGGCCGCCGCCTCCGCCGCCGAGGCCGCCGCCGCCACCACCGCCGCCGAGGCCGCCACCGCCGCCAAACTGGGCCGAGCAAGTCGTCGCCAGAGCGGTCACCAGCAGCAAAGTCAGGCAGCGCACGGACCAGTTGGGTGATCGCAACGTACGCATAGGGAATCCTCGACAGAGATAAAACGGTCCGCGGGGCCTACCTTGGGCCACCTACCCGATGGTAATTCGAGGCTCCGGGCAACGCAAACAAACGTGCGGTTGGGCCGGTTATTTTGGCTGTTTGGGGGGCTCGGCGGCCCCCGGTCCACGGTTCGGGGGGCGATTGCCGGGCGCCCGAGCCCTGCTCTACACTCCAAGTTTGCCACGCACCCAACACTACCGCCCCCGCCTGGGGGCGCCGCTCGATGTTTGAATCGCTTCAAGACGGACTCTCCTCGGCCTTCAAGACCCTCCGAGGCCAAGGGAAGCTCTCCGAGTCGAACATGCGCGACGGCCTGAAAATGGTCGAGCGGTCGCTGCTGGAAGCCGACGTGAGCTACGAGGTGGTTCAGACGTTCATGAAGAACGTCACCGAGGTCGCTGTCGGCGAGAAGGTGCTCAAGTCGCTCAACCCCGGCCAGCAGGTCGTGGGGGTCGTCCACGAGGAGCTGATCGCCCTGATGGGGCCGGTCGACAACTCGCTCCACCTCCGCGGCAAGGACGAAGTCTCCGTCCTGATGATGTGCGGCCTGCAGGGCTCCGGGAAGACCACCACCTGCGGCAAGCTGGGGCGGATGCTCAAGCTGGCCGGCAGGCGGCCGCTGCTGGTGGCGGCCGACCTGCAACGCCCGGCCGCCATCGACCAGCTGCACGTGCTGGGCGAGCAGCTCGAGATCCCCGTCTACAGCGACCGCGCCCAGAAAGACCCCGTCGCGGTCTGCAATGCCGCGGTGCAGCAGGCCAAGAAGCTGGGCGCCGACGTGGTGATCCTCGACACCGCGGGCCGGCTGCACATCGACGACGAGCTGATGGGCCAGCTCACCCGCATCGACAAGAAGTGCAACCCCCACCAGGTGCTGCTGGTCGTCGACGCCATGACCGGCCAAGACGCGGTGAACAGCGCCAAGGCCTTCAACGAGGCGCTCGAGCTCGACGGCGTGGTGATGACCAAGCTGGACGGCGACGCCCGCGGCGGCGCGGCCCTGTCGGTCAAGCAGGTGACCGGGGTGCCGATCAAGTTCATGGGCACCGGCGAGCACCTGGACGCCCTGGAAGAGTTCCACGCCGACCGCATGGCGGGCCGCATCCTCGGGCAGGGAGACATCCTCTCGCTGGTGGAGCGGGCCCAGCGGGAGTTCGACCAAGACGAGTCCGCCAAGCTGGAGTCCGACCTCGCCAAGGGGGAGTTCACCTTCGACAGCTTCAAGACCGCCATGCGGCAGATGAAGCGTCTGGGGCCGATGCGGAAGATCATGGGGATGCTCCCCGGCATGGGGAAGATGCTCGACGTGATGGGGGACGCCGACCCCGAAGAAGACATGCGTCGGCTGTTCGGCATCATCGACTCGATGACCCCCGACGAACGCAAGAAGCCCAAGCTGATCGACCAGAGCCGCCGACGCCGGATCGCCGAAGGGTCGGGGGTCGAGCCCTCGGAGGTCAACGAGCTGGTCAAGCAGTTCGACGCGATGGCGCAGATGATGACCGGCATGGCGGGCAAGAACCCGCGCGAGCGGATGGCGATGGTCCGCGAGCTGCAGGGCCAGATGATGCAAAGCCCCGACGGCCAGCTCCGCCGCCAGAAGCAGGGCACCGGCAAACGCCTCAGCGGCAAGGAGCGCGCCAGCGCCAAGAAGGACCGCGAGCGGATGCTCAAGAAGCTCAAGAAGCAGAAGAAGCGGTAACGGATTGGAGCCGCGGACGAACGCAGATACGAAGCGTCTCAACGGCCACTCCCAACAGCGCGATCAAAACTCCCTTAGTTCGAGTCAACTTCGCGGCACGAGCCGGAAGCGTCGGCGCCCGGAGGACGTGCGCTGTTGATCCTCCGGGCGCTGACGCTTCCGGCTCCCTGAAGAATGTGAAATCGCCCTTGATCGCTCCTTATGCTCTGGCTTCATCGGCGTGAATCCGCGTCCATCGGCGGCTTCGAAATCAACGTCGCATCGACGATCGGACAACACAATGCAGCTCAACCAACGCGCCACCCGGCTGGCCACTCGGATGCGGTCCCGTGCCGGTGAGCTGCGGCTGGAGCCTCACACGATTGGCGGTGCTCGGGTGCTGGACCTCGGCGTGAGGGCCCCCGGTGGGATCGGGGCCGGCGTGGCGATGGCGGAGGTCTGCCTGGCGGGGTTTGGCGAGGTTTCCATCGCCGGCGGCCCCGCCCACGTGTTTGACGGCCCGTGGGTGTGGGTGCGGACCGATCACCCCGTGGCCGCCTGCCTAGCGAGCCAGTACGCCGGTTGGGAGGTGCAAGAGGGCGACTACTTCGCCATGGGCTCCGGCCCGATGCGGGCCGCGTACGGCCGCGAGGAGCTGTTCGACGCGATCGGCCTGCGAGAATCGGCCGAGCGGGCGGTCGGCGTGCTCGAGGCGGACGCCCTGCCGACGCCGGCGGTCTGTGAGATGATCGCCGCCAAGTGCAGCGTCAAGCCAGAAGCGCTGACGCTGCTGGCGGCGCCGACGACCAGCCTGGCCGGAACCGTGCAGATCGCGGCGCGGAGCGTCGAGACGGCGCTGCACAAGCTGCACGAGATCGGCTTCGACGTAAGCCGGATCGAATCGGCCTGCGGCGCCGCGCCGCTGCCGCCGCCGGCCGCGGACGCCGTGGCGGCCATCGGCCGCACGAACGACGCCATCCTGTACGGCGGCCACGCCACGCTGTTCGTGCGAGGCGACGACGATTCGCTTCGCGAAGTGGGCGCCCGCGTTCCCAGCAGCTCTTCGCCCGACCACGGCAGGCCCTTCGCCGAGGTGTTCGCCGGCTACGACCACGACTTCTACAAGGTCGACAAGCTGCTGTTCAGCCCGGCGATGGTGACCCTGGCGAACCTCGACACCGGCAGGGTCCACCGCTTCGGCGCCTACGCCCCGCGGGTGATCGCCCGCTCGTTTGGATTGGACGCCGACTGATGCGACTGGTCGTGCTCGGATCGCCCAATAGCTGGTATTTTGCGGACCTCCAACGCGCAGCCGCGGGACGGCACACGCTGACCGCGGCGCCGTTCTCTACGTTGACCAGCGGCGTCGTCGACGGGCGCCGGCGCGTCGCCTCGGGGGGCTGCTGCTTGAACGACGTCGACGGCGTGCTGGTCCGCACGATGCCCCCCGGCTCGCTTGAGCAGGTGGTGTTCCGGATGGACGCCCTGGGGCAGCTCGAGCAGGAAGGGATCGCGGTGCTCAACACCCCGCGGGCCATCGAGTGCGCCGTAGACAAGTACCTGGCCACCTGCCGCCTGGCCGCGGCCGGCCTCGACACGCCAGAAACCTACGCCTGCCAGACGGCCGACCAGGCGATGGAGGCCTTCGACCGATTGGGCCGCGACGCCGTGCTCAAGCCGGTGTTCGGCGGCGAGGGACGCGGCGTCACCCGGCTCACCGACGCCGACCTGGCCTGCCGCGCGTTCTCGATGCTCCAGCAGCTAGGGGGGGTGATCTACCTGCAGCGCTTCGTGCCGCACCGCGGCGAGGACCTGCGGCTCTTGGTGCTGGGCGAGCGGGTGCTGGGCATGCGGCGGCGGAACCCGGCCGACTGGCGGACCAACATCAGCCGCGGCGCCACGGCCGGGCCGCTGGAGGTGACGCCCGAACTGGCCCAGCTCGCCCGGCGGGCCGCGGCCTGTGTGGGGGCGTCGCTGGCGGGGGTCGACCTGCTGCCGGGGGTCGACGGCCGGCTGTACGCGTTGGAAGTAAACGCCGTGCCGGGCTGGAGGGCGCTCGTGCAGGTCACGGGCGTCGACGTTGCCCGCGAGGTGCTCGCCTTGCTAGAGCAGATGGCCCGCCGGTAGCAGAACAGGCGATCCGGGTGCGTCGGCCCCCGGAGTAGAGTGGGATGCACCGTCGGGAAGCTTTGCGCGAAACAAGCTCCGTTGGCTGACGCCAACGGCTCGCCTGGGGGGTCTTCTCTGCTTCCCCGACCTACAGCTTGTACGCTTCTTGGAACGCCACCACGTCGGGCTGCTTGCCCATCACGATCACCGTGTCGTCGTGGCAGAACAGCTCATCGGGCTCGGGGTTGAACACCATCCGGCCGTCGCTGCGGCGGATGGCGATGATCATCACCCGGTGCCGCTGCCGGGTGCCCGCCTCGCGGACGCTCTTGCCGGTGAGCGGGCTGCCGGGGCCGATGCTCAGTTCTTCCAGCTCCGCGTCGAGCGTCTGATTGTCGGTGACCAGTTCCAGCATGTCCGCGGCGTGCGGGCGGGTGACCATCTGAGCGATCCGCCGGGCGCCGATCACGGCCGGCAGGATCACACGGTCGGCGCCCGCCTGCAGCAGCTTCTTCTCGGTGCTGAGCAGCTCCCCGCGGGCGATGATCCGCAGGCTGCGGCTCAGGTTCCGCGCCGTGAGCGTGAGAAACACGTTGTCGGCGTCGCTGCGCAGCGCCACGACCAGCGTCTTGGCGCGTTCGATCCCCGCGGCCAACAGCGTGTCCTCGTCGGTGGCGTCGCCGTGCACGGCCAGCAGCCCCTCGTCGCAGGCCTCGACGATCGACTCCTGGTCGCTGTCGACCACCACGAACGGCTTGTTGCGACGCTTCAGCTCATCGACCAGCGTTTTCCCCATCCGGCCGAAGCCGCAGATGATGGTGTGGTCGGCGATGTGAGAGATTTCGCGGGTCATGCGTTGAAGCCCCATTGCGCGGCGGATCTGGCCCTCGAACATGGCCTGCAACACCAGACCGATGGTGTACCCCACCAGCGTGGTGCCGAACAGGATCAGGGCGATCGTGTAGATCTGCTCGACCGGCCCGACCACGCTGCGTTCGCCGTAGCCGACCGTGGTGACGGTGATCACGAAGAAGTAGACCGCCTCGAGCCACCCGTCGCCGGTGATCTGACGCCGGGCGACGATCGCCAGCACGAACAGCCCCGCCATCAGCAGCAAGCAGCGGCGGATGCGGTGCAGTAGCGGCATGCAGTTGTTTCGTCCTTGATGGCGCCGCTCCGCCCAGCGGCGCGGACGCGTCAATCGTGGCGGTCGCCGGTGACTTTGCCGTCTCGGTAGTAGAGGCGGCGCTCGGCCCGCTGGCCCACCTCGTCGCCGTGGGTGATGACGATCAGGGTTACGCCCCGCTCCTTGTGAAGCATGTCGAACAGCTCCAGCACCTCTTCGCCGTTCTTGCTGTCGAGGTTGCCGGTCGGCTCGTCGGCCAGCAACAGCTCTGGGTCGTTGGCCAGGCTGCGGGCGATGGCGACCCGCTGCCGCTCGCCGACGCTGAGCCGTGCGGGGAGCTGGTCCGCGCGGTGGCTCATGTTCACTACTTCCAGCAGCTCGCGGGCGCGGCTCTCCCGTTCGCTGGGGCCGCGTGAGGTCTCGAACATCGGGATCTGCACGTTCTCCAGCGAGGTGAGCGTCGGCAGCAGGTGGAACGACTGGAAGATAAAGCCGATGTGCTGGGCCCGCAGGTTGTCGAGCGACGGGAACGCGGAGTAGGCCTTGCCGCGGAAGTAGACCTCGCCGGTGGTGGGCTTATCGAGGCCCCCCAGCAGGTTCAGCAGCGTGCTCTTGCCGCTGCCGCTGGGGCCCATGATCGAGGCGTACTCCCCCGCCGGGATCGACAGCGAGACGCCATCGACCGCGGTGACGTGGCCGTTGGGGTAGGTTTTGCACAAATCACGGGCTTCGAGCAGCGGGGTTTCGGCGGGCTGTTCCATGCGGCGGGGGTGCTCAACTTTGAAAAAATACGTTCTGGGCCACAAGCGGCAGGTTAGAAGCTTCGGCGATCCGCTTGGGCGCCGTCAAGGCTGCGCCGCGATGAAGCAAGAATTTTGCGTCCCCCCGGGGGGTCACTCTGCCCCCGCCCCCTACAATCGGCCAGCCGAGCTGCCCGCCGGCCGCAACCGCGATCGACGCACCCGCCCTGCCGACCTACGATGGGCGTGCGCTACGAACGACTTCGATCCACCCCAAGGCGGAGCCTTCCTTGAGTCAACACGTTGTGATCGTCGGCGCCGGACCGGGGGGACTCGCCGCAGCGATGCTGCTGGCCAAGTCCGGGGTACGCACCACAGTAGTCGAGGCGCAGCCGTACGTCGGCGGCCGGACCTCGACGCTGCACGACCAGGGGTACTGCTTCGACCGCGGCCCCACGTTTTTTCTCTACCCGCGGATCCTGCAAGAGATTTTCGCCACATGCGGGTACGACCTGTTCGAGGAGTGCCCGATGGCCCGCCTCGACCCGCAGTACCGGCTGGTCTTCGGCGAAGGGGGCCAGCTGGACGCCACCCCCAACGTTGATCGGATGGAGGCCGAGGTCGCCCGCTTTGCCCCGGGCGACGAGCGCGGGCTGCGGCCGTTCCTCGCCGAGAACCGCAAGAAGCTGGACCACTTCCAACCGATCCTCGAGTCGCCGTTCTACAAGATGGCGGACCTGCTGCGGCCCGAGGTGATGCGTTCGGCCCACCTGCTCCGGCCGTGGCGCTCGCTTTATCACGAGGTAGGCCGGTTCTTCAAAGACCCGCGGCTGCGGCTGGCGTTTACGTTCCAGGGCAAGTACCTGGGGATGTCGCCGTTCCAGTGCCCCAGCCTGTTCTCCATCCTGGCCTACCTAGAGTACGAGTACGGCGTGTTCCACCCGATGGGTGGCTGCGGCGCGGTGAGCGAGCGGATGGCGCAGATCGTCCGCGATCTGGGGGGCGAGGTGCTGACCGATCAGCCGGTAGAGAGCATCCAGTTCGCCGGCCGTCGGGCCGTGGGGGTGACCACGCCGAGCGGGCCGATCGCGTGTGACGCCCTGGTGATCAACGCCGACTTCGCCCAAGCGATGCACTCGCTCGTCCCCAACGGGCTGCGGCGCCGCTGGACCGACGCCAAGCTCCAGCAGAAGCGCTACTCGTGCTCGACGTTCATGCTGTACCTGGGACTCAAGGGCGAACAACCGGAGCTGCCGCACCACACGATCTATCTTTCGAAGAGCTACCGGGAGAACCTGCTGAACATCGAGTCGCGGCACCGGCTCGACCCCGACCCCTCGTTCTATGTGCAGAACGCCTCGGTCACCGACCAGAGCCTCGCCCCGCCCGGCGACAGCACGCTGTACATGCTGGTCCCTACGTCGCAGATGCACGCCAACATCGATTGGACGCAAGAGCGGGACCGATTCCGCGCGCTCGCCATCCGCCAGCTCTCCAAGATCGGGCTCAACAACGTCGCAGGACGCATCCGGGTCGAACACGTCGTCACCCCCGCCGACTGGCAGAACGGCTGTCGGATCTTCCGGGGCGCTACGTTCAACCTGGCGCACAACCTGGGGCAGATGCTGTACTGGCGTCCCCACAACCGGTTTGAGGACCTCGACGGCGTCTACCTGGTCGGCGGCGGCACCCACCCCGGCAGCGGCCTGCCGACCATCTACTCATCGGCCCGTATCACCACCGACTCGCTGCTGGCCGACCTGGGCGTAGTGGCTCCGGACAAGCACCGAACCGCCAAGACACCAAGAGCGCCAAGACGCGCCAAGACAGAAGCGGTCGAGAGCCTTAACTGATGCGCGAACGCTGGATCGATCAAGAGTCAAGAGAAGGTAGCGGTGAATAAACAGGTATGAATATCGTCCTTGGCGCGTCTTGGCGCTCTTGGCGTCTTGGCGGTTCTGAAATGGCATCACTCGAACACCTCCTCGAAACCACCAGCCGCACCTTTGCGCTGGCCATCCCGCTGCTCCCCGAGCCGCTGCGGCGGGAGGTGACGCTCGGGTATCTGGTGTTCCGGATCGCCGACACGCTGGAAGACGCCGAGTGCCTCAACCGCGACCAGCGGATCGCCGGGCTGGAAGAGCTGCAAGCGTTGTTGCGAGACCCATCCCCCGCCGACGCCGAGCGGTTCGCCCGCCACTGGACGGCCCTGCACCCGACCACCAACCCCGACTACGCCGGGCTGCTGCGGCAAACGGGAGACGTGCTGGGCGCCGTCGCCCAACTTGAGCCCGCCCCGCGGGAGATCATCCGCCGGCACGCCCGCCGCAGCGCAGCGGGCATGGCCGCCACGCTCCGCGCGGCCCAGCCCAGCGGAGGCTTCGCGCTGCGGGACATCGGCCAACTGAAAGAGTACTGCTACTTCGTCGCCGGCATCGTCGGCGAGATGCTCACGGAGCTGTTCTGTCTGAGGCTGGCGCCGTCGCCGGCCCGCGACGCGCTGACGGGCTGCGCGGCCGCGTTCGGCGAGGGGCTGCAGTTGGTGAACATCCTCAAGGACGCCGACTGCGACGCCGATCAGGGGCGTCGCTACTTGCCCGTCGGCGTGCCGATGGCTGCCCTCTTTGCGTTGGCCCGACGCGACCTGGCCTCGGCGCGGCGGTACGTCGACCTGCTGGCCGACGCCGACGCCCCCTCGGGCTGCATCGCGTTCGCCCGCCTGCCGATGGAGCTGGCCCTCGCCGCGCTGGACCGCCTGGAAACCGCCGGCCCCGGCGCCAAGCTGAGCCGCCAGCAGGTGGCCGACATCCTGGCCGGCGTTACCGGCGCCCTCGCCCCCCAAGTCGCGGCCCCCCAGGACGCAGGCGGATGACGCGGCACACCAGCTCCCGCGCGGCAGCGGCGTCGGTCCGCCCGATCGCCGCGCCCAACGTCGCCACGGCCTTAGCGGCGGCGCGGTCGGCCCAAACCACCTGGGCCGATACTCCGCTGCCCAAGCGGCTGGCGACGCTCCGCGGGCTACGCAGACTGATCGCGGCCGACCCGATGCCCTGGGCAGAAGAACTTGCGGCCGGCGGGCTGCGAACCGTCGCCGAGGGGTTGGCTACGGAGGTCATCCCGCTGCTGGACGCCTGCCGCTTCGCCCAGCGCGTCGCCCCCGCGCTGCTGCGAGAGCAGCGGCTCTCGACGGCCGGGCGGCCCTTCTGGTGCCGGGGCGTGTCGGTGCGCGTCCGTCGCGAGCCGCTGGGCGTGGTGCTGCTGATCGGCCCCGGCAACTACCCGCTGTTCTTGCTGGGGGTACAGGTCGTTCACGCGATCGCCGCGGGGAACGCCGTGTTGGTGAAGCCCCCCCCGGGGGGCGAGGCGCCGGCGCTGCGTCTGGTTGCGTCGCTGCGGGAAGCCGGGGTCCACCCGTGCGTGGTCCAACTGCTCGACGCCGACCCGTCGTCCGCCCAACAGGCGATCGAGCTGGGGGTCGACAAGATCGTCCTCACCGGCGGCGTGAAGACGGGCCGCAGGGTGCTGCACGGCGCCGCGGAGACCCTCACGCCGACCACGATGGAGCTCAGCGGCTGCGACGCCGCGTGGGTGCTGGGCAGCGCCGACCTGGAACGCGCGGCCCGCTGCTTGGCGTTCGGGTTAACGCTCAACTCCGGCGCCACCTGCATCGCCCCCCGGCGGGTTTACGTAGACGAACGTCACGCAGACGCCCTGTGCGACAAGCTGCTCCGGCAGCTTGCCGGCGCCGAGGCCTGCATCGTCCCCGAGGCCAACCGCGCCGAAGCCCACCGGCTCATCGGCCAGGCGCTGGACGCCGGGGCGACGCTCCTCTCCCCCAAGACCGGCTACGACCCCAGCCGGGGCGCGTTCCCACCGGTCGTGCTGCGCGTCGATCGCGGCCCCGTGGAGTTGCAGCGCAGCGACTTGTTCGCCCCGGTGATGACCGTCGCCCCGGTCGTCAGCGAACAAGAGCTGCTGGCCGAGACGCGCCGCTGCCCCTACGGTCTGGGGGTGAGCATCTTCGGCGACGAGCACGACGCGTTGCGGCTGGCCCGGCAGGCGCCGGCCGGGTGCGTGACGATCAACGACATCATCGCCCCCACGGCCGACCCACGCGTGCCGTTCAGCGGCTGGGGCCAGAGCGGCTTCGGCGTGACCCGGGGCAGCGCGGGGCTGCTCGAGATGACCCGCTTGAAGGCCGTGGTCGCCCGCCGCGGCGCGTGGCTGCCGCACCTCGACCCGCCGCGGCCCGGCCTCGCCAAGTTGTTAGCGGGCTTCCTGACCTACTCCCACGCCGGCACAATGGCCGGGCGGTGGCGCGGCCTGCGGGACGTGGCCGGGGCGCTCCGCGAGAAACCATCTAGCACGGACGAACCATGATCGCACCAGCAGCCGATTCCCAAGCGGGGACCCACGTAGGCGTCATCGGCGCCGGGCTCGGGGGGCTCGCCGCGGCCTGCACGCTGGCCGCGCGCGGCTACCGCGTCACCCTCTTCGAGCGCAACGGCTGGCTCGGCGGCAAGGCCGCGGTGCTGCACGCGGACGGGTTCCGGTTCGACATGGGGCCCACCATCCTCACGGTCCCCTCGGTGCTGCGCCGCGTGTTCGACGAGGCGGGTGTGCGGATGGAAGACCGCCTCGACCTGGTGGCGCTCGACCCGCAGTGGCGCTGCTTCTTCGAGGACAAGAGCGTGCTCGACCTGGTGGCAGACACCCAGGCGATGAAGCAGCGGCTGCACGCGTTTGCGGGACCGAAGGTGGCCAGCGGCTACGAGCGGTTCCTGGGCGCCTCGCAACGGCTGCACGAGATCTCCGAGCGTTTCTTCTTCTGGAAGAGCGTCGGCGGCATCATGGACACGCTCGACTTCAGCCAGACGTTCACCCCCGCGGTGCTGAGCGATTTGCTGCAGTTGCGGATGGGGAAGACCGTCGCGGCGTCGGTGCGGTCTTACGTCCCCGAAGCGCGGGTGGCGCAGATGATCGACCACTTCACGCAGTACGTCGGCTCGTCGCCCGACGCCTCGCCGGCGGTGCTGTGCGGCATCGCCCACATGCAAACCAGCGAGGGGATCTGGTACCCGATGGGGGGGACGCGGGCCGTGCCCGAGGCGCTCGAGAAGCTCGCCGGCGAGCTGGGGGTCGAGTTCCGCTTGAACGCCCCGGTTGCGAAGATCACGGTCGAGCGGGGCGAGGCGACCGGGGTGGTGCTGGAGGGCGGCGAGCGCGTGGCGCTCGACGCGGTGGTCTCCAACAGCGACAGCGTGCTGACGCACGAAGAGCTGCTCGGCGGCGCAACCTGGAAGAAGTTCCGCAAGCGTCGCAAGTACGAGCCCGCCTGCTCCGGCGTGGTGCTCTACTTAGGGCTGACGCAGCGGTACGACCAACTGCTGCACCACAACTTTATCTTCTCGCGCGACCCGCACGAAGAGTTCGAGGCCATCTACCGCCGCGGCGAGACAGCCCCCGACCCCACCTGCTACGTGGCCGCACCGGCGACAACCGAAGCGGCCGTGGCGCCCGAGGGGGGCGAGGCGCTCTACATCCTGGTCCACACCCCCTACCGACGCGACGGGCAAGATTGGTCGAAGATGCTCCCCGCGTACCGCCAGGTGATCCTCGACAAGCTGAAGCGGACCGCCGGGCTTGAGGACATCGAGCAGCGTATCGTCAGCGAGCACGCCCTCACGCCGCAAGACATCGAAGACCGTTACCACGTGCCGCGCGGCGCCATCTACGGGCTCGCGAGCCACGGGCGGTTCCTCGGGGCGTTCAAGCCCGCCAACCGCAGCCGTGACGTGAAGAACCTGTACCTCGCCGGGGGCGCGGCCCACCCCGGGCCCGGGATGCCGATGGTGTTGATGAGCGGCTGGATCGCGGCCGACTCGTTGGACCAGGACCTGGGTGCGGTGGCGAGCGGGGCGGGCTAGGCCTCCCTCAAGTAGAAGCACAACGCAACGCAACTCCGGTGGCTCACGCCCCCGGCTCGCTCAGGGAAATGAATCCACAAGCGCCCCAGAGCTCGGCCCAGCTGGTTGGTTGGTTCCGGTGGTACGTACGCCGGTTCGCCCGCAAGCACCTGCACTCGGTCTGTCTGGCCAGCGACGGCATCCCCAGCGACCCCGCCGGTCCGCTGATCGTGTACGGCAACCACGCCGGCTGGTGGGACCCGCTGGTGGCGCTGTTGATCGCGCACCGTGTGTTTCCGAACCGAGCGATCTACGCCCCGTTCGACGCCGAAGCGCTGCGTCGCTACCCGTTCTTTGAGCGGCTGGGGTTTTTTGGGGTCGAACAAGACTCGCCGCGCGGCGCCGCGGCTTTCCTGAAGACATCGCAGGGGGTGCTGGCCCGCCCGGGGGCGAGCCTCTGGATCACCCCCGAGGGCCGGTTCACCGACCCGCGCGACCACGACGCCCCGTTGCGGCCCGGGCTGGCGCACCTGGCGGCAAGCCTGCCCAACGCGACGCTGCTCCCGCTGGCGACCGAGTACCCGTTCTGGGAAGAGAAGCTGCCCGAGGCGCTCAGCCGGTTCGGCACGCCCCTGCTCGCCGCGGAGTACGCCGGCCTGAGCAAGGAGGCGTGGTCGGGGCTGCTCCACGGCCGGCTGCGTGAAACCCAGCGGCTGCTGGCCGAGCAGTCGCTGGCGCGAGACGGCGCCGCGTTCGAGGTGCTGGTCGGCGGCAGCGCAGGGGTCGGCGGCGTCTACGAGTGGGTCCGCCGGACCGCCGCGGCGGCTTCGGGCCGATCGTACCGCGCCAGCCACGGAGCCAAGCTCTCCCGATGACCGCTCTTGCCTGGTGCTCGCTGGCGCTCGCGCTGATCCCTGCGTGGTTCTATTGCCGCAACACGCCGATCTTCCGGGTTCCGCCGCCGATCGACCCTCAGGCGCCGCCCATCGCCCTGTCGGTGCTGATCCCGGCGCGCGACGAGGCGGCGAACATCGGCGACTGCCTGCTGGCGGTGCTCGCGTCAACCGGCGTCGATCTTGAGGCCGTGGTGCTGGACGACCACTCCACCGATCAGACCGCCGCGATCGTCCGACAGATGGCCAGCGCCGACCGCCGTGTCCGCTTGATCGTGCCGCCCCAACTGCCGGCCGGCTGGAACGGCAAGCAGCACGCCTGCTGGCGGCTCACCCAAGAGGCGGCGCACGATGAGTGGGTATTCCTCGACGCCGACGTCCGCGTCACGCCAGACGCCTTCGCCCGCGCGGCGGCCGAGCGGCGCGCCCGCGCGATCGACTTGTTCGGCGGGTTCCCTCATCAGCAAACCGGCACGCTGCTTGAAAAGTTGCTGATCCCGTTGATCCCGTTCGTGCTGCTGGGCTACCTGTCGCTGCGGCAGATGCGGCGTTCGTATGGGCTGGGCTGGGCGGCCGGCTGCGGGCAGTTTTTTGTCACGCACCGCCACGCCTACGCCGCCTCGGGGGGCCACGCCGCGATCCGCGCGTCGCGTCACGACGGGGTGATGCTACCCCGCGCCTACCGACGCGCGCGGCTCAGGTCAGACGTGTTCGACGCGTCTCCGCTGGCGACGTGCCGGATGTACGACGGCGCCCGGGCCGTATGGCAGGGGCTGGCCAAGAACGCGGTAGAGGGCGCCGCGGCGCCGCGGACCATCGTGCCGGTCACGCTCCTGCTGGTGGTGGGGCAGGTGCTGCCGCTGCCGGGGATGGCGGCCGCTTTGGCGTGGGGCGATTGGCCGGCGGCCGGCCTGTTCGGCGCCGCGTGGTTGCTGGGGCTGGGGGTCCGGTTGCACGCGGCCCGGCGGTTCCGGCAAGACCTGCTGGGGGCCTGGCTCCACCCGCTGGGCGTGGCCGTGTTGATGGCGCTGCAGTGGTTCGCCCTGGGGGCGTGGCTCGTCGGTTCCCAGCCCGCCTGGCGGGGCCGACCGGCGACCGCGTAGCCCCCCGAGCCTACTTTCCTTCGCCGCCGCCGAGGCCCATCTTCCGCATCCAGTTGCTCTGTGACTTGCCGCCCGAGGCGGCGGGCTGCTGTGCGTGGCGGACGTTGTCCGCCATCCCCTCCAGCTCGATCCGCCACTCCGCCAGCTCGGACTGCTCGCGGGCGATGCGGGCCCGCTCCACCGAGAGCTCAAGCTCCGCCTCGCGCAGCTTGGCCTCCCATTGACCGCGTAGTTCCTCGACACGGGCCAGCTCTGCGTCGACCGCCGCGTCGTTGATCACCGGCGCCGGGGCCGCTGCCGCGTCGCAGGCCTCGTCGCAGCGGGCAGAACTCTCCTCGAGCGCCTGCCGCAGTTGGGCGATCTCTCGGTCCTTGCCGGCGACCACCTCATCGGTGATCCGGACCGTCCCCTCGATCGTGGCCCGCTCTTCACGCCGCTCGGGCGACGAGTCCCCTTCCAGGCTGGCCAGCATGCGTCGCTTCTGCGACTCCCAGTCCGAGCCGTTCTCGGCAACCGGCGCCTGCAGCAGCTTGGCCTCGAGCTCGGCCTTCTCCGACTTGAGCTGACGGATGTCGTCGACGGCCATCTCGAACCGGCGGCGAAGCTCGTCGTCGTCCGCGGCGCCCCCGCCCGACGCGGCGGCCGCGTTCTCCAGTTCCGCGATCCGCGCCAGCGCGGCGTCTCGGTCGTCGCGGGTTTGTTCTAGTTCGATCAGCAGCGACTCGCCCAAACCGGGGTCCGCCCCCTCGGCCTCAAGCTCCGCCAGCCGCGCCCGCAGGCCCGCGGCGTCTTGCTGCGCCAGCTCGAACTTCTTCTCGAGCGCTGCCAGCTCGTCGGCCGAGGGCGCCAACTCCCGCTGCTCGACCGCCGCCAGCAGCGACGCGTTGAGCTGTTCGCACTGCTCGGCGGAGGCCTGGCGTTCTTTGCTGCGGGCCTCGGCCTCGCGTTTGAGGTCCGCGCGGAGCCGCTCAATGGCCTCGTCGGCGCTCGCCCGCTCCGCGGCCGCTTCTTCCTCGAGACGCTGCATCTCGTCCAGCGTGGCGTCGCGCTCCGATTCGAGCACGGTGATCGCGGCCGAGGTCTGATCGTCCCGGTCCTCGAGTCGGAGCGAGAACGACTCAAGCTCGGCCTGCGCGGCGGCCAGCTCCTTGGTCAACCGGGCCACGCGCTCGTCGACCTCGCGGTTGGCGCCCGACTCACCGGACTCGATCTGGGCGGCGCGGTCGGCGAGCTCGTTCGAGCGGGCGTCCAGCTCGGCGAGCTTGGTCTCGATCTCTGCTTCGAGCCGCTCGAGGTCGGCGTAGCTGGTCTCCAACTGGGCCGCTTCGGCGGCCTGGTCGGCCTCCCGCTGGGCCAACGCTTCGGACTGCTGCTGCAATCGTTGGGTGGTTTCGTCGAGTTTCTGCTCGCGTTCGGCCAGCTCTTGGTTGCGGGCCTCGATTTCTTCCAGCCCCTCAAGGGTCTGCCGGTCGAGGCTAGCACGCTCTTGGGCCAGCTCTGCCCGCTCCGACTCGATGGATTCGTGGGCGCGGTCCAGCTCCTGGGCGCGACCGTCGAGCTCCTGGATCAGCTCGGCCGACCGCTCCTCGATGCTGGACGACTGGAGCAGTCGTTCCGACTCCAGTTCGGCCGACACCTGGTCCGCGATGGCCTGCAGTTCGGCGCCCAGCCGGTCTTCGAGCGTCTGGAACGACGCGTCTCGCTCCGCCGCCCGAGAGGCGAACCTGCCCCGCAGGTC
This sequence comes from Pirellulimonas nuda, assembly GCF_007750855.1. Classification (GTDB taxonomy): domain Bacteria; phylum Planctomycetota; class Planctomycetia; order Pirellulales; family Lacipirellulaceae; genus Pirellulimonas; species Pirellulimonas nuda. The sequence goes on from NZ_CP036291.1 coordinate 5,114,281, forward strand.
GCGCAGCCGGCCGCCGCTGGCCGCGGCGAGCGCGTCGGCTTGCGGATCGCTGTGCGGCTGGCTGTCCATGCAGGCGGCTGGGGGGGTGGCGGGCGCGTCGGATACGGGGACCCCGGGCCGCAGGCGACCATGGTTTCCCCTAGGGGGATATAGGGCGCAATAGGGCTCCGGTCAAAGCGGCGCGGCGCGGTGGAAGCGGTTAGGCCCGTCACACGGCTTGCAGCGGACGGGGCGCCCCACCAGTCAGCAAAAAGCCATTAATTGACCACGTTTTCCGGCTGCTCTCCGGCCAGCACCGCCGCCACCTGATGGGCCACGCGCGTGCGCAGGTCGATCATCGACTGGGTAGAAACAAACGCCGTGTGCGGGGTCACCAGCACCCTGGGGTGGTTGTACGGCGGCGCGCTGAGGTCGGGGGGCTCCGGCGTTTGCACGTCGAGCGCAACGCCCGCGAGCCGGCCCTGAGCGAGCGTGCGGGCCAGCGCGTCGTGGTCTACTAGCCCGCCGCGAGAGGTGTTGATCAAGAACGCGTCGGGCTTCATCAACGCCAGCGTCCGATCGTTGATCATCTTGTGGGTCTCGTCCGTCAGCGGCGCCAACAGCGCGACAAAATCGCTCTCGGCCAGCAACTGGTCGAGCGGGGCCCAAGCCACCCCTTCCGGCGTCGATCCCGAGCGGTTGTTCCCCAGCACCCGGCACCCCAGCGCACGGGCCATCTCGGCCACGCGTGATCCGATGCGGCCCAAGCCGATCACGCCGAACGTCTGGCCCGCGATCCGCCGGTAGGGCTCTGCGTCGACCAGGCTGTAGCGGCCCGCGCGGGTGGCGATGGCGCACTCGGCGATCTTGCGGGCCATCGCAAAGGCCAGCCCGATCGTGTGCTCGGCCACCTCCGTCACGCAGTAGTCCGGCACGTTGGTGACCACGACGCCGCGCTCGGTGGCGCGGGCCACGTCGATATTATCCAGCCCGACCCCGGTACGCGCGATGTGCCGCAGGTTCGGCGCCGCGTCGATCACCCGCGCCGTGGTGGGCGCCCAGCAGGTGATGATGGCGTCGGCGTCCCCTACCTGGGCCGCGAGCGTGGCTTCTTGGTTGTTGGACGCTTCGCGCAGGTCGATGCCGGCCGCGGACAGGATGGCCCGCTCTACCTCGACGTCGGCCCAGGGGTGATCGGTGTAGAACGCGTTTGGCATCGGCGGATCCGGCGGGTCGGTTGGCGGCTAGCGGTTGGCGGCTAGCGGTTGGCGGCGTCGGTGCGACGCTGCGCGTACATCCTGGCGATCTCTGGGGCGAAGTGCAACGCTACCGCGCCGCGGCGGAGGCTCAGCTTGGGGGTCATTTCACCGCGTTCGATGGAGAAACCACGCCCGATGAGGGTAAACACCCCAACGCCTTCCGTGCCCACACGCGAAGCAATCTCCCGTGCGTACAACGCACGGACATGCGGGTGGTTCAGCGCCCCGCGTTTAGACCAGACCCACAGCCGACGCCTGCGGACTTCGGCCCGTAGCCGGTCTGGGTTCGGCACGATTAGGGCGCCCAGGCATGGCTGGCCCTCGCCGACGACGATCGCTTGCTCGATCCACGGCGACGCGGCGAGCTTCGCTTCGAGCGCTGCGGGCGAGGCCTTCTTGCCCGTTGAGAGCACGATCAGCTCTTTCTTCCGGCCGGTGATGATGAGGAAGCCGTCGTCGGTCCACGCGCCCAGGTCGCCGGTGCAGAGCCAGCCGTCGGAAAACGCGGCCCGGGTAGCGGCGTCGTTGCGCCAGTAGCCCATCATCACCCCCGGACCGCGGACCAGCACCTCCTCCCCCTCGTCGAGCCGGACCTCGACCCCGGGGAGCGGCCTCCCCACGGCGCCCGCCCGGTGGGCGGCCAGTGTTGAGGCCGTGACCACCGGCGCGGCCTCGGTGAGCCCGTAGCCCGACATCAACGGCAGCCCCGCCGACTCGAAGGCCGACTCGATCTCGCCGGCCATCGCGGCGCCGCCGCTGTAGCAGTGCGTGATGGCCCCACCCAGCAGCCGTTTCAGCGAGGCGCCCACGGAGGCCTCTCCCCCGGCGGACGCTTCGGCGAACAGCTTCTGACAGAAGTAGGGGACCGAGTTGATCGCGGTCGGCCGCGCTAGTGCGCAGTCGCGTAGGATCGTCTCGCGCGACTCGGCCAGCACCAGCCGCGACCGCCGCACGAGCCACGTGTACAGGTCGCACGTGCGGGCGTACAGGTGGCTCAGCGGCAGCATGCAGAGCCGCAGCTCTTGGGACGCCTCGGGCCCCCCCGGCGGCGCCGCCGCGTGGCTGCTTACGGCTTCGCTGAGCGCCGCCGCGTTGGCCAGCAGGTTCGCGTGCGAGAGCATCACCCCCAGCGGCTCGCCCGACGTGCCCGAGGTGAAGACGATGGTCGCTAGTCCGGGGGGCGACGCGGGCCCGCCGTCGCTAGGCGCCATGCTCCGGAGTTCGCCCCCCTCCACCTGCATGCGCGCCCCCACACACAGCAAGATCGCCTCGACCTGCGGGGCCGGCGCGGAGGCGTGCACCGGGACGCTCACCCCCCCGGCGCGGGCGATCGCCAGGTCGGCGATGCACCAAGCTGTGCTGTTGGCGCCGCGGAGCAGCACCCTGTCGCCCGGCGCCAGGCCGGCCGTGGCGAGCGACGAGGCGACGCGATCGACCTCGCTGTTGATCTTTCCCCAGGTGAGCCAACCAAGTTCCCCACCGACAATTGCGCCGAGCGCCTCGCCATGCGGGTCGGCCGCCGCGTTGGCCGCTAGCAGATCGGCCATAGTCGTGGGCGCAGGCATGGGGTGATTGTCCCGCCGGCCCCGTCGGCCAGCAAGAGAGCCGACTGCCCCCGGCCGCTGCGGTCGGATAGAATGCCGGGCATGAAACTCGTTGTGGCGGTGATCCAGCCAACCAAACTCGACACGGTCCGCAAGGCGCTCGCCCGTTTGGGTGTGACGCGCATGACCGTGTGCGACGCGATGGGCTACGCCCGCCAGCGGGGGCACATCGAGACCTACCGCGGCCACGAGTACCAGAGCAAGCTGCTGCGCAAGGTGGCGCTTGAGATCGCGGTGAACGAGGACTACCTCGACCGCACGCTGGCCTGCCTAGAAGAGCACGCCCGCACCAGTGCGGAAGGCCACATCGGCGACGGCAAGATCTTCGTCCTGCCGATCGACCACGCCGTCCAGATCAACGACGGAACCACCGGCCCCAGCGTCGCTTAAGGCCTCCAGAGTGGTTCGACGGTCGCGGGCGGCCCCCCGGCGGGCGCGGTCAGAATCTCTGTTCTCTCTTTTCGCCCGCTTCAATTAAGCTAGATCGAAGCGGAGGGTTTGTACGCGTCAGGCGACGACACCCAGAGGACCAGCCATGCGCAGTCCACGCGTCCGGCATCAGATCGCTTGGGAAGCGGCCCGGCTGATGCTTGAGTTCCCGCAGCTGTGCATCGCGTCGGCCAAGGTCGAGGCGACCCGACGGATCGCTCCCGCGGGCGCCCCGCGGCGCGACCTGCCCAGCGACGCCGAGGTGGGCCGGCAGTACCACGGGCTCGCGGCGCCCCCCGGCGGCGAGGGCGCCCCGTCGGATGCCGACCGCTACGCCCGCTATCAAGCGTTGCTGGTCCCACTAGAGAACGTCCGTCAGAACCCCCGCTACCACCCGGAAGGGGACGCGCTCTACCACTCGCTGCAGGTGTTCGACCACGCCCGCGACCACGACCCCTACGACGCGGAGCTGCTGGCGGCGGCGCTTCTGCACGACGTCGGCAAGGCGATCGACCGCCACGACCACGAAGCCGCCAGCGCCCGGGCGCTACGCGGTCTGGCGAGTGAGCGGACGCTGTGGCTGATCGAGAACCACATGCGCTGCCACGAGTTGGGCGAGGGGAAGCTGGGCGCCCGCGCTAAGCGGCGCTTGCAGCAGAGCCCCTGGTGGGACGAGCTGGTGCTGCTGAGCGAGTGCGACCGGGCCGGCAGGCGCGCAGGGGTTGAGGCGCCAGAGCTGGAGGAGGCGCTGGAGTACCTGCGGGAGGTGGAGGGTTAGTGCGTGTGCGCCACTGACAGCGCTTTACAGGCGCCAGCAGTCGTCTGTGTTGCACACGGCGCCGGTCGCCAGGTTTGAGCTGCCCAGGGCCTGCGTGACGCGTTCGGTGATGAGCCGCACCAGCGCGTCTTCGTCCACTCCAGCCGGGGCGCCCTGGCTGGGGCCGGTCGGCTTCTCGAACGCCTTGCGGCTCACACCGGTTTCCTGCCAGGTTTCGCGGAAGATGTCGTTCCCGCAGATGTCGCAGTCCTTGTACTCCTCGGTAAGCCGGGCGTCGCCCATGCCCCACTGCTTCTTCAGCTCGAGCAGCTCGTGGCTCTTCTCCTGGCTGAGGTACTGCACGTGCCCCAACTGGCGGGCGAGCATCAGGATGCGGCAGTAGGCGTCCAGGATCTCGGTCCACCAATAGGCCCGTTCGACGGTTTCGCCGAAGCTTACCGTGCCGTGGTTGGCCAGGATCACGACGTTCGTCTTGTGGACAAACGGCAGCAGCGTCTCGGCGAACGCCTTGCCGCCGGGGGTTTCGTACTTGGTGATCGGCACGTCGCCCAGGAACACCTCGACCTCCGGCAGCACGCACTGCGGGATCGGCTCGCGGGCCACGGCGAACGCGGTGGCGTGGGGCGGGTGGCAGTGCACCACGCTCTTGATCTCTGGCCGCGCCTTCATGATCTCGAGGTGCAACAGCGCCTCGCTGGAGCGCTTCTTCACGCCCGCGGTCTGGTTCCCCTCCATGTCGATCGTGCAGATGTCGGCCGGGGTGAGGAACCCTTTGGACACCATGGTCGGCGTGCAGAGGACCTCGTTCGGGCCGACGCGGACGGTGATGTTCCCGTCGTTCGCGGCCGCAAACCCCTTCTTGTAGATGCGGTCGCCGATATCGCAGATGTCTTGCTTCAGTCGGTGGATGTTGAGCATAGAAGTAGGGTTTAGGTTTAAGGTCTTAGTCGTTAGTAGTGGATCGCAACTTCTGAGCGGAGGGCGCCAACCCTCCGATTGGGTCTCGGTCGCAGGCTCTTACAGGTTTAAGTCGTCCAAGATCGCTGCGCAGTAGGCGTCTACCGGTTTCACGGCTGGTCGGAACGGCTGCGCCGCCTCGCCCCCCTCGCTCACGGCGATGAGCGAGCCGATCCCCGCGCCCAGCTCGTCCCACACCACCAAGGTTTCACCCGACGGGTCGTCTCCCTCGGGCAGCTCCCCCAGCGTCAGCGGCGTGGCCAGCCGTAGCCGCGCGCCGTCGAACGTCGCGTGGCAGCGGCTGAGCGTGACGGTTCCTTGCACTTTGGCGATTCGCATCGTCTGGGCCTACGAAGTAAATGTCTAAAGCACGGATTTCACGGATTGGGATGCGGCTCGCTTCTGAATCAATCCGTGGCGTCCGGGTTATCCGCGGTTACTCGTCTTGATCTCGATCCGGCGTTGACGCAGCTCGTCGCGGACGCTCGGCGTGACGACCGCGCCCGCGGCGATCGTTAGCGCTGCGACCCCGTCAAGCTTGCCGGCAATGGTTTCCAAACATACGACGCGCTCGGTGAGCACGAGCTCTCCGGCCTGCGGCTTGACCGCGCCAAGCCGCCGCAGGACCTCCTGGACGATCCATTCGAGTTGTGCGGGGGATAGCTCCATCATTCTGCGTCAACGATCCCCATCACGCTCCAGCGCACCGGGGTGGTCTTGCTGCCGACCATCTCACGCGTCGCCCGGCCGTCGCTGGTGAGCATCACGCGGTCGCCGCGGGCGGCGCCGAGACGGTCGATCGCGAGCTGCGGGTCTCCATCGGGCGACTGGCCGTCCGCCAGCAACGGCTGGGCGACCACCAACCGCCACCCCTGAAGCGACGGGTGCTTCGTGGTGGAGGTAGCCGTGCCGGCGATGCGGGCGAGGAGCATGGGGGAGGCGTTAGGTGTTAGTTGTTAGGTGTTAGTCTTTAGGAACGAAGTCTTGTGAGCCGGGGCGTCCTCGCCCCCGGCGCGGTGCGAATCTCGTTGTCAACTCAAGCCTCTGCGACGGGGCGGAGCCCGTCGGCTACCGGCCATTCTTTGTGGGGCTAGCGGGTTAGCGGCGTTTCTACGTCGCGCTTGCCGACGACGTGCAGGTCGTCGATTAGCGAGCAGCGACGTTCGCGGGTGAACGTGAGCGGGGTGGTGACCCCCTCGCCCGTTGGGGTGGCGATGGAGAACGACAGGTAGCCCTCGCCCCCCAGGCCCAGCGACGCGGTCGACGGGCCGTTCTTGACGAACAGCGTCACGTCCATCACGCGGCCCATCTTGGTCATCGCACGCACGTCGTTGGTGTGGATGATGGCGGTGTGGCGGAAGCCGTGCTCGTAGTGCTTGGCCTTGGCGATCGCGGTGTCGATGTCCTTGACCTTCACGAACGGCAGGAAGGGCATCATCTGCTCGACCGGGACGAACGGGTTCGACTCGTCCGTCTCACCGAAGATGAGCTCGGTCTTGGGGTCGATCCGCTTGCCGGCAGCCTCGGCCAGCACCGCGGCGTCTTTGCCGATGAACTCCTTTGCGGCGACGTCGTGCTTGTCTTTGCCCTCGCCGACGCTGGTGATCGCGACCTGTGTGAGACGATCAACTTCTTGCTTGTTGAGCCGCACGGCGCCGGCGCGGCTCATCGCTTCCATCATCTGGTCGAACACGCTGGCGACCACGAACACCTCTTTCTCCGCGATGCAGAGCAGGTTGTTGTCGTAGGCGGCGCCGGTGATGATCGAACGGGCCGCGCGGTCGAGGTCGGCCGAGGCGTCTACCACCACGGGCGGGTTGCCGGGGCCGGCGACGATGGCCCGCTTGCCCGAGTTGAGCGCGGCGCGGGCGACCGCGGGGCCGCCGGTAACGCAGATGATCGCGATGCCGCGGTGCTTAAACAGGTCGGCCGCGGTCTCGAGCGTGGGCTCTTCGATCACGCAGATCAGGTTGTCGATGCCGATGTCCGCGGCGATCGCCTGGTTGAAGCGACGCACCCCCTCGGCCGCGACTTTCTTGCCGCTGGGGTGGGGGTTCACCACCACCGTGTTGCCGCCGGCGATCATGCTGACGGCGTTGCCCGTGATGGTGGGGAGCGAGTGCGTGACGGGGGTGATGGCGCCGATCACGCCGAACGGGGCGTGCTCGATCACCGCCAGCCCGTGGTCGCCGCTGAACACCTGCGACTGCAGGAACTCGACCCCGGGGGTCTTCTCGCCCAGCGTCTTGAGCTTCTCGATCTTGTGCGCCAGCCGGCCGACCTTCGTCTCGTTCATCTCCATCGTGCCCAGCTCGACGCACTGCTCGATCGAGATCCGGCGGATGTGGTCGATGGCCCGCTTGCGGTCCGCGATCGGCCGCCGGCTGAGCTGCTCGAACGCCTCGCTCGCGGCCGCCACGGCGGCGTCGACCGTCGAGAACACCCCGTGCTTGCCCCCCGCGGCGGGGGCGCCGGCGGGCGCCCCGGGGATCGGCCCCACCTCGGCCAGCACCTGACGGACGACGTCGCGGATCAAGGATTCGTTGATATTCATAGCTGCGATTGCGATTAAGTATTGGTCATTGAGGCTTGATCATGGGTCATTCCCAAGTTCAAGCGTCGTCACTCTTGAAGACACACTTCTTCTCCACGTGCACCTGATCGACGATGCCGATCACTACCGTGTCGATCGGCATCTCCTTGGTCTCGGGGGTCAGCCGGGCGCTGGAGCCCTGGGTGATCAGCACCATCTGCCCCACGCCGGCGCCCAGCGGGTCGACCGCCACAAAGGTCCGCCCCGTCGTAACCAGCTTCTTGCGGCTCTCGCCGTCGAGCCGGAAGGGCTCAACGATCAGCAGCTTCTGCCCGGTCATAGCGGCGACCTTTTGAGTCGCAACGACCGAGCCGGTGACTTTGGCGATGAACATCGGTAGGTAGCTCTTGTCGGGTGCCATGGCCACGCTTGCGTGGCCATGTGGAGCTCTAGGAATTTGACAACTCGTACGGCCGAGGCATGCCCACGCGAGCGTGGGCATGGGCCCATTTAGTTCCCAAGTAAGGCTTTCGTCTGCCGCGCCACCACCAGTTCCTCGTTGGTCGGCACGACCCAAATCTCTGTCTTGCTTGCGGGGGCGTGGACGGCGCCCTCGCCGCGTTGTGAGGCGTTCTTCGCCGGATCGATCTCGATGCCCAGCCCCTCCAGGTCCGCGCACACCGCGGCGCGGATGTCGACGCCGTTCTCGCCGATGCCCCCCGCGAACGCGATCACGTCGATCCCCCCCAGCTCCACCAGGTAGGCGCCCAGGTAGTGTCGGATGCTGCTGACGTACACGTCGATCGCCAGTTGCGCCCGCGCGTTGCCGCCGTCCGCCGCAGAGCGCACGTCGCGCAGGTCGCCGCTCACGCCGCTGAGGCCCAGCAGCCCCCCCTGCGAGCCGAGCTCCGCCAGCAGCTCTTCAAACGACTTGCCGGTCCGCTCGGCGACTTGCAGCAGCGCAAACGCGTCGAAGTCTCCCACGCGGCTCGACTGAGGCAGGCCGGTTTGTGGGCTCATGCCCATGCTGGTCGCCACGCTCTTGCCGCCCCGGATGGCGCACACGCTGCTCGAGCCCCCCAGGTGGCAGCTCACCACCCGCAGGTCGTCGCGGCCCAACAGCTCTGCGGTGCGAGTCGCCACGTAGCGGTGGCTCGCCCCGTGGAAGCCCCACCGCCGCACGCCGTAGTCGGTCGCCCAGTGGTAGGGCGCCGCGTACGTCTTCAGGCGCTCGGGGATGGTCTCATGGAAGCCGGTCTCGAACGCCGCCACCAGCGGCATTTCCGGCAGCTTCTCCCCCAACTGCCGCATCGCCGCGATGTAGGGCGGGTTGTGGGCCGGCGCCACGGGGTTCATCTCTTCCATGGCCCGCAGCACGCCGTCGTCGACCCGGCAGACGCCTCCTGCGCGGCCGCCGTGCACCGCCTTGAAGCCGATCGCCGAGACCTCCGACGCGTCCTTCAGACAGCCGCGATCGGGTTCGGTCAACTGCCCGAGGCACGCCTCAACGGCCGCGGCGTGGTCCGGCGCTTCGACGGCCAGCTCGGAGCGCTGGCCGGCGATCTCGACAAACGCGTCGCTCCGCTGGGCGCCAATCCGCTCAACGCCGCCGCGCGCCAGCTCCGCCTCCGTCTCCATGTCGAAGAGGCGGTACTTGAAGCTGGTCGAACCAAGATTGGCGACGAGGACTTTCACGATTGCTCCATGCAAGCGGTTGCTTTCAGCGATCAGCGGTCAGCTAAGCGAAAGCAGTCGTCCGAGTTGGCCGAAAGCTGACCGCTGATCGCTGACCGCTCGTGTCAACTGAAGAACGCCGTCATCACGCCGTCGCTGGGGCGTGCGATGATGTGGCTGGAGATCAGGGTGCCGGCCTGGCTGGCCGCCGAGGCGCCGGCGTCTACCGCGGCACGCACGCTGCCGACGTCGCCGCTGACGACCGTCGTCACCAAACCGCCCCCCAGGTCGACCCGCTTCTCGATCTTCACGTTGGCGGCCTTGGCCATCGCGTCGGTCGCTTCGACCAGCGGCACCAGCCCCTTGGTCTCGATCAATCCAATTGCTTGTTGCATCGTGTATCTCTCGTTGAATTGCGCCGGAGCGCGTGAAAACAAACAAAAGCCAAGAGCCGCCGACCTACGGCCGGCGCGCCCCCACCGCCGCTACTTCGAGGCCGGCTTCTTCGCCAGCTTCAGCACCACGTCTACGTCTTCGTGCGGACGCGGGATCACCTGAACGCTGATCACCTCGCCGATCCGCCCGGCCGCCTGCGCGCCCGCGTCGGTCGCGGCCTTCACCGCGGCCACGTCGCCGGTGACAAACGCTGCCGCCAGGCCGTTGCCCACCTTGTCCCACGCCAGGAACGTCACGTTCGCTGCCTTGAGCATCGCGTCGGTCGCCTCGACCAGGGGGACAAACCCCTTGGTCTCGATCATGCCGAGCGCCTCGTTCGTTTTCGCCATCTCGTTTTCCTTTCAGGTTTCAGTAGGTCAGGCTGTGCCTGACAGTCGTCACACGCGCCGCTTCGTCAGGCACAGCCTGACCTACACACTTAATGATCGTGGCACTTGCAGGGCTCTTGCTTGACGAGCTCGACCTTGGTCGCGTGGTCGAGGTCGCAGGCGTTGCCTTCGTCGGTGTCGATGTGCACCTCCAGCTTGCTGGTGGCGTCGGCACGCACCAGCAGGTCTTCCAGCGTCATACCGCAAGGGCCGCTGATCTTGAGGTTCATGCGGTCGCCGTTCTTGACGCCGTAACGCACCGCGTCCGAGTTGTTCATGTGGACGTGCCGCTCTGCGCGGATCACCCCCTGCTTGAGCTCAACCACGCCGGCGGGGCCCGCCAGCACGCAGCCGGGCGTGCCGTCGATCTTGCCGCTGGCCCGCACGGGCAGGTCGATGCCCAGCGAGATGCCGTCGGTGAACGCCAGCTCCACCTGGCTGTAGTCGCGCGTGGGGCCCAGGACCCGCACGTTGGGCAGCATCCGCCGCCGCGGGCCGATCACCATCACGGTCTCTTCGGCCGCGTAGAAGCCGTCCTGGTAGAGGTCTTTGTGCGGCGTGAGCTTCCGGCCCGGGCCGAACAGCGTCTCGACGTCGGCGTCGGTCAGGTGCACGTGCCGGGCAGAGATGCTGACGACCAGCTTCGGCTCGCCCGCCGAGGCGCCGGCAGCGGCGGGCGGGCCGCTGGGGCCCGCGAGCTGCTGACGCACGATGCGGCGGACGATGTCCTCGATCTGCGAGCTTGGTGGGATAGCGACAGGCATGTTGTCGGTTGTCAGTGTTGTCGGTTGTGTCGGTTGTCAGAAAGCAGAAAGCTCACGGCTTTGGCGTGCTGGCCAGATGGACCTCGATGCCGGCGTCGGCCAGCACCTCCCGCCACTTGTCGTCGAGCTCGTCGTCGGTCACCAGTCGGTTGATCTGTGAGAGGGGGCAAAGCGACGCCAGGCTAGCACGGCCGAATTTGCTGCTGTCAGCCACCACGATCACTTCCTCTGCCGCACGCATCATCGCCCGCTGGGTGCCGACGATCAGTTGGTTGTCGTTGTGGAGCCCCTGGGCGTTGATCCCGCCGGCCCCGATTACCGCCTTCCCGACGCGGACCCCTTCCAGCATCCGGTCGGCGAACTCGCCGTGCAGCGCGCCCGACGGGCCGTGCACGTAGCCCCCCAGCACCACCAGGTCGATCCCGCTGGCGCCCGCCAGCAGGCTCGCCATCGGCAGCGAGTTGGTCACTACCTGCAGGGTCCGACCCAGCAGTTGCTGTCCTAATTCATAGGTCGTGCTGCCGCCATCCAGCAGCACCGTCTCTCGATCGCCGATCAGCCCCGCGGCTACCCGGGCGATCGCTTGTTTTTGTTCTTGCCGGGACACCTGGTGCGTCGTCAGCGACGCCCCAGCGGCGCCGGTGAAGAACGCTCCGCCGTGGGTCCGCTTCGCGGCGCCTTCGCGTTCCAGGTGGGCCAAGTCGCGGCGGACGGTCGATTCCGACACCCCCAGCTCGACCGCTAGGTCTGGCAGCGAAGCAAACCCCCTGCGTTGAACGATTCCTAGCACCCGCGATCGCCGCTGATCTACCATGATTTTCGGCTGTAGCTCCATCACCTGCTCGCTAACGTGAAACCTTTCAGCCGAATTATGCGCGCACGAATGAAAGAAAGCAATCACTTTCTGGACGGAATATTCCACACAGCAATTACAGGACTCCCCACCGCCCAAAAAACCGGCTCCAAAGACTACGCCACGCAGGGCGCCCGCCCGGCCTTGGAGGGGTTTTGGCTGCGGAAAGGTGCAGAACGCAGGGAGATTGGGCGTTGCGGGGGTTTGCTCGGCGGACTTTCGTCCGCCGCTGGCCTTTCTGGCGGCCGTCTGGCGTCACCCGGGCTGGATTACCCGAACAGGTTGCCCATCAGGTCACGGACGCCGAGGGTCCGCGGGCTCGAGAGGACCTCGCCCCGCTCGAAGCCGGCCGATTGGCCAAAGTAGGTCGCCATGGCGGTGACGCGCTCGATAATCCCCTGCTTTTCCGGCGGGAACTGCGTCTGATAGGCCAAGATGGACGCCAGCTTCTGCTCGAACGTAGAGGTGATGTCCGCCACGAAGTAATTACCCCGGTCGGGGGGGCCGATCGTGTAAAAGGCCAGCGAGTAGTAGAGCTGGGCGTCGATGCGGTGCACCGGCATGCCGTCGAACTGGTCGTCCCATTTGCAGAGCCGCGAGTAGAACACGGCCGCGTCGGTGAGCTGCATCGCCTGCCAGTGGTCGGGGGAGGCCATCGGGGTCCGCTCGCCGATGGCCAGCACCAGCCGGGGGCGGAGCCGCCGGAACACTTTGGCCAATTCCAGCCGGTTTTCGTGCGTATCGAACAACCGCCGGTTGGGCAGCGGCAGCGTCACGCGCTCGTGCACCCCCAGCAGCTCGGCCGCCCGCCGGGCCTCGGCCAGCCGCACCTCGGGGCCGGGCGAGCCGGGCGTGGGTTCGCCGTCGGTCAGGTCGACAATGCCGACCCGATGCCCCTGCTCGACCAGCTTCGCCAGCAGCCCCCCGCAGCCGATCTCGACATCGTCTGGATGAGCGCCAACGGCAATCACGTCGAGTTTGCTTGATTCTTGCGTCATGCCCGCGAGTATACCCGTACGGACAGATGGCCACAAAAAGGCACAAAGAAGCACAAGAGGGGTGGCGGGGACGCACCGCGCGACGGAAGCCCTCGCGGTGGTGGGAAAATCTTCGCTCCGGCGGGGGCTCTCCATCCGGACGATCGTCCGCCGAGGAAAGCACCCGAGCCTTCTTTTCGTTTTGTGCTTTCTTGTGCCTTTTCGTGGCCAACGTTTTGTCTGCGTCGGGCGTCGCTTGACAATACGACGGGTCACCTTTCCAATTTAGCCGGGCAGGTTTCGATTCCTTTTGATTGATGAGGCGGTACGTTGGCTGCTACGGAAGACGACTGGGAAGACACCGACGACGCCTCAAGCAGCGGCGACTCGTGGGACGACCCTTCGGGCGACTCGGGCGTGACCGAAGAGCTTGAGGACTTCGAGGACGACGACTTCGACGACGACTTCGACGACGACTTCGAAGAAGAGTGGGACGAAGACCCCGCCCTCACCGAGTACGCCGACGAGTTCCCCCGCGGCGACAAGGACGACGACGACTCGGACGAGTTCGACGATTGATCGCTGCGCGATCGCGGTCAGCTTTCAGCGGTCAGCCGTCAGCTTTTCCCTTGGTTGGGCAGCTGCGGTCGGAGGCGTCCCCCTGCGCTCCCCGCGGCAGTTGGCCGGACAATCCCCTCTCACTGGCGAGCTCGGCTGCCCTTTCTACAGCCCGCGCTGGATGGTTTACTGAGCGGTCGACTGCCGCTCAAACCATCACTTTCCCAAGCTGAACGCTGAAAGCTGAAAGCCGACAGCTCCTACCCATGTTCCAACCCGTCGATGGCGCCGTCAGCTTCCCGGCGCTCGAAGAACAAGTCCTCGCGTTCTGGAAAGAGGGGCGGGTGTACGAGCAGTCGCTCGCCCAGCGCGAGGGCGCCCCGCCGTTCGTGTTCTACGAAGGCCCCCCCACGGCCAACGGCATGCCCCACCCGGGCCACTGCCTCACGCGGACCATCAAGGACGTCTTCCCGCGGTACCGCACGATGCGCGGCTTTCGTTGTGAAAGAAAAGCAGGCTGGGACACCCACGGGCTGCCGGTCGAGGTCGAGGTCTGCAAAGAGCTGGGGATCCACAGCAAGGACGAGATCGAGGCCTACGGCATCGAGCCCTTCATCCAGAAGTGCCAAGCGAGCGTGTGGCGCTACATGCAGGAGTGGCGCCGCCTGACCGAACGACTCGGCTTCTGGGTCAACCTCGACGAGGCGTACGTCACCTACCACCAGAGCTACATCGAGAGCGTGTGGTGGAGCCTCAAGACGTTGTTCGACCGCGGGCTGCTGTACCAGGGTCACAAGATCGTCTGGTGGTGGGCCCAGGGGGGGACGGCGCTGTCGGCGGGCGAAGTTGGGCAGGGGTATCGGGAGGTGGCGGACCCGAGTGTGTATGTGCGATTTCGATTACTGGACGAAAACGCTTGCGAGGAGTCTGACGAGAGCTTAGTCGTTTGGACTACGACGCCATGGACTTTACCGAGTAATCAGTTCGCGGCAGTGCATCCAGAATTGGAGTATGCAGCGTTAGGCACCGAACTGGACGGAAAGCCGCATCGATTGATTGTTGCTGCCAAGCTCGTGGAGACGCTCCGGCAAAAAACGAAGCAGGATCTCTTGGAGGTCGATGAGCGGAGAAAGGGCGAGGACCTAATTGGTCACAGATATCGGCCGCCCTTCGACTGCTACTACTCAGACCAAGCCCATGCTCGGGGCAAGAGGCGAGACGGATTGGAAGATGCGCTCGCTTGGCGAATTGTCGGCGCAGACTTTGTGACTACGGATAGTGGTACTGGGATCGTTCACCAAGCGCCCGCGTTCGGCGAAGTCGATTACGACGTCCTGGTCGCAGAACGCGATCGATTCATCGAGGACGATGGTCCGACGCTCATCAACTGCGTCGCCCCCGACGGCAAGTTCACCGACGAAGCCCCCGAGTTCGTCCGTGGCCGCTGGGTCAAGGACTGCGACAAGGACATCATCCGCGACCTCAAGGCACGCGGGCTGCTGTTCCACCAAGAGCAGTACCTGCATGACTACCCCTTCTGCTGGCGGGCCGAAGAGGACCCGTTGATCCAGTACCCGCGCGAGAGCTGGTTTATCAAGACCACCGCGTACAAGGACGCGATGGTCGCCAACAACCAGGCCGTGAACTGGCTCCCCGAGCACATCAAAGATGGGCGGATGGGGAAGTTCTTGGAGAGCAACGTCGACTGGGCGCTGAGCCGCGAACGCTACTGGGGCACGCCGCTGCCGATCTGGCAGTGCGACTCCACCGGGAAACAAGAAGCAATCGGCGGGTACGACGAGCTGCTCGCCAAACCGGGGGTCGCCGGGACCGACGTTTGGGACAGGGCCAAGGCTAAGAACCCCGACCTGCCGGACGACCTGCGGGTCCACAAGCCGTACATCGACGCGGTGACTTATGACTCGCCGTTTGCCGAGGGCGCACGCATGAAGCGCGTCACCGAGGTCATCGACTGCTGGTACGACAGCGGCGCGATGCCGTTCGCCCAATGGGGCTACCGCGGCGAAACCGCGGCGCTTTCCCCCTCCTCCCGAAGTGGAGAGGGGGCAGCCCCCGAGCAACCGTCAGCCAAGGCGAGCGCACTCCGCGCCACAAACCCCCTCCCCAGCCCTCCCCCTGCCGGGGAGGGAGTACGGCGCGACCCGGCGGCCCAGTTCTTCAGCCAATTCCCCGCCGACTTCATCAGCGAGGCGCTCGATCAAACGCGTGGCTGGTTCTACAGCCAGCTCGCCATCAGCACGATGCTGTTCGGCGAACAAGAGGCGAGCGGCGACCGGCGAGAAAAGGACGGCGCCGCTAGTGCTCGCCCCTCGCCCCTCTACCCTCACCCCTTCAGAAATTGCATCGTGCTCGGCCTGATGCTGGGCGAAGACGGGCAGAAGATGAGCAAGAGCAAGCGGAACTACCGCGAGCCGCGTGAGATCTTCGACAAGTACGGCGCCGACGCGCTGCGGTGGTACTTGCTGGCGAACCAGCCGCCGTGGACCGCCATCCGCTACAGCGAACAAGCGATCAAGGACAGCATCCCCGAGTTCTTGCTGCGGCTGTGGAACTGCTACAGCTTTCTGGTGATCTACGCGAACATCGACGGCTGGTCGCCCAGCGGCGCTGCCGCACCCGGTCCCCCTCCCCGGCAGGGGGAGGGGCTAGGGGAGGGGGCAGCCCCTGGGAAAACGCTCACCAAGGCGATCGCTAGCCGCGTCACAACCCCCTCCCCCGACCCCTCCCCCTGCGGGGGGAGGGGAGAACGCGTGCTGGCCGAGCGGTCCGAGCTTGACCGCTGGATTATCAGCGAGTTGCACCGCACCGCCGCTTCCGTGATCGAGCGGATGGACGCCTACGACAACTTCACGGCGTGCGCGGCCATCACCGAGTTCGTCGACGCGCTGAGCAACTGGTGGGTGCGGCGTAGCCGCGACCGGTTCTGGGCCAAGCAGACGGACTCGCAGGAGAAGCTGGACGCGTACGCCACGCTGTACGAGTGCCTCACCACTACCTGCAAGATCATCGCCCCGTTCACGCCGTTCTTGGCGGACGCGATGTGGCGGAACCTGTCGGGTATCGTGAAGGGCGCCCCTGAGAGCGTTCACCTGTGCGACTTCCCCGAGCCGGACGCCGCGGCGATCGACCAGAAGCTCTCGGAGCGGATGGCGTTGGTGCGGTTGATCTCGTCCCTCGGACGGCGGGCGCGCGAGGGCGCCGAGCTGAAGGTCCGCCAGCCGCTGGCGCGGGTCGAAGTGATCTTGGCGGACAACACGCACCAGGCCTGGCTGGAAGAGCACGCCGGGGTGATCGCGGACGAGCTGAACGTCAAAGCGGTGGAGTTCAGCGACACGCCAGAAAAATACGTCGACCACGAGGTGCTGCCCAACTTCAAGCTGCTGGGCAAGCGCCTTGGCAAGCTGATGCCGAAGGTGAAGCAGGCGCTCAGTCAGCAAAGTGGATCAGAACTTCTTGCGAACCTCCGCGACAACGGGCTGATTGACCTGGAGATCGAAGGCCAGGCCGTGCAGCTCACGCCGGAAGAGGTCGAGGTCCGCATCCAGGCCAAGCCGGGTTGGGCGTCGGCCAACGACAAGGGGGTGGTGGCGGTGCTGTCGACGGAGTTGACGCCGGAGCTGGTGGCGGAGGGGCTGGCGCGGGACGTCGTGCGAGCGATTCAGGACACCCGCAAGGAGCGTGGTTGTGAGTTCACGGACCGGATCGAGATCGGTTTCGAATCCGATTCAGACCAGCTACGATCGGCGGTCGAGTCGCACAAGAAGTACATTGCAGGAGAAACGCTCGCAGATTCGATTTCGCTGGGGCCTCTCATCGACGTACAATCGATCGAAGTGAGAATCGGGGATGGCTCAGCCAAGCTGTTCCTGCGGGTCGTCTAGTTTTTGCACGACCACCGCGCGAAGTCAGACTAACGAGGCGCCAGCATGCGAGCCGCAGCAGAGATGGTTGAAATCCGCGTTGATGTAACGTTGACCAACGCGATCGACGAAGGTCTCGTGCGTCGTGGCGGGATGGAGGCGCACGACGTCCGAAGCGTTCAGACCGACGCGAAGGTAGACACCGGCGCCATCCGCACTTGCATACCGGCGAGCCTTGCCAAGCGACTCGGGCTTACCACTGTCGAACACCTAGAGATCGAACTGGCCAACGGCGAGACGGAGACGGTCGAATTGACAGAACCTCTGCGTATCGAGCTGTCGGGTAGATCGACGACCGAATCGACGCTCGTACTAGGCAATGAAGTGCTGATCGGCCAGACCGTGCTCGAAACGACCGACCTGTTGGCCGACTGTGCTCGACAGCGCTTGATTCCCAATCCAGATCATCCCAACGGTCCGGTACTGAAGGTGAAATGACGGACCGACACCCGCTCCCCATCGCCGTGCTGATCTCCGGCGCCGGCCGGTCGCTCAAAAACCTGCTCGACCTGGTCGCAGCGGGCAAGGTGCCGGTCGATGTACGGCTGGTGATTTCGAGCTCGGCGAGCGCCGGCGGGCTGCAGATCGCCGAGCAAGCCGGCGTGCCGACCTCGGTCGTCAATCGCAGCGACTACGACTCGCACGACGCCTACGGCGCCGGGATCTTCTCGCGGTGCCGCACCGCGGGGGTCGAGCTAGTCGTGATGGCCGGGTTCTTGAAGTTCGCCCCCGTGCCGGACGACTTTGCCGGCAAGGTGGTGAACATCCACCCGTCGTTGCTGCCGGCGTTCGGGGGCCAGGGGATGTACGGCGAGCGGGTCCACCAAGCGGTGCTCGACTACGGCGCCAAGGTCACCGGCGTCACCATCCACTTCGTCGACAACGAGTACGACCAGGGCCCCATCATCTGGCAGCAGCCGGTGCCGGTGTTCGACGACGACACGGCCGAGTCGCTGGCCGCGCGGGTGTTCGAGACCGAAAAAGAAGCCTACCCCCACGTGCTGCGGATGCTGGCCGGCGGGCGGGTGAAGCTGGACGGCCGACGGGTCACCATGACCAGCCCGCGGCGGCGTGCTGCTAGCGAGATCGACGAATAGGACGCGGATTTATACGGATTGAACGGATCGACGCAGATCAAGGATTTTATCCGTGCTGATCCGCTTAATCCGCGAGAATCCGCGTCCTATTCGTCACCCCGCAGCAGTTCCCACACCGCTTCGAGCGACTGCGGGATCACTCGCACGCCGGCCAGGGTGGGCATGAAGTTGTGGTCGCCCGGCCAGCGGGGGACGATGTGCCAGTGCAAGTGCCCCGGCACCCCGGCGCCGGCGTCGCGGCCGAGGTTCAGCCCCACGTTGAATCCCTGGGCGGTTAGGCGCTCGCGCAGTTGGTCCGTCATATAGGCGATCGACTGCTGCATCTCGAGGTGCTCGGCGTCCGTGAGCTCTGCGATGCCGCCGACGTGCCGCAACGGCGCGACTAGCAGGTGCCCGTTGGCGTAAGGGAAGCGGTTGAGCAAGACGAGGCTCGCCGCACGGCGGCGGATCACCAGGAGCTGTTGATCCGCCGACCCCAGGTCCTGGAACTCTGCGGCGGCGCGGCACAAGAAGCAGCCGTGGTCGGCGGCGGGCCGCCAGCCGCTGGGTTCGGGCGGGGGGGCGCCGGGGGCGTCGCCTTTGACGTAGCCCAGCCGCCAGGGCGCCCAGATGCGCTCGTCCAGGGGTGCGTTGTCCAACGGCTCTACCCTGCGGGCTTCTGCTTGGTGATGCTGCCGACCAACTCGACAAACTCCGGCCGGGCGGCGGCCACCACGGCGTCGGGGCCGGTCATCTTGATGAAGTAGTTGCCGGCGTCTTTGCTCAGCACGATGGCGCCCAGCAGGCGGTGTTCGGGCTTTTCCTCGGTCGGACCGAACGGGCCGCGCGGGGCGTCGAGGTAGGTCCCCGCGATCTCAACGGTGTGGACCTGCATGCCGCGGACCTCGAGCTCCTCGATCTTGGCCTGCTCCCGCACCGCGCCCCCACCGGCGCCGCGGAACTGGCCGATCCAGCGGGCGATGTTCTGCTCGACCGAGCCTCCGGCGGGCATCACGGTCAGCCGCGCGGGCTCTAGCTCGGCGAGCGCCTGGTCGTCGGCCGGCGGGGGCACCACCAGCTCGACCTCGATGATCCGGTTACGCGGCTCGACCTGCTTCCACGCGGCGGGGGCCTTGATGGCCAGGGCGCCCTCGGCGAGCGCGATGGTCTGCGGCTCGGCACGCTTGGCCGGCGCCGGCTTGGCGGCGGCGGGCGCCGCGGCGGGTTCGGTTTCTGTCTCTACTGCAAAGGCGGCGAGGGGCGTCGTCGCGAGCAAGAAACACGCGAGCGCGTGCCGGAGCGGGGCGGGTTTCGTCATGCTAGGTCCTCTCAAGAACGAGGTGGGGCTGCCGTTCTGAACGGTTCAAGACAAGGTTGCTGCGCATCGCGCCTCCCAGATCATAGCCGCCCGCCGGCCCGCAACGTCAACCACCGGCCGCGACGTTCTGCTGGCTGAGCACGACCCCTAACGCCACGGCCAGCGCGATCGTGACCAGCAGCAGCCCAACGACCAGCGCTACCCGCAGCGAATTGTTCTTCTGCCGGTGGCGGATGCGACGCGCGGCCGCCGGGGCCGCCGGGGCGGCAGGCGCCGTGGGCGTCGGGGGGGCCGCAAACCCCTGCGGGGGAGGCCCTTCTGCTTCTTGTGCCTCTTGTGCGGGGGGAGCCACGGGCGCCGCTGGCGCGGCCGCGAGCAGTTGATCGCGGACATCGGCCAGCACACGCCATTCGGGCCAGCCGTCGCGCCACACGTAACCCTCGTCGGCGATGGCGCCGGAGTCGATCCAGTGGCGGAGCTCCGCCAGAGGGCCGGGGCCCAACTGCTGGCCGGCGGCCGACCGCGCGTACCAAACCGGTGAACTGTCTACTTCGGCCGCCGGCGGCTTGGGGGCCGGAGGCGTGGCTGGTTGGGCGGCCGCGGGGGGTGGCGTTGGGGCGACAGTGGGTGGCGCCGCGGAGGCCAGAGTAGCCGCTGGGGCTGCTCCGGCGGCTGACGCCGACGGCCCGCCTGGCGGGGGCATAGGGATCTCGATCCCTACCCCACACGAGGGGCATACGCCGCGTTTTCCCGCGAGTTCCTGCTTTACGTTAAGGCGGTGGCCATTGGGGCAGGAAAAGCGGATGCCCATCGAATCACGCAGTCAAAAGTGGCCCAGGCGAGTTACCGAAGCCTTATTCTAGCAGCAATTGCCGGAGAATCACGCCCGGCCGCCCCCCGGGGCCCCGAGCCGGCCGCGCGGAAGCGCCGATTATGCCGCCCGCGGCAGGCCGGCGGCCCCAACGAATCGACAACCTAACGAACAAAATCTGGTGCGGATTGCCGGTCGGGCCTAAACTGAGTAGCTAGTGCCGGGCGGCCATGGGGAGCCGCCGGCGACCTACGCGGACGTAACGCGTCAAGCACGCAGGGTTAGCATGCAGAACGATGACCAGGAGCAGGACGGGCCGATCGAGATCGCCATGGTCGGCGATTTGACCGATTGCGAAGCAGAGCTTACCGACCGGCTCTTGAGCGTAGAGCCGGGCCGTGAGTGCACCATCTACTTCGACTCGCCGGGGGGGAGCCCCTACTGCGCGATGTCGTTGATGACGCTGATCCGGCTCCGCGGGCTCAAGGCGACCGGCGTGGTCACGGGCGAGTGCTCTAGCGCCACGCTGTGGCCCTTTGCCGCGTGCAGCCGGCGGATCGTCACCCCCTTCAGCGTGTTGCTGTTCCACCCCATGCGGTGGCAGAGCGAAGAGAACGTCGGCCTCTCCGAAGCGGCCGAGTGGGCGCGACACTTCGGCCAGCTCGAGAACGACATGGACGCCCTGCTGGCGGACCTGTTCCAGGCGCCGCGAGACCTGATGCAGCAATGGATCTCGCCCGGCCGGTACGTCGGGGGGCGGGAACTAGCCGCGGCGGGCCTCGCCGAGCTGGTCGAGTTTAGCGACCTGACCAAGCTGGACCTGTGCGGGCTCAACGCCCCGATGGCGCCGGCGTCGCCCGCGCCCCGCGCCCGTCAACGCACGGCCGCAGCGGCCCGGCGGACCAACTAACGACTTCGCTTCTACCCGTATCCGCCTTTGCCCAAGAGGGGACAGGATGTCCCGCGGCGTTCGGCTTTTGTGTTGCCTAGCCGCGATGGCCTGCGCCGTTGGCTGCGGCCAGCGCGACCCCGACTACGCGGCCGTGGTGCGCCAGTGCGCGGCGTTGCCCACGGCGCGTGCTTCGTCGCTTGCGCCGCTGCGCGGCCAGATCGAGCAGATCGAGGCCGACGGGGGGCTGCCGCTGCAGATGGCCCAGCGCGCCGCCATGGGGCGGCCCTTCCCCACGCTCATGCTGCACGATCAGCAGCGGCTCTCGCTGGGCCAGGAGCTCGACGCGTACACGCCGGGCGACCGCTTCACGTTCGACTTCGAGACGCTCTCCGAGGTGCAGAAGTGGCTCAAGAACCACAAGCTGCTGCTCGACCGCGTTGACACCGCGACCGGCCGGCTAGAAGGGGGGCCGACCCCCAGGTTCGAGCAGGGCTTCTTCGATCAGATGGCGTCGCTGGACGACGCGGCCATCGCGGCCCGCGCACTGCTGTTGCGGGGGGCGGTGCGGTTGGCCAACAACGACGCCGCCGGCGCAGCCAGCGACGTGGCCGCCTCGTTGGCCTGGTCCGACGCGCTGGCCAAGACCGCCAGGATCGAGACGCGGGCCCTCGCCGGGCTGCTGAGGGCCGAGGCGCTGCTGGCGGCCGAGGAAGTAACCTGGTCCGCGGCCTGCACCACCGCCGAGATCGACCAACTCTACGCCGCCCTGCGTGAGTCTCTGGATGGCGAGACGGGCCTCCGCGAGCCGCTGCTGGGCGAACGGGCCGTGGTGCTGCACGCCTACGAGGCGGTGCAGGCCGGGCTGCTGGACAAGCTGGTAACCGACGAAGAGAAGAAGTCGCTGAACAAACGCGGGCTGATGGCCAACTGGCGCAGCGCGTCTAGCGCAGACATCGAAGCCGATGAGCTGGCCTACCTAGAAGCGATCGGCTGGGTGATTGAGCAGTCGCGCCGCCCCCTCTCCGAGTGGCGCAAACCGCTGGTCGACCGCCTGGAGCTGCTCCCCGCCGGGACGCTGGCCAAGGAGCTCTTCTTCCGCGATCTGCCCGACGCGATGCAGCTTGCCTACGACGACCGCGCGCGGCGCGAGGCCGCCGCGGTGGGGCTGGCGACCGCGGGGGGGCTGCAGTTGCCCCCGTACCGAGAGAACCCCGCCAACGGCGTGGCGTACGAGGCGCGTCGCCAGCAAGACCGGGTGCGGATCCTCTGCGGCGCGGCCCGGCTGCACGACCCCGAGTTCCGCATCATCGAGCGGCCTACGCCGTGAGGGCGACGGCGCGGGACGCGAACCGCCGCAGCCAGGCCTGGGCCGTTTCGACGTCGTTGTCGCGCCCCGTCACGGCGATCCCGAGCCGGGCGCGGCGGATAACCCCCTTCTCCAAGAACGGGCAGTTCAGGCTCCACCGCACCGAGGCGCCCGCCTCCGATGAGGTCAACTCTGGACCGACGCAAACATCGGCCGGGTCGACGGTTTCAATCACCGACAGCCCGCCGCCGACGATGCGGTGCAGCACGGCAGCGGCCCCCGCGGGGCCCTGCAGCGCGACCGATTCTTCGCTGCGCCACTGGGACTGGACCCACACCTTGGGCGAAGTGTCGAGAAGCTGCGTCTGCAGCGAGACGAGCGCCGACAACTCCGCCGGGTCGCCCGCGGCGCGCGGCTCGTCATCGACACGCCAGTAGAACTCTTCGCGGAACGGAAAGCGGGCGTCGGGGGCGTACGCTGCCACGAGGTCGGGCCCGCGGACATACGCCTCTTCGAGGCTGCGTGCGTCGCCGGGGTTCGTCCGCCGCCAGAGGACGCCGATCTCGTCGGCGTCTGCCATCTGAATGCGGGCGCCGGCTTCAGGGCTGCCCAGGTCGATATGGCCGCGCAAGGCGCCCTGCGTAAGCACGGCGCGGCCTGCATCTAATCGCCAAGGCGATCCATTGCTCATCGTCATGACGTAGCTTGCCTGGGATCGATCGTGGGTAACGCCAGCGGTTGTTGGGGGACAGTGGTTGTTGGGGGACAACCGGAGGTCTGCCTTGGCGTAAGTCTACAAAAAAACCCCGCCGAACACCGGGAGGTGAAGCGACGGGGCCGGAACAGAGAAGAGGCCAAGCAGTCGGGCAGCGGATGATGATAATGAGGCCAGACGTCGAAACGGTCGAAAGACCGCGTTCGAAAGATCAACGTCTACCCCGACACGTTGCCAGGCGGCACTTCCCTGAATCTCCCGCATCATAACAGAGATCGGGCCCAAGTCCAGCAAATTGATGAAAAAATGTGCCCGCGGCCCCGCCCCGCTCTGGTCCGGGCCGCACGGCGGACCGCGGCTGCCGAGCCCCTGCAGTTGACTCCCCTTCTGGTGGGGATATGATCGCGACAAAGCGTTATGTTCGCGCGATTTAGGTCGCGGCCGCTCGGCCAACTCCTGATCGCTTTCCTTTGCCGGCGACCCACGACTGATCTATGAGTGCTTTCCACAGGCTAAAGTTGAGTACGTCGAAGCAGGTCACCGTGGTGACCTTTAACGACTCGAAGATTATCGACGAAGAAGAGATCCAAGAACTGGGACAGGAACTCTACGATCTGGTAGACCGCGAGGGGCTGAAGAAGATCGTGCTGAACTTCGGCAACGTCGAGTTCCTCTCCAGCGCCGCGTTGGGCAAGCTGATCAGCTTCGAGAAGAAGGTCCGCACCAGCAAGGCGGACCTGATCCTGACCAACATCAGGCCAGAAATCTACGAAGTCTTCGCCATTACCAAACTCACCAAGCTGTTTAAGATAAAAGACGACGAGGCAGACGCCCTGGCGGTTCTCTAGCCGCGCGGCGCGTCGGCCCGGGAACGGCGGATTCGCAGGAGTAGGTGGACAATTAGGGCGTCCGGACCGCCCGAAACGCTGAGGCTGCTGAATTGAAGGAAGCCTGGGACTGGACCGTCGCTACGTCGCTGCCTAGCCGCCGCGGCGCCCACCTTCCGTTGATGGAAGACATCCTCGAGCGGATGGCCTCTCTGGGCTGGAGCGGACGCGACTTTTTCGCGGTGCAGATGGCGCTGGAAGAGTCGCTCGCCAACGCCATCAAGCACGGCAATCAGTGCAACGAGGCGAAGCAGGTCCGCGTCGACTGCCGCTGCAGCCGAGACAAGTTCCGGCTGGAGGTGGAGGACGAAGGCGCCGGTTTCACCCCCATGGGGGTCGCCGACTGCACCTCCGAAGAGGGCCTGGAGGCCGCCTGCGGCCGCGGCATGCTGTTGATCCAGGCCTACATGGACACGGTTACCCACAACGAGCAGGGGAACCTCATCACCATGGAAAAGGCGCGGGCCGCGGCCGAGCCCGAGTAGCCCGAGTAGCCCGCCTTGCTCCTGCGTGAGCCGGGCCGGCCCCGGGGCCGGGGACGGCCCGGCTCGCTCGGGATGGCGGCTCGTCTTGACCGCCGAGTCGGCGTCTGGGAGCCTCCCGCTCCCCCCCCTCCCCCCCCCCGCGGACAGGACGCCCCGCACATGACGCTGCGCTCGCTGCTGGCCGGTGCGACCCTCCTCGTCGCGGCGGGCTGTGCGTCTCCCTACCAGCAGGACCGGCTGGCGGGGGCCGGCGGGTTGCTGGGGGCGGGCGCCGGGGCGCTCATCGGCAGCCAATCGGGCAACCCCGCGGCAGGAGCGATCATCGGCGCCGGTGTCGGGGCGCTCACCGGATCGGTCGTCGGGGGCTCGATCGACGAGGCCGCGGCGCGAAACCGGGCCCAGATCGAGGCGGCCTACGGCCGTCAGGTGCCGGCCGGCACAGCTACTCCCGATCAGGTGGTGGCGCTCAGCCGCGCCGGCGTGAGCCCGGCATTGATCGTGGACTACGTCCGCACCTCGGGGGTCGACCATCCCGCGACGGTGCAGGAGGTCATCGCGCTGCACCAGCAGGGGGTGCCCTCAGAAGTGATCCAGGCGATGCAATCGCCGCCACCGGCGCCATCGGCCCCGCCGATCGTGATCGAGGAGCAGCCGCTGGGGTACGGCCCCCCCGTTTTCTACCCGCCCGGCCCCCCGTGCGGGTTCTACGGGCCAAGATGCGGGCCGCGGGTGGGTTGGGGGATTTCCATTAGCAACTAATCGCTTGGTCCGGGGTTTAGTCTCCCAGAGGCGCACTGCGCGGCGGCGAAAACCGCTGCGCTCGTGGCGGACGCAAATCGTGGCAACTACCATGAGGATAACGGTTTCCGTTTGCGCTCCGGCGCCCCTCCACGACCCAACCAACTTCGGCCCAGGCACAGCCCGCTGGCGGGCCGTGCCCTTGAACCAGATCTACGCATGCAACCGAACGATTCATTCCGTTTTTTCCCCGTCGGGCTCCTGGCGGTGTGCGCCCTGCTTGCCGGCAGCGCCGCTCCCGCGGCCGTGCCAGAGCTGGTGGGGACGCTGTCGATCGCCGTTGAGCCCGAAGTGGCCAAGCAGCTCGGCCTGACCGCCGCCCAACGCGACAAGCTGTTTGACGTGATCGATGACGCAGAACTCCGCGGCGCCAGCCTGGCGGTCGCCGCGGAACGCATCCCCAAGACCAGCCAGGTTGAGCGGCTGGCGCCGTTCCGCTTGGCGGTCCAGCGGGCGGGGCTGGCGTTGCTGAGCGAGGCGCAGCGGCAGCGTGTGGCCGAGCTTGCCGCCGAGCGTGAGAACCCCGCGTTTGACGCCGCTGAGGCGATCGCCGCCGCCGTGCCGATGGACGAGGCGATCGAGCGGACCAAACAGAACCTAGAGCAGCCGGTCGAGGCGCCGGCGTCGGATGCCGCCGCGGACGAGCCGGCCGAAGCTAAAGAGGACGCCAAGCCCGCCTCGGAAGCCAGACCCGCGGCCAGCGAAGCGCCCGCCGTTGCCCAGCCGGCCCCGAGCCAACCGGAAGCCTCCCCCTCCGACATGAAGCCGGCCCCCGCCGCCGAGGCGGTAGCAGAGAAGGCGGCGGAGCCAGAGGCAGAACAGCCGGCCGACAGCAAAGCAGACGACAAGCCAGCGGTCGCCGCGGCGGCGCCGGCGCCCGTGCCGGCCGGCGACGGCCGCATGACCATCAACTTCCGCTACCAGCCGTGGAAAGACGTGATCGATTGGTACGCCGAGCAGGCGGAGCTGTCGCTGGTGCTTGAGTCTCCCCCAACCGGCACCTTCAACTACCAAGACACCAAGCGCTACACCGCCGCCGAGGCGCTCGACGTGCTCAACAGCGTGCTGCTGACCAAGGGGTACACCCTGGTCCGCAAGGGGCGGATGCTGCTGTTGGCCAACCTAGAAGACGGCATCCCGCCCAACCTGGTGACCGACGTCCCGCTCGACGAGCTGAACGACCGCGGCGAGTACGAGCTGATCCGCGTGCTGTTCCGCGTGCGGGGCGTCACCCCCGCCGAGGCCTCAGATCAGCTCCGGTCGCTCGTTGGCCCGCAGGGCTCGATCGTGGTCGTCCCCTCGGCCGGCATGATCCAGGTGACCGAGACCGCCGGGCGGATCCGGGTGATCCGCGACGTGGTCGAGGCGTTCGGACGCCGCGACCTGCTGGACGGCGAGCTGAAGACCTTCGACCTCAAATTCGCCCTAGCGGACGAGCTGCTCCCCGCCCTGCGGCCGATGCTTGGCATCCCGGAGGGCTCGCTGTCGACCGACGACGGCTCGCTGCGGCTGGCCATCGACTTCATGGGAGAGCGTATCCTCGCCCGCGGCAACAGCGACAAGCTGGGGGCGTTGGCGGACCTGATCGACCTGCTCGACGTGCCGGGCTCGATGGGAACGGGCGCAGCCGAGGCGCCGCAGCTTGAGGTCTACCCGGTGGTCAGCGCCGACCCCGAAGTGGTGCTCTCGGTCGTGCAGACGCTGCTTGCCGGGAGCGAAGGGACCCGCCTGGCGACCGACGCAGCGACCGGAAACCTGGTCGCCCTGGCGACGCCGTCCGAGCACGCCACGATCCGGGCGACGCTGCAGCAGATGGGGCAAGACGCCCGGACGATCGAGGTGATCCCGCTGTACGAAGTCGATCCCACGTCGGCCGTAATGGCCATCCAGCGGCTGTTTGCCGGGCCCAACCCCGAGAAGCCCGATCCCCGCGCCCCGGTGGTCGACGCCGATTTGTACACCAACAGCCTGCTGATCCGCGCGTCGGGGAGCCAGCTCACACAAATCCGCGGCCTGCTAGAGAAGATGGGCGAGAGCTCCGATTACGAGGCAGACATGGCCGCCCGCGGCAATGTGCGGATGCTGCCGTACACCGGCGCCGCGGCCCGATCGGCGTTGTCGCAGATCGAGCGGATCTGGCCGGCGTTGCGACCCAACCAGATCCGGATCGTCACCCCTTCGGAAGTGATCCCCAGCTTCGTACCGAGCGACCACGGCGGCTACGGCGATCCGATGTCCCCGCTGGACCCGCTGGAGTCGATGTTCCAGCAGTTCGCCCCCCCCAGCGCGGCGCCCCCGATCGACCGCGGCACGAGCCTGCCGGCCCCCGGCCGGGTGCGGGCGCGATTCGCTGCCCAGCAAGAGCCGGCCGGTGAAGCCGCCCCTGCCGAGGGCGCGGCGGCCCAACCACAAGAAGCCCAGCCTCAAGCACAGCCTCAAGCAGCGCTACAACCCGCGGCGCCGCAGCAAGAGCGGTCCGCGACGCTGTTTGTGGCGCCGGGCGCAGGGGGCACGATCATCGCCTCGAAGGACCTGGACGCCCTCGACGAGTTTGAAGAATTGCTGTCCGCCAGCGCCGGTCGGTCGGCCTCGGGGGGACGCGAGTACGCCGTGTTTTACCTGAGGTACTCAACGGCGCCTGTAGCGGCCCAGATCCTGTCGAAGGTGTTCGGCGCCAGCAGCTCCGCCGGCGGTGGCGGCGGCCTGCTGGGAGGCATCGCAGACGCGGCGATGGGCGACATGGGCGGGGGCCTGATGGGCGACCTGCTAGGGATGGGGGGGGGCGACTCTTCCGCCGCCGGCTTCTCTTCGGCGAGCGTTGATATTGTGCCCGATGTACGCCTGAACGCCCTAATCGTTTACGCCCGTCCAGACGACCTCGAGTCCATCGAGCGGCTGCTGCGGATTATTGACCAGCGGATCGGTCCGACCGAAGTCGAAGCGGGCGGGCGGCCGCGGATGATCCCCGTTGTGAACCACAAGGCCGCCTCCATCGCCGAGGTGGTCAAAGAGGTCTACCAGGACCGCATGCAGCAAGCCAGCGGCGGCGGCGGGCGGGGCGGCGGCGGGCCGAGCCCAGAAGACATCATGAAGATGCTGCGCAGCAAGGGTGGTGGCGGCGCAGCCGGCGGGGGAGACACCCAAGAAGAGGCCAAAATGACGATCGGCGTCGACGAGCGCAGCAACTCTCTGATCGTACGCGCGCCCGATCAACTGTTCATGGAGGTCGAGCGGCTGGTCAAGGACCTCGACGAAGAGGGCCTGGAAACGCCGCAGTCGACCCGCGTGGTGTCGCTACGCAACACGAACGCAGAAGCGGTGAAGAACGCCCTGCAATCGCTGCTGGGCGAAGACGCCGTGATTACTACCGGGAGCGACAGCTCGTCGGGGCGTACTTCTAGCTCGCGCAGCAGCAGCCCATCGTCTAGCAGCGGATCGAGTTCCGACGCCGAGAAGCAACGCGAAGAGTTCATGCAACGCATGGACTTCTTCCGCAGGCTCCGGGAATCGGGTGGCGGCGGCGGGGGCGACACAGGCGGCCGCGGGGGCGGCGGCGGCGGTGCTCCCAGTGGCGGCGGCGGCCGGGGCGGTGGTGGTGGCGGCGGTGGCGGCGGCCGCGGCGGGCGCTAACCGCAGGGGGGAACTAGCCCGCGAGAGCGGGCGCAGTTCCGGCCGGGCAAGAGGTCTACCCGAGGGTCCGGGGGCTACCCGAGGGTCCGGGGGCGAGGACGCCCCGGCTCACCACGAGAGCCGCCTGCGAGCCGGGGCGTCCCCGCCCCCGGCGTAGTGCAATGCGGCCCCAGACTCCTGGCCCCAGCCACATGATCAGCCGCATGAGCGCGGGCGACGCCTGAGGGGAAGCTCCCGCCAACCGGATCCGCCCTGCCCTGGTAGAACGCACGCGGCTTTGCCGGGATCGAGCCCAAAGTGATCCCTTGCATCGGGATCCTCTCTGTTTCGGGCTCAGGCCCAGGTACTTCGGGCCGGGGGCCGGTTCCCCCTACTTCAGGGCTTCGTCCGGCGTGATGATGCCGTCGTTGTTGCGGTCGTAGCCGGCGAATTCCCTCGCCTTCGAGTCCGACCAACTGCTGGTGTACTCGTGCATGGCCACCTGGCCGTCGAGGTCGGCGTCGCGGTCCATGAACCAGCTCGGCAGGCCGTCGGGCAGCCGCTCGTGGGCAGAAGCGAACCGCCAGCTCTTTCGCTCGCTATCGTCCTTCTTGGCGCCGCTCGACGATTTCCGCTCCAGGTCCCGCTTGTACTGGTCGCTGTAGCGGTAGGTGATCCGCTTGCGCATCTCCTCGGCCGTGATCACGCCGTTACGGTCGTAGTCCGCCTTCTCGGGTTCGCCGCCGATCTTCTTCCACTCGTCACGCTCCAGCACGCCGTTTTTGTTGTCGTCGTACTTGTCCATCAGCCCCTTGGCGTAGCTGGTCGCCTTGTCGTTGGAGTCGTCGTCTCGGGAATCGCGTCTGCCCGAGTCCCGGGACCGCGAGTCGGAGTCACGCGAGTTTGAGTCCCGCGAGTCAGAGCCGCGTGAGGCCGACTCTTGGGCCTGATCCCCGGTAAAACCTTCCGGCTTGGCGACTTCCGTCGTCACGCCGAACCGCATGTCCAGCGGCACCGGGCTGACCGCTTCGCCGCGGACACGCTTGAGCGAGTCTTCGATGCTCACCTTCATGCCGGGCTTGAACTCCCCTTCGACGATCCGGCCCATGATCCACCGCTCGCGCTCGCCGACCTCGTTGTAGTCGACCACCCCGTCTTTGTTCTTGTCGAGGTTGTTCATGAACTCGGCCCGCCGGCGTTCGCGGTCGCGGTCGTACCCCCCGCCGCCGCTGTCTCCGCCGCGGTCTCCGCCACGATCGCCCCCCCGGTCCCCGCCGCGATCACCTCGGTCGCCGCGATCCCCACGGTCTCCACCGCGGTCGCCGCCATCTCCCCCTCGGCCGGGCTGGGCCAAGCAGGTTTGGGTAGCGCCGGCCAGCGGCAAGAGCAGCAGCACCGCCAGCAGCAGGCAGTGGCGGGGAAACGCGATTCGTTGCAGGAGCTTCATCTCTCTATCCTATCCAAAGCGTCCAAAATACCGAAACAGGCGGGCCGTCAGGGGCTGGCCGAGCAGCGACGCCGGCCGAACAATAGCTCTCCCCTGCTGATTGAACCCCAAGTTCGCCGATGCGTGCCGAAATAATCGCCATTGGCGACGAGCTGACCACCGGCCAGCGGCTCGACACCAACACCCAGTGGCTCGCCGAGCGGCTTACCGATATCGGGCTGGAGGTGGCCTTCCACACGACCGTAGCAGACGACCTGGAGGCGAACGTGGCCGTCTTCAAGGCCGCCGCGCAGCGGGCGGAGGTAGTGGTCTCTACCGGCGGGCTGGGCCCCACCGCCGACGACCTGACGCGGGAGGCAATGGCGGCCGCCGCCGGGGTCGACCTGCGGCTCGACCCGGCCCAGCTCGCCCACATCGAACAGATGTTCCTCTCCCGCGGCCGGGAGATGCCCCAGCAGAACCGCCGCCAGGCAGAGTTCCCCCAAGGCGCCCTGGCGATCCCCAACGCCACCGGCACGGCCCCCGGCGTCCAGCAGACCCTCGAGCGGCTCCACCGGCCCCCTTGCGTGCTGTTCGCCCTGCCGGGCGTGCCCAGCGAGATGCGGCAGATGTGGCGAGACTCGGTCCGGCCGGCCCTGGCCCGGCTCTACCCCCAGCCGCGCACCATCCGGCACCGCCGGCTGAAGTGCTTCGGGGTCGGCGAGAGCCACCTGGAAGCGATGCTGCCCGGCATGATCGACCGCGGCCGCGAGCCGCGTGTCGGCATCACCGTCAGCGGCGCCACGATCACCCTGCGTGTGACGGCTGCCGGCCAGACCGAGGCCGAGAGCCACGCCGCGATGGCGCCGACGCTGCTCGAGATCCGCCAGCGGCTGGGCGTGCTGGTGTTCGGCGAAGAGGACGACGAGCTGCAGCACGCCATCGTCCGCCTGCTGGCGGCGCGGGGAGAGACGGTCGCCCTCAGCGAGCTGCTGACCGCCGGCACGGTCGCCGGCTGGCTGGCAGACGCCGACCCCGAGGGCGCGGTGTTCGTCGGAGGCGAGACCCCGCTGCGGCAACCCGCGGCCGACGTGGCGGCCCAGGCGACGGCGTGCCGAGAACGCTACGGCGCGGACTACGCGCTAGCGATCGGCGTCGAGACGATGCTCGACGGCGTGTCCCAGGCGCCGATCGCGTTGGCGGACTCCCATGGGGTGACAGTAAGACACTTCCCCACCCTCGGCAGCCCCGCCATCCTGAAGCCACGCACCGGCAAACTTGCCCTGAACCTGTTGCGGCTGAATCTGCTCGATACGGGTGACGGTTGATTCCGACGAAGAAACACAAAGACGGGGTGGACCACGGATCGCACGGATTTCGCGGATACGATCGGGGTGGGCGGCTTGTCCAAACCCGCGAGACACGAAGCGGTTAGCTCGCGCGTTCGCCGTTCGTGCAGCGACCATGTACGTTGTGATCCCGCTTCACTTGCTTGCTGCTTCAGCGCCCGTCACTGATATCCGTAAAATCCGTGCTATCCGTGGTCAGGCTTTCGTGCCTTTCCGCGGCCATCCCTCCAGCGGCTAGAATCATTTGATGCAACTCATCCGCCTCGCCGCCGCCTCGCTCAACCAGACGCCGATGGACTGGCGTGGCAACTTCGACCGGATGGCCGCGGTCATCGACGCGGCACGCCGGCAGGGGGTCGGCCTGCTCTGCCTGCCGGAGCTGTGCGTCACCGCGTACGGCTGCGAGGACATGCACTTCTCCCCCGCGGTGCGGTCTCGCGCGCTCGACCTGGTGCAGCAGCTCCTGCCGCTCACGGACGGGATCGCGGTGGCGGTGGGGCTGCCGATCGCGGTGGGGCCCGCGCTGTTCAACGGCCAAGCGATGCTGGTCGACGGCCGGCTGGCGGGGATCGTCTGCAAGCAGCACCTGGCGAACGAGGGGATCCACTACGAGGCGCGGTGGTTCGAACGCTGGCCGGCCGGCGCGGTCGATTCGATCGAGGTCGATGGCAGGCGGGTCCCTGTAGGGGACCTGCTGTTTGACATCGGCGGCGTACGCGTCGGCATCGAGATCTGCCGCGACGCCTGGATCGCCGAGCGGACCGGCATCGCCCTGGCCCGCCGCGGCGCCGACGTGCTGCTGAACCCCAACGCCAGCCACTTCGCGTTCGGCAAGTGCGACATCCGCCGGCGGTTCGTTGTCGAGGGGTCGCGGACCCTGGGCGTCGCGACGGTCCACTGCAACGCGTTGGGGAACGAGTCGGGGCGCTCCATCTACGACGGCGACACGATGATCGCCGCACTCGGCCGGCTCGTCGCCAGCGGGCCGCGGTTTTCGCTGGCCGACTCGCAGCTCTCGAGCGCCGTGGTCGACGTCGCTCAGTTGCGGCAGAACCGCACCCGCTGGATGGAGGCGGGCCGCGTCGGCAAGCAGGACGCCGGGCTGGTGGCCGCCCCGCTGGAGTGGCCCACGGTCCCCGACACCGAGGGGGCGTCGGCGCCGCTCGGCTCGGCGTCGTCCGCTACGGACGCCCCCTGGGAGTCGGGCCCGCACCGCAAGGAGGAAGAGTTCGCCCGGGCGGTAACGCTCGGCCTGTTCGACTACCTGCGCAAGAGCCGGGCCAACGGGTTTGTCGTGTCGCTCAGCGGAGGCGTCGATTCCGCGGCGGTCGCTACGCTCTGCTGGCTGATGGTCCGCCTGGGCGTGGCCGAGCTGGGGCAGGCCGGCTTCGCCAAGCGGCTGCCGAGCGTGTGCGGGGCCCAAGAAGCGGGCGACCCCCGCGGGCTCGTGCGGCGGCTGCTGACCTGCGTCTACCAATCGACCCGGCAGTCGGGCGCCGCCACCCAGAACGCCGCCCGCGGGGTCGCCGAGGCGATCGGGGCCGAGTTCCACCTCTGGAGCGTCGACGCGATGGTCGACGCCTTTGTGGGCGTGGTCGGCGAAGCGACCGGCCGCGAGATCGACTGGCAGACCGACGACGTCGCCCTGCAGAACATCCAGGCCCGCGCCCGTGGGCCGGGCGTGTGGCTGCTAGCGAACCTCAAGAACGCGCTGCTGCTGACCACCAGCAACCGCAGCGAGGCGTCGGTCGGCTACGCCACGATGGACGGCGACACCTGCGGCGGGCTGGCGCCGGTGGCGGGGATCGACAAGCACTTCCTGCGGCACTGGCTGCGGTGGATGGAGACCGCCGGACCGGCCGGCGTTGGCCCCCTGCCGGCGCTCGCGGCGATCAACGCCCAGCGTCCCACGGCCGAGCTGCGGCCCGCCGCGGCGGGACAGACCGACGAGGCCGACCTGATGCCGTACGACGTGCTCGACGCGATCGAGCGTTCGGCGATCCGAGACAAGCGCTCGCCGGCCGAGGTGCTTGCCACCCTCGGCCCGGAGTTCCCCCAGCACGAGCGGTCGGAGCTGCGCGGGTGGGTCGAGCGGTTCTTCAAGCTCTGGTCCGCCAACCAGTGGAAACGCGAGCGCTACGCCCCCGCGTTGCACGTGGACCAAGGGAACGTCGACCCCAAGACCTGGTGCCGATTCCCCATCCTCAACGGCGGCTTCCGGGCGGAGCTAGAGGAGCTTGAGGGGGGATAATCACGGAGCCAGAAAAGAAACGACGGAGAGTCTCTCGCGGAGGCGCCGAGGCGCGGAGAGAAAAAGCAACTACTCGTCGTTTGCTCTCTCCGCGCCTCTGCGAGAGGCTTCGTCCGTCATCTTATGTCTGTCCGGCGTGGCTCAGCAGCGGACCCTTAGCGGTCCGCTTCGCCGAGCTGCCAGTCGATGATCAACTTCTCGGCGCCGGGGGTCATGGCGCGGAGCTTGCGAGCGATTTCGGTCTTTTCAGACGGCGTCGCCTTGCCCAGCTTGCTCTTGAGGTGCGTCAGCTTTTGCTTGCGGGTACGCTTCCGCCGCAACTCTCGGGTTCGCTCGATGCCGCCGGGCATAGCAGATTCTCTCAGCAAGGAATGGGGGATGGCGCCAAAGCGAGCCAGATTACCCCGCCGGACGGCCCGCTGACAAGCCGGCGCCCGCCAAACCGCCGTGCCCCCCAGGCGAGCCGTCGGCGTCAGCCGCCGGAGGTTCGGCCCGGAGACTAGCTGGTTCTCGTACGCAACGGACTCCGGCGGCTGACGCCGACGGCTCGCCCTACCCCGCACTACTGCGGCGGCATCGTCAGTTCCGACCCGCGGGGGCCCTCACAGCAGCACGCCGGCAGCCGGCGGACCTGCCAGGTCCACTCGCAGTGCGTCCGCTCCTGGCTGTCGGCAGACAGCGTCGCGACGCAGCGCGTCTTGCAGCAGCCCGGACGCCAGCAGCCGCTGCTGCAACCACAGCCGCCGGTGCAGTGCCCGGTGCAGGCCCCGGTGCAACGGCAACACTGGTCGTGTTTCAAGAAGTTCAGCAGCGTCAGACCGCTCCCCCCCGGCGCCCACGGCGGCCGCACGGGCGGGATGCAGACACGCTCGCAGCCTACCTCCCAGCAAGGGACGTCCTCGGTCACCCGCTCCCCCTTCAGGCAGCAGCAAACCCGGTCGCCGCACGCGTGGCCATCCCCCGCCGACGCCGGCGCAGCAGCAGCAACCAACGTCGCGATCACAAACAAAAACCAGCGGTGCATTAAATCAGTCCTCAACTTTGACACCTTTTCGTCACGGACGATGAACCACGAAGCACAGGAACGACCACCTTGGACAAAATGCAGGAAGCAACAATCATCGATCACTCATTGGTCATTCCTTCGCGCCTCTTCGTGCCCTTGGTGGTTCGTTTTTGTTCCCGGCTAGTAGTCCACGGCGAACCTCATCCCCAGAATGTGGTAGTCGCCGTCCGCGAAGCTGCCGACGGCGTTGAGTTGGTTGTCCGTGATCTGGCCGTAGAGGTAGTTCAATTGCACCTTGGCGTACGGGTTCCAGTACCAGTTGAGCGCCAGCGTCATCGCGCTGCCGACGCCCCCCTGGCCAACCGCGCCGGGCAGGTCGCCGTCCGAGAAGTCGGCGTACGAGTAACGCGCCGCTACCTGCCAGGCGCCCAACCCGCAACGCCGGCAGCCCTCGCAGTCGTCCACGATGAAGAAGTTCTCGTACGGGACCACGCGGTCGAGCGTGCCGGTCTCGCGGTCCCAAGGCATGTACTCGCCGGTGAGGAAGTACGAGACGTAGGCGTACCCCCCCTGGTACTGCAGGTTCTCGCCGTCGCGGTTGAGCCACACGTTCTGCCACTCGCCCACCATCTGCACGGCGCCGACGTTCAGCACCGCTTCCCAGCCCAACAGCCCGTAGTCGCGCGTGTCGGGGATGATCCCCGTGTCGAGCCAGCGGGTTTCGGAGCGGGCCTCGGGGCGGCTGCGGAACTGCGCCTCGTTCTTGCCCGATCCGCTGAAGTTGTCCGTCAATGCGTCGCCGTCTGTATCCGCAAACGTGCCGCTGACGCCCCAGTGAGCATAGCCGCGGCCGCCGGAGGTTTCGTCGTACCAAATGGTGTTCGCGAACCGCGCCGCAAACTGCGACTGCCAGTGGTCGCTCGCGTACTTCCCTTCGTCCTGCGTGAGCCGCTGGTTGAAGGCGCCGTACCGCCAGTTGTAGGCCAGGTCGTCCGAGAATCCGTA
Source organism: Pirellulimonas nuda (assembly GCF_007750855.1). GTDB lineage: Bacteria > Planctomycetota > Planctomycetia > Pirellulales > Lacipirellulaceae > Pirellulimonas > Pirellulimonas nuda. The sequence goes on from NZ_CP036291.1 coordinate 5,150,345, forward strand.
CGATTGAATCCCCAGCCGCCGTGCGTCCTGGTTGAACCCCTCGATCACATAGGGGCGTTCCAGAAACACGTTGTACCGGCTGCTGTTAAGGTGGTCTAAGCCGTAGGGCCGCTTCTGGTTGCCGATCAGCACGGTCTGCAGGACGGGTAGCTCTTTGACCCCCAGGTAGACGTCGCGGTACTCGATGTCGTCCCCCCCCGCGAACTCCAACTCGATCTTGTAGAGCGTGTTGAGCCACATGTCGCCGGCGGCCCCCAACCGCATCCGCCGGAAGCCGATGCGGTCCTGCGGCGAGACGTCGTTGTCCCCCGACTCAAACCCGTTCACCCCCGGCGAATCGCCCGGGAAGGTCCAGACGTCGAAGTGGATCCGCCCGCTAATCCTCATCGTCGTGCCGCTGTTCCCGGTGCGCGCGTAGTCCTTCAGGCTGTCTTTGAGCGACTTGTTTGCGTCGGAGAGCTCGTCGAACGCCTCGTCGAGGTCGGCGTACTTCGACTCCATCGCTTCGAGCCGGTCTGCGAAGCTCTCCTGCTCGTCGGACTCGTCCTCTTTCTCTTCTGAACCAGCCGTGGGTGGGCTCGCCTCGTCCATCCAGTAGGCGGTTTGAAAGCCGACGGCGCCGAGCTCCGCGCGTGCCGGCGCCACCGCCAGCCACGCCGCCACCAGTCCGTAGAAGAAAGTCCGATGCACCTGTCGTCCTTTGGGTCGAGACCGTCGCCGGTGGCCGGTCGCAAGGGTTGTATCGACCATGCGGGGTGGTCGGATTGCCCGGCCGCGCCGCCCCGCTTGCCAAAGCTGGCCGACAGACCAGCCCCACCCGCTACAACCGGTAAAGTCATTGCCAGCAGCACTAGCGTCGCTGCTCCGCTTCCTGACGGGCGCGGCTCAAACGTTCCCGTTCGAGCCGCGCCCGTCAGGAAGCGGAGCCCCGCAATTCCAAAGCAACGCGAAAAAAGCCTCCACCGAGAAAACACCAATAAATCCGCTTGCAAGAATTAGCGCACGCATGTACACTATCCCCATGAACTTCGTCCTGCTGACAACCACAACCTACGGGACGTGGCTCCCCGGCGACCCGCGGGGAAGCGTCACCTCGGTGCGCGACTACCGCCCCAGCGACCCCCCCACAGCGGCCCGTATTGAGCACGACCGCCCGGGCGAGGCCTGGGAACCGCCGATCCCGGGGCTGTACGCCAGCGCCCAACAGTTGCTGAAGCAGCCCCCGGTGCTGCTCGGCCGACCGCTAGCGCGGGTAGTGATTGAGAAGTTTTGCGAAACCTCGGCCTTCCGCGACCGGCGGTTGGCGGCGATGTCCGTCATGCGGAACCACTTGCACGCGGTGGTTGGCTTCGATGGGTTCATCGACTTCGACCGCATGCTCAACGATTACAAGTCGCACGCCAGCCGCGGCCTGAACGCCCACGCAGAGCGCCGGCCCGCTTGGTGGACCCGCGGCGGTTCGGCCCGCTCGCTGCCCGACGAGCGCGCCGTCTTGGGAGCGATCCACTACGTGCTGTTCAAACAGCCAAGACCCCTCGCCCGCTGGCGCGAGGGGGATGGATTCCTAGCAGAAACCTGACCCCAATACGCGCCTGAGATCCAGCTCGAGCCGCGCCCCGTTCATCGCGCCGCGTACCGCTATTCGAGCCGCGCCCGTCAGGAAGCGGAGCAGCGAAAGCGGAGCAGCAATGCGACGCACTCCGCTTCCTGACGGGCGCGGCTCGACCAACGGCGCGCGTGAGGTCGCCCCCGTTCACTCCCCCTCGGGACGATTGAGAACCGGCCAGGGCTTGTGCCACACGGGGAAGCGGAGGGAGATGTCGTCGGCGCCGGGGGAAATTTGTTGGTAGCGGGGGTGGTCTTCCCAGGACGGCTCAAGGTCGAAGTCTTCATCGCCCTCCCAACCCTCTAATTCCTCTTTAGCGATCGGCGGGATTGGCTCTGATTCGATCCAGTATTCAAGAGGAAAGCCCTCGAACATCGCGTCTTCGGGATTCGCAATAGAGCGGCTGCCGCCGTCGTCGATGCCATTGGCGCCAACCGAGTAAAGCAAGAATCCTTCGTCCGTTCGACGGTACCGGAACGGAAGACCGGAAAGGGAATCAACACCCGGCGCCCTTTTGAGAGCCGTTAACGCCTCAGGGTAGTTTCCTGTATCGATTCGGTGGGCTACGAGCTGCGCCGCGAGGCAAACGAGCTGCTGCTCTGTGACGCTTGTCGCGACAATGAGTTCTGCATCTTTCGCGGAGCCCCACATATCGAAGATCTTCTCACCCATAATCCTCCCACGGCAAGCCGCGAACAGAATCGCCTCCCATACCTCATCCAACGATTCCGACGAGCCCAGCTCGCTCTGTTGTCGTCGGCTTAGGGCGACGAGCCGCGCCCGTCGATCTGAACTGGCGAACGCATTGTCCAGCGCGGAGGACTGCCAATTCACCGCGATAAGCGCCGAGTCGTATTCGATCCTAGTTTGCGTTGCAAACCAACGAGTCGTCGGGTCCAAGGACTCAACAACGAAAGAGTCTCGGGTCTGAGGATTCGCTTGGCGGATCGTGTAGTCAAGGATTACCAGTCTCTCGTTATCAATGGCCGACTTCCACTTGCCTTGCGAATCTTGCTCTGCGCCGAATTCGTCCGCGATTTCTGCGACAAGGTCCACGGTCACGTTGGGATGATTCAGCAGGGACGCGGCGATACGGCAGGTTCGAAATGCTCCAATCGCGATCGACATTAGTTCCAATGGGCTACAATCCGCACAGGCGCGCCGGTCTAGAAGCAGACTGGCGCGGCAATTTCGCCATGCGCCAACAAGATCGCCTTTTCCCAACCGCAGGTTGCTGCGCAATTCAAGACACCATGACGCGTTGCTGTAGTTTGGCCGTGACAATCCGATGAGCCCTTCGTCCTTGTCGGAGAGCAGAACAGGCGACGGGGTGTACCATTCGGGAAGATCGACCGCAGCGATCAAGAGGTCAAGCGCCTCGGACCTCTCGTCAAGCCAAGCGGCGATCGGAGGCAATTGATTAGCGGTCCAAGGCGTTGATTCTGCTGCCGTCATCATCGCATCAGCGAGTTCAAAAACAGGGGTAACCAGCGAATCTCCCTCCGTATCGGCAAGCTCCGGTCGCTGGTCCGCAAGCCACGCCTCGACTCTGCCGGTCACATGCTTGCCAATGACGCTCTGCAATTGCTTCTCTTTCGGAAGCAACGGTTCCAAATGCAGTTCTTCGGAAAGCAGCACTGCGTCCTCCGGCCGGAATTCATCCAGACCGCAAGCCCGCCAGAACAATACCGCCCCGTTCTCCTCCGGCGTAATCCCTTTCCGCATCTTCTCCAGCACATACCGCCGGTAGTCCGGCAGCCCATCCTCCCCCAGCGGCTCCGTGATGTAAGTCGTCTCGCGCGAGACGGTAATCGGCGGGTTGGGGCCGAAGAGCTGCCAGAAGAACCCGGCCAAGAGCAACGCGATCAGCCCCAGCAACAGTTTCCCGAGCCGCCACGTCGTGCGGCGGCGGGCGACGTTGCGGTCTTCGAGTTTGGGCGTCGGCATCGCCCCAGTAGAATCACCCCAGCCACCAAGTTCAATTCGCCTTCTTGGTCAACCCAGCACCGCTTCGCTCTGCATCGCGTCGCGTTGGCGGGTGACCATCTCGTGGTAGGGGCCGCGGCGTTGCATCAGGTCCTCGTGCGTTCCTGATTCGACGATCTGCCCGTCGTCCAGCACCACGATGATGTCGGCCGAGGTGACGGTCGACAGCCGGTGGGCGATGACGAACGTGGTGCGGGTGTGCATCAGCTCGCCCAGCGACTGCTGGATGAGCTGCTCGCTCTCGCTGTCGAGGTTGCTGGTCGCCTCGTCGAGGATCAAGATCCGCGGGTTGGCGAGGATCGCCCGGGCGATGGACAGCCGCTGCGCCTGGCCCCCGGATAGCTTCACGCCGCGTTCACCGATCATCGACTCGTAGCCCTCGGGCAGCTCGGTGATGAAGCTGTGGGCGTTGGCCTGGCGGGCGGCGTCGAGCACTTCTTCGTCGGTGGCGTGAGGGCGGCCGTAGGCGATGTTGTCGCGCACGCTGCCGTCGAACAAGAAAGTTTCTTGTTGGACGACTCCCAGCAGGTTGCGGTACGAGTCGAGCTTCAGGTCGCGCAGGTCGAACCCGTTTAGCAGGATGCGGCCCTCGGTCGGGTCTTGGAAGCGGGCCAGCAGGTCGGTGGTGGTGGTCTTGCCGGCGCCGCTGCGCCCCACCAGCGCCACCACGCTCCCGCCGGGGACGTCGAGGTCGAAGTCCCTGAGCACGGGCTGCCCCTGGGTGTAGGCGAACGTGACGTGGTCGAAACGGATGGAGTCGACGTGCCGGGGCGCCTCGCGGGCGTCCTCACGGTCGGGCATGTCGATGGGGGACTCCAGCACCTCGAACACGCGCTCCATGCCGGCCAGCGACCGCTGCAGCTCCGAAAACGAGTTGACGATCTGCCAGACCGGATTGAGCAGCATGAACGTGTACCACTGGAACGCCATGATGTCGCCCACGCTGGCGCGTCCCGCGAGCTGCAAGAAGCCGCCGTACCAGATGATCACCACGTTCACGCCGGCCAGCAGCAACGCCCAACTGCTCCACAGCACGATCTCGCGGCGGTGGGCGAACAGCTCCTTGCGGGCGATGGTGTGGCGGCCGGTGAGGAACTCGCTCAGCTCGCGGACCTCGCGTTGGAAGCTCCGCACCACGCGGATGCCGCCGAAGGTCTCGCTCACGCGGGCGTCGATCTCCGAGTTCTCTTTGCGCATCGAGCGGTAGATGGGGCGGATCCGCCGGGCCACCCACAAGCTGATGAGAAGCGCGGGGGGGATGATCGCCATGGCGGTCAGCGCCAGCCGCCAGTTGATCGCCAGCAGGATGCCGATCGCAATCATCAGCCGCACGGCCGACACGCCGGGGGAGATCACGGCCAACTGCAGCAGGCCGGTCGTGCGGTCGATGTCTCCCGACAGCCGCGAGATGATGCCGCCCGTCTTCATGTCGGTCAGCTGTCCCAGCGGCAGGTGGAGCAGCCGGCTGAAGAGCGCGCGGCGGAGCGACATCACCACGCGCATGTTCAAGAGCCGCGTCTGGCAGTTCTTCCAAATGTCGAGCACGCGGTCGAGCACGACGACACACAACAGCACCAGGCCGGCGACGTTGAGCATCATGCCGCGCTGGGCCGTGGTGAGCCCCTGCTTCAGCAGCACGTCGTCGACCACGTAGCGCAGGAAGAGCGGCTGGGCGACCTCCAGCACGGACACCATCAGGGCGAGCGTCATCATCAGCCCGACGGCCCCGCGGTGGGGCCAGATCCAGGCCAAGTACTGGCGCATGTAACGGCGGCGTTCCTCCGACTCGGGGCGCCCCTGCTGCTGGTCGTCGGACTTGTCGTGGGTGTACTGCTTAACGTCGCCAGAAAGGTAGGCCTGGCGGAAGCGCTCGAAGCGTGAGCGGGAAGAACGGGGACGGGTCAATCGGCTGTCCGTAGCGGTGGGGGCGGGGCGGGAGGGGAGCGAAGATTCGACAACGCATCATTCGCGCGCGGGGTCTGCCGAGCAAGGGGAAAGACCGGAAGTTCTCTTGTTCGTCCTGTTTTGCTATGGAGAGAGTGGCATCTCGCCGGCTCGCATCGGGCGTTGCCCCGGGCTACGCACGCGGATGATTCGGACTTCCTTTTCCAGGACTGAGAACACGGCCCGATACCTTCGGCCCTGCGGCGTCTTGAACATACTCTGCCGGAGCTCGTACGATCGCCGGCCGTTCTCAGGGGCAAACCCAAACGCGAACGGATTCTCGGCAACACGCAGCAGCATCGACCGCCACGCCCGATACCAGGACGCCGCTCCCTCGGGAGACCGCGACCTCAGATAGTCGAAAATCTCCTCCACATCGTACTGAGCCAGGAGCAGGACACGGACCTGGTAGCTCATGCTCCGCTAGGGGTGCTCGTCTTCTTAGCGATGATGGCGTCTAGCTCTTCCGGAGAGATCCCCCGGTCACCTTCCTCCATGAGCTGAAGGCTGGCGTCGATCGCGGCTAAATCTTCTGCTTGCTGTGCGATTGACGGGTTGTCGTCCAGCCAGTCGTAGAAAATGTCTGCCAGGGACTGCTCGGGAGCAACGTGCGGCAGTCGAGCCTCGGCGTACTGCTGAAACGATCGATACTGCGAACGCGTGTCTTGCATGATTTCCTCCGTTGGAGCGGCTCTCTATTCTACCATGCCCCGCCCGCAACGGATCGGCACCCACCCGTGCAATACCGCCTGTACCGCGTCAGTCCGCCGGCGCTGCTCACCCGCAGCTCGACCAGGGCGCCGCAGCGGGGGCAGAACTCGGGCTCCCATTCGCTCTCGGGGTCGGACTCTGAAACCGCCTGGCAGGCGACGCAGCGGCGTGTGTCGGGGAGCGCCTCGAGCCGCTCGGGGGGGATCGGCTTGCGGCACCCCTCGCAGAGCACGGCGGCCTGCCAGTCGTCGGCGTCCTCTTCCTCAGATTCCTCCCCCTGGGCGACTCGGAGCCCCACGGCGCCACACTCGGCGCAGACCAGCTTCTGGGAGGCGGCCGGCAGGAGCTGCTCCAACAGCTCGTCGTGCGGGTGCTTCTCGCGTTTGAGCTGCCCCACCGCTCGGAGCCGGTTGGCGACGCCCGCCGAGCCCTCGACGCCCCGCCAGCCGCACGCGTCGCAATGGAAGGTCTTCGACAGCATCGCGCTGAACCCAGGGTCAAACAGCGGGCCCCAGCCGGGCGACTGCGGGCAGGCGTGGAGCCCGCCTGATGGAGGGGTTAGGTGCGGTAGTCGGCGTTCAAACGGACGTACTCGGCCGTGAGGTCGGTGGTCCAGAATCGGGCCGACGCCTGGCCCTCGCCCAACAGCAGCACGACGCCGGTGTCGCGGCTGCCGGCGATCGAGTCGGACACGGTCTTCTCGTCGAACGGCACGGGGGCGCCGTGCTCGTACATCAAGAGCCCGTTGATCAGCAGCGCGACGTGCGACGGGTCGAACTCGACCCCCGCGTAGCCGGCGGCCGAGACGATGCGGCCCCAGTTGGGGTCGGCGCCGGCGATAGCGGTCTTCACCAGCGGGCTGTCGGCGATGGTCTTGGCGATGCGCACCGCCTCGCTCTTGGTCCGGCAGCCGTGCACCTCAACGGTGATCAGGTGGGTGGCGCCCTCGCCGTCGGCCGGGATGCTCTGGGCCAGGTCCTCGCACACCTCCAGCACCGTCGCCATGAACGCCTTGCGGGCCTTCTCCGATAGCGGCGCGTCGCTCCCCGCCATGGCGGCCCCGTTGGCCAGCAGCAGCACCGTGTCGTTGGTGCTGGTGTGGCCGTCGACGCTGATGCAGTGGAACGACTCGTCCACGGCCTCGCGGAGCGCGGTGCGGGCGTCGTCGACCCCGATGCGTGCGTCGGTCATCACCGCGGCGAGCATGGTCCCCATGTTGGGCCCGATCATCGCGGCGCCCTTGGCGATGCCGGTGACGCGCACCTCGGCGCCGTCCAGGGTCACCACCCGCCCGCGGACCTTTGGGACCGTGTCGGTGGTCATCATCCCGCGGGCAGAGTCGACGAGCGCTTCGGGGCCGTCGGCGAGCCGGGCCGCGGCGTCGGCGATGCCGCGTTCGATCTTAGCCATCGGCAGGTGCTGGCCGATGACGCCGGTGCTCATCACCAACGCCTGCGTGGGGTCGGCCCCGCACGCCTCGGCGGCGCAGGCGGCCATCCGCTCGGCGTCTTCCAGACCACGCTGGCCGGTACACGCGTTGGCGCAGCCCGAGTTCACGGCCAGCACGCGGATGTTCTGGCTGGGAGTCCGCTGGCGGTCCAGCAGCACCGGCGCGGCGCACACCAGGTTGCGTGTGTAAACGCCGGTCGCCACCGCGGGGCGGTCCGACTCGATCAGCGTCAGGTCGAGGCTCTGCGTGTTGCTTTTCACGCCGCAGTAGACGGCGGCGCCGCGGAAGCCTTTCGGGAAATGGACGTCCATGGGCAGCCGAGTGGGAAACCTAAATAAGGGCCGTGGTTTCCGCGAAACCATGCATGAGGTTGAAGTTCTGCACCGCCGCGCCCGAGGCGCCCTTGATTAGGTTGTCGATCACGCTCACCACGATCGCCCGCCCGCGGACCATCCGCACGGCGATCGAGCAGTTGTTGGTCATCGCAACGTCTTTCGTGCCGGGGAGCCGATCGCCCACATGGACGAACGGCTCGTGGGCGTAGAACTCGGCCAGCGCCGCTTGCAGCCGCTCGGCCGTGGCGCCGCTCGCCGGCGTTGCGTAGCAGGTGCTGAGGATGCCGCGGTCCATCGGCACGAGGTGCGGCGTGAAGACAACCTCCAGCGTCTTCCCCGACGCGTCGGAGAGCACCTGATCGATCTCCGGCATGTGCCTGTGGACGCCGACGCTGTACGCGGAGAAACTCTCGTTGCACTCCGGGAAGTGGAAGTTGGGTTTCGGAGACCGACCCGCGCCGCTAACCCCGCTCTTGCTGTCGATCACGACCCCCTGCGGGTCGATCAGGTTCGCCTTGAGCAGCGGGGCCAGCGCCAGGATAGCCGACGTTGGGTAGCAACCGGGGTTGGCGACCAGCGACGCCTCGCGGATGCGATCGCGGTACAGCTCCGGCAGCCCGTACACGGCGCTGTCGAGCCGCGCCGGGTCGACGTGCTCCAGGGCGTACCACTTGGCGTACACCGCGGGGTCTTTGAGGCGGTAGTCGGCGCTCAGGTCGATCACCTTGAGCCCCGCCTCGAGCAGCGGCGACACGGTCGCGGCGCTCGCGCCGTGCGGCAGCGCGGTGAATGCTACGTCGGCCCGCTCGGCGACCTCCTGCGTCGAAAGGTTCTCCAGCGGCAGGTCGAAGCGACCGGCCAGCGAGGGGTGCACGTCGGTAAGCCGGGGGAGGTCGTCCTGACGGGTCACCAAGGCCGTGACTTCCACGCCGGGGTGCCTGGCGAGCAGCCGCAGCAGCTCGAGGCCGGTGTACCCAGAAGCTCCGTAGATCGCGGCTCGAACCATGCGGGAATCAGAATCGAAGGGTCGCAGAATACTACTTTCAGCCGGCAGTCTACTACGCCTGTCGGCGGGCTGCTACCGCGACGCCGGGCGGCACAACCGGCTGTCGATCACCGACAGGATGCCCCGGGCGACGTCCGTCTTCAGCCCCTCGAATCGGCCGACCGTCGAGCCGTCCGGCGCCAGCACTTCGACCGAGTTGTGCGAAGAACGCATCGCCTCGGCGCCGTTGGACACGATCAGGTCGCAGTGCTTGCGTTCCAGCTTGGCGATGGCCCGCAGGCGGTGGTCGTCCGTCTCTAGGGCAAAACCCACGACCCAGCGGGCGCCCTTGCGGGCGGCCAGCGTGGCCACGATGTCGTCGGTCTCCACCAGGTGGAGCTCCAGCGGGGCCCCGGTTTTCGAGATCTTCTGGCTAGCAACCACTTCTGGCCGGTAATCGCAGGGCGCCGCGGCGCCGATCAGCCCGTCGGCGTCCTCGAACAACTCGGCCGCGGCCGCTAGCATCTCTTCGGTAGAGACGACCGGCACCACCCGGCAGAGGTTCGGGTACTCCACCTCTACCGGACCCGAAACGACCGTTACTTTATGCCCGAGCTCTAACGCCGCGGCGGCCAGTGCCGCCCCCATCTGCCCGCTCGAGGCGTTCGTGAGGTAGCGCACCGGATCGAGGTGCTGCCGCGTCGGGCCGGAGGTGATGAGCGTGTGGGGCAACGCCAAGGTTCGCTAGGTTTTGCCGCGGATGGCCGCCTGGATCGCCGCCACGATTTCGTCGGGCTCCGCCATCCGCCCGGGGCCTACCTCGCGGCAGCTCTGCCAGCCCCGGCCGGGGGAGATGATGTGCAGGCCGTCTTCGCGTACGCGTTCTACGTTCCGCTGCACGGCGGCTTTCTGCCACATCTCAACGTTCATCGCCGGCGCCAGCAAGATCGGGCCGGTGAAGGAGAGCAGCAGCGTGCTGAGCAAGTCGTCGGCGGCGCCGGCCGCGGCTTGCGAGAGCAGGCCGGCCGTGGCGGGGGCGATGCACAGCAGGTCGGCTGAGCGGGCCAGCTCGATGTGCGGGCCCAGCGGGTGGTCGGCCTGGTCGAACAGCCCCTGCACCACGCGTCGGCCGCTGAGCGCGGCGAACGTGGCCGGGCCGACAAAGCGGCGGGCCGCCCGGGTCATGACTACCGACACGCCGTAGCCGTCCTGGGCGAGCCGGCTCACCACGGCCGCGGTCTTGTAGGCAGACACCCCGCCGCAGACGCCGATGACGACTTCAGCTGGCATGCCTACCCCAGGTCAGTGACTCGGCCCCGGTGCGGTTGCGACGCGCTCGACAGAAACCCATGCGGGGCCGATCAAAGGCTGTCGAGGTCGAAGTCGATCGGGCCGCCGACGCTCGGCGAGCTGCCGGTGATCTTCAGCTCGTTGGAAGAATCGAGGTAGATCTTGTTGCGGAGGATCTCCTCGACAACGATCTCCATCTTTTCCTTGGTCTCCAGGTCGACCAGGGGCCGCGCGCCGGCGTTGAGCGCCACCAGCCGCTTCTGGATCAACGTAGAGAGCTTGAAACGCCCGCCAACCTTGTTGACGATCTCTTCTTCCTTCAACGCGTCGATCATCCGTTCGCCCTCGCGGGCCCCCATGGTATGGCTTGCAGTGCTCGGCGGGCGCCCAGCCCGAAACGACGGCGCCCGGCGCCTAATGCGACACGGGCTCGTTGATGCCGTTCTCGACTAAAATCTGCGAGATCTCGTCAACCGCGTCTTCGACTCGATCGTTGATCACTTGGTGCTGATAGTCTCCGGCCTCGGCCAACTCGCGTTTCGCGACCGCCAGTCGCCGGCTGATGGCGTCGGGGGTTTCGGTGCCTCGGTCTCTCAGGCGGCGTTCAAGCTCCTCCATCGATGACGGCGTGATGAACACCGAAACCGCGTCCTGGAAGACCCCTTTGGCCCGCTTGGCCCCTTCGACATCAACTTCTAAGAGTACCCAGACCCCTTCGGCCAGCCTAGGGTCCACCTCGCAGCGGAGGGTGCCGTACCAGTGGCCGCGGCCGAAAACCTCGACCGCTTCCAGAAACTCGCCCGCCGCGTGGTGTGCGGCGAACTGGGCGTCGCTGAGGAAGTGGTACTCGCGGCCGTCCTGCTCCCCCGGTCTGGGGGGGCGCGTGGTGGCAGAGACGCTCAGCCGGAGCCGCCCGTCGAAGCGGTCCAGCAGGCCGCGCACAACCGTAGACTTGCCAACCCCCGAGGGGCCCGAGACGATCACCACCTTCCCACGCAACTGGTCCATTTCTCCGCTCTGCTTCTCCGCCCACCGCCCCGTGCTCAACCCAGCGCCCGGGCTCAACTTCACTCAACGTTCTGGATCTGCTCTCGGATCCGCTCCAGCGCGGTCTTCATGTCGACCACGTTCGCCGAGATCTCGGTGTCGTTGGCCTTCGAGCCGATCGTGTTCACCTCGCGGCCCATCTCTTGGGTGATGAACTCTAGCTTCCGCCCGCCCCCTTCGGCCTTCTTGACCGTGCTCTCAAACTGCTCCAGGTGGCTGCGGAGGCGGACCGCTTCTTCGCTGATGTCGCTGCGGTCGCAAAAGATCGCGACCTCGCGGATCACGTCCGTCGGCTGCAAGGAGATGTCCATCCCGGCCAGCGCGCGGTCGATCCGGGCGGTAAGGCGTTGGCGGTAGTCGTCGCCCAGCTTCGGCGCGCGGGTGGCGATGCTCTGCAGGCAGCGGTCGATCGACTCGCATTGGCTCATCAGGTCGTCCGCCAGGGCGCGTCCCTCGGCCAGACGCATCTGGCTGGCGGCCTCGCAGGCCTTGCGTACGATCGGCTCGATCTGGGGCCAATCGGCCTGGGGGTCTTCGACACGCGTCTTGTGCTCTTCGATCACCCCGGGGAGGGTCAGCAGGGCGTGCATCGGCACGTCGTCCGATCGGTGGGCGGCGACAATCGCCTCGATCTGCTTGTAGTAGCTCTCGAGGACGCCCCGGTTGATGCAGTAATCGTCGGCCGCAGTGGCGCGCAGCACCCGCAGGTTCACCTGCACCGTGCCGCGGCGGAACTGACCGCGCACCAACGACTCGATAAGCGGTTCGAGCGAGTTGTAGACCTCGGGACAGCGCAACGACACCTTGAGGTGTCGGCTGTTGATGGTCCGCACCTCGGCGGCGATCTCCAGCGGGCCCCCTTGGCTATGGGCCTCGCCGAATCCGGTCATGCTGACGAGCAACGTTACGCTCCTTTGGCGTCAAGAACCCCGCCGCACCTCAAGAACCGGGGGCGGGCTCATCGGCCGGCGTTTCGTCGGTCAGAGCGTCTTGGCCGGCTGGCCGGAGCGCGTCTGCGGCGGCGTCTGTCGCGCCGCCCGCTTCATCGGCTTCGCCCGCTTCAGCTTCGCCCGCTTCAGCTTCGCCTGCTTCAGCTTCGCCTGTATCAGCTTCCGAGTCGGCTTTCCCGGCCGGGGCATGCAGTACATCGGCGCCCCCCAACAGCGGGTCGCCCTGGTGCCCGGCCCAATAGGCGGCGCCGATGCACAGCAGGATCCAGAACGCAGCGGCGTAGATGGTGATCCGCGTGAAGGTGTCGCCGGCCTTGGCGCCGAACGCGCTCGATCCGCCGGGGCCCCCAAGGGCGCCCGCCAAACCGCCCCCACGACCTCGCTGGACCAGCACCAGCAGGATCAAGAAGATGGCGGTTACAGAGAGGAGGATCTGTAGCAGATAGACCATAGCGCGAAGCGGTTGGAATGTGCGGGGCCCGGGTGAAACCCGCGGTGTGGCTTGTTACTCGTTCGGCTGACTACTTACCGGGCGGCCTACTCAGCCGCCGGCGCCGCCGTGGCAATGCCGAGAAAATCGTCCGCTTTCAGGCTGGCGCCCCCGACCAGGGCCCCATCGATGTTCGGCTGCCCGATCAGTTCCGCGGCGTTCCCCGGCTTGACCGAACCGCCGTAGAGGATGCGAACCTTCTCGGCCAATGCAGGACTATAGCGTTCCGAGAGGAGCCTGCGAAGGTCGGCGTGCACCTCTTCGGCCTGCTCGGGGCTGGCGACCTTGCCGGTGCCGATGGCCCAGACCGGCTCGTAGGCGATCACGACGCTGGCCATCTGGTCTTCGCTGACGCCGGCCAGCGAGCCTTCGAACTGGCTAGCGATCACCTCGGCGGTACGCCCCGCCTCGCGTTCTTCCAGCAGTTCGCCCACGCAAACGATCGGCGCCAGGCCGGCGTCCAAGGCTTTGAGCGTCTTTTTCGCCACGTCGGCGTCGGTCTCGCCCAGCACGTGCCGGCGCTCGCTGTGACCCAGGATGACGAACTCGACCCCCAGGTCGGTCAGCATCGAGGTGCTGGTCTCGCCGGTAAACGCCCCGTTGTCTTCGAAGTAGACGTTTTGGGCCCCCAGCGCCACGGGGGTCCCAGATAGGGCCTCGGCGACCGACGCCAGGTAGACCGCGGGGGGGCAGACGAGCAGGTCTACATGCTTGGCCGGGCCCGACTTCTCGGCTACCGCTTTGGCCAGCGCCACGGCGCTGGCGCGGTCGGTGTTCATCTTCCAGTTGCCGGCAATCAGGGGTCTACGCATTGTTTCGTCCGTTGTCAGTGGTTTGTGGCTGGTGGTCCGCTGCCATGGGCCCGCTGAAAGGCGCTCGCGCTTCCAGCGGGCTGCTGACTACGGACCACGGGCTACCAGGTCTTTCCTACCGCTGCCGCCACCTTCTTCATCTGGCCCATCACTTCCGCGTACTGCTCGGGCAGCAACGCTTGGGGACCGTCCGACATGGCCTCCTCGGGGCAGTTGTGCACCTCGATGTGCACCCCGTCGGCGCCCGCCGCCACGGCCGCCAGGGCACAGGCGGGGATCAGCTCCGGCCGGCCCGTCGCGTGGCTGGGGTCGACGATCACCGGCAGGTGCGAGATCTGCTGGATCTGCGGCACCGCGGCGATGTCGAGCATGTTCCGGCAGGCGTTGTCAAAACCCTTCACGCCGCGCTCGCACAGCACCACGTCGGTCGTGCCCTGGGCCACCACGTACTCGGCGCTCATCATCAGGTCCTTCACGGTGGCCGCCATGCCGCGTTTGAGCAGCACCGGCTTGTGCGTCTTGCCGACCTCGGTCAGCAACACAAAGTTCTGCATGTTGCGGGCGCCCAACTGGATCATGTCCGCGTACTCGGCCACCAGCTCTACGTGCCGGGGATCGACCGCTTCGGTCACCACTGGCAGGCCGTGGGCGTCGCCGACGCGGCGCAAGATCTTCAGCCCCTCTTCTCCCAACCCCTGAAACGCGTAGGGGCTGGTGCGCGGCTTGTAGGCGCCGCCGCGGAGCAGGTTCGCGCCGGCCGCCTTGATGGCCGCGGCGATGTCGTTCATCCGCTCTTCGCTCTCGACCGCACAGGGGCCCGCGATCATCCCCAAGTGCCCGCCGCCGATCTTTGTGCCCGCCACGTCGACCACGGTCGGCTGGGGGTGCGCCTCCCGGCTGGCCAGCTTGAACGCCGGCATCACCGGCACCACCTTGGCGACCCCGGGGATCGCGGCCAGCGGCGCCGCGAGGAGCTTCTCTTCGTCGCCGATCACGCCGATCACCGTGCGGTAGGTGCCCTTGCTCAGGTGGGCCTGGAAGCCGAGCGTCTCGACGCGCTTAACGACGTGATCGACCTGCGCTTCGGTCGCGTTTTCACGGAGGATGATGATCACAGCAGGGGGGCCTGACGGTCGGCGGGGGGCGGACGCCCGGTTAGCGGGCGATTTGCCGCAAAGTCTAGCCGATCGGCTCCGCATGTGCATAGGAGCCCAGCACTTCCAGCATCAGGGCCTTCTTCTGCAGGGCCTCGACCGCCCTCCGCACACGCACCTCCGCCTGGTGCCCCACCAGCTCGACAAAAAACAGGTACCGCCCCCGGCTGCCGGGGACCGGGAACGACTCGATCCAGGTCAGGTTCAGCCCCTTGCGCTTGAACACCGCCATCGCGTCGGCCAGGGCGCCCGGCTCGTGGGGGGTCTCGAACATGAGCGCAGTCTTGTCGGCGCCGGTCTTCTCCGCGGGCCGCGGGGCGATGATCGCGAACCGGGTGATGTTGTCCTTCTGGTCCTCAATATCCTCTGCCAGCAGCCGCAGCCCGAGCCGCTGGCCCGCCTGCCGGCTGGCGATGGCGGCCGCGGCGGGGTCCTTGGCCGCCATGGCGGCTGCTTCCGCGGTGCTAGCGACCGGCTGCCCCTGCGCCTGGGGCAGGTGCTGGGCCAGCCAGTTGCGGCACTGGGAGAGGGCCTGCGGCTTGCTGAACACGCGTCGCACGTCTGCCCGCTTGCCGGTCCCCAGCAAACAGTGGTGCACGCGCAGGGGCAGCTCGCCACAGATCCGCACGGGCGAGCGGCTGAAGCACTCCAGCGTGTCGCTGACCCGGCCGTCCGTTGAGTTTTCCATCGGCACGACGCCGTACCCGGCCGCGCCCGACTCCACCTCCTGGAACACCGCGGCGATGGTCGCCACCGGCGTCAGGTCGGCCGCGGCGCCGAACCGGTGGATGGCCGCGATGTGGCTAAACGTGTCCTCGGGCCCCAAGTAGGCGATCCGGCACTGGGGCGACGAGGGCCTGCAGGCCGCGTTCACCTCGCGAAAGACCGCCACGATCCGCTCGGCGCCGAGCCCGCCGGCGAGCTTGGCGGCGTCCTGCAGCGACTTGGCCTCGAGCCGCTCGAGCACCCCACCGCCATCGGCCGCGGCCTGGCGGGTGAGCTCCGCGCGCCTTCCGACCGCCGCGGCAATCTGCCGATCCAGTTCCGCAACCTGACGCCGCACGTCCGGGGGCGCGGCTTCTTCATCGGGCCGACTTTTCTTCGCCATCTGTTCCCCAGCCATTGGCCGTGCGTAAACGGAGCACCAGAAAAGGGTTACTTAGGGTCGCCTGCCAAATTATCAGGTCTGCCGGCAGCGGGGCGGGTCGCATCCGCCGACGGCTGCAACTATGGCAGGCCGCTCCATCGGGCCCGGCAGCCAACCCGCGGCCGCTGGCGAGCCGAAATCCGCTGCAAGCTTCTTCCCTCAAACAGTTTAAGTCAAGCTGGCGCCATTTACAGACTGCCGGCACGGTCTTTGCTCTTTTGGACGCCCGTGGCGCTACGCGCCGCCTGAACCATCCGATTTCCCTGCCGGCCCGACCGGTATGAACTGATAGCGAATCTAGGAGAACACCATGGCCGCCGGCGAAAAAATCATTGGCATCGACTTGGGAACCACCAACTCCGTGGTAGCGGTGATGGAGGGCAAAGAGGCCAAAGTCATCCCCAACCCCGAGGGCAACCGCCTGACCCCCAGCGTGGTCGCCTTTACCGATAAGGGCGAGGTGCTGGTCGGCGAGCCCGCGCGCCGACAGGCCGTCACCAACCCCACCAAGACCGTCTACTCCATCAAGCGGTTCATGGGCCGGCGGCACAACGAGGTCGCCTCCGAAGAGAAGATGGTCCCCTACCAGATCATGGGGGGGCCCGAGGACTACGTCAGCGTCAAGGTCGGCGACCAAGAAACCACGCCTCCAGAGATCTCGGCCAAGGTGCTCCGCAAGCTGAAGGAGTCGGCCGAGTCGTACCTGGGCCACAAGGTCAACAAGGCCGTCATCACCGTGCCGGCGTACTTCAACGACGCCCAGCGGCAGGCCACCAAAGACGCCGGCCAGATCGCCGGCCTCGAGGTGATGCGGATCATCAACGAGCCGACCGCGGCCTCGCTGGCCTACGGCCTCGACAAGAAGAAGCAAGAGACGATCTGCGTCTTCGACCTCGGCGGCGGCACCTTCGACGTGTCGATCCTTGAAGTGGCCGACGGCGTGTTCCGCGTCATCAGCACCAGCGGCGACGGCCACCTGGGGGGCGACGACTTCGACGAGGAGCTGATCAACTACGTCGCGGGTGAGTTCCAGAAGGAACAAGGGATCGACCTGCGCAAGGACACGATGGCCCTGCAGCGCCTGCAAGAGGCGTGCGAGAAGGCCAAGAAAGAGCTCAGCTCGTCGCAGAGCACCGACATCAACCTGCCGTTCATCACCGCCGACGCCAGCGGCCCGAAGCACCTGCAGATGGCCATCAGCCGGGCGCAGTTTGAAAAGCTGGTCGACCCGCTGGTCGAGCGGTGCCGCGGCCCGGTGATGCAGTGCCTGAAGGACGCCAAGCTCGACCCCGCCAAGATCGACGAGGTGGTGCTGGTGGGCGGCTCGACCCGCATCCCGATGGTGCAGGAGATGGTCAAGAAGATCTTCGGCAAGGACCCCCACAAGGGCGTCAACCCGGACGAAGTGGTGGCCATCGGCGCCGCGATCCAGGGTGGCGTGCTGGCCGGCGACGTGCAAGACATCTTGCTGCTGGACGTAACCCCGCTGTCGCTGGGCATCGAGACCCTCGGCGGCGTGATGACTAAGCTCGTGGAGAAGAACACCACCATCCCGGCCGAACGCAAGCAGGTGTTCAGCACCGCGGACGACAGCCAGTCGGCCGTGACCGTGCGGGTGTTCCAGGGCGAACGCGAGATGGCCGCCGACAACCGGCTGCTGGGCCAGTTCAACCTAGAAGACATCCCGCCGGCGCCGCGGGGCGTGCCGCAAATCGAGGTGAAGTTCGACATCGACGCCAACGGCATCCTCAACGTCGGCGCCAAGGACCTGGGCACCGGCAAGGAAGCCACGGTCAAGATCGAGCAATCGTCGGGCCTCAGCGAGGACGAGATCAACCGGATGCGCAAGGACGCCGAGGAGCACGCCGGCGAGGACAAGAAGAAGCGGGAGCTGATCGAGGCCCGCAACCAGGCCGACTCGCTGGCCTACCAGGTCGAGAAGACCATGAAGGAGCAGGGCGACAAGCTGTCGGAGGCCAACAAGGCGCCCATCGAGGCCGCCATCACCAAGGTCCGTGAGACCGCCAAGGGCGAAGACGCCGCCGCCATCAAGGCCGCCGTCGGCGAGCTCGAAGCCGCCAACCGCGCGATGGGCGAGGCGATGTACAAAGCCGCGGCCGACGGCGACGGCGCCACCCCCGGCTCGGCAGAAGCAAAGCCCGGTGATGACGACGACGTGGTGGACGCAGAGTTCGAGGTGAAGGAGGGGTAAGCAAGCAAGCGCTGCGACTCCCCAGAGTTTCCCCAACGCAACGCCACTAGCCGACGGGCTCCGCCCCGTCGGCGCTCTGCGCTGCTACACCCTCCCGAACGCGCCGACCCCTATGTCGGCAGCTACCGGCCGCGCGCTGCGCATCGCTGCACGCCTGCGCCAACGTCTCAACGTCTAACCCCCCAACCTCGAGCCTCTTCCCCCTCATGCCCTTCCGTTTCGACAAGCTGACGATCAAGGCCCAAGAATCCGTGCAGCGCGCCCAGGAGCTCGCAGCCGAGCGGGGCAACCCGCAGATCGAGCCGCTGCACCTGCTGCTGGCGCTTGTCGATGAGACCGACGGCGTCGTCCGGCCGTTGCTGGACAAGCTGGGGGTGAACGCCGGGCAGTTGCGGGGGATCGTGCAGTCGGAGCTTGGCCGCATCGCCACGGTCTCGGGCGGCGCGCCGCCGGCGCCCAGCAAAGAGCTGCAGGCCGTCTTCGACGCCGCGCAGGCCAAAGCGGACGAGATGCGGGACGAGTTCGTCTCCACCGAGCACCTGCTGCTGGGCCTGGCGACCACCAAGGGGAAGGCGAAGGACACGCTGGGGCTCAGCGGCGTCGACGCCAAAGACATCCTCACCGCCCTGCAGAGCGTACGCGGCTCGGCCCGCGTCACCGACCAGGCGCCCGAGGGCAAGTTCCAGGCGCTCGAGAAGTACGGCATCGACCTGGTAGAGCGCGCCCGCCAGGGGAAGCTCGACCCGGTGATCGGGCGCGACCAAGAGATCCGCCGCGTGATCCAGGTGCTCTCGCGCCGCACCAAGAACAACCCGGTGCTAATCGGCGAGCCCGGCGTCGGCAAGACGGCGATCGCCGAGGGGCTGGCGCTGCGCATCGTCGAGGGGGACGTCCCGGAGAGCCTCAAGAACAAACGCGTCGTGGCGCTCGACCTGGGGGCGCTGGTGGCCGGCACCAAGTTCCGCGGCGAGTTCGAGGAGCGTCTCAAGGCGTTGCTGCGCGAGATCCAAGACGCCGGCGGCCAGGTGGTGCTGTTCATCGACGAGCTGCACACCGTGGTCGGCGCCGGCGCCGCCGAGGGGGGCGCCGACGCGGCGAACCTGCTCAAGCCGGCGCTGGCGCGTGGCGAGCTGCGCTGCGTGGGGGCCACCACGCTGGACGAGTACCGCAAGTACATCGAGAAAGACGCGGCGCTCGAGCGCCGCTTCCAGCCCGTCTTCGTCGGCGAGCCCACCGTCGAGGACACCATCGCTATCCTCCGCGGCCTTAAGCCGCGTTACGAAGCGCACCACAAGGGCGTAAAGATCAAGGACTCCGCGCTCGTCGCGGCGGCGGAGCTCTCTTCCCGCTACATCGCGGACCGGCAGCTCCCGGACAAGGCGATCGACCTGGTCGACGAAGCGATGAGCCGCCTAGCGATGGAGCTGCAGAGCGTGCCCACCGAGATCGACCATGTGCAGCGCCGGCTGGTGCAGCTAGAGCTTGCCGCGCGACAATTAGCGGACGAGACCGAAACCCACGCCAAACAGCGGCTGGACGACGTCAACGAAGAAATGGCCAAACTGCGGCACGAGCTGGCCAGCCTCCGCGAGCAGTGGGAGGCCGAGAAGCTGGGCGTGGGGGACGTGGGCGAGGTGCGCGGCAAGCTGGAGGCCGCCAAGCACGCCTACGCGCAGCAGGCGGGCGTCATCAAGGAAAAGCAGTCGGTCGGCGTTCCGATCGACGAGGCCGACTACCAGAAGCTGTACGAGCTGGACCTGGCGCAGCGCAAGCTCGCGACGCGGCTCGACGAGATCGAGGCCAAGCAGTCGGCCGAACCGAAGGAGGGGCCACAGCACAAGAAGCTGCTCCGCCAAGAGGTGGGGCCGGACGAGATCGCCGAGGTCGTCAGCGCTTGGACCGGCGTGCCGGTGACGCGGATGCTAGAAGAAGAGAAGGCCAAGCTGATCGTCCTCGAAGAGCGGCTCCACCAACGCGTGGTCGGCCAGAGCGAGGCGGTCGAGGCGGTCGCCAACGCGGTGCGTCGCAGCCGCAGCGGCCTGCAGGACCCCAACCGGCCCGTTGGCTCTTTCTTGTTCTGCGGGCCCACCGGCGTCGGCAAGACGGAGCTTTGCAAGGCGCTGGCCGAGGTGCTGTTCGACGACGACAAGGCGATGGTCCGGCTCGACATGAGCGAGTTCATGGAGAAGCACACCGTCAGCCGGCTGATCGGCGCCCCCCCCGGGTACGTGGGCTACGACGAGGGGGGCAAGCTCACCGAAGCGGTCCGTCGCCGCCCCTACTCCGTGGTGCTGCTGGACGAGATCGAGAAGGCTCACCGCGACGTGTTCAACGTCCTCCTGCAGGTGCTGGACGACGGCCGTCTGACGGACAACCACGGCCACACCGTCGACTTCACGAACACGATCATCGTGATGACTTCAAACATCGGCAGTCCACTCATCCAGCAAATCTCCCAACAGGGGGGCAGCGAACAGGAAATGAAAGAGGCCGTGGAGGAGTCGCTCGAGTCGCGTTTCCTCCCCGAGTTCCTCAACCGCATCGACGACGTGATCGTCTTCCACCCGCTCCGGCGCGAAGAGATCCGCCGCATCGTCGACCTGCAGATCGACCGGCTGGCGAAGCTGGTCGAGCGTAACGGCCTGAGCCTCGACGTGACCGAGGCCGCCCGTCAGGAGGTGGCCAATCAGGGCTACGACCCCACCTACGGGGCCCGGCCGCTGAAGCGGGTCATCCAGAACGAGCTGCAGAACCCGCTGGCCACCGAGCTGCTCCGGGGCCACTTCCCCGAAGGCGCCGCCGTCAAGATCGACTGGGACGGCGACGCCTTTACGTTCAGCCAGGGAGCGTAGCTGCGTGTCCCCCTCCCCCTTCAGGGGGAGGGGTTAGGGGAGGGGGAGCCTCGGAGAGGCTAATCGCCAAGCGACTAGTTTTCAGCCTCTAAGCCCCCTCCCCCGGCCCCTCCCCCCTGGGGGGAGGGGAGGACCGGTTGCTACTTCGCAGACGATCCGTCCGGCGAGGCCGCCATCCGGGTCGCCGGCGTCGGCGCCTGGCGGGTCAGCGGCAGTTGGGCGGCCGGCTTGAGGGCGGCCACGGCCCGGTCGATCGCCGGCTGCATCAGCACCAGGTCGATCATCACCTCGCGGAACTGGGCCAGCGTCGAGCGCACCCCGCCGAAGTCGGCCAGCAGCTGGCTCATCGACTGCATGACAAACTCGGCGTCGGCCAGCGACTCGGACTCGCCGATCAGTTGCTCGCGGAACCGCGCCAGCGAGTCGAGCCCCGTCCGGCAGTCCTCGATCACGCCCTCGGTGCGGGCGATCTGGCTTTGCAGCGCGTTGAGCTCGGCGAGCGCACGCTGCGTCGCCTCGGCGCCCGAGGTGTGGTAGACCAGGTTCTCTTGCAGCTCGACCAGCGCCGCCGCGCTCTCGATCGCGTCGCCGGTCAGCGGGCCGGCGTCGACAAGCCGATCCGACAACAGGCACAGGTCGTCTAGCACCGGCGCCGCGTCGCGGGCCTGCCCGGCGATCGAGGCCAGCCGCCGCTGCACCATCGCCAGTTGCGCCACGTCGCTGCTGGCCTGCTGGGCCGCCTGACGCGCCTCGTCGATCTCGCCGCCCAGCGCCAGGGCGTCGGCCACCAAGCGGTCGGTCTTCTCGGCCCGGGCGTGCAGGGCGGAAAGCTTGGAGTCGATCGCCGTGAGCCGGGCCAACTGGTCGGCGCCGCGGCTCAGCCGGGCCTGCAAGCGTTCGATCTCATCCAAGGTCACGCCGGCCGCCGCCACCTCGCTCCGCTGCGCCGCGAGGCGCGCCAACAGCGGCGACGTGCCGTCGGGCTTGTCGCTCTCTGTGATCAGGCGGTCGACCCCCCCTTCGAGCCGCACGATCTGCTTCTCGAGCCGCATCAGCCGTTCGTACGCCGGCTGGGTGAGCGCCACGTAGTTGAAGGCGGAAACAAGCACCGCAACGCCGATCAGGGCGGGCAGGCTGGTGGCCCCCGACCGGGGAGCTGCCGAAGGGGTGAGGGCGGGACGCTGGATTGGCGACGTGTCCACAGTCAGATCTCCTATCTGAGCGATTCAAGAATGGGCGCTAGAACAAGCTCCGTTGTTCGCCCAGCTTCCGTCATCGACAAACCCAGCCAGCGGCGCCAGCACTCCCGATAGGTTACCGGTTGTGTCGACCGCGCCCGGGGGGGTCCGCCACGGCGATCCGCTCCCCCCAACCACGCGGCGGCCCCGATCGGCGGCGCGGTCTCCGCCGCTGCGTCAGGCACGGCCTGACCTACGGGGCAGCGCCCTTCACGAACGCCTCCAGCGCCCCCCGGTAGTCGCGCCACAACTTCTCTGGGTCGTCCTCGGCGTGCTCCGGCAGCTCGAGCGTGATAATCGGCACGCCGAGCGTTACGCCGACGTACGAGCCGAGCGAACCGGGGCGGCTGCCGATCTGCTTGACGGGGAGGCGGCCGGCGATGGCCGTGCTGATCGTGTTGGCGAGCGCCTCGGCGGGGCCGTCGTAGTCGACGCACGCGATGGGCTGGTGGATGCTCAGCACCCGCTGCGGGGGGTGCGTACGCAGCAGCCGCATCAGCCCAGCCGACTCCGGCTCCGAGAGGGCCGTCGGGCCGTGCCGGCGGTGCTCCGTGCGGTTGTCGGCCGGGAAGTTGCGGTTGAGGTCGACGCCGTTGGAGTTGAAGCGCTCGCGATTGGCGTAGCCGTCTGGGTTGGCGATTGGCACGACTACCAGACGCCGGCCGGCCAGCGCGTCGGGGTGCTCCGCGAGCCACTGCTCGAACCGCTCCACCAGCGGCGTGCCGGCCGGTTCGCTGCCGTGGATGCTGGCGATCACCAGCGCCGTGTCGGGGCCCGAGCCCCACGCCCGGGCGACGATCGGCCTGTCCGCGACGCTGCGGCCGAGCTCGAGCTCGACGGCCGCGGGCGGGTCGGGCGGTCCGCCGCGGGCGCTGGGCGCGAACGCCAGCACGGTGAACGCCAGCGCCGCCGCCAGTTCATGCTTCTTCATGGCGCGTCGGCGATTAAGTGCCTGCCGGGCAGCGGGATGCACGCCGCTTCCGGAGGGTCGGAAGCGGGGCGGACGTTGACTCTCTGGGCCGTCAGGCACAGCCTGACCTATTAGCCGTCAGGCACGGCCCGACCTACAGCGCGGCTGGCACTTCGGGGCCCGGCGCCTCGCCCGGTATCTCCGACTCGTCCATCGTCATCACGTAGGCGACCATCGCGGCCAGCATCAGCGCCACCGCGATCCACAGCCGCACGTCCTTGTGCGGAGCGCGGCGTTTGGCGCTGTGGGAGTGGGAATCGTGGCCGCCGTGCTGGTGCTTGCTCATACGCTTGGTGGATGGAGAACCGAGAGGGGGAGACGCAGACGCGGCGGGGGGTGGGCTACGCTTCTTCGAGCCACGCCCACGCCTTGTCGGTTTCCGAGGCGTCGAAGTACTGGATCTTGGCCATCGTGAACGGCTTGCAGACGCTTGCCATCCACTTCTCCCACTGCTTGTCGCCGACCAGCGCGATCCGCTCGACACTGTGGCAGTGGGTGGTGGAGAACTTGATGTCGTCCCACAGGGCGTGGGCGTCCCAGCCGTGGAAGTCGTGGAAGGAGGCCAGCAGCCGCACCTTGCCGTGCTCGGCGACCGCCTTGTCGATGATCGGGACGAAGTTGTGGTAGTCCTGGTCGTGCAGACGCTCAGACATCTTGAAACCGAGGACGGCGCCGCTGCTGCGGGGGAGCTCTTCGACCATGATGAAGCTGCCTTTGTGGTGAGGAACGCGCGGCGCGGGGCCGCTGGTTCAGACCCGTAGACCAACCGGGCGGGCCCCCGCCCGGTTCGCACGACCGCGAGTATAGCGTGAGGCCCGCGGGTCGCACTACCGCCGCGGCCGGGGCGACGCGGCTCGGGGCTAGTTGGCGCCGGTCTGGCCCGCGGGTTGGTCGGATTGCTCCGGTTGCTCCAGCCGCACCAGGCTCCACTGCTGGGTCTGGTCGGGGCCGTCGTGCACCAGCATGGTCGACTCGTCCTTGGTGAGGTTGTCGAGCCCGGTGTCGAAGATGATGTTCTTGCGGTTCTCAACCACCCAGCTCACGCGCTGGGTCTGCTTGTTCACCGCGCCGACGATCTTCTGCACGTTGTTGTCGCTGCTGTTGTAGTAATTGCCGCGCAGCACCCCTTCTCGATTGACGGCCATCTGGAAGGTCATCTTGCTAGACGACTGCCCCCCCGGGATCGCCTCGAACACCCCCAGCGGCAGCCAGTCGGCGCTCGACGGGTCGGCGTCGGTCGGCGCGGCGTCGTCGGCGGGCGCCTCGTTGTCCGCGGCCTGCTCGCCGGTTTGCACCAGGTCGGCCGCGGTCTGGTAGTACTGCTGGGCGGTGCCCAGCGACTCGCCGTCTACGTACACCTCGTTGTTGACGTAGGTGATGCCGCTGCCGTAGCTGTAGGGCATCGGGTACCAGTCTGCGGCGAACCAGTTGTTCAGCGCGCCCCACGTAGCGGCGGTCCAGACCCCCGCGGCGTACCCGCGTGGGCGCCAGGCGCCCGGGTAGCGGGCGTACCAGTCGCGACCGAACGCGCCGTAATGGTTGTAGCCGGCACGGACGTAGTTGCCCTGCACCCGTAGGTCGGCCGCGCTGCAATGCCAGGTGCCGACCCCGGCGGCCCCGACCGCGTAGCCGCGGCCGGCAACGGCGCCGTGGGCGTAAACCCCGTCAGAACCACGCACCACCGCCCCCCCCGCTGCGCGGCCCCCGGCCGCGACGCCGTTAGGCCCGGCGGCGAAACCGCGTTCTGCCGCGCCGCCGCGGGCGTACGCGTTGCCCCCCTGCCCCACCACGGCCGAGCCGCCCGCTTCACGCGATCCGCCGGCCACACCGTTGGGGCCGGCCGCTACGCCGCGTTCCGATACGTTGCCGTGGGCGTAGACGTTCCCTTCGGGTCCTTGGACCACGGTCCCCCGGGCGTTGACGCCGCCGGCAGCCGCGCGGTTGGGGCCGACCACGGCGCCCTGGGCGCCGGCCGATCCGTGGGCCACGGTTGCTCCATTCGGCCCTTCGTAGACCCCCCCCGCGGCGCCCTCACGCCCCGCGGCGGCGCCGTTGGGCCCGGCCGCGAAACCCGCCCTGCCGCCGGCGCCCGCTGCGAGGCCAGAGTCGGTGGGGAGCCCGAGGAAGGAATTGAGCCGCGACGACGAAGGCGCCGCGCCGCCGAATCCCCCTTCGCCAAGCCCGCCGCCCTGGCCGCCGGCCCCACGACCGCCAAGACCGGCGGCGTCGCCGCCGGCGCGAGCGCCGCCGCCGAACTCACCGCCGCCGAGCCCGCCGCCACCGCCGCCCAGCTCTCCCCTATCCCCGCCGAATCCCCCCGCGCCCGCTCCGCCGGCTCCTCCAAAGCCTCCGCCACCCAGACCTCCACCACCTCCACCGAATCCACCGCCGAGACCTCCTCCGCCGCCACCGAATCCGCCACCGCCGACACCCCCTCCGCCGCCTCCGAAGCCACCACCGCCCCCTCCGCTAAAGCCGCCCCGGCTGCCGCCGCCGCCGAAGCCGCCACCTCCGCCCCCGCCGAAACCGCCGCCGCCTCCGCCGCCACCGCGGAAGCCCCCCCCGCCGCCGCCGCCAAAGCCGCGGGCGAACGAGAGGTCGACGCCGGAAGTGAGCAACGCCAAGCTAGCAATTGCGACGGTGAGAGAGCGTTTCATGGTGAGGGCCTCGACGGGGTGGCTTGGGAAGTTTGATTGCGGCCGGTTGCCGGGGGAGAACAGGGGGCTAGCGAACGCGCTAGGCTACTTCGGTTTCGCGGCGTCATTCGAGACGCGTTCGATCACAACTTCTTCGGTGTCGCTCAGGGGTTGATTGGCCAACGAGCGATCCACCGACTGCCAGGAGTGAACCTTGTCGTCGGCGTTGTAGAGGATGTTGGTGGCCCGGGTGGGGGCGCCTTGGCCGGTGACGCCGACGGTCCGCACGAGCCAGCGGTCGCCGTCCCGCGACCACACGCCGAAGCCGTGGCCGCCGTCGGTGTTGAAGAACCAAGAGACGAGCTGCCCGGTGAGCGGGTCGCGTCCCACGACCTGCGTCCCGCCGGAGGAGGACCCCTGGTCGGTGCTGAGCGTGGTCTGGCCGAGCAGGAACCTGCCGTCGGCGACTGGGTCGAAGGCGATCTCGATGTGGGTCGACCCCTTGTCGGCGGCCCACCGGCCGGTGAGCCACGCGAGGTCGCTGAGGTTGGCGTTTGCCGGCGCAACGTCGACGGCGGGAGTCTCGCGGACGCTGGCCATCAGCCACTTGCCGTCCTGCTTCGCGTGGGCGGCAACGTACTGCCCCCGCGACGTCGCGCCGGCCGGCTTGGCGAGCAGGAGGGTCGACGACCCGCTCTCGAGCGCCGCGTCGGGGGTGATCTGCTTGACCGACTGCATCACGATCTCGATGCGGGCGCCGGGGTTGGCCGCGAAGAAATCGGCGTACTGTTTCTCGATCGCGTCGCGTCCCACGGTCTGGACGCCCTGCTCGTCAACGTACTCGCCGTCGGCCGTCCACAGGGCGGCGACCCCTTTGGCGTCCTGGCGATTGAACGCGACAACAAACGCCTGCCCCGCGGCGCGGATCGCCGCGGCGGGCGCGTTGGCGTCGGCCGCGGTCATGGTGGAAGGCGCCGCGTCCTGCGCCCACGCCAGGCCCGGGGCGAAAGAAACCGCCAGGGCCAAGAACAACGCGGGCAGCAGCGAGTTTCGCAAACGTTCTGCAGACATGCCGGGTGTGCTCCAACAAAGGTATAAGATGAGAGGTCGATCACCCGTCGGAGAGCCCGCCCAAGCAGCGACCCTAAAGACTATCATCCGATCGGGGCAGAGGCCGTATTGTCGGGCCGAAATCAGCCGCTGTCCAGAACTCCGGCAACCGGACCCGGGGGAACCGCGCAGAAAGCGGCAATAGGCGGCGGGAGCACACCGCGCATGCGGAAGCACCCGTCGGTTGGGCGCGTAGGGAAAACAGGGGTTCTCTTGCGAAAAACGATTGCGAGCAGGATTCCTAGGGGTTAGTATCCGGCTCTGCTCTGCGGCTAGAGGCCGCGCCCGTCGCCCTGCTGGATCGCGATCCTCTTCTGCACCCTCCGTGGCCGGCGGTCGGCCCTAAGAGGCGCGGCAGGCGACCCAGAACCCATCCTCCCGCACCGAGACCCCCATGGCCCTACGCGCTTCGTTCTTGTTCTTGCTGCTGGTGTCGGTCTGCGTTGGCGAGCCGTCGCGGATCGAGGGGCCCGTCACATTTCACAGCGAGGTCTACCCAGACACCACCCGCGAGTACTGGGTGTATGTGCCCGAGGGTTACGACTCCGCCCAACCGGCGTGCGTGCTGGTGGTGCAGGACGGCCTGGGGATGGCCAAGGGCTGGCGGCTGCCCGAGGTGATGGACAAGTTGATCGCGGCGGGCGAGATGCCCAAGACAATCGGCATCTTTGTGAACCCCGGCGTGCTGCCGGGCGGCAAGAAGAACCGCAGCTTCGAGTACGACTCGCCGGGTGGACGCTACGCGCGGATGCTGATCGAAGAGCTGCTGCCCGAAGTCGGCAAGTCGTACAGCTTGTCGGACAACCCCAACGACCGCTGCATCGCCGGCGCCAGCTCGGGCGGGCACTGCGCCCTCAACGCCGCGTGGGAGCGTCCCGACGCGTTCCGGCGGGTGCTGAGCACCATCGGCAGCTTCACCGACCTACGCGGCGGCCACAACCTCGAAGCTCTGGTGCGCAAGACCGAGCCCAAGCCGATCCGCGTTTACTTGGCGGACGGCAGCAATGACTTGAACAACTTTGCCGGCAACTGGTTCTTGGCCAACCAGACGATGCTCAGCTCGCTGGAGTGGGCCGGCTACGACGTCGCCCACGACTGGGGAGACGGCGGGCACAGCCCCGAGCACGGGCGAGCGATCATGCCGCAAGCCATGCGGTGGCTGTGGCGCGACTACCCCCAGCCGATCGCGGCGCGCGAGCGCCAGCCGAGCGAAGACTGCGTGGTGGTGCCGGGCAAGGGTTGGCGGCCCTCCGGCGAGCCGGCGCCCGCTTCGGCCGGCTCGGCGACGGTTGATATCGGCGCGCATCACCCCCAGCTCGCGGTGCAGGCCGCCAGAGGAGAAGAGACGCCCCGCGTCACGGCGATGACCGCCGACCCCCGCGGCTGGACCTACTGCGCTACCGCCGCGGGCATTCAGTACCTCGACAGCGAGGGCCGGCTCCGGCTCTTCATCAATCCTCCGAACCAGAAGCCGATCACTGCGCTGTTCTGGAAGGGGGACAGCTCAACGCTTTGCGCCGTGGCCGGCGGCAAGGTCTACCAGCGCGAGTTACGCTTCCCGCCGGCGCCGTAGGCGGGGCGCCAAGCCAAGACCGGTTTCCTCTCGCAGAGACGCAGAGACGCAGAGATAGAACGGTTCAATCTTCTGGCCGAGACCGTCGCAAAGCCCGGTCCGGTCGAGTGGCGTTCATTGGTCATTGAACGCCAAATCCTCTGCGTCTCCGCGCCTCTGCGAGAGGTCTTTTCACGGAGCCGCGCGATCTGCGCCGAACACCACACAAATGGGGCCCGGCACGTCCGCGACCGTGCCGGTGAACTGCAACGCGCCGGTCGACGGGTCGATGGCGAAAACCGCCAGCGTGTTGCTGTCGCGCCCGGCCGCCAGCAGCCAGCGGCCCGAGGGGTCGAGGTTGAAATTGCGCGGGTGGGCGCCGCGGACCGGCACTTGCCCGATCAGGCTGAGCGCGCCGGAGGACGGATCGGCCTTGAACGCGGTGATGGTGTCGTGGCCGCGGTTGGCGGAGTAAACGTACTTACCGGAAGGGTGGACGCACACGTCTGAGCCGCTGTTGAAGCGTTCGCCGGCGATCTGCTCTGGGCTGAGGGTAGGGGCGGTCTGCTTGACCGACAGCTTGCCCGCATCCCAGTCGCAGTCGAGCAGGGAGAGGGTCATCGCCAGCTCGTTGACCAAGTAAGCCCACTTCCCGTTCGGGTGGAACGCCAAGTGCCGAGGCCCGCCGCCGGGGGGAGTTTGAACGGCGCCGCTGGGCGTGAGCTGTGCTTTGTTGGGATCGAGCTGGTAAATGTAAACGCGGTCGGCGCCGAGGTCGGGGACAAGTAGGAATCGGTTGTCGGGGGAGACCCGCGCCATGTGCGGGTGGGGGGCGTCTTGGCGGTCGGCGACTACGCCTGAGCCGCCTTCGTGCTCGATCAGTTGCGAGCGCGGCCCGACGGCGCCGTCGCCCGAGAGCGGGAACACGGCCACCGATCCGCCGCCGTACTGCGCGGTCATCAGAACCTTCCCGGTCCGATCGACCGACAGGTGCGCTGCGCCGCCGTCGCCGATGGGCTGGGCGCCGATCTTTTGCAGATTTGCCTGCTCCCCTGATCCCGCAATCCTATACGCGACGACCGACGGGGCGCCGTCGACCGTCGCCGCGGCGTACAGCACCGGCAGCGACGGGTGGAGCGCCAAGAAGCCGGGCTCGGCGACCTCGGCGACCAAGCGGGCTTTCGAGAGGGCGCCGGTTCTGTCATTCAACGTCGCGTGATAAATGCCGCGGCTGCGGCCCGCCGGGGGCGTTGAGGTGCCGAGCCAGACGTCGAGTTGCTCCGCCCCGACCGGAGCGTTGAGCGTCATTGACGCGAGCATTGCGAGCATGATCGCGCTCCTGCGGACTCGAATTGCGTGAAAGACTTTGAGATGCATCGTCATGGGTTGAGCTCTGGTGTTGGCTAGCGGCAGGGGTGTACCGCGGTCGTGCGGTCTGGATCAGACTCGACAGCTAGTGGATTGCGCAGCGGCTTGCCGAACCCCGGCGCGCTGACCTCGAACACGTCTCCCGGCTCGGCCCGCACGCCCGCGGCGAAGCTGAGCGTGGCGGTGCCGAAGAAGTGACAGTGTACATCGCCGGGGCGGCGGAAGGAGGAATACTTGAAATGGTGGTGCTCGAGGCTGTGGAGCTCATACGCCATGTTTGCAGCACCGGTCAGGAACGTCGCGGACCAAACCGTTTCGCCGCCGCGGCGGATCGCTACGCTCCCCTCGATCGACTCCGGCGCGTCGCCGACCAGCAGCTCGGGACCGAACGAGCAGGGGCGCAGCTTCGAGTGGGCTAGGTAAAGGTAGTTCTGTCGCTCCATCACGTGGTCGGCGAACTCGTTGCCAATCGCGAAGCCGATCCTTACGACCACGCCATCGGGGGCGATCGCATACAGCCCCACGAGCTCGGCTTCCTCACCACCGTCGAGCGCGAACGCAGGCGACGCGAGCGGGTGCTCGGGGGGCGCAACGCAGTCGCCGTCCCCCTTGTAGAACCACTCGGGCTGCACGCTCACCCCGCCGTCCGGCGGCTTGCCCCCCTCGACGCCCCAGCGGAACAGCCGCATCGTGTCGGTCTCGTCGGCATGGTGGTTGCCCTGGGCCGCGTGCATCTTGTCGCGGGCGCTGGCACTCCCCAGGTGGGTCAGCCCCGTTCCGGTCACCCACTGGTGGGCCGGGTCGCGGTGTGAGACGGGGGGGAGCAGCCGGCGCTGGGCGATCGCTTCGTCGTACGACAGCGAGTCGTCCGTGACGAGGCTGTCGATCAGCGTGCTCAGGTCGATTCCCTCCGTGTAGGCGCGGGTGGCTAATTCGGCGACGTTGGCGCTTGACTGGCAAAGACGCAAGCGGTCGCCAGCCACTAGGGCGACGCGCTGCTGGTCTTGTGCGTCGAGCAACTGCACCAGTCGCATGGTCGTACCGGGGTCGTGGGTCGGCGGTGAACTATCTGGCGCCTTCGCGCTTTTGCCAGTTGTCTGCGAAGAGGTTGAAGTGGGCTGTCTGCTGTGGGTGTTCGGCGATGAGCGCCTCGTCGACCTCTAACCCTAGTCCCGGCCCCTGCGGCAGCGGGAAGCAGCCGTCTGTGTCGAGTGCGGGCAGCCCCGGCGCCGCGTCCAGCACGTACGGCTCGTCGAAGTCGTTGAAGTTTTCTTGGATGCGGAAGTTGGTGGTGCAGGCGGCCAGGTGGAGTGCGGCGACCGTAGAGACCGGCCCCCCGACGTTGTGGGGCGCCATCTGCAGGTAGTAGGCGTCCGCCCAGCCGGCCAGCTTCTTGGTGTTCAGCAGGCCGCCGTAGTGGGTGATGTCTACCTGAAGCACGTCGGCCGCTTGCAACTCCAGCAGCTCCGCGAACTCGTGCGGCGTGTGCATGCGCTCGCCCACGGCCACCGGCACGCCGAGCGGGCGGATCGCGTCGGCCACCTTCTTCAGGGTGCGGAGGTTCTCCGGCGGCACGGGCTCTTCGAACCAGCCGGGGTCGAACCGCGCCAGGTCGCGCGCCAGCGCGATCGCGGTCGGCGGGCTGAACCGGCCGTGCATCTCAATCAGCAACTCAACGTCGGGCCCCACCGCGTCGCGGACCGCCTCGACCAGCGCGACCGACCGCAACCGCTCGCTCCGCTCGAGTTCGTAGAATCCTGGGCCAAAGGGGTCGAACTTCAATGCGCGGTAGCCGCGGGCCACCGCGGTCCGGGCCGCCTGCTGGAACTCGTCCGGCGTCCGCTCGACCTTGTACCAGCCGTTGGCGTAGGCCTTGATCCGATCGCGCACGGCGCCCCCGAGCAGCGCGTATACCGGCAGCCCCAGGGCCTTGCCCATGATGTCCCAGCAAGCCATCTCGATGACCGCGATGCCGGTCATCACTACCTCACCGGGGCGCCCGAAGTCGTTTCGGGAGAGCTTGTGAACCAGCGCCTCGATCCGCATCGGGTCGCTCCCCAAGAGGTGGCGGGGCGTCGTTTCCTTCAGGTACCCAAGCAGCGACTCGGTTCGGTTCAGCGCCCGGGCTTCGCCGTAGCCAACCAGCCCCTCGTCGGTCTCTACCTTGACGAAAGTCAGGTCGCGCCAAGGGGTCCCCAGCACTAGCGGCGTAACGCGGCTGATCTTCATGGGCGGAGCGGGGCGACGCGAACGCGGACTGATGACAAGCGGAAAAGAATCTAGAGAATGCGACTGACGTTTCGGTTAGACTACTTTCGACTTGCGGGTCTTGGCAAGGATGCGCCTGCCCGGCCGGTTCCTTGTCGCTTCTCGATCCCCACCCGTCCAACCGCTCTTCACCGCCAACGGGACCGCCCGATGCGTACTCGTTCACTCCCGCTCTGGCTGCTCCCCTTTTCGCTCGGCTGGCTGGCCAACACCGCGGCTGCGTACGCGGACGATTCGGGGGCCCCGGCCGCGGGCGCCGAACAAGCCACCGCTACGATGTCGCACGGACCGATGCTCGGCCGGCCCAGAAGCCATGGGATGACCGTGTGGGCGCGGACCACGCGTCCCGCCGAGCTGATGGTCAAATACCGCGACACGCGAGGCGTTGGCGGCTGGAGAAGTTCGGCGGCGGTCGCCACGACGATCGAGCACGACCTGTGCGGTGTCGTCCAGCTCAAGGGTCTGGCCCCGGACGCGCAGTACGACTACGCCGTCTACGTCGATGGTCGCCGGCAGTTTCCCGCCGGCGACTTCCATACGCTCCCGGACCCTCAGGAATTGAAGGACCCCGAGCTCAACCCCGAGGGGCTGTTCAACTTTTCATTCCAGTTCGCCTGCTGCAACAACCAAAGCCCAACTGACGGGCTCGGGCCGACGCTGCCGGCTTTCGACACGCTCAACCGGGACGTCGCCGGCAAGGTCGATTTCGCGATCCTCAACGGCGACTGGATTTACGAGGAAGACCGCGACTACCCCCCCGAGGCCTGGCGCCGTCAAGTGGGGCTGACGCATGAGAAGTCGCCCGCGATCGTCGACGTCATGCCCCAGGTCTGCGGTGTGTGGCAGAATTACAAGACCTACGCCGCGCGAGCGCAGAACCTGCGCGCGTGGCACCGCCGTGTGCCGAGCTACTTTACGTTCGACGACCACGAACTGGTGAACGACATCATCGCCAGCGGCGAGACCGGGTACCGCAACCGCCGCAGCGTGTTCCGCGACATTGCAATCGCCGGTTGGTTCGACTACCTCGGCTGGAGCACGCCGGCCGTTCACCAGCAACCCGTCCAGTTCGGGCGCTGCCGCCTGGCCGACGGGAGCGACGTTTTGTTCGACCCAGACGCTGATTTTTCGCGGCTCGACCTGCGTCAGGCCGGCAACCTGCACGTGCTATGGGGCACGCCCGACTCGGGGGTCAAGGACGTTCCGACCGGGGACGTGGTCGGGGGCGACCCCAACGCGAGGGTGTACGACATCGTGAAGGTGATCGACCCCCACCGGCTGCGGATCACGCCTGCCGCGTCCGCGACCGGCGAGAGCGCGTACACGATCGGCCGCCGCTCGTACGGGGCTTTCCGCGTGGGCAATTGCGAGTTCTTCCTGCTCGACACACGCTCGCACCGCCAGTTGCACGACCTCCAGCGTCCCGACAAGCCGGGCCTCTCGATGCTGGGCAATCAGCAGGCAGACTGGCTGCTGCGGGCGATGCAGGCGAGCGACGCCGATTTCTTCTTTGTGGTCTCGTCCGTCAACTTCATGGTCCCCCACGTCGGGGGCGGCGGCCACCACTTCGACGCCGCGACTAAGGACGACGCCTGGACCGCCTTCTTGGACGAACGCGAACGCCTGATTGACGCCTGGGACGCCCTCGGCAAGCCGGTGTTCGTGCTCACCGGCGACCTCCACAACAGCTTCGCCGTGAAGATCACCGACAAAGTCTGGGAGTTCGCCGCGGGGCCCCACAACTCCGTCAACCACCGCCTCAGCGACGAAGGGGACCGCCCGCTGAACGGCGCCTTCCAGCACGGTCCGCGCCCGTGCGAGGTGCGTTGGTCCACCACTGCCTGGGACGACATCCCCCGCGATCAGCGGATGTTTCCCCACTACTGCGTGGCGCGGGTCACCAATGTGCTGAACAACCCGGTCGAATTAGGTGGGACGCGCGCCATCGCTTACCCCAAGCCGATCGTGACCTTCACGTTCTACAACGCGCTCACCGGCGAGCCGGCGTACGCCGAAAGCATCCTCTCCGGAGAATAGCCGATGCCCGAACTCCCCCCGCTGGCGATCTTCGCGGTCGGCATCGTCACGGTGCTCGGCCTGATGATCGGCCTGAAGCTGCACGCCTTTGTGGCGCTCATCTGCGCTGCGCTGGTAGTGAGCCTGCTGAGCCCCGGCGACCCGGCCGACGTGGTGCCGCGGCTCACCAAGGCGTTGGGCGAGAGCGCGGGCAAGATCGCCGTCATCATCGCGATGGCGGCGGTCATCGGGCGGTGCATGCTCGACTCGGGCGCTGCCGACCGCATCGTGCAGGCCATGCTGCGCCTGTTCGGGCCCAAGCGTTCCAGCACGGCGCTGGCAGCGAGCGGGTTCTTCCTCTCGGCGCCGGTCTTCTTCGACACGGTCTTCTTCTTGCTGGCGCCCCTGGCGCGGTCGCTCTACAAGCAGACGCACCGCGACTACCTGAAGTACCTGATGGCGATCTGCGCCGGCGGCGTAGTCACCCACACGATGGTGCCCCCCACCCCCGGGCCGGTCGCGGCCGCCGAGGAGCTATCGGTCGGCTTCGGCATGATGATGCTGGTGGGCTCGGTCATCGGCGTGCCGATGGCGGTCGCGGGGCTCGCGTTCACCGCGTGGTGCAACCGGCGGATGCCGATCGCCATGCGCCCCTTCGCGGGTGACGACGAACCGCCGGAGACCGACGAGCCGGCCACGCTCCCCCTCCCACGCCTGATCCCTGCGCTGTTGCCGGTGGTGCTGCCGGTGCTGATGATCGCCACCGGCGCGCTTTCGAGCTACCTCGCAAAGGACGCCGACCCGGCCAGCTTCGCCGCCAGGTCCGCCCCCTACGGGGCGCTGGTCGGAAACCCCAGCCTGGCGCTCATCGCCTCGGCCGCGGTCGCGCTCACGCTGCTGGTCGCCATGCGGCGGCCGACGCGGCGCCAGGTCGCGGAACTGGTCGAAGAGTCGCTGGGCAGCGCCGCGGTCATCATCCTCATCACGGCCGCGGGGGGCGCGTTCGGCGCGATGCTGGCCGCGGCGGGGATCGGCGGCGTGATCACCCAGCAGTTGGGCGACGTTTCGCAACTGGCCGACAAGGGCGAGCTGCTGCTGGTGATGGCGTTCGCCACCGCCTCGCTGCTCAAGTTCAGCCAGGGCTCCAGCACCGTGGCCATGACCACCACCAGCGCGCTGCTGGCCGGCGCGCTCTCCGACACGGGGCTGGCGGCGTTGCCGTTCCACCCCGTCTATCTGGCGGCCGCCATCGGCGCGGGCTCGCTGGTGGGCTCGTGGATGAACGACAGCGGGTTCTGGATCTACTGCAAGATGGGGGGCCTGACCGAGGTCGAGTCGCTCAAGACCTGGACCCCGCTGCTGGCGATCATGGGGACCGTCGGCCTGCTCACAACGCTCGTGGCGGCCAACGTCGCCCCGCTGCAATAAGCCGCTGCTGCGCCGGCACGTTCGGGGTCACGACCCGTGTGGGCTACTCGTCTGCGCTGGGTTCTGGCCCGCAGAAGAAGGTCTTGATCTCGTCCATCGTGGCGTCTGTTTGGCCCCCCATTAGCACGTACACCATCGCTGCATCAGAGGCGTCCCCCTCGGCGTTCGCGTTATGCCCAAGCTCGGGGGCGCCGGCGGCCTTCAAGCGGGTCAGCAGCCACTCCCCCTTGGTCCCAGAGAACCCGAACCCCTGGACGGCGTCTCCGTAGTCAGCCAACCACTGCCAGTCCTTGACCCCTTGCCCCTTGCCCCCGCGGGGCCCCTGGTTCCAGGCCGATGAGTTCTGCGAGGGCTGCACCCCGCCGGTACGCCGGGCGTTCACCAGGGGAGAGCGGTAGTCGATGAAGCGGGAAGCGGGAGCGAGCGTCTTCAGATTCTGCCAGTTGTTACGGTAGTCCTCGTGGTCGTCTCTCTTCGTCTTCTCGTTCGCGTCGCTGTGGGAGAAGAAGGTCGTGCTCCGGAGCGCTTCTTCCGTGGCGCCCTGGGCAATGGCCTCCTCAACGGCCAGGTACACCGTCTGCACGCCGCCGGCGCAGACAACCATGAGCGGGTCGGAGGCCTTTGTCTTCTTGATCTCCCCGGCAAAGTGGTCGATGGCGTCTAGGCGTTCTTGTGGAGACCGGGCGACGTCGAAGAAGGCGTCGTTGCCATTCTCCTCTTCAATGATGCCGAAGAGAACGGCCGTTTGCAGCGCGCTCTTGCGGTGCTCCTGGGCGTGCGAGGGCGCACCGCCGAAATTGGTGTTGAAGTGGAAGTGAGCGATCCGGTCGGCCTTGCCGGCGCGGTCGAAGATGGCCACGGCCATGGCTGAACCCGCCACGTCATCGCGGTCCTGGTTGTAGCCGTCTGCCGAGTAGGCGTACCGGTAGGGCCCCGAGATTTCTGCCGGGAGCGACCCCCACTGCTTGTCGATCGCCGCGGCCATCTCTGGTCGCGCCGACTGCGACCAGCCGGTAGTCGCCGACGAGACAAAGCACGCCATCAACATTGCCAGAATGCGCATCGCTGCCCTCCTTTGCGTTCTGTCGTTCTGTCGCTCGACCGCTCGCCCCCGATCCCCAACCGCCCGCTAGACCTGCGAGAACGCCGCCGGCTTCAAGAACAACTTCTCGATCTTAGACACCGTGTCGGCGTAGCGCGGCAGGTCTTTCATCGCCGCCCAGTCGGGGTGGCCGATGAACCCCTTCCAGCCCGCCTCGTTGGCCGTCATGTCGTCGGCGGCCAGCATGTACTTCAGGTTGGGCAGCCCGGGGCCGATCAGCGACTCGCCGAAGAACACCGTCTCGAACCCCGCCTTGCGGAAGATCGGGATCTCGCCTTCGTTGAACATCTCTACCTTGCGACGCGCCTTGGCCTCGCTGTGGCTGTGGTAGGTCCGCAGCTCCAGCACCCGCGGCCGCTGGCGCGGGGTCTGCAGCTTCGGCTGACCTGCAAATGCGACGAGCAGCGAGCTGTCGATCTGCCCGAACGCGGGGTCGTCCTTCCCCGCCGCCAGGTAGCCGGCCGCGGCGTCGCGGTAGGGGGCGTCTGCTTCGAGGCCGGTGCGCTCGCCGAGCAACTGCTCGTGCGTGTCAAACGTCAGCAGCACGTGCACGTCGCTGCCGGCCTGCGGGCCGATCTCGGTGAACACCCCCACGGGGCCGATCCCCAACCGGCCCCAGGCGGGTAGCGCCGCGGACTTTAGGTACTCCAGCACCCGAGCCTGCTGCGACGCCCCGGCCAGGCGCATCGACCGCCACTCGTAGAACTGGCGCCCCGCCGCGGGCGGACCGGCCCCTTCCTGCGAGGCGGCCTGCGCCAGGCCGCTGGCGGCGCCCCAGGCGCCGGCAACCGCGGCGGACTGCGAAAGAAACTGTCGACGGGGGAGTGCGGCCATAGGAGCTATTTCGAAGAGGGGACGGGATGGAACCAAACCGAGCCGATGCGGACTAGCCTAACCCACCAAACCCCCGTCGCCAGCCCAGGGGTCCAGGCGAGCCTAGCCAAGTTTTCCCCCCGGCCGTGGGGGAAGGCCGCTCTGGGCGCCCAACCCATGTCTAAACGGCTCCGCGAAAGCCCGCCGACGCTTGTCGGCCGCGAGGCAGCGGGGATATTTCTTGGAGCAATCGTCGCGACGCCTCGCGAGGCCTGTTGAATCCTGCGGCTCGGCTGCGTTATTGAGGGTGGGGGACGCGAGGACGCGGGGCGCCGGCGTTGCAGCGCCCCGCGTCCTCGAAAACCGCCTGCCAATCCGTTCTTCGACCGGCTGCTAAGATCCTTCGAGGCGCCTACCCTACCAAAACCCAGCCCCGGTTGTCCCCTACCCAGCGGAATACCTTTGATCAAACGCTACCCCCCGTCTGCCCTGCTCCGCACGATCGCCGGCGGATTGCTCGCTTTCGCTGGCTGCGGGCAAGGCCCCCCGGTTCAGGTGGTCGAGGTGACCGCCGTCGCGGCCTCCAATGACAGCGTTAAGCCGCTCGAGTTCTCGGCGGCCGACTGGCCGCAGTGGCGGGGGGCGACCATCGACGGCGCCACGAACGCCACCGGGCTGGCCACCCAGTGGGACGCCTCGACCAACATCGCCTGGAAGGCAGACGTGCCGGGCCGCGGCCACTCGTCGCCGATCGTCATTGGGGACACCATCTACCTCGCCTCGGCGGTTACCGGCCCCGACCGCCAGGTGGTGCTGGCCTACGACCGGGCGACCGGCCAGAAGCGTTGGGAGACCACGGTCCACGAAGGGGGCTTCCCGAGCGACCGCCAGGTGCACCAGAAGGGGTCCAACGCCAACGGCACGCTGGCCAGCGACGGCGAGCGCGTGTTCGCCACCTTCCTGAACGACGGCAAGATCGTCGCCACCGCGCTCGACACCGCGGGCAAGCAGGCGTGGCAGCAAGAGCTGGGCGCGTTCCGCCCCAAGTTCGGCTACGCCCCGTCGCCGGTGCTGTACCGGTCGTTGGTGATCGTGCCGGCCGACAACGCCGGCGGCGCGTTCATCGCCGCGCTCGACCGCGAGTCGGGCGAGATCGTCTGGCGCCGCAAACGGGCGAACATCGACACCTACTCGTCGGCCCTGCTGGCCACGATCGCCGGCCGCGACCAACTGGTGATCACCGGCGGCGACAAACTCGCCAGCTACGACCCCGCGACCGGCGAGGAGCTGTGGACCTGCCAGGCGATCTCCGAGGCCACCTGCGGCACGCCGATCACCAACGGGACCGAGATCTTCGCCAGCGGCGGCTTCCCCGCCCGGCAAACGGTCTGCGTCGCCGGCGACGGCACGGGCGAGACCCTCTGGAGCAACAACACCAAGGTCTACGAGCCCTCGATGCTGCTGGCGGGAGGGAACCTGTTCGCCGTGACCGACGAGGGGATCGGCTGGTGCTGGGACGCGGCCACCGGCGCGGTGAAGTGGAAGCAGCGGATCGGCGGCGCCTTCAGCGCCTCCCCCATCCTCAGCGGCAACCTGGTCTACGTCCCCAACCTCTCCGGCGAAACGGTCGTCTTCGAGGCGAGCTCCGAGGGCTACCACGAGGTCGCCCGCAACCCGCTGGGGGACGACTGCTACGCCAGCCCCGCGGTAAGCGGCAGCGACCTGTTCCTGCGCGTGGGCGTCGGTTCCGGCGACCAGCGGAAAGAGCAGCTCGTGTGCATCCGACCCGCAACTTAAGCAAGGAACCCCGCGGGTCAGGCTCTGCCTGACGCAGCTTGGGGCCCTCGTACTCTCGCCAAAGGTTTGGGTGCGCCCCGGCGGAAGAAGCCTGTTTCAGCACGCCGCGCCATCAGGGCGCCGGCCGCGTTGGGCTGCAACCTCGGCTCGGGGCCGGCGCCCCCGTGAGTGGCGCTC
The DNA here is from genome assembly GCF_007750855.1 of Pirellulimonas nuda. GTDB lineage: Bacteria > Planctomycetota > Planctomycetia > Pirellulales > Lacipirellulaceae > Pirellulimonas > Pirellulimonas nuda. Next base: position 5,189,791 of record NZ_CP036291.1, read on the forward strand.
GCCGAGGCTGCTTGCTATACTGTTGCGACCTGAGCAATTCGCTTCTTCTCAACCAGGGCAAGACATTTGGCAAACTCAATCCATCCGACGGCCGCGGGTGACGCAGAAGTTACGGCCGCACGCGCGGACGCGGCGTCTCAAACAGCAGCGCCTCAGGTCGTCTCGCCGCGGTACGTTTTCCCCTTTATCTTAGTTACCTCGCTGTTCGCCCTGTGGGGGTTTGCGAACGACGTGACCAACCCGATGGTCAAGTCGTTTCAGCAGATTTTTCAGTTGCCCGCTTGGCAGGGCAACCTGGTGCAGATGGCCTTCTACGGCGGCTACGCCACGATGGCCATCCCCGCCGCGTTGGTGATCCGCAAGATCTCGTTCAAGGCGGGCATCGTCATCGGATTGGCGCTGTACGCCATCGGGGCGCTGCTGTTCATCCCGGCGAGCATCAGCCAGAACTACTGGCTGTTTCTTGGCTGCTTCTACATCATCACGTTCGGCCTGGCGTTCTTGGAGACCTCGGCCAACCCCTACATCCTCTCGATGGGCGACCTGCGTACCGCGACGCGTCGGCTGAACCTGGCCCAAGCGTTTAATCCCGTGGGCTCGCTGACGGGCATGTTTGTCGCGGCCGTGCTGGTGCTGCCCAACCTGCAGGTGAACGAGTTCCGCCAGCAGCATATCGACGCGAACCCTCAGTACAAGGAAATGGGGATCTCGCCCGGCGAGATCGGCCAGAACGTGTCGGCGGCCATGGAGACGTTCTCGGTAGAGGAGCCCGAAGCGTACGCGGCCCTCAGGACGCACGACCTGGGGGTCATCCGCGTGCCGTACGTGGCGATCGCCATCGTGGTGCTCGGCGTCTTGATCGCGTTCCTGTTCTCGCACATGCCGCACACCGGGCACAGCGAAGACCCCATCCACCTGACCGAAACGCTGGCGAACCTGGCGACCTTCAAGTACCTGGGGGGGGTGCTCGCGCAGGGGCTGTACGTTGGCGCGCAAATCATGTGCTGGACCAACATCATCGAGTACGGCATGAGCGTCTTGGGCGTCACGGCGTCGGCGGCGCAGTGGTACAACATCGCCGGCATGTGCCTGTTCCTCTGCAGCCGCTTTGTCTGGACCTACGTGTTGGGCTTCGTCCGCCCGGGGCTGCTGCTGGGGGTGTTGGCGATCGGCGGGATCGCGTTCAGCCTGGGGTCGGTGGTGCTGCCGGCCCAGGCCGGCATTATCAGCCTGGTGCTGGTCTCTACCTGCATGGCCGCGATGTTCCCCACCATCTACGGCATCGCGCTGGATGGGCTTACCGTCGACGACGCCAAGCTGGGCTCCGCGGGCTTGATCTTCGCGATCGTCGGCGGTGCGTTGATGCCGCCGCTGCAGGGGTACGTGATCGACTGGGGGAGCGGCTTCTGGGGCGACCCCACCACCGCGGTCCGCGCCTCGTTCATGCTGCCGGCGGCCTGCTTTGTGTTCGTCGCGGTGTACGGGTTCATGGTGAATACCCGCGGCGGCCGGACAACGGCATAAGCCAGGTTCATCCATTGAACCCTTGCAAACGCCACGCAGCGGGCGCCGGGCCCGTTCAACCGCCAAGCAGAGCCACACACACAGTTCGAACCGTCCCGCGGCAGCGGGCGACCAGCACGACCATGACCCAAGCGATTCGTATCACCGCCTGCGAGGTCATCGACCTCCGGTTCCCGACGTCGGAAGAAGCGCACGGCTCGGACGCCATGCACACCGACCCCGACTATTCCGCCGCGTACGTCACGCTGGCGACCAACCGCCCCGACCTGGTGGGCCACGGGCTTACCTTCACGCTGGGGCGGGGGACCGACCTCTGCGTCGCCGCGGTGAGGGCGCTCGCCGATCAGGTCGTTGGCTGGACGCTCGAGGAGCTGGTCGGCGATTTTTCAGGAACCTGGCGGAGGGTGACCAATGACTCGCAGATGCGGTGGCTGGGGCCCGAGAAGGGGGTCGTGCACCTGGCGGCCGCGGCGCTGCTCAACGTGGTGTGGGACCTGTGGGCGAGGGCCGAGGGGAAGCCGCTGTGGAAGCTGGTGTGCGACCTGTCGCCGCAGCAACTGGTGGACTGCATCGACTTCCGCTACCTCGACAACGCCCTCACCCGGGCCGAGGCGCTGCAGATCGTCCAGGCCAACGAGGCGACCAAGCCGGCGCGTGAAGCGCAGATGCTGGAGTCTGGGTTTCCGGCGTACACCACCTCCGCGGGGTGGCTTGGCTACTCCGACGACCGCATCCGGAAGCTGTGCCGGGCCGCGCTCGCCGAGGGCTGGGACCACTTCAAGCTCAAGGTGGGCGCCAACCTGGAAGACGACCGCCGCCGCGCGGCGATCATCCGCGAAGAGATCGGCCCCGACCGCCGGCTGATGGTCGACGCCAACCAGCGTTGGGAGGTCGCCGAGGCGATCGATTGGGTGCGGGCCCTGGCCGAGTACGACCTGTGGTGGGTCGAGGAGCCCACCTCGCCCGACGACGTCGTCGGTCACGCAGAGATCGCCAAAGCGATCGCCCCGATCGGCGTGGCGACCGGCGAGCAGTGCCAGAACCGCGTGGTGTTCAAGCAGTTGCTGCAGATGCGCGCCGTCTCGTTCTGCCAGATCGATAGCTGCCGGCTCGGCAGCGTGAACGAGGTGCTCGCCGTGCTGCTGCTGGCCAAGAAGTTCGGGGTCCCCGTCTGCCCGCACGCCGGGGGCGTAGGGCTGTGCGAGTACGTCAGCCACCTAATCATGATCGACTACATCCGCGTCGGCGCGTCGCTAGACAACCGGGTCGCGGAGTACGTCGACCACCTGCACGAACACTTCGTGCACCCCACGGTGGTCCGTGGCGGACGCTACCTGGCCCCCGACAGCCCCGGCTACAGCGCTGAGATCCACCCGTCGACCCTCGACCAGTACCGCTACCCAGACGGCCCCGTGTGGCGGGCCAAGACCGGCGGCTAGGGGCGGCGTACGTGCAGACTTCATCCATGGTGCGAACACGACAATGAGCAAACGACTCGAAGGCAAGAAGGTCCTCGCCACCGCGGCGGGCCAGGGGATCGGCAGAGCGGCGGCCCTGGCGTTTTGTCGCGAGGGCGCCGAGGTGCTGGCCACCGACATCAACGAACCGATGCTCCAGCGGCTGCAGCAAGAGGAGCCCCGCCTGCGGATCGCCACCCTCGACGTGTGCGACGTCCAGGCGATCGACCGCTTGGCGAGCGAGGAGGGGGAAATCAATGTGTTGTTCAACTGCGCGGGCTACGTCCACCACGGCACGATCCTCGACTGCACCGCCGATGCGTGGCGCCGCTCGTTCGACCTGAACGTCACGTCCGCCTACCAGGTGACGCGGGCCTTTTTGCCCGCGATGCTCGCCCGCGGCGGCGGCAGCATCGTCAACGTGGCGTCGGTGGCCTCGAGCGTCACGGGCGTCCCCAACCGGTTCGCCTACGGCGCCTCCAAGGGGGCCCTCATCGGCCTCACCAAGGCGATCGCCGCGGACTTCGTCGGCAAGGGGATCCGCGCCAACGCCATCTGTCCCGGCACGGTCCAATCCCCTTCGCTGGAAGAACGGATCCGCGCCCAGGGAGACTACGAGGAAACACGCAAGGCGTTTGTCGCCCGGCAACCGATGGGGCGGATCGGAACGCCCGAAGAGGTCGCGTCGCTGGCCGTCTACCTCGCCTCAGACGAGTCTGCGTTCACCACAGGCGCCATCCACGTGATCGACGGCGGCTGGTGCATCTAGATCCGTTACAACCCGCGAGAGCAACATGAAACTCCTACGCTACGGCGCCCCCGGACAAGAGAAGCCCGGCCTGCTGCACACCGACGGCACCCTGCGGTCATTGGCGGGCGTGATCGAAGACGTGTCGGGCAAGGCGTTGTCCGGCGCGTCGCTCGACGGGCTGCGCCGGCACGAGATCGACAAACTCCCGGTCGTGGACCCGGCGACCCGCCTGGGCCCCTGCGTCGCGGGGGTGGGCAAGTTCATGTGCATCGGCCTGAACTACTCCGACCACGCCGCCGAGTCGGGCATGGACGTGCCCGCGGAGCCGGTGCTGTTCATGAAGGCCACCAGCGCCATCGTCGGCCCCAACGACGACGTGGTGATCCCCAAGGGCTCGGAGAAGTCGGACTGGGAGGTAGAGCTGGGGGTCGTCATCGGCGAAACGGCGAAGTACGTCAGCGAGCAGGAGGCGCTCAACTACGTGGCGGGGTACTGCGTGGTGAACGACCTCTCGGAACGCGAGTACCAGCTCGAACGCTGCGGCCAGTGGGTCAAGGGAAAGAGCTGCGACACCTTCGCCCCGCTCGGCCCCTACCTGGTGACGAAGGACGAGGTCGCCGACCCGCAGAACCTGGACATGTGGCTCGAGGTCGACGGCCGGCGCTACCAAGACGGCAACACCCGCACGATGGTGTTCGGGGTGGCCAAGCTAGTGAGCTACCTCAGCGGGTTCATGTCGCTGCACCCGGGCGACATCATCTCTACCGGCACCCCCCCGGGGGTCGGGCTGGGCCAGAAGCCCCCCGTCTACCTGCGGCCCGGCCAGCAGATGCGGCTCTCCATCGCGGGGCTCGGAGAGCAGACGCAGCGTACGGTGGCGTGGGACGCCTAGCCGCGAACCGTACGATTACGATTGCCACGAGGGGGCACGAAGAGAAGCGATCCTAGATCAACACGCTCGGGGCGTTTGCTGTCGCGACTTCACAAATGACCGTGGAGTTCGTGTGTTCCTGAACGCTTGTGCCTATCCCCACCTTTTGTGCTTTCTTGTGCCTTTTCGTGGCGATCCTTCTCCATCCCTGCTTTGCGTTGCCGCTCGCTTGGCGCCCTCGCCTAAAAGAGCCGATGCGTGTCGGTGACCAGCGGCCCCGTGCTGTCGGCGAACTGCTCGGTTTCGATCCCGACCGTGTTGAGCATGCTCACGAACAGGTTCGAAAGCGGCGTCTCTTTCTGCTGCTTCAGGTAGCGCCCGTGCCGGACGCCCATCGCGGCGCCCCCGGCCAACACTAGCGGGTAGTTCACCGCGTTGTGCGTGGTGCTGCAGGCGCTGCCGTAGAGCACCAGCGTGCTGTCCAGCAGCGAACCGTCCCCGTCGCGCACCTGGTCGAGCCGGGTCAGGAAGTAGGCGAACTGCTCGGCGAGCCAGCGGTCGTAGCTCCCCCACTCTTCCCAGTGCCCGTCGGCCTGGTCGTGGCTGATGCCGTGGTGCCCCTTCTTGATCCCCAACGCCAGCTTCGGGAAGTTCTCGCCGAAACCCATCCCGTCTTCGCGGGCCATCATGTAGGTCAGAACCCGCGTCATGTCGGTCTGAATCGCCAACACCATCAGGTCGAACATCGTCCGCAGGTACGCGGTCGGGTCGACCGCGGGGTTGCTGTCGAAATCGATCTTCCCCCCGTCGACCTGCGGCAGCGGGATGTCCAGCCACTCTTCATTGTGGGCGATCTGCTCTTCGACCGAACTCAGTGAGGTCAGGTACTCGTCCACGCGGTTGCGGTCGTCCTGGCCGAGCCTGCGTTGCAGGCTGGCGGTGTCTTCCATCACCAGGTCGACGATCTTTTTGCGCCGCTCGAGGCTCTGCCTCCGCTCGCTGGTGGTCGCCCCGCCGCTGGGGGCGAAGTAACGCTCGAAGATCTGCCGCTGGCGGTTCTCGGAGGGGATCGGGCGGCCGCCGTCGGCAAACGACAGCGTCGACACGCGCGACTTGTAGCCGATCCCGCCGTCGGTCGACAGTACGAGCGACGGGTACCGCGTGTACTTGCCAAGGCGGCGCGCCGCGAACTGATCGACCGAGATCCGGTTCTGGTACGTCGAGCCGCGGAGGTCGCCGCCGGTCAACCAAGTGTCCCCCGCCAGGTGCCCCAACACCTGCCGGCTGTTGGGGTGGCTCAGCCCACCCAGCACGGTCATTTTCTTGCGCAGCGGCTCGAGCGGCTCGAGCACCTTGGTGGTTTGATAGTCCGCCCCCTCACCCAGCGGGAACCAGCTCCAGTCCCGGTGCGCGGGGTTCGACTCGGGGGGAAGACTCGCCCCGTTCGGAAAATAGACGTAGCAGAGCCGCTTGGGCGCAGCGCCGGTCGGGTCTCCCGCGAGGCCGGCGGCTTGCCCGTTTCCCATGGCCCCCCTAACACCCATGGCCTCTAGGTACGGCAGCGCACAGGCCACTCCCGCGCCGCGTAGCCAGGTCCTTCGGCTCAATCGCCATGGTTGTCGGCTCATGGTAGGTCTCCTTGACGCTCGGGCGTCGGCGGCTCTGCGTCGAGTCCGCTGAACGCTGGGCTTTCTGCTATCGCCAGCACGGCGGTTTGCAAGTTGTAGTCGTCGGCCGCGACGCGAGCAACGATGTCGTCGATGGCCTGTTCATCGGTATACGATACATCTCTGCCCAGCGCGTAGGCAAGCAAGTGGCTTACGACGGAGCGTGTGACCACGTCGCGCTGGTGCTCTAGCAGGTACGCCTTGAGCTGGTCGACCCCGTCGATCTCGGCCCCCTCGGGCAGCACCGACCGGGCGTCAACCGGCCTGCCCTTGGCCTGCGTGCGGAAGCGTCCGACGGCGTCGTAGTTCTCGAAGACGACGCCGTACGGGTCGATCGTGCGGTGGCAGTCCGCGCAGGACGGCTTGTCGCGGTGCAGGTCGAGCTGCTCCTTGAGCGTCAGCTTCTCGAATCCAGGCGTCTCGGGGTTGAGCGCCGGGACGTTAGGCGGCGGCGGCGGAACGGGAGACCCCAGGATCTTCTCTTTCAGCCAGACGGCCCGCTTGATGGGGTGGGCCTGCGTGCCGTCCGAGTGCCCGCAGAGGAACGCCCCCTGCGACAGCAGGCCGCCACGGTGCATCTGGGGCGACACCGACACGGGCCGGAAGTGCGTCCCCTCGACCCCCGAGATCCCGTAGAACTCGGCCAGGTTCTGGTTGAGCATGGCGAAGTCCGAGTCGATGAACGTCAGCAGGCTCAGCTTCTCACGCAGCACGTGCAGCAGAAACGCCTTCGTCTCCAACGCCATGTCCCGCTTCACGAACCGCGTGTAGTCCCGGTAGGCGTCCACGTTCACGTCCATCGACGCGTGGCGGTCCAGGCGGAGCCAGTCGGTGGCGAACGTGTCGATAAACCGCTCGATCCGCGCGTCGGCGATCATCCTCTCGACCTGCCGGGGCAGCTCGCGCCGCAGGGTCCCGTCGGCCGCAAGGCGGCAGAGCTCTTCGTCGGGCGGAGAGTTCCACAAGAAATAGGCCAGCCCCTCGGCCAGGGCCGCGTCGCCCGCGGCCGGCCCATCGGGCGCCGCGATGTACAAGAAATGGGGCGAGCAGAGCACCGCCACCAGCGTCTCCTTCACGCCCTCGTAGTAGTTGTCGTAGTCGACGCGGGTGGCGGTCCAGAAATCGACGTAGCGATCGACTTCTTCTTGATCGACCGCCCGCCGAAAGGCCCGCGTCATAAACCGAGAGATTACTTCGCGGGTATAGCCGTCGGGGTCGGTCTCGCGCAGCGGCGACTCGAAAAACACCTGTTGATGGCTCTCGGGGGGCCAGACGGGATACGACGGGCCCTCAAACTCGATCGAACGCACCACGATCGGCACGCCGCAATCGGAGAAGTCCTTGACCAGATGATCGTTCCAGACCCCGACCACCATGATGTTGGACAAACTGCTCTTCTCTGTTTCGTCCAAGATCGGGATCGGCAGGTTCTCTAGGTACCCCCGAAACTCGTAGGTCTCGAGATCGTCTGAGGGCGAATCGACGACGCGCGGCTGGCCGAGCTCTGCGTACTCCATCCCGTCATCGGTGCGCGAGCCGACAAAGGCCCTCAAGGCAGAGTCGCGGCCGACGGGGCCTCCCTGGCTCCGCGAACGCTCTTCGCGGAGCGAGAGGCTAACGGGGTGGTCGTCGGGGATGGGCGACACCACGACCTCGCGGAAGCCGACAAAGAACCTGCCCCCCACCTTGAGCCGATGCCTCCCGGCAGAAAGCTGGGCGTGGGCCATCGGCGTCACGGACAGTCCTTTTTGCCCTGGGCGCCCCGGCTCGACGCGCAAGTGTTGGGCCGACTTGTCGAGCTCCAGCGACACCGAGGGCATGCCGTCCGCCGCCGCGGCCGGATGCACCAAGTCGATCTGGTACAAGCCCGGCTCGGAGACCCGAAAGCTGAGACTGCCGCTAGACGTCTTGGTGACGTCCTCCGGCACCAGCGCCGCGCCCTGCATCGTGAGCCCGCTCTGCCGCTTGCAGTCGGCCGCGGTCAAGACAACCGCATCCGCCGGCGCGACGAGCCCGCTCGAGTCGCTCGCCAACCGGGCCATCGGCTCGGACGAGCGGAGCTGCAGCAGCCCTTCTTCCTGGTAGCAGTCCGCGTAGTCGGCCAGCGACGCCGTGACCCGCGTCACAAACGGCCCCTCGCTCGGAAAGCAGCGTCGCAGCAGCAGCTTCATGTTGGGCGACGGACCCTGCCACGACTTGGGGGCTTGTTCCTTGTGCGGCAGGGCCGAGAAAAGGATCAGACCGTCGTCAACGATGCGGTAGCGGTCGCTGCTAGAACCCCGCATGCCGACGCCGATGTTGCTCTCGATCTCTCTTAGCTCGGCGACCTCGGCGGGCGTCTGGCCGACGCGTGGCCGCCCTTGTTCGTCCAGGACCTCGACAAGCACGTGCTCGCGTGGGATGGGCGCCGACTGGTAGCCGCCGATCACCGCGGCGTGCCGCCCGACGCCGACGTTGGCGCCGAGGGTCGCTCGGTAACGCTTGGGTTCCGGACGGTCGCCGGTCTTGATGGCTTTGTCGATCGCTTCGCGCGCGATGGACTGGTAGTACTCAACATGCAGCGGCGAGGTAAGCAGCGATTCGCTGCTGTTAGAGAACCCCATGCGTGACTTGGCTTCATTGGGAAGGTTCCGGCCAAAGTCGATCGGCAGGCTCAGCAGCTCGGCGAGCGAGTTGGAGTACTGCTCGCGCGTCAGCCGACGGACCGCCCCCGCGGAGGGCCGTTTGCGAAACCGCTTCGCCAGGTCGATGGACTGGGTCATCCAATCGACCAACTCCCTCCGCTCGGCGTCGCTGGGCTGGGGCTCGTCCTCCGGGGGCATGTAGCCCATGTTGATCATGTCGAGCGCCGCGTCCCAGCGGTCCGCGTCGCCGCCGCCGATCGTGTCGGGGTCGAGCACGTCGAGTCGCACGTCGCTGTACTGCTCTTCGGGCCCGTGGCACCCGAAGCAATACTTGCCGAGCAACGGACGCACGCGCTGGGAGTAGTCCCGCAGGTGCGCCTGACGCCCTTCGCCATCGGCCGCCTGCAACACCGCGGCGTCCGCGGCGGGCTGCTCTGCTCCAAGGGCGATCGGCGACGCCAACCCTCCCGCGGCGACCGCCACGGTCCAAACCGCCACACGTTCAGCGAGGAAGGATCGAGTAGCCGCTAAAACTCGCTCGGTCATACGGGCGCCTAAAAGAGACTAGATTGCCAGGCCTGCGGCCAACTCATCGCGGCATCCGGGCGATACAACTATACACAACGGGCTCTGGCAGGCGAAGCGACTCGCGACAGAGCGCCGCGGGAAACCGCGGGCGCCCGCGGTCGCGTCTGGAGCCGCCCGGGCCCGCAGATCCGCGGGCAAAACCAACGAATTTGCAGCACAAGCGAGCGTCGCGCTATCGCCCCGCCAGCCCGCGACGGTCCCCATTTATTTACGCATAGCGGACTTCGCTTGCTCGCTACGCGGGGACTCCAGGCCCGGCCCGAGCCGCTTGTTTTTGGGTCGCAAATAGCCACCCGGTCGCGGACAATCACGACAGCCCGGCGTGGTCGCCGGGCGTGGCGCAAAGGGTGCGCGCCGCGGATGCCGCGGCCAACAAAGGGGCGGGGTTTTGTCCACGAGGTGTCCGCTAGATCGCAGGGGGGTGTCCGATTGGAGGGGTTTTTGTCCACCGACCGGTCGCATATCGACCCATCCGGCGCCCAATCGCGCCGGCACGCTAAGGGAAGCACGCCAAAATCAAAGCCCCTCGCAGGCCCAGGCAGGGTTTTGTCCGATTTTCGGCGCCCCAGAGGGGTGGACAAAAGGACAAAACCCCCTGACCCACCCGCGCAGCAAAGAACCCCACAGAAACAAGCGTTTCCGCGGGGCTCTCGTGAGTACACCCCAGAGGAGTCGAACCTCTAACCTTCGGATTCGTAGTCCGATGCTCTATCCAATTGAGCTAGGGGTGCGTGGGTCTACTAGGATAGCGAGGGGGCGGCTTGGCCGAAAGGGCGGCGTTGGACCGGCCACAGCGCGGCGGGCTGGGCCGCTGGTTGCGGGTTTGCGGCTCTCGTATATTCGGACGCCCACGGCGGAGGGTGAGTTCGCGCTCCGCTGCCTATTTTGCCCCGGCAGCCATTATGAAGTACGTGATTGTGATCCCCGACGGCGCCGCGGACGAGCCGCAGCAGTCCCTCGGGGGCCAGACCCCGCTGGAAGCGGCCCGGACGCCCCATATGGACGCCCTGGCCGCTGCCGGCGTGGTGGCGCGGGCGTGCCACACCCCCCGCGAGCTGCCGGCGGGTTCGGAGATCGGCAACCTCTGCCTGCTGGGGTACGACCCGTTCGAGCACTTCACCGGCCGGGCGCCGATGGAGGCCGCTGCCCAGGGGATCGAGCTCGGCCCCGACGACTGGGCGGTGCGCTGCAACCTGGTGACGATCGAAGACCAGGTGATGGTCGACTTCACGGCCGACCACATCGCAAACGCCGAGGGCGCCGAGCTGCTAGCGGACGTGCAGCGTGCGATCGCCAGCGACCCCAAGTGGCGCGGCGCCTTGGAGTTCGTGCCCGGCGTAAGCTACCGCAACCTGCTGATCTGGCGTGGCCAAAAGCTGGCGGCGCCCTTTTCGGCAGAGACCCGCACCCAGGCGCCGCACGACTGGACCGACCTGTCGATCGCGGACGCCCACCCGCGAGGGCCCGGGGGCGACACTCTGGTCGAGCTGATGGACGCCACGGTCGAGCTGTTCCGCAACCACCCGGTCAATCAGCGGCGGCTCGCCGAGGGGCATCGGGCCGCGACCAACGTCTGGCTGTGGGGCCAGGGGGGGGCGCCGACGCTGCAGCCGTTCGCCCAGAAGTACGGCCCCCGCGGTGCGATGATCACGGCGGTCGATCTGCTGCGTGGCATCGCCGCGCTGGTGGGCTGGGACCGCATCGAGGCGCCGGGCGCCACGGGCTACCTCGACACCGACTACGCGTCGAAGGGGCGGGAAGCGATCGCGGCGCTCGATCGCTACGACATTGTTTGCGTGCACGTCGAGGCGCCCGACGAGGCGAGCCACGAGGGCCGCGTCGAGGAGAAGGTCAAGGCGATCGAACAGATCGACCGGCACGTGGTCGGCCCGCTGGTCGAGGCGCTCGGCCGCCACGGCGACTGGCGGATGATGATCAGCCCCGACCACCCGACCTACCTCAGCACCAAGAAGCACACCCACGGCGACGTGCCCGTAGCGATGGCGGGCGCCGGCATCACACCGGACCGCTTCCAGCAGTACGGCGACTCCAACGCGGCGGCGTCGGACCTGGCGTTCGAGAAGGGCTGGGAAGCGATGCGGTGGTTCATCGGCTAGCGCATGGTAACCGCCAAGACGCGACGAAAGGGTGAACCGCCAAGGACGCCAAGAGCGCCAAGAAGACGAAGAAAAGACGACGAAGAAATCACTAGCGATGAATGAGCCCAGCGAGCAGGTAGACCAACTGGCGTATCAAGTGGTTGGCGCTGCGATTGAAGTGCACCGCGTGCTTGGCGCGGGCTTCCTTGAGTCGGTCTACGCCAAAGCGATAGCGGTTGAATTGTTGCTGCGAGGCGTCGCTTTCGAGATCGAGCACCCGATCTCGCTACGGTACAAGGGGCAGCCAGTTGGCGACGCAAGGCTCGATTTGCTAGTGGGCGGATTGCGCATCGTTGAGCTCAAAGCAGTTGAGCGCATCATCCCGATCCATCACGCCCAAGTGATCAATTATCTTAGGGCGACCGAACTTCAGCTTGGTCTGCTCATCAATTTCAACGTATCCAAGTTGACCGACGGCATCGAACGCGTTGTTCTCACCTCACACTGACCCGACTTCTACACGTCCTTGGCGCTCTTGGCGTCCTTGGCGGTTCCCTTCTTAGGCGTCCCTCCCCCAGCGAGCTATGGCACTCATCGTTCAGAAGTTTGGCGGCACTAGTGTGGCGGATGCCGAGAAGATTCGGGCCGCGGCGGGGCGGGCTCTGCGGGTGCAGCACCAGGGCAACCAAGTGGTGATGGTGGTCTCCGCGATGGGCAAGAACACCGACATGCTGGTCGACCTGGCCCAGCAGGTGTGCGACGACCCCCCGGCACGCGAGATGGACATGCTGCTCTCGACCGGCGAGCAGGTGTCGGTCGCCCTGGTGGCGATGGCCGTGCACGACCTGGGCGGCAAGGCGGTCTCGCTCACCGGCGGTCAGATCGGCATCCGCACCGACAGCTCGCACACCAAGGCGCGGATCCAGTCGATCTCTTCCGACCGCATGCAGAAGCACCTGGACGAGGGCGCCATCGTGATCGCCGCCGGCTTCCAGGGCGCCGACGACCAGCTCAATATCACCACGCTGGGACGCGGCGGGAGCGACACCACCGCGGTGGCGCTCGCCGCGGTGCTGGGGGCGGACATCTGCGAGATCTACACCGACGTCGACGGCGTTTTCACCACCGACCCGCGGCTGGTGGCCGAGGCCCGCAAGATGACCCACGTCAGCTACGAGGAGATGTTGGAGCTGGCGAGCCTGGGCGCCGGCGTGATGCACAGCCGGAGCATCGAGTTCGGCAAGAAGTTCCGCGTGCCGATCCACGTCCGCAATAGCGCGGTGTTCACCGACACGCCGGGTTCGATCATCGGGGCGCTGCCGGAGTCGCTCGACCGCCCGGTGAGCGGGTGCGCGCTGACCAAGAACGAGGCCCGGATCGCGGTGGCCGGCGTCCCCGACAAACCCGGCACCAGCCTGACGATCTTCGCCCAGTTGGCGGCGCTGAACGTCGCGGTCGACATGATCGTGCAGGACGTCGGCTACGAGGGGCGTGCGGACATGTCTTTCACGGTGCTGGAGGCCGACCTCAACAAGGCCCTCAAGGCGGTGCGCGAAGCGGCCGACGCGATGGGCGCCGAGGGGGTGACCTGCGAAGAGGGCCTCTCCAAGGTGTCCGTGGTGGGCCTGGGGATGGCGACCCAGCCGGGCGTGGCCGACCGCATGTTCCGCGCCCTGGCAGAGCACGACATCAACATCGAGGCGATTACCACCAGCGACATCAAGGTCTCTTGCCTGGTGCGACGCGAGAAGGGGATCGAGGCGCTGCGTGCGGTCCACTCCGAGTTCGAGCTGGAGAAGCCCCCCGCGGACCGGGCGACTTACGATGAGACGATCGCCGCCAGCAAGAAAGTGGACGCGAGCGCCGTGGTCAGCGAGCTCAAGGCGATGGAAGACCTCACGATCCACGGCGTAGCGCTCGACGCTACTCAGGCGCGGATCACCCTGTTCGACGTGCCGGACCACCCGGGCATCTGCGCGGACGTGTTCGAGGCGGTGGCCGCGGAGGGGATTGTCGTCGACATGATCGTGCAGGGCTTCGGCGCCGACGGGCTGACCAGCGTGTCGTTCACTGTGCCGGCCGCCAGCCACGACGCAGCAAAAGAGGTCGCCGAAGGGCTCGCCGGGCGGCTCGGGGGCGAGGTGGCCACGAAGCCGCGGATCGCGATCCTTACCGTCACCGGCATCGGCGTCCGCAGCCACACCGGGGTCGGCCTGCGGATGTTCAGGGCGCTCAGCGGGGCGGCGATCAACGTAGAGATGATCAGCACAAGCGAGGTGAAGGTGAACGTCGTGGTGGCGCCAGAACACGGCGACGCCGGCATCGAAGCGCTCAAGAGTGCGTTCTCGGACGTGCTGACCTAGCACGGGGAACCCGTCGCCGTCACTCTTGGACGACCGGCTTGGCGACCACGTGTGCTGCTAGCTCGATGTTGAGGGGGCTCTCGCTGGTGTGCCAGACGGCGGCCTTCTCGACAAACAACATGCGCCTGACGCCGCGGGCGACGCCCGTTACGGAGAGCTCGCCCGCTTGCCAGTCGGCGGGAGCGTCGAAGGTGATCTTGAGCAGGTGCTCTCCTTCAAGCGTGGTCTGCGACGATTGCTGCAGCTTAAAGAACACCCCCTTCCGACCGCCGGTGGTGCCGCTGACAACAACGGCCTCCTTGGGCGCCAGTCGCTTCCTCGTCTCGGTGGTCGCTTCCCGCGAGGTAACGCCGGTGGAGACGCCGGGCGTGATGTGTGCGATGGCGCCCGCCAGCGGCAGGTTGGCGCCCAACGAGGCGTCGAGGTGCTTCGACTTGTCGTCGGTCGACGTGGTTTCGATCGGCTCGACAAAGTCGGTCGATAGCTGGGTAGCGGGGGCGTAGTCGTAGACCGAGAGACCCGAGCCCGCCCCGCTGATCTCGATCACCACGTTGCGGACCCGGTCGGCATCGCCACGGAAAACAACCACGGAGATGGGCAGCTCGACCTCGATCAGCCGACGCCCCGGACGGGCCGCGGTGAAGCTATCGGTGGTGACGTCGCGGCAGAAGACCTTGGGCGGGAAGTCGAACTCGACGTCCGGCGACCGACTATTCAGGTCGAGCAGGTCGCTCGCTGGCGCCGCCGGCGCCAGCGTGAGCAGCAACAGCGGAAGCAGTAGGGTTTTTGCAGCGTGCATGGTTTCCTCCCAGCAAGTGACTGCGGTAGTTTCATCGGGCTCCTTGCCGAAGCCAGCGGCCGCAAACTACGGACCGTTCTGCGTGGCTTCTGGTTCCCGTGTTGATACGCGGCGAGTTGGCTAAAGGTTTGCGCCGGGCGCCGTGACAAGTTCATCCGTCCGCTGGGCGACGTCGTTCCGCATTGCCGGCAGCAGCGTTGCTAGCTGCGGCGGGAGCGGCGGCAGGCCAACGCGCTCGCACACCTGCCCCAGGCGGAACGCGAGCCGGTCGTCGTCTGCGTAGTCCGCTAAAAAACGGACCTCCACAAAGCGAGGAATGAACTCGGCCAGCCGACCTACAGGCCTGCCGGCCATCGAGGCGACCGACGCAGCGACCAGCTCGGGGTCGACGCGCTCCACGACTCGGTAGTACCCATCGAGCAATCCCGGCGTGCGGCGGTCAAGCTCCGCGTCGAGCAGCAGCTCCACCAGCACATGCCCAAGAAACCAAGGCCGCACCCCGGAGCTGTCCGCGAACGCCTCGCGGATGCGCCGGGCGAATTCGAGGGATAACACCGCGAACGCCGGACACTCATGGAACCAGGCGTCGTCCCAGTGGTGCTGCATGATGCCGCGAGCGAGCGAGGCGACGCGAGGATCCATGTCGCCCAGGAACGGGGCCGCGTGCTTTGAGCGGCATTTGGTGCGCCGCGCCGCGACACCCAGCCAGTCGGGGACCGCGACGCCTGCCACCAAGTAGGGGTCGGGGTCCGTCGTGAGCAGTGGGGCTGCGTGGGCGAGGTAGTTCACAGGATCAGCATAACCAATGCCCGCGGCATCGATGCTAAGTTTCAGCCTCGACCGGCTTGAGCGCCGGACAACGCCCTCGAAGAGCCTCAGCAACCACCGAAGAGCATCGAAGACCCCGCCGCGGCCGCAGTCGATCATCTGCGAGAACGTTGTTGTAGCGTCCACTCATTGATATCCTGCCCCCATGCTCACTCAAGAAGACCTCCGCATCGCCACGCTGGGCGAGCCGACCATCCCGTCGCCGATTCACCGCGGCGCCTCGGGCAAGTACGTGCCAGACACAATGCGGGTGCTGTACGACATCGAATGCCACGAGGGCTCGGCGCCCCCCACGCTGGGATTCGAGAAGGCGGGCCCACGCGAGAAGCTGTTCTTCGATCCGGCGCGTTGCCGTGCGGCGATCGTCACCTGCGGCGGCCTTTGCCCCGGGCTCAACAACATTATCAGGAACCTCTTCTACACGCTGCACAGCACCTACGGCGTGCCTCAAGTGCTCGGCATCCGCAACGGCTTCGCGGGCCTCAACCCCGCTACAGGCCCCTCGCCGGTGTGGCTCACGAGCGACATGGTTGAGCACATCCACCACATGGGCGGCACCATCCTTGGAACGTCGCGGGGGCCGCAGGACCCGTCCGTCATGGTGGACTTCTTGCGTTCGCATGGGGTGAACCTGCTGTTCACCATCGGCGGCGACGGCACCCAGAGCGGCGCCCACAAGATCGCACAAGAGGCGCAGCGGCGCGGCGCCAAGATCGCGGTGGTGGGTATCCCCAAGACGATCGACAACGACATCAAGTACTGCTACCGCACGTTTGGGTTCCTGTCGGCCATCTCCGAGGCAGAGCGGGTCATCGACCGCGCCCACGTCGAGGCAAAGAGCGTGGTGAACGGCGTCGGGCTGGTGAAGTTGATGGGGCGCGAAGCCGGTTTTATCGCCGCGGCGTCGACCATCGCTAGCGGCGAGGTAAACTTCACGCTAATCCCGGAAGTGCCGTTTGAGCTCCAGGGGCCTGGGGGATTGCTCGCGAAGCTTGAGGCCCGTCTTCGCGCGCGGCAGCACGCCGTAATCGTGGTTGCCGAGGGGGCGGGCCAGCACCTGCTTACCCAGCACTCGATACGCACCGACGCTTCGGGGAACCCGAAGCTAGGCGACATCGGCGTGTTCCTGAAAGAACAGGTCACCGACCACTTCCGCGGCCGCGAGATCCCCGTCTCGGTCAAGTACTTTGATCCCAGCTACTACATCCGCAGCGTCCACGCGGGCGCCGCGGACAGCCTGCTGTGCGAGCAGCTCGCCCGCTACGCGGCGCACGCGGCGTTGGCGGGCAAGACCGATCTGCTCGTCAGCCTGTGGCACGAGCACACGGTCCACGTCCCGCTGGCGATCTCAACCGGGGAGGTCAAACGCCTCGACACCAGCCGCGATATGTGGAACGCGGTGCTGGCGATCACCGGTCAAGAGCGTTGGTAGACGCGCGTGCCTGCGAGAAGCAGCACGCCAATGAGCACGAGGCTAGACGGCTCCGGCACGCCCGCCGACGCCAGCCCGGCGACGGCCGCATTGCCGAAGTTGGCCTTCCATAGGGTGTAGTCGGCCTGCGTGTAGAACGTGCCAAGCCCATCACGCCAGACCGTGTAGTCCGCGGCGTCGACGAATCCACTGCCGTTGAAGTCGCCGGGGGCGAAGACGGAGAGCGTCAGCGAGGTCTCGCCGTAGCCGATCCCCCAGGTGATGCCTGCGGGGAGCGTCGCCGAGTCGAACCTCCCGCCTTCCTCGTCGTAGGTCGCAATCGTGAAGGTGTCGCCCACGCTGGGTGTGAAGCCGGCCGAGAGCAGCACCTCAAGGGCGCCGCCAAAGGCCGCCGGACCATCGATCAACAGCTCGTCATGCTGCGTGCCCGCCGTGAGGCCCGCGAGCTCAAACTGAATCTTGCCGGTTGCGGTGTTTGAGAATCGGCCCGCGATGGCCAGCGATCCAATCCCGCCGCTGGCGGCGTCGCCCGGGGCTACGAGGCCGCCTGCGTTCTCCACCTGGCCGGGGATCGGCCCGCTGCCGGTGCGGATGGCGCCTTCGCCGGTGAGCCGGCCGCCGGCGTAGATCTGCACGTACTGTGCGTCGACCACGGCGTCTGCAAGGGATAGCACTCCGCCGGCTTCCACATTGACGCCCGTGAAAGTCGTGAGCTCGGCGCCGGCGTCGAGCCGGAGCGTCATAGTCTGGCCGCCAGCGCCCCCCGAGATATTCACTTCCCAGGCGTCACGGTCGCCCGCAAGCGTGGCGACCTGATCGCTACCCGCAACATGACGCAGGTTTGCAACTCCTAGAATGGTAGGAGACGTGGAACCGGACCAGTTCCCGCCGGTGGACCATGCGCCTGTGGCGGCCGGACTCACCCAGTTGTGCGTGGTGGTGACAGGATCGCTGATATAGACGCCGGCGCTTGCGCCGCCGCCCCCCAGCGAGGGGTTCGGATCGATCACGATGTCACGCCCGGCAAACACGTTGGTGCCAACAATTCCTGGAACGATGTTCCCCGGGTTGGCGGGATTGGTCACGTCCAGAACCAAGACCGGCACGTTGTTTAGCACGATGCTTCCGCCGAGCGCCTGCACCGTGAACTGATCGAGGTAGAAACCAGGAACCCCTTCGCTCACGCCCCCGGAGCCGACGATCGCGATGGTGAAGTCGGGCTCGTCGAGCACAACGTCAAAGCCCAACTGCAGGGCGGTGAGCTCAGAAACCACCGTAACGCTGGCGCCGGTGTCGAAGAAGAACTGCGAGTTGGTGAGCTGCGCGCCGTTGTTGGCGAGGTTGACGTTGAGGAAGTGCCCTCCCTGCACAAACGTTGGCTGCGAGGGGTCTTCGTACGGTTTGTCTAGGTTGAAGTCACCAAGGTTCGGGAACGACAACGGGGTCGAAGGCGAGTCGCCAAGCAGGCTCATCGGCGCCTTGCGGGCAATGCCCTGGGCGTTTCCGGTGCCCAGCGGCAAGAAGTCGATCGCGGGTGTGCGGACGGTCTTGCCGTTCAGCTCGAACACCTGCGGCTGGCTGTTGCGGATGCGGGTGGCGTACTGGCTCGCGAACGATAGGCCGAGCACGTTCGGAAGGTCCGACTCCGGCGGGACGGTAATAATCGACGAGTTGGTTTGTCCCAAGTACGCCGAATTCGGGATGCTCAGTGAAGCACCGGCTCCTGTGCGATTCTGCAGCCCAGCAGCAAAGAGCCCCAACGGGTCGCCGATGCGGGCTTCCAGAAACCCAGTGGCCCCGCCGATGGTGATCGGCTCGGTGCCGCGGTAGCCGTCCGATTCGCCGGGGTAGGGACCGCGGATGTTGAAGGCGGCATCGGACGCGGTCGTAATCAGCGAAACCGCGGCGCCGGTGTCCAGCAGCGCGATATCGGTGTGACCGCCGCCTAGGCGCGAACCGCCGCCAATGTTCGTGCTGGGAACCGGGAAGAAGTTGAGGTCGTCGTCGAACTGGTCCGTCAACCCGATCCCAACCATCGGCAAGAAGCCGTCGATAGGTACTCCGGTGGCCGCTGCCCGCGGGGCCAAGAATGAAAGCGTGATCGCCGCGCACAGCGCGGCCCACAAAGCGTAAATCCCCTTCAACCGATCGCCCCATTGGTAACTGCCGCGCGGCGTCCAGGCCTATGTGCCCAGTGCCCGATCGCCGCGGGCGCGTAAACGCTCCTGCCCAACCTCTACGCTAGGCAGTAGCTGCGAGGGTGTCAAGAATTCGGGCGAGGGGGGCGTATCACTGGTTTCTCAGTTGATTTCACCCTCCGACCGGCGGGGATACCGACGCTCTATCGTCGTTGTTGCTCCTCGCTATTCCCGCCCGCCCTGCTTCGCCTTCCGCCCGTCGACCGGCGGCCTACCAATGCTGTGGTAGCAGAACCCTCGGCGTCGCATCCGCTCGCTCTCATAGAGATTGCGTCCGTCGAACACTACCGGCTGGTTCATTACGTGCAGCATCTCGGCAAAATCGGGGGAGTGGTAGTCCTTCCACTCGGTGAGGATGCAGAGCGCGTCAGCGCCTTCGAGGGCCTCCATCCGCCGGCAGTATGCGATTGCGTCGCCGAGTTCTGCGCGGACGTTGTCGATCGCCTCGGGGTCGTGGGCGCGGACCTTGGCGCCCCGCTCCAGCAGCCAGCGGATCAGCACCAGCGCCGGCGCCTCGCGGATGTCGTCCGTGCGAGGCTTGAACGCCAGACCCCAGACCGCGATCGTCTTTCCGGCGAGGTCGTCGCCGAAATGAGCGGCGAGTTTCTCGGACAGCACGCTCTTCTGACGCTCGTTCACCTCGTCGACCGCCAGCAACATCGCAGGCGTGCAGCCGTGCTCACCGCTCATGGCGGTGAGGGCCCGCACGTCTTTCGGGAAGCAACTGCCGCCGTACCCCACGCCCGGGAACAAGAACGAGAACCCGATCCGGCTGTCGTGGCCGATGCCGCGGCGGACGTCGTTGATGTCGCCCCCCATGCGCTCACACAGGTTCGCCATCTCGTTGATGAAGCTGATCTTGGTGGCCAGCAGCGCGTTGGCGACGTACTTGGTCATCTCCGCGCTCTGCGGGCTCATCACGATAAACGGCTTCTCGGTCCGCAAGAACGGCGAGTAGAGCTGCTGAAGGATTTCGGCCACTTCCGGGCGCCGGACGCCCACCACGACGCGGTCGGGCTTCATGAAGTCCTCGATCGCGGCGCCTTCCTTTAGGAACTCAGGGTTGCTCGCCACATCGCACTCGCGCCCCGTGAACTCCTTGAGCATCGCAAAGATGCGCGCGTTCGTGCCGACCGGCACGGTGCTCTTGGTCACCACGACGGCGTCTTCACGCAGGTGGGGGGCGATGGCTTTCACCACGGACCACATCGCCGATAGGTTCGCCGAGCCGTCGTCTCCCTGGGGCGTGCCAACGGCCAAATAGATGACGTCGGCAGGCGCCACGCCCGCGGCGGTGTCGGTGGTGAAGGTCAGCCGCCCCGCCTCGGCGTTGTGCTCAACCAACTCGGCAAGGCCGGGCTCGAAGATGGGGACCTCTCCCTTCTTCAGGGCCTCGATCTTCTTCGCGTCGATGTCGATGCAGGTCACGTCGTTGCCGGAATCGGCGAAGCAAGCGCCGGTCACAAGGCCAACGTATCCCGACCCAATTACAGCTATCTTCATGCTCAAACTTCTCTAAATAAGGCGGCTGGCGGAGCGAAGCTCCATAATAGTAGGGGCTTCGGGGCCGTCGAGGCAGCCGGTCCCAAAACGGGCGCTGCTAGGGGTCCGGATATAACGATGGCGCCGACCGATCCAAACCGTACGCTCTACGGCTGCGGGTCTGCCAATACGGCTCCTAGCGCGGAGTGGAGGTCCCGACGGCTAGAGATCCCCCATTCGATGTCGAACCACAAGATCCGGCCATTCGAGTCCAACAGGTAGACCCGCGGCCAGCGGCCCGTGCCAAGCTGCGACTGCGCTTCTGCAGTGAGCGTAAACCTTTGAACGCCTGGGTCTGCCGGTTTGCCGCCGGGCCTGGCATCCAAAAGCACGGCCGCGACTCCCTTTCCGCCGAGCGGCTGGGCGACGTCGTTCGTCAGGTCCACCACAAGCTGCCGCGACATCCAGCCCGCGCCGTTAACCACCGCCACTACGGTCGCGACATCACCGGGCTTCATCGGAGCGCCGCTCACGGCGGGGAAAACGTCGCCAACCGCGACGTTGCACATAGCGCTGTGTTGACC
Source organism: Pirellulimonas nuda (assembly GCF_007750855.1). Classification (GTDB taxonomy): domain Bacteria; phylum Planctomycetota; class Planctomycetia; order Pirellulales; family Lacipirellulaceae; genus Pirellulimonas; species Pirellulimonas nuda. The sequence continues at coordinate 5,211,058 of NZ_CP036291.1, forward strand.
CGACAGCAGCACGGGGGGCATGCCGGTCGGCGCTACGGCTGACGCACCGGCCGCCGTTAGGACTACGAAAAAGAGCAAGGTTTTAGCGGTCATCGCGGTCGCGGCAGGGGTGCTGGGCGGTCATTGTTGGCTGTCCCGCCCGCACGGTCAACGTGCCGCCCAGCCCCGGACGAGGCGGCGGCCGCCGGAGGCTCGGCCGCTCAGAATGACAGAATCTGCCGGCATTTCTGATAGCGGCAGCGGTTGATTGCGCACGCTGACTGCGCAAATCTTTCTGCGTTTTTGACGCCGGACCTAGGAAAAGCGATAGTTGCGGAACACTGCAACTAGCAAGATTGTCGCATCGGCGGCGAATTGCTGCTGAATCGCTGTCCAGACCCTGTGCGAGAACCCGGCAATGCTCGACCAATTGTTCCTGTTCGCCGCCCTTCTTGGAGGGGGCGTGCTGGTGGTGCAACTCGCCATGATGCTGCTCGGCCTTGGGGGCGACGGGTTTGATTTTGACGTGGATGTCGACGCCGACCTCCCCGACGGCGACTCAGGGCACTCCGGAGTGTGGTTCTGGGAAGTCCTTTCGATCCGCACACTCAGCGCATTCGGCGCTGCGTTTGGCATGGTTGGCATGGCCTGCAGGTCGTACGGCCAGTCGCCGTTGGCCGCGGGAACCTACGCTTCCCTGGCCGGTCTCGCCGCCATGTACGGCGTCTACTGGCTATTCAAGCAGATCTACCGGCTCGAATCGGCCGGCAACGAAGACATCCAGAACGCGCTCGACCTACCGGCCAAGGTTTACGTCCCGATCCCCGGCGAACACCGCGGCAAGGGAAAAGTGACGCTGACCATGCAAAACCGCACCGTCGAGTACCAGGCCGTTACCGATGAATCGCACGACCTAAAGACGGGCGAGCAAGTCACCGTCACAAGCGTCGTTTCGCCCGACACGCTATGTGTCCGCAAGCTCTAGCTCTCAATCCAAAATTCGCTGAACTGATTCCTCCCCACGACTCCCACCAAGCAATCCAGGCGACGCCATGACTACTACGCTCATCCCCCTCGCCGAGTTTGAACTCCAAGGTTGGATGTGGATCGCCATGGGCGTAGGCGCCCTGCTAGTGATCGGCCTGACGGTGATGGCCACAGTGCTGAGCTACATCAAGCGTTGCAGCAGCAACCAAGTGCTCGTGGTCTACGGCATGACCGGCAAGGGGAAGTCGGCAAAGACAGTTCACGGCGGCGCCGCATTCGTGTGGCCCGTGATTCAGGACTACCAGTACCTGAGCCTCGAACCAATTCAAATCGAGATCCCGCTCCGCGGCGCCCTCTCGATTGAGAACATCCGCGTCAACGTACCAAGCGTCTTCACCGTCGCCATCGGCACCCAGCCCGACGTGATGGGCAACGCCTCGATCCGGTTGCTAAACCTCTCTACCGAAGAGATCCGTAAGCAGGCCGAGGAGATCATCTTCGGCCAACTCCGCCAGGTGATCGCCTCGATGGGGATCGAGGACATCAACCGCGACCGCGACACGTTCCTGCAGCACATCCAGAACTCGGTCGAACCAGAGTTGCAGAAGATCGGCTTAGTGCTGATCAACGTCAATATCACGGACATCACCGACGAGTCGGGCTACATCGACGCGATCGGCAAAAAGGCGGCCGCCCGCGCCATCCAGGCCGCCCGCGGCGACGTTGCCGACCAAGAGAAGGCGGGCGAGATCCGCGTCGCGGACGCGGAGAAGGAGCGGTACATCTCGGTCGCCAACGCCACCAAGCTGCGTGAGATCGGCACCCGCGAGGCGATGCGTGAGCAGGCGGTGCGGATCGCCACGCTCGAGAAGGAACAGACCGTCGGCGAGCAGACCGCCGCGTTCGAGCGCGACGTGCAAGTCGAGCAGGCCGACCAAGAGAGGCGGATCGCGGTCGCAAACGCCCAGGCGCTGGCGATCGACGGCGAGAACATCGCCGAAGCAAGGGTCGCCGCCTCAAAGGCGACGCTCCAGGTCCAACAGGCCGAGGCGTACGAGAAGGGCGAGTCCCGCAAGCGGGAGTCCGAAGCGGCGGTCATCGAGATCCAGAACCGTGCGATGGCCAAGGCAGCGTTGGCCGAAGCGGAGCGCATCGAGGCCGAAGAGCGGGCCAAGTACGAGGCGCCCGCCAAGGCCGCCAAGGCCCGCATCATCGTCGACGCCGAGGCAGAAGCCGAGAAGCGCCGCCTGGAGGCGATGGGTGAGGCGTCCGCCATCTACGCCAAGCTTGAGGCCGAAGCCCGCGGTCAGTACGAGATCCTGGCAAAGAAGGGCGAGGGCTTGAAGCAGATTGTCCAGGCCTGCGGCGGCGCCAGCCAGGCGTTCCAGCTGATGATGCTCGAGCACCTCGACACGCTCGCCGAGAGCAGCGCCAAGGCGATCAGCAACATCAAATTCGACAAGGTGGTGGTGTGGGAGAGCGGCGGCAAGGACGGCCGCAGCAGCACCGCCGACTTCCTGCACGGGATGGCCGGCACCCTCCCCCCGATGATGCAGGTGATGAAGGACATCGGCGGCGTCGACATCCCCGAGAGCCTGGCCCGGTTGGTAGGGACAGAAGGCGCCTCGGAGTCCTCGGCCCCGAAGACGCGGGAGAACGGCGTGCCGAAGGCGCCGCAACCCACCCCAGAGATCTAAGCCCCCAGTAGTCCCAACTAACCGACGGGCTCCGCACCGTGGGGGTATCAAGAGCTAATTCGACCCAAGTGCACCCCGACGGGGCGGAGCCCGTCGGCTATTGGAAATCCCGCGTGTCGCGTCCACAATCGCTATCCGTCAGGCGCAGGATTACGCACGGGGACATGGATGAAGGTTTCGGTCATCGGCCTCGGCCACGTCGGTTCGGCGGTTGCCTACACGCTGCTCTCGCGTAGCGTCGCCAGTGAATTGATGCTGGTCAGCGGCCGGCTCAGCCGCGCCGAGGGTGAGGCGGCCGACCTGACGCACGCGAATGCCCTGCTGGGAACCCCCACCGAGGTCGTCGCCGGAGAGGCAGCCGACACCGCCGGTTCCGGGCTGATCGTGCTTTGCCACTCGGTCCCAACCCAGCGCGCGGGTCGCTACCTATTGGCCGAGGGGAACGGGCGGCTCTTTCGCGATACGCTCCCTCTGCTGGCCGAACAGAGCCCCAATGCCATTTTTCTGGTCGTCTCCAACCCGGTCGACGCACTAAGCTACGTAGCCCTCCGGGCCACCGGCTTTCCGCCCGAGCGGGTCTTTGGCGCCGGCACGGTGATCGACAGCGGGCGATTCCGCGCCGCACTCTCTGAAGAAGAGGGGGTCCACCCCGAAGACGTCCGGGCGTACGTGCTCGGCGAGCACGGCGACACGCAGTTTGCCGCCCTTAGCCTGGCCCGTACGGGCGGCGTTCCGCTGGCCAACCCGGCTCGGGCAGCCGAAATCTTCGAAGAAGTCAAAGACGCGGCCTATTACGTGTTCCAGCGCAAGGGCTATACCAACTACGCCATCGCGGCCGCGGTCGGCATGATCGCCGGCAGCATCGCTCAGGACGAGTGCCGGACAATGCCCGTTTCGGTGCTGATAAACGGATACCTGGGGGTGAGCGGCGTCTGCCTGTCGCTACCTTGCGTGGTGGGGCGCGGGGGGGTTCACCGCGTGTTGCACCCAGAATTGACTCCAAGCGAGGCGGACTCTTTCCGGGCCAGCGCTCAAGTAGTGCGGACGCACATCGAACAGGCGCTGGCCGACTAGCGGTGCGGCTTCCGGATCACGGCTCGGCCAGCAAGAATGGCGCCCATGCCCTCCCTGGCCGAACCACCTACGAACGTGGCCGACCGCCTTGCTGTTTTGGCCGGTTCCCGCGGCGATGCGATCGCCGTGGTGCAGTGCGCGCGCCGCGGAGGTCGATCGATCACCTTCGCCGAGCTCGACGCCGACGCGACCGCGATCGCCCGAGGCTTGGCCGCAATGGGCGTCGGCCGCGGTGACCGGATCGCCCTGCTGGTGCGTCCGGGGGTGGAGTTTGTGACGCTGGTGTTTGCCCTGCTGCGGAGCGGCGCCGCGATGGTGCTGGTCGACGCCGGCCTGGGCAAGCAGAACATCGTCCGCTGCCTGCAAGCAGCTCGGCCCGACGGGTTTGTGGCGATCCCGCAGGGCCAAGCGTTGCGGGTCGCACTGCGCGGTCGGTTCCGGGATGCTAGAAAGAACGTGACCGTAGGACGGCGTTGGTTCTGGGGGGGCGAAACCCTCCAGGGCGTGCGAACGGCTGGCCAGAGCGGGAGCTTGCCCCCCACTTCGGCGGACGAACCAGCGGCGATCGTGTTCACCTCCGGCAGCACCGGCCCCCCCAAAGGGGTGCTCTACACGCACCGCACTTTCGTGACGCAGGCCGAAGAGATTGAGCGGCAATACGGCCTGACCGCTGGCGGGGTCGACCTCGCATGCTTTCCGCTGTTCGGCCTGTTCAACGTCGCCTGCGGGGTGACCACGGTATTCCCGCAGATGGACTTCAGCCGCCCCGCGAGTTGCGATCCAAGGAAGCTTCTCGCGGCTGCAAATGTTTGGAAGTGCACGCAGGCGTTCGCGTCCCCAGCGGTGTGGGACCGGCTGGGTCGGCATTGCGAACGAACCGGCCAGTCCATCCCAACACTCCGCAGCGTCTTCAGTTGCGGCGCCCCAGTGCCGGCCCCCGTGATCCGCCGCTCGCTGGCGTGCGTTCACCCGGAAGCCAGGCTCCACACCCCGTACGGGGCCACCGAGGCTCTGCCGGTCGCCACGATCGAAGCCCAAGAGATCCTCAGTGAAACCGCGGAGAAAGCCGCCGAAGGCGCTGGCGTTTGCGTCGGCCGCAGGTTCGACACGATCGACTGGCGGATCATCCGCATCACCGACGACCCGATCCGGGTGATCGATCAAGCAGAAGAACTCCCGCTAGGCGAGCTCGGCGAGTTGATCGTCCGGGGCCCTCAGGTAAGCCTCACCTACCTAGGCGAGCCAAAGGCGTCGGAGCCCGGGGTTGCGCCCGAGCGATCCATTCACAACGCAATCGCCAAGATTGGCGACGGCCCGGTCGTCTGGCACCGCATGGGTGACGTCGGCTATTTCGACCCCGAACAGCGATTCTGGTACTGCGGGCGCAAATCACAGCGGGTGGTCACCACAGCGGGTACGCTATTCACGGAGTGCGTCGAGGCGAGGTTCAACGCGATCGCGGGGGTGGCGCGGTCGGCGCTGGTCGGCGTCGGCGATCGTCCCAACCAGACGCCGGTGGTTATTGTCGAGCTAGAGCCCGGGGCGCCCGAAGCAGTGGTGCGTGAAGAGCTGCGGGCGCTGGTCGGCTCGGACACACAACTTGGGATGATTGTGAACATCCTGTTTCATCACAAACTCCCGACCGATGTGAGGCACAACTCGAAAATCCAGAGAGAGAAACTATCGCTTTGGGCGGCGCAGCGATTGGAGGCTTAGAGCGTCATGCGTCGACGGGGCGGGGCCCGTCGGCTGTTCGCGAATTAGCGGGAGCGTCTGCTCGTACATCCTTCGTTCATCACTCATCGTGCGGCGTTTGGGTTTATGCTTGCTTTGGTCACCGGTCCTGGGGGGTTCCTGGGCCGGTATATCGTCGAACAGCTGCTCGCCCGTGGAGACCGGGTGCGGGGGCTGGCGCGCGGAGACTACCCGGAGCTCGCGATGCTCGGCGTCCAGATGCATCGGGGCGACCTTGCGGATCGAGCCGCGGTGGTGCGGGCCTGCGACGGCGTCGACTGCGTGTTTCACGTCGCCGGCAAGGTGGGCGTATGGGGGCACTGGTTCGACTATTTCCAGGCGAACGTGCAGGGGACACTCAACGTGCTGGGCGCCTGCCAGGAGGTAGGGGCGCCCCGCCTGGTATTCACCAGCAGCCCCAGCGTTACGTTTGACGCCGCCCGATGGCAGGGCGCCGATCAGCGGGGCGTCGACGAGCGGGCGCCCTACCCCGAGTCGTGGCTCGCCCACTACCCGCACTCCAAGGCGCTTGCCGAGCAGCTCGTGCTAACCGAGAACGGCGAGCGGATCGCCGGAGGCGGCGTGCTGCAAACCTGCGCGCTGCGTCCCCACCTAGTCTGGGGTCCGCGAGACCATCACCTCGTCGCCCGGCTGATCGACCGGGCAGAATCGGGGCGCCTGCGCCGCGTCGGCGATGGTCAGAACCGCGTCGACATCACCTACGTCGAAAACGCCGCCCACGCCCACCTGCTGGCGGCCGACGCTTTGGCGACGCCCGGCTCCCCCGCGGCGGGTAAGGCCTACTTTATAAGCCAGGGCGAACCGGTCGCCTGCTGGCCCTGGATCGATCAGGTCCTCGGGCTTGCCGACCTTCCGCCGGTAGCACGCTCAATCTCCGAAGCCACTGCTTGGCGGGTCGGCTGGCTGCTGGAACACGCCCACTGGTGGACCCGCCGGTGGAACCACGAACCGCGCATGACCCGCTTCGTCGCCCGCTCGCTAGCGACCGACCACTGGTTCGACATCTCGGCCGCGAAGCAAGATTTTGGCTACGAGCCCCAGATTTCGACAGCAGAGGGGATGCAACAGCTGAGGAAGTGGCTGCAAACCCCGGGCGCCGCCGACCTACGGTCGGGCCGCAGCAGGAATGGGGCCGCCACGCGCCGACCCTAGGTCGGCAGCAAGCGACCTCTCCCCAAAGCCGCCAACTCGCAGCCCCTCGCCCCTAACCCCTCGCCCCCCGTACAATCCGCGTCCATCCGTCCCGCACTCCGAATTCCCTATTCCGCACCCCACAATGCTCCGTACCCACACCTGCGGCCAGCTCCGCAAGACTGACGCCGGTTCCCAGGCCACCCTGTGCGGGTGGGTCGACAGCTACCGCGACCACGGCGGCGGGCTGTTCGTCGACCTCCGCGACCGCTACGGCATCACTCAGGTGGTGTTCAATCCCCCCGACTCGTCCGCCGAGCTGATCGAGCGCAGCAAACTCTTGCGGTCGGAGTACGTGATCCAGGTCACCGGCAACGTCGCCCCGCGCCCCGCCGGCCAGGAGAACCCTCGCCACGCCAGCGGCGGCATCGAGCTTCGGGCCACCGAATTGGTGTTGCTGAACAAGAGTAAGTCGCCCCCGGTATCGCCGTCGGACAGCGTCACCGAGCTGGCGGGGGAAGAGCTGCGGCTGAAGCACCGCTACCTCGACCTGCGCCGCTCAAAGATGCAGCGGACGATGATGCTGCGCGACAAGGTAGTAAAAGGGATGCGCGACTACTTCGCCGACCGCGGGTTCCTGGACATCGAGACCCCGATCCTCGGCCGCAGCACCCCCGAGGGCGCCCGCGACTACCTGGTCCCTAGCCGCGTGCACCACGGCGCCTTCTACGCGCTGCCGCAGAGCCCGCAGCTCTATAAGCAGATCTTGATGATCGCCGGGTACGACCGCTATGTGCAGGTCGCCCGCTGCTTCCGCGACGAAGACTTGCGGGCCGACCGCCAGCCGGAGTTTACGCAGCTCGACCTTGAGATGGCCTTCGTCGACGCCGACGACGTGATCGCGGAGATCGACGGCCTGGTCGCCAAACTCGCCAAGGAGGTTCTTGGAGCCGATGTCCCTACGCCGCTACCGCGGATGACCTACGACGAGGCGATGGAGCGGTTCGGTCACGACGCCCCCGACCTGCGGTTCGGGATGGAGATTGTCGACCTGACCGACCTGGCGCCGCAAAGCGACTTCGGCGTGTTCAAGAGCGTAGTCGAAGCCGGCGGACGGGTGCGGGCCATCAACGCCAAGAAGGGGACCGAGACCTACAGCCGCCGCGGCATCGACGCGCTCACCGAGTTCGTGAAGGGGTTTGGCGCCAAGGGTCTGGCGTGGTTCCGCTGTGAGGAGGACGGCACGCTCGGCTCGAACATCGCAAAGTTCTTCTCGCCCGAACTGCTGAAGCAATTCGGCGAGCGGCTCGACGCTGAGCCGGGGGACCTAATCCTGTTCTCGGCGGACCAGTTCGCCGGCACCTGCAAGGTGCTGCACGCGCTGCGGACCAAGATCGCCGCAGAACAGAAGCTGTACGCACCCGACCAGATGAGCTATAGCTGGATCGTCGAGTTCCCGATGTTCGACTACGACGAAGAAGCGAAGCGCTGGGTGGCCATGCACCACCCCTTTACGGCGCCGCTGGACGACCACGTCGAGCTGCTCAAGACCGACCCCGGCAAGTGCCGTGCAAAGGCCTACGACCTCGTGATTAACGGCTCGGAGGCGGGCGGCGGGACAATCCGGATCCACGACTCGACGGTACAGAGCCAGGTGTTCTCCCTACTAGGCATCGACACCGAGACCGCCACCGAACGCTTCGGTTTCTTGCTCGAAGCCCTGCAGTACGGCGCCCCCCCGCACGGCGGCATCGCCCTGGGGATCGACCGCTGGGTGATGCTGCTGGCCCACCTAGACAACATCCGCGACGTGATCGCCTTCCCGAAGACCCAGAAAGCCGCCGACCTTATGACTGAGGCGCCGGGGGCGGTCGAAGGAAAGCAGCTCAAGGAGCTGGGCGTGAAGCTGGATGGTTGATTGGCCGTGAGCGCTCGATACTGGACTGCGTTTGACGGGCTAAGGGCGGACCAGTGAATCGCATTCGCGCCAGAATCGCCGCTGTCGTCGATGACCCAACGACTCGTATCGGCTTCGCGTTTGCGATCACGATACAGTTGTTGATTATCGCGTCATTGGTGACCTTCGCTGTAGACACGCTACCCGACCTGCCTCCACGAACGCGTGACTACCTCGAACTATTTGAGGTAGTCACCGTCGGCGTATTTTCGTTGGAGTACCTACTGAGAATCTTCGCTTCCCCGGGGCCGATTCGGTTCATCTGTAGTTTCTTCGGCTTGATGGACTTGCTGGCGATCCTGCCCTTCTATCTTACAGCTTCGCTCGACCTGCGTGCGGCTCGGTCGTTCCGGCTGCTGCGTCTCTTCCGTATCTTCAAACTCGCACGCTACAGCGCAGCGGTTCGGCGGTTTCATCGCGCCTTTCTGATCGCGAAGGAAGAGCTTGTCCTTTTCTTGATGGTTGCGCTGATCCTGCTCTATCTCTCAGCAGTCGGGATCTACTACTGCGAGAATGAGGCGCAGCCCGAAAAGTTTTGCTCAGTATTCCACAGCCTATGGTGGTCCGTCGCGACGCTCACGACGGTTGGATACGGAGACATCTATCCGGTAACCGTCGCAGGCAAGGCGTTTACCTTTCTTGTGCTGCTCGTGGGGCTGGGCGTCGTGTCGGTGCCAGCCGGGCTCGTGGCGTCTGCGCTCGCAAAGGCGCGAGAAATGGAGTCCGTCGAACGCAAGTGACAACGACTTGAGTTCGGGAGTGCATCGCCCAACCGATCTGCTTTGACAACGAAGGTCGCCGTCCGAGCAACGCGACCGTCTGGCGTTAGAAGGGATCGACGCCGGGCGTACATGGATTACGTGTTGGCCACGTACGAACTGGAAAAGCTCCCCCGGTAGGACTCGAACCTACGACAAGGCGGTTAATCCGCCCGCGGCGGACCTGCTCTACCAACTGAGCGGTCAAGCCATTCGCGGCCGACGCCGGACTTCAGCCACTTCTCCCGCTGCATTGCGAGGGCTCGAGTCGGAAACGACTCCGAGTGGATTAGCACCCACGGGCCAGAGTTCCGCGTCGTGAACTTGCGTGGGTTGTGAGCCGGATCGTTGTGCTCGGCGACCCGCCGCTCTAGATCGTCGGTCTGGCCGACGTAACGCTTGCCAGTTGTCTCACTGATGAGAACGTAGACCCAAAAAGCCGCAAGCAAAGCTCCCCCGGTAGGACTCGAACCTACGACAAGGCGGTTAACAGCCGCCTGCTCTACCAACTGAGCTACAGGGGAATATGTCTTATTCTTCTCCGGCAGCTAGCGGTTAATCCGCCTGCGGCGGACCTGCTCTACCAACTGAGCTACAGGGGAATATGTCTTATTCTTCTCCGGCAGCTAGCGGTTAATCCGCCTGCGGCGGACCTGCTCTACCAACTGAGCTACAGGGGAATATGTCTTATTCTTCTCCGGCAGCTAGCGGTTAATCCGCCTGCGGCGGACCTGCTCTACCAACTGAGCTACAGGGGAATATCCCGGCGGAACGTTTCCGCCGAGTTCTCTATTCTAGCTCGCCCGCCGGCGCCATCAAGTCCGGGCGATTCTCAATGTTTTGGCGGCATTTTCTGCCTACCCCGCCCGCTTCGTCCCGTAAACCGCCGGGTTCAAGGTGGGATCGTTGTACATCTTCATTTGGCGATAGACCCGCAGCAGCTTCCGCCCGGTGAAGACATCGGAGAGCAGCTCTTCGAGCGAACCCGACAGGTCGGCCCTCTGGATCCGACAACGGCGCAGCTTTTCGGTAACCCGCTGGCGGTGGGCGTCGTCCACTTCGGGGCGTTCGAGCTCTTCTTCTAGGTGGTACACCCGCAGGGCCATGATCGAGAGCCGGTCGATGGCGCTGCCAGGGGTCTCCGTGTTCAGCGTCGCGTCGCCCGAGGGCAACACGCCGGCGCTGGCGAGCATCTCGACCAGCGTCTCGTCCGTTCGCTCGATGTAGTCGTTCCTCTGCTGGTTGAACCCGTCGATCGCCCGCTTCACCTCAGCGATCTTCTGATCGGTGGCCTCCGGGCAGCGGGCCAGGTCTTCTTGGTGCCAAAGCTGGAAGTTGAACTGGTGCTGTTGGCACACAACCGCCAACAGGCCCGTGTAGGGATTGTTGAGCGGCTGGTGATGCCAACGCTCCACGGTGGTTGCGTGTAGGTCGCTGACCTGCTGGATGATCGTACGGCTGTCGAGCAACATCACGCTCTCCTCAGACTTTTTGGGAAACGGCCCGGCTTGAGTGCCGGGGTGGCATTGATTCTTAGGCCGCAAGCCGAGCCGCGGCGGCTGCGCTCGGCAGCACAACGACACTCAGACCGAACTTCTCGGCGGTTTCGCGGAAGGCTTCTTCGTCTAGCAGGATGGTCTTGTCCGCCTCGATAGCCAGCACCTTGGCGCCCGCCTCCACCATCGCGTGCAGCGTGCCGACCCCCACGGTTGGGACATCGAAACGCATGTCTTGGTTCGGCTTGCTGACTTTGACGACCGTCAGGCCGCCGGCGCGACACAGCCCGCCGGCGCGGCGGATCGCGGCGTCGGTCCCTTCAATGGCTTCGACAGCGAACACGGCCCGGTCCTTGATGCAGACGCTTTGGCCGATGTCGAGGCCTCCCATCTGCTTCGCCATCTCCCAGCCGAACTCAACGTCGGCTTGTTGGGCTGGTGTGAGCGATCGGCCAGTTAGCGATCCGGCTTTCACGAGGAGCTCCGGGGCGAAATCGGTGGGGGGAAGGAACTCGACGCCGCCGCTGGCAAAGGCGTTCACCAGCGTCGTCAGCAGCGTGTCGTCTCGTTGGTCGGCGGTGCGGGCGAACACGTGGGGCCAGAACGCCCGCACGAAGGCGAGGTCGGGCAAGTGATAAAGCAAAGCGTTAGGGCGGTAGAACTGAGCCTTGTGCAGCTTGCCGGCCATCGTGGCGTGGCGGGCCCCGTGGCGGCGGAAGAAGCGGATAGCGCGGCCGAGCCGGGTGGCGCCGGTCCACTCAAACCGATTGGCGATCTTTGCCAGGGCCGGGTCGGCGTGACCGCGCAGCCCGAGGCACACCACTGGATTGCCCTGCTCGCGCAGCGCCTCGGCTACGGTAATCGGGAATCGGCCCCAAGCGGCTAGCAATCCGATCGGGGCGTCGGGCGCCGGAATCGATGGAGGTGTCGTCGACATAGTCGTCAAAGCTGATTTCGAACTGCTTAAGCGGCCCGGTCTACCCTTGTTGCAGCCGACGGCTGCCCAGCGGTCGCCGCGAGTTGCTTTTCGATCTCCGCGATCTTGCTGCGGAGCGTCTTGAAATCCTTCCGCATCTCAACAAGCTTGGCGAACGCGGCGAGGCGGAGCCGCTGCTCGCGGACCGGTGTCGCCGGCGCCCCAAGCATGGTTTCGCCGGCGCGGACGTCGTTCGAGACGCCGCTCATAGCACTAATTACGGCGTTGTCGCCTACTGTTACATGGTCGCGTACGCCGGCCTGCCCTCCCATCACCACGTAGTCTCCCGTGTTGCTGCTGCCGGCGATGCCGACCTGCGAGCAGATAAGATTGTGGCGACCGATCTGGCAGTTGTGAGCGATCTGCACCAGGTTGTCGATCTTCGTTCCATCGCCGATGCGCGTCGCCCCGTAGGCGCCCCGATCGACGGTGCTGCCGGCGCCGATCTCGACCTCGTCACCTAGTTGCACCGATCCGAGCTGGGCGGAAAGGCAGTGCCGCCCTTCGTGTTGGCGGTAGCCGAACCCGTTGGCGCCCAACGAAGCGCAGGCGTGGATGATGCAGCGCTGGCCCAGCACGGTGTCGTGGTAGAGCACGGCGTTCGGAAAGATGGTGGTCCCGGCGCCGATCCGGCAGCCATCCATAACGACGACCCCCGCGTGCAGCGTAACGCCGGCGCCGATGACGACCTCCTCGCCAATCGATACGTTGGGCCCGATACACACATCGGCGCCTAGACTGGCGGTCGATGCGATCACGGCCGTACGGTGGATAGACGCCTTCGGCTTCGGGCGCGCCGCTTTGCTGAAACGAGCGATGATCAGGTCGAAAGCCGCGTAGACATCGTCTACCAGCACCATCGGGCAATCTGCTCCGGTGGCATCTCGCGGCGCCACAACGGCCGCTACGCCAGAAAGCGTCCGCAGGCGGTCGGCGTGGTCGATGAAGGTAATCTGACCGGCGCCCGCTTCGCTGAGCACCGCGGCGCCTTGAATCGGCGTCGTCGGATCGCCAATCAGGTCGCCAGAAACCAGACGGGCCAGTTCCCCTATCGGGGCCGCGTCGGCGTAGCTCATCGCTGCCATCCTTGCCATTCTACTTGGGTGCGCTGCCACTCGCGCTCGCGATCCCTGCGAGCCGGCGGGGATGTTAGTGCAAGGCCAGCCGCAGGGACAAGAGCGATCGGCGCCAACCAAACGAGCTTTCCATAGCACCGCTAGCCGACGGGATACGCCCCGTCGGTGGTGCGCGATGACGCCCGCACCGCGAATTCGTCGACATGCGGTGCGAGGTAGCCGAGCGAAGGCTCTGTGCTAGCAGCCGCGCCCGCATCGCTATTGTTGCTCAGCGGATGGCGCCGTATTCTCCCCGGCGCATTTCCTGGCGCAATCGCTCCCCGCGCGGCGCCGAAACACTTGACCCCGCGTATTGGAGACTCTGCCATGGCCCGCAAGGACGCCGGCCCTTCCGTCAACCACGGCCCTAACCGCTGGGCGCTCGCCGCGATTTTCACGGCCGTTGTGCTGAGCTTGATCGCGTTTCGCCGCTTAGCGGGAGACGCCCAGGCCGAAGCCCAGACGCCAACCACTCGGCAGCAAGCGGCCGACTCCCAGCGGGCCCTGCCCCGGCCGGGGCACCCACAGCACGACGTCATGGCCATCGTCAATGGCCAAGACATCAGCCGCCAGGCGCTGGCCCAGGCTTGTGTCGAGCGGCACGGCGAAGAGGTGCTCGAGAGCCTAGTCAACAAGCGGCTCATCCAGCACCACTGCCACAACCGCGGCATTAATGTCACCGACGCGGAGATCGACGTCGAAGTGACCCGGATGGCTGAACGCTTCAAGATCACCCGTGAACAGTGGATCGAGCTGCTTAAGAACGAACGCAACATCACAGCCGAAGAGTACAAGCGAGACATCCTCTGGCCAACCCTCGCTTTGCGGAAGCTGGCCGCCAAGGACCTCGAGGTTTCGCAGGCCGAGCTGCAGAAGGCCTACGAGATGCGCTACGGCCCGTCCGTGCAGGCGCGGTTGATCGTGGTGTCGGACGCAAAGCGCGCCGCAGAACTGCAGCGTCAACTCGCCGCCAACCCAGACGACTTCGCCCGCGTGGCAATGCAGGAGTCGGAAGACGAAGGGAGCGCCAGCATCGGGGGGCTCATCCAGCCCATCCGCAGGCACCTCGCGGGACCGGAGTTCGAGAAGATCGCGTTTGACCTTCAGCAGAACCAGGTGTCGGCCGTGGCGCCCATCGGCGATCAGTTCGCTATCCTCAAGTGCGAGGGCCACCTGCCGGGCGCCAACACGCCTTTAGAGATGGTGCGGAATGAGCTGACCGAACAGATCCGCGAGGAGAAGCTCCGCGAGGTCGCGAACAATCTGTTCGCCACCCTGCAGAGGAGCGCGACCATCAAGAACATCTACAACGACCCGCAGCTCCGCCAGCAGATGCCCGGCGTTGTGGCGACGGTCAACGGCGAGCAGGTCGCGATGGCCGACCTCGGTAAGGAATGCCTCCTCAGGCACGGTGACGAGGTGCTGGAGATGGAGATCTCGCAGCTCTTGCTCCGCCAGGAGCTGAAACGCGCCAACATCACGGTGACCGACGCCGAGGTCCAAGCCGAGATGGCCCACGCGGCGACGCTCGCCGGGGTGGTCGATCCGCAGGGCAAGCCCGACATGCAGGCCTGGGTGAAGGCCGCCACCGAAGAACAGGGCGTCAGCTACGACCTCTACGTCCGCGATTCCGTCTGGCCGTCGGCCGCGCTGAAGAAGCTCACGGGCGGCTCGGTTCAGGTCACCACGGACGACCTCCAAAAGGGATTCGAAGCCAACTACGGCGAGCGCGTGCGTTGCCGGGCGATCGTGCTGGGCGACATGCGTCGCGCCCAGGAGGTGTGGTCGAAGGCCCGCCGCGACGGGTCGATTGAGTTCTTCGGCAAGCTGGCCGCGGAGTACTCCATCGAGCCCACCAGCAAGAACCTTGAGGGCGAGGTCCCGCCGCTCCGCAGGAACGGCGGTCAGCCCCAGTTGGAAGACACCGCGTTCGCACTCAAGCCGGGCGAGATGTCGGGCATCGTGCAGGTGGCGGACAAGTACGTCATCCTCTTCTGCGAAGGACGCACCGAGCCGGTCTCGATCCGCCCCGACGAGGTCCGCGACGTGCTCACCCGCGACATCTTCGAGAAGAAGATCCGCATCGCCATGGCGGACCGCTTCGAGATGATCCGCAAGTCGGCCAAGATCGACAACTACTTGGCGGGCACCTCCCAGTCCCCCGCGACCAAACAAGCCGGCACGCCGGCACGGGTCGATTCGGCCGTCCGCCAGACCAGCGATCAGCGCTAGTCGCACGTTGCCAACAAGGCTTTAATGCAGCCGCGGCCGTTTGGCCGCGGCTGTTTTTGTTGGCGTGCTCGGACGAACTCCGGCGGCTGACGCCGACGGCTCGCCTAGTGGCTAAGACCTAACGCCTAGCACCTTCACGCATGCCCCCACAGTGGCGACTCCCCCCTGGCGTGACGCGCGGCGCGTGGGACTACTTCCAGTCGCCGCAGGTCGCCGAGAAGTACGACGACTACTTCGCCGAGGAGCCCCTCTTCGCCTTCGATCAGCAGGTGCTCGCCGAGCAGTTCGCCCCGCCTGGCGTGGTCGCAGACCTGGGCTGCGGCACCGGGCGGGCGCTCGTGCCTCTGGTCCGTGCGGGCCACCGCGGGATCGCGGTCGACCTCTCGCCCCACATGCTGCGGGTGGTGCGAGAGAAGGCCGACCGCGAGCAGCTCGCGATTGAGTGTGTCGAAGCAAACCTTGTCGATCTCAACCCCATCGCCGACGCCGCCTGCGACTACGCGATGTGCCTCTACAACACGCTGGGCATGGTCCGCGGTCGGGCGAACCGACGCCAGGCGCTGGGCGAGTTCGCCCGCATCCTGCGGCCCGGCGGCCGGCTGGTGCTGCACGCCCACAACTGGTGGTTCAACCTCTACGACCCCGGCGGGCCCTGGTGGCTGTTGAAGAACACCCTGCAATCAGCGGTCTCACGCGACCTCGAACTCGGCGACAAGTACTACAGCTACCGCGGCGTGCAAAACTTCTTCCTCCACGTCTTCCGCTCAAGAGAAATAGCCGCCGACCTACGGTCGGCCGGCCTCACGATCACCAGACGCATCCCTCTAGACTCCCGCACCCGTGGCTCGCTCTCCCACCCATGGCTCGTGAGCGGCCTACGCGCCTACGGCTGGGTGCTAGTCTGCCGCCGGCCCTGACCGGCGGGGCTCCTCCCGGTCGTTGCCCCGGGCCGTATCGCCCGCGGCGTCGCCCCGTTCGGTGGTGCGTCCCCCACGGCGGGCGCCCCCGTCCTCAACCGGCGCCGGGGGGACCAACGTGATCTCTACCTTTTGCGCCGTCGCCATGTACGGCGGCCGGTCGTTCGGCGCCCTTTCGGTGACGCCCTCGATAGTAATCGTGTCCCCGATCCGCGCCGCCGCATGCGTCGTGAAGTCGGCCTTCACCGTCGCGTCCTCGGCAATCTCGCCGCGCACCTTGCCATCCTCGCCCGCGTCGACCGTAAACCGTCCACGACGGATGCTCGTAAGCACCCCCATCACCGTCACGCGCCGGGTCTGGGCGGCTTCTCGGGCCGCTGTGGCAGAGCGGGTCGTCGAACGTCGCACCGGCCGCTCCGGCTCCACCGCTTCCTCCTGTTCAACCCCTTCGCCTTCTTCCCCTTCCGCGACTTCTTCCAGCATGGGCTGGAAGCCCTCGCGGGGTTGGAAGATCGTCAGCTCGGTCACCGGCTCTTCGACCACGCCGCGGGCGTTTACCGACGCCTCGAACCGCACGGCCGAACGCGGCTTCAGCAACTCGACTCCGCCCTCGCCAGCAACCTTGACCGCGGTGTTCTCCCTCAGCATCACCTGCCAAGGCTCGCCCGCATCGGTGATGACGTTGATCTGCCGAGCATTCATCGAATGGATCCGCCCGCTCGCCTGCCACTTCTCGGGCCGGGGCCGTTCGCGTCGGTCGGCGCCCATGGGTCGCTCGACCCCGAACTGCTGCTCCGCCGCCCGCTTTGCCGCCATCGCCGCCGCGGACTGGGCCCCGCAGTAGTCCCCCGCACAAACGAACGACGCCAGAACCGCCAATCGAATAAGCATTTGAACGCCCTCGGACGCGAAGCCAACCAAACCGGACAACCTAAGCCTAGCCTTCGCCTGCCCTCAAAGCCAGCAAAGAGAGACGCCGCCAACCGCGTCCAGACCCCCAAACCCGGACGAAAACGCCCCCCGCCGGGGCGACCGGCCGCGGTTGGCGTCTTGGCGGTTCCCCTTTGTTCTAGGTACGCTGAAGCGCTCCCAACCAGTTCTCCGGCAGCCCGCACGTCATGGCCAAACCTTCCCGCATCACCGTCCCCCGCTTCCGCGCCATGAAGCGCGAGGGGCAGAAGATCACGATGCTCACGGCCTACGACTACCCCACCGCCCGGCTGGTGGACGCCGCCGGCATCGAGGCGATCCTGGTCGGCGACAGCCTGTCGATGGTGGTCCAGGGGAACGAGAACACGCTCCCCGTGTCGATGGACGAGATGATCTACCACGCAGAGATGGTCGGCCGGGCGGTCGACCACGCGTTGGTGGTGGTCGACATGCCCTTCCCCAGCTACCACCTGGGCGCCCACCGCGCCATCGAGAACGCGGGCCGGATCCTCAAGGAAACCCGCTGCCAGGCCGTCAAGCTGGAGGGGGGCGCCGAGCAGGCCGGCGTTATCTCGTCGCTCACCGCCGCGGGGATCCCGGTCATGGCCCACGTAGGGCTGCGGCCGCAGAGCGTCCACCAGCTCGGCGGCTACCGTGTGCAGCGCGACCGCCGCGGTCTGCTGGCGGACGCCCAGAGCGCCGAGGCGGCGGGCGCCTTCGCGGTGGTGCTGGAGTGCATCCCCAACGACATCGCGGACGCCATCACCAAGAAGCTCACGATCCCCACCATCGGCATCGGCGCCGGCCCCAAGTGCGACGGCCAGGTGCTGGTGCTGCACGACGTGCTCGGCCTGTCGACCGGCTACATGCCCCGCTTCGTCAAGGCGTACGCCGACATGCGCGGCGAGGTGGGCCGGGCCGTGGCCGCGTTCCGCGACGAGGTCCGCGAAGGGCAGTTTCCGCTGCCAGAGCATGGCTACGAGTAGCGGACGCCCCGCGGGACAGTCCCGCAGAGTTTTGTCCCAATGTCCGGTCCCTGGCCGGGCGCAAAATCGGACAAAACCCACCCCCGGCGCCAAAAACCCGCGGTTTTGGGCGGTTCGACTGGCTCGGGTGGGCGTTTGCATAGGAGATCGCCGGGGTTCTGTCCCCCCTGAGTGGACACAAAGAAGCTCCAACGGACACCAGAGGGACAAAAGTGTGCGCACGTTTCTGCGTGACGGACCCCACATTATCGCGTGAAAGAGAGGCCTTGCGAGGCAAAAATTTAGCCACGCAGCGATCGACTTCTCCCGCCGACGGCCAAATGAAGCAGTTTGTAGGGTGCGATGAAGCCGAAGGCGGAATCGCACCTCGGCCCGCCAATTCAGAAGGCCTTCTCGCGCTCGCCCCCCTTTGAGCAGCCGACATGCTTTCCCAAGAAGTCTGCGAGAAAGCCGCAAGCGATGTAGCAATCCTCCTCCAGGGGCGAGCACCCTCGCGTCGGGGGGCGTGACGGTGCGATTCCGCTGCGCTTCATCGCGCCCTACAGGGCTGGTATTCCCCCTGCGGCGTCTCAAACCTCGCTGCCTTCCGCGGCGGAGACGGGGGCCAAGGTTGGGCGCCCGACTTGGTTGCAAGGACCAATCCGGCTGGGTCAAATAGTCTCTCGCCCGCAGCGATCCTTGCCTCGTCAAGGAACCGGCGGACTTCTCCTGTCCGGGTCCGGTTGCGCTGCGACCGGCGTCTCGTTCGTCACCTGCGGGGGAACCCATGATGAAACACGTCGTGACCATCGGTTTGATCGTGCTTGGGGGCGCGAGCGGCGTGTTCGGGGCCGGAGAGACGGAGCACTCGTCCGGCAACACCGACGTCCGAACGCCGGCCGTCCGTCGGGCGATCTACGCCCGCCACGCCGCGGGCTTCAGCCAGCCCGGCATCGACCTGCCAGCGGGCGGAATCACCAAGGGCCGGATCGCGATCGACAGCGACGGCAACGTCTTTGCCTCGGACGACCTGGGCGCCATCCCGTTTGGCGTGGGCATCCTTTGGAAGAAGAACCTGTTGGGTAAGGTTGTGCATGTCGGTTTCAACAACAACCCAAACCCGGACCGCTGGGCCAACGCCGCTAAGGACCAACCGGGGCTGAAGCAGGACGAGGAGTTCGCGGCGATTATCGCCGGCACGGTCGATCGGTTCGGCCTCAAGCCGGAGTCGGTGTTCAACTACGCCAACGCGGCCGATGTTTCCAAAGCGACCCAGAACCTGGTGAAGGAGATCAACGCCAGCAGCGCCGACGACCCGCTGTACATCGTCGAGGCCGGCGCGATGAAACACCTCTACGACGCCCTGGCTGCATCGGACGCGAGCCGGCGACCCTTTGTCACGGTGGTCAGCCACTCGGGCTGGAACGACATCGAGTGTCACGACAGCGCGCAGAACGAGAACATCGTCGACATCCTTCGGGACTTCCCGAACGTCAAGTTCGATCACATCGCAGACCAGAACCGGGGGCTGCGTGCGCGGGGCGCCGCGGGCTGGGACGCCATCGCCTGGATGAAGGATTCCGCCGACCCCAGGGTCCGCTGGCTGCACACGTGCGCCCAGAAAGGGGACCCGAATCGTTGGGGGTTCCTCAACCTGGGGACGGAAGTCGATATCTCCGACGCGGGGATGTACTACTACTTGTCGACCGGCCGCGAGGACGCAGACCTCGACGACCTGAAGGAGCTTTTTTCTGCGGCAGAGCCCGGGCCGGCCGGCCGCTAAAGCGAGGACGGCAGCATCGATGTGGGCGCCACGGGCTGCGTTGCACATTCCCCCCACCACCCGTGCCCCCAATGGAAGGCGACCGGTCAGGCGCCACGACGATGCTGAGCCGCACGGCAACAAAGCGATGGGCGTGGGCCGGCCGCACCTTCGTGGGGGCGGTTTGGGCGGTCGCGGCGGTGTGTGCGATCGGGTATCTGCTCGGGGGCCCCGGCTGGACGCCGATCGATTCCGCGGCGTCCCCCGATGGCGGCACAACCGCCGTGGTCTCGCAGAATTGGTCGTTCATCGACCGCAACCTCCGCGTAACCCTCCAACGACGCGGCGAGGGCGCCGAGCGGGTTGTGTTCACCTCGCCCGACGAGGGGGCGCCCGACGAGGGAGCGCGGGGCGAGACCGAGCGGCTGCACTGGTCGCCGGACGGCGATTTCCTGCTGCTGACCGGCGAGCACTTCTTCGTGGAAGCAGACGCCCCCAGGGACGGCGACGCGGCGCTGTACTGGCTCTACGCGGCGGACACGGGTGAGATGTGGTGCAATTCCCCGCAGACCAGCCTGCCGCGGTTTTCGTTGAGCGACGCCCAGTCGAAGGGGCTCGATTTCGTGCGGGGGGCGCCGTAGCTTCGTACAGTGAAAAAGACGAGCGACACGCACCCAACTGACGCAGAATCCGCATGGACGAAAGACGCGAAGCCGAAT
The DNA here is from genome assembly GCF_007750855.1 of Pirellulimonas nuda. Taxonomy (GTDB): domain Bacteria; phylum Planctomycetota; class Planctomycetia; order Pirellulales; family Lacipirellulaceae; genus Pirellulimonas; species Pirellulimonas nuda. Next base: position 5,231,508 of record NZ_CP036291.1, read on the forward strand.
CGGCGTCGGTCGATGGATTGACCCTGGCCCCGTCGCTGGACCAAGTGGTCTCCGCGGCCCAGGTCCCTGCGCAGCACTCGGTGATCGACGGGCGCACCCTGCAGATGTGCGCCGTGGCGGTGTTGTTGGGCGCCGTCGCGGCGTTTGTCGCCCAGGCGCTGCTGATGCTGATCGCGTTGACTACCAACCTGGCGTTCTTCGGCCGGCTTTCGGTCGGCCACGCGAGCCCGGCAGACGCGGTCCCCGCGCTGGGCTGGTGGGTCGTGCCGATCCCGGTGGTCGGGGCGCTGGTGATCGGCCTGATGGCCCGCTACGGGTCGAAGGCCATCCGCGGGCACGGCATCCCGGAAGCCATGGAGCAGGTGCTGACCAATCAGAGCCGCATCCCGGCGCGGGTGACCTTCCTCAAGCCGGTGTCGTCGGCGATCTCGATCGGCACCGGCGGGCCGTTCGGCGCCGAGGGGCCGATCATCGCGACCGGGGGCGCCTTGGGCTCGTTGATCGGGCAGCTGATCAAGACGACGGGCGCCGAACGCAAGACGCTGCTCGCCGCGGGCGCCGCCGCGGGCATGGCCGCCACGTTCGGCAGCCCGGTGTCCGCGGTGCTGCTGGCGATCGAGCTGCTGCTGTTCGAGTACCGCCCGCGTTCGATCATCCCGGTGGCCCTGGCCTGCGTGACCGCGGCCGGCATCCGCATGGGCTTCGAGGGGACCGAGCCGGTGTTCGCGATGACCGACTTGGCGCAGCCCCCTACAACGGCGCTCGCCGCGTACATCCTGCTGGGCGGGGTGATGGGCCTCTTCGCCGTGCTGGTGACCCGCGCGGTGTACGCGATCGAGGACGGGTTCGAGCGGCTGCCGATCCACTGGATGTGGTGGCCGGCGATCGGCGCGGTGGCGGTCGGCGTGGTCGGACGCTTCGCCCCAGACACCCTGGGGGTGGGCTACTACAACATTAGCGCCATCCTATCGGACGGACTCACGCTGCCGGCCGTCGTGTTCCTGTGCGGGATGAAGTTCGTTTCCTGGTCGATCGCGTTGGGCAGCGGCACCTCGGGGGGGACCCTGGCGCCGCTGTTCACCATCGGCGGCGGGCTGGGGGCCGTGATGGGCGCGGGGCTGGTTGCGTTGGCGCCCGGCCTGGGCGTCGACGTGCGTATCGCGGCGCTGGTGGGCATGGCGTCGATCTTTGCGGGGGCGTCGCGGGCCATGCTGGCCTCGGCGGTGTTCGCGTTCGAGACCACGCTGCAGCCGTTCGGGCTGCTGCCGCTATTGGGGTCGTGCTCCGCCGCCTACCTGGTGTCGTGCCTGTTGATGCGTAACTCGATCATGACGGAGAAGATCTCGCGCCGCGGCGTGCACACCCCGGCGGAATACGTGGCCGATCCGCTGGCCCAGGAGCTGGTGCGGGACATCGCCACCGGTGCGGTGGACACGCTGCTGGGGAGCCAAACGGTCGCCCAAGCGCAGGCGACTTTTACAGCGAGCGACGGCGGTCGCCAGGGATACCCCGTCGTCAACGAGGCGGGGGGCCTGATCGGCGTGCTCACCCGCCGAGACCTGCTGACGCCGACGCTCGACGGGAATCTACCCCTGGCCGAGCTGATCCGCACGCCGCCAAAGTTTGTCTACGACGACTGCACGGTCCGGCAGGCCGCCGACCACATGGTCAACCACAACATCGGCCGGCTGCCGGTGATGACGCGCGCCACGCCGCCGCGGCTGGTGGGGATGGTCACCCGCAGCGACATCCTTTCAGGGTACCGACGGCGGCTGAGCGAAGGCTCGATGGAAGACCCATCGATCCGCTTGTTTAAGCGACGCAGAAAGTAGCGTTGCAGCGTGCGGCGAGGGGCGCCGAGGCGTCCCAGCGGCGCGGCACGCTACTTCTCGGCTTTTTCGTGCTTCGCCTTCAGCTTGCCCGACGCGTCGATCCCCATCAGGTGCCCCATCGCGGCGCCGGCGATCTTGGGGACGATCATGACCTGCGGGAAGAACAGCCCGGCTTGACCGCCGATCTCCGAGCCGATCTGGGGGTAGAGCACCTCGCGGGCCTCGGTCTGTTCCTCGAGCGCGCCGTTACGGTCGACGTAGTCGAAGACCGCGATCTTGCTCTTGGTCTCGTGCTGCAGCCCCACCACCGGCAGGCTCTGGGCCGTGGCGTACAGGCCCGGGCGGTCGCGGCTGTGCACGTCTTCGGCGTAGGCCGCCTGCTCCATCCCCAGGGCGGGGATGTCCGAGTAGAGGTGGATGGTGTCGGTGTACGGGTTGTACCAGTCGCTGCCAAACAACCGACCGGGGACAAGCGTGTAGCCCAGCGTGTAAACGCCGCCAACGGTGTAGCGCCAGCCGGCGCCGACCTTCTCGTTCTCTCGCAGCCGGCGCCACTCGCCGAGCGGGTCGTACTGGTTCACGCGCACCTTGACGCCGGTAAGTTCCTTCTCGGCGAGGTAGTCGACCACTTTCTCCTGGGTGGCCTCCGAGACGTCGTGGTTCTCTGCGCGGCGGTCCCACAGCAGCAGCTTCGAAGGGATCCCCATCACCCAGCCCACGCCGTCGACGATGGGGCGCGGCTTGCCCCGCTCGACCTCGATGTAGTTGGTGGTCCCGACGTCGTCGATGACTTCGACGCCTTCGACGCCTTCGACGATTTCTTCAACCTCTTGGCCACAGAGCCCCGGCGCGTAAGCAAGCGCCAACACCAAGCAAACGAACCAACGATGCATGACGATTCCTCCAGTGGGATCGACGGGCCATACCGGACCGCGGCAGCGCGGACCGATCGCCCGTGGGCCTGCCATCCCAGACCCTTCGTATCGGCGGGTATTAACGGCAGGCTTGACCTTGCCGCAAGCCCAAGGGGGCGCCCCGGGGGAGGTAGGCAATCTGAGCAAACCCCCGAAGGGCCCGCCTGCGGCGCCTCGCAGGTCCGTTGATGGCGCCGCCAGCGTGGGTCGCCCGCAAGTGAGGCCGGCGGGCGCTAGGCGCCCGCTTCCTTCTGCTCGACGTGGGCCTTCAGGCGGCCTAGGGCGTCGTCCCATTGGCGGCCGATGTCGGCGAGCGCGTCGCGCGCCTCGTCGAGGGGCTTGGGCTCGAGATGGAACAGGGTCTCGCGCCCCCGGCGAGCGCTACGCACCAGCCCAGCCGACTGCAGCACGCGCAGATGTTTGGCCGTGGCCTGCCGAGTGACAGCGGTGGCCTCGGTGAGCTGTGAGATGGACAGCGGGGCGTCTTCGCCGAGCCGCACGAGCAGCGTCAGCCGCGTTGGGTCTCCCAACGCGGCGAACAGCGGCGCGTTGCGACGCAGCCGCCGCGAGGCGGCGCTACGGGTTGCTGTGGACATGCCGCTCGATGTTGTTCATCTGCGCGGCCCAGCCGCCGTCGTTCATGCGGAACGCCTCGTCACGCCGGTGGGCGGGGATGCCGTCGAAGCCCGACTCGGTGACGCGGAGAAGCGTCCCCGTTTCGTTCGGCGTCAGGGTGAACTCGACCAGCGTGCGAGGTTCGGCGGCATAGTCGACCTCAGGGTCGATCGCGTAGGGCCGCCAGCGGAATGAGAACGTGTGCTCGGGGGTCATCTGTTCCACGATGGCCTCGAACACCACGTGCTCGTACCCCGGGTAGGTGATTTGCCCGCGTACGGTTTGGCCGGTCACGAAAGGGGACTCCAAATTTGCGCGGAACCACTCGCCGAACTCGCGGTGATCGGTCAACGCCCGCCACACACGGGAGACCGGTGCGGCGATCTCGATCTGTTTTTCGATACGGTCTGGGGTCGATCCACTCATTGCTGGACTCCTGAGGCGGGCAGAATTTATGCAACCATTTGGTTGCATAATAACCGGGGCGACAGGCCGGTCAAGATCCAGCAAGAAAAGTCGGCCCCGGGGCGATAGTCTGCGCCTGCGAGCGAGACCCCACGGTCTAGTTCAGCGACACCTCGTACGTCCCGGCCTGCTTGATCTCCAGCCGGCGGTCGAGCGCGCCAGTTCGATAGGCTTCGGGGATCGCCTTCAGGTCGGCCGGCTGTTTGCCTCGGTCGACGTAATACGTGTAGGTGCCGGGCACGACGCTCGCGACCAGTTGGCCGTTCACCACGTCGCCGACCGCTTGCCCCCCGCCGACCAGCGGTTGGAGCGTCATCGCCACGTTTTTCACCGGTTGCCCCTTCGCGGTCACTTTGATTGTTACTTGTACCGGGTCCGAAGTGGGGGTAATCGCCGCGCCACACCCCGAAGTAACTATCATCGTCAGCGCCGCCGCCGCACAGTGGAGCGGGCTAGCAACAATGACTTTCTGCATCTTTCTATCCTATGGAGTACCAAGACATCGCTGCGGCTCGTGGCAGGTGACGGCCGCAGCGATGATTCCTTGAGATGTTAAAGATCGCTAGTTTGCGTCTAGATCTCTTCGCTGATGACCACGCCGTCTTGCGAGCCGGCCATTGCCTTCAGAGGCGCCCAGTTGATCGCCTCTTGCAGAAACCGCACCGAGCCATCGGTCATCACGCAGTTCACACCGCCGGCGTGGAAGCTGAACGGCTCGTCGTTCGGACCGCAGTTGTTCTGCTGCCACTTGCAGGCTTCGGGTCCGCCGAAGGGCGAAGCGTTCTGATTGACGGCCAGCAGCCGCGAACCGAGCGAGTTGCTGGGGCCCGACAGACCGTTCGTGCCCGAATCGGGATCGGCCCACGCGTACATCCGCCGGCCGCCGCTCGCACCGCCCGTCCACTGCACCGTATTGTCGGACATCGCGGCAGGACGGGTCGACAGCGTGGCGAACTCGCCGGCATCGGGGTGCGAACGGCCCGCGTCTTCAATGCATAGGATCGTGTGCGACGTGCCATCGGTGATGTTCTTGAAGCCCCAGTTGCTCTTGCACGCCAGCGCTCCCTGACGGGTCATTGCGAGTCGTCGCGCCGAGTCGGTGGGGCGAGTTCCGGCGGCGGCGCCTTCCTCTTCCACGTCGGTTACCGAGATGAACATGTAGTCCCACACGCCAAACCCATCGGGCGCGCGCTGCTCGGGACTTACCGGCGTCGTGGGGCAAACAAACGACGGGATCTGCGTCTTCGCGGCCTGCACGGTGTTGGGGTACTTCGGATCGTGATAAACGGCGCCGCGCGAGTCTGGATGCGTAACGCTCATGTTGTAACTCGCCGCCGACATCGTCGCGGCGGTAAGGGTGTTGTCCATCAGGTCGTAGACCTGCTGCTCTTCGATGTAGGGAAGCAGCAGGGTGGGCGTCGACTGCGTCATGTACACCGTGCTCGCCCCTCCCGTGCTGTCGCACTGGCCCGGATGCGGCAGCTTGTTGGTCGCGCTGGCGTAGTTCTGCGCCGCGAGACCAAGCTGCTTCATGTTGTTTGTACACTGCGATCGCCGCGCCGCTTCGCGGGCGGCCTGCACGGCCGGGAGCAGCAGCGCCACCAAGATCCCGATGATCGCGATCACTACCAGCAGCTCGACTAGCGTGAAGCCCGCGGAATCTTTCCGCGATCGACTCGGCCCACGCTCCCTTTGCATGTTCATGTTTTTTCCCTTGCGGCCCCCGGCTTCTGCCGGCGGCGGGTTGCCAGCAATCGAACCACTCGATCGCTCATGCGGGAAATGCTAGCGACGGTCGATGAAGAAAATGTGAAGAAGGGTGCGGCGGGGCGCAGGAAGTCAAGAGGCCTGCTCTTTGGGCCCGGAATGGGCCCAGCCGGGTTCTCCGTCGATCGGAAACCCCTGCCCTCCGCTCGGGGCGCGGGCGGGGGAAAGCCGAATCGCTAAGGGAAAATCAGCGTGAAAGACGCTCCTCTTGTTCACGCAGCTCGGGCGTAAACGCCTCGCCAAAGTCTTCCGGCTCGAACACCGGGCGGATCTCGATCTCCGAGTCTTCGAGCATCGGGTTCGGGCAACGCTTGACCCACGCGATCGCGTCGTCCATCGAGTCAACCTTCCACATCCAGAAGCCGGCGACCAGTTCCTTGGTCTCGGCGAACGGGCCGTCAACGACCGTGCGGCCCGCGCCGGAGAAGCGGACGCGGACCCCCTTGCTGCTGGGGTGCAGCCCCTCGCCCGCGAGCATCACCCCCGCGTCGACCAGTTGCTGGTTGAACGCGCCCATCTCGGCCAACAGCGTCTCAGAGGGCATCACGCCCGCCTCGGAGCTGGGGGAGGCTTTTACCATGACCATAACCTTCATCGCTCACGCTCCTTGGGACTGCGTTTGTGGGGCGGCGAGCTCCGGCAGGTTGGGGAGCTCAAAGATGGGGCGGACCTCGACCGTACCCTTGGTGGCCGGCGGCAGGCGCGCGGCAATGGCGATCGCTTCGTCGAGGTTCGCGACATCGATGATGTAATAGCCGCCGAGCTGCTCGGTGGTCTCCGCGAACGGCCCGTCGGTCACCATCCGCTTGCCGCTGCGGACGCGGACGCTGGTGGCCGTTGCTACCGGGTGGAGAGGCGAAGAAGCGATCCACTGGCCACGGGCGGCCAGCTCGTGACAGATGGCGGTCGACTCCTCCATGCAGGCGGAGCGCTCTTCGGGGGTGTAGCAGTCTTCGGAGCTGTAGATTAGCAGCATGTACTTCATGGGAAGATTCCTTGTTGCGCTGAGTGGGAATGTCCAGGGGAGGCCTACCCGTAGGTCGGCCGCTGGGGCCAGCCGGACGGGGAGTCCTCGAAGTCTTCCTGCCGGCCGTAGGGGGTGATGTCGAGCAGTCGGTACGCGTCGGTGAGGCTTTCCACGCCGCGGGCGTACGCCGAGTAGGTATGGTAGACGTTGTCGTCGAGCCGGAAGAAGACGCTGATGCCGTGGGTCTCGCCCTTCTGGAAATAGGGCTCGGCGTCTTTGCGCGACTCCATCTCGTCTGGCTCGCGGTAGTTGTGCCGCAGCGGCACGACGGCCGGGTCGAGCGTGACGTGAAAGTCGTAGTTGAAGTCGCCGCCAAACGAGGAGTACCACGGCAAGTTCCAGCCGCGTTCTGCCTTGTACTTCTCGAGCTTGGCGAGCGGGGCCCGCGAGATGAGCACGTAGGTGGTGTTGCGGTCGGCCAGCATCGAGAGGTCGCCCAACGCGTCCACCATGCCCGTGCAGCCCGAGCACCCCTGCTCCCAATCGGGGTCGAACATGAAGTGGTAGACGATCAACTGCCGGCGGCCCTCGAACAGGTCGAGCATCGGCACACGCCCCGCCGGGCCGTCGAACTCGTACGCCTTCTCTAGCTTGACCATGGGCAACCGCCGCCGCGCGGCGTTGACGCGGTCGTACTGGGCGGTCAGCTCCTTCTCCTGAGCCAGCAGCCCCTTGCGTTGGGCCAGCCAGGCCTCTCTCGATTCGACCGGTGGATGGGGCACAGTGTTCATGGAAGACCTCTCCACAATGGACGGGGGAATCAGGCTCTTGGAGCTCGCCGCGCAGTCAATCGCAGCAAACCCCGCGCCGCCGCGTAGGACAGCAGCGCTGCGCACATCAACACGAGACCTGCGTGCAGGCAGCCGGCGACCGTCGCCGACAGCCCCACGCCGGTCGCCAGCGCTACGTACGCGGCAAGGCACAGCGGGCACTTGGGGGTCGCGGCTAGCAGTACGCTCGGCACGACCCAAACGGCGGCTTCGGCGACGGGGCGGCGCCGACGGCCAGCCGGCCGACTGGTGCGACAACAACACGGCTTGCTCATTGCGGAGGCTCCTGGGGGGGACGCGCCGGTCTAGGGGCCGTCGTACGCCTGCTGAAGCGCGGCGATGTCAAGCTTCTGCATCGACATCATCGCCTGCATCGCCCGGCCGCTCTTGGCGGGGTCGGGGTCGGCCAGCATCTCCGGAAGCACGGCCGGCACCACCTGCCACGACACGCCGTACTTGTCGGTCAGCCAGCCGCACATGCTCGGCTCGCCGCCGTCGGCGGTCAGGCGATCCCAGAAGTAGTCAACCTCCTCCTGCGTCTTGCAATCGATCGAGAACGAGACCGCCATCGTAAACTCGCAAGGGGGCCCTCCGTTGATGATCAGCATCTGCTGGCCGTCGAGCTCGAACGCGGACACCAGCACCGTCCCTTTGGGCCAGGGCCCGGCATCGCCGCAGCGGCTGACGCGGTGCACCTTCGAGTTTTTAAAGGTGGCGACATAGAAGTTGGTCGCCTCTTCTGCCTTGCCGTCGATGATTAGGCAGGGGGTGATCCTTGGGATACTCATCGCACGACTCCGGGTAGAGGATCACTTGATCCGGCGGTGATGGCCTTCCATGAACCGATTCCACTGGCCATCGTCGCCGCGCATCTGCGACCACAAGAGCCAGTGGTCGTCGCCGACGAACTCGACCACGTCCTGGTAGGTCGCGACACAGACGCCGTCGAAGCCCGGCCCCTGGGTGTCCAGCACCAGCTTGGCGCCCGAGGCGTCGACCGCGCCCGAGTAGACGAACATGTGGGTCATCATCGAACCGACAAACGTGCCCACGTACTTGCCGACGACCGGGTCGTAGCCAAGGGTCATCTGCGTCGACCAGGCGCCCGACTCGGGGTCTTCCCCGGCGCCGTCGGCGATCAGCCACAGCCCGCCGAGCGACCGGCAGGTGAGGCGGCCTTCGGACCGGTGGCTCGACCCGTCCGGCATCTGGCACGAAGCGGACGTGGTCCACTCACCGACCAAGCGGTCGAGCCAAGCGTGTTCTTGTTGGGGCTTTGCGAACATGAGAATCCTTTTTCAAGATGATGTGTTGAGCCGAAAGCGTCGGCGCCCGGAGGCGCCTCCGCGTCCAACCTCCGGTCGCCGACGCTTCCGGCTCACGTCGCGATCGGGGGACCAAGTTCTTCGCAACAATCTAGCAGCCGGCCTCGCCCTGGGTGATCACCATCCACGACACGCCGAAGCGGTCGGCGACCATGCCGAACATGGGGGAGTAGAAGGTCGGCGTCAGCGGCATCTGCACCTCCCCACCTTCGGCCAACGCGCCGAACAACCGCTGGGCCGTCGCTACGTCGGGCACGGCGAGCGAGAGCGACACGCCCCGGAAATTGGGCTGGCCCGAGGCCATGCCGTCGGAGGCCATGATCTGCGAATCGCCGATCTTGAAGCTGGCGTGCATCACCATCTCCGGGTCGATGTTGCCGCCGTCCGGGCACATCTGCGGGTCGGGGTTCTCCTTGTAGCGCATCAGCATCTCGACCTCGGCGCCCAGGGCCGTGCGGTAAAACTCGATCGCTTCTTCGCAGCAGCCTTCGAAGAACAAGTAGGGTTGAACGATCATCAGAATCTCCTTGAAAGGTGTCTGGCCCGCCGCGGCGGGCCGGCAAGTAGGTTTGCGAAAACGTAGGCCGAAACAAGTCCGCCGCAGGCGGGCGCGGTTCCGGCCTACGGCTCCTCCGGTCTACGTTTTTTTCAGTGCGGCATCGCGTGCGGCGATCAGCGCGTTGATGGCTTCGTCGGCCGGGCGGATCTCGAACGGTCCGAACCGCACGCCCGGGTGTTTGGACATCAAGGCGATGGCGTGGTTCAGGTCGTTGGCCTCGAGGATCAAGATGCCGCCGAGCTGCTCCTTGGTCTCCGCGTAGGGGCCGTCGGTCACCGCGACCCGGTCGCCCGCCATCCGCAGCGTGACCCCCTGGTCGGCGCCCTGCAGGGCCTCCCCACCGGCGAAGTGCCCGCCGCGACGCAGCTCGTCGTCGTAGTCAAAGCACTCCTGCATCGCGGCGTTCATTTCTTCTGGCGAGAGCGATTCGAAAACAGACGGGTCTGCGTACCCCAGGCAGATGAACTTCATCGCTATTTCCCTTGGTTTGGCGGGCGCACTGTCGATGCCTTCACCCACTAGTCGATTGGCCAGCCGCCAGATCGACACCCGATTGAAAAGTTTCTCAGAATTCTGGCCGGTGGGCCCCTGCCGGGCGAGCGGGAGCGAAAAGCCAGCGGTTTTGGTGCGGCTGGCGCGGTCCGCGGCGGCGGATCACTGCAGCTCTTCGATGCGCTTTTCTAGGAACCGGCGTTCGGGCGCCTGCTTGGCCAGCCCCAGCGCCCGCCGGTACGCCTCGCGTGCTTCGGCGGTGCGGCCGAGCCGGCGGCAAAAGTCGGCACGCGCCGCGTGGGCCAGGTGGAAGTCGGCCAGCTCCCCACGGGCGACGATCGCGTCGACCAGCGCCAGCCCCGCCTCGGGGCCGTCGCGCATCGCCACCGCAACGGCGCGATTGAGCTCGACGATCGGAGAAGGCTCCGCGTCCAGCAGCACGTCGTACAGCGCCGCGATCTGCGCCCAATCGGTCTGAGCGGCCGTGGGGGCGCCGGCGTGCACCGCGGCGATCGCTGCCTGCAGCGTGTAGACGCCGAACCGGCGCGAAGCAAGCGACCGCCGGACCAGCCCGGCCCCCTCGTCGATCTGCGGGCGTTTCCACAGCGTGCGGTCTTGGTCTTCCAGCAAGATGAGGTCCCCCCCGGGGGTGGCTCGGGCGTCGCGGCGGGCGTCGTGCAGCAGCATCAGCGCTAGCAGCCCCTCGACCTCGGGGTCGGGCAGCAACGCGGCCAGCAGCCGACAAAGGCGGATCGCCTCGCCGGAGAGCTCTTGACGGATCGCCGCGTCCCCCCCCGAGGCCGAGTAGCCCTCGTTGAAGACCAGGTAGATGACCGCCAGAACCGAGTCGAGCCGTTCGGGCGCCTCGTCGAGCGACGGCACCTCGTACGGGATCCGCGTGTCGCGGATCTTTGCCTTGCCGCGGACGATGCGCTGGGCGATGGTCGGCGGCGGCACGAGGAAGGCGGCCGCCACCTCTTCGGTCGTCAGGCCGCACACCTCGCGCAGCGTCAGGGCGATCTGCGTCTGGGGCGCAAGCGCCGGGTGACAACACGTGAAGATCAACCGCAACTGGTCGTCGGGCAGCGCCGGGTCGTCCGGTGGGGGCTCGCTCAGCGTGGCGGTCGGGCGTTGTTCCGCGATCGCGGCGACCGACTTATCGAACCGCGCGCGGCGGCGCACGGCGTCGATCGACTTGAAGCGGCCGGTCGACACCAGCCACGCCCGCGGGTTGGCCGGCACGCCGTCGGTGGGCCAGCGCTCGACCGCGGCGGCGAACGCCTCGTGCAGCGCCTCTTCCGCTTGGTCGAAGCCCCCCAGCAGCCGCACCAGCGACGCGAACACCCGCCGCGATTCGTCGCGATAGAGCGCGTCGATCTTCTCGCGGATCGCGGCCTGCTGGCGGCTCGCGGCGTCGGGTTGCTGGATCATGGGCGGCGGCCTGCGGGGGTGAGCCGCCGCCCATTATCGCACAAGCGGCTCAGAAATCGACCTGCGCCCGAGCGGCCAGGATGTCCGCGTCCGAGTTGTCTCCGGCGGGGCGGTCGAGGAAGGCGTGGATGTAGTTGAACTGGAACTCGGTGTTGGCGTTTAGCCGCCAGTTCAGGCCGAACGTCAGGTCCTGCAGGGCGCCCCCGGCCGCGAACCCGGGGGGCGCGCCGACCGGCGCCAGGTCGGCGTCGTTGAGGTCGAGGTAGCTGTACCGCCCGGCGATCTCCCAACCGCCGATGCCCGCCTTGCCGTAATTGGTGTGGGGCGTGAAGCGTCCGTAGACGCCCTGGTTCTTCAGGTAGGGCCGGTACTCGCCGGTCAGCACGTAGGAGACCTGCGCATAGGCGCCGTGGAAGCGGGCCTGGGTCCCGTTGAGTTGGTCGATTGTGGCGAAGTAGAACTCGGCTTGGGCCACCGCGGGGCCGCGCGAACCGGCGAGCTCTACGTTCATCACCTGAAAGTTCTCGGCCGCCAGCGTTCCGGTGTCGACAAAGAACGGCACCGGGAAGACGGTGCTGTTGAAGTCGAGCTGGCTGAAACCGACCTCGGGGGTCGACCGCAGGATCGCAGAGTTGCCCGACGGCTGGTTGTAGGTGAACCCGCCCCCCAGGTGCAGCGTGTGGTTGCAGGGCCCGTCGTACAGCAGCAGCGTTTCCCGCGTGGCGCAGCCGTAGCCCGAGTCGCCCGAGGCGTTGCCGAAGACGTTGGTGGGGAAGCGATAGCCCGCGACAGCCCAAGTGGCGCGCTCGTCGAGGGCGGTGTCGTACAGCTCGATCCCGATCTGTCGGAAGGGGGCAAATGCGGTCGGCAGGGCGCGCTCTAGGAACGTAAGCTCCTTGACGCTGGTCATGGCGTCCATCCCAAACGGGGTGCGGAACTGCCCGATACGCACGTTCCCGATGCTGGCCAGGTCTGCCACGTCGACGTACACGTCCATGAAGCTCGGTCGGCCGGGAAAGGCGAAGTCGTACTCCATGAAGTAGCTGACGTTCTCTGCCACCTCCCCCTTGGCGGAGAGCCGGGCTCTGCGGAAGTCTGCCACGTCCTGGGCGTCCCCCACCACTGCGGCGTTCGCGGCGTCTTGCGCAAAGAAGATGGCGTCGGCGTGGAAGAAGCCGTTTACGGTGACGGTCGGGTAACCCGCGCCCGCGGGGTCGGCGCCGGGGGGGCAGCAACGCCAGGTGAGGCAGTGGCCGCTGGTGGGGGCGACCTCGGGGTCGACGATGAGCAGATCGTCGGCCCCCTCGAGTTGGGCCGAGCCTGCGACTAGTTGCGCATCGAGGTCGGGCAACCGGCGGGCTTCTGCTGCTTCGGCAGGCCCAGGCGTGTGCGGCGATACTGCGAGCGTTGGCCCCGTGGCGAACGCCGCCGCCGACACGGCAAAGCGCATCACCATCCCTGACAGGCGCATGGCTCCCTCCTTGGATCAAAGCGCGTCGTAGTGTGGCTATCGGACGCCAACCGCCCCAGGGCCGTGCTTCACCAGAACCGCCGTTAAAACCGGTACAACCCGTCAGGCAAAAAAATGCGGCCGGAGGGGGGCAAGGCGGGCCCCTCCGGCCGCGGAACAGACTACCTAGCGTGATGCACGTGGATCGTTGACGGAGACTGGTTGTGGATGAACGCCTGCCGGCCAAAGTGAGATGACGCCTGGGCGGCGCCCGCGGCAGAAACCGCCGCCAGAACAAGCAGTGCAAGCAACCAACGCTTCATGGCGAAACCCTCACATCAAGGGAAACGCGGATCGAGGCGCCCCAACGCGAGACGCCAAACACACGGTCCGCCTACCACTATTATCGCGTATGAGCGGCGCATCGTTCGCCGCGGAATCGTTACGATTCCGTAGGCGGCGAAGTGGAGAGGAGGCCCCACAGCAACCGCAATAATCGGTCAATGCAGTCGCCCACCTCCACCAACCAGTAGCCGACGGGCTACGCCCCGTCCGGGCGCTTCGGTAGACGTGGAGCACCGAGCCACTCCGACGGGGCGTAGCCCGTCGGCTACTGGCCCTTGGCTCGCAGATAAGTCGCTAGCGGATAGCCACTCCGCTTAACGCGACTTGCTCATCGCTCCCTCGAGGTCGTCGCGTAGGTCTTCGAGCGCCTCGAGTCCTACGCTCAGGCGGATCAGCCCGTCGGCGATGCCGTGCTTCTTGCGGTCCGCGGCGTCGTAGCTGGCGTGCGACATGCTAGCGGGCTGCTCGATGAGCGACTCCACGGCCCCCAGGCTCACCGCCAGCTTGAACAGCTCCGTCGACTCGCAGAACTTTTTGGCCCGGGCGAAGTCTCCCTTCACCTCGAACGAGATCATCGCGCCGAACGCCCCGTCCATCTGCCGGGCGGCGATCGCGTGCCCGGGGTGGGTGTCTAAACCGGGGTAGTAGACCCGCTCTACCTCGGGGCGCCCGGCGAGCCACTCGGCCAGGCTCTGCGCCGTGCGGCACTGCTCGCGGACACGCAGCTCCAGCGTCTTGACGCCGCGTGAGCAGAGGTAGCTCTCCAGCGGCCCCATCACGGCGCCGGTGGCGTTCTGCACGAAGTACAACTCGTCGAGCAGGGGCTTCTCGCGCACCGCCAGCAGCCCACCGAGCACGTCGCTGTGACCGCCGATGAACTTGGTGGCCGAGTGCATCACGATGTCGGCGCCCAGCTCCAACGGGCGGGTCAGCACCGGCGTGGCAAACGTGTTGTCGCAACCCAGCAGCGCGCCGCGGCTGTGCGCCAGTTTGGCCAGCGCGGCGTAGTCGCACACGCTCAGCAGCGGGTTGCCGGGGGACTCGACCCACAGCAGCTTGGTCGCTGGCGTGATGGCCGCCGCCATGGCGTCGACACTGGTCGAGTCGGCCAGGGTCACGGTCACCCCGGCGCGGTTCATGATCTTGTGGAACAACCGGTAGGCGCCGCCGTAGATGTCGCTGCCGGCCAGCACGTGGTCCCCCGACTTGAGCATCGCGGTCACACAGTGGATGGCGGCCATGCCGCTGGCGAACGCCAGTGCGCCGGCGCCCCCCTCGAGGTTGGCGATCGTTGTCTCCAGCGCCTTGCGGGTGGGGTTGCCGCTACGGGAGTAGTCGAACTCGCGCCACACGCCTGCTTCGTGCTGGCAGAAGGTGCTGGCGAGGTGCAGCGGCTGGACCACGGCGCCGGTCTGGGGGCAAGGATCTTGGCCGACGTGGATAGCGCGGGTACGGAACTGCATTGCGGATCGACTTGGGGTTGCCAGAAGAATGGGGTCCGAAACATGGTAAAGGCGCGTCCCCCCCCTAGGCGAGCCGCCGGCGTTAGCCGGGGGAGGCTTCGAGCGGGGGCCATCCGTCTTCTCGTAGAAGCCTCCATCGGCTGACGCCGGCGGCTCGCCCGGATTGCTCTTGCTTTTGGCCCACGATGTGCTACACTTTGGCTCAGACATCCAAGGTGTGAGACCTCCGACGTCTTCATCTCGGGCCCAAGGCCCGGGAAGTAGTCGGCTGGTTCATTCAACTTCGAAGCAAAGCTGCCATCCGGCCCGGGCCCGCAAGCAACCTCTCGTTTCTTGCCCCACCTGCCCGCCGTAGGTTTCCTCGCACTCGACCGCGATTGATTCTCTTGCCCCTTGCGGCTGCCGCTTTCCGCAACCGCGGATCGCGTTGTCTCTCGGCACGATTGCCTTGAGCGCCAGCCGACAATCCGGCAACCCTCCCCGCACACCCAGCCTCATCGGCTCGGAAGCCCAACGGCTCAGTAGCCCGACGGCTGGGGGGAGACCCCTGCGGCATCCGCGCCCGGGCTCTTTTGGTAGAGCTCTCGGCTGTGCGGCGGCTGCGATCCCACCGTACACCCAGAGACCAAACATGACGCAAGTTGCCCCCACCGGGACGGCCCATTCCGGCGCCCCCCTTTCCACCACCAAGTTCTCCGAGCTCGGCCTGGCCGACCCGTTCCTCAAGGCCGCCGCGGCCGAGGGTTACGAGGTCGCCACGCCGATCCAGGCCAAGGCGATCCCGGTCGTGCTCGAAGGACGCGACCTGATCGGCTGCGCCCAGACCGGCACCGGCAAGACCGCGGCGTTCACGCTGCCGATGCTCGACCGGCTGATGCAGAACCGCCCCGCCCACCAGCCGGCGGCCGCCCCCCCGCAACGCCACCCCCAAGACACTCGCCGAGTGAAGGGTGACAACCCCAACCCGCGGCCCATCCGCGCCCTGGTGCTCTCGCCTACCCGCGAGCTGGCCGCCCAGATCGGCGACAGCCTGGCGAAGTACGGCAAGTTCACCCCGCTGCGGCAGACGGTTGTCTTTGGCGGCGTCTCGCAGCACAGCCAGACCAAGGCGCTGCGGCACGGAGTGGACGCGCTGGTCGCCACGCCGGGCCGGCTGCTCGACCTGATGGACCAAGGCTTTATCGACCTGTCGAAGATCGAGGTGCTGGTGTTCGACGAGGCGGACCAGATGCTCGACATGGGCTTCCTCCCCGCGCTCAAGCGGATCGTGGCGGCCGTTCCCAAGCGGCGGCAGACGCTGATGTTCTCGGCCACCATGCCGGACGAGATCCGCAAGCTGGCTCAGCAGTGGCTCACCAACCCCGAGTCGCTCGAGATGGGGGTCGTCGCCCGCCCGGCCGAGCGGATCGCCCAGTCGGTCCACCTGGTCGACGCCAAGAAGAAGCCCGACCTGCTCACGCGGTTCCTCAAGGAGACCGCGCGGTCGCGGACGCTGGTGTTCAGCCGCACGAAGCACGGGGCGGACAAGATCGTGAAGCGACTCACCCAAGAAGGGCTCCACGCCGCCGCGATCCACGGCAACAAGAGCCAGGGCGCCCGCACGCGGACCCTGGCCCAGTTCAAGGGGAAGAACCCGCCGGTGCTGGTGGCGACCGACCTGGCCGCCCGCGGCCTGGACGTGGACGACATCTCGCACGTGGTGAACTACGACCTGCCCGACACCCCCGAGACCTACGTGCACCGCATCGGCCGCACCGCCCGCGCGGGCGCCGAAGGGATCGCCGTGTCGTTCTGTGCCGGTGACGAGCGCGGACTGCTGCGGCAAATCGAGCGGCTCACCAACCTGACGATCTCGGTCGAGCCGACGATCGACGGCTTCGAGCCGACCGACCCCATCAGCCACGTCAGCCCCAACGCCCGCGGCCGTCAGAACGCCGGCAAGGGTGGCGGCGGGCCGCGTCGGTTCGGCGCCAAGCCGGGCGGCGGCAGCGGCTACGCGGGCGCCCGCACCAGCGGCTCCGGCGGCGGCAGCTACGGAAAGAAGAAGGCGGCCGGAGGCGTGTCGCCCGCCGGCATGGCTAGCAAGCGCCGCCCGCGTCGGCGTCCGACCGCGGGCTAGTGTTCGGGCTGGGTCGCGACGCCGGCTTACGCCGGCGTCGCGGGCCGCTACACTTGCGGGTGCTATCCCAGCACGCCCGTCGACGCTGCGGCCAATGACCCTCAATCCGCTTGATACCGAAGGGTTCCCGCCCCGCTGGGAATGCGGCACAGCATGGCGTGACGAGCCTTGGCTGGGGTGGCTGCACATCGGCGCCGACCTGGCGACCTGGGGGGCGTACACCGCTATCCCGGTGCTGATCGTCCTGGCGCTGTGGCGCAGCCGCGCACTGCCGGCGCCGCGTGTGCTAGCGTTGTTCGCCGCGTTCATCTTGGCGTGCGGCACGGTCCACCTGCTTGAGGCCGTCATCTTCTGGCACCCGGTTTACCGGCTGTCGGGCGTCGCCAAGCTGGTCACGGCGATCGTCTCCTGGGCCACGGTCATCGCCATGGCCCGGCTCGCGCCCCGCCTGCTCACCTTCCGCAGCCCACAGGCGCTCGAGGTCGAGGTAGCCGAGAGGACACGCGAGCTACAACAGGCTACCGACTCGCTGGAAGCCGCGGCGGCGTTGCGCGTCGAGTCGACCAAGAAGCTTCGGCACAACGAACACCGGCTACGCACCGCCCTGGCCGCCGGGCGCATGGGCGCCTGGGACTGGAACCTCGAAACCGACCGCGTTCTGTTCGACGACACAGAGCTGGAGATCTTGGGCCTGGGGCAAGAGAGCCGCGAGCTGTCCTCCGCGGAGTTCTTCGAATGGGTCCACCCAGACGACCGGGAGGGATTGGCCGAAGTGCTGCGCCGGGTGATTGATGAAGACGGGCACTACGACCACGTCTTCCGCTTCACCACCCAAGCGGGCGAGGAGCGTTGGATCGCCGGCCGCGGCAGCCTGCTGTTAGAGCCCGGCGAGCCGCGGCGGATGGTAGGCGTCAATTACGACGTGACCGCGATCAAGCAGAACGAGATCGAGCTGGCCGAAGCCCGGCAGCGCGCCGACTCCGCCAGCCAGGCCAAGAGCCGGTTCTTGGCCAACACCAGCCACGAGATCCGCACCCCACTGACAGCGATCCTGGGCTGCGCCGAGTCGCTGGTGCGACATCCCGACTCCGCCGATTCCGCGGACACCGCCCGCACGATCAAGGCGCAGGGCGAGCACCTGATGCACCTGCTGAACGACCTGCTCGACCTCTCCAAGATCGAGGCCGGCAAGCTAGAGCTGCGGCTTGAGCCAACGTCCCCCGCCGCGGCGTTGACAGAGATCGAGTCGTTGATGCGCCCCCGCGCCACCGAGAAGGGGCTGCGGCTTTCGGTGGAGCTGGCCGGCCCCATCCCCCGCCGGGTGACCACCGACCCGCAAAGGCTGCGGCAGGTGCTGCTGAACCTGGTCTCGAACGCCATCAAGTTCACCGAGAAGGGGGGCGTAACGCTGACCGCCGGCCTCGACATCAACACCGACCTCGACGACGCCTCGGACGACGACTCCCCGATGCTGCGGATCGAAGTCGATGACACCGGCACAGGCGTGCCGGCCGATGAGTTGGACAGCATCTTCAAGCGGTTTCACCAGGCAAGCAGCGCCGAGGCGGCCCACCTGCAGGGGACCGGCCTGGGCCTGGCGATCTCAAGCCGCCTCGCGAAGATGCTGGGAGGACGCCTCACGGCCGAGAGCACCGTCGGCGTCGGGAGCCGGTTCTCGCTAACGATCCCGATCGATCCGAACGACATCGGCAGCCCCGAAGACAGCATCGGGCCCAGTGACCTGGCGGCCAGCCGGCGGCCTACCCCCCCCGCCGAGTTCCCCGCGGACCTCAAGGGACGCGTGCTGATCGCCGAAGACACCGCGGCCGTGCGGTTCATCCTCAAGCAGCTCTTCAATGATTTTGCCGGCGAGGTCGAGTTCGCCGAGGATGGCCAGCAGGCGCTCGACGCGGCGCGGCGGGCGCGCGAGGCGGGACGGCCGTTCGACCTGCTGCTGATGGACATGCAGATGCCGGTGATGACCGGGTTTGATGCGGCACGCGCGCTACGCGCCGCCGGCCACACAACGCCCATCATCGCGCTGACCGCCAGCGCCATGGCCGGCGACCGGCAGCGCTGCCTCGACGCGGGCTGCGACGGCTACCTGGCCAAGCCGATCGACTGGGACACGATGGTGCGCGAAGTCGTGAGCCGCCTCTCCCGGTAGAGTTGCCGGCCCAAGGCGGACGCCCCGGCACGCACGCGTTGGGAGCGCTAACTCCCGCGATAGGTAGAGTAACCGTAGGGCGACAGGAGCAGCGGCACGTGGTAGTGCGAGCCGTCGACCACGCGGAAGTCGATTGTCACGCTGGGGTAGAACGCGTTGCGTCCGGTCGCGGTGAAATACTCGTCCGTCGCGAACGTCAGCCGGTAGCAGTGCGGGCCGACGGCCAGATCAACACCCCAGCCTTGGACGCGTCCGTCGGCGTCGGTGTGGGCATGCGCGAGCGTGACGGGGGCGCCGTCGGTCCACTGGAACAATTCGACAAGAACGCCCGCGGCCGGGCGCCCCAACGCGGTGTCGAGCACGTGGGTCGTGATGCTGTTCATGGGGAGCCGCACTCCAGTTTGTCGATGCGAAGGTGGGTGATCTTGCGTTGCTCGCCCGCCGCGATCGCGAGCTCAACATCCGGCGGGTTGTCGATCCGTTCGCGCAGCAGCCGCAACATCTCGGCGGCCGACTTGCCGCTGGCGCAGACGATAAAAATGTGGCCGAAGCGGCGTTCATAGGCGGCGTTTGCCTCGGATAGTTCTAACAGCACCGCGTCGGTCGCGGCGTCGACCCCGGCTTGTTCGCCGCGCGACCACGCGGAGTTGCCCGCGTACTTCATCCGCATCGACTGGAGGTCGCCGATCTTGGGGTGGTGCGCAAAGGCTTCCAGCCAGTCGTCTCGCACGAGCGAGTCGAAGCAGCCCTCGGCCTTCCGGTGGAAATCTCCCAGATCGGCAAAGGGCCTTGCGGCCGCCATCGCCCGGCGCCACGCACAGGCGCCGCAACACGCCGCGAGCAACCCGTCGGCGGCGTCCGCTTCGCACGCGTTTAGCACCCTCAGCGACTGCGGATTCATAGACAGTCTCCTTTACCAGCGGCCGCCAACTGGCCGCGCAGGTAGGTACGCACCACGCCCCCCCGCAGCCGCCGGCCGGCGTAGGGGGTGATCTTGTGGCGGTGAAGCAGCAGGTCGGGATCGACCGCCCACGCGTGGTCCGGATCGAAGACGACCAGGTTCGCCGGCGCGCCAACGCGGACGCCCCCCTCAAGGCCCAGCAGCCGAGCCGGCGCGTCGCACATCCACCCGGCCACGTCCGCAAGCGTGTGCCCCCGCCGCTGGGCCTCGGCCCATACCGCCGGGAGGCCGAGCTGCAACGAGCTGACCCCGCCCCAGGCCAGGTCGAAGCGTCCCTCGTCGAGCGACTTCATCTCGGGTGGGCAAGGGGAGTGATCGCTGGCGACCAGGTCGATCACCCCGTCGGCCAGCCCCTGCCAAAGCCGCTCGCGGTGCGAGGCGTCGCGGATCGGCGGCGCACACTTGTACGCGGTGGCGCCGTCGGCGATCTCTTCCGCGGCGAACGTGAGGTAGTGGGGGCACGTCTCTACGGTGATCGGCAGCCCGCGGCCGCGGGCCGCGGCGAGCGTCGGCAGCGCGTCTGCGTCTGCCAGGTGCACGATATGCGTCCGGCAACCGGTCGACTCGCACAGCTCGACGAGCAGCGCGATCGCTTCTTGTTCGAACTGGGCGGGCCGCGACGCGAGGTAGTCTGCGTAGCTGCGTGGGTCGGCGAGCGGCGGCATCGCGTGGGCCACCTCGGCGTGCGCCAGCAGCACCGCGTCGCGGTCGGCCAACAGCGGCATCGCGGCCGCAAGGTCCGCGCGGCGCACCGCCGGAAACTCGTCGAGGCCGCTGTCGCAAAGAAAGGACTTCACCCCCATTACGCCGGCGTCGAGCAGCGCCGGCAGCTCCGCCAGATTGCCGGGGACGAGCCCCGCATGAAAACCGACGTCTACCCACAGCCCCGCGCCACGCGCGGCGGCCCGCTTGGCCTGGAGCGCGGCCAGAGTGGTCGTCACCGGCGAGCTGTTCAGCGGCATGTCGATCAGCGTCGTCACCCCACCCGACGCCGCCGCGGCCGTCCCGCTGGCAAACCCCTCCCACTCGGTGCGGCCCGGCTCGTTGAGGTGGACGTGCGGGTCGATCAGGCCCGGCAGCAGCGCAAGCCGCCCCAGGTCGTCCCCAGCGGACGGGTCGTACCCTCGCACCTCGACGATCCGCCCGTCGCGCACCACAACGGTCGCCGGCCGCTCGCCACCCGGCAGCACCACCCGGCGGCTGCTCAGCACAAGTTCAGGGTCAAGACGATCCAAAGTCATCAAGAGTGCATCATAGAAGGTTCGCTAAGAGCAACCAGCCGACGGGCTCCGCCCCGTCGACACGCGCCAACAGTTCCGAGCCCGCCCCAAGCTGCTATCCTATCCCGAAAGCCAGGCGGCTCCCAACCTCGACCCCCGATCCTCGCAAGATGCCCCACCAACTCGCCCACCACGCCTACGGCAAGCACCGCGTCCGAGTCAGCAAGATCAAACGCCCCCGCCGCGGCGCCGCCAGCACCGAACGGCACGAATTGATCGAGGCGGCCGTGGACATCGAGCTGGAAGGAGGCTTTGCGCCCGCCTACACCGATGGCGACAACGCCTCGATTGTCGCTACAGACACCTGCAAGAACACGGTCTACGCCCTAGCCAAGGACGACCCGTTCGACACGATCGAGTCGTTCGGCCGCACGCTGGCGGAGCATTTTGTTTCCACGTACGACCACATTACGCGCGCCGGCGTGACCCTCCACCAACACAGTTGGGCCCGCCTGCTCGATTGCCCCCACGCGTTCACGGGCAGCGACGCCGAAACCCCAACCGCCCGGGTGGTCGCCCAACGGGGCGCCCCCACACGGGTCGAGGCAGGGGTGACCGGGCTGATGATCGCCAAGACCACCGAGAGCGGCTTCTCCGGGTTCCACCGCGACGCGTTCCGAACGCTGCCCGATACCGACGACCGCATCTTCGCGACCGAGCTCACCGCGAGCTGGGTCTACGCCGATCAAGAAGTCGATTTCGTGGCTTCGCGAAGCGCGATCCGCAAGGCGATGCTGGCCCGTTTCATCGACCACTACAGCGAGTCGGTCCAACAGACCTTGTGGCTGATGGGACAAGCGGCGCTCGACGCCTGCGACGCCGCGACGTCGATCACACTCACCATGCCCAACAAGCACCACCTGCTGTTCAACCTGGCGCCGCTGGGACGCGAGAACGACAACGAGGTGTTCGTCTCTACCGACGAGCCGTTCGGTTGGATCACCGGGACGGTGACTCGCTAGGCCTCCTCTGCCAGCTTGGCGAGTGTAGCCGCGAGCACCTCGACCCCGGTCGCCATCGCTTCGGGCGACGCGTACTCGTCGGGGCGGTGCGACACGCCGCCGCGGCAGGGGATGAACAGCATCCCCATCGGCGCTACCTGACCGATAAACAGCGAGTCGTGGTAGGCCCGGCTGATCATCCGCTGATGGGACGCGCCAAGGTCGCGGCACGCCTGCTCGGCGGCGTCGACGATGCCGGCGTCCGCCACTGATGGTGGGTCGGCGTTCTGCACGGTGACTTGCAGCTTCACCCCGCGCCGGCACGCGATCGCTTCGGCGACTTCGCGGAGCCTGACCAAAACGGCATCGCGATTGGCGAGGTCAATATCTCGAAGGTCGAGCGACATCGTCACCCGTGAAGGGATCGAGTTGGCCGCGCCCGGGTGGACGCCGAGCTGGCCGACGGTCGCCACCAAATCGGGGCTGACGCTCTCACGGGCGAGCCTCTCGACGGCGAGCGCAACTTCCGCCGCGGCCGTGAGCGCATCGCGCCGGACCGGCATCAGCACGGCGCCGGCGTGGCCCCCCTCTCCTTCAACGCAAAGCGTGAGCTGCGACGGCGCCGCGATGGCCGTGACCACGCCGATCGGCAGCCCCGCTGCTTCGAGCTCGGGCCCCTGCTCGATGTGCAACTCAATAAACGCGTGGTAGTACCCCTCCGGCAAGAGGACGTCCTGCAGAGCGCCGCTAAACCCCGCCCGCTGCCGCACCTCGTCGTAGTTGTCGCCCGACTCGTCCTTCAGGCCGGTCAGTTGATCGGCGGTGAGCCGGCCGGTCATCGCCCGGCTCCCCGTGCAGCCGACGCCGAAGCGGGTAGGCTCCTCGGAGGTAAACATCACCAGCTCGATCGATCGACGCGGGCAGTAGCCCGACCGCTTGAGCGTGCGGATCGCCTCGAGCGCGCCCAGCACGCCGACCGTGCCGTCGTACATGCCAGAATGGGGGATCGCGTCGGTGTGCGAACCGGAGCCCACGACGCCGGCGGCCGGTTCGGCGCCCTCCCAGCGGGCGAACGTGTTCCCGATGGGGTCGACTCGCACGGCGAGGCCCGCCTCCTCGTAGAGACCCTTTAAGTAAGCACGGGCCCGGAGGTCGGCCTCGCTAAACACGACGCGCGTCACCGCGGGCGGGGGCTCCGCGCAGTCGCTCAGCGTCGCCAAGTGCTGGAGCTCGGCGAGCAATTGGTCGGCGTCGGCGGACAGCTTTCGACTCATGGCGACAACGGGTCTCGGTTGACGTCTTTGTAGTAAATATAGCGGGCGGGGGTCTTGCCCATCGCCACAAACCACTGCGGGCAGTAAGCGGCCATCCAGATGGCGTCCCCCACCCGCACCGGGTACCACCGCTCACCCAGCCGGTACACCCCTTGCCCGGCCGCCATGTACAGGCCGTGCTCCATCACGTGCGTCTCGACAAACGGAAGCGTAGCGCCGGGCTGGTAGGTGAACACGTTCACGGCCATGTCGAACGCCTGGTCGACCGGGAGCAGCGTCGCCAGCATCGCGTCGGGGTCGCCCAAGAACGGCTCGCACGGCGCGTCCTTCACTCTGCCGACAATCGTCTCGGGCGCCTCGACGTCATCCAGGGCCGCGTACGGCTTTTCGATGACTAGCAGCGTCGCTTCTTCTTCACATCGGCAGACCGTGTCGCAGTCGGGTGGCAGCCAGGCGAATCCGTCTGCCGAGACAGGCTTTCCTCCCACGGTGAGTGCGCCCCCGAGCACAAACACCAATCGCTGGACCCCGGCCGCGGCCGGCCGCGACTGCGCCCCCGGCTTGGCGTGCACCAAGTACTGACAGAACCGTGGGCCGCGCGGCCCGGCGCCCATCGCGGGGCTGATCAGCACCACACACTCCGACCCCGGCCAGCCGTCGAGCGGCGACCGGACGTGGCTGTCCGCTGCGACCAGCGCGTGGTCGAAGGCGACGTGCGTCCGTGTTTCGCCAAACGGCACGGTTCTCGAAACGCTCATTGCGACTCGCTTTCTGCCAGCAAATGGATGAATTGAAGCAGCACGCCCAGGGCGACCTGAACGTCCGGCACGTCGACACGCTCGTCGGGGTGGTGGCTCACCCCGCCAGGGTGCCTGAGGAACAGCATCGCTACCGGGAAACGCTCGGAAAGAGGCGCCGCATCGTGGCCGGCGCCGCTCGGCAGCATCGGCGCGTCGTACCCCCGCGCAAGGCACGCGTCGTGCAGCATCGACGTGAGCCGCGGGTCGACCCGACAGGCTTCCTGCACGACGTGATCGATCACGCTGAAACCCAGCGATAGTTCCCGGGCGATCTCGGCGCCGAGCTCGAGCAGCGTATCGACGGCCCGACGGCGTAGGGCGTCCTCCGGATGGCGGACATCGAGCGAGAGCTCGACCTCGCCCGGAATCACGTTTGTCGCGTTGGGGGCCACCCGTAAGAAGCCGACCGTGGCCCGCAGGCCGTCGGCGCCGGCGCCGATCCGCTGCGTTTCGCAGATCATCCGTGCGGCGCCAAGCAGGGCGTCGCGCCGGCCGTGCATCGGCGTCGTGCCGGCGTGCTGGGCGTGCCCCAGAAACCGCAGCCGCATCCGGGTCTGCCCCGCGATGCCGCTCACCACACCGACCGGCAGGCCCGCGCGCTCCAGCACCGGCCCTTGCTCCAAATGGGGCTCGACGAAGCCGATCACCTCGTCCGGCTGGTACGCCGCTTCAGGGATCTTGTCGGGCGCCAGCCCGAATGCCTCAATCGCTTGGCGCATCGAAACGCCGGACGGGTCGCAGCGCTCCAGCCACGCCGGATCGAATCCGCCGCACACCGCCCGGCTCCCCAGGTAGGGCAGCGCGTAACGCACCCCCTCTTCTTCGCTGAAGCCGATGACGTCTAGATGGAACGGCAACGGCGCGGCGCCCAGCAGTTCCGCCACGGCGAGCGCCGCCAGCACGCCCAGCACTCCGTCGTAGCGGCCGGCGTTGGGGACGCTATCGAGGTGCGACCCAAGCAGCAGCACCCGCGAACCCTCCGGCCCCGGGCGGCGCCCAATCAGGTTCCCCGCGGCGTCCACCCGCACCCGCAGCCCAGCGCTGCGCATCCAGTCCCCAACTGTGTGGTGAACTTCTTGCATCGGGTGCGACAAGTAGCGCCGCGTCACGGCGCCCGCCTCTTCCGAGCAGCACGCCAGTCGATCGCAGCGGCTCATGACCCGCTCTGCCGCGGCGGCGAGCGTTTGGTCGTCTGCGGCGATTGCGGGTGGGAGCATAGTTTCGTAGGTCAGGCGGTGCCTGAAGATGGCTTTGCTTGCGAACCGACGAGTCGGGCACAGCCTGACCTAACGGCGGATCATCGAAGTTGCCGCTTCGACCCTGCTGAGCTAGATTAACGCAAGTGGCGGGGATATCGCGAGATGGGGCGACGGCGCCCGCTAAACCTTGCCCCAAGGACCCCATGCGAGACCTTTTGGTCATCTACGTCAACGGCGCCCGGCACGAGGTCTCGGGCCGCTGGGCGGAGCGAACCCTCACCGAGTGGCTCCGCGAGGGTCTCAGGCTGGTCGGCACGAAGGTGGTTTGCTCGGAAGGGGATTGCGGCGCCTGCAGCGTGCTGGTCGGCCGGGTCGAGGCGCCCGGTGAGGCCCTCGTCTACCGCACCATCGACGCGTGTATCGCGTTCCTCTACCAGCTCGATCGCTGCCACGTAGTGACCGTCGAAGGGCTAAGGCAGGGCGCCGTGCTGTCGCCGGTGCAGCGGGCGATGGTCGATTGCCACGGCAGCCAGTGCGGCTTCTGCACGCCGGGTTTCGTCACCACCCTGCACGGCATGCTCGAAGCACAAAACGGCGACCCGCTTACCGATGAAGGGCTCCGCTACGGGCTATCGGGCAACCTGTGCCGCTGCACCGGCTACGCACAGATCATCGAGGCGGGACGCTCCATCGACCCCGCGCGGGTCGCCCGCATCGCCGAGCTGTACGACTCAAAGCGGATCGCGACCGACCTAGCAGCGATCGGCACGGAGGACGTCTGCATCGAGATCACAGAGGCGGGCGCCACGCGGCGTGTCATGATCCCCACGTCGCTCAGCAAGGCGATCGCTTGGAAGGCCGAGTTCCCGGCCGCCCGGCTGGTGAGTGGCGCCACCGACCTGGGCGTGCAACGCAACCACGGCAAGCTGCCTGCGGGCGACGTCCTGTACCTCGGCCGCGTGGCGGGCTTCGACAAGATCGCACACCAAGCGGGCGCGTTGACCATGGCGGCGGGCGCCACATGGCGTCAGGTCGAGCAGGCCACCCGCACGCTGCTGCCGCAGCTCTGGGCGATCCTCACCCGCTTTGGCAGCCCCCAGATCCGCAACCTGGCGACCTTCGGCGGCAACCTGGCCAACGCGTCGCCGATCGCCGACTCGCTGCCGGCGCTCTACGCGCAGGGCGCAGAACTAGAGCTAGCTAGCGCGCGGGGCCGACGCCGCGTGCCGATCGAGTCGTTCTACCTCGGCTACAAGCAGCTCGATCTTGCCGCGGACGAACTGATCGTCGCCGTGCACATGCCGCTGCCGGCAGAGCACAACGAGTTGGTGCTCGCCAAGGTCTCCAAACGCCGAGACATGGACATCAGCACCGTGGCGTCGGCGGTGTGGCTGACCGTCGAGGAGGGGACGATCGTCGACGCGCGGGTCGCCCTGGGGGGCGTCGGGCCGACCGTCGTCCGCTCCCCGGGCGCCGAGGGGGTGCTCGTCGGCGCCGGTGTCGAGGAGGAAACGTTCCGCAAAGCGGGCCGCGCCGCCCGGGCAGACGTGACGCCCATCTCCGACGTCCGTTCGAGCGCCGCGTACCGTGCGCAACTGGTTGAGAACCTGGTCGCCAGGGCTTTCTTCGAGATCGCTCCCCAACCGGTGGGGGCATAAAGCATGGCCAGCATCGGCAAAGCGCTGCCGCACGACTCGGCCGCCGGTCACGTGACCGGGGGCGCCCACTACATCGAAGACCTGCCGCGGCTCGAAGGAGAACTGTGGGTCGACTTCGTCGGCGCACCGACGGCCGCGGGCCTGGTGCGATCGATCGACACGAAGCCCGCCTTGGCATCGCCCGGCGTAGCAGCCGTGCTGACCCACGCCGACCTTCCCGGAGTGAACCACTTCGGACCCATCTTCCACGACGAGCTGTTTCTGGTTGAAGACCGCGTCCACTACCTGGGCCAACCGATCGTGGTAGTCGCCGCCGAGTCGCGCGAAGCGGCCCGCCGCGCCGCGGCGCTCGTGAAGATCG
The DNA here is from genome assembly GCF_007750855.1 of Pirellulimonas nuda. Taxonomy (GTDB): domain Bacteria; phylum Planctomycetota; class Planctomycetia; order Pirellulales; family Lacipirellulaceae; genus Pirellulimonas; species Pirellulimonas nuda. The sequence continues at coordinate 5,258,723 of NZ_CP036291.1, forward strand.
ACTACACCGAAGAGAAGCCCGTTTTGTCGATCGACGAAGCCATCGCGGCCGGCAGCTACATCGGCCCGACGCGCGTGATCGCCCGAGGAGACAGCGACGCCGCCTTCGCACACGCGCCTCACACGCTCTCGGGCGTGTTCGAATCGGGTGGCCAGGAGCAGTTCTACTTCGAGTCGCAGGCCTCGCTGGCGATCCCCAGCGAAGCGGGCCAAATCAAGGTGCTTTGTTCCACCCAGAACCCGACCGAGACCCAGGCGGTGGTGGCCGAGGCGCTCGGCCTGCGGCTGCACGAGGTGGTTTGCGAGTGCAAACGGATGGGGGGGGGCTTCGGCGGCAAGGAGACGCAGTCCGCGATCCCCGCGGTGATGACCGCGCTCGTCGCCCGCCACACCGGTCGGCCGGCGCGGATCGTGCTGACCAAGGACGCCGACATGCGTCTGACGGGCAAGCGGCACCCCTACAAAACGTGGTACAAGGCCGCTTTCGACGACCAGGGCATGCTGCTGGCTGTCGAGCTCGAGGTGTATTCTGACGGCGGCGCCTTCGCCGACCTCAGCACGTCGGTCATGGAGCGCACCATGCTCCACGCAGACAACGCCTACTTCCTTCCCGCCGCAAAAATCACGGGCCGCGTCTGCCGCACCAACCTGCCCCCCAATACCGCGTTCCGCGGCTTCGGCGGGCCGCAGGGGATCGCGGTCATCGAGAATATCCTGCAAGAGATCGCCCAAACCCTCGGCCGCGACGCGCTCGACGTCCGCCGCGCGAACCTCTACCGCGACGGCGACCCCCATCGCAGCGTAACCCCCTACGGGCAGATCGTACGCGACCACGTGCTGCCCGAAACCTTCGACCAGCTCGAGGCGACGAGCGACTACCGTGCGAGGCTCGCCCAGATCGAGTCCCACAACGCTGCGAACCGGCTCACCGTCAAAGGGATCGCCCTCTCGGCCGTAAAGTTTGGCATTTCGTTCACGACGAAGTTCCTCAATCAGGGCAATGCGCTGGTGAACGTCTACACAGACGGATCGATCCAGGTCTCCACCGGCGGCACGGAGATGGGCCAGGGGCTCAACACCAAGGTCCGCCAACTGGTGGCGGACGAGTTTGGCGTCGAGCCCGAGTGCGTGCTGCTGATGACCACCTCGACCGAAAAAAGCCACAACACCTCGCCAACCGCCGCCAGCGCCGGGACCGACCTGAACGGCGCCGCAGCGCTCGACGCCTGCCGGCAAATCAAGCAACGGATGGCCGAGTACGCCGCTTCGCGGTTCGCAAGCGCCGACGCGGGGCTGGTGCACGCGCCCGAGCACGTAGTGTTTGAGGACGGCCATGTCCGTGACAGCCGGATCGCCGATCCTTCGCACGCCATCCCCTTCGGCCGGTTCTGCGGCGACGCCCGGCGGGAACGCGTCGACCTGGGCGCCCGCGGCTTCTTCGCCACCCCGGGGGTCGATTTCAACCGCGAGACGGGCCGCGGCAACCCTTTCTTTTACTACACCACCGGCGCCGCGGTCGCAGAAGTAACGATCGACCGCTTCACGGGCGACCTAACGGTAGATCGTATCGACCTGCTGATGGACATCGGCCGGATGATCAACCCGGGCATCGACCGTGGGCAGGTGATCGGCGGCCTGATCCAGGGGGTCGGATGGTGCACGACCGAAGAGCTGCGCTACACCCCCAAGGGCGCCCTGCTCACCACCGGCCCGACCACCTACAAAATCCCCAACATCACCGACCTGCCAAAAGTGCTGAACGTCGACTTCATCGACAACCCTAAGCACACGCTCAACGTTGGCCGCAGCAAGGCCGTCGGCGAACCGCCGCTGATGCTCGGGATCGCCGTCTGGCTCGCGGCCAAGCACGCGATGTCCCAAGCGTCGCCCGGAAAGATCGCCAAGCTCAAGCTCCCCGCCACCGGCGAAGAGTGCCTGATGTGCTTGACCGAACTCCAGAGCAAGCCGCTATCACCCAGCCCCTCGCAAAACGGAGCTCCCCATACAGTCTCGGCGAACGTGCAGCGGCTCAAAGGGAAAAAGTAGAGGAGCCGCCGATGGACGCGGACGAACGCAGTTAGAAGGATAAGTTTTACAGCCATCGGCGTTCATCCGCGTCCATCGGCGGTTTCTTTTCTCTGTCTCAGCACTCTCCGCGACCCTGCGTTGAAGCATCGCCGATGTCACAGCCAACTTTCATCGACCGCTACGCCGAGCTAGCCGCCAGCGGTTCGCCGTTTGTCGCGGTGACGGTTGTCGACGTAATCGGTTCAACCCCGCAGAACGCCGGCAGCCGGATGATCGTCACCCGCGCGGGGCTCGATCAGGGCACCGTCGGCGGCGGCAAGATCGAAGCCCGCGCGATCGAGGAAGCGCGTGCCATGCTCCACTCGGGCGAGCGCACTCGGTTCTTTGATTGGAGCCTCAAGGCCGACATCGGCATGACCTGCGGCGGCCGGGTGCGGGTCTACATGGAGAGCTGCAACGTGGCGACCTGGCGGATAGTGATCTTCGGCGCCGGGCACGTCACGCAGGCGCTTGCGCCCGTGCTTGTCGCCTTGCCGTGCACGGTGACCTGCGTCGACCCGCGACAAGAATGGCTCGACCGGTTGCCGTTGAGCGTCCGCACTATCTGCACCGACAATCCGCCGACCGAAGTCGCCCGGCTGCCGGAGGACGCTTCTATTCTCTGCCTGACCAAGGGGCACGCCTCGGACCTGCCGGTGCTGCTAGAAATTTTTCAGTCCGGCCGAAGCTTCCCGCTGGTCGGCGTCATCGGCAGCGCGGCCAAGCGTGCGGTGCTGCGCAAGGAACTGCTGCAAGCGGGCGTTGCGGAAGAGCGGATCGATTTTCAATGCCCGGTCGGGCTCCCCATCGGCAGCAACCACCCTGGCGAGATCGCTGTGAGCATCGCGGCGCAGTTGCTGCAAACGCGGGACGTGCTAGACGCTGAACCAAGGAATTCACGGGAACGACCAGAGGAGGAACCGCCGATGGACGCCGATGCACGCGGATAGGGGTTGGTCGCTGCGATTGAAGACGGCTAACCACCACGGGCACGACGGATCACGAAGAAGGACGTGCGCCAACTCGAAAAGGTAGGCGCCGATCGATCATTTCTGTAGATCGGAAAAGCGTTCGCCCCACTTCTTCTTGCGGGGGGTTTCCGGCGCCTGTTCAGGGACCAATCCCAGCACCAGCATCACCGCGGCTAGCGCGAACATTGGCGCCACTGACCAGAACCAAGCCGAATGGATAACTTCGCCCGCTCTGGCTACTTCCGCAACTGTCCCCAATGTCCACAGCAGCCAAACCTGGGCCACACCAGCGCCAAAGAAAATGAACGACGCAACCCTCAGGGCGGAGTTACGTTTCTCATAGAGCCACAACCCCAGGAGCAGGACCACTGGTATGCAGACCGGCCAACCTGGAAATCTAGACCAAATCATCGGCCAAAACCATTCGAAATGGAACGATGCGAGCCAGACTAGCATCACCCCCGAAAGAACCGCGACGATGACAAAGACGATCACGTTCTTTGCCGCGATGGAAACGCGAAAGGGCCGCGCCGCCGAATCGCCGGACTGAGGTGACTCGTACGGATTCAAAAGTCACCCCTCCAAGCCGCGGTGAGAGTTCAACGGCCAAGGACGAAAAACTAGACAGGATTTACAGGATCAACAGGAGAAGAAACAGACCCCGACGGCGTCGGGCTGGTCCCCCTCATCCTGTTGATCCTGTCAATCCTGTCCCTTCTTTCTTTGTGTCCTTCGTGGTTCAACGTCCTTCCGTCCCCACGTAGCGCGCACAAAAAAACCCGGCAACGAGGTGGCTAAACCTCGTGCCGGGTCTTTTATTGACAATGGTGAGTTGCTCGGGTCTTTCGACCTGAGCCGACTTTCCAGCAGCCAGTGCTGGCCCCTAGTACGCTAGAAGGACGGGTGTCTTTCTAGCGACTTTAATCCTTAAAAAAGGAGGTGATCCAGCCGCAGGTTCCCCTACGGCTACCTTGTTACGACTTAGTCCCAATCGCAGAGTTGACTCTAGGCGCCTGCCTCCCGAAGGTTAGCACGGCGACTTTAAGCCCCCCCCACTTTCGTGGCTTGACGGGCGGTGTGTACAAGGCTCAGGAACACATTCACCGTAGTATGCTGACCTACGATTACTAGCGATTCCGGCTTCATGCAGGCGAGTTGCAGCCTGCAATCCGAACTGGGCGGCGCTTTTTGGGATTTGCTTGCCCTCGCGGGTTTGCTTCCCTTTGTACGCCGCATTGTAGGACGTGTGCAGCCCAGACCATAAAGGCCATGAGGACTTGACGTCATCCCCGCCTTCCTCCGGTTTAACACCGGCAGTCTCACTAGAGTCCCCGACATTACTCGCTGGCAACTAATGATAAGGGTTTCGCTCGTTAAGGGACTTAACCCGACATCTCACGACACGAGCTGACGACAGCCATGCAGCACCTGTGCACGTTCCACCCGAAGGCGTTACTCTGCTTTCACAGAGCTAATCCGTGCATGTCAAGGCCTGGATAAGGTTCTTCGCGTAGCCTCGAATTAAGCCACATCCTCCACCGCTTGTGTGAGCCCCCGTCAATTCCTTTGAGTTTCAGCCTTGCGACCATACTCCCCAGGCGGAGCACTTAACACTTTCGCTACGGCCGAGAACCTAAGGGAGGGTCCTCGACCAAGTGCTCATCGTTTACGGCTAGGACTACCGGGGTATCTAATCCCGTTCGCTACCCTAGCTTTCGTGCCTCAGCGTCAGAAGAGACCCAGTAAGCCGCTTTCGCCACCGGTGTTCCTGATGATATCAACGCATTTCACCGCTCCACCATCAGTTCCGCTTACCCCTGTCTCCCTCAAGCACTGCAGTATCGGGCGCAATTCCTCGGTTGAGCCGAGGGATTTCACACCCGACTTACAGCGCCGCCTACGCACTCTTTAAGCCCAATGATTCCGAATAACGTTTGTCCGGTTCGTATTACCGCGGCTGCTGGCACGAACTTAGCCCGGACTTCCTCCTAGGATAGGTCAAATTCCGCTCTTCACGGAGCCTTCCTCCCCTACGACAGCGGTTTACAACCCGAGGGCCTTCATCCCGCACGCGGCGTCGCTCGGTCACGCTTTCGCGCATTGCCGAAGATTCTCGACTGCAGCCACCCGTAGGTGTCTGGGCAGTGTCTCAGTCCCAGTGTGGCGGGTCACGCTCTCACGCCCGCTAACCATCGTCGCCTTGGTAGGCCATTACCCCACCAACAAGCTAGTAGTACGCAGTCTGCTCCCCAAGCGGAGTCACACCTTTGGTCCGGAGACATTATCTAGCATTACCCGAAGTTTCCCTCGGCTATTCCAGACTTGGGGGCACATAACTACGTGTTCCTCACCCTTTCGCCGCTGTCCAGGTTCAAAGCAAGCTTCAAACCCTTCTCGCTCGACTTGCATGCCTAATCCACGCCGCCAACGTTCATTCTGAGCCAGGATCAAACCCTTCAATTGATGTATGCATTAACCTCACCGACTCGCCAAACCCGCGAACGGGCCGACTCACCAATGAAGGTAACGAGCCAACTTTCAAAGTAGTCTGATGGCACTAGCTGCCTGCCCCTGGAAGGGGGACAGGGCTTTTCCTGTGTCATCGCACAGCACATGGCTGGCTAAAAGGAAAGTCACTCACCAAATTGTCAAAGAGCTGTTCCCGAAGGAACATCCGAGCCGCATAAGATAGCAGGTGAAGCGATCGCTCGCTACCCCCCCTCTCTCAGGCGAACCCGGCTCGGGAGAACCCGGTTCCACCGTGGTCGCCGTGGCGTCCGCAGTGGAGATCCGGAATCTTACTGATCGGCCGCCAGCTGTCAACGGCCCGAACCTTTTTTTTGCGCCGGCCCCCTCTTCCTAGCCAAAATGCCCGCTCTTCGGCGGTCTATCCGCCCCGGTTTGTTGCAGAGAATCGCTGAACTTCGACCCCCTTAACGCCGACAGTCCCTAGGCTTGCCGGGGCCGTACCCCGGGATCTACCGCTCCACGAGGTCGTCGCTGCCGTTTTGGACACCCCGGGACCCGCGGCATCGGCTAGAAACAGCCGTCTCACCGCCGCGTCTATTAGCAATACCCCCGCACGACATCCTGGGCGATTGCCCTACTCAACCAAATACTGCTGCATGCGTCCCGGCCTGATCGTGATTGCTGGAGGGGGAATCGGCGGCCTGACCGCCGCAATCGCCCTGCGCCAGGCCGGTTTTTGCGTCCGCGTGCTTGAACGCGCGGAGTCGCTGCGGCCCGTCGGGGCCGGGATTACGCTCCAGGTGAACGCGATGGCGGCCCTGGCGAAGCTGGGGCTGGCCGAGGGGGTCGCCGCCCGCGGCCAGCAGATCGACTTTGTTGTTTCGCACAGGCCCGACGGAAGCCGGCGTACCCGCGTCGACCTCCGCTCTATCTCGACGCAACTAGGGGCGCCCTGCGTTTCAATCCACCGCTGCGAGCTTCAAGCAGAGTTGCTCCGCGCGTTGGGCGACGGGGCGCTCGCTACCGGCGCCGGTGTGCAGGGGCTGGAAATGCCCGCGGCTGGCCGGTCCCGGCTTCAAACTACCTCCGGCGAGACGATCGAGGCCGACGTCGTGATCGGCGCCGATGGCGTGCATTCTGTGGTGCGCAGGTCGCTGGGATTGAACGCGCGGGAGTCGACACGCTACGTCTGTTGGCGGGGTGTCGCGGAGCCCCCCGCCGGCGGATCCGGCGACCCCCATAGCGGCGCCGGCTGGTGGGGAAACGGCTTGGCGTTTGGCTGCTTCCCGCTGGCCGGCAACCGGCTCTACTGGTACGCCACACACCGGGCCGACCAGCCCAAGCGGGTCGAGGGCTGTGCGGCCAAGCGATGGCTGCTCGACTGCTTTTCCGGCTGGGACGCCCAGATCTACGCGATGATCGAGGCCACCCCCTGCGATGCGATCTTCGGAACGCCCATCTTTGAGATGGCGCCCCTGGCGGCCTGGGGACGGGGCGCCGTCACGCTGCTGGGGGACGCCGCCCACCCCATGACCCCCAGCATGGGCCAGGGGGGCGGCATGGCGATCGAGGACGCCGTTGTGCTGGCCCGCTGCCTCGCCCGCGCCCCGGACGCCGTAGCGGGCCTCAGGGCGTACGAGGCGGCACGCCGAAGCCGCACCGCCGCAATGGTTCGCGTCTCCGGGCGCATGACCGCCATCGCCCACCGCGAGGGCCTGAGCGCCGCCGCGGCCCGCCTGGCGATCCCCTTTGCCCCGCAGTGGCTCCGCACCCGCCAGCTCCGCCGGCTGTACCGCTTCGAGTGAACCGCGGTGCGCTCCGCGAAGCCCACGCAAAATCACGCAGGAAAACCCGCCCGGCCTGCGTGATTCTTCACGCCCTTCGTGGTAAAACCTTCGTGAAACCGATCCTCTAACCCTGCAACCAGATCCACCACATGCTTTGCCGCGGCGTCCGTGGGGCGACTACCGTTGAAGAGAACTCCCGCGAGGAAATCCTGCTCGCCACACGGCAGATGCTCGCGTTGGTGATCCGCCAGAACAACATCGACAAGCACGACATCGCCAGCGCCATCTTCACCGTCACCAAGGACCTCGACGCCGAGTTCCCCGCGCTGGCGGCCCGGCAGCTCGGCTGGCTCGACGTGCCGCTGCTGTGCGCGTACGAGGTGTGCGTCCCCGGCTCGCTGCCGCTGTGCATCCGCGTGCTGGTGCACTGGAACACGGACAAACCTCAGTCCGAAATCCGCCACGTCTACGCCCGCGAGGCCAAACGCCTGCGGCCCGACCTGACGAAGCTCCCCCCGGTCGACTGGGCCGAGCTCGAGTCGTGGATCGAAGAGCAGATGCGGGCCAATACGTAACGCAACTCAAGCATCCGCGTCCCCCACCGCGAGCCGGGGCAACTTCACACCAGCTCCCCAAACCCACTGAGCCCCAGCGGCTCGCGGCTCGCGAAGGGTTCGCCGTACGCCTTGCCGATGGTCTTCCCCCAGTAGGCCGCCTCGTCGCGGAGGCGGTCTAAAATCGTCGGCGGATCGGTCGGCCGGCCGGTGACGAACTGGCTTTGGTAGCAGGCGATCGCCGCCGCCTTCTGCTGCCACTGGGCAGAAATATCCAGCACAAACGCCGGCTGCGGCGCCATCTTTAGGTGCACGCAGTAGTAGCTGTAGATCCGCTCGGGGTGGTGCGGCTCGCCCGCCATGTCGGTCTTGGTGAGCTTCGACCAGAACCGCGCGTCCTCTACCAGCTTGGTCGCCGCGGTGTGGTCCGGGTGGGCGTCTTCCCAGTAGGGGGCGAACAGCCACCGCGGCCGCGTGCGGCGGAACACCTCGGCCAGCTTAGCCCGGTTCTCCAGCGTCGCCTCCAGCGAGCGGTTGGGCAGCCCCAGGTTCTCGCGCCACTCCAAGCCCAGCGCCTTCGTCGCGGCCGCGGTCTCGGCCGCGCGGACCTCGAGCGACCCGTGCGGCGTAGGCTCGCCGCTGGTGAGGTCGAGCACCCCCACCCGCAGGCCCTGGGCGATCATCTTGACGATGGCGCCCCCCATGCCAAGCTCGGCGTCGTCCGGGTGCGGGGCGATGATCAGGGCGTCGAGCGTCGAGGGCCGAGGGTCGAGCATGGCGAGCCGGGGGGCGAGCGTTGAGCAAAAAGCTGGTTTCGGTCAGGACCGTGCCTGACATCGACGGAGCGTCACCGGCGGACCGGCCGCCGCATCCGGGCTGGGCCCGACCCACCGGGCCGGGCCGCGACTCCCCTACTTGAACTACGTGGTTGGCCCCCATCAAGCGTCGCGACGGAGTAGTCCCTTTTTGTCCCTTTTGTCCCCTCTCCAGCGGCACACATTTTCGGACAAAACCCTCCCCCACCCCCGAATCCAGCAGAAAACAGGGCGCCCATCCCCCCACAACCCCGCAAACCCGCGGCATCCCGCTGCCCGGCAAGCGGTTCCGACCGGCCGCGACGGACAAAACCCTCCCCGAGCGGACACCTCGGGGACAAAACCCCGCGCCCATTTTTCTGCCCCCCCGGCGACGCGCAGCACCCCCCGGCGCCCCGACCGGGCGGTCGGCGCGTTTCGTACCGCCGCGCATCGAAGCGTCCAGAGGCCGGCGCCCCAGAAAACAGGCCGCGGCTCACCCCCATTCTCCCCGCCCGCGTGGCTATTTTCGACAACAAACCGCCAGAAACCGGGATGGCGGCCCCCCCGTCAGCCGTGACTCAACCCTCACCCCTCGCACCTAGCACCTCCCAGCTTCCCCGTCGTCTCGCATCAACCCAGCCGCTAGGGTAATCCTTGACCCGCCCCAACGCCCGGCCCGAGCCTATGCATGCCTACCTGCTCCGAGTCCTACGCAGCTTCGCCGAGGTCTGGACTCGCCTGCACGTCCCTTCGGCGGCCGCGGCCGTGGCGTTCTACACGCTGCTTTCGCTGGCCCCCATCTTGGTGTTCGCCACCGCCATCGCGACGCACTTCCTCAGCGACCAGCAGTGGCGGACGCTGATCGAGCAGCGGCTCACCGAGTCGGTGAATCCCGAGCTAGGAAAACTCGCCGCGTCGGTGCTGGAGAGCGGGTGGTACGAGCAGTTCGCCCAGGGGACCCTCGTCACCACCAGCGTCTCCGGCGTGCTGCTGGTGATTAGCGCGTCGGCCATGTTCGTGCAGCTCCGCCAGAGCCTGAGCGAGATCTTTGCGTCGTCGCACCAGTCCGACCGCTCCGCTATCCGCACCTGGCTGGTGGGCCGCTCGGTGTCGGCCGCGTTCGCCATGGCGGGCGGGGTGCTGCTGCTGGCCTCGCTGGCGGGGACGGTGGCGCTGCACGCCGCCAGCAACATGCTCTCAGAGAAGCTCGGCGTGCCCGCGTCGGTGTGGAACTGGCTGGGGTACCTGCTGGTCGCGGCCATCATCGCCGCGCTGTTCGGCCTGCTCCCCACCAAGCGGCCCCCGCTGGGCTGCTTGCTGGTGGGGGTGATCGTCTCCACCATCGGCTTCGGCCTGGGACGCTGGGCGTTCGGCGCCTACATCCAGCACAGCCTGATCGCCACCGCCTACGGCCCGGCCAGCTCGCTGGTGATTTTCTTGTTGTGGGTTTATTACTCGACTACGATCATCCTGACCGGCGCGGTGCTGAGTGAAGCGCTGGCGCGGCAGGCGCCTCCCTCGGGTGAAGGCTGATCGCGGGGGTGCGGTGTGGGAAGGGAGAGGTGGGGATGGGGGGATGGGGGGATTGCGGGCAAGGGCGCTGCGGCATCTGCCGTTGGCGGGATCGCTGTGGTTCCTGGGAGATGGATCAACATCCCGCCGATGTTTTTTTTGCGATCGAGGCACACGCAACGTAGCTCACTTGGATCAATGACTTCCACCAAGTCTAAATTGGCCCGCGACGTCCCGCCGACGATCGATCTCCGGCCGTCAGCGAACGCATTTCAAGCATCTTTGGTTCTCATTGCTTCTCTGATCGGGGCGTTGATCGGCTTTCAGATCGTGGCGAACGGCCGATGGATTGCCGCGGCCTGCGGTGGCATCGTCGGGATTATTGCTGCAACGTTCGTAAGCGGGTTCCTTCTGATGTTCCTGCCTCAGGCGATTCCGCATATCGAGATTCAGGCCTCCATCCATAGATACCAAAACCTTCGCCGCCGACTGACAGTTTTGGCATGGTGCTATGTAGTTTGGGGCGCGATTGCGATTGGTTGGCTCGCGATTGAATTGCCCACCAACGACTGGCTAATCGCCATCTGGCTACTCTTGATGCTCATTTGCTATGCGGTACTCGGGCACACTGCTCGCCTACTAGACTTGTGGCGATGCCCCGCCTGCGACCAAATGTTTGGCCGTCGTGCCTCCTTTGAGCGATACCCTCACTGCTGTCGGAACTGCGGCTTCACGGTTCCATAGCCCACGCCTTTCGGAAGTAACAGGAGAAGCAATCGCCGCGTGCCACTGCTGGCTCAGCCGAAGGCAAAAAGGCGCCAGGAACCTCTTTTTTGAATAGGAGCGATGAAGGTTCCTGACACCTTCTTCGGTCCATCAATGTCGAATGGCAGCGGCACATCCGTATCGTTTATCATGCCTTTCTCAGTCATGCCATATAAAAACTATTTCATGTTTCGCTTCAGTATGCGAAGTGCGTTGACTACCGTTACGATGCTCGCGTTGGCGATTATTCTTTTCCGTGACCTGACGAATGTACGAAGCGCCAGACTCGACTTCAGTCGAAGCAGTCAGGCATGGCTGGCAAGCCGCATTACGCTAAGGGAGGTAGTGACGGCGGCGGATAGGCTCTACAAAGCAGAAGAAGTGTCCGTCTGGACGTCACGTACTGAAGCAAATCGGCGACAGGCAAACCGCCTAGAACAGCTAGCGGATATGTCAGAACGTATGCAAATTGAAATGCCGCCCGCGAGGCGTTTCGAGCAGGACACTGTGCTACTTGAATTGAGGGGCACTGTGGCACGACTGCGTGAAAGACAAAAAGGTGTCAAGAATGCTCCGTAGAAAATCCCTCCATGCTAGCTAAGCCGCGATGATCGTGAGTTCGGGCTCGAAAAGGGGTCAGGGGGAAAAAGTTGTCAGGAACCTTTTCTGGATGAGAACGAAAAAGGTTCCTGACACCTTTTTTGGTCGGTCAATGCTTTGCCTTTGAGAGCGGAAAAGGTGTCAGGAACCTTTTTGGCTTCATAGTCACCATGGCGGCCCTTTAGAGCCCCAATAATCAACCGGCAAAGGTCCAGCTTGCCGACGAAACTGGACCTGTCGCCTGTTCGTCGCAACATTCACCGCGGCCTAGCGAAAGGCGCCGCCTGACAGCTTATGCCAACCCCAGCAGACCAATCCTTCTTGTACTTCGCGTACGGATCGAACCTACTGACCCGGCGGCTCCTCGAGCGAACGCCCTCGGCGAAGAAGGTTGCTACCGGCCTTCTGCGTGGCTACGAACGGCGCTGGCACGAGGCGTCGCTCGACGGCTCGGGGAAGTGCGACGTCCATTTCGTGGGAGACGCCGCTTCACACGTACGCGGTGTGGTTTATCAGATCGAGCTCGCCGAGAAACCGGTGCTCGATGCGGCAGAAACCCTGGGGGTTGGGTACGACGAGAAGCTTGCTCCCATCGAGACCACCACGGGCACGCTGAGCGCCTGGCTGTACTATGCACTCAAGATCGATGCCGATGCCGTTCCATACGATTGGTATCACGCGTTGGTGGTATCCGGAGCAGAGGAGCACGCCTTCCCCCCCAGCTACCTCCAGGCCCTGAGAGCTGTGCGAACCAAACCCGACGAAGACAAGGCGCGATCGGCACGCTATTTCGGTCTCGCGAATGCTGTCTGACCCTCGAATCAAGCCGGGCGCCATGCTCCACGCTTGTCGTGGGCATGCGTGGCTCGGTCATAAAAAGGTTCCTGACACCTTTTTTTGTTCCTTTTAGCCAGGGGAACGAGAGGGGACGTGCTGCATTGTCATCGTAGGGTAGAATGCCATCACTAAATCACCGCGCTGCGGCCCGATGATCGTCGTCCACCATCAAGCGCGCGGAACGAAAACGCCATGGCAAGCCGATGGGAACACGCAACGCTCGCCTACGTCGTCCAGCACATCGACCCGGCCGCGGTCGGCGGCAAGGCCATCCGGTCGGTCGGCCTCGATCCGCGGCTGTTCGACGGGAAGCCGGAGTCGCATGGCGCGGCCGCCCACGAGCTTCGAGGCGTGTACGAGCTGCTGGCCAAGTCGGCTCGGGATGCGGGTCGGCTTGCGGAGGGAGAGCCGCTTGTCAGGCAATGGGCGCTCGCGTGGGACGTCTACTCGCCGAAGTTGAAGCGGTTCATTGAGGTCGACGAGCACCAGCACTTCTCTCGCCCCCGGCTCGGCCGTCTGGAAGCCAACCGCACTGCCCCGTGGGCGCCGGTCTACTCGGCCTACTTCTGGGAGGAGACGTTCCCTCGGCTCGTAGACAAGCCGAAGCACGACCAAGACCCACCGCACCGTGACGAGCAGCGTGCATACCGAGACGAGTTGCGAGACCGCCTCCCCGCTCTCTACGGCCTGGGCCAAACCATCCGGATCGACGAGTTTACTCTCAAAGCCGACGGGCAAGAGAGCCTCAGCCAACTGATCGCGCAAGCCGACAACCACACGGAGAGCGGGCCAGTGAGTGGCTGGGGTCGGAGCCGCTAGGCGCAGCCCCCAGCGGGGGCTCGGACCGCGTGCGACATCCTGCCAGCCGCTGCTGGGGGCTTCGGCTGACGCCTACGACCCCAGCCACCCACCACCCGAGCGCCCGGCGCCGCCGCCATTACAATGCACGACTCCAACCCCTACTCGGCGCCACAAACGGCGGACGGTCGAACTGGGAACGAGCCGCGTTTGCGGCCGCCGTTGCGATTGGTCCGCGTGCTGATTTACGCGCACCTTGCCGTGGTGTGCTACTGGGCTGCCTTCACGCTATCGGACACCGGACAGATCGAGGTCCCGCGTCTGGTCACGCAACTGTTTTCCTTTCTTCCCTTGCAGATTCCCCTCGCAATCTCCTGGCTGATCTTCCCCGGCATGATGGTCTACGCGGTGTCAAAAACGCCCGATCGATCCCCATGGTATCGGGTACAAATGGTCGCCGGAGACATCCTGCTCTCAGCATTCCAGCTGTGGGTGATGGGCCCATTGGTACAATAATCTCGATGGTGGAAGTGGAGGGCAGATCCACCCTCGTCGGCCTACACCATTGCACCGCGGTGGGTGGCTGGGGTCGGAGCCGCTAGGCGTAGCCCCCAGCGGCGGCTCGGACCGCGTGCGACATCCTGCCAGCCGCTGCTGGGGGCTTCGGCTGACGCCTGCGACCCCAGCCACCCACCACATCGTCTTTCAATGGTCGCCCCCCGCTATCTTCCCGCCAGCGCCGGCCGTGCGGGCTGGGGGGGATGTGCCGGCCCCGCATGAAGCCGGGCCGCTTCCCGCTGAGCGAATGGGGGGCGAACGCCGGGCGGCCGTGTCGATAGCCGTCCGTATGGAGATCAGCACCGACGCCGCGATTAGCGCCCTGCTCAACGCCAAGCAGGGCGCCGTGCAGTCTGAGATCGCCTTCTCGGTGGCGGCCAAGGCGCTCGACGCCCAGCAGGCCGCCGGCGACGCCGCGGTCGGGCTGATCGAGTCCGCGGCGCGGCTCGGCAAGGCCGCCGGCAGAGGGGAGCGGTTCGACGCGGTGCGGTAGCCGCCGCGGGCGCGGCGACGCGCCCCCGCCATCCACGCCTGCGCGTGCTGCTGTTTTTCTTGCGATGGGTCTCCCCCTGGATTACGATCATCGTGCCCGGGGCGGGCGCCGAGCGGACCGCTCGCGCTGCCGCCCTGCGGCTCACACGATCGTGCAGGCGGAACAGGGGAGCAGGGCCATGAACTTGGCGTCGAAGAGGTTAGTGGCGTGCTGTGTGGCGGCGGCGATGTTCGGCTCGGCTGCCGTGTTCGGGCCGGCTGGGATGTTCGGGCCGGCTGAGTCGCAGGCCGCCCAGAGGCCGCGGAAAGAGCGGGCCGCCGCGCCGAACCGAGACAACAGCTTCGCGGTCCGCTTCCCGGAGGGCCTGCGGCAGACGCCGGATTCGGTAGCGCGGCAGGAGCAGTGGTTCCGCGACGCCAAGTTTGGCGCGTTCATCCACTTCGGCGTCTATTCAACGCTGGAAGGGGAGTACCAGGGCCGCGGCTCCGGCTTCCGCTACTCGGAGTGGATCCAGATCTCCGCCAAGATCCCGGCCGAGGAGTACCATCAGGTCGCCGCGCGGTTCAACCCGGCCGAGTTCGACGCGGACCAGTGGGCGAAGACCTTCAAGGATTGCGGCATCCGCTACGTGGTGATCACGTCGAAGCACCACGACGGCTTTGCGCTCTTCAAGTCGCTGGTGAGCGACTACAACATCGTCGACTACACGCCGTTCAAGCGAGACATCATCAAGGAGCTCAGCGAGGCGTGCCACCGCCAGGGCCTGAAGTTCGGCGTGTACTATTCTCACGCGCAAGACTGGGACGAGCCGGACGCCCCCTTCCTGAACAATCGGGCCAAGCGGACGGACATCCACCCCGACCTGCCGGACGACTTCCGGCCCGACATCGACCGCTACATCACCCGCAAGAGCCTGCCCCAGGTAGAAGAGCTGGTGAAGAACTACGAGCTCGACCTGATCTGGTTCGACACCCCGGTAGAGATGAACCTGGAGCGGGTCAAGCGGTTCAGCGAGGTGGTCCGCAAGCACCGCCCCGACTGCCTGATCAACTCGCGCATCATCCACTCCGGGAGGGGGACGATCGAAGCGCAGTACCTGCCGTACTACGACTATGTTTCGATCGGCGACAAGGAAGTCCCCACGCGCAAGCTCCCGCTTTATGTCGAGTCCCCCGACAGCGTCAGCTCTTCGTTCGGCTACAAGACCAAGGGGGAGTGCTACTACCATTCCGAGAAGGAGATGATCGACCGCTTCGTGCACACCGTGTGCGCCGGCGGGAACGCCCTGATCAACAACGGCCCGATGGGCAACGGCAGGCTCGACCCCGAGGCCGTGCGGCTGTACGGCGCCATCGGCGACTGGCTGAAGGTGAACGGGGAGTCCATCTACGCCACCCGCCGCAACCCGCTGCCCGAGCGGCCGGCGTGGGGCGACGCTTCGGTGAACAAAGACGGCAAGACGCTCTACCTGCACGTGCTGGAATGGCCCGAGTCGGGCGCCCTCGGCGTGAGCGGCCTGCCGGGCGTTGTCACCTCGGCCAGCTTCCTGGCAGGGGGTGATGCGGCCCCCTTCTCCCAGCAGGGCGACGCCCTGACGCTGTCGCTCCCCGCGGCGCCCCTGGATCCGTACGACACGGTCATCAAGCTCTCGCTCGACACGCCCGCCGGTTCCGGTTCGGCCCGTTCCCCGGCGGCCCAGGGCGAGCGGGCCCCGTAGCCCGCCGGATCGGCGGCGCGTCCATCAGACGCTCTTCTTGAGAACAACCCCATGCGCACCCTACCCCTACTGCTGGTCGCCATCGCGGCGGCGGCCCTCACACGGCCGGCCCTTTCGCAAGAGGCCCAGAAGCCCGAAAAGAACGCGCCCGCCTACCTTCAGACGGGCGCCCAGCGCAAGCTCGACTTCGTCTACAAGCAGGTGCTCGGCAGGGAGCTGTGCCTGGACCTCTACTACCCGCCGGGGGATCGGGACGCCCCGTGCCCGCTGGTCATCTACACGCACGGGGGAGGGTGGGCCGCCGGCAGCCGGCACGGCGTCTCCAAGAGGCTGTTCGAGCCGCTCTTCAGCCGGCTGATCGAGAAGGGCTTCTGCGTGGCGACGGTCGACTACCGACTTTGGAACAAGGGCCGCAAGACCTCGATGCGCGACTGCGTGATCGACTGCAAAGACGCCGCGCGGCGGCTCGCCCAGCAGGGCCGGTCGCTGGGGGTAGACCCGCAGCGCTTCTTCGTGATGGGGGATTCAGCCGGGGGCCAGATCGCGCAGATGTTGACGCTCACGTCGCCCGAGGTGTTGCCGGGCGACCCCGAGCTTGCCGACGTTTCCTACCGGGTTGTGGCCGGCGTTTCCTGGTACGGCCCGTGCGACTTCGAGAACCAGGACCTGTTCAACCACGACGATCGGCCGGACTTTAAAGACCGCTTCGGCGCCCGCATCTTGAGGCCCGACTCGGACCCGGGCGAGAAGACCTCGCTGTACCGCGAGATGAGCCCCATCAACTACCTGACCAAAGACAGCCCGCCGCTGCTGATGGTCCAGGGCGACCAAGACACCACCATCCCGGTCAAGCACGCGCTCGCCATGCAGCAGCGGGCCGAAGCGCTCGGGGCGCCGGTAGAGGTGGTGATCGTCAAGAACGCCGGCCACAACTGGCGAAGGGTGGGCGCCGACATCGACCCCCCGTTCGAGGCGATTGTCGACCGAAGCGCGCGGTTCATCGAGGATCACCGGTAGAAGCCGGCTCGGGCGCCCGAGCGTATTGCCGGCGGCCCCGCAAAGAACTACTTTGTAACGACTTCGGCGCCGCGCCACGGCCGCTGAGCCCGCCCTCGTAGCTCAGGGGATAGAGCATCGGTTTCCTAAACCGTGTGTCGCAGGTTCGAATCCTGCCGGGGGCGCTAAACCGGCCCGCGGGGGCTGCTTTCTGCCGCTTGTGGGCGGTTGTCGCCCGGCGTGCTTCTGCGTCGCCGGGCACGCCAGGCCCCTAGCAGCGCCGCCCCGGCCAGGGTTTGCAGCGTCAGCGACGCGGGCTCGGGGACCCGGATGGTAGCGATGAACACGCCTTGCGTGCCGTCCGTGAACCGGAGGGTCGCGGCGAGCTGACCGGCGGCGTTGAAGCTCGTGGGACGGCCGCCGCTGCCGTTTGAGAGCGAGTAGAAGCCGATGTTTTGGATCGTGCGGATGTCGTCGATCAGCGGATCGGGGTTCACGTCGAACGGGTCGCCCTCCCGAAAGATGAGCCGCAGGACCCCCTGGCTGTCGGCGCCGAAGACGCCCAGGTCGTTCGAGCCGTTCACGCCGGCGCCGGTCAGCGTGGCGAGGAACGCTACCTGCGCGTTGTCGTTCAGCACCGGTTCGCCCAGAAACGCGAAGCTCACGCCGGGCGCAGCGACCGGGGCCGCGTCGCCCCCCCGCGCTACGAGGTTCAAATCGCCGCCGGCCGCGGTGAAGACCGCTAGGTTGTTCGTGTTGTTCAGGCCCGGGCCGGTGAGGCGGGTCTGGAAGGCGATCTGGCCCGACTGGTTCAGGCTGGGGCGCCCGAGCTGGGGACCGAGCTCTTCTCCCGGACCAAGAAGGCTCGGGGCGTCGCCGGCCCGGGCGACCAGCTCCAGGGTCCCGCCGCTGCTCAGGTAGATGGCTCGGCCGTTCGATGCGTCTACGCCGGCGCCGGTCAGGCCCGTGAGGAACGCGGTCGCGCCGGCGTTGTTGAGCTCGGGGTAGGCGTTGGACATATCGCCGAACCGCACCCCCGCGCGGGCGCCGGGCGCCGGGTCGCCCGCACGGGCCACCATCGCCAGCGGGCCGTTCGATTGCGAGAAGATCGCGAAGGAATTGGCGCCGTCTACCCCGGCGCCGGCCAGCTCGGCGAGGAAAGCGGTCTGGCCCAGGTCGTTCAGAACGGGGTCGTAGCGCAGGGCGCCGAATCGGACCCCCGGGCCCGCCCCCGGCGCGGCGTCTCCCGTAAGGGCCACCAGCCCCAGCGCTGCGCCGGACTGCAGGACGATCGCCTGATCGAACTGGGGCGCGCTGGTCGAGTTGTCGACCAGCGCGAGGTAGGCGATCTGGCCCCCGTCGTTCAACTGCAAGAGTTCGCCGAACGAGCGGAAGGCGGCGCTCGGCCCCGCCAGCGGCACGGGGTCGCCCCGTTGGGCCGATAGCTGCAGCGCCCCACCGGTATCTAGGTAGTGTGCGAGCTGGCTCCCCGAGGGCCCGCCGGCCAGGCCCGCGAAGAACGCCGTCTGGCCCGCGTTGTTGAGCACGGGGTTGTAGTCGAGGCCCTCGAATCGGTACCCGGGCGCTACGCCCGGCGCCGGCTGGCCGGTGCGCGCGATCAGGCGGAGCGGCCCACCCGAGTACGAGAGAAGCGCCAGGTCGTTGGCGAGAGTGACGCCGGGGCCCGAGACATTGGCGCCAAACACGAGCTGCCCGCCGGCGTTGAGCGAGAGGCCGAGCACGCCCAGGTCGGAAAACGCGACGCCCGGCTCTGCCCCCGGCACTGGGTCGCCCGACAGGACGACCGTCTCGTAGGAGACCGGCTGCGCCCGGCAGTCGCCCGACACCGCGGCTCCAAGCACGCCAGCGATCAGCCCGAGGGCGAGCAGGCGGGCAGAACCAGGCGGGCCTAGGTCACGGCGCAACTGCATTAGACAGGCTCCCAGAACGGCGGATATCCTTGTCGCGTCACCCCCTGGTCCGCCACGCCTGGCGAAAGCAGGAGGCGCCGCGGACGGGGTTCTCGGACCGGTCTGAGGGTACCCACGATCCGGGTCCGCAGCAAGCAAACGCCAAGAACTCCGAAAGACAAGGATTCCGAAGGAGTGGGCGGCGCGCGTTACTTGGCCGCACGCGAACCCCGCTTCCCCGTCTTGTCTGGGTTCTTGTCTCGGCTCTTGTCCGAGCCGTTGCGGTCCGCCTTGTGCTTGCCGTGCGACAGGGATTTTTGCTCGCCCTGCTTGCGGCCCGGCTTGGACTTCCGCTCCGACGGCTTGGCGGCGGGGACCGGGGCGGTGGACCCCGGCGGGGCGGGGCCCGGGACGGCCTCCACCGGCGTCTGCCCCAGCAGCACGTGCTGGCTGCGGATGGCCACCTGACCCGCCGCGGCCGAGACGCGGCTGTAGCCGCCGTCGGCGCTCAGCTCGCGGGCGCGCTGGTTGTCGCGTAGCTGGGCCGGGATGATCTCCTCCACGATCCGCCGCTTCAGCTCCGGCGCCTCGACGGGGAACATCACCTCGACCCGCCGTTCGAAGTTCCGCGGCATCCAGTCGGCGCTGGAGAGGTAGACCCGCTGGTCCTCTCCCTCGCCGAAGACAAACAGCCGGCTGTGCTCGAGGAAACGGTCGACGATGCTGCGGACGCGGATGTTCTCGCTCAGCCCGGAGAGCCCCGGCCGCAGCGAGCAGACGCCGCGCACCACCAGGTCGATCGGCACCCCCGCGCCGCTTGCGCGGTAGAGCGCCTCGATCGTGGGGCGGTCGACCAGGGCGTTGAGCTTGGCGAAGATCCGCGCCGGCTTGCCTGCGGCGGCCCGCTGGGTTTGTTCATCGATCAGCTCGAGGGTGCGCCGGTGCAGGTCTTGCGGGGCCACCACCAGCCGCTGCCAGGCGTGGTCCTGCGAGTAGCCGGTGAGGAAGTTGAACACCGCGGCGACGTCTTCGGTCATCACCTTGTCCGCGGTGAACAGGCCGAGGTCGGTGTAGATGCGGGCGGTGGTGGGGTTGTAGTTGCCGGTGCCCAGGTGGGCGTACCGGCGGGTCTTCTTCCCTTCCTGCCTCACCACCAGGGCGAGCTTGCAGTGGGTCTTGAGGTCCATAAATCCGAACACCACGTGCACGCCGGCCTGCTCCAGCCGACGCGCCCACGAGATGTTGTTCGCCTCGTCGAACCGCGCCTTGAGCTCCACCAACGCCGTGACGTGCTTGCCGTTCTCGGCGGCCTCGATCAGCGCGCTGACGATCGGGCTGTCGCCGCTGGTTCGGTACAGGGTCTGTTTGATGGCCAGCACGTCCGGGTCGCGGGCGGCGCGCTGCACGAAATCGACCACCGGGCGGAACGAGTCGAACGGGTGGTGCAGCAAGAAGTCGCGTTTGGCGATCGAGGCGAACAGGTCGGCGTCCTCGCGCAGCTCCGGCTCGACCTTCGCCGCGAAGGGATCGTCGCGCAGGTCGGGGCGCTCGACCTGGCCGATCAGCTCGAACAGCCCCGTCATGTCGAGGGGGCCGTTCACGGGGTAGACCTCGTTGTATCCCCCGTCGGCGCCCCGCTTGAGTTGTTCTTCTTCCACCAGCAGGCTCAGCAGCTCTGGGGGCATGTCGGCGGAGACCTCCAGCCGGACCGCCTCGCTCCGCTGGCGGGCGCGCAGGCGGCCCTCGATGGCGCGCAGCATGTCGTCCCCCTCCTCGTCCAGCAGGTCGACGTCCTGGTCGCGGGTGATGCGGAAGGCGCCGACGTTGACGATCTGGTACCCCCCGAACAGCTCCGGCAGGCGGCCCGCCACCACCTCTTCCAGGCGGATGAAGTCGGTCAGGCTCTCGGGGTCGATGGGCACGTACCGGGGCAGCACCTGCGGCAGTTGCACCACGGCGAACATCCGCCCCGGGCCGATGCCGTGCGTGCGGCGCAGCGTGGCCGCCAGGTAGAGCCCGCGGTTGTGGAAGCGGGGGCTGGGGTGGCTGGGGTCGATCGCCATCGGCGTGAGCACGGGGAACGCCCGCTGGCGGAAGAACTTGTCGAGGTTCTTCCGCTGCGCCGGCGTGAGGTCGGCCTCGACGTGGATCCGCACCCCCTCGGCCGCCAGCGCGGGGCGCACCGAGGCGGTCCAGCACTCGTACTGCTGCTCGACGAGCTGCCTCACGCGGAACGCGATCCGCTGGAGCTGGCTGAGGGGCGAGAGGCCGTCGGTCGGGGGGTCTTGCGGCGGCAACGCGCCGAACGCCTGCTCGCGGAGGCCCGCCACGCGGACCATGAAGAACTCGTCGAGGTTCGACGCGAAGATCCCCAGGAACTTCGCCCGCTCGAGCAGCGGGTTCGACGCGTCTTGCGCCTCTTCTAGCACCCGCGCGTTGAACTCCAGCCAGCTCAGCTCGCGGTTGATGAAGTGCTCGGGAAGGAATGTCGGCGCGGACATGGGCTCTCGGCGGGGGGCGTGCAGCTCAAACATACCACACCCGGAACACCGGGATGGATGCGTAGTTTACGCCGATTGCGCCGGTTTTGCAGGAGAGCCTTGGGGGCGGCTCCGCTTCCTGACGGGCGCGGCTCGACTGCGCGATTGTTGAGCCGCGCCCGTCAGGAAGCGGAGCCCCCATCCGCTACACGTAGCTGTCGAACACCCGCACCTGCTTCCAGCCCCCCTTAAAACGCTCTACGAACTCCAGGTGACGCGGGGAGGTCTGGTAGGCGTCGTGGGCCTCCTTCGACTCGAACACCGCGTGCAGGGCGACGTGGAACTCCTGGTCGTTCACCGGGCGGTCGAACTCCTCGCCCCGGGCGCCGGCGCTGAAGTAGGCCAGCCCCGGGTGGTTGGTGAGGTACTTCATGCAGCCGTCGACCAGCCCCTGGGCCTGGGCCGGGTCGTTGAGGGTGAAGAACACCATGTGGGCGAGCTGGTTGTCGTCTGCCATCGGTCGGCCTGGGAGTAAGAGGAACGGGGAGGGAACGCCGGCGACCGGCGGCCTACTTCGGGGGGTCGCTGGCGGAGGAAGCGACCTCGATGACAACCCCGGAACGCGGCCCGGGGGCCGAGGGGCCGATCAGCTCTTCGACCTCCAGCGACGAGATCTCTTCGCGTTCGAGCAACGCCGTGGCGAGCGCCTCGAGCTTGTCGCGGTGGTCGGTCATCAGCCGGCGGGCGCGGTCCGCCGCGGTGTGCAAGATCTTGGCCACCTCGTCGTCGATCAACTGCATCGTGTGCTCGCTGAACTGCCGGTCGTGCTGCACGATCTCGCGGCCCAGGAAGGGGTGCTCCTCGGTGGTGGCGTAGGAGACCGGCCCGAGCCTCTCGCTCATGCCCCAGTGGGTCACCATCCGGCGGGCGATCTGGGTCGAGCGTTTGAGGTCGCTCTCGGCGCCCACGGTCACCTCGTCGAACACCAGCTTCTCCGCCGCGCGCCCCGCGAGCGCCATGGTGAGCTGCGCCTCGATCTCGTGCCGCGAGGTGTTGTGGATGTCTTCGTCCGGCGACAGGTGGGTGACCCCCAGCGCGCGGCCGCGCGGCAGGATGGTCACCTTGTGAAGCTTGGCCGCGCCAGGCATCAGCCACGCCACCAGGGCGTGCCCCGACTCGTGGTAGGCGGTGACGCGGCGTTGTTCTTCGGTGAGGATCTCCTCGCGGAAGTCCCCCATCAGCACCTTGTCGCGGGCGTACTCAAAGTCATCCATCGTCACGAACTGCTGGTCGTGCCGGGTGGCCCACAACGCGGCCTCGTTGACCAGGTTCTTGATCTCGGCGCCGGTGAGCCCCGTGGTGGCGCGGGCGAGCCGCTTAAAGTCAACGTCGTCCGCCACCGGCACCTTGCGGGAGTGGACCTCGAAGAGCTGCTCGCGTCCCTCGATCGTCGGGCGGTCGACCGTGATGTGGCGGTCGAACCGGCCGGGCCGCAGCAGCGCCGGGTCGAGCACGTCGGGGCGGTTGGTGGCGGCCATCACCACCACGGTCTCGCCGACCGAGAAGCCGTCCATCTCGCTGAGGATCTGGTTGAGGGTTTGCTCGCGTTCGTCGTGGCCCCCCCCCAGGCCGGCGCCGCGCTGGCGGCCGATGGCGTCGATCTCGTCGATGAAGATGATCGACGGGGCCGTTTTCCGCGCGGTCTTGAACAGGTCGCGCACGCGGCTGGCGCCCACGCCGACAAACAACTGGATAAACTCCGAGCCGCTGACCGAGTAGAAGGGCGCCCCCGCCTCGCCGGCGACCGCCCGGGCCAGCAGCGTCTTGCCGGTGCCGGGGGGGCCGTTCAGCAGCACCCCCTTGGGGGGCTGCGCGCCGAGCCGCTGGAACTTCTCCGGCTCGCGGAGGAACTCAACGATCTCTTTGAGGTCGCGTTTGGCGCCCTTGAGGCCGGCGACGTCGTCGAAGGTCACCTTAGGGGTGGTCTCGCCGTCGTACTTCTTCGCCGGGCTGCGGACCACGCCCCCCAGCATGCCGCCGCCACCCAGCGGGTCGCGGGACCGGCGGTACATCGACCACATGCTGTAGGCCATCACCCCCAGCACGCCGATCCACAGAAAGGTGAGCAGCGGCCCGAAATCGAACGGCGGCTGGATGCGGTACTCGACGTTCCCGGCCTCGAGGCGGCGGATCAGCCCGTCGCTGAGCTCAGGGCCCGGGAGGGTGACGACAAACAGCTCGGGGAGCCGCTTGGGATCGGCCGCGGGGTCGGTCTTGGCCGCGTCGGTCTTCGCATCGGTCTTCGCATCGGTCTTCGCATCGGTCTTCGCATCGGTCTTCGCGTCGGCCTCGGCTTCGGCGAGCTTGTCGCCGGCGCCGGGCGCCGCGGGCTCCTCCGCAGCCGGGGGCTGCTGTTGGGCGGGTTGCGCCTCGGGCTCGATTGTTGACGCGTCGGTCTTCTCGGCACTGGCGCCCTCGGCGGCTGCGTCTCCGGCCGCTGGTACAGCTTCCTCGCCTGGCTCAGGCGCTCCCTCGGCAGGGTCGGCCGCGGGGGAGTCGGCCACGGGGAGATCGAGCAGCGGCGCCTTGCGGAACTTGCCGCTCCCCTCTTGGCCCTGGATGATCAGCAGCTCGACGTTGCCGGCGTCGACTTCGGCCAGAAAGCGCGACATCGGGATCTCGGCCCGCACGCCGGCGGTCATCTGGGCGTACCAGATAGCCACCAGCGCCAACGCGATCATCGCGATCCACGCCACCGGCGCTACGCCGGAGGGGGGCGGGGGCTGCTTGGCGCCGTCGCGGCCCCGCTTGGGCTTTGCGTCGGGGCGTGGGCCCGTGGCCTCTGGCGGCGACGCGCCCGCGGGACGCTTGGCGGGGCCGATCCCGTTCGATCCGGAGGCGTCGGGCGGGAGGGGTTTCTCGGGAGGGTCTGGCATGTCGCGGGGCGTGGCGGGGGGTGGTCACGCCGACTCCTTTGCCGACGACCCGGGACATTGTAGCGCCCAAAGAGCCAAGGGCGAACCGGGGCCAACTCTGCGGCTACTCGGGCGCCTTTTGCTTGGTCAGACGGCCGTCGTCGAAGGTCTGCTCCACCACCTTGCCGTCTGCGCGCCACACCCGGGTGAGCCCGTCGCGTTTGCCGGCCACGAAGGTGATCTCGGCCCGCTTGTCGCCCGCCTCGTCCCACTCGGTTGCGACGCCGTTGAGCACGCCGTCCTCAAATGGGGTCTCCTGGGCCGGCGATCCGTCGACCCGCCAGGTCTTCCAAACCCCGGTGGGCTTGCCGTCGGCGTAGTGCTCTTCGCGGACCTTGACCAGCTCGGCCGACTCGTCGTCGGACGGGGCGTAGGTCACCCAGTCTCCCTTCCGCTTGCCCACGGCGTACTCGCCGTGGGAGAGCACGCGGCCCTGCGGGTCGAGGGTCTCGATCACGCCGTCCGGCTTGCCGTCGACGTAGGTCACCTTCTTCGCGACCTCGCCGTTCTCGTGGTAGAAGACCCACTCGCCGACCGGGTCGTTCTTGGTGAACCGCCCCTCGGTGAACAACTGGCCGTTCTCAAAGTACTCCCGGTAGACGCCGTTGCTCTCGAAGCTGTCGTCGGAGTAGCGGGAGACCTCGCGTTCGAGCCGCGGCTTACCGTTCTCGTATTTGTCCGACTGCAGCTTGGTTTCGACCAGCGCGGGGGGCGGGGGCGTTTCGCCCTCGTTCAGGAACACCGGCGGGCCCGTGTAGGGCTCGATCTTTGTGTCGCGCGGCCCCGGCTGGGCCATCAGTCCCGGCGTGCAGGCAGCGGCAAGCAGGGCGAAAACGGAGAAAACGATCGTACGCAGACGTATCGGCATGGCTTGTTGGATCGATCTAGAGTAGCGGAACGGCTCTTGGACCCGGGACCGGCCCCGGGTTCACTATGGCGACGATTGCCCGCTTCGTCCACGCGGCGCAGCGGCCCGCGGGCGAAGCGGCGGCCGCGACCGGCGCGGCTGAACCGGTTGTAGGGCCTGGCGCCGGGGCGGGCCGCTACGCGAGCCGCCAGCCGGCCGCCAGGGAGTGATTCTTGGGGACAACCAAGATCCCGTCGCGGACCACGCAGTTTCGGCCCTCGCCGAGCTCGTCTTTGCCGGTCTCGTTCACTACCCGTACGCCCGCGGCCACCCGACAGTTCTTGTCGATGATGGCTTTCTCCACAACACAGCCGGCCCCGAAGCCCAGCGGCGGCGTCCCGGGGTCGAGCGCCGCGAGGTCCGACGGGGTCTCGTAGTAGTCGGCGCCCATGACGATCGAGTCGCGGATCACCGCATCGCGGCCGATCCGGCACCGCAGCCCGATGACGCTGTTCTCGATCACCGCGCCCGGCTCGATGACGCAGCCGTCGGCGATCAGGCTTTGGCGGATCTGGGCGCCGTCGACCCGCGTCGGGGGGAGGAACCGCGGCCGGGTGTAGATGGGGGCGTTCGACGTGGCCAGCTCGAACGGCGAGTCGGGGCGGGCCATCGCCAGGTTCGACTCGTAGAACGACTTGATCGTGCCGATGTCTTCCCAGTACCCGTCGAACAGGTGCACCTGCACGCGGCGTTCGTTGATGGCGCGGGGGAAGATCTCCTTGCCGAAGTCGGACGAGTCGCTCTGCTCCAGCGCCTCGGTCAGCGTCTTGCGGTTGAACAGGTAGATCCCCATGCTCGCCAGGCAGTCGCGGCCCTTGCTGTCGACGCCGTGGGCGTCGATCCACTTGGGGTCCATCCGCACGCTATCGAGCAGCTCATCTGTCTTGGGCTTTTCGACGAAGCCGATCACCCGGCCGGTGTCGTCTACCCGCATGATGCCCAGCGCCGAGGCGTCCTTGCGGTCGACCGGGATCGCGGCGATCGAGACGTCGGCGCCGGCGGCCTGGTGCTCGGCCAGCATCTTGGCGTAGTCCATCCGGTAGAGCTGGTCGCCGGAGAGGATCAGCACGTACTCAAACTGCTGCGCCAGCAGGTAACGCAGGTTCTTGCGCACCGCGTCGGCCGTGCCCTGGTACCAGTCCAGCGACGCGTCGGCGTCCATCGTCTGCTGGGCGGCCAGGATCTCTACGAACCCGCCCCCGAACGCGTCGAAGCGGTAGGTGCCGCGGATGTGCTGGTGCAGGCTCACCGTCATGAACTGCGTCAGCACGAACACGTGGTTCAGCCCGCTGTTCAGGCAGTTGCTGATGGGGATGTCGATCAGCCGGTACTTGGCCGCCAGCGGCACCGCGGGCTTCGATCGGTACGAAGTAAGGGGTTGAAGGCGCGTGCCCCGCCCGCCACCCAGCACCACGGCAACAACGTTCTTCATGATGAGCTCTCTTAAGTTTGAACCGCCAAGGACGCCAAGAGCGCCAAGCTTGTCGGTTGTTTCTTGGCGCTCTTGGCGTCCTTGGCGGTTTAATTCACGTCTTTTACGACAAGGTTGACCAGGCGGCCCGGCACAACGAGTTCTTTGACAAGTGTTTTGCCGGCGATAAGCTCCGCGATCCGCGGCTCGGCCTTGGCCGCCGCGAGCACCGCCGCGTTGTCGGCGTCGGCGGGGACGGTGATCTTGGCCCGCACCTTCCCGCCCACCTGCACCGGAAGCTCCACCGAGTCTTGCTTCAGGTGCGCCTCATCGTAAACCGGCCACGGCTCGTAGGCCAGCGTGCCGGCGTGGCCCCGTGTCGAACTACCCAGCGCCCGCCACAGCTCTTCCGCGATGTGCGGCGCGAACGGCGAGAGCAGCAGCACGAACGGCTCGATGCAGGCCCGCGGGCGGACCTCTTCTTTGTTGAAGAAGTTGACGAACTCCATCATCCGCGCGATCGCGGTGTTGAAGCTCAGCCGGTCGATGTCTTCGGTGACCGACTTGATCGTGGCGTGCAGCACCCGGAGCTGCTCGGGGGTAGGGGCCGCGTCCGTGACCTTGGCGTCCACCACGATCTCGTCCGCGGTCCAGTCCAGGCACAACCGCCAAACGCGGCCCAAGAAGTTGTAGACGCCGTTCACCCCCTCCATGCTCCAGGGCTTGGAGTCGGGGAGCGGGCCCATGAACATCTCGTACAGCCGCAGTGCGTCGGCGCCGTATTCGGCCACCACCTCGTCTGGGTTGACCGAGTTGCCCCGGCTCTTAGACATCTTCTCGTTGTTGGCGCCCAGGATCATCCCTTGGTTCACCAGCTTCTGGAACGGCTCCGCCGTGGAGACCACGCCGCGGTCGTACAGCACCTTGTGCCAGAAACGCGAGTACAGCAGGTGCAGCACCGCGTGCTCCGCCCCCCCGATGTACAAGTCGACCGGCATCCAGGCTTTCTCGATCTCGGGGTCGACCGGCGCGTCTTCGTTCGCGGGGTCGAGGAACCGCAGGTAGTACCAGCAACTGCCGGCCCACTGCGGCATCGTGTTGGTCTCGCGCTTGTAGGGGACGGCGTCGATCTCGGGGTACAGCCAATCGTCGGGCGCCTTGTCGAGCGGCGGCTCGGGGCGGCCGTGCGGTTTGAAGTCGTCTAGGTGCGGCAGGTCGACCGGCAACTGGTCTTCGGGCACCGTGCGCACGCGGCCGGTGGCGCGGCCGTGGGCGTCTAGCTCGTGCAGGATGGGGAACGGCTCGCCCCAGAACCGCTGCCGGCTGAAGAGCCAGTCGCGCAGCTTGTAGTTCACCGCCTGACGGCCGACGCCGTGCTCGGCGAGCCAAACGGTGATGTTGTTCTTGAAGTCGGCCGTCGCGGTGCCGTCGAACGGGCCGGAGTTGATCGCCACGCCGAGCCCGGGGTAGACCCGTTTGCCGGCCAGCACCTCGGCGCGCTCGTCCGCCGTCACGGCGTCGCCCGGGTCGACTACCGCGCGGATCGGGATGTTGTACTGCCGGGCGAACTCGAAGTCGCGCTCGTCGTGCGCCGGCACCGCCATGATGGCGCCGGTGCCGTAGCTGATGAGCACGTAGTCGGCGATCCAGATCGGGACCTTCTCTTGATTCACCGGGTTCGTGGCGTACGAACCGGTGAACACCCCCGACTTCTCCTTGGCCAGCTCGGTGCGGTCCAGGTCGCTCTTGAGCGAGGCCTCGCGTACGTACCGGGCCACCGCGTCGGCGTTCTCCGGCGTGGTGAGCGCGCCGACCAGCGGGTGCTCGGGGGCGATCACCATGTAGGTGGCCCCGTACAGCGTGTCGGGACGCGTGGTGTACACACGCAGCGAGTTCGAGGCGGGCTTCTCGGGGAAACCCGCTGACCGTAGGTCGCCGGCCGCCGGCTGCGCCGCGGCTGTGCCAGAGCTGACCGCGGAAAGCTGTTCGCTGACAGCCAGCTTGAAGTCAACCTCTGCCCCCGTGCTGCGGCCGATCCAGTTGCGCTGCAGCGCCTTGACCCCCTCGGGCCAGTCGAGCTCGTCCAGCCCCTCGGAGAGCCGGTCGGCGTAGGCCGTGATCCGCAGCATCCATTGGCGCAGCGGGCGCCGCTCTACCGGGTGCCCGCCCCGTTCGCTCTTGCCGTCGACGATCTCTTCGTTGGCCAGCACCGTGCCCAGCGCCGGGCACCAGTTCACCGGCGCCTCGCTCTGGTAGGCCAAACGGCGCTCGTCGACCCACTTGCGGGCGAAGTCTTCGCCCAGCGACTGCACCTCTGCGGGGATCTCCAGCTCCGTGATCGGGCGCCCGCGCTGCTGCTGCTTATCGAACCAGGTGTCGTAGAGCTGCAAGAAGATCCACTGCGTCCAGCGGACGTAGGGCACGTCCGTGGTGGCCAGCTCGCGTTCCCAGTCGTAGCTAAACCCCAGCGACTTGAGCTGCCGGCGGAAGGTGCTGATGTTCTTTTCGGTCTGCGAGCGCGGGTGCTCGCCCGTCTTGATGGCGTGCTCCTCGGCCGGCAGGCCGAAGGCGTCGAAGCCCATCGGGTGCAGCACGCTCACCCCCCGCATCCGCGCCGATCGGCAAACGATGTCGGTGGCCGTGTACCCCTCGGGGTGCCCCACGTGCAGGCCGTCGCCGCTGGGGTAGGGGAACATGTCCAGCACGTACAGCTTCTTTTCGCCCGGCATCTCGGGCGCACGGAACGTCTTGTGCTCGTCCCAGTAGGCCTGCCACTTGGGCTCGATGGTCGCGGGGTTGTAGCGGGGCATTGAGGGTGCGGAATGAGGAAAATGGTAGTTTAGGAATCTTGAGTCGTCGTGGAATCTGCCGCGCCGTTCCTGCGTAGCATCCACACTGCGCCTGCGACGAGCAATGCGACGCCACCAGCGATCATTCCACTGCTTGCCGCTACAGAGGTAGGTCGGCGACCGGCCTCCAGTAGCAGCAGATCGTCGAGGTCGAGGCCTGGAAAACCCTCAGACATTAGTTTCTTCTCGTCGCTGCCCAGCCCTTCGATTCGACTCACAACTAACCCTTGGACCGAATTGCGCCCCTCAAGCCCGCTCGGGATATCTCCGACAGTCTTGAACTCCTTGGTCCTGACCAAGACCTTGAACCCATCAAGTGCAGGAAGTTCTTGGTCGGTAAGCTTGTCTAGGCTGCCATACTCCGCTTCCAACGCACTAATCGTACGCACGTATTCGTGGTCATAGGACATCACCGGGTAGTAGCACCAAGTGCACTTTGTTCGTTCGTCAAGCTCTTTGCCGCCGTTGCCTGTCCATTTCTCGTACTCGTAGATTGCAGCCCCGAATACCGCGACATGCTCGGAAAGCAGCCAGTGGTTGTTGTCAATGATCGCGCCCGACTCGACTTCTGCTAAATCAACTCCGACTGGCTCCGGCGTGGAAGACATGCCGACTCGCAGCTCCTGGATACCGAAGTAGGCAAGGACTGCGCCTCCGAGCACTACCAAAGCTTTGGTTCTAAACATTTGGGCCGGTTCCTATCTTCGAGAATGGCGTCGGTATCGCATCCGACAGCCCGCTCTGGCCGGCGTCCCCGGCATCTCGGGCGCACGGAACGTCTTGTGCTCGTCCCAGTAGGCCTGCCACTTGGGCTCGATGGTCGCGGGGTTGTAGCGGGGCATTGGGGAAGAACAGGGAGTACGGGCTGCGGAATGGATAGCCCACAGAGTCTAACGCTGAGCCCTTCCGGCCGAAACCGATGGCGGCGTAGGGTGCACGCAGTGCACGAGGGGCGGTATCAACGCTGCCGCTTGGTGCACTGCGTGCACCCTACACCTTCGCCGTCCGCAAACTACGATGGACCCTATGGAAAAGACCAAAGTCGCCCTGATCGGGCTCGGAACCGTGGGCGCCGGCGTCGCCCGGCTGCTGCTCGACCACGGCGACCGCACCGCCCGGCACGCCGGCCGCGTGCTGTGGCTCGAGAAGGCGGTCGTCCGCGACCTCAAAAAGGCCCGCGGCTGCCAGCTACCCGAGGGCGTGCTGACCGACCGCCTGGAAGACGTGATCGACGACCCCGAGATCAAGGTCGTCTGCCAGCTCATCGGCGGCATCGAGCCGGCCCGCAGCATCATGCTCCGCCTGCTCGAGGCGGGCAAAGACGTGGTGACCGCCAACAAGGCGCTGATGGCCGAGCACGGCCCAGAGCTGTGCGACGCCGCCCGCGAGCTGGGCCGATCGATCGCCTTCGAGGCCTCGGTGGCCGGCGGCGTGCCGATTATCGCCAATCTGTCGACCTGCCTGTCGGCCAACCAGGTAGAGTCGCTGGCCGGCATCCTCAACGGCACCAGCAACTTCATCCTCACCAAGATGCACGCCGACGGGGTCCCCTACAGCGAGGTGGTGGCCGAAGCCCAGCGGCTGGGCTACGCCGAGGCCGACCCCGCGATGGACGTCGACGGCTCTGACGCCGCCCAGAAGCTGGCGATCCTGGCCCACCTGGCGTTCGGCGCCCGCGTCGACTGGAAAGACATCCCCCGCAGCGGCATCGATACGCTCGACCTGGCCGACGTCCGCTACGCCCGCGAGATGGGATACACCATCAAGCTGCTAGCGGTCGCCGAGCTCGACCGCAGCGAGGCGCTGGAGCTGCACGTCACCCCAACGCTGCTGCGGGACGGCTCGCCGCTGGCGGAGGTGTCGGGCCCCTACAACGCGATCCGCGTCGTGGGCGACGCGGTCGGCCCGCTGTTCTTCCACGGCCAGGGCGCCGGGCAGATGCCGACCGCCAGCGCCGTGGTGGCCGACCTGGTCGACACCTGCGTGGGGCGGACGGCGATCACGTTCCGCTCGCTCGAGCTGTGGAGCAACCGCCCCGCACGCGTCTCGTCGGCCGACTACGCCGACGCCGAGGGGCGTTTCTACCTGCGGGCGATGGTAGACGACCACCCGGGGGTGCTGGCGAAGATCACCGCGGCGCTGGGCGCGAGCGAGATCTCGATCGCCAGCGTGCTGCAGCACGAGCCCAAGGAGAAAGGGGCGCCGGTCTCGCTGGTGATCATGACCCACACCACCACCGAGGGCGCCGCCGGCCGGGCCTGTGCGGCGATCGCCGCGCTCGACTGCGTGCGCGGCGAGGTGGTGCGCTTGTGGGTGCGGGACTAGCCTAGCCCGCGTTGTTGATCTTCGGCCCCTTGGCCTTGCCGGGCTGCAGCTCTAGGTCGATCGTGTTCTTGCCGGGCTTGACCTCAACTTGAAAGTCGTCCGGCAGCTCGCCCGGCACTGGTTTGCTGCGGTCGGAGCTGGTGATCGACACCTTGTGCTTGCCCACCGCCGCGCCGTCGTTGGCGTTGGTCGTGGTGAGGCGGTACTGCCCCTGGCTATCGACCTCGCCAAACGCGGCCTTGGTGGCGGCGTAACTTTCTCCTGGGGGCGGCACCGGGCGGAAGTAGACGACCACGCCTGTCACCGGCGCGCCGTTAAACGACACCGTGCCCGAGACGTCCCCCATCGACGCGCCGCCGCAGCCGGAACACAACACAATGCCAAGCAGGGCGACGCCCGCCAACGTAGTACGCATCAAATCCAGCGCCTCAAGAAAGAGATCAGAATTCTAGCAGGGTCTCACCGCCGGCCCGCGTGCCGAGGCCCGCGTAGACCTCCCAGTCGATGGACTCGGTGATGAAGTGGCCAGAGCCGTCGCAGAAGCCATAGACCGCGCCTCCGGGGTGGGCGCTGCTGGCCGCGTCGCGGTCGAACCAGTTCACGGCCGCCCGGTCGAGGGCCCACATGTTGAAGAGCGTATCGTCCTTGTCACCATGAGTTCCAGGCCAAGTAGGCCAGCGGTACTGCCCGTCGTCGGTCCCTTTGTTGGTTTCCCAGAGTTCAACGTTGCTCGGGATGTTGGCCGGCGGCACCAGCATCTCTACCTCGCCGATGATGATCGTGTGTGACGTGCCGTCGGTGATCTTGCGGATGCTGGTCGGCTTCTCGATACGGTCGGGAGAACCCGGATACAGAACGCCGATTAGTTGTCCGATCGGGATCGCATTGCTTTGCCCGGCGAGCGTGAAGTTGAGCGACTGCGTGGTCGCCAAGCCATTGTTTCCGCCGTTGTCTCGCACCCCGCGGCAGCCGCGGTAGTTCGACGTGCCAAACTGCAGCGGGTTGCGCGAGTTGGCAAGAGCCGGGTCGGTGTCTGCCTCGGCCATCTGGGACGAGGGGCAGCGGAACGCGGGCTTCGATTGGCGCACGATTTCTTGTACCGCCAGCGGCGCCTGCGTTCCGGGGGTGTTGGACTTCAATACCAAGAAGTCGTAGATCGTGTCATAGGTCGGCTGCTCTTCCATGTGCGGAAGGATGTCGGTGATCCACGACGGCCCGGTCCGGCCGTTGGCGGGGATGCTGGTGCCGTTCGGAAAGGCCTGCGCGGTGTCGTGGTGCAACTGCAACCCCAGCAGCAACTGCTTCTCGATGTTGATGCACTGCGTGCGGCGCGCCGCCTCGCGCGCCGCCTGCACCGCCGGCAGCAACAACGCCACCAAGATGCCGATGATAGCGATCACTACCAACAGCTCAACCAACGTAAACCCCGCCGACCGCTGGAGGGCGCGACGCAACCGCGAAGTCGGAACATGCATCGAAAGCGTGTCCTGTGCAGCCGAGAGTCAATGAGAAGAAGAGTGAACGGCCACGGGCGCTCGGCAAAGCCACCCGCGGGTTCGTATTCAATAAACAAATAATCTCTTTCGATGTCAAGAAGACGCCAAGGATTTTTCGTCGTCCCCCAGCGGGTTGGGGGGGCAGAAGGGGTGGCCGTAACCCGACTCTTCCTCGTCGATCTCCGCCAGGATCGCCCGCAGGTAGTCCCCCATGAAGTGGTCGGAAAACTGATCGATCCGCCACTTCGTGAGCCCGCGGACAAAGCCCCACCAGCGGTCGCGGGCCTTCCAGACCCCCCGGACCCGGCTGATCTGCCCCTTGCGGTTCAAATAGACCTCCGTGCCGGAGTGGCGGTAGCCCATCCACCGCGGCGGGACGCGCGGCACGACGTCGTTGTTGTTGACCCAGCGGTAGTACTCGATCCTGGTGTGGCTCACGTACCGCTTGTTCCCCACCCGCGGCGCCCCGAAGGTGAACAACGCCCGGGGGTTCGAGCTGATTTGCGACAGCTTGCACCGCCCGGCGCAGATGGCCGCCATCGCCCCCCCGAGCGAGTGGCCCGCGAACCACAGCGGCCGCTCGTTCGACGCCAACGCCTTTTCTAGCCGGGGCCAGAGGTCGTCCATCTCGCGTTTGAAGCCGCGGTGGACCCGCCCGGCGGTCTCGGCCACCACGCTAGCGGCGTCGAGGTCGGCCCGGATGTCGTTCCACTGGTTCGGCTCGGTGCCGCGGCAGACGACGACCGCGTCGTGATCGTTGCCGAACAGGTAGGCCTGGGCGCCGTGGCGGTCGTAGTAGCGTGTTTCGGGCAGCCCCATCGCATTGGCCAGCCTCCCCGCCTCGCCCCGCGAGGCGTACGACAGGCTCGCTAGCTCCGCAAACAGCAGCGATTTACGTAAGAAGCTGAGCGACTCGATCGGTCCTTCCAGCTTGGAATGGACGGCCGTCTCGCGGACGATGTCCTTGAGCTGAGCGTCGTCACGGCCTATCTCGTCGAGTTCCATCGCTAGCGTTCCGTCACTCCGTGATTGCCATCGAGCCGCAGTCTAGGCCCCAACGGCGGGCGCCTCAAGCGGAACGCCCGAAGCAGCAAGCACGAGCGCGGCGCCAAGCGAAAGCGGTTGCCCCGGCAGGCTCCCTACACCAAGAAAGCAGCAGCGTGCATCTCAAGAAAAAGAGAACCAATAGCCGACGGGCTCCGCCCCGTCGGTGAATCGGAGCAACAAACCGCATCCCACCACACCGACGGGGCGGCGCCCGTCGGCTATTGGCGGTTCTGGGTGGGGCTCGCTTGGGTGGGTTTCTTTGGGTGCGTGACGGCGCGCCGCTACTCGCGGTTGGCGCTGTCGCGACGCTGCTGCCAGAACGCCTGCGCCGCTGGCCCGTCGCTCCCCAGGTCGACGCCGGCGGCTTCGGCCGCCCTCAGCCAGTCGAGCATCGCCTCGCAAGCGGCGCGGCTGATGGCGGGATCGGACGGGGGGTCGAGGTAGTAGGGGGCCGTCATCGCCCGCTCGTAGCGGTCGCCGGCCGTGGTGGCGGCGCGGAGCACCACCCAGCCCCCCAGCGACGGGTCGACCTCGGGGAGCCGCCCCCGGTTCTCGGCGAGCTCGCGGATCGGCACGCTGGCGGTGACCCGGCCGTTGGAGACGACTTCGAGGTACTCGATGGGGTTGCGCGTGGCCAGGCTGGCGCCCGAGGGGAGCGAGCCGTCGCTCTCGGGCGGGGCCGACACCCGCAGCAGCGGGCCGTTGGTAATAAATGTCTGGCCGGCCAGCGCCGCCCGCCACCAATCGGCGGTGCTCCACCCGCCCGAGAGCAGGGCGTACGTGCGCCCCGCACCCAGCGGCGTCTGGGCCTCGCCCGAGCCGCTGCCGGCAAACGGGGGCAGACGCAGCCCGGCGTCTAGCGCCGAGAAGTAGCACGCCTCGCGGTAGCGCCCAGCTCCGCGGCGGCCGGGGAACCGCCGCCCGTCGGCCGGCCGGCGGCCTTTGCCCAGGCGATCGGACGACTCGTCGATCACCAGCACGCCGTCGACCACCCCCCCGGCGAGCCACGCGGGGAATGCCCACGACGCCGGGTCGACCACCACGCGCAGTCCCCGGGCGCGCGCCCCACGCAGCGACGCGACCGAGGCGTCGAGGCCCGACAAGTCTTCGGCGGTCAGCGGCCCATCCACGCGGAAGACCAGCAACGCGCCGCTGGGCCCCTCGAGGCGCGCCGCGTGCGGTCCGAAATCAGGACCGGCGCCGGCCGGCGCGTCGGTAGAGCGCCAGCGTCCGCCGGCCTGTTCGAAGGCGATCAGCGGCGCATAGCCGAGCCCTTCGGCCCGCAGGGCGACGCCCAGCCCTTCCCCCGTGCGCGCCCCCCACACGTCGGCGCCGTACCAGCGCTCTTTGGCAAGGTCGACGGCGCGGCTCATCGCCACGGTTTTCTCGTCGTCGGCGTGGCGTTCGATCTGGAACTCGCCGCGGGCGGTGCGCCACTCGGGTCCGGCGTCGAGGTCGAAGACGTACTTGCCCAGCTTCAGGGCGAGCAGCGTCTGGCCATCGACGTAGCCGTGGTCGGCGAACTGAGCGACCGCGGCGCCGCGCGGCAGCGCCGGGCGGCCGCGGCTATTGGTAAGTGTGATCCTTGCGGCGATGGGCGCCCCCGACTCGGCGTCGGTCACTCGCACCAGCAATTGCCCATCGGGCCGAGCGGCCAGCAACGCCGCCGGCCCAAGCGCCCACCCCAAGACCAACGCCAGGCGAGCCGCCGGCGTAAGCCGACGGAGTTTCTCTGGAGCCAAGCAGACCACGTTCTTCAGACAAAGGCTTTCCATCCTCAACCCTACCACCCGGCAATCCTCGGCGCCGGGGCGCGCGGTTAGTCGCGTTGCGCCGATTGCCGGGGGGCCGGGCCCGGTACACGGGCCGGTCTGGCCGGCTAGAATACCCCGTTCTGTCCGCCCCCTCTCCCGGCCCGTCATTTATTCCAGCACCGGCATGGCCCAAGACCACTACGCCACACTCGGCCTCTCCAAAGGCGCCTCGGAAGACGAGGTACGCAAGGCCTACCGCGACCTGGCCCGCAAGTACCACCCCGACCTGAACCCAGAAGACGACGCGGCCAAGAAGAAGTTCCACGAGGTGCAGGCCGCCTTCGAGGTGCTGAACGACCCCAAGAAACGCGAGCTGTACGACCGCTACGGCGCGAATTACGAGGCGATGAGCGGCGCCGGGGGGGCACGCGGCGGCTGGCCCGGCGGCGCGCCCGGGGGCGGCGGCGCGGGGGAGTATGAGTTCGACATCAACGACATCTTCGGCGGCGGAGGGGGGGGCGCCACCGGCGGCGGCGGCTTCGCCGACCTGTTCCGGCAGTTCCGCACGCCCGGCGCGGGCGGCGCCGGTGGCGCGGGCCGCGAACGGCACGGCCGCGCCGCGGCCCAACGGGGCGCCGACGTCTCGCACGAGATCACCGTCCCGTTCGCTACCGCGGTGCTGGGGGGGACGGCCGCGCTGCAGCTCTCGCGCGCCACGGGCAAGCAAGAAACCATCAGCGTGCAGGTGCCGGCCGGCATCACCAGCGGCAAGAAGATCCGCCTCCGCGGGCAGGGGAACCCCAGCCCCAACGGCGGGGCGGACGGCGACATCCTGCTGACCGTGCGTGTCGCCGGGCACCCGCTGTTCGAACGCACCGGCAACCGGCTCGACCTACGCGTGCCGATCACGCTGGCCGAGGCGGCCGCGGGGGGGAAGATCGACGTCCCCACGCCGCACGGCGCCGTCACGCTGAGCGTGCCCCCCGGCTCGTCCAGCGGCAAGCGGCTCCGCGTCCGCGGCCACGGCGTGCGGCCCAAGTCGGGCGAGCCGGGCGACCTGTACGTTGAGCTCCAGGTGGTGCTGCCAGAAGGCCTGACGGACGAAGACCGCAGCCAACTGGTCGAGATCGCGGGCCGCCACCCCGAGAACCCCCGAAGCACCCTCAAGTGGTGAGGCCCACCGCGGCCAGCCGATGCACACGACCCTCTTAACCACGCTGGCCCAGGCGGCCCGCCCCGCGATCGACGCCACTCCCCCCCCGAGCCGGGCAGCCATGCTGATGGCGATCCTGGGGCTCGTGCTGCTGGGCATCGGGATGATTGTGTGCGTAATGCTCGGGGCGCGGTGGGTGCGGAAGATCGCCCGCGAGCAGCCCCGCCCCCCACTCGAGCGGCGCCGTCAGACCGAGCGGCCCCCCGAGGTCGTGCCGGCGGCGCCGATCGCTTCGGCGGCGGATTCGCCCACCTCGGGCCGCACGCTGGCCGATTCACAGCGCGAGCGAGAGACCCGCATTGAGTGACCCCGCACCGGACAACCTGCGTTTCCCCAAAGAAGCCCGCCTGCGGGCCAAGAGCGACTTCGACCTCGTCTTCTCCGACAAACGCACCGCGGCCGACCATCGGCTGGTGGTGCACGGCCGGCCGCACGCCGGCGCCGCCCGGTTGGGGCTGGTGGTGTCTCGGAAGGTCGGGGGCGCCGTGACACGCAACCGCTGGAAGCGGCTGCTCCGCGAGGCGTTCCGGCTCGAACGCCACGGGCTGCCGGCGCTCGACCTGGTCTGCATCCCGCGTCCCAAGGCCCGCCCCGACCTGGCCGAACTCCGCCGCTCGCTGCGCGAGCTGTCGGCGCGGATCGCCCGCCAGTGGGACCCCACGGCATGAACGGCCTGAAGCGGTGGCCCTCGGCGGCGCTGGCCGCGGTGCTGATCACGCTGGTGCGCGGCTACCAGTGGCTGCTCAGCCCCCTGCTGGGCCGCAACTGCCGGTTCACCCCTACGTGCAGCGAGTACTGCATCCAAGCCATCCGCAAGCACGGCCCGCTGCGGGGCGCGTGGCTAACCACGCGGAGGCTGCTCCGGTGCCACCCCTGGTCGGAGGGTGGCGAGGATTACCCGTAGAACGCGTTCGAAGCCCCCCGAGCCGCGCACGCCAGCGGGCTTGGCCGCGATGAAAAGCCTGCAAACGTCGGAGAACTCTGCGTGCTAGCGTGCACGGCTCGGATTACTTTTCACAAAAACGTTCAAAACGTGCATCCGATCGTCGCGTCCTCTCGAACCTTCTGCTGAGCTCAACCACGGGGGCGGGCCCGCCCCAACCGTTTGACCAAAACCTCTAGCACCTGAATTCGAGAAGGAAATCGTGATGAAAACCGAACTACTCGCCGTACTGGCCCTGATGGCCGCACCCGCTGCGTTCGCCGGTGAAGGCTGCCCCTTCAGCAACCAAGCCGTGACCGCCCAGTGCCCCTCCTCGGCCGTGCACGCCGTATCGACCGTTGCTTCGAGCGACATGATGGCCGCCGCTGAGAAGCCGAAGGACATCGTCGACACCGCGGTCGGCACCGAGGGCTTCAAGACGCTGGTCGCCGCCGTGAAGGCCGCCGGCCTGGTCGACGCCCTCAAGGGAGAAGGGCCCTTCACCGTGTTTGCCCCGACCGACAAGGCCTTTGAGGCGCTGCCCAAGGGGACGCTCGAGACGCTGCTGAAGCCGGAAAACAAGAAGAAACTGGCCGGGATCCTCACCTACCACGTTGTCCCCGGGAAGGTCTTGGCGGCCGACGTGGTCAAGATGAACGGCGCCAAGGTCGACACGCTGCTGGAAGACAAGCCGGTGACGATCAAGGTCGAGGAGGGGAAGGTTTACGTAGACAACGCAGAAGTCGTCGCTACCGACGTGATGTGCTCGAACGGCGTGATCCACGTCATCGACGCAGTAATTCTGCCCAAGTCTGAGTAAACCCGCACGCCTGGGCTTGCTACAATCAAGCCGTGCGGCCCTCCGCGTTTGGGGTCGCACGGCTTTTTTCCTGCGCCGCCTTTGCGAGTCTGAGTTGACGACGACCCCGCTCTTGCCACTTGTCGCTTCTGCCGCTCCTGGGGCGGTCGAGGCGTGCATCGACCGCTACGGCGGGCTGGTGTGGACGATCGCCCGCAAGTACTTGGCTTCTGCGTCCGACGCAGAAGACGCGGTGCAAGAGGTGTTCCTCGACCTGTGGCGGAAGGCGGGCTCGTTCGACGAGCGCCTCGCGGGCGAAGCGACCTTTGTGACCGTGATCGCCCGGCGCCGAGTCATCGACATGCTCCGCGCCGGCCGGAACCGAAAAAACTGCCAGTTGCCTGACGACCTAGTCGGCGAGGAGGCCGACGCCGCCGAGAATCACTTCATGGTTGCCGAGCAGGCCGACCGCATCCGCGGCTTCATGGAGGACCTCCGCTCCGAACAGCGTCGCGTGCTGGAGCTGGCGATCCTGCACGGGATGTCGCAGAGCTCCATCGCCGAAGAAACCGGCTGGCCGCTGGGCACCGTCAAGTCGCACGCACGCCGCGGGATCGAGAGGCTGCGAGAAATGCTTTCGGCCGCGCCCTCTGCCGGGGAGGTCCAGTGATGAATCCACCGTTTAATCCCGGCCGAGAAGGCTTTGACGAGCGGCGCGCCGAGCACGCGGTGTTCGGCGCCGAGGGC
Source organism: Pirellulimonas nuda (assembly GCF_007750855.1). GTDB lineage: Bacteria > Planctomycetota > Planctomycetia > Pirellulales > Lacipirellulaceae > Pirellulimonas > Pirellulimonas nuda. Next base: position 5,298,478 of record NZ_CP036291.1, read on the forward strand.
GCCCCGCAGGCGGTGGGGCACGCCGCCGACCCGCCGGTTTGCGGAGAAGAGCTGATCGCGGCCTCGGTCTATCTGGCCGGCTCGGCCCCTCCCGGTGGATTGCCGCCGGGGCTGCGAGAACGCCTGGTCGCAGACGTCTATGCGTCGGACTCCGTCTCGGCGCCCGCCGGCGCAGGCATGGCGGCGCCTGCCGACGTCAACCAGCGCTGGCTGGGGGGCGTGCTGGCGCTGGCCGCGTCGATCGCCCTGGTGGCGGGGATCCTGTGGCCCAAGTCGACCGCCACCCCCACGCCGCTGGAGGCCCGGCAGTCGTTCCTCAAGAGCTACCCCACGCTGACGCCGATCGCCTGGACGGCGACCGACGACCCAGCCGCCCAGGGGGCCGAAGGGGACGTTGTGTGGAGCGACGCCCAACAGCAAGGCTACATGACCTTCGCCGGGCTGCCGGCGAACGATCCGTCAAAAACCCAGTACCAGCTATGGGTTTTCGACGCCCAGCGGGACGAGCGTTACCCCGTTGACGGGGGCGTGTTCGACATCCCCCAGGGGGAAGAGAGCGTCGTCGTGCCCATCGCCGTGAAGCTGCCCGTGAACCGCGCCACGATGTTCGCCGTAACGATCGAGCCCGCCGGGGGCGTGGTGGTGTCCGACCGGTCGCGGCTGCCGCTGTTGGCCAAGACCGCCGCGGACGGCTAAAGGCCGGAGGGGCGGGCGCTTTCTGCGGCGATTCTGGGTAGGATGACGGGATCGGCTGACTCCTTTCTGCTCTGCACCAGAGGTTCCTTCGGATGAAACGACGCGACTTCCTCCACGCCTCGGGCGTGGCGGGCCTCGGAGCTCTCGCGGCCAGCGCCGTGGGCGCCGACGACGCCCCCGCCCCCGCTGCCGCCGCGAACGATCGACAATTCAAGCTGCATTACGCGCCCCACTTCGGCACGTTCCGCAACGTCGCCGGGCCGGACCTCGTCGACCAGATCAAGTTCGCCGCCGACCAGGGCTTTACCGCCTGGGAAGACAACGGCATGAAGAACCGGAGCGTGGAAGACCAGGAGCGGATCGCCAAGACGCTGTCCGACCTGGGCATGAAGATGGGCGTGTTCGTCGCCCACAGCGACGCCGGCAAGGTCACCTTTGCCGGGCGCGACAAGAACCTGCGCGCGCAGGTCGTGCAAGAAATCAAAGACAGCGTCGACGTCGCCAAGCGCGTCGGCGCGAAGTGGATGACGGTGGTGCCCGACGCCTACAGCGACCGCGTGGAGTGGGGCTACCAAACCGCCAACTGCGTCGAACTGCTGCGCGAGTGCGCGGCGGTGCTCGAACCGCACGAGCTGGTGATGGTGCTCGAGCCGCTCAATTGGTGGACCAACCACCCGGGGCTCTTCTTGCACAAAGTGCCGCAGGCGTACGAGATCTGTCGGGCGGTGAACAGCCCGTCTTGCAAGATCCTCTTCGACATCTACCACCAGCAGATCCAGGAAGGGAACCTCATCCCCAACCTCGACGCCGCGTGGTCGGAGGTGGCGTACATTCAAACCGGCGACAACCCCGGCCGCAAAGAGCCGGGGACCGGCGAGATCAATTACCTGAACATCTTCAAGCACCTTCACGAGAAGGGCTTCGAGGGGGTCATCGGCATGGAGCACGGCAACAGCATCGCCGGCGCCGACGGGGACCGCGCCGTGATCGAGGCCTACCGCAAGGCCGACGCCTTCTAGCGGCCCATCCGCGCCCCGGTGCGCCAAACCTCTTTCCTACATCTCTCAGGGGACTCCTCATGTTGTTGCGAGTTAGGCGTTGCGTATCGACCGCTCTGATGGGCGTGCTCTGCATCGGCGTCTGTCAGGCCCAAGACGGGTTCACCGTGCTGTTCGACGGCGGCTCGCTCGACGCGTGGCGGGGCTACAAGAAGGACGCCCCCACCGACGGCTGGCGCGTCGAGGACGGGGTGCTCAAGCACTCCGGCGGCGCGGGCGACCTGATCACGCGCGAGAAGTACAAAGACTTCGACTTCCGCTTCCAGTGGCGGGTGGTCAAAGGTGGCAACAGCGGCATCATCTACCGCCTGAGCGAGACCGACGGCCCCCCGTACATGACCGGCCCCGAGTACCAGATCCTCGACAACCAGGCCCATAAGGACGGCAAGGTGGCGGCCACCTCCGCCGGGGCGCTCTACGCCATGTACCCGCCGGCCGAGGACGTAACCCGCCCCGTCGGCAAGTGGAACAACGGCCGGATCGTCATCCGAAACGGCCGCGTGCAGCACTGGCTCAACGGCAAGAAGCTGCTCGAGGCCAACTGGGGAGACGACGACTGGAACGCCAAGATCGCCGCCAGCAAGTTCTCCAAGTGGGAAGGGTTCGCCAAGAACGACGAGGGCCACATCTCGCTGCAAGACCACGGCGGGCAGGCCGAGTTCCGCAACATCCGCATCAAACGCCTCGACGGCGCCGCGGCCCGTCCGGCCAAACGCGCCAAGCCCGCCGAGCCGCAAGCAGACGCCTCGGAGCGGCCGGCGCGGATCTTGTTTGTCACCCAGAGCGCCGGGTTCAGGCACCCGACCGTCGCCCGCAAGGCGACCGACCTGTCGTTCGCCGAACGCGTGATGACGGAGCTCGGGGTCCGCAGCGGGTTGTTCCGCGTTGATTGCACGCAGGACGTCGAGAAGGACTTCACGCCGGAGCGCCTGGCCGACTACGACATCGTGATGTTCTACACGACCGGCGCGATGTACGACGCGAAGCGCATCCTGCCGATCCCCAAAGAGACCATGGACTGGTTCCTGAACGATTGGCTCAAGCAGCCGGGCCACGGCTTTATCGGCGTCCACTCGGCCGCGGACACCTACCACGACTACGAGCCGTACTGGGACATGATCGGCGGCACCTTCAATGGGCACCCCTGGGGCGCCGGCAGCACGGTCGCCATCAGCGTGCAGGACCCCAGCCACCCGGCCTCCGCGCCGTGGGGCGACTCGTTCGTGATCGGCGACGAGATCTATCAGTTCAGCCACTGGCAGCCCGAGAAGGTCCGCGTGCTGATGAGCCTCGACATGCAAAACACCGACATCAAGAAGCCCTACCACGTGCCGGTGTTGTGGGTGAAGGACTACGGCCAGGGCCGCGTCATGCACATGAGCCTGGGGCACCGCGAGGACGTGTGGACCAACCCCAAGTACCAGGAGTCGCTGCTGGGCGGGGTCCGCTGGATCATGGGGCTGGCCGAGGGAGACGCCACGCCGAACCCCGAGGTCTCCAAGGCCGAGGAAGCCAAGGCGCGCGAGGCGGTCGAGCAGGCGAAGAGCAAGCCGAAGTCGGCGGCCTAACTCGCCGGCGCGTGAGCGTGTGGGTGGGCGCGTCCTAGGCGCCCCACTGGACGCCCATCATCAAGCAGTTGATGCCCGAACCGATGCCGAGCATCGCGACCCGGTCGCCCGGGGCGACGCGCCCCGCGTCGACCGCCAGCGAGAGGGTGGTCGGCAGCGCCGCCGAGCCGGTGTTGCCGAGCGTCTCGACCGTAGCGAAGTCGCGCTCCTCCGGCAGCCCCAGCGCCCCGAGCATCATCCGCCGGTGGGCGACGCCCACTTGGTGGCAGACGCTGAGGTCGATCTGGTCGCGGCGCCAGCCGGCCTCGGCCAGGAAGTGCTCAAACGTCTCGGCGCCCGCCGCCACGCCGCGGCGCATCAGCTTCTCGCTGTCGGTCTGCATCACCTGCTGCAGGCCCTCGCTCTGGCACAGGTCGTGGTCCTCGGTCGCGGCCGTGGCGGCGGCCGAGGTGAGGCGCCGGCCCGTGCGGCTGAGCGACGCGTCGCACAGCACCAGGGCCGCGGCGGCCGAACCGATGGTGAGCGAAGCGACCGATCGCTTGATCGTGTCGCGGCTAAGGGTCTCGTCGGTGTTGAGCCGCTCGATCGTGTTGTCTACCAGTGGGCGTCCACACTCGGCGCCGACGACGATGCCGGCCTCGACCTGGCCGAGCTCGATCATCGAGGCGATCTGCAGCGCGCCGGTGAGGATCCCCAGGCAGGCGTTCGACACGTCGAAGGCGAGCCCGCGTCTGGGCAGCCCCAGGGCGTGGTGGACCCGGCACGCGGTGGCGGGTTCGAGATGGTCGCGGCAGACCGAGCCGTGGATCAGCACGCCGAGCTTCTCGATGGGGACGCCGCTCGACCGCAGGGCGCGCCGTCCCGCCTCGATGGCCAGGTCGCCGGGCCGGGCGCCGGGGGGGAAGAACCGCCGCTCGCCGATGCCGGTCATCAGCTCCAGACGCCCCTCAGGGAGCCGCAGCCGGCGGTAGAGGGGCCCCAGCCGCGTTTCGATCTCGGCGCTCGTGACACGCTGTTCTGGGAGCACGTGGCCCAGCCCTTCGAGGCAAACCCGGGAAAATCTCATGGCGCGGCTGTTCTTAGGAAGCACGAACGGTAGGAAGGGAGGGCCAACTCACTAGACGAGCGTAGCGGGAGAGGGGGCGACCGATAAGCCGGCCACGCCGGCCGGGGAGGCTGGGGGCCGGCGGGTGCTTGCACAAGCTATAGTGGTCAAGATTTTTTTGAGGCGCAAGATCGTCCAAGCCATTGACTCTTGGCCAAACCCGTTTACCATCCCGCTCCAGACTTGCGACCCACGCTTATAGGCCGGGTGACACGGCCGCATCCACACAGGGAGCAACACCGGTAGGACGATAGGGACATCGCACCGGCGCCGAGCTTGGACCCATACCCTCCGCATCCATACGGGGGACCACCAAGCCACCGGCGAACGCCGCACAACTTGCTGCCGTTCGGTCAGGGAAGGCCCCCGCTTGGGTTCGCTCTCTGCCCTTGGGCGCAAGACGGTTCGGCGCAACAGACGCCAAGCGCCCCCGGGCCTCCGCCGAAGCGGTGGGCTGAGCGTGCTTGCTATGCGAACCCTGACGCCACACCGGCGCAGCCCCCAAACGCGAACGTGCGGAATGACTCCGCCCGGATCGAAAGGGAATGATTCGCATGTCTAAAACCGTCATCGGCATCAACGCAGACTACCGCGCCGCCCAAGGCGAGAAGCCCGCGCTCACCTACCTGACCGCGGCCTACTACGATTCGATCCTGCAGGCCGGCGGATTGCCGGTGGTGCTGCCCCCGCTGGCCGAAGAGGCCGACATCCATCAGGCGCTCGACCTGGTAGACGGCGTGATGCTGATCGGCGGCGCCGACCTCGACCCCCGCCGCGACGGCTGGATGCTGCACCCCTCGGTCCGCGCCATGGCGCCGCGCCGCGAGTCGTTCGACCGCACCCTGGCCCGGGTGGTCGCCGACCGCCGCGTGCCCGTGTTCGGCATCGGCGCCGGCATGCAGTTGATCAACGTCACCCGCGGCGGCAACCTCCACCTGCACATCCCGGAAGACGTGCCCACCGCCCTGCCGCACAAGGACAACCTCGACCCGGCCCACCGGCACACGCTTGAGCTGCGGCCCGGGTCGCTGATGGAGCGCGTGTTCGGCGACGGCGAGCTGCGCGTCAACAGCATGCACCACATGGCCATCGACGACCTCGCCCCCGGCTTCCACGTCACCGCCCGCTGCCCGGACGGCATCGTTGAGGCGATCGAGAGCACCTCGCCCGATTGGTTCGCCATCGGCACCCAGTTCCACCCCGAGGCCGACACCGCTTCGGCCCTGGACGTGCGGATCTTCGAAGAATTTGTCATCGGCGTGAAGGAAAGCCGCGAGGCGGTCCGCATCGCCGCCTAACGGCACCATTGAGGCATCGCACTAGGCGTCACGAGCTTTGTTCGGGGACGCCCATGGACGGGCCCCGGGGCGATTTCCCGCACGCCCCGGGTTAGGCCGCATCCGCGGCCGGCAGGACCACCCCCAATGAGAGGCCCGGCGTGTGCCCCGCAGCACACGCCGGGCTTGCTCGTTTCTGGGGCGCCCGGCCGGGGGCCGGACGGGACGTTGCGGCCGAGATTCCGTTCGCGTAAACTACTGGGCTTCCGCCAACTCGACAGTTAAAAATCTAGACCCGGCATCCGCCATGACGATCGATAAAACCCTGAAAGTAAAGCGTGGCGCCACCAGCAACCGCAGCGTCATGACGCGCGTTGAGCGGATCCAGAAGCTCCGCGAAGGGGACCGCTGGGGCGAAGAGGCCTCGCCGTTCGGCCTCCCCAAGGTGCGGGTCCGCAAGCTGCAGATGAAGAAAAAGAAGAAGACCAAGAAGGACGACGACGACAAGTAGGCCGCCCGGCCCCTCCCCGGGCTGCCTTAACAGGTGCGGCGGCTCTCGCCGGGGATCAGGCCCTGCCGAGGCACGGCGCGGGCCTGCGTCACCTTCAGTCAACAAGCGCCACGGCTCAACAGCAGCCGGCGCTTCGGTTCACCCGGTGTTTAGCGGCCGGCGTTCTGGATCTCGTCCAGCTTCACGGCCAGCGCCGTCAGGATGTCTCGCTCCGCCAGGCTCTGCTCTCCCTGCGCCTCGGCAAGGTCTGCCTGCCGCTGCTTGACCCGATCGCCCAGCCGGTCGATCGTCTGCCGCATGTCGGGCCGGTGCCCCACCTCGCGGGCCTCTGACGTGGTAAGGCCATTGAGGTAAAGCCGCAAGAAGCGGTCCTCGCTGCTGAGCTGCTCTAGGTCGCGCACCAACCCCGCCAGCTCGAACGCGCTGGGGGGGCGTTGGTCGCTCAGCCGCGCATCGATCGCGGCCAGCCCTTGCGACAGCCCACGGACCCGCGCCGAAAGCTCGCGGAGGTCGACCGATCCACGCGGGCGCGGAGGTAGTTCTGGCTTGAGCCGCGTCTGGCGCTGGGCGGGCCGCTCGATCGGCGCCGACGCTACGGCGACCGGGTCGTCGCGGAAGGGGTCGTCTCGGAACGGATCGCTCCAGTTGATTCGGGCGGCCGCCGGGTGCTCGTTGGAGGCCACCACCGGGAGCTCGGGCCGGGCCGGCCGCAAGGCGGGCTGGGGCGTCACCGGAGCGGGCGCCGGAGTGGGATCGACCTGCGAAGCGACGCTGCGCGGCATGGGCGCCGGCGCCGGCTCGGTAATTGGCGTGGGCTCCGCGATCGGCTCGGGCGCAAGGGGCGCCGCGGCGATCTGCTTCTGGGAGAACTCGGGGGGCGCCGGCATCGGCTTCTTCGAACCGGCCATCGACGCCCGCAACGCGTCCAACAGCCAGCGCTCCATCACCTGGGCGTCGGCGTCGCTCTTCGGCGAGGCGTTCCACAGGTCGATCGCCTCGGCCAACCGGTCGCGGCCTGCCTGCTTCTCCCCGCCGGAGGTGGGGTAACGCAGGTCGAGCTGCGCGCTAATGTCGCCCGCTAGCTGCTGCAGCACCGACCGCTGCGGGGATTGCGCCAGGGCGGGCGCCGGCGCCCACGCGCCCATGACAGCGGACAGGGCCAGAAGCAGGAGTAGGTTGACTGATCGCATCTGGTTATCCAGGGCTTAGTGACGCATACACGGCGTGCTTCGCCCCTAAGGCTAGATTCACCGCCGCCAGAGTCAACGCGGTACGGGCCGCCCGGCTGGGCGCCGCGGCCGGCCCGGTGCGGTTTGCTCCGGTTGCAACGACTTTGCGTCAGGCGCCAGCGCTGGACGCCTCGCCGTCCCCCAGGCGACCCCGGATATAGACGTCGCCCTCGACCTGCTCGATCACCGCGTCCACCAGCCGCGCCCCCGCCGCGATCGTGCCCTGCCCCGCCCCACCCATCGGCGAGGGGGCGCCGGCGCCGCCGATTAGCTTCGTCGCGACGAAAACGTGGGCCTCATCGACGAGCCTCGCGTCGAACATCGACCCCAGCAGCACGCCCCCTCCCTCGACCAGAACGTTGGTCATCCCGCGGGCGCCGAGCAGCTCGACCAGACGCGTGACGACGGGGACCCGGTCGTCGTTGTCCAGGCACACCACGTCGGCGCCCAGGCTGCCGAGCTTCGCGCAGGCGGCCTCTTCCTCCGCCGAGCGGGCGACCACGATCACCGGCGCGTCCGCAATTGTTTCCATCAGCCGGCAATCGGGGGCGATGGGCCCCACCACCACGCGGGCCGCTACCCGCGGCCCCGGGGGGCGGGCGATGAGCAGCGGGTTGTCGAGCTGGGCGGTGCGCCGGCCGACGACGATGGCGTCCATCCGCCCGCGGAGCCGCTGCACGATGGCCCGCGACGCCTCGCCGCTGATCCACTTGCTGTCGCCAGAGGCGGTAGCGATCTTGCCGTCGAGCGTCATCGCCCACTTGGCGATCACCCACGGCCGGCCGGTCGCCAGGCGTTTCAGGTAGGGCGCCAGCACCCGCCGGGCGGGCTCGGCGCCGGGGCCAAGCTCACACACCACGCCGGCGGCCCGCAACCGGTGGATCCCCCCGCCGGCCACCTGCGGGAACGGGTCGGCGACCGCCGCCACCACCCGCGTCACGCCGGCCGCCAGAATCGCGTCGGTGCACGGCGGCGTCTTGCCGGTGTGGCAGCAGGGCTCAAGCGACACGTACAGCGTGGCCCCGCGGGCCCCCTCGCCCGCGGCGTTCAGGGCGTTCACCTCTGCGTGCGGGCCGCCAAACCGCTCGTGCCACCCCTCACCCACCAGGCGGCCTTCGCGGACGACGACACAGCCGACCATCGGGTTGGGCTCGACGAGGCCCTCGCCGCGCAGCGCGAGCTCTGCCGCACGCCGCGCCCAGTGCTCGTCGCGGTCGGAAGGATCGGCAGGGTCTATGGAAGCGTCCGTCACAGCGACCTGTCGTGAAGTGCAGGGAGCGGGCCAATCCGTACTAAGAACGAAGCCGCCGACCGGCGCCGATCGTGGCGGACCGACTCAACGCCCCAACAGAAAACGTTTGCGGCGACCGCCGGCGACCCCATACGATCTAAACATCCAAGTTGACCGGCGTCTATCGTCGGCGTCACGTCTCTGCCTGGTCTCCACACGAACCCGGAGCGCCCCTGCCATGATCCACCACCAACTGCTCCCCGACCAGCGGGTCCTGGTCGTCACCCCCGAGAGCCCGCTGGAGAAGCGCGACTTCGAGGCCCTGGCGCCGATCGTCGACCGTGTGATCGCCGAGCACGGGTCGCTTGGCGGGCTGATGATCTACACCAAGAGCTTCCCCGGCTGGAAAGACTTCTCGGCGATGCTGGGCCACTTTAATTTCGTCAAGGACCACCAAAAGCACATCACCAAGGTGGCCGCGGTCACCGACAGCGCGTTCCTGTCGATCCTGCCAAGCGTGGCCTCCTTCTTCGTACACGCCAAGGTGCGGCACTTCGACTACGAAGACAAAGCCGAAGCGCTGGCGTGGCTCGACAGCGACACGTAGGTCAGGCCGTGCCTGACGCCTGGCTGGAGCCCAGCCACGCCGCGAAGCAGGAAAGGGAAGATGGCGACGCTTGGAGATGAGGGGATAGGCGTCCGCGGGTCTGAACGCCGCCAAGCAGGATGGCTGGATCGATGCGACCGGTTGCAAACCGTCAGTCAACGAATCAACGCATCCCCCTACCTCCCGTTCATCTCCACCCCTCCCTTCTGTCTTTCGCGGCCTCGTTTTCCTTTAGGCTACGACGGCATCCACAGCTTCTTTTCCCCCGCGGTCGCCGCGGCGCCGTCGGGGGTCCAGATGGCCGAGGCCGGGGCCGGTTCGGCGGGGGGGCCGAGGTGGGCACCCTGTTGCAGCGCCCCGGCCGGGTCGGGGACGTCCGGCAGCGCGCCGATCGCGCTGAGGATGGCGTACACCCGCTCGGCGATGCCGGGCTCGTCGAAGTGGTTGCTGCGGAGGTGGTTGAGCTGCTCCAGGGCCTCCTGCTCGCGCCCGACTCGATCAGCGGCTCGAACGACAGCACCTCCCACTTAGCGACCGATTCGCCGAAGGCCTCCGCGCGACGTGGGTGGGCGCCAAGCAGGCTATCACACTATCGCAGAAGCCGCCTGCGCAGTCCCGCCACGCCGGCAAACGCTCCCGCGACCGATAGCACCCAAGCGGCCGGCTCGGGTACAGTGACAAAACGAATCAGTCCTGCGTCGGCGCCCGGTGACACCTGGCGAGTGAAGTCGAAGGCGAACGCCTGGCCGTCCGCGAGCCACCCGCTAACGCTCCCGGCCATCGGGAACTCCCCCGGAGGGCCCAAGCCTTCAACCAGAAAGCCGCTGCCAAAGAATGTCACGACGCTGCCGGTTTCAATCAGCAGGTTGGCGTCGCGGAAGATGCCGCCGCGGATCGAGACTTCGCTGCCAAGCTTCGCCGTGATTGAAAGCTCATCGAGGTCACCTCCGGAGAGGTTGACGAAGGAGTCGCTGGCGTCGATCGTCAGCCCTCTGGCGCGCAACCTGACCAGGTCGACGAACGATCCACTCTCTGCCAGGATGCTTGCAGCCTCCGTCGGGTAGGTTCGCGTTACATCGAGCGTGATCTTTCCTCCCCGCGCAAGAGTGGCCAGCCGAGAGAAAAAATCTGTGCGGTACCTTTCAAGGAGGATCGTTCCGCCGTCAGTTGCAACCAAGTCTCCGAATGCGCCAGCACCGAAGTTTACCACAGCGAGGCCGCGATCTCGCACCGTCACTAGGTCAAAACCTGCGAAACCCGTTGAGAATCGAGCGTTGTCTTGGACAAGGATTTTGGACAGCAATCCATTCCGAGCGATCAACGTTGCGTTGCCGGAGACGACTGAGACGGGATTGGTAGGATTATTATCTGCGTAGAGAATCTCGGCGAAGCCATTTTCCGTCACCGTAAGGTTGCCCATGGCGCCACCGTTGAACGAAGCGGTGGCATTGCCGGCAATCTCAATTACTCCGGGTCCCGAATTTGTGAACTCGGCACGGGCGTTCTCGTTGAGGGTTACCTTCCTCGCACCTGCACTTAGCCCAACCTGGAGCAATGCAGAACCTGTAATCAGCGCCTCTCCTTCGACGGAACTGCCAAAGATTAATGAAATGGTGGAATCGTCGGTCGCGAACAGATCGCCGGAAATCTGCCCAAACCCGTGGCGGAACAAAGAGCTGCCGTAGACCGCAACACTCCGCCCGGGGCTCGGTCCACCTCCGATCGGAAGAGAATTCACGAAGACTGTGGTTGGGGAGAGATCCACGCTGTCCCGCACCACGATGCCAGCCGGGAACATCATCCCGTCCGATACCTGAATCTCATTTGCCATCCCGTTGTCGAAAACAACCTGGGCAACGCAGTCAATGCTGGGCGTCTGCAGCAAGGTTGTCAGAACGACAACGCTGCACCATCCTCGTGAATCCATGTTGAAACTCAGGGCGCGGAGGTAGATGAGCAGGGAAGAGACTCGTACGGCTGACACTTCGGCAGCAACGGCGATAGTATCCTCGCGGCGCTTGCCGAAGTCTAGCGACTTGGTCAGACAATCCGCGCGGCGTCTTCCGCCGGCAGGCGGCGACGTCACTACCGGCGCGTCTGACTCAGCCCCCTACGACGGCATCCACAGCTTCTTTTCCCCCGCGGTCGCCGCGGCGCCGTCGGGGGTCCAGATGGCCGAGGCCGGGGCCGGTTCGGCGGGGGGGCCGAGGTGGGCGCCCTGCTGCAGCGCCCCGGCCGGGTCGGGGACGTCCGGCAGCGCGCCGATCGCGCTGAGGATGGCGTACACCCGCTCGGCGATGCCGGGCTCGTCGAAGTGGTTGCTGCGGAGGTGGTTGAGCTGCTCCAGGGCCTCCTGCTCGCGTCCCGCCTCGATTAGCAGCTCAAACGACAGCACCTCCCACTTGGCGACCGACGCGCCGGAGGCCTCGGTGCGGCGCCGCGCCTCGTCCACCAGGTCGAGCGCCACGGCCGGGTCTTCTTGCTGCTGGATCAGCCGTGCGTAGATGTCGTCCGTCTTGATCTTCTCGGCGACGCTCGGGCGGCGCAGCAGCTCGCGTCCGGTGACCTCGATGGCGGTCGAGGCGCCGGCGATGATCGCCCGCCGGTGCAGGCCCGCCAACGCTTCGTCGTCGAGCTTCTCTAGCTGTACCCGCGCAAAACGCACCAGCGGCAACCGCTCAACGTCGACCCCTTCGGCCGTCGGGTCGATCGGCTCGGGCTGGGGGAGCGAGAGCCCGTCGCGGAGCGCGGCGATGGTCTGGGCGTGGTCGGCGTTGGCCGCCCCCTGCTCGAGGATCAGCACCGAAGCCATCACGGCCCGCCTGGACTCGGGGTCGGCGACCCCCTCGCTGGGGGACTTTCCCGCCAGGGCGGCGCGGGGCGCCAGCGGCCACTTCTGCAGGATCCGCTCGCGGCGTTCTTCTCGCCGCAGCTCGCGACGCAGTTCGGCCGGGGTATCGGTCGGGAAGCTCCACCGCCAGCCGAGGGCGGCGTCGATCGCGGGGATGTGGTCGATGGTCTCGGGGGGCTCCGGCTCGCCCGCCGCGTCGCCGGCGAGCTCGCGGACCCCGGCCAACGCGGCGTCGAAGTCGGCGCCCGCCAACGCAACCAGCTCGAGCCGCTGTGGGCGGTTGGTTTGGCGCCCGAAGTAGCCGAGCTGGGCGATCACGCACGGCACCTCGGAGCGGGTGAGCTCCTTGCCCGACGCGGGCATCGCCCGATCGAGCACCAGGTACTCGGCCCGGGGCGGGGGCCCGTCGACCGACTGCGGGTCGACGTAGGCGCCTGTTTGGCGGTGCAGTCGGTCCGCGGCGTCGAGACGGGAGATCAGCGCCTCTTCGTCCTGCATCGGGATGGTCACCAGCAGCGTCTCGACCATCGCCTCGTCGGTGTCGGGGTCGAGCAGTTGGGCGATCGCCTCGGCCTCAACCGCGTCGTCCACCGGCACTTCCATCTTGGCGAACTGGTGCATCTTCTGGGCGAAGCCGCGGCGGTCGCCGAGCCAGCCGTGCACCAGCGCCGAGTTGAACACCAGCGCCTCGAGCTCCGGGTGCCGCTCTACCAGCGCGTCGAGCACGCCAGCCGCCTGGCGCCACTTGCCTTGGCTGGCCAGCACCTGGGCGACGTAGTGGTCGTGTTCGCAGACGTGCCCCTCCGGCACGTCGCGGAGGAACAGGTTGTCACGCAACAGCACCGGCAGCCCGGCCGACTGGTTGAGCCGCAGCAACAACTGCATGGCGCGGGTGTCTTCTTTGCCGACGATCCCCTGGTAGAGCCACAGGTGCGCCCGCGCCGCTAGCACGTCGCCGGAGAGCAGCAGCGCGTGCCCCACCGCGCCGATCGCCTCGAGCACGCGCAGCGGCATGTTCTCCGCGACCAGCTCGAGCGCGTCCTGCAGGCGCCCGACCGCCAGGCCGAGGTCGTCCTTCACGCACGCTAGCATCGCGGCGTGGGCGTGGGCCGAGGGATTCTTGATCTCCTTGGCGAGGAAGTCGTCTACCGTCTTGGCGACGTCTTCGAACTTCTCCAGCGTGAACTCCACCACGGCCTTGAGGTCGAGCAGCGACGCGCGGCCCGGGTACTTGCGGAGCGACTGCTCGACGTGCTGCAGGGCGGCGCGGGGCTGATCCCCCTCGATCATGCGGTGGATCTTCTCGATCTCGCCGGCGAGGTCGGAGCAACAGAACTTCAGCTTCTTGCCGCTGCCGCAGGGGCACAGCGCGTAGGGGTCGACCGACATGTGTGTTTCGCCTTGGATTTCGTATCGGCCGCGCGCAAGCGGGCCGACGCGTGAGGGTTCACGCGGGGGTGTTCGGTAACCACCGATTCTAGCCGAAGCTGGCCGTCCATCCCACCGGCGCGGCGGGGGCGCCGCCGGAGCCGACCCGACCGGCGTCCGCCCGCAGGCGGGGTGTCGCCCCGCGGAAGCCGCGCGAGCCGGGCCGTCGCCGGCCCCGGCCTTCTCGGGGCGCCAGCGGTATTCGCGGGGCGCCGGGGCCGGGGACGGCCCGGCTCGCGCCACGAACATGCTGGCGCGCCGATGGCGGGTTTTGTCGGTTGTTCTGCTGGTAGGGGTTGTGCCTGGCGGGGCGGTTCGTCGGATTCTAGCGGTAATTCCTGTACTGCGGGCCGCGGGAGGTCGATGAACAACGCAGGACGCCCGGCAGACCGGCGCGGACCGGGCCGGGGGTACGTTCCGCAAGGAAACGAAAGGGGCGAGGGCAGCGTGACCATGAATCGATTCCAAACCGCAATCCTGCTTGCCGCGATGGCGGCTTGGCCCGCGTGTCGGGCCTGGGCAGATGATCTACCGACCCCCGCCGCAAGCGAGTTCGACTACGACGCGCCCGGCGGACCGTCGGAGCACTTCGAAGAGATCACCCCGCCGGTCTCCTCCATGGGCGACATCGGCGGCGCCCTGCAACCGATCCCGCAAGGGGAACAGTTGTGGGAGTACGAACCGGCGGTGACCGAGAGCACCGGCACCTGGCTGCGCCGCGGGTACTGGTACGTTGAGAGCGACGCGGTCGTGCTCAACCGATACTGGGACCGCAACGCCTTTGTGCTGGCGTCCGACCTGAGCAGCGGCGGGCTGCAGGACCTGCAGCTCGATCGCAGCAAGCCGGGCGCCGAGGGGAACGTACGCCTGACGCTCGGGCGGTTCCTGTTCCGCGACACGACCAACCGCGACCACACGATGGAGTTCACCGGCTTCGGCGGCGGCGAGTGGACGCAGTCCAACCGCATCACCTCCGACGTGCCCAACGCGTTGTTCGTCCGCGACGACATCGACCTCAACAACCCGTCGTTCGACGGCGCGTCGACGATGCAGACCAAGTACGACAGCCGGCTGACGATGTTCGAGCTGAACTACCGGGTGCACGACCGCATGGGCCGCGACCAGATGGTGCTGACCCCCAACGGCGATTGGGTCCGACGCGCAAACTCTGGCTTGACGCGGAACTTCCTGGTCGGCCTGCGCTACATCGACCTCACCGAGAACCTCGCCTGGTCCGCCCAGGACATCGCCACCCAGACTACGTCCGCCGATTCGGGCCTCTACAACATCCGCACCAGCAACGACGTGATCGGCCCCCAGGTAGGCGGCGGCATCACCTACGAGTCGGACCGCTTCAGTGTCGAGCTCTTCGGCAAGGGGGGCGTGATGCTCAACGACGCCAAGGGGGTCTCTCGTATGACCTACGCGAACGCCCAAGGCCTCGACGACTTCTACACCAACAACCGCGAGGGCGTGCTGACCTACGTCTTCCAGACCGGGTTCATCGGGCGTTGGCACATGCGGCCCAACCTCTCGCTCCGCGGCGGCTACGAGATGCTGTTCCTCGTGAACATGGCCGCAGCGCCCGACCAGATCAAGTTCGACCCCGACTTCAGCCGCGTAGCGACCTCAAACAACCCGTTTTACCAAGGGCTCACTCTCGGGATGGAGTACTTCTGGTAACCAGCCGCGGTTTGGGCTAGCAACGCCGGGCCGAGCGGGTTTAGCTTGAACCTATCGGCCGCGCAAGGACGCAACTAACTCCACGGCCCAGTTCCGGGGTCCTGTTCCGGAGCTCACTTCCGGACCGCAGTGCACCCATGGATCAGCCCGCCCCCTCCGATCGCTCCTCCTGGCTCGACCGCAAGCCCTGGGGCCTGTCGAACTGGCTGATGGTGGCGATGATCGCGCTGCTGGCGATCGGGCTCACGCCGCGCGGCCTGCGGCGGGCGGTCGAGGGGAACACCAACAACGCCGAAGACTGGCTCCCGGCCGACTACCCAGAGTCCACCGACCTGCGCTGGCTCGCCGACCGCTTTGTCAGCGCCCAGTTCGTGCTGGTGAGCTGGGACGGCTGCACGCTGGGCGACACCGAACGGCTCCGGCTGCTCGAGCAGAAGCTGCAGCACGAGACCACGCCGGCCGGCGCGCCGATGTTCGGCCGGATCGTCACCGGCCCCGGCATGGTGGCCAAGCTGACCGAGGCGCCCGCCAATCTGGAGCGGGCCCAAGCCATCGACCGCCTCGAAGGGGCGCTGGTCGGTCCGGCGCCGGTCAGCGACGCGGGCGAAAGCCTGGGCGATCAGGCCCGCACCACCTGCCTGGTCGCTTGGCTGTCTCAGGCTTCGCTGGGCAACAACCGCTCGATGCGTGCCGCGGTGGAGCGGGCCCACGAGATCGTCGAGACCGAGTGCGGCGTGGCGGCCGCCAACATCCACCTCGGGGGCCCGCCGGTCGACAACGTGACGATCGACATAGAAGGGGAACGCACCCTCCGATCGTTGGCCCTCTACTCCGGCCTGCTGGGCATCGGCCTGGCCTACTGGTGTTTCCGCGACTTGCGGCTGACGCTGGTGGTGTTCGCCGGCGCCGGGCTGAGCGCCGGCCTGAGCCTGGCCATCGTGTACTACTTCGGCGTGTTCGAGGTGCTGGCGCTGGGGCGCGACAAGCCGCTGTACGGATCGGTAGACGCCATCCTGATGTCGATGCCGGCGGTGGTGTACGTGCTGGGCCTCTCCGGCGGCATCCACCTGGTCAACTACTACCGCGACGAGCGGGCCGCGCACGGCCGCTGGGGCGCGGTCGAACGGGCCGTCGCGGTGAGCTGGGCGCCCTGCGCGCTGGCCGCCTTCACCACCGCGGTGGGGCTCGGGTCGCTGGCGGCCAGCGACATCATCCCGATCAAAAAGTTCGGCATGTTCACGGCCTCGGGCGTGCTGGCCACCGTCGGCATGCTGTTCAGCCTGGTGCCGGTGTACCTGCACCTGTTCCCGCCCAAGGACGCCCCCGGCGAGCAGGCGAAGAAGAAGCACCAACCCTCGCTCCCCGCGTGGGCGACGCGTTACGCCGAGTACGTGGTCGGCCACAGCAATCGCGTGACGTTTGGCTGCTTGGCGTTGATGGCGGTCATGGCGTTGGGGCTGCCGAAGATCACGACCTCCGTCCAGATCCTCAAGCTGCTGGACGAAGACGTCGACCTGATCCACGACTACGCCTGGCTCGAGCGGCACATCGGGAACCTGGTGCCGATGGAGGTGATCGTGGCGCTGCCGCCGGAGAACCTCCGCGGGCCCGCCGAGCACCCCGAAGACGGCGGCGACTGCTACCGCATGACCATGGTCGAGAGGCTCGACCTGGTGCGCCGGATCGGCGCGGCCGTCGAGCAGCTCGACCCGGTCAGCCGGGCGCTGTCGGCCGCTACCTTCGGCCCGGCCGAAGTAGCCCCGGGCCAGACCGCCTCGGTCCGCCGCGGCGCCGAGTACGCCGCCAGCACCGCCATGCAAGAGAACCGCGAGGCGCTGGGCGACTACCTGCGGATGGAAGGCCCCGACGAAAACGCCCGCGAGCTGTGGCGCGTCAGCGCCCGCCTCGCGGCCCTGAGCGATATCGATTACGGCCAGTTTGTCGGCGAGCTCCGCGCCAAGGTCGAGCCGGTGCTGGCCGCGTACCGGCTGCGCGACGCGCTGACGGCGCGGCTGCACGCCCAAGGCAAACGCCTAGAAGGGTCTCGCGTGTGCGTGGCGTTTGCGGGCGAGGCCGCCGAGAACGCGCCGGCCCAGCAGTCGGAGTCGGCGCTGCTGATGGACCTGCTCGCCGAGTCGGGCGTGCGGAACACGGTGGGCGGCGCCCGCGGCGTGCTACAGCCGCTGAACGTCACGCGCCTAGGCGCCGCGTCGCCCGAGGCCCGTGAGAAGCTCGAGCAGGGGCTCGCCGGGTTTGACGCCGTGGTGGCGCTCGACCGGCCGACGCTGCAAGCGGTCGACGCGTTGCTGCCGGAAGGGGTGGCGCTGCTGCCCCCCGGCCTGGACAGCCCCCCCGCGGGCCCGCAGAGCGTCCGCGCCGATCAGCCGGTGATCGCCAGCATCTACAGCGGCATCGTCCCGCTGGTCTACAAGACCCAACGCGAGCTGCTCATCAGCCTGTTCCAAAGCATCGGCTGGGCCACGGTGCTGATCGCCTGCGTCATGGCCGTGCTGCTGCGGAGCGTGCGTGCCGGCGCCGTCTCGATGCTGCCGAACGTCTTCCCGATCATCCTGGTGTTCGGCGCGATGGGTTGGCTTGGGGTGAAGGTCGACATCGGCATCATGATGTGCGCTAGCGTCGCGTTGGGGGTTGCGGTGGACGACACGCTGCACTTCCTCACCTGGTTCCGCCGCGGCGTGGTGGAAGGGCTCGACCGTCGGGCCGCGACGCTGGGCGCCTTTGAGCGTTGCGGCGTGGCGATGTGTGAGACCACGCTGATCGCCGGCCTGGGGCTGGCGGTGTTCGCCGTGAGCACGTTCACGCCCACGCAGCAGTTCGGCTCGCTGATGATCATCATCCTGGGCGCCGCGTTGGTCGGCGACCTGTTGATGCTGCCGGCCATCCTCTGCGGGCCGCTGGGGCGGTGCTTCGCCCCCAACGAGAACCGACCGGCCCAGCCAGAAGAAGCGTCCCCACGGCACGAGGGCCCGAGGCTGGCGCGCCAGCCGGAGCCCCTTGAGCCCCCGGCCACGCCGCGGCCTGCGCCGGAGGCCGAAGCAACGCCCTCGGCCGGCGTCCCGGCGGCGGCGCCGAGCCGGGTCGACCCCCCGACGCCCCGCGCCGAGGGCCCCATGGCCCCGGACCACGCCCGGCTGTTCAACAAGCTGCAGGGGATGCGGCGGAGCGACCCGCACGGCCCGACGCGCTGACGCGGCCCACGACCGCGGCGCCGAACATTTGGCCCGACCGTTCTCTCGGCCGGCCCGACCGGGCATAATCAGGGGCGCCAGCACGCCCCCCGGTCACTACGGTCTATGTCGCGACGCAATTTCACGTGTTTGATTGTGGCGGTCGCGGTTGCGCTGGTGTGTGCGTCGCGGGTCGAGCGGAACCCGTACGCCCGCTACGTTTCCGACGGCTACCGGCTGATCGAGCAGTACGCGTTGGCGCCCCCCTCGGACGACGCGCTGTTCACCGCCGCGATGCAAGGGATGGTCTCTGCGCTGCGTCGCGGCGGCGACGAGCACTCCGACTTCTTGCCCCAGGACCAGGCCGACCCGCTCCGCGACGAGCTGAGCCAGTCGTTCGGCGGGCTCGGCCTGCCGTTCAAGCTGGTCGGCCAGCCCTCGCGCGCTTACGTGATCGCCCCGCCGATCCCCGGCTCGCCCGCGGCCCAGGCCGGCATGCGGATCGGCGACCGTATCGACGAGGTCAACGGCGTGCCGATCGCCGGCATGTCGCAACACGAAGTCACCCAGACGCTCAGCGGAGAGATCGGCAAGCCGGTGCGGCTGACCCTGGCGCGGCACGGCGAGGCGACCCCGCTGCAACTGGTCATCACCCGCGCCCTGCTGCCCATCGAGTCGCTCGCCGGCCTACGGAAGAACGCCGAGGGGACGTGGGACTACTTTACCGAGCAGTCGCCCGACGTCGCCTACGTCCAACTGCTGGGCTTCGGCGACCGCACGCTCGGCGACCTCCGGTCGTTGCTCACCAAGCTCAAGTCCCAAGGCATGCAGCGGTTGATCCTCGACCTCCGCGGCAACCCCGGCGGGACGGTCGACTCCGCGGTGGCTGCTAGCGAGTTGTTCCTACCGGCCGGCGCAAAGGTGGTCGAAACCCGCGGCCGCAACGGCGCCGTGCTAGCCAGCTACGAGACCGAGCACCGGGGCGAGTGGGCCGACCTGCCGCTGGTGGTGCTGATCGACCGCGAAACCGCCAGCGCCAGCGAGATCATGGCCGCCGCGCTCAAGGAGAACGGGCGGGCCACTGTGGTCGGCGAACGATCATTCGGAAAGGGCTCGGTCCAACGCACGATCGACCTCGAAGCAGGCCGCAGCATGCTGAAGGTCACCTGGGCCACCTTCTGCGGCCCCAGCGGCAACAAGATCCACCGCATGCCCACGGACGGCCCCGACGACGTCTGGGGCGTCCACCCTGACGTCGGCTTCGACGCGCCGCTCTCTGCCCAGCAGTACGCGGCCTTCGTGCGGCTGCCGGAAACCAGGCGGTTGCTCGAGCCGATCCGGGCCGCGATCGCTGCCGGCACCGCCCCAGAGGAGATCGCGATCGAGCCGCTGGACTTTAGCGATAACGCGCTGCAACTAGCGATTGACCATCTGCTGGGCAGCGATGGCAAATCGGCCGAAAGCGCCGCGCCCCTCAAGCAGGCAGCGGGGAGCTAATCCCGCGGTCGTGTGCTCTGCCCTGAGCCTCGCCCCCGGATTTCCGGCCGGTTCGGGCCCCGCACAACGAAATGCCGCTGCCTGAGGGTTGTAGCGATCCGTTGCAAGGATGTGTATCGGCTTGCAACCTCTTCCATGCAAGCAGGCCCCCGGCCGGCGATAACGCGGCGGCGGTTGAAATTTCGTGAGCCGGCAATCCCTCTAAATACCCCTGAAATCAAGCCTCTCTCGGGGCCGCCGGCGCCCACTGGGCGCAATTCTCGCCCCCCGGCCGTGGGTTTGGCACGGGGCGTGCATTATGGCTTTCCCATGGCAGCCGACGCCCAGGGGGGCTTCGGCCGATCGAGACTCGGAGGGGACGCTTATGGGCCGCCGCGGCCCGACCTCTCCCGGCCGGTCGAAGGACGCCGTCAAGCCTGTAGTAGGCTTGAGTTAGCAACACCACGAAGGACTTGTCCACACTTCTCGTCCATTCGGAACAGAAAGGAGCTCTACCATGGCTAACCAAACCAAGATTCGCTGCACCGTTGTCTCGATGCCGACCGAAACCGTCAGCATGCCCAACGCCACGCAGCCACGTTTCCGCCCGAGCGACCTGCTGCCGTGGGCCGACCCCTACATCGCGTCGCTCGTGCACAAGCTGCAGAACGAGGTCCGCGAAGAGCGTCGCGACTCGCGGCTGCGGCAGCGTCTGAGCGCCCAGCCCGCCTTCAGCTCGCACGTCGACGAAGACGCGCTGACCGCCGTGTGAGGCGGGCCGACCGGCCTTAGGCGCCGGTCGGCGACGCCTGGACCGAGGCCGTCCGGCGGGTCGCCAACCGCCGCACCTCGGCGGCGAAGAACAGCGAACCGGTGAAGCACACCACGTTGCACCCCGCTTGATCGTCGTCTCGGGGCGGGCCCATCAGCGTGGTCCACGCCTCGAGCGGGTCCGCGGCAAGCCTCACCGACGCCCCGGGCGCCTCACGAGCGACCACGTCGGCGACCTGCTCGGGGGTCATCGAACGCGGGTTTTCTAGGAAGCGGGTCGCAACAAAGCTCCCGGCCACCGGGGCGAGCGCCCGCACGATCGCAGCCGCGTCTTTGTCGCGGCTGATCGCCAACGCGATCGTCAACTCAGACGGCCCCCGCACCGCGGTTTCGGCCGCCGCATCGCGACAAGCCCGGGGAAAGTAGTCCGCGAGCGTCTGCGCGAGCGCCAGCGCGGAGGCCTCGTTGTGGGCGCAATCGATAACCGCCGTGGGACGCGTGCCGAACAGCTCGAACCTCACAGGCAGCTTGGCCGCGGCTAGGCCCTGCTGGATCGAATCCTCCGACACCAGCAGCCCTTGGCGCGTCAGCTCGTCGATCACCGCCAGCGCCACGGCGGCGTTCTCTGCTTGCCGCCGGCCCGCCAGCGCTAGGGGCAGCGGCGGCCGCCCGACAGGCGTCCCCGCTGCGTGCGACCAGTACTGCGCGGTCCCCAGCGGCGCCCCGGCGCCCGGCGGCGCGTACACGGCGCCGAAGTCTTCGCCCCGCTGCAGCAGCCGGCAGCCGTGCTGCAACGCGATCCGCGCGATCACGCCCCGCGGCCCGGGCTCGGTCACGCCGCTCACCACGGGGACCCCCGGCTTGATGATGCCGGCTTTCTCCGCGGCGATCTGCTCAACGGTGTCGCCCAGTTGCTTGGTGTGGTCGAGGCTGATGCTGGTAATGACCGACACCGCGGGCCAGCAAACATTCGTCGAATCGAGCCGCCCGCCGAGGCCCACCTCCAGCACGATCACGTCGCACTGCCGATCGGCGAACAGCAAGAACGCCATGGCGGTGGCGATGTC
The DNA here is from genome assembly GCF_007750855.1 of Pirellulimonas nuda. Lineage (GTDB taxonomy): Bacteria > Planctomycetota > Planctomycetia > Pirellulales > Lacipirellulaceae > Pirellulimonas > Pirellulimonas nuda. The sequence goes on from NZ_CP036291.1 coordinate 5,320,224, forward strand.
GAAGAACGTCGGCCCGCGGACGTCCGTGCGGCGGTCCATCTCCGCCACCAAGGGCCGGAGCCGCTCGACCAAGCCCACCAACTCTTCGCCCGAGCAAGGGAGCCCGTCGATCTCGAACCGCTCTTCGATCCGCTCCAGGTGGGGCGACGTGTAGAGCGCCGTCCGATACCCGGCGGCGGTCAGGATCGAGGCCATCATCTTCGACGTCGAGCCCTTCCCCTTGGTGCCGGCGACGTGCACCACGCGCCGGCCCGCATCGGGGCTCCCCAGCCGGATCAAGAGCTGCCGGACCCGGTCCAGGCGCAACGCCTGCGGCGAGTGGGGCAGCACCAGCCCCCCCTCGTAGTTGATCCGGCCATAAAGCCAATCAATCGCGGCCTGGCGGCGTGGGTCGGTGGGGAGCAAGGGGGCAGCGGTCCGGCGGGCAAAGAAACGACATTAGCCTAGCCCAACCGATACGGCTGGCAAGACGCAGCGCCTCTCGCAGAGGCGGCTCCGAGCTGACGCGTTACCGCACGACTGATTGGGCGGCCCACGCCGACTGGCTGCGAGAGAAGATCGCCGCGAAGCCCGACGCGACGCGGTTGGAGCCGGTCGCCTGGGCCCGGTGGAACGCGAACGGAAGTCGTCCGACGCCACGATCTACGGCCCGCTCAAGGCCCTGCGGCTGACGCGAAAAAAAGAACGCTCGTCACCGCCGAGCAGGACCGCGTAGAGGTCACGCTCAAATGCCGGGCGTGGATCGCTTCGCAGGGAGACTTCGCCTCAGACCGGGTGATCTTTCTCGACGAGACTTGAGCCAAGACCAACATGATGCGGACCCGTGGCCGCAGCGAGAAGGGTTCTCGGGTGGTTGAGAAGACCCCATGCGGGCGATGGGGCACCACCACCTTCCTGGGGGCGGTCCGCTCGACAGGGTTCGTCGCCCGAGGCGTGTCGAGGGCGCCATCAATAGTCAAGCTTTCAAGGCGTGGGCCGTGGTGTTGACGGACGGCCTCCCGAGCCTAAGTGGCCCGCGTTGCCCGGGCCATCGAAGCGGCCGGCGCCGAGGTCCGCTGCCTGCCGCCCTACTCCCCCGACGTCAACCTTTTCGGGGTCGCCTTCCGGAAGCTTAAACGCCGCCTCCGCGACGCAGCCCAACGCGTCTAAGAACGGCTCGTCCGGCTCTGCGGGCAAGCGCTCGACCTCCTCACGGAAACCAAGATCCGAAACTACCTCCCGACACGGTGTTACCGCCACGCATCGGGGTAGGGCACTCAAGAGCGATTCACATGGGTGAGGGGTTACTGGACCAAGACCGTCGGGCTTCCCGTCGGCGTCACTTTTTTCTTCTTCCGAGAGTCAGACGCGTTATCTGCCTCCCAGGCTTCCAGCTTGGTCTTGAGGCTCTGGGCCACGTCCGGGTGGTCCTCAAGGACGTTGTTTTCTTCGCCGATGTCCTCCGCCAGATTGAACAATTCGCAGTCACCGCCCCGCGAGTCCCATCGAATCAGCTTCCAGTCGCCCACTCTGACGGCGGCGTCTTGCATCTTCCAGAACAGCGCTTCGTGGGGAGCTCCCTTCTTCTGCCCGCCGATGTACGGCATAAGGTCCACGCCATCCAACGGCCTCTCAAGTGTTGACGGATCGGTCCCTGCGAGTTGGACAAACGTGGGATAGAGGTCCAGAGAGATGATTGGACGATCATACTCCACTCCCTCGGGTAGCCGTCCCGGCCAAGAAAACACGAAGGGCACTCGGTTACCCCCTTCATAGATCGTGCCCTTGTGCCCATTGAGCGGGGCGTTGTCGGCGTTCGTGGCGGGAGAGCCGCCGTTGTCGTTGGTAAAGACGACAAGCGTGTTCTCGCGCAGGGCGCTACTCTCCAGGTATTCCAGCAATCGACCCGTGCTACGGTCGAGCGCCGCGATCATCCCGCCAAGGGTGCGGCGCTTGACATCGTCGAGGCCGACGTAGGGCTGCTTGTCGTCTTCTTTGGCCTGCAGCGGTCCGTGCACCGCGTTGTGTGAGAGATACAGGAAAAACGGCTCGTCGGCTTGCCGGCTCTCCTCCATGAACGCGATCGCCTTCTCGGTGAACAGGTCGGTGGTGTAGAAGTCCTTGCCGAACTCGTTGATGAGGCCGTCGTTCTCCATCAACCGGAACGACGTGTTCTTGGCCTTTTTCGAGTTGCGTTTGTACGCGAAGTAGTCGCGGTGTCCGGCCAGAAAGCCAAAGAAGTAGTCGAAGCCCCGCTCGGTCGGCCAGTAGCCTTTGTCTGTGCCGATCTGCCACTTGCCGATAACGCCCGTGCGGTAACCAAGCGGTTGTACTGCTTCCCCGAAGTTTGGCTCGGCGTGCGGGATATTGAGGCTGAAGTCGTTCGAGTAGACCCCAAACCTCTGCTGATACCGCCCCGTCAGCATGCCTGCGCGCGATGGGACGCAGACCGACCCAGTCATGTAGCCACTGGTGCACACCACGCCCTCGCGGGCCAGCCGGTCGATGCAGGGCGTCTTGAATTCTCCTGCCCCTTGAAACGAAAAGTCGTTGAATCCGGCATCGTCCGCGTAGATCAGAAGAATGCTGGGCTTGTCGGCGGCCCGGAGAAGCCCCGAGCAAGTGGCGGTGCAACAAACGACCAGCGCGATTCGAGCGAGCAGAAGATTCATAGGGTCCGCGGGGGGATAGGTGAAGAACGGGTTGGAAGCGACACAACCGAACACCAAGCCGCCGGCCGTGACACGGTGGGTTTAGACACCGCGTGAAGACAAAGGGGACACCGCAAGATCACCAGCCCTTCTTGCCAGGAATCGGCGGCGGCAGAAAATCATGCGCACGCATCATCTGGGCGCTCAGCACCGTGCGTAGCCGGTTCTCGACCTCGCGCGCCTCCGCCGAGCCCGCCAGGTTGTTGAGCTCCAGCGGGTCTTCGGCCAGGTCGTACAGCTCGAACATGGCGCGGTCGGAGAAGTAGAGGCGCGAATGCAACTCGCTCAGCTCGCCCGCTCCGTTGCGTTTCTTTAGATGATTGAAAAAGGGCGCATGGTCGAAGTCGACCGGCGTGTAGGGGAGTTGCCAGATGCAGTTGTAGATCCGTTTGAATCGCTCGCTCACCACGGCCCTTCCCAGGTCAAATGCAGAGCTGTTCACGGGGAGGGCGGCGGTATGCCCCATGCGTTCCGCGAAGACGTACTCACGCGCCTCGTAGTCGCGGCCCGCTAGCCCCGGGTAGAAGCTCTTGCCGGTGATCTCACTCGGGATACTGAGTCCGATCGCTTCAAGCAGGGTAGGAACAAGGTCTTCCGCGCTGACAAGCGGCGTTAGTTCTGTCCCTGCGTGCTCGTCGTGGGGCAAGCGGATGATCAGGGGCACCCAGATCCCCAGTTCGTTGAGCGTGCCTTTGCCGCGGAACTGACTCCCGCCATTGTCGCCGATGAACACGACGATCGTGTTGTCGTATAGCTCGCGCTCCCGAAGTACCTCCAAAGCCCGACCGGTGTGGGCGTCGAGCCGGTTGATCTCGTTGTAGTACTCCGCGAGGTCCTTCCGCACGCCTGGCGTGTCTGGATAGGTTTCCGGCAGAGTCAGTTGGCGCGGATCGATGGGGTCCGGCTTGGGGGCGTCGTCCCAACCGCGGTGGGGATCGCTCCAGCATAGCTGCAGGAAAAAGGGCCGATCGGCGGGCTTCTGATCGAGAAACTCCTGCATCTGCTTCAGGGCCTGTTCACCGAGATTCGGGTGGCCGGCGACCCTGCAGAAGTCGACACGCTCTTTGATGTTCGGCAGCTCGTCTTGCGTCAGCAGGGCGCGTATCGCGGGGCGGTTGGCGTCGCCCGATCCATCCAGGTGGTACGCACGACCGCACAAGCCCGTGAAGTACCCAACCTGCGAGAGGTATTCCGGCAGGATCTTAACTTCGCGCCGAAGGTTGTCTGAAAAGCGACACAGCCCGATTTCCAACGGCATTCTTCCCGTCAGTATGGACGCCCGTGAAGGCACGCACTGCGGCGCCGTCACATAAGCACGGCGGCACAAGATGCCGTGCTGGCTCAGTCGGTCGAGCACCGGGGTGCGGACGTCGGGGTTCCCGTAGCAACCGACATGCGGCGCGCTATGATCGTCCGAAACCACCAGCAGGATGTTGGGGTAGGTGGTCCTGCTCTCTTCGACAGCAGCGGCCCCCTCAGCCACCGGACAAAGCAGCACGAGTACAAGGCAGGCCTGCAGCGTGGCGGGCACGGCGATTGCGCCAAGCTAGGCAATATGCGACCCTCTAGGCAAGCCGGCGTTTGGAATGGCAGCAGGTGTTGCCTGGCGGCCGGCGGGACCTGGAGGGATGGGCATGGGCGCCAAGGCGAGCGTGCGGATTGCGGAGCATTTCGAGGGCCTCACCGACCCGCGTCGGCGTGAGGTGACCTACCCGCTGGTGAACATCGTGGCGATGGCGTTGTGCGCGGTGCTGAGCGGGGCGGACGACTTCGTGGCGATCGCCGACTGGTCGCGGGAGAAGAAGGATTGGCTGGCGAGATTCTTGGACATGAGCAGTGGGGTCCCCTCGCACGACCGCTTCAACGCGGTCTTCGCGGCGATCAAGCCGGCGGAGTTCGAGAAGTGCCTGCTGAGCTTCATCACGGCGTTGCACGAGGTGACCGAAGGGCAGGTGATCGCGATCGACGGCAAGACCTTACGGAGGAGCTTCGACGCGGCGAGCAGCAAGGCGCCGATCCACATGGTCAGCGCGTGGGCGTCGGCCAATCACATCGCGCTGGGGCAGGTGGTCACCGACGCGAAGAGCAACGAGATCACGGCCATTCCCAAGCTGCTGGATATCCTAGAAATCCAGGGGTGTTTGGTGACGATCGATGCGATGGGCTGCCAGCGGGAGATCGCCGAGCAGATCGTCGTGGGAGGGGGGGACTACGTGCTGGCGGTCAAGGGGAACCAGCCCAAGCTGCACACAGCGATCAAGGGCTTCTTCGCCGCCCACCTCGAAGACGATTGCAGCGGCATCGATTGCCGCCGCTCCGAGTCGCACGAGAAGGGGCACGGCCGGCAGGACGATCGCTACTACTACTTAGCGAAGCTTCCGGACGGGTTCGACGAGGGGAGCAAGTGGCGCGGGCTCAAGGCGATCGGCCTGGCGTGCCGCATCACGACCCACGCCGACGGAACGCAGACGCACGACACCCGCTACTACATCGCCAGCCGCTACCTCAGCGGCCAAAAGTTCGCCGACGCGGTCCGTGGCCACTGGGCGATCGAGAACGCGTTGCACTGGCAACTAGACGTCACCTTCGGCGAAGACCAATGCCGCATCCGCAAAGGCCACGCCGACGCCAACTTCAGCCTGCTGCGCAGGACAGCGCTGAGCCTGCTCAAGAACAACACCTCACGCAAGCTGGGCGTCAAGAACAAACGCCTCGCGGCCGCATGGAGCGACCAGTATCGGCTGGAAGTCCTGTGCGGGAGGTGAGTTATGGTGCGATCGCCCTGGCGACTACTCGGGGATCATCCTGAACTGCGATCGGGCCAAGATGTACCTCGACGGCAAGCGGCTGCAGTGGTGCTGGGCCCACCTGAAACGCGACATCCAGAATCTGATCGATTCGCCCAACGGCCAAGTCAAACATCTGGGACGCGACCTGATGCGAGAGCACGTCCGGCTGTTCAAGCTCTGGAACCGTTACAAAGCCGGCAAGATCAAGTGGCGCGCCTTTCAGGCCGACGCAGCGCCGATCCGCGACAGCGTGAACGGACTCGTGCTGCGCGGCAGCTACAGCGGCAACAAGCAGCTCGTCGGCTTCTGCGACGGGCTGCTGCCCCGCAAAGAGCACTTGTGGACGTTCCTGGAGGTGGAAGGGGTCGAGCCGACCAATAATACGGCCGAGCGTGCGCTCCGCCCGGCCGTGATCTACCGCAAGCTCAGCTTCGGCACGCAGAGCGCCTCGGGAAGCCGCTACCTAGAGCGGATGCTGAGCGTCTCGGAAACCTGCCGACTCCAGAACCGCAGCGCCTACGAGTACCTCGTTGAAGCGATGCAGGCTCACTTCGCAAGAAGGACCGCACCCTCACTGCTGACAGCAAAGAGCGCCAATGCATACGCCGCGGCGTGAATCAATTCACCAGGTCGTGAACGGTTACAATCCCCAGCCCGAATGACCGACTGAGGCGCCTGATCCCTGCCGCTTTCGGTCAGGTAGCCGGGGAAGTGCCAGAACAGCGAGTCGCGTTCCACCGTTGCTTCGACATCCGCAAAGAGCGGCGAGATGTCCACCCCGTCGACCGTGGTTCCTTGGGGCACAGCGCCCCCGGCTAGAGCCGCGAAGCTCCGATAGAAATCGACGCCGATGACCGGCGTGTGATTGACAGAGCCTCCATCCACTAGGTCAGGATTGCCGCTCCACGCGATCAGGGGCACACGGATGCCCCCTTCGTCATACTGGCCCTTCTCGCCTTTCAACGGGCCATTGTTCGATTGGCTTTGCTTGCCGCCGTTATCCGAGTAGAACAGCAGCAGCGTGTTCTCGGCGAGGGTATGGCCTGCATTGGAAGGGTCGGGCGTGGTTTCCAGGTAGTTGACGAGACGTCCGACGCTTTGGTCGAGACCTTCGATCAGCGCCCCGAATGAGGCGTTGCTGTCTTCTACGCCGGGCGCCTTGTTCTGGTACTTCGCCAGCAGGTCGCTTCGAGCATGGACATTACCGATAGGCCCGTGCACCGCGAACGTGTTGAACTGCACGAGGAAGGGCCCCGACTTCTCCTGCTCCATGAAGTCGATCGCGGCGTCGGCCAGGGCGTCGGACACGTGCTTGTCGGTTCCCACCAGAGCATCCATGGCGGCATCGCTCACGCCGGAGGCGTACGGCTTGAGGTTGGCGTTCACGTACTGTTGCGTGTAGGGCGCCGCGTAGGGGTCGAGGCCCGGGCCGATGCTGCTTCCGAAGGTCCCGCCGCTTGCGTGATAGGCGCCGGGGCCGCCGGAGGCCTGTCCCCCGAAGTTTTCATGGAAGCCGTGATCCGAGACGATGAGGTTCGCCCCGTCTGTGCCGCTCTCGGTCACATGGAACTTTCCGAAATGGCTGGTCCGATAGCACGCGGCTTGCAGCATTTCCGCATACGTGAAACTCGAAGTCGGAATGGCCACTTCGCCATCCGCGAGACCCTGCTCCGGGCCGACGAGCATCGTGTTGTTGCCGGCTCGGTTCAGGCTGCCGACGTTAAAGACGTAGTTCGACGGCCGCGAGGCGTACACGCCGGTCAGCAGGGCGGCGCGGGTGGGCGCGCAGTTGGCCCCATTGGTGTAAGCGTTGGTAAACGCCATGCCTTCGCTAGCAATCCGCTCCAGGACGGGCGTTTCGTAGAAGTCGCTTGGATGGCCGAGATTGGTGATCGCGTTGCTCGTGTCCGACCAACCTAGATCGTCCGCCATGATGAAAACGATGTTCGGCTTGCCCTGCGCCAATGGGCAAACGTCGCTCAGGACGAGCGATGCGACGATGAGGGCCAGGGGTGTTCGTAGTTTTGACATGTGCAGACTTCTTGATTATCGCTGGTTGACTATCGCAGGTGTGCGGGGCAGGCTACCGATCGGACCGGCGGGGTACGGACGGAGAGCGGCGCTTGAGTGATGACTCGAATGACCGGGCGCTTTCCACCCCCCTGCGGCAGCCGCTACTCCTGCAACTCAAACGTGTGTTCGTTGTCCTCCCCCTCCTTAATGTCGATCGCTAATTCCGTCCTTGAATTGTATCGTTTGGGCAAGTATTGCTCGACTTCTGCCTCCGTTACTCCGCTCTCCGGATCGGTGAAAGTCTGAGCTGTATCCCGCATCGCCTTGATCTCCACGCGGTACTCGCCCGGCGCCAGGCCCGGAACCCGTCCGATGCTAAACCGCCCATCGACGATATCGGCGCCGGCTGTTTGGCCGTCGCCGAGGGGGCGTAGGACGATGGCGCCACTGGGCAACGGATCGCCATTAAAGGTGACCTCGCCGCGCAGGGACGCCCGTCCGCTCTCGCCGCAACGTACGCACGCCCAGAGCGCGAGAATGACGATCGATAGCCGCGCGGTCGCCTGTTTCCAATCAGAAAGATGCGTCAACCACTTCTCCACGATTCATGGTGCTCAGCGCTTGCCAGACGGGTAGGTCGATATCGTCAGCCACAAACTGTACCGAGGCGTCGCACAGCAAGGCCATCACACCGCCGGGATGTCTGCTACGACTGCTGGTGTACGACTGCGTGTTGCTCGCTTGATTGTTCGCGCCTAGACGGTTGCAGGGCGCGTGTTCGTACTCTCGACAGTTCCCTTCGTCTGGCGCGCTGCTGTTGGGGGACAGGAAGGTGGTTATGTTGCCGCAGCCCCCCTTCTCGCACCAGATACGGGCGCGTCGGTCACACTCCGTGTCGCCCGGGGGCTGATTCATCTCCATCATGGCGAGCGTCTTCGAGGTTCCGTCAGTAACCTGAGCGAGCCGCGCCCCGAAGCTTAGGTGGAACGGCGCGACGCGCAGCGTTGCGGAAGCCAATGGGTTGGGCGGCCCGACGTTGCAGTCGGGGTGCGGCGCATCGGTGCTCGGCGCCTGCGGGATCTGGCAGATCTGCCGCCATGCTCCCCAGTTGATGCCGTAATTGCCCTTCCAATCGATTCCGGCGCCGGCAACACACGCCGAAGCGTTCTGCGACTCGTCGCTCGGGCACTGAAACGCGGCGAGCTTCTGCCCGACGGGGCTGTTCGCAACCGCGTATTGATCTTGCGTGCTTTGCTTGAAGTCGTACTGAGCGAACAGCGCCGACTCCTCCAGGTAAGGCAGGATGAAAGGCACGAACGCCGTCGCCACCTCGGTCGGGTGGTCGACCAAGCGCGTGAGCGTTGTCGCTTTCGCGTCGTAACCAAGGTTGCCCGGGGGGAGCCGCTTGTTTGACGACTCGTAGTTGTGAAGTGCGATCCCAAGCTGCTTGAGGTTATTCGTGCACTGAGATCGCCGCGCCGCTTCACGGGCTGCCTGCACGGCCGGCAGCAGGAGCGCGACCAGGATGCCGATGATGGCGATAACCACCAGCAGTTCTACTAAGGTGAAGCCCGCTTGATGAATATCTGCTTTACTGACGCGCGTCTGGCTCAAGCGTTTCGGATCGTGATCCATCATTTTCTCGGTGATTGCCTGCTTGTGGTCATGAATACGACGGCGATTAAAACCCGCAGGTACGGCGGCCCAGTAGACCCCCAAGGACCACGAACAGAGACACCGCGGCGGCGGGCTCCGGCACGGCGCTGCCCGGGCTGGCGCCGCCGACGGCTGGGTTGCCGAAGCCGTTCTTCCACGTGGTGTAGTCTCCCGGATCGACCGTGCCGCTGCCGTCGCCGTTGCCGTTCAGCACCGCCTCGTTGCCGCCCAGGTTGTCGCGCCACACGGTGTAGTCCGCCGCATCCACGACGCCGTCGTCGTTGAAATCGCCGCTGAGGCCTTCCGACGCTAGGTACCGCACGATGCCGGTCTGGATCTCGGTTTGACCTACCTGCCGGTAGAGGAACGTGAGGTCCTGCTCGCCACCCGGAACGAAGCCGGAACCCAACGAGATTTCGGCTCCATCGAGGACGACGGAGCTTCCGAGCAGAAACGATTCCGCGATGAAGGTAGCCGAGTTCGCCAAGCCCGGCTCCCAGCCGTTGCCCGACCCGTTGCCGCCCGGGAAGCCGGGGTCGCCCGCCAGGCCCGTGAACCCGGCGGGGTTCAGCGAGCCGCCATCGGCACCCGCGTCCGCGCTGACAATCTGAATGGCGTCGATCTCGATGCCGGGCGGAGGGGTCGCCCCGCCGATGGTGCCCCCCACCAGCCTTAGTTCTCCATTGCTAAACACTTGCAGGGTCAGCGGTCTAGGCCGGGCGCCGATGAAGACCCGCAGGTCGTTCCACAGCAGCCCGCCATTGTCGTTCACCACGTTCTCTAGCGAACTAAACTCGAGCACCGTACCCGCGGCGACCGCGATGTCTCCCAGGGGGATGTCGTCTTCGGGGCCTTCGGAGGCGCCCATGTCGGAGGTGATGTAGGTGAAATTGCCGCCGCCGAATGGATCGACGCCGCCGGAGACGTACGACAGCCGGAAACCTTCATTTTCCGACTGCAGGGACCCCACGCGGAGCGACGACAGGTTGATGTCGGTATCGAAGCTAAACCGGAAGGTTTCCCCGTCCACTGCCGTGTCCATGCGACGCATCGTGTTGGTGTTGCCGGCGTCGTTAGCAGAGAAAATCCCGATGCCTGTCGCGTTCGATCCGTACGAGCCGGGCGCGTTTGTAGTAAATCCCTGGAGCGTCATGGTGACGCCCCCTTGGGTGTTCATTAGGGGATCAAGCGGCGATTGATCGGCGATCGGGAAATTGCTGGTGGCCCCGAAGTCGAAGACGATCACTTGTGCGCTGGCGGGAGCGCCCGAAAGGACGCACGCCGCTAGTGCGACGACGCATCCAGCAACAAGGACGACGCGTGGCGTCCAGGACCGAACGCGTCCGGCCGCTCGCACCGCGGCCATCAGAACAAACCCGCAGCAGGCCAAGAGCCCGGCGGATGGCTCGGGGACGGCGCCGAAGGTTGGCAACGCCGCGAATGCCGCGGCGCCGTTCGCGTCGATGTAGAGGCTCTTAAAATCGACGAAGTCGTTGATGTCTGTCACGCCGTCGAAGTTCACATCGCCCATTTGGTAGGCGGCGGTCGTTGTCAACATGCTCAAATCAGCTCCTTGCCCGGAACGGAAGAGTTGCCAGTCGGCCGGATCAATGTCTCCGTCGAAATCTAGATCACCAAGAGCCCTCTCCATGCCGTTTCCGTCGAGGATGAACGACGTGTCGGACACCACCAGATCGTCCATCAGCCCGCTGTACACGCGCACCAGATTGCGATTGGCGCCGACGATGAAGGACTCCATCGACACAGGGAAGCCGCCAACGCCCGTAAGCTGCCCATCGACGTAGGCGAGCACGGTTTGAGGAACCGCGTGGTAGGAGAGGATGATTTCTTGCCAGGTATCGGCCGCCAGATCCCCCCCGTCTACCAGGTCGAACGAGCCGAACGCCGTTACACTCGCGACCGTGGAGCCGTTTTCAATCTGCCAATCGGAGTTCGCAAAGGCGCCCTCGGAAACCCCGGACACGATGCCCCTAGAGCCCATCGGGTCGTCGATGAAGGCTTGATTGGGATTGACCCAAAGCCGGACGGTGAAGTTGTCGCTCGGAGTAAAGTTGGGAAACGCTGCCGTTGGGAACTGGATGAACTTCCCGTTCTCGAAGTCGATCGGCTCGAACAACGCCGAGGAAGCGCCCGCGGAGCCGGGCCGTACATTCGCGGAAGAAGCGAGAACCCCGAAGAACCCGGCGTCCGCGATGGCGCCGGTCCGGTTGTTGCCACTCGTGTCTTGTGCGAGGTTTCCGGCGTTCTCGAAACTCAGCCTGAGCACTTCTGCGGCATGGACGCCGCTGTACGCGCTGAGTAGCAGTGCAGCCGATGCCACGGCCCGAAGCTTCCAGTTACGCATGACGTCTTCCGTTCTGATGATGACTGTGATCGAAGATAGAAAAGGCGACGAGCCTTCGCTCACGGCTCCCGGCCTACCGATTCTGGCTCTGGTGCGCAGCTCTCCTGGCCGGGAAGCACGCTCCGATGGCGGCAAGCAGGAGAAGCGACGCAGTGGCCGGCTCCGGCACCGGCTCCGTACTCACGACAAGGTCGTTCCACAACACACCGCCTGAGGCGTCATTCAATGAGCGAAACTCCAGCAGCGTGCCCGCGGTCACGAAAATGCTGCCTAAGGGGATGTCGTAGGTTGGTCCCTCGGTGGCTCCAGAGTCGGCAGTCGTGTAAGTGAAGCTGCCACCCGCGAATGGGTCATCGCCCGACAGGAAGGCCAGCGCAACACCTTCGTCGGCGCCGTTCACATTCCCAAGCCTCAGCGAGATGAGGAACACGTCTGTGTCGAAACTGAAGTGAACCGTCTCTCCATCTTCCGTGGCGCCGATTCGGCTCCGCTGCCCGCCATTGCCGGATTCCCCGCTGGTTTCGATACCAAAGCCCTGAGAGTTGGGGGTGTAGACTCCGCCTGGAGGGGTGGTCGTCATGCCCTCTAGAGTGAGGGTGACGCCATCGACGGCGTTCGATTGGGGTGACAACGAGACAGCGGGCACGACGAAATTGGCCGCCACGCCAGTGTTGACATCTACGCTTCCATCGCCGAAATCGAAGCGAATGGGCGCCGCCGTAGCGAAGCCACCAGCCACCAGAGACAAGCCGACGAGAATCAACTTCAGCCACATTCGAGAGCACATTAGTACTACAGCGCTACGTTGATCTTGTTTGCGTTTGGGCGATCGGCCATGTTGTTGGTGTCGCAGGGGGGCGACCTGGCGCAGGGCCGCTAGCATGGACGCCGATGAGATCCGCCGTTTGAAGCCGGAATTGACGAGTTACTTGCACGAATTCGACGCCTGTTTCTCGCGTCGAGATACTCGTGCGCACTTGCCAACCTACGTCGAAGGCCAACTCTCCGAACTGCCCGCGAAGAGTTGCGAGCCGATGGCGCTGGCCGCCGGAGTGGCGCCGCGGACGCTGCAAGAGTTCCTGGCCCAGCACCGCTGGGACGAAGACGCCGTGCGCCGGCGACTCCAAGAGATCGTCCTCCGAGATCATGCGGGGCCGCACTCGATCGGCCTGATCGACGAAACGAGCGACGTCAAGAAGGGGGACAAGACGCCCGGCGTGCAGCGGCAGTACTGCGGCTGCGTCGGCAAGCAGGAGAACGGCATCGTCACGGTCCACTTGGGCTACGCGACCGGCGACTTCCACGCGCTGGTCGACGGCGAGCTGTTCTTGCCGGAGAGTTGGTCGGAGGACCGCCAGCGGTGTCGGGCCGCCGGCATTCCCGAGGACATGGTCTACCGCTCCAAGTGGAAGATCGCCCTGGAGCTTTGCGATCGGGCCGCGGCCCACGGCGTGATGTTCGACTGGCTGACGTTCGACGAAGGCTACGGCGGAAAGCCGCTGTTTTTGCAGGGCTTGGACGGTCGAAAGCAACGCTTCGTCGCCGAGGTCCCGACGACGTTCTCGTGTTGGACCGACCGGCCGCGCGTGACGGAGCGACCCTTTCGCCGCGGCGGTCGCGGCCGGCCCCGCAAGGTCCCGCGGTTGGTCGCCGCAGCGAGCGCCCCGCAGAGCGTGCAAGACCTCGCCGAGAACTGGCCCGAGCTGCGCGATCAAGCGTGGACCCGGTACTACGTGAAGGACGGCGAGAAGGGGCCGCTCGTGTGGGAGGCGAAGCACGCCCGCATCGTCATGAAGAACGACGACGGGTTGCCGGGGATCGAACTCCACCTGCTCGTCGCCCGCAACGCATTGAACCACGATGAGGTGAAGTATTTCATCAGCAACGCCCCGTCCGACACGACCATCGAGACGTTGTTGCTGGTTGCGTTCTCGCGGTGGCGCGTCGAACGGTGCTTCCGCGACCAGAAGCAGGAGATCGGACTCGATCAGTGGGAGGGCCGCTGTTACCTCGGTCTCAAACGCCACTTGATCCTGTCGTGCGTCAGCTACTTGTTCCTGGCCCGCTGTCGTGAACGGCTGCGGGGGAAAAAATCCGGAGGTCACGGTCTGCCAAGTCCACGCCGCCGTCGGCGCGCTGCTGCCGAGTTGGCAGCGTAACGGCCGGGCCTCGCCGACGCTCATCGAGCACACCGCCAACGTCATCCAGCACTGGCAACAACGCAACGCCGCCGCGCGGGCCTCCCACCGGAAGCGAAACCTGAAAAAACTGCGGAGAAACGGCATCATTCTCAAAGGCCTGATACGATGCAGATGGACGTGACCTAGCGCTGTAGTGTTAGGCGGACTCCAATTGATGAGCATTTGGGAGGCGAGAACAGGGGCGCCGATCAGATGCGTCGGGCACACCCACGGTCGACGCGACTTTCGATGAGGTCAGTTGCCGTGCTTCGGCGACAAAGACTAACGATCGGGGGGCGGAAAACTTAGCAATAAAAAGTGGGGAAATCTCCGCAAACCCAGGATTCCTGCTACGAACTCCTGCGTGCTGGACCCTTTTATCTCGGACCCGCCCCGCGGCCTCGTCGCTGGGGAGGCACTCGGCTTCCTCCTCGTCAGACCGGATCGTCCCGTGGTCGCACCCCAACAGCTCCGAAATGTAGGGCTTGCCGCACGCCCCAGCCTCTCGGCCTCCACCGCCGCATACCGCCGCCGGTCCTTCTCCGAGAGCGTGCCGAAGAAGTTCACCATCCGCCGCTCGACATCCGCGTGGTACAAACCCATCGCTACCCCTCCGCGACGGGAACAAACACCGCGGGAAGTCTATGCGGTGGGAACTGCGGGAGTTATTCTCGAGCGGTTGCTTAGATCACATGGCTGGCTCTGCTTGATAGAATCAAGTCAGCAGACCTTTCTACTCTCTGATCAACCAGCGTAAATCTCGTTGCTCGCGCAGTTGGTAGCGGCTCAATTCTATTCGCACAGGTCATTTTCGATGCGCACTTCGAAGTTCGATCATTCTCCCCACGCGCGGTGCTTAATCGTCGTCGGTGTTGCCGCGTGGTTGGCTACACTCGCCTCGCCCTACGTTCAAGCCGCCGAGCAAGACCGGCCCAATATCCTGTGGCTCACCATTGAGGACACCAGCCAGCGAGAGTTCGGGTGCTACGGCAACAGGCTGGCCCAGACGCCGACGATCGACCGCCTCGCGGCCGAGGGGGTGAAATTCACCCACGCCTCATCGACCGCCCCGCACTGCTCGCCGGCACGGTCGACGATCATCTCGGGCTGCCCGGCCACCACGTACGGGACCGACTGGCACCGGGCCGACTGGCGAGTGCCGGTAGAGCAGTATTTTTTCCCCAGGCTGCTCCGAGAGGCGGGTTACTACACTACCAATAACAGCAAGACCGACTACAACACCGCTCGACCCGATAAACGCCGGGGGATGGACGCCGCGTGGGACGTCAGCGGCGGCAAAGCCACCTACAACAGCGGCAAGCGCAAGCCGGGGCAGCCGTTCTTTGCCGTGTTCAATCAGGCGTCGGTCCATATGGTCCGTGTCCGCAGCTACACGCTCGAGGGCCGGCGGGAATTGGAGGGTTTACCGCTGGACGAGATCGACGTCCCGCCGTTCTTGCCGGACCTGCCCGAGGTGCGTTCGGACATTGCGTTGCACCAGGAAGGAATCAACGAAGTCGACCAGTGGGTTAAGCAGTTCCTCGACGACCTAGACGCACGCGGGCTGAAGGAGGAGACGATCGTGTTCTTCTTCTCCGACCACGGCGGCGTGCAGCCGAGGGAGAAGGCGTTCCCGTTTATCACGGGCTTCCGCGTACCGATGGTCGTTTGGGTTCCCGAGAAGTGGCGCGACCGCGTTGGCCTGCCGATGGGCCAGGCGAGCGATCGGTTGATTGGTTTCGAGGACCTGGCGCCGACGGTGTTGTCGCTCGCCGGCGTCGAGGTTCCAAACTACATGCAGGGCCGCGATGTGCTGGGGCCCGGCGCCGAGCCCAAGCCGTACCAGCTCGAGTTCCGCACCAACCAGAGCCAGCACTACGCGCCCTACCGCAACGCCAGCGACGGGCGGTTTCACTACATCCGCGCCTACGCGCCTCATCGACCGGAAGCGTTGAGGCAGAGCTACCAGTGGGGCGTCCCCGCCTTCATGGCGTGGGACAAAGCGTACTACGCCGACGCCCTGAAGGACCCACGGCACAAGGCGATCTTTGAGCCCAGCCCGACCGAGATGCTGTTTGACCTTGAGGCCGACCCGTGGGAGATGACAGACATCGCCGACGACCCGGCCTATTCGGAGAAGCTAAGCGAGCTGCGTGGCGTGGTCAGCCGCCACCTCCGCGACAGCAAAGACCTGGGGCTGTTCCCGTTCACCACTCGGGAGCACGGCGACGAACCGCTCTACGATTGGGTCCGCCGCACCAACTTCCCGCTGGAGACGCTGTACACGGCGGCCGAGATGGCTGGCCAGGGCGACCAGGCCAACGAGGAGGAACTTGTTGATTTGCTCGCGCACGAGCAGCCGGCGATTCGGTTCTGGGGGGCTATGGGCTTGGCGACCCTCGCTCAACGCGGCCGCCTGGAGACGGCCCCCCCTGAACTGGTCGAAGCGATGAACGACAAAAACGCCGACGTGGTAGTCGCCGCGGCCGACGCAATCACCCGCATGGACGATCCGATGCCGGGCCTGGAGCGACTCGTCGGGTTGCTCGGCGACACGACCGAGGAGGGTGACGCGGCCGGCAGCGCGCTCGAAAGCCTCGGCGAACTGGCCCGCCCGGTCGCCGATCGACTCAAGCAGCTGCCGGAGAACCAGTCGGCCCGCTCGACGCTGATCACCCTCGGCGAACTGCCGCACTCGGCCTATTTCACCGACGACCAGTCAAAGCACGCCCTCCGAGTAAACCAACTGCGTCGCAACTGGCGTAGCCCGGCGCCGTGACGACCGGTCGATATGCATCCCGAGCCTGGGACCGTGTAGTGGACCACAACCAATGACAACACCAACCCGGCGCCGCCGCTGTCCGAAAGTGCTGGGCTAACGCACTCCAAGGTTGCCATGACAAATCGGAGTATTGGTACTGGAGTTAGCTCGAACGCGGGGGTGAGCGGCCGATGCGCAGCCACATACGGACGCCGGCGATGGCCTTTGAGTCGCACCGCCCGTCTACCAGCGGGAGGCCTAGCCTGCTGGGCGGCATGCCTTCTGGCCGTCGGCGCCACACCTGCAAGTGACAACCATCAAGAGGTCGTTCGGGGGTTTCTTGAATCGAATTGCCTCTACTGCCATGAAGGCGCCGCAGCGGAGGCAGGGCTAGACCTCGGCACGCTCTCATTTGATTTCGATCACCCTGCCGTCTTCGAGCAATGGATCAAGATCCACGATCGGGTTCGTGACGGGGAGATGCCGCCACCGAGTGATGGCGTTCCCGTTGCGATCGCTCCGGTAGGGTGGAGTTCTCGCTCGAATCCGGAGTCCGGCCCCCCGGTCAATGCCGTTCATGCGGACTCTCTTCACACGCTACGGGCGCTCGCGGCGTTGCTCGTTCGGCACGACCGGCAGCGGGTCCGGCTCGCGGGTCGTTCCCAAGTTCGGCGGCTAAATCGCGAAGAGTATGAAAACAAGTTGCGAGCTGTTCTCGATGCGCCCTGGCTGCAGGTTGCGGACGCGCTCCCCGAAGACGGCGTCAAGGACCTGTTCTGCAAGAGCGGCGAGAGGCTCGATTTTTCCCACATCCAGCTTCAGCGTCTTTTGGAAGCCTCGAGTCGAGCGGTCCGGCTCGCCGTTGACGCGGCCGCGCACAAGCCCAAGGTCAGGCGGTTCTATGCGCGTGAGGAACCGACTCTTCAGCGATTTGTCCACTACCGGTTTGGGCAGATGGCCGCTACCCGATCGATTGTCCCGCTCCTGGGGTGGCAATCGGAGCCTGAGATCATCCGCAACAAGCGGCCGATGTCCGTCGGGTCCACGGATCAGGCTACACGGGAACTCGAGGCCATGGGCGTTTTCAGCGGCGCCTACAGCGCGACTACGACTTACGACTTCACCAGGCTCAAAGCCCCCACCGACGGTCGGTACAAGATCCGTTTCAAGACCTACACCTTTATGGCTGGGCCCAATGGCGCCAGCGGCGGCGACGATCACGGTCTTACCGGCGGCAACCGGGCGTGGTGGCGGCCCGATCGCAACGTCACATTCAAAGGCCGACGCAGCGAGCCCGTAACGCTCTACGCTCTCGAGCCGGGCGGCGAAAGCCGCTGGCTGACAACGTTTGATTCGCACCCCGAGCCGAGTGTCTTTGAGTGCGTGGTTGACCTCCGGACCGGAGAGGGGATCCGGCCCGACGCCGCGCGGCTTGTGCGGACCCGACCCGGCTGGAGCGGCAACCCCAACGCCACCCAAGACGGCGTGCCGGGCTTCGCCATGAATTGGCTGGAGGTCGAAGGTCCCCTGAGCGATTCGTGGCCCCCTGCGAGCTACCAAGCGGTGTTTGGCGACTCTCCGTTCGAAACAACGGATGAAGGTCGGGTAATACTTGTCGGCCACAATCAAGAGGACGACGCCCGCGGGTTGCTCACAAGGTTTCAGGGGCGGCTCACGCAGGAAGAGGGACCCGGTGCGGAGCCGAGCATGCAGGTCTTCCGGCGAGCGATCGCGTTGGACCAAGATTTTACAGAGGCCCTCATTGCGGCGACTTCGGCGATGCTTTGCTCACCCGAATTCTTGTACCTTGAGTCTGCCGCGGGGCCGCTCGATCAGCATGCTTTCCGCGAACGTCTATCCTACTTCCTCTGGAACGGTCCGCCCGAGGCCGATTTGCCGCCCGAAGGCCTTGCGACGAGCGAGCCTGAGGTCGTCTCTTCGACCGTTGATGGTATGCTCGATGATCCGCGTAGCGATCGGTTTATCAACGCGCTGCTTGATTATTGGCTCGACCTCCGGGATATCGACGCCAATGCCCCCGACGCCGCCCTCTACCCCGACTACTACCTGGATGAGATGCTCACGGAGTCCTCTGTCCTAGAGACTCGGATGTTTTTCCGCGAACTGATTGCGCGGGACCTGCCGGTGCGGCGCCTGGTCGAGGCGGATTTCGCGTTCGTCAATGAGAGGTTAGCTCAGCACTACGGGATCCCGGATGTCGAGGGCGTCGGGCTTAGGCGCGTAGACCTGCCCCCGGATTCGACACGGGGGGGGTTGTTGACGCAGGCCAGCGTACTGCGTGTGACGGCCAACGGCACGACAACCTCACCCATCGTCCGCGGCGCCTGGGTGTCGGAGCGGCTGCTCGGCGTGGAAGTACCTGGCCCCCCCTCCGGAGTGGACGCGATCGAACCCGACATCCGTGGAGCAGAAACGATCCGTCAGCAGCTCGAGAAGCATCGCTCAACAGCCTCTTGCAACGCGTGCCACGCCAAGTTCGACCCCGTAGGACTGGGACTGGAATGCTTCGACATAGCCGGCGGCTGGCGAGATCGCTACCGCGCCCTCGGCAATGAAGGAGACCCCGTTGCGGGGTACGGCAAAAACGGAAACCGGTTTGTCTTCACGCTGGCGCAGCCGGTCGACTCCTCTGGAACGCTCCGCGGCGGCGATTCCTTCACCGATGTACGCGAGCTCAAAGCGCTGCTGACGGCGGACGAGCGACGCCTTGCCCGCAATCTTCTGCACCGACTGATCGTTTACGCAACCGGGTCCCCCGTTTCGTTCGCCGACCGCGCCGAGGTCGAGTCGGTTCTTGACGACGCTGCCGAGCGCGGATTCGGCGTCCGTTCGTTGATTCATGGGCTCGTGCAAAGCCCGCTCTTCGGAAGAAAATGAAAGGGGGTCACTCCGTGACGAGGAAGATCAATCGTAGAGTATTCCTGAGGGCCGCTGGCGTGGGTTTGGCTCTCCCGTCACTAGAGGCGATGCAGCCCGCATTGGCTTCTTCTGAGGTCGTGGCCCCTGCGCCCAAGCGGATGCTCGCGGTTTGCAACAACCTTGGCTTACTCCCCGACAAGTTCTTTCCGGACCAAGCCGGGTTTGACTACGAGCTTTCCCCCTATCTGAGCAGCCTGGCGGAATACCGCCGGCGCCTCACTGTCTGCAGCGGGACCTCGCACCCCGGCGTAGATGGTTCTCACGCCTCGGACGTTTCGTTCTTGACGGCCGCTCCGCACCCTGGCAGCGGAGGATTTCGCAATTCGATCTCGCTCGACCAGGTTGTCGCCGGGCACGTTGGTCGCCTGACCCGCTTCCCGTCATTGACCTTGGGCGTCAACGTGAAAGCCGGCCGGCGCAGCCTTTCTTGGACCGACGGCGGGGTGCTGATTCCGTGCGAGGACAGCGCTTCGAGCGTTTATGCTCAGCTGTTCCTACGGGGCTCGCAGAAAGAACTGGAGGAGCAGTCACGCAGGCTCAAGCTTGGGCACAGTATCATGGACGTGCTTCGCGATCAGGCTCACTCGTTCCAACGTCGCTTGAACGCCGCCGATCGCATCCGGATGGACCAGTACACCACGGCCGTCCGGGACGTCGAGCGACGCTTGACCGAACTCCAACAGTGGGAGAAGAAGCCTAAACCGAAGCCTTCGACTACGGCGCCGGTCGACCCCGCCGATCCAAGCCAGTACGTGGAGAAGACGCGGCTGATGTACCAGATGTCGCGGCTCGCGTTTGAGACCGACTCGACCCGGGCGATCACCCTCCTGCTCGACAGCAACAACTCTCCCACGCTTTCCCTTGATGGAGCGAACATCACTGACGGCTATCACAACCTCTCTCATCACGGGCGCAGCGAGGTTAAGCTGCGGCAGCTTCAGGCGATCGACACGGCGCATATGGATTTGCTTGCCGAGTTGTTGAGCGATCTCAGCCGCGTTTCCGAGCCTACCGGGACGCTGCTAGACAACACGATGGTGCTCTACGGCAGCAACATGGGTGACGCGAACAAGCACACGACCGACAACCTGCCGGTATTGCTGGCGGGCGGGGGCTTCCGCCATGGCCAGCACATGGCGTTCAACCGCCAGAACAACTACCCACTGTCTAACTTGTTCGTCAGCATGCTGCAGCAATTCGGCATCGAGACGGATACGTTCAGAAGCGCGACGGGCGCCATGCGAGGACTCTAGACCAACGATTGACCGGCCGGCAACGAGTCGCCGACAGGGACACATCGCCTAGTTGGATTGACATGAGCCAACGACCAACGTCAACGAAACGGCTCGCTAGCCTTAGCTGCTTGTGCCCCTGCCGAAGCGCGATCCGTGAAGAAGCCCACCGCTAGCGCGGCGCCGATATTTCTGCGCATTGGACCTTGCCGACCGCTAGAGCTGATTAGGACACGAGTCGCTGTCCTGGCGTTCGGCCGCGACCGCTCTGCGGCCGGCAACTGCCGGGAAGCACAACGAGTGACGTTCTCATGAGTCTGGTCATTTTTCTTGGTAGACGGCGTCGGTTGTATCGGATGCCGCCTCGACTGCTAGTGGAAGTGTTTGAGAACGAGAAGTGCTCAGCGCCTCAGGGGCAGATGTTGTGCTGCTAGGCGCCTGGAAGCGGTAGGCGCCGGAACGCACCGACAGGAAGGCTCGTTCCGGCTCAGTGCGGAGCAGCCGCACGCCTTCGACCTCGTTCAACGGCATGTCGCTTTCCGTGATGCGTCCGGCGTGAGCGGTTGGGATCACCACAGTCGCAGTCGTGTTCGCCGGGATGCTGACGATCAACTCAAACCCGCCATCTTCCAGTCTCCACTCGCTTGCGATCGTTCCTCGGATCGATTCCTGCGATGCCCTCACCCAATGAATGGGAGGGCGCTCCGCATTGCTGCTGGGCGATGGCGGATTGGGTTGGATAATGATGTGCTCGTAGCCCGGCTTGCCTGGGCGGATGCCGGCGACTTCCTGGAACATCCATTCGCACACCGCACCGAACGCATAATGAGAAAAGGAGTTCATGGCCGCGTTGTGTCGTCCAAACCCGTCTTCTAGCGTGTAGCTATCCCAGCGTTCCCAGATCGTGGTCGCGCCCTGGTCGATTTCGTATCCCCACGACGGGAATTCGTGGCTTTGTAGCAGGAACGTCGCCAGATCGTGGTGACCCGTTTTCGTCAGGGCCGGCAGCAGCGAGTAGGTGCCGAGGAAACCGGTCGACATCCGGTTTTGGTTCGAAGTGATCTTCTGCGCAAGCCGATCGCCCAGAGCGGCACGCTGGCTGTGCGGGATTAGCCTCGCGTAGACGGCCAGCGCGTAGGCCGTCTGTGTGTCGACAGAAAGTCGGCCCTCGGGCAAAACATACCGCTCAGCGAACGCTCTTTCTATGTTTCCGAGGAGCTGGCGGTACTGCTCGGCCTCGTCATGCAGGCCGATCGCATCCGCCATTTCTGCCATCATCCGCGTCGAGACGGCGAAGTAAGCCGTATCGATAAACGCCAACGGGGTTTCTTCGCCCTGCGACAACCAGTCCCCCCAGGGGTTGCCGTGTTCGACGCCTAGGTACCCCTGGCTGGTCCGCTTTCGCCAGTCCATGAACTGCGTCATCGGCGCCCAGCACTCCTCTATCACTCGCGTGTCGCCGTACGCCTGCCAGATGGTCCAGGGACAGACAACTCCTGCGTCGCACCACGCAGAGCCAAAGTCGTGCCCGTGCTGAAAGGGGAAGGGCGCGTAACCGGGGAACACGCCATTCTCCCGCTGCGCCTCCATTAACTCGCGGAGCCACTTGGTGAAGAACGCGGCGACATCGGCGTTGATCGTCGCGGAGCCGATGTAGACCTGAGCGTCGCCGGTCCATCCCATCCGCTCGTCGCGTTGAGGGCAATCGGTCGGCAAATCGATGAAGTTTGCCCGCTGCGTCCAGACGATGTTCTTGAACAATCGGTTGATCGTCGGGTCGGAACACTCGAAAGCGCTCCCGCCGGGCGTGTCGCTGTGCAGCACAAGCCCGGTGATCGTGTCCCTGTTAGGCTCACCAGGGAAGTCACTCACCTCCACGTAGCGGAAGCCGTGGAAGGTAAACCTGGGCGAAAACTCTTCGCCGGCTGGATCGCCCTTGCAGATGTAATGATCGTGCGCGCGGGCTTTGCGGAGGTTCTCGGTCATCAGCCGGCCGTCTGGGTGCAACATCTCGCCGAATCTAAGCCGCACGCGGTGACCCTTCGGCCCAGAAATGCGGAGGCGATAGGTTCCCGCGAAGTTCTGCCCCAGGTCGAAGATGTATCTGCCCGGACTTCGTCTGGTGACGCTCTGGCAGGGGATTTCCTGGGTCATGCGCACAGGCACGCCCGGGAAGGCTTCGAGTTTCGGCCGCTGGAAGCCCAAGTTCTTCGGCCGCGACGCCTTCTCGGGACCCGTTCTGGGGTCGTTTGGATTCTGGTACTCGTAAAAGTCGGCCACTGGGTCGCCATTCTCTTCGGCAAGGATGGAGGCGCCCCAGTCGCTGTCATCGTAGCCGGGCTCGGTCCATCCAGGGGTTTCCCTCGTAGCATCGTAGTACTCGCCCATCAGGAAGTCGGCCTCGCGGATGGGGCCGTCTCCGGTTACGCGCCAGGTCTTGTCGGTGCCGATGGTCTCCCGCGTGCCGTCTTCATACTCGATTTCAATCTGCGCCATGACCGACGGAGTCTTGCCGTAGGTGTAGCGGCCGATCTGCTCGGTCCCGATGCCCGTCAATAAGCCGAAGCCGACGTAGCCGCTGTACCACCCGTCGGCGACCCAAATACCGATCGCGTTGCCTTCGCTTCGGATTAAGTCAGTGACATCATAGGTCTGGTAGTACGCCCGCTGATGGTAGTCGGTCCAGCCCGGCGCGAAATACGCATCACCGACCTGCTGTCCGTTGAGGTGCAGTTCATAGATGCCGAGCGCCGTGGCGTAGACCATGGCGCGTCGAATGGGCTTCTCGATTGCAAACTCCCTACGGTATTGTCGCGCGGGGGGCAGGAACAGCTCGTCGCGATTCTTAAAGACTGGCGTCTGGTCGCGGTAGCTGATGTAACTGGCCGCCCATTCCGATTCATCCAGCAAGCCCATGGACCATTGGGCGGCGGGGCTCCATTCCGACGGCCTGCCGTCGCGGTCCCACGCGCGTACCTTCCAGAAACACTGCTCCCCCGACCCCAGCGGCTCCCCCTCGTAGGGAACGTGGATCGTCCGACTGGACGCGACTTTACCCGAATCCCATAGGTCTCCCTGGTCAGCATCGAGCTGGTCCTGCGTCGATGAGGCCAACACCTGGTAGGCCGTTTGCTTTGCTCCCCGTGTGCTGGACTCGATAGCCCAGCTCAAGCGTGGATGCAGGTCGTCAATGCCGAGCGGGTCGATTCGATACTCACAGCGTTGCCGGGTGACAACGATCTCCCCTTGCGATACGTGGACGGAGACGACACACAGCACGGCGACAGATTGGATGAGGCGGTTGATCATTGGTTCTCAGCGTACGAGTTTGGTTAATCCGCAGTGGGCGCCGCGAGCGAGGCAGAAGTCTTGCCTAGCTGCCTGTCTGAAATCGGCTCTGGCCAACCGTGGGTGACGTGAGATCGAACCCCAGAAGCCCCATGTCCGAAAAGACCTGGAAGGCCGTACGGCGGCGTCGGTGCAATGGAGTTCCGGCGACCGCCATGGGGGCAGAGTCCCTTGCCACGCAGGGTACGCACCTAGCCGCCCCGCTGGCTCGGCTAGTGCGGCGCCAGCCGTCTCGTGAGCCGCTACACGGGGGACAGACCACGGCAGGAGGATCCCCAGAGCAACGGTTGGCACGGGACTACAGCGATAGCAGGCGGCTGTCACGGTCCACCCCGCGCTTGAACGCGCAGATTTTGGCAAGGGGGTCCCCAAGCATATTTCCGCCGCTACGGTTGGCTAAGCAAGAGACGCTCTCGAGACTAGGTTGCGACTCATGACGATTAGCGGCGATCTCGTGAAGTTACCGCCTCCCAGGTCTCTCCGACGACGATGTCGTCAACCGCCGTTGTGGCGTGGTCGGAAGTAACCCTCAAAGTAAGACGCTCCATCCATTCGTCGGTGAAAAACTCTGGACTTACAACCGACCAGGAGTCGGGCTCTCTAGCACTCGACAGTTCGTCTTCCGTCACGACCCTAGCAAGAAGCTGATCGGGGCCGTCGCGGTTGCTGATGATCTTTCCAACCAAACAGTAGGTGGTGTCCGCGTCGAGCTGATACTCGAGACGGGAAAATTGATTGCGACGACTGGCGACTAAGAACGACGAGCACGCCACAAAACGCAAACCCTCTTGATAGTGCGGGGTATCGGGCGTGCCAGGCTGCCTCAGCACAAGCACCACACTTGTCGCTGCGCGGCTCTTCTTCGTTGGGTCGGTGGCGGAGAAACGGAACTTGCAACTCAGAAAGTAGATTCCGTCTCTGTCCATCCGCAGCGGACGCTCCAGATCGCGATAAGCCTCAAAGACAGAGTCGCACCGTAGGTGCGTCCCCCATGTTGAGAGTGCGGGATCAGTGTCGACGGTTTGCTTTGCTTCGAATTGGGGCGGTAGTCCGTCGATCGTCCAGACACGCTTCCAGCCGGCGCCGCTGGCGGTCTGTCCAGCAATAGGCTTTTCGTGATCGTAGTCGAAGGGCTCCACCGCTATCAGCTCGTTTTCGTCGTAGACGCGAGGGTGGGTGTCCTCGGTTGTCGCCTCGGTGCGATCGAAAAACGTCGTCGAGAGTTGCACCTCAGAAGCAGCCCGACCCGTGAACAGCTTTGCCTGACCTGACTCAAGATGATCAACCGCTTGGCTGTCAAGCAACCGATGCACTTCGCCCTCCAGCACGTGGATCTCTTCGTGGGTGCCTGCAACCAGCACGGCGTACTCGGTGCCAAAATGCATCAGCTCAGAATTCGGGGTGCTGAGGGCAAAATGCAGGCCAGAGCCGTCGCTTCGAAACACCACTTGCCCCTTCTCCAGGGTGGCGGAGGAGTCCCCTGTGATGATCAAACGGGCGGGTCCGATCAGAGACAACGAACCACCAGAGTCGAAGCGAATGGTAGCCGACCCAGACTCCAACTGAAGCACGCCCGCCGCTAGTCGGCCGCCGACCGATCGACCTTCGGCAGGGGAGGACCACTCTGCGTCGGTCGCACCAACCAAAGAAGCGACGTACCGCTGCCGCCGAGACGGGTCTTCTCCAGGCGGCGACGACTCGCTCAATGCGGGTAGAGCCGTAGTACTGCTACCGAAACTGAACCATGCCGCCGCGATACTCGCGGCTAGCCCCCCGACAACGACCATCAAGGTTCTTGAAGAGATTGAATGCCCCTTGGTCGCCACCGCTTGGTCCGGCACACACGCTACATCGGCGGACCCAAGCCTCTCCAAGTCGGCAAGTGGCATCCGGTATAGATCGTCGTGCAGCGCGATAAACTTGCGGTAGAGAGAACGGGCTTCGTCACTGCCGGCAAGCAGTGCGTCTAGCCGAGCGCATTGCTCATCGGTTAGCAAGTCCGCTTCCAAAGCGGAAAACAGGTCAACGAGCTCAGCGCCATGAGGATCGGAGTGCTTCATCCGGCAGCCTCCTCCCGCGTAGCGGTGTTCTCAATACACGCGAGCAGGTTCCGGCGGATTCTTGCCAGTTTCTTGTACAGGTTCTTCGCCGTCACTCCCATGGTGCTGGCCACTTCCCGAACGCTCCGGCTCGTCGCATATCTCAACTTAATGAGCTCCACGTCCGGCTCGCTTAGCTTCGCCATGCACTGCCTCAACGAATTGAGCCGCGACTCGGCCTCCCTAGGGAACTCCGCAGGCCTGTCTGCCAGCAGCTCGATAGTTGAGAGGGAGAAGCACCTCCGCTTCGCTGCGCGCCGTCTCCACTCCAGTACTTCATAGTAGGCGAAGCGGCACGCCCAACCGGCAAAGGGCTGCGCTGGGTCGTACTCGTCGAATTTTCGGAGCATCGCTATCGACGCGTTTTGCATCACATCATCGACGGCGCTCCAGTCGGCCAGCAGCGACATGGCGTAGCGCCGCACCGTCTTCTCGTTCAACGAGAAGAGCCGCACAAACTCATCGGCTGCCTTGAGTGATGCTTCCATCCAAACCCCGCGGTGCAGTTTTCCGCCGGCGTTGGCGGACCGAACGTTCTTCCGGGCCGGCCGTCCTCGCCGCACTATCTCCGGCTTGTCTTACCGGTCACTAGTATCCGGGCCTCGGGGGGAATATACCCCCTCTATTCTTGCAAATTCTTGCGACCCCGTTGGGTCAATCCTCCGGTGCGATGCTTGCGTTGCGTTGAATGCCCGTAGCGCCGCGGCGATCTTGGGAAGAGTCCCCAAACCGGCGGCGCCGCGCACCCCCCGAACGGCGTATCCGTACGCAACCGGCAAAGCCGACCCACTGGAGTGAGCATGTTCTTCGTGGGCGGCTCCGGCGGAGCTAGCGGCGAGCCACGAGATGATTCTAAGAAAAAGTTGATTTCGCGAGGGGCAAAACCGACCTATCGCACGGAAATAGGGTGACACGGTCTTCTCTGACGCGTATCCTACTCCCCACTTCTCTGCCGCCAATTCTCAACTCCCTAGTCTGCGGCGCCAGATAAACTGGCGGCCTTGGCCTTCGTCGCACCGCGACCTCCGTTTTCAAGTTCTATTCGCGACCACTTGTTATCGACAGTCACCATTAAGGAATCAACCGATGATTGAACTAAGACGCTTGCTAGTTCCGGGAGTTTTCTTCGGCATATTAGCCATCTCCAGCGTCGACGCCTCGACCACGACGCTCGACGGCAGCCCGACGCTGTTCGAAGTCATCAACATTGGTGATTTCAACGACGGGACCGCGCAAGGGTGGACCATCAATCCGTTGGGGGGAGGGGTATTCCTGCCCGGCACGGAGCTGCAGAACAACGACCCTGTCAGCGGAGGCGATCCCACGGTCTCGCTCAACCTGAATAACTCGACCCTCCCGGGCGTCCCTTCTACGGTGACCCTCGGAAGCCTCCCGGGACAGTACGACATCGTGCAGTTTCGCCTACGCTTCGACACGTTGCCCGCCGCTGCCATCGCGAACACTGCCGTTGCTGGCGACCAGTTCTTTCTCACCGGAGGGCCGAACGCACGAGAACCGTTCTATGTCAACAACGGGACCGGGATACAGGGCGTCGATACGGTCCCAGAGCTCCAGACGGACGGCGCCTACCACACCTACACCATCCAGCGCGCCCCCACCGACGCCGGCTGGGGCAGCAGCTACAGCGTGGTGCGCATCGACCCGATCAACACGTCCGACGCGGTCGGCACGCTGTTCTCCATCGACGACGTCAAGCTGGCCCGCTCCAACGACGTGCAGGCCTTCCCCGCGTTCGTCGAACCCGTGCCGCCCAACTTGATCGCCAACGGCGGCTTCGACGCCCTCACCGATCCCACGCCTCCAACCGCTACTGGAGCTTGGAATATCAACGGCTCCAACGGCAACTTCACTTTGTTCCAGGGGCAAACGGTCACGGTAGACAACTGGGGTGTTCACTTCGACGACCCAAATAACCTAGTCCCCGCGGTCAACGGCGGAGAGCTGAACGGATCTTTCTACCTCGACACGCACCGCCGTGTCGCCGGCGGCGATGTCACGTTGAATTCTGCGATGGGCTACCTCAACGGTCTCGTCCAGGAAAACATCCTCAGCGGGGTGACGATCGACCCTGCCGCGACCTATGAATTCTCGTTTGATCTGGGGCAGAACGCGGGCACCAACCAGAGCCAGGCCTCCTTTCAGATCGGGCTGACCGTTGGGACCGGCGCGGACGCCACGAACCCGGCCAACGCGATTGCGGGCTCGTTGCTCGACGTCACGGACTTTTCAACAGTGCCCAATGCCAAGACCACGAACACCCTCATGGTCAGCGGCGCCGATCTGCTCGCCGCCCAAAGCAGCGGGCAGGTCAACGTCTTCTTCCAGACGCGCAATCTGGCGGCGATCCCCGGCTTTCCGGGGAGTGTCGCCAGCGGCGACGTTTCGAGTACCGCCATCGTGTCGCAGGTGATGATCGATAACCTCTCCCTCATCTCCCCAAACGTCTTTCCGGCGGGTGACGTGAACAAGGACGGCGTGGTCGACCAAGCCGACGTCGATGTCGCCCAGCTCTACCTCGACGGCGACGGCGGCGCCACCGCCGCGGTCCGCCAGAACACGCTGACCGCGGCTGGGAACGCGGCGGCGGCAGTGCTGGCGGGGCTGAACCTCACAGACTTCGACCTGACCGGCAATGACTTCTTCGACGCCGCCGACGTCGCGGCGATCGCCGCGCTGGCCAACGGCGCCGGCCTGCCCGGCGACTTCAATAGCGACGGCTTCGTAAATGCCGCTGACTACACCGTCTGGCGCGACAATCTCAATGCACCCGAGTCCGTGCTGCCGCCCGGCACCGGCGACAACTCCGGATCGGTAGACCCCGGCGACTACACGATTTGGAAGAACAACTTCGGCTCGCCCGCGGTGTCGGGCCTGAGCGCCTCGACTGCCGCCGTGCCGGAACCGGCTACCGTCGGCATGTTGCTCCTGGCGTGTGCTGCGGCGGCAGTAGCGCGCCGCGTGCGTTGACGCGTCACGACGCGGCCCCGGGCCGTGTGACGCGAGCGGAGCGGCGGGGCAGCGCCGCTCCGCTCTGCTCACCGTTGTCGGCGTCAAAGCCCCCTCGGGAAGGACGGGGCCTGCCGCCTAAACCCAAGCCGGCCGCGGGCGCAAGTCGCCCTAACCTAGAAGGAGGTAGCATGCATACCACGGGTCGGGTGCGAGTCGATCCGCTGCATTGGGCTCGGACCGACCGATCGCGGCGGCCTCGGGCAGCGGCCGCTCGCGGCTTTACGCTCGTCGAGCTGCTTGTTGTGATCGCTATCATCGGCATCCTGGTGGCGCTGCTGCTGCCGGCGGTGCAAGCGGCGCGCGAAGCGGCGCGGCGGTCGCAGTGCATGAACAACCTCAAGCAGTGTGGGCTGGCCGCACTCAACTACGAGAGCTCGCGCAAGGCGTATCCGTCCGGGGTCGAGGTCTGGCCCGACGACACGGGCGAGCTCATCCCGGAGGTGGGGTGGACCGCAGCGGGGGCAGCCGCCCGTTCGAAGGGGAACTGGGCCATCCTAACGCTCCCTTACATGGAGCTGCAGGCGCTCTACGACCAGTACGACTTTTCCAACGGGAACGGCGCCGCGAGCACGACGTCGGTGGTCCGCGGGGGCTCGTCCAATCACAAGAACTCGTTCACCGTCGTCGAAGCCTATCGCTGCCCCTCGGACACAGGGTCCGCCGACTACACGGGCCAAGAGGCGGTGGGCTCGTATCGGGGGGTTAGCGGGAGGAAGGAGTGGAACGCGGCCCACTACTGGGGGTACCCCTGGTCCTTGAGAAAAGGAGGCTACCTCAATGGGTCGGGGCTGAATCTGGTGACCGATGAGTTCGGGGACAACGCCCAATCCAACGTTAGCCGTAAGAACACACGAGGCATCTACTCGGTGTCGGGGATCCAAGGGGTCAAGCCCGTCCAGATGAGGCAGGTCACCGACGGCACAAGCAAGACGCTGCTTATCAGCGAGTACCACACGATCAGTGGAACTCTGCCCACCAGGTGGGGGCTGCCGTTTACGAACGCGACGCTTAGCGAAGTGCAGCACCATTTCGTCACCCGGGGTTTGGCCGACTACAACAAGTGCGTCGAGATGCACCCCGGCTCGGGCAACGAGGTCGGGGGGGACTGCCGGCGCTCGTTCGCCAGCCTCCACGCGGCGGGCGTGCTGGTGTCGACATTCGCCGATGGGCACGTGGCCATCGTGCAGCCCGAGATCGATCCGATCGTCTGGAAGGCGCTCGCGACTTTCGGGGGAGAAGAGATTGTGGAGGCCAACCTATAATGACGCCGTCCCCAATGCTCCGCCACGCTCTGGCCCGCACCGCACCGGTTGTGGTTGCCTTGCTCGCCGTCGGGTTGTCGGCGGGGTGCTCGAAACCCGACTTTGCTGTCGCTCCGGTCGCGGGGACCGTCACGCTTGGGGGCGAGCCGCTCGCGGGCGCACTTGTCACCTTTCAGCCCCGTGCGTCGGAGGGGGGCATCCTCGCCGGGCGGCCGTCGGTCGGCGAGACCGGTCCCGACGGCCGCTACCAGCTTGAGACGTACGACGGGTACGAGGGCGCCGTTGTCGGAACGCATCGCGTCAGCATCTCCACCTTCCGCAAGAAAGCGGCCGAGGGGGACTCGTCGAGCGTCGTTGTCATCGCCGAAGAGCGGGTGCCCGCGCGTTACAACCGGCAATCCGAGCTGAGCGTGGAGGTGCCCAGCTCCGGGCTAGGCGATTGCAACTTCGAATTGTCGAGCAACAAGTAACCGCGGCCCACGCCCTCAATGCCGCAGACCGCCGCACGCAGCATCCAAGCAGGCGGGATCCAAACAGAGGGGCAGAGCACGGTCCGAGTGATCGCGACGACCGCCGCGTAGGTGACGTTCAAGACGCGGGCAAAGGCGGTGGGCAACGGGGTGTTGGTCGGCGAACGCCGCTTACGAGTTGCCGCTTTCCGGGCATGGGTGTCGATTGAAACGGATCAAAAACCATACACCTGCCGCCTTAGACGGCCAGACGCAGCATGCACCACCTTCGATCGTTGGCGGCAGCCCTGCTTTTACTGACAACGCTGGGGGCATTCGCCAGAAACCCAAATGTCGTGGACCTAGGGCCGGTGGCCCCCGGCGATAGCTCGCTAGCGGTGCGGGCCGTTCCGTGGGGGAGCGTTCCCGGCGACGTCCAGCAGATGGCCTACCAAGGGTCGGACCTCTACTTCGCCACGCGCGAGGGGCAGGTCTGGCGGTACGACCAGCAGGGCAACCGAGAGGCGACGGCGTTCCTGGACCTCAGCGCCGCGCTGGCCACGCGATTCAAGGCGGTCAACAACCCGCTCTCCGTCAGTGCCGGGCTGCGGGGGATCGCCTTCCACCCCGACTTCGCCGAGCCGGGGGCCGCGGGCTTTGGGAAACTCTTTACCGCACACGCAGAGAATTTTGGCTCCGCGACTCCGGACCACGCGCTCAATCCTGACTGGGACACCGACGGCACAAAGATCGACAGCGCCCTGGTGGAATGGTCCGTGGACCCACAAACGGGTCGGGTCAATCCGGATTCCGGCCGCGACGTGTACCGTGTGCAGTTCCCGTTCGGCCGTCACCCGGTCCAGCAAATTGCCTTCAATC
Source organism: Pirellulimonas nuda (assembly GCF_007750855.1). Taxonomy (GTDB): domain Bacteria; phylum Planctomycetota; class Planctomycetia; order Pirellulales; family Lacipirellulaceae; genus Pirellulimonas; species Pirellulimonas nuda. The sequence goes on from NZ_CP036291.1 coordinate 5,351,917, forward strand.
CGGCCGCCAGGCCGGGAGACGCAGACTACGGCAACCTGTACCTCACCTACGGCGACGCCGGCTCCGCCAACAGCGACAACGTCGTAAACTTCAACCGTGTCCAGGGCACGGACACCCCCCTGGGGTCCATCGTCAGAATCAACCCGCTGCAGAGCGACGGCGAGCAATTCACCATCCCGTCGGACAACCCATTCGTGGGTTCCGGCGATGGCGCGTTGGACGAGATCTACGCTTACGGCTTCCGCCACCCGCAAACGCTCGGCTTCGACCCCCGCGACGGACGGCTGTTCGCGGCGGACATGGGCCAGAGCAACGTCGAGGAGGTCAACCTGATCGAGCCCGGCGCCAATTACGGCTACGGCACACGTGAAGGGGTCTACGTGTTCACCGACCAGGTCAAGGGGAGTACTGCCGTCGACGACAGCCTGCGGGAGGTCCTTCTGGATTCGTCCCAGACGCTCTTCGTCCAGACCGACGCCGACCCCACCGGCTCGAACCAAACGGTGCTGTCGCGTGTTGCGGACGGGTTCACCTACCCCGTCGCGCAGTTCGACCACAAGAACGGGGGCTCTGGGAATAATAAGATTGCAGCAGTTGTGGGGGGCTCGGTCTACCGCGGGACATTGGCGGAAGAGCTCTCCGGTCTGTACCTGTTCGGCGACATGGCGAGCGACGCGATCTACTACTCAGACGCAAGCACATTGACCAACGACCAAGACCCGGCCGCCGTATTCCGGCTGCCGCTTGAGAACGCCGCGGGGCAACCGAGGACGCTGGGCCAGATCGTGGGCGTGGGCGCCGGGGGGAGGGCAAATTTCCGCTTCGGTCAGGACGCCCACGGCGACGTCTTCGTAATCAGCAAGGCGAATGACACGATCTACCGCCTGGAAGGAACCCCAAGGCGGCCGGGTGACTACAACGGCGACGGCGCCGTCGATGCTGCCGACTACACCGTGTGGCGCGACGCGTCCGGCTCGCAGCGCGATCTCTGGGCCGATGGCAACCGCGACTTTGTGGTCGATGGTCTCGACTACCACGTCTGGAGGCAGAACTTCGGCGTCGGGCCCGCGGCGCACGGCGCCGCCGTGCCCGAGCCCGCGGCGGGCGTTCTGCTTGCGTGGGTCGCCATCGCTGCGGCTGTGTGGCGGCGCCGCGACTGCCTCCGATGGCGCCCGGCTTCCGCAGCGGCGCTTGGCTGTCTGTCGATGGCGCTGGGGAGCGCCGCCGCACACGGGGCAACGACGACCCTAGATGGCGGTCCGACCCTCTTCGACACGATTGTCATCGGGGACTTCGACGACGCAACGCGTCAGGGCTGGACCGAGGCCGCAAACGGGCACGCGGGTGGACTTAGTTCGGATGGTGTGCAGCTACGGAACAATGGCCCCACCAGCGGCGGCGACGCGCAGGTCTACCTCGACTTGGGCTTGTCAACGCTCCCCGGAGTTCCCACCCAGTTAACGGTCGGCAACCTTCCCGGCCAGTTCGACATCGTGCGGTTCGACCTGCGTTTCGACGCGCTTCCAGCGACGCTCGGCACGACCCACCGTGGTGACCAATTCTTGCTCGATGGGGGCCCTAACGCGCGTGCTGCGTTCTTCGTGAACGATGGCGCCGGAACGCAAGGCGGCCACTTGGCGCCCGAGCTCCCGACGGACGGCCTGTACCATACCTACACGATTCAACGCGTGCCGACCGATGTGGGTTGGGGAGAGACCTACGGCCGCGTTCGTATCGACCCCATCAACGATTCCAGCTCCAACGGCACGCGGTTCTCCCTAGACAATGTCAGGCTGGGCCGAAGCAACGCGGTTCAGCCCTTCCCAGAAATACCCCGGCCCGAGTTGATCAAGAACGGGGATTTCAACAGCGTTAGCAACTACGCGACCAACACCGTTGGTCACCAGACCAAGGACGTCCGGGTGGGTGGATCGTTCAACGACTTCGCTCCGTTTACCGGCAGCAATGCAGACATCGACCACTGGACCCACTTCTCGCGGAATGCCGAAGCGCTGGAAGCCGCGGTAGGGAATGTCGGCGTCGTGGACGGCGTCGGTGAACTTGACGGCACCTACTACCTCGACGCGGTGTGGCTGGTTGGGCCGGGAGATTACCTTTCGGATTCCGGCGGCGGCTACGACCATGGCCTCGTGCAGGAGATCCGTCTCGAATCCGGTTCGATTACCCCGAGGACAAACTACACCCTCACGGTAGACTTCACCGTGAAGCAGAACACGGGCCAGGGGCCCGGCGGTGGTCACGAGAACGCCGTCGTAGAGATAGGCCTGACCGACGGCGGCGGCGCCGCCGCCACGGACCGGGCCAGCGCCTTCGCGTGGGCCTCTTCACCAACGCTCGACAACAACCCCTCTCAGGTGACCTTGCAGGTGTCCGGAGCAGACCTGCTGGCCGCATCAGAGTTGAACGTACTCTTCTCGCACGTGAACACGACCCCGATCCCTGGTTTCCCTGGCAGCGTTGACCCGGCGGATGTTCGCCCCACGCCCCCCAACCTGGTCTCCTCCGTCGTTTTCAACAACGTGTCGCTGCGGCCAAATTCGATGACCGGCGACGTCAACCTAGACGGTCTGGTGAACCAGGCTGACCTCGACTTGGCTCAGTTGTATTTCGATGGCGATGGAGGCGAGCCGGCGATCGAACGGCAGAACACGCTCTTCAGCGCCGGCAACGGGGCCGCGGACGTGCTGGCGTCGCTCAACCTCACCCGTTTCGATTTGTCCGGCGACGACTTTTTCGACGCAGACGACCTCGCGATGCTCAGCAGCCTGGTGGTTCCTCTACCTGGCGATCTGAATGGCGACGGCGCCGTAGACGCGGCCGACTACACGGTGTGGCGCGACGCGTTTGGCGACGCGGGGGTCGGCTTGGCCGCGGATGCAAGCGGCAACGGCCTGGTAGACGCGGCCGACTACCAGATCTGGAACGACACCTTTGGCCAGACGCTAGCCGCGGTTGGGCAAACGCCAGACGGCACAGCCGTGCCAGAGCCCACCGCCGCGTGCGTGGTCGTGCTCGCGGGCTTGGCGGGCGGCGTCTGCACGCGATGGGTTCGCCGGTTGAACTCTCGCGTCAATGGAACTTGTGAATGCAACGTGCGCATGGGCGCACGCTTTACTATGGAAAGCACGCTGCAAGATGAGCGTCTGTTGGTGTAGGGTCGCCGGCAGGTTGGCGTCGCGGTTTCGGGTTCGGTAGTATCGAATAATCCCAAGCGGCAGACTCTCATGCAAAACGTAACAACTTTCTGCATTGCCCTGATGGTCGCCACCGCGGCGATCGCTGCGACGCCCGAGAAGGATGGGCCAGACCTGCTAGTGATCGACAACGGCGCCGTGAAGGTCGGGATCGACCGGACGATGGGTGCGGCAATCACTTGGCTGTCCTGGAAAGACTACCCACAGAACGCCGTCAATCTCCACGACCCAGGGCGGCTCGTCCAGCAGTCCTACTACGCAGGACGGCCCAGGGATCGGACCGACGAAGGTCAGAGCGAAGACTGGAGCCCCTGGCGATGGAACCCGATCCAGGGGGGCGGCGTTGGTTCCTGGGCGCGGGTGACGTGCTTCGAGAAGCTCGACCCCACCACGCTTTCAAGCGAAACGATCCCCAAGCTCTGGGACATGCCCTCGGAGGAAGCCGCCGCGGTCCTGATCCAGGCAACCAGCTTTGAACCCGGGATGCCTCATGTGCTCGTCGTCCGCAACCAAATCATTTGCCGCAGGAATGATGGAGATCCGTGGGGCCCCGCCATCAGAATCCCACAGGAGGTTCCAGCATGCTACTTCACGCGCGGTTTCGACAGCTTTGAGAGCTACCTTGGTGGGGGCCGATGGCGCCGCGAAAACGCGAGCCCCGGACCTCCTTGGGGAAAAGCCCGTCCTCCAAAGAAGGCGGTCGCTTGCTTCAACAAGAAGGGCCATGGGGTTGCGGTTTTTAGCCCGGGTTCGGACGGAACATGGAACTTCGGCCCCCACGGTCAGGCGCTGTCCGATGGCCCCCAGGACGGCCCCTGCGTTCACGTCGCCCCGATCTCCCGCGTGCTGCTAGGCCCCAAGTCTACTTACGCTTACCGCTACTGGCTCGTGGTCGGACGAAAGCCCCAGATCGCCGCTGCTCTCGACGACTTGGAGTCGAAGTACGCGGAAGAACGGGGGGTAGTCGCCAACCCGCATCCAATCTCGCCGAATTAGTGCTTTACGCAGCGACAAAGCAGCGGAGCCGGTCTCGGAAATGAGGTTCTAGACCGCACAGCAAGAGGGCATGCAGAAGCCTCGCCACGCCTAGCAGCCCGCGTTGCTGCCCTCCCGCTACTTCAGAATAGAACGCGAATTGGATCGCCTCGACGCTTCTGAGGTCCCCACGCCGCTGCATACCTGACTGATCGTGAAGTCGCTGGCGGCGGACCAGATTCCCGCTCTGGGGCCATCCTCGAGCCCGCGGCGGTGCAGCTCACCTCACTCGCGATCCCGAATGGGCAACTGAGCGATGTTGCACCATCCGCGGCAGTTGGCCGGCTCGGCCAGCTCGCAGCGGTGTCCAAACTCGGCAAAGACCTCCGCAGATAGTTCGAGGCGCCCAGCCGCCGACCAACTGCTGCCCTACGCGACCCTCGGTCTGGTAGGGGGGCCACTACGGCCTTACGCGGACGGACCTCGCCAAAGTGATAAGGGGTCGGCATACGAGTTTCGCTCCCAGCTTTCGGGCGCTGAGCTAGTCTTCATGGCGGCGGCTGTGCAAAGCCCATCGCTGCGCCGTCGGACGTAGCGATGGAAGCGGTTGTGCCGAGCGTGCGGCTGATCGGAGGCCTCGAGGGTGGGGGAATGTCGGTTGAAGTACGCCCTGACAGTCACTGGCGGACTGGCGGCCATAGCACTGGCGGCCCCCGGGATTGTGGTGTTGGGCTATGTGGCCTTGATCGTTCCCGGGCTCATTCTAACGGCTGCGCCCACGGCGTTTGTTTATCTCGCCGGTGCGGCGGTGATTCGTCGGCTGTCACCTACGAAATCTCCCACCGCATTTCTGCCGGCAGCATTGTGCGTAGCGTTGGTCCTGGGTTGGGCAGCTATGCAACCAGGCCGTCTCCGGGCGATCACGGCATACGAGTCCCAGTTGTTGCCGGATGTTCAGGCCGGGGCCCCTCTCGAGATCGACGGTCACGTCCGCATCGAGATGCCCCACCGCCGCGGCGAGCCGGAATGCGATTACCTGTGTCTGGCGTTACTCGACTGTCCGGGCGTCCGGAGCACGACCTTGGTCAGTTCCAATCGTGACAACCGCTTCGAGGAACCGTGCGTGGCAGGCTACGCTCTGGAACCAGCGGAGGCGGATCGCGAGCCCGGCCTGTTTCCGACCGGTCCGGGGCGCCTCGTCCGCGAACACCCGACGCTAGTGCGGAAGCACGCCGGACGCAACTTTTTCACAGCGATGAAGGCCGTCGAGGCGGATTGGGCGGTGCGGCTAAGCGACACGGAGCGTCTACGCACTGCGGAGCCGGTAAGTGCCGAGGCGGCGGATTGGGTCATTCGGTTTGAGGATCGCTCCAACGATCCCACGGCCCGCGTCCGCAGAGTCACAATCAGCGATGCGACTGGCGCGATCCGCTTCCGGAGGAGCTATGTCGAAACCGCGGCGCCAGCTCGGGTCTTCTACCTCGGGTTCGACGTTCAGTGGGGGGCGGGCATGATCTCCAACGCGTCGTTCCGTGTCGGCCGAGAGCGGCTCAGTTTGGGCGACCGATCGCTCCGACTCGAGCCGGCCTTGCTTGCCGCCCTCAGGCTTCCCATGCCACGTCAGGACGCCGGAGCGATCGACCTGCTGCGTCAACAGGTCCAACAAGCTATGGATGACCCGGATGCGACGCCGGTCCGGATCGACATGGCGCGGCGTTATCTGGGACTCTTCCTCTTCGATGCGAACGAGAGAGACCATCTGCTGATCGCACAGATCGTTTCCGACCACCGCGTACGTGACCTTGAAGAGCAACTGACGAACGTCTATTCCGAACGCCACACGCCAGTGACGATGCGTGACGCCTTCGCCAAACGGATCGTGATGGATCACTCTTCACCGAGTCTGCGGCGCTGGCTAGCAGAGCGGCTGGCGAGTCTGCCCGTCGGCGCGTTCGCCGAACCGACCGCCACGCACCTAGCGATCTGGGAAACCCCCGCGATTTATACGGAGGCCGCACCATTTATCGCGCGTGTGGCCGATCTTGGGCCGGCTCGGGCGGTGCCGGTCCTCGAGGCTGCACTCGAAACAGCGCTTCGGGTCCCGAGTTGGAGTGGGCGGCGGCGCTTGGTTGAGGGCGTTCGCTCAGGATTCGCTCGCCTCGGTCCCGGCGGCGCGCCCGCAGCGGCGTGGATCCAGGAGCTGTTCCTGCGGCGTCCGTCGCCGATCCTGAACAACGCCGGCGACGCGGACGATTGGCGGTTTGCGTTAGCGAGAATGGGCGTAGCAATCGATGACTTGCCGTTCTTCCCGAACCAGTCGGAACACGATGCAGACCAAATCCGCAGGCGGATCGCCGACAGGCTTCGGCGGCATGAGCAATTCGATCCCGAGGAGGGCGATAGATGATCGAAACACTGCTGGTTCAATCCGTGGGAGTCGGCTTTGTAATTGCCTTGATCGCCGGTATGTACAAAGCAAACGCGAGACGGTGGGGTCGCCTCGCTAGCGCCTACCGCGTGAGCGAGCAATTGCCGAGCTACTCCGAGTCGGCGATGCAAACCATCATTCTGGTGGGTGGCGATTTCGGCTGGAACTCCTACCGCGGCATCACTACGGTCGGGGTGGCTCCCGAAGGGCTATTATTGAAGCTGATGCCTCCGTTCTCAACTTTTCACCCCCCCTTACTGATCCCATATTCCGATCTAAGCATCGAACCGAAGCGGTGGTATCTGATCGGCAAGTCGCATCAGTGCACGCTGCGTCGGGTGGACGACGTACGCATCATTATCGACGACAAGGTGCTCGAGTGGATCAAGTCCGAAGCGACAAGCCTGGCGGTTGAGACGCGCTGACTCCGCTACGTCAGCGGACGGCTAGGCCGCTAGGTCACTCGTGGGACGGGCGAGGCTAATCACGTCGCCGAGCGACGCGACGGACGGCTTTCGCGGGTTGGACCATCTTCGGCAGATTCGCCGCGCTCGTGATCCGCTCCAGGTGCAGCTCACCTCAGCGGCTCTGAATGCTCGACAGCAACGGCGGCTACATCGCCCTGCACGCTTCTGTCCCCCGTAGGCGAAAACAACAGGAGACGCTCGTTCGCATCACGACGGCGCGAGCTCGGAACGCCTCCGCGCCTATGCGATAAGCTCGCGGCGGCCGCAGAATGCCCCATCAAAAGCAAGAGGGCCGTTGGGTTGCGGGAAACCCAACGGCCCTAGTGAGGGGATCGGAAATGCAAGAAGTTTGGAGAGTCCTGAGAGCGAAGTCCTTTTCATTCTGGAGTCGGAAGCTGTTGACCGTGCCGTGTCGTTCTTGACACGCCCTATTGCATCCGCGGCGCCAAACGGGCCGACAAATCTCGGATTTTGCCCGAACCCAACCGCACCCGGTGCGTAAAGCAAGGCGCTGCTTCGTGTTAGCCCCCGCGGGCCGATCACCGCCGGCCGGCGCCCCCCGGGTGCTAGCGGCCGACGGTTTGTAACCCTTTCCCCGCTGCTTGGAACAAACTACAAGCTGGGGACCATGCTGCTACTAGAAAACGTCCAGAAGTCGTACCGAGAGCCGAGCGGCGCGCCGCTCGCGATCCTCGACGTCCCCCATTTCGCCATCGCCGCGGGCGAGCAGGTGGTGGTCCGTGGCCGCAGCGGCTGCGGCAAGACCACCATGCTCAACTCGATCGCCGGGCTGACGACGATCGATTCGGGCAAGATCGAGATCCGCGGGCACAACGTCACCGCCATCCGCAACGAGGCGGTCCGCGACCGCTTCCGCGCCGAGAACATCGGCATCGTCTTCCAGACGTTCAACCTGCTGGCGCCCTTTACCGCGCTAGAGAACGTGATGCTGGGGATGACCTTCGCCAGCGGACGGGCCGACGCCGCCCGCGCCCGCGGCCTGCTGGAGCGCGTCGGGCTGGGCCACCGCCTGCACCACAAGCCGTCGGCCCTGTCGGTGGGAGAGCAGCAACGCGTGGCCGTGGCCCGGGCGCTCGCCAACCGCCCGGTGCTGCTGCTGGCCGACGAGCCGACCGCCAACATCGACCCCGCCCACCAGCAGCAGATCATCGACCTGCTGCGTGCTAGCTGCTCCGAGGAGAACATCGCCATGCTGCTGGTGACCCATTCCGACGAGGTGTCGGACCAGTTCGACCGCGTTGAGCAACTGGAGAAGATCAATCGGGTCGGCCAGGGGGCGGCGGTATGAGTTACTGGAAGATTGCTTGGCGGAATATGCTTGAGCGCGGGCTGGCGTCTGCGCTCACCGCGTTTTCCATGGCGCTGGGCGTGGCGGCGGTCATCTGCGTGCTGGTGGTCCACTCGGCCGCGGTCGACCAGTTCTCCCAGGACGCCCAGGGCTACCACCTGATCGTCGGGGGCAAGGGGGGCGCCACGCAGCTCGTGCTGAGCACGGTGTACCACCTCGACAAGCCGCTGTACCCCATCCCCTACGGCTACTACCGCCAATTCGTCGACGGCCGGTTCGCCAAGATCACCGAGACAGCCATCCCCTACTGCCTGGGAGACAGCTTCTACCCCAACCCGGAACGCGCCTCGGACGCCCAGTTCCGCGTGGTCGCCACCACGAGCGACCTGTTCGACAAGCTGGCCTACGGCGCCACCTCCGACGGCACCCCCAAACGGTACACCTTTGCTTCGGGGCGCAACTTCCGCACGGACCACGCCTACGAGTCGGTGCTGGGCTCGGTGGTCGCCGCCCAGAGCGGGCTGAAGGTCGGGGACACGATCAACCCGACCCACGACATCGACGGCGGCGACTTCCACGACCCCTTCACGATCGTCGGCATCTTGGCCCCGACGGGCACCGCGAACGATCGCGCAGTGTTTGTGAATGTCGAGGGGTTCTACCTGCAGAGCGGGCACTCGCTGTCGGCAGACATGGTCTCGGAAAGCGGGGCGACCCCCGAGCCGCTGGTTGACGACCCCAAGGGGATCCTCCCCCCTGCCGAGCTCTACGACAGCAAGGAAGAGCTCATCGAGCCGCTGCCGGTGAACCGCCGCGAGGTGACTTCGATCCTCGTCAAATGCACCAGCGACCTGGCGCCCAACCTGCTGCTCACGCAGATCAATAAAGACAACGAGAGCGTCGCCCAGGCCGTGGCGCCGATCGGGGTGGTGTCCGCGCTGCTTGAGAAGGTGGTCACACCGCTGCAGGTGGTGCTGCTGGCGCTTACGGTGCTGGTGGTGTTGGTGGCCGCCATCGGGGTGCTGGTGAGCATCTACAACTCGATGAGCGAACGCTCGCACGACATCGCGGTGCTGCGGGCGTTGGGCGCCAGCCGCACCGCGGTGGTGATGATTATCTTGTTCGAGGCGATCCTGATCGCGCTGGTCGGGGGCGCCGCCGGGGTGCTGATGGGGCACGGGCTAATCGCGGCGGTCTCGCCGATGGTGGTGGCGCGGACCGGGGTGTCGCTGGGGCTGTTCCAGTTCAGCCCGCTAGAGGCGATGCTGGTGCCAGGGCTGGTGCTGCTGGCCGTAGCGGCGGGCATCATCCCCGCCCTAGCGGCCTACCGAACGGACGTCGCCAAGGCGCTGAAGTAGTCCCCGATCGCTCCGTAGCCGACGGGCTCCGCCCCGTCGGGGCGTCGCGGGAGGGCGGCTGGCTTTTGATACACCCCGACGGGGCGGAGCCCGTCGGCTAGTTCGCTTGTTTATTGTTCGTCTCTTGGACACCGCGCCATGCAGCCAGACGAAGACCTCTGCCTCTGCTTCCACGTCACGCGACGCAAGGTAGAGAACTACCTGCGGATCGAGCGGCCCGCGGCGCCCTCGCTGCTGTCGGAGTGCGGCGGCGCCGGCACCGGATGCGGCTGGTGCCGCCCCTTCTTGAAGCGGCTCTTCGAGGCGGCACGCAAGAACGAAGCGGACGCCCCCCTCCCCTCCTCCGATCAGTACGCCGCCTCGCGTGGCTCGTACATCCAAGCCGGCAAGGGGAAGCCGCCCGTGGCGTAGGCCGGGGCGGCGGACTTGCGAAACGCGCCGGGGGCGAGGACGCCCCGGCTCGCACTCGTTTTTTTTTTTCGAGCCGGGGCGTCCTCGCCCCCGGCGCGGCTGAACACAACCCCGCCTATAAGCCCGGCCGCCCTAGCAGGCGATCGACCGCGGCGCCGATATCGTCCTCGCGCATCAGCGACTCGCCGACCAAGATCGCGTTCACGCCTGCCTGCTCCAGCCGCGTCACGTCGGCGTGCGTGCGGACGCCGCTCTCGGCCACCAGCACGCAATCGGCCGGGATCCGTTCCCGCAAGCGGATGGTGTGGTCGAGGTCGACCTCAAACGTGCGCAGGTCGCGGTTGTTCACCCCCACCAAGCGGGCGCCGCACGCCAGCACGGCGGAAAGCCGCTCGGCGTCGTACAGCTCTACCAGCGGCGTCAGCCCGAGGTCGATCGCCTCGTCGAACAGCCGCTTGAGCTCCTTGTTCGATAGGCACTCCGCGATCAACAGCACCGCGTCGGCGCCGGCCACCCGGGCCTCGACCAACTGATAGCTGTCGAGGATGAAGTCCTTGCGGAGCACGGGGATCTCAACCGCCTCGCGCGCCAGCCGCAGGTTCTCCAGGCTGCCGGCAAAGAACTGCTCGTCCGTCAACACGCTCAGGCAGGTTGCGCCGTGCTGTGCGTAGGTCGACGCGATCGTTGCGGGGTCGAAGTCTTCACGGATCAGCCCGGCCGAGGGGCTCGCCTTCTTGATCTCGGCGATCAGCTTGATGGGGCCGTCGGCGGCCAGGGCGTCGAAGAAGTCGCGGGCCGCGGGCAGGTTGTCGAGGGCCCCGCGCAGGTCCCCCTCGGGGTTCTCGGCCTTGGCCTGCTGGATCTCGACGCGCTTGGCGGCGACGATCTTATCGAGGATAGATTCCATGCTATGCCGCGGCCCGGAGGGGGGTCTGTTCCGCCCAGCGTTGTACGGCTGTGGGGCGGGCGCGGTCAACGCCCCCAGGAGCGACAGCAAGCCGCAATCACCTAGCCCGAATGACCGAACCGCGCAGGCGATCGGCTGCGCGGTTTGGTCATGCGGGCGTGGTCATTGGCTATTCTGTACTAACCCGCGGCCAGGCCGCGGTCGGTGGCGGCCTGCTCGCGCCCGTAAACCGCCAGGGTGGTCTCGAACGTCGCCTTCGGGACCCGCCACTCGGGGCGGTCGTCCGTGTAGTTGCCGCAGTGGGTCGAGATCAGCCGGTACAAGAACTTGAACAAGTGGCGGGGGGTCCGCAGCGAGCGGAACGCCTCGGTCAGCCGCTCGTCGGAGATGTCGTCGGCGAACAGCGAGCGGACCGTCGGGTGCTGCCCCTCGGCGGCGCACGCGGCCAGGCGGGCGTTGGTCAGGTCGATGAGCGCTTCCCCCGTCCAGTCGAGCGACGGCACCATGTTCTGCTTGTCGAGCCGGGCGCGTTGGTGGAAGTCGCGGTCTTCGCGCTGCACGTTCTCAAACAGCTCTGCCGGCAGCAGCAGCTTGACGCCGAGCCCGGGCTGCTTGAGGAACTTGTTGTCCAGCAGCGACCACACGAAATCGCGCATCAGCTTGCCGGAGCCCTTCACCAGGTGGGGCTCGTCGACCCGGTCCACCAGCACCAACATGCCGGTCGACCCCAGCGAGCGTAGCAGCCCCTGCAGCTTGGCCAGCAGCTCGTAGCGGTCGTCGGTGCGTTGCTTGGTGGGGAGCGGCTGGTTCTCGAGGTCGCTGGCGGGGAGCGAGCTGAGCAGCACGCTCAGCGACGGGCGGTCGCGACGCAGCACACGCACGCGGCTGGCGATCCGCGACGCGTCGAGCCGCCGGCTCCAGGTCTTCCACAGCCAAGGGAGCCAGCCCGCTAGCACGACCAGGTAGGGCCAGATCCACCGCAGCCATTCCCAGTGCCCCGTGCCGGCCACCACGCCGGCAACGGCCGCCGTCACCAGCACGCCGACCGAGAACCAGCCCCAGCTACGCCAGGTGGGGAACCGCAGCACGCGCCGCAGCCTGCGCCAACGCGACGTAAAGGGCTCGGCGGTAGAGTCGTCGTAGCAGGCGGCCAGCAGCAGCAGGTCGCGTTTCTGGGCGGTGTCGAGCCGCGCGGCCGCAGACACGTTGCCGATGCCGTTCACCCGCGTGCCGCGTTGCTTGTTCGATCCGAGCACGTGGTCTACCAGGTCGGTGACCGCGAGCGCCAGGATAGCGTCCATGTGGTCCCACAGCTTCCACTCGGCCAGCACCTTGGCCGGCTCCTTGCGCTTGCGCGCCGGCAACCGGTCGGCGAAGCGGTCGAGGAACGGGTTGAAGTCGTCGTACTGCACCACCCACACCCGCTCGTTGGGCGCGGCCTGGTTGTGCTCCTCAATCCGGCCCAGCATCTGGATCCGCATCGCGGTTTTGCCGGCGCCCTTCTCGCCGAACACCAGCGACGTGGCCGGGTCGGACGGGTCGCCGAACACCTTGTCCCAAGCCGGGTGGTAGATCGACTCGCGGCACCGCTTCTTAAAAACGGGGTCGTTCTGCGCGTCTTCCTCGGCGAACGGGTTGGCCGCGATGCCGTGGTGCTGGAGGAATTGTTCAGACCGCATGGCAGGGTCGCTCGGGCAAAAGGTCGGAAGTACGGAGCAAAACTCAAACAGCAAGATCCAATAGCCAGTAGCCGACGGGCTCCGCCCCGCCGCCGCGCTTCTGCAGAGCAGCCCGCATCGAATCGCGCCGGCGGGGCGGAGCCCGTCGGTTATTTTTTCCTTGGGAGTCTAGCACGCTGGCGGGGGCGACACGTTCGCCGGGATGGGGCGCCGCGCAGTATAATCCCCCTAGCCGCTCCCGTGCGTACAACCGGTCCCCGCGATGAACGAACAAGCCCAACTCCCCGACCTGAAGATCGTCCCCCGCTACGGCTATTTCCCCCGCTGGCCCCAGGACGGCGACGCGTGGCTCCACCCCGAGGACGTCGAAGCGGCGCGGTCGCTGCTACCCAGCAACCGTGTTTGGCGGCACGAGGCCCGCGAGGGGCGGTACATGGTGTTGCGCTACGGCGCAACCCGGTTGCGCGTGCTTCCCGCCCTCTGGATCGAGACGCCGCACGAAGGCTTCGACGTGGGCGACCAGGTCGAAGTCAAGCCGCGGGGCGGGCAGAACGACCCCGTAACCGGCTACATCCGCGAGGCCCGCATCAACGAAGCCACGTACGAACGCTACTACCAAATCGATCAAGCCGGCACGCCCCTGCCGGCACGGCTGAAGGCCGTCGACATGAAGCACGTCGACGAACCCGCGCCGCGAGAGGAAACGCGGATCGAACCCCCAGACTCGGTAGATCTGTCGGACTTGCTCTAGCGCTGGGCGAGCGCGTCTGCCCAGGGACTGCTCCCGAGCAACCTTCTGCCACGGACTCAGGGTTTCAGCCCCTTTGGCACCCCCTGCGGGAACTCCTCCGCGATCACCCCTTGGATGTACGCCACACGGTTGGCCGGCTTCGGGTGGGTGCTCATCATCTCGGGGGGGCCGCCGCTTCCGGACGCCTCTTCCAGCACCTTCATGACGCCGATCATGGCGCGCGGGTCGTAGCCCGCCAGCTCGCACAAGCGGACCCCCCACTTGTCGCTCTCTAGCTCGTCGTCGCGGCCGTACTTCATGCTCACCATCTGGGCGATCATCTGGCTCATGCGTTGTGCGTTGACATCGCCGCCGGCCACGCCGCCGGCCGCCGCCAGGCCGCTGAAGAGCTGCTGCTTGGCCATCCGCTTGTTGCCGTGGCGGGCGATCACGTGCCCCACCTCGTGCCCCAGCACGCCGGCGAGCTGCCCCTCGGTTTCTAGCGCGTCAAACAACGCCTGCGTGATGAACACCTGCCCGCCGGGCAGCGCGAACGCGTTCACGGTCTTGGGGTCGGCCAGCAGCGTGAACTCGAACCGGTAGGGGTTCTCGCCACCGGGGTGGTGCTCGGCGATCCACTGGTCCACCGCGCCCAGCAGCTCCTGGCCGATGCCGGAGACCATGCGCTGGGCGGCCGCGTCGCGTGTGGGGCCGCCGTGCATCTGCACCAACTCTGGCTTGGCCTGCAGGCCCATCTGCACTTCCTGCTGCTCGTCGTGCATGGCGACGCGTTCTTCTTCTCCGGTGATGCGGTTCTCGTCCCCCGGCTGGCCGTAGTAGGAGATGAGCGCGAAGGCCGCGATCGCAAGCGCAATCAACAGCCGCACCTTGAACCCCGACATGCCGCCGCCGCTGGCCCGCTGCCGGCCAACGCCAAACATCGGCCGCGACCCACCGGAAGACGAAGCAGGAAACCGAAGCAAACCCATAGCTAGACTCCCAAGTGCCAAGCCGCGAACTGTCACGCCAAATTCTAACCACGAAGGGCGCCGAGTAACACGAAGGATAACCGTGTCGTCCTTCGTGGTTAACCTGCTTGCGTCAGAGCCCCTCGTTCAGCCCCTGCAGGTCTTTCGGCACGAACCGGCCGTCTTTCCGCAGCAGCTCGCCGTCGAACCAGATCTCGCCGCCGCCGTAGTCGGGGCGTTGGATCAACACCAGGTCCCAGTGCACCACGCTGTCGTTGCCGTTGTCGGCGATGTCGTAGGCGTTGCCGGGCGTCAGGTGGAAGCTGCCGCCGATCTTCTCGTCGAACAACGTGTCGAGCATCGGGTGGCGGACGCGGTTGTTGGTGCCCATCGACCACTCGCCGATGTAGCGGGCGCCCGCGTCGGAGTCGAGGATCTGGTTGATCCGCGTCGTGTCGCTGGAGGTCGCGTTGACGATCTTGCCGTCCTTGAACTCGAACATGATGTCGCTGAACACGGTCCCCTGATACCGGCTCTGCGTGTTGAAACGGATCACGCCGTTCACGCTGTCGCGCACGGGCGCGGTAAACACCTCGCCGTCCGGGATGTTGCGTTCGCCGTTGCAGGGGATCACGGGGATCCCCTTGATAGAGAACTCCAGCTCCGTGCCGGGGGCGACGATCCTCACGCGGTCCGCCGCCTCCATACGGGCGACCAGCGGCTTTTGCGCCTCGCCCATCGCGGCGTAGTCGGCGGTGCAGACGTCGAAGTAGAAGTCCTCGAACGCCGCGGTGCTCATGTTGGCCGCTTGGGCGAACGAGTCGGTCGGGTACCGCAGCACCACCCACTTGGTCTTGGGGACACGCACCTCGCTGTGCACGGCGTGCCACCAGTGCTTCTGGTACAGGTCCATCCGCTCGGCGGGAACGTCCGAAAGCTGGCTGGCGTTGGCCGCGCCGCGCACCCCGATGTAGGCGTCCATCTTGGCCATCCGCGCGCGTTCGAACTCGCCGGCCAGCAGCATCCCTTCCTTGGTCGCGTTGCGGTACAGGCTCCTCAGCACGGCCTGTTGCTTGCACGTGACCAGCGGCACGCCGCCGCGTGCGGCGGCGCCTTCGACCAGCGCGCAGACCAGCGCGGGGTCGGGCAGGTCGATCGCCTCGATCAGGATGTTCTCGCCCGGCTTCAGCCGGCAGCTATGGTCGAGCAGTACGCCGGCTAACCGGTCAATGCGGGGGTCGTTCATAAGAAGGTGTTAGGATTTAGGTGTTAGCCATTGGTTTCGAGCGGTCAGCGGTCAGCTTTCAGCAATCAGTTCATTGGAAAGGCCGACCGCCGACCGCTGACCGCTCGCATCAGTTATACCGCCCCCAGCCAGGGGCCATCAGCCTACAATAGAGATGGACAAACTCGGACCCCGCGAGGCCCCCCATGACCACAGAAATCCGCGACTCTGGCACGGACCACCCCGCCGACGGCCAAGGGGCCGAGGCCGCTTCGTTCGCCGAAACCGCCTTGAAGCTGGGGGGAAAGAGCGACGACGAGGCCCGCCGCACCGGCGCCATCGACAAGGCCGACGACCAGGTAGAGGCCCTCTTCTCGGCCCAGTACCAGACGGTCAACAGCCCCGCCCACCGGGCCGTCTGGGACCGCAAGACGCCCATCGACGCGTTCGACATCCCCGCGTCGCCCGTCGATCCCGCGTTGCACGCCAAGATGGAGGAGGCCCTGGCCGTGGTGCGGCGCCACAAGCAGGCCGGCACGCTGCACAACCACGAGGGGCGTATCGATCAGGCCGTGCTCGACGACCTCGGCCCCACCGGCTACTGGGGCCTGCTGGTGGACCCAAAGTACGGCGGCCTGGGCGCGCCGTTCGCCCACTTTGCCCCCTTCCTGGCGCGGATGGCCACGCTCGACGGCACCATCGCCGGCCTGGCGTCGATCCACGGCTGCATCGGCGCGGTCGACCCGGTGCAGGCCTTCGGGACCGCCGAGCAGAAACAGCGGTTCCTCCCCGGCCTGGCCGACGGCTCGCGCCTGAGCGCCTTCGCCCTCACCGAGCCGGGCGCCGGCAGCGACCTGACCGCCCTGAAGACGACGGCCGTGCTTGATGGCGACGACTATGTGGTGACCGGCGAGAAGCTGTTCATCTCCAACATCACCCCCGGCCGCACCATCGGCCTGGTGTGCCTGGTCGATGACCGCCCGGCGGTGCTGATCGTCGAGCTCCCGGAGGAAGAGAACGAGCAGTTCCAGCTCCGCAAGTACGACATCTACGCGCTCAGCCACCTCTACAACCGCGGCATCATCTTCAACGGGCTGCGTGTGCCCAAAGGGAACCTGCTCACCCCCCCCAAGGGAGACGGGCTCACGATCGCGTACCACGGCCTGAACCTGGGCCGGGTGTCTCTGTGCGCCAACGCATCGGGAACCATGCGGCTGATGATGGCCGGCATGATCCCTTGGGCCCACTACCGCGTGACCTACAGCGAGCCGATCGCGCGGCGCGAGCTGGTGCGCAAGCGTCTGGGCGAGCTGGCCGGGCTGATCGTGGGCTGCGACGCGTTGGTGGCTTGGTGCGCGGGGCTGTTGGACCGCGGCTACCGCGGCGAGATGGAGTGCATCGTCGCCAAGGTGTTCGGCTCCGAGGCGCTCAAGCACGCCGCCGTCGAGCTGATGATGAAGACGCACGGCGGCCGGTCGTTCCTGGCCGGGCACGCGTTCGGCGACAACGTGCACGATTACCTCGCCCCCTGCATCTATGAGGGAGAGGGAGAGATGCTCAGCATGGCGCTGTTCAAATCGCTGGTGAAGCACCACGGCAAGACCTACTTCGAGCCGGTGGGCAAGGCGCTTGCCGCGGCCGGCATCAAGCGGGCCAACCCGCTCAACCCGCTGCACGCCATCAAGCTGGCGCCGGTGGCGATGCCCTACCTCAAGTGGCTGGTCGGCCGGCGGCTGATGTGGTCCGCGGCGCCCGAGCTCCCCTCGATGCCCGGCGCCCTCCGCGGCCACGCCGAGTACGCGGCCGGCGGGCTGCAGGGCATGGCGCTGAAGATCGACAGCGCCATGCAGAAGTTCCAGCTCTCGCTGGCCGACCGCCAGTGCCGGATGGCGAGCCTCAGCCAAGACTGCCAGGACCTGATCACGATCCTCGCCACGGCCCTCTACGCGTCGCGTCAACACGACGAGGTGATCCGCGGCGCGGCGGACGTGCTCTGCCAGCGGTTGCGGCAACGCATCGATGGCGCAAAGCCGAGCAACCAGTACTTCCGCGAAGTCACCACGCTGGGCGCCGCGATCGCCGACGGAGCGTTCCCCGGCCTCGAAGAGATACCGACGGACGAGATACTGATGCGCTACGACCGGTGAGCCCTGGGCGCCAGCCGGCGGATCTCTTCGGAAGCGGTGGGGTTGCGCTCGGCGAGCCGATCGACTTCTTCGGGCGTAGCGACGTGAAAGTCGCGGAAGTCGAAGCCGGGCGCCACGGTGCAACCCAGCAGCGCCAGCGCGCCGCCAGCGGCCAGCCGGCACGCCTGCCACGCGCCCCCGGGGACCAGCACCTGGGGCCGCTGCCCCGCGGCGAGATCGACGCCAAGCGTCTGCGTATCGACGCCCCCGCCCGGCGGCAGTTGCGTCATCACGACTGGGTCTCCCAGGTAGAAATGGAACAGCTCGTCGCTGGGAAGCACGTGCCAAGCAGAATGTTCTTCCGGGGTCAGCAGGAAGTAGATCGCCGTGCCGGCGTTGCGGTCTCCCTCATAGGAGGCGGGCAACCCGGCTCCGGCGATCGTGCACGCCGATCGGTAGGTCTCTCGGTAGAAGCCCCCCTCCTGCGGCAGCGGCTTCAGCCCGAGCAGCGTCTTGATGGCCTGGGCGTCTTGCGGGTTTCGCGACATCATGACCTCGTCCATCTGCTTGTGAGTTACGCTAAACGTCACTATTGTAGCCAATAGCAGACACATTCATTTTTCGGACGGAACCAGCTCATGCATCGGCGGTCCCGCGCACTCGGTGCGCTCGTTCTCTGGACCTGCATGGCCGGCGTTTCGCTCGGGCAGGTCTTCCCCGTCGACTCCAGCAACCGCGCGCTGGGGAACAAGACGGCCCTCTACATGGTGATCCGCGACACAAGCGACCCCGCTCTGGGCGCGACGCAGATCAATCAGATCAAGAGCTTCGAGTCGACGATGCGCGAGTTCTACGCTCGCAACTCCGGCGGGAAGCTGGACATCGCGTACAAGCGCGACGCCAGCGGCGACGTGGTCGTCCTCGACATCCCCGTCACGCTCAACGCGGACCGCACGCGCCCGTCGAACTACCGCACGACGGCCGAGTCCGTGGCGGCCTCGCTGGGGTACGGCAGCCCCAGCAGCTACTACGCCCAGCTCTTCGACGTCAGCGGCACCCAGGCCAGCGAGGGCCAGGGCTGGGCCGGCGTGTACTGCTGCACCAACGACATCCAGATCCAGACCAAGGTCACCAACGGGTTCTACGACAACGTGCTGATCCACGAACTGGGGCACCGCGCCGGCTCGGGGCACGCCAGCGCCGTGCGCTCGATCAACAGCGCCGACTACTCCAGCTACGTCTGGAACGCCGACGCCCAGTCCTACGAGACCTACAACACCGCGACCCACGGCGTGCAGCCCACCACGTTCGGCGCCTACAGCGATGAGTACGGCAACCCCTTCGACGTGATGGGCAACGTCTCGACGGGCGACTTCCGCGCCGAGATCAAGAAGGACCTGGGCTGGCTCACCACCGCCCAGGTCCCCAACCTGCGAAACCTGGGCCAGGGGACCTACCGCCTGTACGCCCACAACGAGCTGGAGTCGGTGGTTGGCCCCGGCGGGCAGTACGGCGTCGTCGAGGGGTACGACCCCAACACGCTGTACGGGCTGACCTACACCCGCAGCGCCGAGCGGTTCATCACCAGCAGTTCCAGCTTCCAGAACTACACCCAGCAGGTCGACCTCGAGTACCGGGTGAACAGCAACGGCACGGGACGCGACGGCGTGCAGTTTTACATCGACGGCGAGATCGTCGACCTCGACCTCGAGGGGGGCACGAGCCGAAACAACACCGAGCGCGAGCTGGAGGTGGGCGGCTCGGTCACCGACTTCTCGTTCGGCACGTCGGTCTTCTGGGTCGCGGACACCGGGGTCGACTTCCTCAGCTTCAGCCCCCCCGCCCCCAAAGACCCGCTCAACTTCAACAACCAGTGGTGGGAGTTCTCGGCCCTCTCGACCGGCAGCGACGCCATCGGCCACTACATCGATCTAGCCGTGAGTCTCTTCGACCCGCTGGCGACGACGCTGCTGGCAGACCTGAACCAGAACGGCTCGCTCGACCAGGGCGACGTGTCGATGTTCGTCGGTTTCTGGAGGTTCGACACCGCGTCTATGCTCGAATCGGACCGCCCCCAGTACGGCGACTTCGACGCCAGCGGTCTTGTTGATCTATCCGATTGGTTTTTCTTGCGGCAATCGTTCCTCGGGGCGGGGCTCGCCGCGCCGTCGATGGCCGCGATCCCCGAGCCCGCGTCTTGCACGCTGGCCGCGGGGCTGATCGCGTTTGGGTTCGCCGCCCGCCGCCGAGCAAAGATATCTGCGTGAACGGCCTCTCGATTTCCAGCCGCAACAACCCACGCATCAAGCACGCGGCCGCGTTGCGCGAGCGCCGCGAGCGACGCAAACGCGGCGAGGCGCTGGTAGACGGCGCCCGCGAGATCGTGCGCGCCCTCGAGGCGGGCGTCCGACCGGTCGAGGCGTTCGTCTGCCGCGGGCTCGCGCGGACCGAGGCGGCCCGTCAAGCAGCGGCGCTGCTCGGGTCGGGGCCGGCGCCCCTGCATGAAGTGACGCCGGAGGTCTTCGAGCGGCTGGCGTTCGGCAACCGTGGCGACGGCGTGGTGCTGGTGGTTGCGGCGCCCGCCCGACTGCTGACCGAGTTGACGCTCCCCGCGGCCCCGGTGATCGCCCTGCTGGTGGGCCTGGAGAAGCCGGGCAACGTCGGCGCCATCCTCCGCTCCGCCGACGGCGCCGGCGTCGACGCCGTCATTGTCGTCGGGGGCGCCGACCTAATGAACCCCAACGCGATCCGGGCCAGCGTCGGCGCGGTGTTTAAGCCCAACGTCTGCGATGCGACCGAGCCCGAAGCAGACCGCTGGCTTACGTCGCTGGGGCTGCCGATCTACTCGACGCGTCCCGAGGCGTCGCTCCCGTACCACGAGGTAGACTTCCGCCGCGGCGCCGCGTTGTTGTTTGGCAGCGAAGACGCCGGCCTGGGGGACGCGTGGCGTGGCGTGGGCGTCACCCCCATCCGCCTGCCGATGCAGGGGGTGGCGGACAGCCTGAACGTCGCTGCCTCGGCGGCCGTGTTGTTCTACGAGGCGCTGCGGCAGCGGACGCTCTAGCCCCTGCTAGCACAGGCAGTCAAGCGTGACGCGATCGCGCTATCGAGTGGTTCGATCGCCCGCGAGCCCGCGTGCAGCCGCCAGCGTGTTGTACAGCAGCATCGTGATGGTCATGGGCCCGACGCCCCCGGGGACGGGGGTGATGTAGCCGGCTACCTCGGAGACCGCCGCGAAGTCGACGTCTCCCACCAGCCCGGCGTCGGTGCGGTTGGTGCCGACATCGATTACCGCGGCGCCAGGCTTCACCATGTCGGCGGTAATGAACCCCGGCTGCCCGATCGCGGCGACCAAGATGTCCCCCTGCCGGGTGATGCCCGCCAAGTCGCGCGATCGGCTGTGGCACAGCGTCACCGTGGCGTCGGCGCCCTCGCCCCGCAGCCCCAGCATGATCGCCAGCGGCTTGCCGACGATGTTGCTCCGGCCCACCACCACTACGTGGCTCCCGGCGATCGTCACGCCGCTACGCAGCAGGAGTTGCTGGACGCCCGCGGGCGTGCAGGGCAAGAACCGCGGCCGCCCCTGCACCAGCAGCCCAACGTTCTCGGCGTGGAACGCGTCAACATCTTTTGCCGGGGAGATGGCGTGCAGCACGCTGTCGGCGTCGATCTGCCCGGGCAGCGGCAGTTGCACCAGGATGCCGTGGACCTGCGGGTCGGCGTTGAGCTCGTGGACCAGCCCCAGAAGTTCGGCCTGCGTCGTCTCGGCGGGCAGCCGGATCAGCCGGCTGGTGATGCCCACTTCTTTGCAGCTCCGCCCCTTGTTGCGGACATATACCGCACTGGCGGGGTCGTCTCCCACCAGCACCGCCGCCAGGCAGGGGGCGTAGCCGGCCTCCGAGGCGAACCCCGCCACTTTGGCGGCGAGTTCGCCCCGCATTTCGGCCGCGATGCGTTTTCCGTCGATGATGGTCGCCATTGTGCCCCCTCCTAGTGGCCGACGGGCTCCGCCCCGTCGGCGCAGCTCGATTGACGCTGCTTTTCCGCTGCGCCGACGGGGCGGAGCCCGTCGGCCGCTGGATCTGGTAGGCTCCGTTGTTTGTGGGGGTGATTGTACCGCGGCGGGCCATCTTCGTCTGGCCGGGTGGCGGCGTGGCCGGTATGATCCTTTCTGCCACCCAAATCCCGCGACCGGCCCAATCTCCCCAGGCCGATCCCCCGCGGATTCCCTGATTTTCGATACGGAATACGTATGAGTGACGAGCCCGCCAAGCTCAGCGCCGTTGAGGGCGTCAAGCTAGAAAGCCATTACCTCCGCGGCACGATCGCCGCGGAGCTCGCCAACGACGCGCCCAACTTCGACAAGGACACCACCAATGTCCTGAAGCACCACGGCACGTACGAGCAGGACGACCGCGACCGCCGAGCCGAGGCCCGCGCCGCGAAGGTCCCCGGCGGGAAGTTCTTCAGCATGATGATCCGCTCGGCGATCCCCGGGGGCCGGCTCACCAGCGCTCAGCTATTGGCGCAGCTCGACCTGTGCGACCAAGTCGGCAACGGCACCCTCCGCATCACCACCCGCCAGGGCCTGCAACTGCACGGCGTGCTGAAGGAGAACCTGAAGCAGGTGATCCGCGGCATTAACGAGAGCCAGCTCACCACGCTGGCCGCCTGCGGCGACGTGAAACGCAACGTCATGTGCTCGCCGGCCCCGTACAAGACCGACCCCGTCTACGACCAGATGCAGCGGCTTGCCGACGAGCTCACCGCGGCCCTGAACCCGAAGACAACCGCCTACTACGAGATCTGGCTGACCGACTCCGAGACCGGCGAGAAGGCGCTGGCCGGCAGCGGCGGGCCGGGGGCCAATGGTTCGGGCGGCTACGACGTCGAGCCGATCTACGGGCAGACCTACCTGCCCCGCAAGTTCAAGATCGGCGTCTCACTGCCGGGCGACAACTCTTGCGACGTGTACGCCCAAGACCTCGGCTTCCTGGCGATCTGCGAGGGCGGCCAGATTGTCGGCTACAACGTGCTGGTCGGCGGCAGCTTCGGGGTCACCCCCAGCGCGGACAAAACTTTCGCGGCTATCGGCCAGGAGATGTGCTACGTGCCGGCCTCCCAGGCCGTCGACATCGCGATCGCCGTCGTCAAGGTGCAACGCGACTTCGGCAACCGCAGCGACCGCAAGGTCGCGCGGATGAAGTACTTGATCCACAACTGGGGTCTCGACCGCTTTACCTCGAAGGTTGAAGAGTACTTCGGCGCCCCGCTCGAGGCGCCACGCGACGCCCCCGTGACCGGCTACAACGACTGCATGGGCTGGCACGAACAAGGGGACGGCCGCTGGTTTTACGGCCTGAACGTCGAGAACGGCCGCATTAAGGACGAGGGCGACTTCCGCCTCAAGTCTGCACTGCGCGAGGTGTGCCAGACGCTGGCGCCCCCGTTGCGGCTCACCCCGCACCAGAGCGCCATCTTCTGCGACATCCAGCCGCAAGACCGCGACAAGCTAGAGTCCATCTTACGCTCGCACGGCGTCCCCCTCTCCGACCAGTTCAGCACGGTGCGCCGCTGGTCGATGGCCTGCCCCGCACTCCCGCTGTGCGGCTTGGCGGTCACCGAGAGCGAGCGCGTCATGCCCGGCATCATGGACCAGCTCGAGCCCAAGATCGCGGCGCTGGGGCTGCAGGACGAGGTGTTCACCACCCGCATGACCGGCTGCCCCAACGGCTGCGCCCGCCCCTACAACGCCGACATCGGGCTGGTGGGGAAGACAAAGGGCAAGTTCACCATCTTCCTGGGAGGCCACACGCTCGGCCACCGGCTCAACTGGATCTACAAAGACCTGGTCCCAGAAGACCAAGTAGTCGACGAGCTGACCGCGGTGCTCCGGGTGTTCGCCTCCGAACGCTCCCCCGGCGAGACGCTGGGCGACTTCTGCCACCGCGTCGGCAAGGACGAGCTGATTGCGATGTGTGAGGCAGAGCCAGTCGGACCCAACGTGCAAGCCTAGCCCGTCGATTGAATGCTGGACTAGCTAGCAGACCATTGCGGCCAGCGCAGCGGCCCCGGCAGGCCGCTGCCGGCGTACTCCAGGTGGACCACCCGCCGGCGTGACGGCGCCGACGCCTTGGAGCTGCGGTGCAGCGTGAGCGGACGCATCAGCAGCACGTCGCCCGCCCGGGCCGGACACGTGTCCGCGCTGCGCTCGGCGAGCAGCGCCTCGATCTCGTCCCGCCCCAGCTTCCCCCGCCGGTGCGAACCCGGGGCGACTTCAAGCGCGCCGCTAGCAGTGCCGCAGTCGTCTAGGTGAAGCCGGACCGACAGCATGTCCTCGAGCACCACGCGGGGCAGGCCGGTGTGCGGCACGCCGTCTTTGACGCTCCAAGGCCCGAAGCCGGGGGTTTCGATCCGGCTGGCGACCGGGAAGACCAAGTCTTGATGCCAAGCGACCAGCCAGTTCGCGTCGGCGGTCTTGTCGAACAATATCCCGCGTACCGGGCGGGCGTGCTCCCCCAAGACAGCACGGGCCCACTGGGCGACGGGCCCCGACGACGCTAGCTGCCAGACCGCCGGGATCGCCAGCAGCCCGCGCTTCGCCGAGCCCTCTTGTCCAACGTGCGCGACCGCGTCGCGGAGGGTCTGGACCGTCGCTGCGGAGACCACCGAGCGAACGAGGCCGTAGCCACGGCGGTCGATCGATGCTCGAACCGCGGCGGACGTCGAAGAAAAGGTGTCTGGCGTCACCGCCCGATTTTGACGCGACCAGTCCCCACGCTCAAGCGTGAATCAGCAACCGGCACTAGCGGCGCTGCGCCGCATCGCGGGCCGCGGCGTACTCGGGGCCGGGGAGGTCTCCGTCCCAAGCGGTCCAGATGCGGGCCTTGTTCCGCAGCGCGGCGAGGTGGTCGTCGTAGGCGGCCTGCTGCCGCTCGTTGAGGATCGACGTGCGGATCTCGTCCTGCACCTCGGTGAACGGAGTCTTGCCCGCTTCTTGGCGCTCCAGCACACGGACGATGTGAAACCCGTAGGGGCTCTCGACGATGGGGCTCATCTGGCCGACCGGCAGGGTGAACAAGGCCTCGTCCAGCCGCGACGCGGCCAGCGAACCCTTGTTGATCCAGTCGTGGACGCCCCCCTCGCTGGCTTCAAGCCCGTGCGAACGCTGGCGGGCCAATTCGCCGAACACCGGCTCGTCCGGCGAAGGCGAGGCGGAGGCCATCGCTTGGAAGGCCAGGTTGCCGATCTCGGCCAACTCGCGGTACGCGGCGGACTTGTCATTGAAGCGGTCGAACCGCACCATCAGCTCTTCCCACCGCGCGCGGTTCGCGACGGCGAAGTCGTCGCCGTGGTTCTCGTAATAGTCCAGCAGTTGTTCGTGTGTGACGGTGCGGTCGATCTTCACGCTCTCGGTCACCCACTGCCGGGCGATCATCGTGGTGAAGAAGTCGCTGCGCCGTTCGCGCATCGAGGTCTGCAGCTCCAGGAGCCGTGGCTCCAGATCGCGCGGGTCGGTGACGCCGACCCCCTTCATGAGCTTGGGGACCTCTTGCTCATCGAACATCGGCCCCAGCTTCTCGTAGATCGCCTTGATGTCTGCCTGCGGCACGGTGGCCCGGAAGTCGCCGTACGCGATGCGGGTGTCGACCATCATCATCACGTGCTGGCGGACGAGGTCTTGGGTGATCTCGTCGAGCTTGTCGGGCGGGATGCGCCCCTTGTTCTTTTCTAGGATCAGATTCACCTGCCACAGCACCTCGCAGGCCACGATCACCTGGCCGTTTACCCGCGCCATCACTTGGCACTCCGGCATCGGCTGGGGGCTGGAGGCCGGCTGCGCATCGGGTTGGGCGCATGCCGCTACCGCGACTGCCATGAGGGCGGCAAACATCAGCCTGGCGAGCTTTTGCGGCACGGAGACCCGGCTTGGTGGGAGAATCTTGGGACACGGAGCGGCGGGAGTCTACGGGGCCGCGCCAGCGGGCCGCAAGAGCGCTTTAGCGGTCTCGAGCAACGCGGCCGGCGCGTGGCCCCCGCCCGAGCCGCTGCCCGCACCCAGAGGCAGGTAGGCGCTCGACGCGTCGGCCACACGCAGGCGCCCCCCCGAGGCCTCGACCAGCTTCCTGACCTTCTGGCTCGACGAATACCCGCACACCAGGTAGTTGTCCTCGCGCCGCACCAGCGTCACCCCCCAGCCGTGCGCCCAAACCCGCAGGCGTGCTAGCTCCAGCAACCGCGTCACCGGGTCGGGGATGGGGCCGAAGCGGTCGAGCAGCTCCGCCCCGAAGTCGTCTACCTCCGCCTCGCTGGTGATCCTCGCCAGACGGCGGTAGAGGTCGATCCGGCTCCGCATGTCGCCGGCGTACTCGGCGGTCAAGAAGGCCTCGACAGGGAGGTCGATGGTGACGTCCACCATCTCGCGGGGCGCCATCTTCTTGAGCCGACGGACCGCCTTCTCCAAGAGCTGGCAGTACATCTCGTAGCCCACCATCGCGATGTGGCCCGACTGCTCGGTCCCCAGCAGGTTGCCGGCGCCGCGGATCTCCAGGTCGCGCATCGCCAGGGCGAAGCCGGCGCCCAACTGGTTGAACTCCTCGATCGCCCGCAGCCGGCGGGCCGCCTCGGGGGTGAGCCGGCGGTCCTCGTCCACCAGCAGGTAGCAGTAGGCACGCCGCTGGGCGCGGCCCACGCGTCCCCGCAGTTGGTGCAGGTCCGCCAGCCCGTAGCGGTCGGCGTCGTCGATGAACATCGTGTTGGCGTTGGGGATGTCGAGCCCACTCTCGATGATCGTGGTCGCTAGCAGCACGTCGTACTCGTGCCGCACGAAGCGGGTCATCACTTCTTCCAGCTCGTGCTCGTTCATCTGCCCGTGCCCGACGCAGACGCGGGCTTCCGGAACGATTTCTTCGATCCGGGCCGCCACCTTGAGGATGTCGTGCACGCGGTTGTGAACAAAGTAAGCCTGCCCGCCGCGGTTGAGCTCCCGCAACAACGCGTGGCGGATCATCTCGTCACTGAACCTCGAGACGCGCGTCTCGACCGCCAAACGATCGGCCGGCGGCGTTTCTAGGTTGGAGATGCTGCGTACGCCCAACAGCGCCATGTGCAGCGTCCGCGGGATCGGGGTCGCCGTCATGGTGAGCACGTCCACGGCCGAGCGTAGCGCCTTGAGCCGCTCCTTCACCGCCACGCCGAAGCGTTGTTCCTCGTCGATGATCAGCAGCCCCAGATTGTTGAACTCAACATCCGCCGAGGCGAGCCGGTGCGTGCCGATCAGGATGTCGAGTGAGCCCTCCTTGGCCCGCTTGATCAGCTTGGTCTGCTCCCCCTTGGTGCAAAATCGCGAGAGCGAGGCGATCTCGAACGGGAACTCCGCCATCCGCTCGCGGAACGTGCGGCCGTGCTGCTCAACCAGCACCGTGGTGGGCGCCAGCACGGCGACTTGGTAGCCGGCGTCCACCGCCTTGAACGCGGCCCGCATCGCCACCTCGGTCTTGCCGAAGCCGACGTCGCCGCACAGCAGCCGGTCCATGCTGCGCGGGGCCTGCATGTCGTCCTTGATCGCCTCCAGGGCGGTTAGCTGGTCGGGGGTCTCTTGGTAGGGGAACGCCGCGTCGAACTCCTGCTGCCAGTGCGTGTCGCTGGGGAAGCTGACGCCGGGCCGCGCGTCGCGCCGGGCTTGCAGTTCCAGCATGTCCGCGGCGAGGTCGGTGGTGGCCCGCTCGGCCGCTTCTTTCTGCCGGACCCACGCCTTGCCGCCGATCCGCGCCAGCGGCGGCTTGAGCTTCTTGCCGCCGACGTATTTCTGCACCAGCTCGATCTTCGACGCCGGCACGTAGATCCGCGTGCCGCCGAAGTACTCTAGCTCTAGGTGCTCCTCGGCGGCCCCCTCTTTCTCCAGCAGCTTGATGCCGCGGTAGCGGCCGATGCCGTGCGTGATGTGGACGATCAGGTCCCCCTCACGCAGCTCCAGGAACGAGTCGATCGCCCGCGCCGCGACCTGCCGGATCGAGCCCCGCACCACGTCGTGCCGATTGAACAGCTCGGAGCTGCTCAGCACCACCGCGTTGCGGCCGACGTAGCGGAACCCCTCGCCGAGCTGCCCCACCACCAGCCGCAGCCGGTCTTCGGTTGCTAGCGGGCTGTCGGCAAACAGCTCCGCCAGGCGTTCGGTGTCTGCCTCGGTAGGGCAGACGATGAATACCTCGTTCTTGTCCGCGACCGATTCCAGCTCGTTACGCACCTTGTGCACGTCGCCGCTGAACCGCTCCACCGACTCGAAGCCCAGGTGCTGCGTCTCCTCCAGCGACCCGGCCGGCACCCCCGCGGCAGTAACGCTGGGGAACTTATAGACCTCAGCCAGGGTCGTTCGCACGCTGTGGCAGTCACGCGGGCGGGTCGAACGTTCGAGGTAGAACCGCCCTTCTTCGGCGATGTCGGCCGGCTCGATCAGCAAGAACCAAGTATCGGGGGCGAGGAACGCCGTGAAGTGCGAGCGGTCCGAGGCGCCCGGCTTGAGCATGGTGAGCGGCGCGTGGTCGAGCGCGCCCAGGCTCCGCTGCGTGGCGACCTCGAAGGGGCGGATCGATTCGACCTCGTCGCCGAACAGCTCGATCCGCAACGGGTGCTCGGCGTCGGGGGCGAAGACGTCGAGGATGCCGCCCCGTACCGCGAACTCGCCCGGCAGCTCCACCGCAGAGGTTTGCGCGCCCCCCTGCGCCAGCAGCCACTCCCGCCAAGCGTCTGCGTCGAAGGACTCGCCAACCCGCACGCTGCGGGTGGCGCCCGCCAGAGCGTCTCTTGCCGGGGTGGGCTGCATCAACGCCTGGATGCTGGTGACGACCAGCTTCGGCCGATCGAGCCGCTGGGCGCCCGAAAGCGCCGCTAGGCTGCGCAGCCTCAGCCCAAAAGTCTCGTCGTGGGCGACGCGTTGGTCGGGCTCTGTCTCCCAGGCAGGGAAACGCGCGACGCGTCCCGGCGCGAACAGCGGGAGCGCTCCGGCCAGCGGGTCGACGTCTGCCTGCCGCGGGCACACCACCACCAGGGCGCCGGGCGCCCGGCCGGCTAGCGCCGCCGCGACCAGTGCGCGCGAAGCCCCCCAGACGCCCCCCAGCGTGCCGCTCTGCCCCGCTGCCAGGCAATCCGCAACACGCGCCAGGCCGGAGTCCTGCGCAAGATAGTCGGCCAGCCCGCGGAGCCGACCGGGGTCGGCCGCCTCCGCGCCGGCTACGGGAGCCGTTTGCTTCACGCCGAAAGTCTATCGGATCGCGCCCCTGCCCTCCTAGGGAACAAGCGGCCCCTACGCGCCCCCTCGCCCACGCCCCCCAGAGCCTCGGCGGGCGTCCGCGTGCCCGCCCAGGGACGCCGGCCCGCTCCACCGGGGGCCGTGCATCCTGCGGCGACCCTTGGCCGGGGGAGCGAAACCGGCTGTCCAACGCCGCGATCGGGCCGCGGCGGTCTATTTCGACTCTCGGCCGGTTTTGGTAGAACCCCCCGACAGGTCCGCCTCGCACCGGGGCCCCCCCGTGTCACCAACGCCGCACGTTTGCCCGCATGGCCAAAGTTACCGGTCCCGTCGCCCAGTACCCGGCGCGGGCCTCGCTCATTTGCTACGTCGGCCTGATCGTCGTCGGTTGGTTGGCCCTGATGGTCCCCGCTTGCCGGGTTGATAGCGCCCTCCCTATCTCGGTAGACGACGCGCTTTTCACCGCAACCAGCGCCGTGTGTGTTACGGGCTTGATCGTCCGCGACACCGCCACGGAGTTCTCCTTCCTGGGGCAACTGGTGATCTTGGCGCTGATCCAGGTGGGCGGGGTCGGGATCATGACGGTCACCACCTTCATCGTGATCCAGTTCGACCGCCAGAGCAGCCTGCGGCAACGCGCCCTGCTGGCGGAAACGATCGGCGCCGCCGAGGGGAAAACCACCGACCTCCGGCGGATCTTGGCGCGCGTGCTGTTGTTTGCGGCGCTGTTCGAGGCGGTTGGCGCCCTGCTGCTGTTCGCGCACGCAACGCTCTGGCTGCGGCGCCCTGTATTGGAATCGGCGTGGCATTCGATTTTTCATTCGGTGTCCGCGTTCTGCAACGCAGGGTTTGCGTTGGAGACCAACAGCCTGGAGGGCTACCGGGGCGACTGGGGCGTCAATCTGATCATCGCCGTGCTTATCATCTCCGGCGGCCTGGGCTTTCCCGTCATCCTCGACATCCAGCGCAACCTTAAGTTTGGCCTCCGCGACGGTTGGAACCGGCTGCAGCTCCACTCGAAACTCATGCTCACCGGCACCGGCGTTTTGCTGGTGCTGGGCGCCGTCGCGATCCTGCTGCTGGAGTGGAACAACGCCCTGGTGCGGATGCCCTGGCACGAGCGGGTGCTGGTGTCGTGTTTCCAATCGGTCACCTGCCGGACCGCCGGTTTCAACACCATCCCGATGGGTTCGCTCAGCAACGCGTCGCTGCTGGTGAGCATGCTGCTGATGATGATCGGCGCCGGCCCGTGCTCTACCGCGGGTGGGTTTAAGGTGACCACAGCCGCCATCCTGCTGGTGCGGGCGTGGAACACCTTCCGCGGCTACACCCGTGTGAACCTCTGGCGCCGCACGCTGCCAGACGAGAGCATCGACCGGGCGAACGCCACGCTGATGCTGTTTGTCGCCATCGCGGTCACGGCGTTGATTATGTTGCTGTCGATTGAATCGCCCGACCCGGAGCAGTTCTCGACGCGCAACTCTTTTATGCAGTATTCCTTCGAGGTGATCTCGGCGCTCGGGACGGTGGGTTTGAGCACGGGCATCACGGCGTTTGTGAGCGTCCCGGGCCGGCTGGTGCTGATCGCGCTGATGCTGTTGGGCAGGTTGGGGCCGATCTCGACGTTCGTCGCCCTCTCGCACGGCGAACGCCGCAACCCGGTACAATTCGTCAACGAAGAACCCCTGGTAGGCTAACGCCCAACCGCAACCGCTGAACTTGCTATGGCCGAATACAAACACTTTGTCGTTATCGGGCTCGGGTCGTTCGGCAGCGCGCTGGCGCGGCGGCTGAGCGAGCACGGCGGGCGTGTGACCGGCATGGACCAGAGCGAGGACCGGGTGGAGTCGCTCAAGGACGCCCTCTACGAAGCGGTAATCGGCGACGCCCGCGAAGCAGAGACCCTAGCCCACCTGCCGATCGCCACCGCCTCGGCGGTGTTTATCAGCATGGGGGAAGACATCACCCAGTCGCTGCTGGCCACCCTGCACGCGAAGGAGCTCAAAGCGCGGCAGATCATCGTTAAAGGGGTGACCGAGGAGCACGGGCGGATCCTCAAGGCGTTGGGGGTAGACCGGGTGATCTTCCCCGAGACAGAGATCGCCAGGCAGCTCGCCGACCGGATCACGTTCCCCAACGTGATCGACTGGCTGCCGATCGACCCGGAGTACAGCTTCCTAGAGATCGCGGTCCCCGATTCGTACGCGGGCAAGACCCTTCAAGAGATTCAGGTCCGCAAGAAGTTCAACGTGTGGGTGGTCGGCGTGAAGGACGCCCTGACCGGAAAGCTGGCGATGTTCCCGGACGGCCAGTACACCCTCTCGGCCGACCAGGTGCTGCTGGTCGTCGGCAAGCAGGTCGACGTGAGCAAGATGGCCGACTTCAAGTAGCCTCTGACCGCGCGGGGCAGCAGCGCCGCGGTTTACCCCGCTGCTCTTCATGCCGCAACGCGGTTCGGGCCTCGTGGGCCTCACGCCTCGTGGGCCTCACACCTCGCCCGCGTCGAACAAGAACCGATCGACGCACGCCAGCGCCCCCAGCGCCACCGAGAACCCGACGCACGCCGCGGCCGCGATCGCGCAATGCTGAAAGCACTGCCAGGCGACGATCTCGTCGCTGCGCACCTTGAACCAAGTGATCGCCAGATAGGCCGCCCACCCGGCCGCGATCCACGCCATGAGCATCGCGATCCAGGCCGCCATTTCTACCGTCCGCTCGAATAGCCAAGCCATTTTGCAACCATCTGGTGTGTAGGGTGACCGGTTCTGTCGTCAGAACCCTCAGGATTTTAGCCCCTGAGGTCGGCCTCCGCAAAGCCGCCAAGCACGTCATGAAAAGGGAGCGTCTGAACCCGATGGGCCGCGATTCATGCCGCACCGGGGCGTCAATTCATGCGTCGCGCCGATTGTTTTAGGCTATTACTCACGTTTTCTTACACAAAACAGCACTATCTGCGGCGGCGGGGCTTTATCTAATCGACGCGTGTGTCATATTTTGACATAGGGCGAATCAGCATCGCTGGGTCGCAATTTAACTCCACTGGGCTTGCTTGAGGAAGACATGGCTAAGAAGAAGGCCGCTACCGCGGTGAACAAGAGCGAAGAGATCCGTAAGTATCGCGACGCTCATAAGACGGCGCGTCCGAAGGACATCGTCGATGGCCTGAAGGCCGCCGGCGTCGAAGTGTCGCCGGCGCTGGTGAGCAACGTCTTGGGCGCCAAGAAGAAGCGGGTCAAGAAGCGGGTGAGCGCCAAGCCGGGACCGAAGGCCAAGGCGTCCGCCGCCGGCGGCGAGTCCGTCAAGGTAGACGCCCTGATCGAAGCCGCTGGGTTCGCGGCCAAGGTGGGTGGCGTCGACAAGGCGCAATCGATCTTGAAGACGCTCGGCCGCCTCAAGTAGGCCGGCGTCGCAAGTAGTCTGCAATGCTTTCACCCCGCAGCTACACAGGGCAGCAGTAAACCTAGGCCGCATCAATAAGGTGCGGCGCTAGCGCTGGGCATGGGCCGGGGGTATGGATATACCCTCGGCCCGAATGCCTAGGCGCCCCCTTCTGGGTGGCGATCCCCGGGTCGTTTAGTCGGCCAGTCATCGGGCCGGTCGAAAACTGGCGTTACGACTTCTGGCCCAGTCGACCGCACGCGCCGGCGGGCGATTAGCCCAACAAGCCGCGTTCTTCGAGCATCTTCACGACACGGTTGGCGCACTCGTCGAAGCTTAGTTCGTGCGTCGGCAGCACCAGGTCGGGCTCAGCGGGCGGCTCGTACTCTGCGTTCACGCCGGGCAGGCTGGCGATCTCGCCGGCGTCTGCTTTGGCGTAGGCCCCCTCGGTGTCGTGGGCCCGGCACCAATCGGCCGGCGCCGACACGTGGGCCACGATAAACCGCTCACGCCCCACGACGTCGGCCGCCCGTTGGCGGACCGCCTCAAACGGCGCCGTAAACGCCGCGATCACGATCACCCCGGCGTCGTTAAACAGCTTCGCCACCTCCGCGGCGCGCCGGACGTTTTCGCTGCGGTCGTCGATCGAAAAGCCCAAGTCACGGCTCACGCCGCGGCGGAGCGATTGGCCGTCGAGCACCGCGACCGCACGGCCGCGATCAAAGAGCTTCCGCTCAACCGCGTTGGCGATGGGCGTCTTGCCCGCGGCGGTCAGCCCCGTCAGCAGCACCGTAGCGGGCTTCTGTCCGTAGCGGGCCTCGCGCTGTTGGGCGGTGACATTGCTCTCGCGTTCTTGCAGACTATCGGCGGCCTCGTCGTCCCAGTGGTCGGACGCGTCGACACTGGCGCGGTCGAGGATCATCCCCGCGCCGACGGTCACGTTCGTCACCCGGTCGATCAGGATGAAAGCGCCCGTCGAGCGGTTCGAGCGGTAGCCGTCAAACGCGATCGGCTGGTTGAGCTTGATATGGCAACGGCCGATCTCGTTCAGCGCCAGGGTCGGCGTGTCCGCCCGGTGGAGCGTGTTCACGTCGATGCGGTAGCGGAGCGTGCTGATCCGTCCCGGCGCCACCTTCGAAGCGTGCTTGATCAGGTACTCCTTGCCCGGCGTGAGCGGGTCGTCGCTCATCCACACGACCGTGGCCTCGAATTTGTCCGCGACCGACGGCAGGTTGTCGGGCCGGACCAGCATGTCGCCCCGGCTGACGTCGATCTCGTCTTCCAGGGTGAGCGTCACCGCCAGCGGCGCAAACGCCTCGTCCAGCTCGCCGTCGAAGGTGACGATCGACTTCACCTTGCTGCGGCGCTTGGACGGCAGGGCGAGCACCTCGTCCCCCTTGCGGACCTTGCCAGACGCGATGGTGCCGCAGAAGCCGCGGAAGTCGAGGTTGGGCCGGTTGACGTACTGCACCGGGAGGCGGAAGTCGATCAGGTTGCGGTCGGACGCGATGTGCACGTTCTCCAGGTGGTGCATCAGCGTCGACCCCTCGTACCACGGCATCTTCTCGCTGTGGGCGATCAGGTTCTCTCCCTTGAGCGCGCTAATCGGCACGAAGTGCTGGTCGGGCATCTCCAGGCGGGTGGCGAACTCGCGGTAGTCTCGCTTGATCTCCTCGAACCGCTCCTCGGAGTAGTCCACCAGGTCCATTTTGTTCACGGCGATCAACACGTGCTTGATGCCCAGCAGCGACACGATGAACGAGTGCCGCCGGGTCTGCGTCATCACGCCGTGCCGGGCGTCGACGAGGATGATCGCCAGGTCGCACGTGCTGGCGCCGGTCGCCATGTTGCGTGTGTACTGCTCGTGTCCCGGGCAGTCGGCGATAATGAACTTGCGCTTGGCGGTTGAGAAGTAGCGGTACGCCACGTCGATCGTGATCCCCTGCTCCCGCTCGGCCTTGAGGCCGTCGGTCAACAGCGCCGGGTCGAACCCGCCGCCTGTCGTGCCGTGCGTCGCCGAAGCGGCCTGCACCGCAGCGAGCTGGTCCTCGTAGATCATCTTCGACTCATAGAGCAGCATCCCGATGAGCGTGCTCTTGCCGTCGTCGACGCTGCCGCAGGTGAGAAACCGGAGGAGCTCCTTGTTCTCGTGCTGCTGCAGGTAGGCATCGATGTCGGTGGCGATTAGATCGGATTGGTGGCTCATTTGCGATGGACCCGAGACGGGATGACGGAAACGGTAGAAGGGATTTACTCGCGTGCGACGCTATCGAGAGCGGACTTCGCGGCACTCTGGACGTCTTCTGCTATGAGCATTGTTTTTTCGTTTGACGAGCTCCAGTAGGGCCGAAAGCCCGGCGCAACATCTTTGACACTCAACGCGACGTCAATTTCGTCTAGGGACCTCTTGTCCGCGAGCTTCGAAAGGCAATGGATAGCGTGTATGCGTTCGCAGGCGTCGCCGTTCCTGAGTTGCTGAACGTAGTGCTCACGCCACTCCAATGTCCGCGGCACCAGCAAGCTGAACAATTCGTCTGTTGACTCGAACGGGAACTGAATGTCTGCGCGCACCATTAAACCCTGTTCCTCGATCAATTCGGGCCCTGGCCGCCAAGGAGTGCGTGACGACTCCGGCAGCTCGACAGGCGGGGACGCTTGAATTCGGTCATTGATCGCATCGATCAACTCCGAAGCTGTCAATAGCACGCGTCCAAACTGGGTCACGCCGTAGGAACTCCCGTGCATGCTTTGCTTTGTGACCATAGATAGCGGGCGCCCTATCCCAATTTCCCCCAGCAAGAGCGAGCCCTCGCTAACGAATACGACGCGCTGCTTGCCACCTTTCGGAGGGATGCGCCAGGACACACGGGTCTCCGGCGGTCTGAGATCGGAGCCGATGGCTTCACCGTCACCCTTGAGTGCAACAAGCACCCTAAGATCTGCGTCCTCATGCTCAACGATCGCGATGATGTCACTGTTATCGACCAGCCACTCGACGGTTGGGATGCCGTACCAGTTGTAGTCGCCCTGGGCATGGGTCGCGACCAGCGAGGCTACGACGCACCCAACCACGCACATGGCATTGCACTTTCGTCGGGCAATCATCCTGGAGTCTCCGGGGCTCACAAAGCGGTCCGATGAAACAACCGTCCCATTTCCATCGACTTCGCCGCGTCGCATTTCAAGGCCTGCTCCCGCAACTTGCTAGCCATGGTCATAGGTATTCGACGTGGTTCCGCATCTCGGCTTCGCTCATGCACTCGTGAACAAGGAGCAGGGCTTTGACCAGTTCGCCGATCGCGTACTTCTGGCAATGGCAGTAGCAAATGCCAAAATCCGCTTTCTCCACCATCGGCGGTCTTGTGAAGCCGATGTCGTTTGTCACCAAAGCCCGGCCGTTGACCACCGCAAACGAGAGTTGGTTTGGATCCGGCTCGCCAAGCAACGCCGCTTCCTGGCTTGTCGATACATCAACGCCCGAGCGACGCAGGGCAATGGCTAGCGACGGCGAGAGGTGTTCGTCAAGATGGAACTTTATCGCCATCGTTTCCCCTCCGTCGGATGGCGTCGGGCAGCTTAGGTGGGTAGAGTTTTCGACCCTCTTCCTCAAGCTCTACCTCTCTCTCACACTGCCTCTTGTACATCGCTTCGTTGTCCCAGTAGTACGTCATCGCGGCGTGGACATCGCCGAGTGTCAACTGGGGGAAGTCGCTAACGATCTCGCGCGGAGTCCTCCCATGCACTTCGATCCAGGCGTGGATGTCCACTACACGGATGCGGGTGCCGGCGATCACGGCCTTCTGACCGTGAGTGGCGCTGGGGACCAGTTCAATATGCTGGGTGGTGACGGGAGTCATGGCTGGGTTCCTCTCTGCCCTCATTCTAACACGGTGGGCGGGTTGGGAGCTCGATCTAGAAGTACCCTTCCTTTTTCTTCTCTTCCATCGACCCTTGCGAATCGTGGTCGATCACTCGCCCTTGTCGCTCACTTACCCGAGCGACCAGCATTTCCTGAATGATTGACGGGAGGTCGGCCGCGTCCGACTCCACGGCGCCGGTCAGCGGATAGCATCCAAGCGTGCGGAAGCGGACGTTCCGCATGACAGCTTTTTCTGCATGCTCTTTGGGCATGCGGTCGTCGTCGACCATGATCAATGTGCCGTCAATTTCCACCACCGGCCGCAGTGCCGCCAAGTAAAGATCCGGGATCGGTATATTCTCCAAGTGGATGTACTGCCACACGTCCAGCTCGGTCCAGTTTGATAGCGGGAAGACGCGGATGCTTTCCCCCTTTCGAACGCGGCCGTTGTACAGGTTCCACAACTCGGGCCGCTGGTTCTTGGGGTCCCAACGGTGGTGCTGGTCGCGGAACGAGTAGACGCGTTCTTTGGCGCGGCTCTTCTCTTCGTCACGGCGGGCGCCTCCAAACGCGGCGTCAAACTTGTGCTTGTTGAGCGCTTGCTTGAGCCCCTGCGTCTTCATGATGTCGGTGTGCACGGCGCTGCCGTGCGTGAAGGGGCCGACCCCCTGCTTCACCCCCTCCTCGTTGATGTGGACGATCAGCTCCCAGCCTAGCTCCTTACGGATCAGGTTCTCGCGAAACGCGATCATCTCCTTGAACTTCCACGTCGTGTCGACGTGCATCAGCGGGAACGGCGGCTTGCCGGGGAAGAACGCTTTCTCGGCCAGCCGGACCATCACGGCCGAGTCCTTGCCGATGGAGTACAGCATCACCGGGTTGTCGAACTCGGCCGCCACCTCGCGGATGATGTGGATGCTCTCGGCTTCGAGCTGCTTGAGGTGGGTCAGGTTGTAGGAAGTCATGGCGGCTTAGGCGGGGGAGTGGCGGGGCCGACGGATAACAATGCCGAAGAATCACCCGAATCTACACGAATTATCCCTGCAGAATAACGGCTCGCCCCCACCGGCAGGGGCCAGACGCCCCCCGCGTCTGGTGCGCGGGGCCTTTGATTCGTGAGGGCTCGATCGGTTGGTGGGCAAAAAACCGGGGGGAGGAGGGGGCTAGTACTCGTTCTCGGCGCCGGCGCTGAGGCTCACGGCGGGCGCCTGGGCGTCGGCGACCTGGCGGACCGTCCGCGCGGCGATCTCTTCCCGCAGCTTGGCGACCGCCGCGTCGAACGACATCGCCCCCTGATCGCCTTCTAGGCGGTCGCGGATGGTCACGGTCCCTTCGTCGCGGTCTTTTTCGCCGATCACGAACATGTACGGCACCAGGTCGACCTGGCCGTCGCGGATCTTCGCTCCCAGCTTGACGCCCCGGAAGTCGCCGGTGGTGCGCAGGCCCGCTTCCTTGAGCTTGGCTTCGACTTCTCTGCCGTAGGCCTCGGACTTTTCGCTCACGGTGAGCACCCGCACCTGTTCGGGCGCCAGCCACAGCGGGAAGGCGCCGGCGAAGTGCTCGATCAGCACGCCGATGAACCGCTCCATCGACCCGAGCGGCGCCCGGTGGATCATCACCGGTTGGTGGGGGGTGTTGTCGGGGCCGATGTACTCCAGATCAAAGCGGTCTTTGCTGGGCAGGTTGTAGTCGAGCTGCACGGTGCCGAGCTGCCATTCTCGGCCGATACAGTCGGTGACCACGAAGTCCGCCTTCGGCCCGTAGAAGGCCGCCTCGCCCTGTTCGATCGACATCTCGGGGAGGTTCATCGACTCGCAAACCGCTTGCAGCTCTGCTTCGGCGCGGTCCCAAACCTCGGGACGCCCGACGTACTTGTCGCTGGTCGGGTCGCGGAAACCCAGCCGCACGCGGTAACGGTCCATCCCCAGCGACCGCAGGACTTCTTGGGTCATCTCGATGCAGGCACGGAACTCGCCCGCCACTTGGTCTTCGGTGCAGAACAGGTGGGCGTCGTCCTGGGTGAAGCCTCGGACGCGGGTCATGCCGTTCAGCTCGCCCGATTGCTCGTACCGGTACACGGTGCCGAACTCGGCCAGACGCACCGGCAGGTCGCGGTAGCTGCGCGGCTTGGCCTTGTAGATCATGATGTGGTGCGGGCAGTTCATCGGCTTGAGCAGGTAGCGCTCGCCGTCTTCCATGTCGATCGGCGCAAACTGGCTGTCGCTGTAGTACGGGTAGTGCCCCGAGATCTCGTACAGCTCGACGCGGCCGATATTGGGGGTGTAGACGCTCTCATACCCGCGGCGTCGCAGCTCCCCCTTGAGG
This sequence comes from Pirellulimonas nuda, assembly GCF_007750855.1. Taxonomy (GTDB): domain Bacteria; phylum Planctomycetota; class Planctomycetia; order Pirellulales; family Lacipirellulaceae; genus Pirellulimonas; species Pirellulimonas nuda. Next base: position 5,390,525 of record NZ_CP036291.1, read on the forward strand.
TAGTCCTCGAGCGTCTGCCGGATCACGGCGCCCTTGGGGAGCCAAAGGATCAGGCCCGAGCCGACCTTCTGATCGATCGTGAACAGGTCGAGCCGCTTGCCCAACTCGCGGTGGTCCCGCTTCTTCGCCTCTTCCAGCCGGGCCAGGTGCTCCTGCAGGTCCTTCTTGTCGAAGAACGCGGTCGCGTAGAGCCGCTGCAGTTGCTGCCGGTTGGCGTCTCCTTTCCAGTAGGCGCCCGCCACGGACAGCAGCTTGAACGCCTTGCCGATCATCCCGGTGCTGGGGACATGGACGCCCCGGCACAGGTCGACAAACTCCCCCTGCCGGTAGAACGAAACGTGCGACTGATCGCTCAGCCCGGTCTCGATGTGCTCTACCTTGAATTCTTGAGCCAGCTCGCGGCAGAGCGTGATCGCCTCGTCGCGGGGCTTATTGATCCGCTCGAACTCCAGGTCTTCCTTGACGATCTTCGCCATCTCGGCCTCGATCGCAGGGAAATCCTCCTCGGAAAGCGGCTCCTCGAGGGCGAAATCGTAGTAAAAGCCCCCGGCGGTCGTCGGCCCAAAGGCGAGCTGGACCCCCTTATGCAGCCGCATCACCGCCTGAGCCATCACATGGGCGGTGGAGTGTCGCAGGATGGCGAGGGCTTCTGGGTCGCGTTTGGTGATCAGGCGAACCCGCACGTCCCCTTCCGCGGGGAGCGGGGCTGACAGGTCGGCTTGGTCCCCCTCAACAACGGCGGCGACAGCGGCCTTGAGCAGTCCTGCGCCGATATCCGCCGCCAGATCGCGACAAGTGACGGGGCGGTCAAAGTGGCGTTGGCTCCCGTCGGGGAGCAGCACGTTGGTCATCTCAAGCGGCAGGGAAAGGGAGGGGCTGGTTTGCTTCAACTCGTGGGAGTATAAGGAGTTGAGGCGGATTTGCCTACGCCGCATCCGGCCTTGCCGCAGATGGCCAGGACGGGCTCTGGCGGCTAGTGGATCGGCCGCCAGAAACCTTCCGGATTTTCCAAACAAAACACTTGCAAGGTCGCAAGCCGCGTGACTATTATGAGTCCACGCAGAGTGCGGGTACGCCCCTTTTTCGAGTCGACCTCCTGATCTGAGACCTCCAAACTCTTGGAAAGCTAGTGATCTGAGTCGATTCTGTATGGACGCTGCCCAGTGCAGACCCTTTTCGACAGGATTCGTTTAGACAGTACACCGTGATTTTCACTACCACTCAGTTCGCGTCACAGTAAGACGCGAAGAAGCTTTCAGGAGGTGCTCATGTTGCGAAACAAAATGACCCTCGCGGGGATTCCCGCGATCTTTTCTCTCGTCTGCCTCTGCGCTCTTGCCGTTCCCAACGGCGCGCAAGCCGCCATCATTTACGGCGACTTTAGCGATGTCCCCCCCGGGGGCGTGATGTATCTGGATGTCACCGAGAGCTCCTTCTCGGTGCCCGTCCCTCCGAACGCCCTGTACGGCGCCCCGACCGCCACGGGCAACAACCTCGACTTCGACCCCTCCGCTTTCGGCGTTAGCTCTTCGGGCGGCAACTCTGGGGTAGTCGACGGTCAAGTCAGCTTCACGATCATGGCGCTCCCCGGTGCTGGCCTGACGAGCTTTGTGATCGCCGAGCGTGGCGACTACAGCTTTACCGGCGTGACCCCAACGCCGGGCACCTTTGTGTCGGCAAGCGCCGGCGCCACGGTGACGGTCTTGGAAGTTGACGGAGTGGCGTTGGCGAACCCGATCCTGCTGTTCGCTTCCGACACGTTCGTAACGGACTACCCCACCACCGGTGGGGCGCCCTCCACCGGCCTGAAGTCGTGGTCGCTCAACACCACGGTCGACCTGGGCCCGTCGCTTCCCGTCGGGTTTGTTAGCGGCGCCTCGAAGATCGAGGTCTCGATCAACAACCAGCTCAACACCGCCACGACCCTGGGCAACCTGGCCGCGATCGCGAAGAAAGACTTCACGATCATCCCGGTTGGCGACCTGATCCCCAACAACGTGGTTCCCGAGCCGGCGACGTTGTCGCTCGCCGCCCTGGCTTGCCTCGGCTTGGTCGCGGTCCGCCGCGGGAAGAAGTAGCTCCATCTGACTCGGTTGCTTTCGGAAGAGAGCACCTCCGAAACGCAAAAGGGCCGCCCGGGTTTTACCCGGGCGGCCCTTGTTTCGTGGCGTCAACGCGGACGCGATCACGGGCCGCCGTTCTTTTCGTACAGCGGCTCCGGCTGCCACAGGTACAAAAATAGCGGGAGTTCGGCGCGTTGCGACCCCGGAATGCTCAGCGGCGATGCCCCCGTGCCGGGCGTGTTCTGCGTGATGTCGTAAGAAGTAAGTGCGCGGTCGTTGCTGCGCCGGTACATCACGGTTTTCGCCTCAGACACGCCGCCCAACTGCTTGGCCGCTGCAATCGCCTCGTCCAGGTAGCCTACGTGATCGACCAGGCCCTGCTCGATTGCTTGCTCGGTTGTGAACACGCGCCCGTCGAACACGGTGCCGGCAAACGCGGTCGCGTTGGTTTCCTGGGGGTTGCGCGGACGACCTCCCGGCAGTTGTTCGACGATTTGGGGACGAGACTCAACGATCGTGCTTCGCAGCAGGTGGTGGTACTCGGATGCAATGCCTTCTAGAACCTTCTGCTCTTGAGACTCAAGGCCACGCAACGGGCTGCCCATATCCACCATCTCACCGCTGCGGATGGCCCGCTGAGCAACCGGTGGAAGCTCTAACGCTAGCTGACCACTGTTGTCTTCTTCGTCTACGTCGACCTTCTCTAGGTCGTACAGGTTCAAAATGACGCCCAATCCGCCGGTAACCGTTGAAGGCCCCGCATAGACCGCGTCGGCCGCCGAGGCCAAGTAGTAGGCGCCTCCGGCGCCGACGTCCATCAAGCACGCGACCACCGGGCGGCCAGTGCGGCGTCGAAACTCAACGAGGTCGTGCCGCATCATATCGGTCGCCGCCACGGATCCGCCGGGGCTGTTGATCCGTAGAACGACCGCCACAACGCAGGGATCTGCGTCCGCCGCATCGAGCTTCTCACGGAACAGCGAGACGGGGTTCTCGCCCATGGATTGCGGCCCGGTCAGGTTCCCGTTGACCAGCAGGCCATCGACGTCGATTACCGCCACCTTGCGAGCCTGCCATCGGCTGCCGGCGAGCACGTAAGCATTCACGGGCCTGACGTTGCGATCGAGCACGGCAGAAGCCGCGATAGCGCCCTTTGCCTTAACGTCGCCTCGCATGCTTACTTGTGACGGCCCCGAGGCGCAGCCTGCCGCCAGGAGTACGACCGCGGACCACAGTCCTGCGCACCGCGTCGGGCATCTTGGCCAGGATAGAAACATCATCGCACCGAGTGTCGCTGGGGTGGCTAGAGAATGGCGCTAAACTCGCAGCGATCGGCGCCCGGGTTGGCGGTTCCCGCAGGCGCGACCCGCTCAAGGGCCGCCATTCTTTTCGTACAGCGGCTCTGGCTGCCAGATGTAGAGGAACATCGGTAGCTGTGCACGGTCGTAGCCCGGGATACTAAGCGGCAGCAGGCCGCCTCCGGGTGTGTTCTGTGTAATGTCGTACGGAGTAAGCGCGCGGTCCGTATTGCGTCGGTAGAGCACCGTCTTCGCGGTCGTAACCCCCCCGAGGCCACGCGCCGCGGCCAGCGCGTCGTCAAGATAGCCGACGTTGTCGATCAAGCCGAAGTGTAGGGCCTGCTCAGAGGTAAACACCCGCCCATCGAATACGGTGCCGGCGAACTCGTTGGGCAGCTTGCCGGTGGGAGCACTAGCGCCGGTCGCCCCGTTGCGGTCGCCAGGCACGGGTACTTCTTCGGGCAGTCGCTGAACCAGTTGTGATCGCGCCTCCATCACGGTCGCTCGGAGCCGGCGGTGGTACTGCTTGGCGATATCCTCCAGCACGGTTTTCTCTTCTTCGACCATGGCGCGCGTCGGGCTGCCGATATCGACCATCGCGCCGCTCTTGATTGCGCGCTCGAAGATGTTCTGCTGGCTTAGGGCGTCCTCCATATCGTAGAGGTTCAAGATCACCCCTAGCCCGCCGGTCACCGTGGTTGGGTGCGCGTACACCGTATCGGCAGCGGTTGCTAGGCAGTAGGCGCCGCCGGCGCCGACGTCCATCAAACATGCGATCACCGGCAGCCCGGTGCGTAGCTTGAAGGCGACCAGGTCGTGTCGCATCATGTCGGTCGCCGTGACCCCGCCGCCGGGGCTGTTGATCCGCAGCACGACGGCCGCCACGCAGGGGTCGGCGGCCGCGGCGTCCAGCTTCTCGCGGAACAGCGCCACGGGGTTCTCGCCCATCGACTGCAGGCCCACGAGGTTGCGGTTCACCAGCACCCCATCGACGTCGATCACCGCGATCTTCGGGGAGCACTTGGGGCTGCGCGGCAGCGCCCTAGCAGCAACCGGGGTGACGTTGTTGTCGATCACCGTCGACGTCTTCATCGCCCCTTTGGCGGTGATATCGCCGCGCATGCAGACGTACGCCGGGTGGTTCGAGCAACCCGCCACAAGCAACGCGAGCAGCGCGACGCCGTGGCGTGTGTGGATTAGCAGAGTGGGGGCAGAACGGGGCATAGCGCGCCGGCGGTGCGAGGAACGTACGGAAGAACCGTTGCGTTCGGTAGCATCGTCAGCCGCGTGCAAGGGGCTACAAACGCTATTCCCCCAGCCTCGCAGTTTACCCAGCCGCGCAGGTTGCGGCGGGTGCTGGCGCCCTAGGGGGCCGGCGCCGTTTGCGCCACCGCTTTGGCCACCTGAGTGAGCAAAGCCACGTACTTCTGCTGGTCGAACGTCCGCACGCAGGCGGCCTTGGCCAGCTCGGGGGAGAAGGGCACGTCGGTCCCCGGCGGGAGCGACTCGACGGCAAACGCCGTGGCGCTGGGGATGCCGAGCATGTTGAACTGGCCGCCGTCGACGTGCATCCGGCGGTTCTCGTGCAGGTTGGGGGGCAGCAGTTGGGGCGTGGCGTCGATCAGGCGGAAGTCGGCGCCGGGGCCCGGGTCGTCCATCGCCCAGACCAGCACGCCCAGGTCGCCCGTCCGCCGCGAGACCCAGATGAAGTACCGCGCCGTCGTCAGCACGTGCTTGCCGTCGCGCAGCAGGAGCGTCGGCGCGTCGATCACCATCCCGTACCTGTAGCGGGCGGTTTGCTGCGTGTCCTTGAGGGCCGCTTCGTTCCCCGAGAAGACCGAGCCGCCGATGAAGCCAAGGTTGGCCCCAAGCTGGCGGTGCGTGTCGCTGGTGATCACGACGTTGCGTCCCCCGATCGAAGTAGAGAAGCCGATCGCGGCCTTCTCTAGCACGTAGCCATCGTCGCCCTGCTGCACCACGTTGGCCAGCAGGATCAGGTTGAACAGCTCGGCGTACCGCGTGACGGTGCTGTTGACCACGCTGAGGTCGCCGGAGGTGAGCTGGCCGCGGACGAACAAAATCGGGTTCGACCACCCCTGCACGGTGTCGCCCCCCACCACCACGCCGCTGGGGATGCGCGTCAACGGTCGCGGCTGGAAGTCCCAGCCGGCGCCCCCTTGGGCCAGGCAGCTAGAGGCGTAAAGCGCGAGTGCAGGCAGAGCGAGCAGGGCCCGGACGGTGCTGTTTCTCATGGCGGACACAGGCGGGGTTTCTGGGAGGTAGGACGCCAATCAGCAACGCATCCTACGCCCACTTGGTACGCCAATCCATCCCGATTGTTCGCCGCTAGGCGGCTGTCCGCATGCCGGCCGGGTCGGAATCGGCGCCCACCGAGCCCCAGTCGATCAGCGCCGCAGAGGGGGGCAGGCCCATCCGCTCGCGGAGCCGGGCGGTCCAGTGGGCGGTGAAGTTTTCTGCCGAGTTGTACCGGACAAACCCTCGGGCGCCCTCGTTCGGGCGATGCCCCGCGGAGCGATCCAGCGCCCGCCGGACGCACGCCGCGAGCTGCTGGGGCGACCCCGCCGGCTCGCAGCCGGCCGCCACGCAGGCTTCCCCAAGCCCGAACCGCCGCACCACCGCGCCGCACCAGCCGTAGTCGGCGCACACCACCGGCTTGCCGGCGGCGACGGCGCGCGTGACGACGCTGGAGGAATAAGGGTGCCCGGAGTACAACGCGGAAACCGCGTCGCTCGCCGAGAACGCGGCGGCGAACTCGTCCGACGAGAGCATCCGATCGAGCAACACCACCCGGCCCGAGCGGACCAGGTCGGCGTACTCGCTTTCGATGAGCGTGCGGATGCTTGGCTCGCAGCGGCCCGCCAGCAGCAGCCCATCGCCGGGCGCGAACAGTTCGGGGTGCTCCCGAAAGGCGCGCAGCAGGGGCGCCACCCCCTTGTTGTGGCGGAGTTGCCCCAGGACCCCCAGGCGCCTCCCTGCCAGCGGCACACCGAGCCGCCCCCGGGCCTGTTGCAGCGGGACCAGCGGCTGGTGTTCGACGGGGTCGGGCAGCGGGCGGCTCTTGCGGGCCAGCGGCCCGTAGCTGGCCGCGCCGAACGCGGCCGCCTGTGGGTCGAAGCTGAAGACCGTACGCCACGGCTCGTGGGAGAGCTTGCGGAAGCGCTGCCAGCGACGAAAGTTGGCGCGCCACCGCGACCGGCGGTCGAGGCACGGGTAGAAATAAGCGCCGCCGATGACTAGCGTCTCTGCTTCCACCCCAGCGGCGCCGAGCAGCCGTTGCCAGCCGGCGCCGGCGGGCGCATAGCTGGCCAGGCTGGTGCCGTCGGTCACGTAAACGTGCTGGGCGCGCGACTGGGCGATCGCCTGACTAAGCATCCCGCCCACCTCCGCCACGTGCCGACGGCGCTGGACCCCGGCCTCGTGGTGCGCGGGACCGTCGAGCACAATCCGTCGCAACGAGCCGCGTCTCGCGAGGTGCGTCTGCCATTCCTCGGAACGGGCGCCCGCCGCGGAGGTAGCGAGCGTCACCTCACAGCCAAGCCCGCGCACCGCGTCGGCGAGCATGCCGACGTGGGCGTAGTGGTGGCCCAAGTACTCGGGCTCGAAGATCAGCGTGCGCACGTCGGTTCCAGCCTCCGCGGTAAAGCGGTGAGGCTAACAACGGACCCACAATCTGCGGAAGCCCAATAGCTGCCGACCTACGGTCGGCGCGTGTCGCGAGAGCCAGTCGGGCCTTGAGAACGCGCCGACCGTAGGTCGGCGGCTATCGGCGGACCTGCGACCTGCTAGCAGGGGTCAGTGTGATTGCCGCAGCGCGTCCGCGGGCGCCAGCTTGGTGGCGTGCATCGCCGGGATTACGCCGCCGAGGACGCCGACGATCACCGCCACGGCCATCCCCTGGCCGACGACGGCCGAGTCGATCCGCGAATTGACCATCATCGCCTGGGGCAGCAGGGTCAGCAGCCACACGATCAGGAAGGCCACCCCTACCCCCAACAGCCCCCCAAAAACGCTCAGCAACACCGACTCGCCGAGGATCATCTTGCCGACCCGGCTGCGGGTCCAGCCGACGGCGCGCAACAGGCCGATCTCGCCGGTGCGTTCTTGCAGCGACATAATCATCGTGTTGAGCATCCCGAGCGTGCCGACCACCATCGCGATGGCGCTGGTGAGCCACGCCATGCCGATCGCGAGCCGGATCTCCTGCAGGTTCTCCACGTGCTCCTTGGTGGGCTTGGCGACGATGCCGCGCTCCATCTTCTCTACCTCAGACTTGATCCGCGCCATCGCCTCTTTATCGTTGGGATCGTCCAGCACGATGCTGATGCCGGTTACCTGCCCCTCGCGGTCCATCATGTACTGGTGCTGCTTGAGCGAGAGCACGACCGCCGCGTTGTCGAGCTGGCTGTCCGCCTCGTAGATACCGACGATCTCGTACGGCTCGCCGGGGATCAGCTCCAGCGTGTCGCCGACGTTCTTCTCGACCGCCTTGGCGAGTCCTGCGCCCAGCATCGCCGCCGCCCCGTCGTCGACCGTTAGCTTGCGGCCCGACGTCATCCGGTAGTGGTCGAACACAAACGTGCCGGGCACCAGCCCGTTCACGGGCACCACCTGCAGGCCGTAGTCGTTGAGCGAGATGATGTCGACCGAACCGGGGATCACGTCTTTCACGCCCGGCAGCGCAGCGATCTTGTCCGAGATCTCCTCGGGGATGGCGCTGGTGAGCTTGCGGGCGCCCCCCTCGCGGGTCACCAGCATGTCGATGCCCAGTTCCTGGTAGAAGCTCTTAAAGGTGTCGAGGAACCCCGTCGAGATGCCGACAAGCGCCACTACGCTCGCCACCGCGATCGCCACCGCGCTTGCGGTCAAGAACGACCGCCATTTGCGGCGCATGACGTTGCGGAACAAGAACGAAATGAAGTTCATCGACGGCGCCGTTGGTTGGGTCTACGTTTAGTTAACCACAGAGTCTCAGAGGACACCGAGATGGGTTGAGAAAGCAGGTCAGCCACGAAAAGGCGCAAGGAGTTTTATTGTTGCGAAACAATTGAGCCCGGTCAGACCAACACTCCCATCTGCCGCCTGACTGCGACGTATCTCGTGCTTGCTTGCGCCTCTCCGAGGCAAACATCCGTCCGTTTTTCGTCTCTACGGCGGATCGACCTACTCGGCGACTTCTTCGCTAGCCTTGGCCAGCTTGCGGCGGAAGTCGGTTACGTTGTTCTTTACCACGATCGGCAGCTTCGACGCCAACAGGTTGCGGCCCTTGAACCAGTCGTACGGTTCAACAAACACGCCGTGGCACTCCACCAGGATCGCGCCCGGCTCGAACTTCAGCTCGGTGGTCTGCAGGTAGCCCGCCAGGCCGCGCCACGGTTGGGGTTCGCCGAGGTCCTCGTCCCCCTGGGCGCCGCGGGGGATCTCTTGCCAGACCGTCGGGAAGTCTTTGTCGTCAAGCATCGAAACGGGCGACATGGAAGACTCCACCAGCATCGCCTGGAAGTCGCGCCCGTCTCCCTCCACGATGCCGGCGATCATCACCTTCTCGATCAACGGGAAGCGGAACCGCGTCAGGTGGTGGCGGCTAGCGCCCTTGAGCTGAAGGTCGAAGCCGCGCTCTTGGCACTCCTGCTGGGTGAGCCCCTCACCGTACTTCTCGAACCCGTCTTCTTCTGCCTCCCTGCCCTCTCCGCCGCGTCCTCCGCCGAGCACGCTCTGCATCAGGTCCTTGTCCCGCACCACAGCGAGCTTGCCGTACGCCACGAACGCTAGATCGAGCGTCCGCACCTTGGCGGATGGGAGCTCGGCGCCCGCTTCGCCGATCGAAAGCTCAAACGGGGAAACCACGGAATCCTTCATGAACTGTTCCATCCTCAACTCGCCAACGAGCGCCGCTACCGCCGCCCGTTGGGCTTCTGCGTCCATTGACGCATCGACCGTCGGGGGCGACACGATGACACGCACCCCCTCGGCGACCTCAAACCCCTCGGTCGCCAACTCATTGACCACCGGGTGGGGAGAAAGCGGCTCCGCGGCGAAGCAGGGGCCGGCCAACAGGACGAGCAGCGATGCAAGTGAGAAGTACGTCGAGGTAGTGTGCATGATCTGCCGTTTCTGAGTCCAGTAGGCAAGGACTTGGAGGCGTGTAGGCCGGAACAAGCCCGCGGTAGCGGGCGCAGTTCCGGCATAGGGCGGGTACTCAGCCGCTTGCCGGAACGGCGCCTGCCTGCGGCGGTCTTGTTCCGGCCTACGGGATTGCGTACGACCTACCAACGCAGGCCGAACTTGTCGCCGCCCGACTTGTGGCTCATCCCCCCCTTGAGCTTCGAACGGTCCATCCGCGGGCGGTTCTCCTGCGGCTCCGGTTCTGCCTCGGGCTCGGGGCGGGACTGCTCCCGTTCGGGCCGCGCCTTGAGCGCCCGCAGCGACAGGCCGATCCGCTGTTTCTCCAGGTCGACGCTCACCACCTTGGCCTCGACCTGCTGGCCCTCGGTCACGACGTCGGTCGTGCGCATCACCCGGCCGTGGTCGAGCTCCGAGATGTGGATCAGCCCCTCGACGCCCGGCGCCAGCCGGACAAAGGCGCCGAAGTCCATCGTCTTCGAGACGGTCCCCTTGGCGTTGGAGCCGACCGGGAAATCGCTCTCGACCGTTTCCCAGGGGTTGGCGACCGACTCGCGGTAGCTCAGCGCGATCTTGCCGGTCTCGCGGTCGATCTTTTCTACCTTGACCTTAATCGTCTGACCCTCGGTGAGCACGTCCTTGGGGTGGTTCACCCGCTCCCAGCTCAGCTTGCTGACGTGCACCATGCCGTCGACGCCCCCCAGGTCAACAAACGCGCCAAAGTCGCGGAGGCTGCGGACCACCCCTTCGCGGGTCTGGCCGGGGGCGATCTCCGCCAGCAGCTTCTCGCGGTTCTCGGCCCGCTCGCGCTCCATCAGCGCACGGTGGCTGAGCACCAGGTTCTTGCGGCTCTTCTTGGCCTCGGTGATCACGCAGCTCAGCCGCTGACCGACGTACTCCTCGGGCTGCTCAACGCGGTAGATCGAGATCTGCCCCATCGGCATGAAGCCGCGGATGCCGGCCACCTGGCACTCCAGGCCCCCCTTGTTCACGCCGGTGATGTTGACCTCTACGACCTGGCCCTCTTGAACCTCGTCCCAGTTGCCGACGTCGACCGTGCCGGTCGGCATCGTGACTTCGTAGTAGCCCTCGTCGGCGTTGAGCTTGATGACAACCACTTCGACCTGGGCGCCCACCTCCGGCGGGGTCTCGCCGAACTGCCGCATCGGCAGCAGCCCCTGTTTGACGCCGCCGAGGTCGACGAACACGTCTTCGCCGTGGATCTTGCTGATGGTGCAGGTGAGGCGAGTCTCGGCCGCGATCTCGCGGACCGCTTCGCGCGAAGAGGCGTTGTCGAGGATCTCGCCCACTTCTTGCCCGGCGACCATCGCGTCGAACTCTGCCTGCAGGTCGTCGCTAAGCTGGCTGCGGATGTTCGGTGGGGGGTACTTGCCCGGAGGGGGGGAGCTGGGCTCGCGCGGCCTGTCACCGGCGGGGCCGGGCGACACCGGCTTGGCGACAGCGGGCTCATCTACCGTGCGACCGCCGATCTTGATCCGCTCGCTGGGACGGGCGTCGTCTGCGGTCGGCTCGGTCCCCGTCGCGCTGGCGAGCGCTTCGGACACCATCTCGCTGACAACCGGCGCCGGCTCGATATGCACCGGCTCGAACGAGCCCTGGTCAGCCGCGGGCGTCGGCAAAGCGGATTGACCCGGCGCTTGCTCAACGGATTGATCAGCGACGGGCGCCGGATCAACCGACGGCTGCGCCGCGGGGGCCTCGGCTGGCGCGGGCTCGTCGGGCCGCGGCATGGCGGCCTGCTCGGGGGCTGCCTGCTCGGGGGCGGCCTCCTGCGGCTGCCCCGCGGGGGGCGCCCCTTCGACCTGCTGGGGACCAGACGGGTCGCTAGCGACGGGACCAGACGCTTCCGGCTTCAACTCTTCAGACATCACTCTCTAAGCCTTGAGGGCACACCAGGCGCGCATCGTCGACGACACCGCCGACGCAGCGACCCAGAAGTCTAACCTGCCGCCATGGCTAAAAAAAGCCTCTCGCACAGGTGCAGGGACGGGCAGCCGGGGCTTCCGCTGCGCGGCGCGCCTCCTACTCCCCTTCTCAACACGCGTCCGTCAGCCCAGCAGCTCGCGCAGGTGGAAGTGGAACTTGCCCAGCTTGCCGCCGTAGTTGCCCGCGCTGATGGCCGGGATCCCCGGCCCGGCGGCGGCGTGGATGGCCCTTTGCATCGCGGCGGCCACGGCCTGCTCGTCCTGGCCGTTGATGACGATCTCGTAGGCGCAGTTGGCCTCGGGGGCGAGCTGGGTCTCCAGTCGGCCGCGGAGCGAGGGGCAAAACGCCTGGTTGGTGCTGGCGACCATGCCGGCATACTTGGCGCCCACCTTGCTGCCGCTACGCACCACCCCCCCGGGGAACGGGGTAATCGTCCCCGGCAGCGGGGCGACCGCTTCGACCGCGCGGCGCGCAGCGTCGAGCGCCCCCTGCTGCGTTCTGCTCTGGATGATGATGTTCCCGCCGGCGACCCCCTTGGCCACCCCAAACGACTCCTCACAGACAAACTCGCCGTCCATCACCGGCACACGCCAGAAGCGGCGATCGAGGTGGCGCTTGCTCTTCTGGTAGCCGTCGCCGAAGAACCGCAGGTGGCTGCCCAACGCAAACCGGTCGTCGGCCCCGGGCAGCGCGTCGAAGACCGCCGACGTGGCGCAGGTCATCACGCACTGCCCCACCCGGTTCGGGACCGCCTTGGCGAGGGCGTCGCCCGAGAACCCAAACGCCATGACCAGCGCGCCGGGCCGACCGTCGGGCGAGTCGTCCGCCGCCAGCATCCGCTCAACGCCCACCTCCGCGTCACAGCCGATCACGCTGGAGCCATAGCCGCAGAACTCTCGCAGCGCGGCGTCGAGCCAGTGCGGGTCGATCGCGGTCACGCAGAGCCGCGCGAAGCGCATGCGGAACGCTTCGGCGTAGGTGTCCGCGATGAGAGTTGGACCGATCTTCATGCCCACCAGTGTAGGCCGGAACGAGCCCCCGCAGCGAGCGCCGTTCTTGCGGGGCGGGGCGGGCGGGTCGGATGGCGAGCGGTTGTTGCGGCGCGCCGGGGGCGACGACCCAAGTCCGACAAACTAAAACTGTCCACCGCCGCCGCCGCGAAACGGTTGGCCGCCGCCACGGCTGACCAACATGCCGAGGGCCTCAAGTTGGTCGGCCACCTGAGTCTGGATGCTGGGATAGTCAAGCACGACGATCCGCGTCTGGATTGCTTGCATAAACGGCTTCCGGCCGGCCGCGTCGGGCTCGCGCGACTCGAACGCCTCCGGCACCAGCGCAGGAAGCATGTGCAGAACCTGCTGGGCGACCGAGGTCGGCTCTGGATTTTGGTCGCTGACGAGCTGGTAGACCCGGGTTGTAAGGCGTGGCGAGGGCGCGGCCAACGGGCTGGGCGCATGGCGTTGGCCCAACCGCGCAGCCTTCAAGAACGCCTGTACAAGTTCGTGACCGCGCTCGGTCTGGGAGATGACGAGCGCCCCTGGTCGGAGGGCGCGGATGTCGCTGCTGCTGCCGCCGTTCTCGGCCCAAGAATCGCTGTTCACCGTGGCGACGATCGTATCGATCAGCGAGTCGAAGTCCGAGTCGTCCGGGCGGCTTGGATCGGGTTGAAGGAGGTCGGCAACCGGGTAGACCGCGGTTGTCAGATAAGCGGCGGATTCATCTTCCGTCGTAAGAACGAGCGCGCCTCCGCGGACCGTGTAGTCAAGCTCTAGGTCTTGCAGCATCAGCCTGAGAGCGCTCCCCAAGGAAGTATTGCGGACATTCACCGTGACCGGCTCATCGGCTGAAACGCCGTACTCGTCGAGCGCGCGGCGATCGATCTGCACTTCCAGGTCGTACTCATCTCGGATGAATTCGACGACATGCTCGAGGGCCGCTTCGCTGAAGTCGAATCCAGAGGACTTGAGAGGCTCGCGCAGGGTCTGCCGGATCCGTTGGTTGGCTTCTGCATCGGCGTCGGCCCAGTAGCACGTCGTTTCGATGAGCTGGCCCGTCTTCGGCCCTGGTTCAGCGGGGGATGCCTCGTCTAAAGACTTTGGCGCCTCGGCTTCCGAACCAAACGGGTCTTGGCCGGCAAACTGCGCGCAAGCCGGCAGCGAGACCAGGCACCCCAACACGATCCACAAGCGGGCAGTGCATCGCATCACAGTTCCCCTTCAAGCGAGTGCGGGACCCGCGCCGACGTCGGCGCGCGGCTATCAGTATAGCCGTGCTTCGCTCGGGGATACGGACTCTATTGCAAGGGGCTCCGGCGGCCGACGCCGACGGCTCGCCTAGTGGGGGGCGTGGCGCTAGCCGGCGCGGGCCGGCGCGACGCGGTCCGGCAGCAGCCGGCGGACGTGGGCGCCGTACTCGTAGCGGCCCTGGGTGGTGAACCGGCGCCAGGCGATCTCTACCTCGACCGTCATCCGGCCGAGCAGGGCGTCTTCCAACCGCAGCACCGCCCGCCGGCAACGCAGCAGGTCGGAGTGGGAGAAGCCGATGCCGCGACGCGACAAGTTGCGTCCCACGACGATCATGGCCTCTTGCTCGGAAGGGTTTCCATCGGCGTCGAGGGGGGTGAGCACAAGCGGCAGAGGCATTGCGTAGCGTTCTGCGCAGCGGCGGTCGACGTCGCCCGGCGGGCGGAGCCGGCCCAGCAGCCTTTCCATCGCGTCGGCGAGTTGCTGCTTGCCGTCGACGGCCGGGGCGGCCTGGCCCGGCTTGGGCGACGCGGCGCCGAGTTGGGCGGCCAAAAGCAGCTGCGGCCGAACCGAAGTTGGCGCCATGCGGATCTCCATCAATGAGGCGGGGACGGCGGCCCGGGGCTGGGCACAGCGGAAGAGGAGGGGGCACGGCACTAGCCGCTGCCTACGGGAAGAATAGCTCGCGCCGCGGCCGCAGGGCGGACCGGCGTTGCAAGAATCGGTCGCGCGAGGCAGGCGCAAACCATCACGACCCGCAGAGGCGGACGGGTCGCGTTTGGGTGGCGCAGCCGTCTAGAAGTGGGCGGCCCAAGCCAGGAACAGCCCGACGACGGCCAGCACGGCCGACGCGGAGAGCAACTGCCAAACCAGCCGATACGCCTTGCGCTGCTGGGCGGGCGACAGCGGGCTGGGGCGGCGGTGCGGTTGCAGCCGCCTGACCGGGGGCGCCGCGATGGCCGCGGCGGCCACCCTACGGTATGCCTGCGAGTGCGTCGGGCCGGCGTGCCAGTAGCCGGGGAGGTCGCGTCCTTCTGCCGGGGAGATCGCCTCGTGGAACGTCTCGGTCGCGGGGCGGAGCGCCTCGGCAATCTGACTGCACGACGGGCAGGCCTCAAGGTGGGCCTGCACGAGGGTGTCGGTCGGATGGCCGGTAGGGAACGGCCCCCGGGTCAGCGCGAAAAACACGCGATCGCAGTCCATGGCAGCGCAGCGGAAAAGAACCTTGGGGTCCGGCAACTCTACAGCATAGCGATTAGGGGGAATTTGACGCCAGATGGGAACAGGAAAAAATCTGCGGAAAGATCTGCCGTGTGCGGGTCGGTGGGGCTTAGTCCGCCGGAAGTTTGCTCCTTCGGTAGCATTGATCAGGGCAATTCTTTCAGGGCCTCGAGCACCTTTTCGTCGTGCCCATCGACGCTAACGCGTTTCCAGAGCTTGGCGACCTTGCCCTGGGAATCGATCAAGAACGTGCTGCGTTGGATCCCCATCGACTTCTTGCCGTACATGTTCTTTTCCCGCCAGGCGCCGTATTTTTCGGCGGCTTTGTGGTCGAGGTCGACCAGCAGCGGGAAGTTGAGGCTGTATTTGTCGCGGAATTTGGCGTGGCTGGCGGCGTCGTCGGGGCTCACGCCCAGCACTTTGGCGCCCAGCTTCTTCAGCGCTTCGCTCTGGTCGCGGAACGCGCAGGCCTGGCGGGTGCAGCCCGGGGTGTCGTCCTTGGGATAGAAATAAAGCACGACCGGGCCGCCTTTGAGGTCGCCCAGGCGAACCTTCGACCCGTCGTCTGCGGTCATGGTGAAAGCCGGGGCGCGATCGCCCTCTTCTACCCACTCGCCCATCGGAACCCCTGTTTTGTTGAGGATTTGCAGAATCTCCGGCCGCAATCCGCCGGGTAGACGATTGTAGCGCCCCGGCCGACCATCGACAGGCGGGGGTATTGGCGCCAAAAATGCAGGTCAAGAAGCAGCGTATTCCGAGGTCGTTCTTTCCGGCACCCGAAAGTAGAATAAAACACAGCGCCAAACTCATGTCCGAACTCATGATGGAGCCGCCCATCGCCGCCCCGCTTACCGTTTCGCAAGAATCTGCCGAGAGGAGCCTGCAATTGGCCCTCTCCGCCGCCCGCACCGCGGAAGACAACCGTGGTGAGGACGTGGTCATCCTCGACATGCGAGAGATCACGCCGGTCTTCGACTACTTCGTGATCGCTACCGGCAACAGCCGCCGGCAATTGCACGCGATCAGCGAGGAGATCGACCACACCCTGGAAGACGACCTGGGTGACCGCCGGATGGGGATCGAAGGCTACTCCGAAAGCCGCTGGATCCTGCTGGACTACGGCAACGTGGTGGTGCACATGTTCGACGAAGAGACCCGCGCCTTCTACTCGCTAGAAGAGCTGTGGGCCGACGCGCCGAAGGTGCCGCTGCCGTGGCACGAAGCGTCGTAGTGGATCAACCGCCTCGCGGGTGGCCGGGCGACGCCCAGCGCTTGCCGCGGGGGCTGCTTGCGGGCATCTTCTGGGAATGAATGTTCTCTCTGAACTGCGCGGCCGGTTTGCCGCGGCGCTCGCCGGCCTGACGGACGACCCCACCGATCTGCTTGCCCTGGTGCTCCCTAGCCAGGGGCCCAAGTTCGGCGACTACCAGGCCAATTGCGCCATGCCGCTGGCGAAGCGGATCGGCCGCCCGCCGCGCGAGGTGGCCGAGGAGATCATCTCCAAGGTGGATGTAGGGGACCTGTGCGAGGCGCCCGAAGTCGCCGGGCCCGGGTTCGTGAACCTGCGGCTACGCGACGACTGGGTAGCGGCGCAGACCCAGCGCCTGCTGGCCGACGAGCGCCTTGGGGTGGTTCCCACCGAGGCGCCGCGGACGCTGGTGATCGACTTCTCGTCTCCCAACGTCGCCAAGCCGATGCACGTGGGGCACATCCGCTCGACGGTGATCGGCGACGCCCTGGTGCGGGTGCTGCGAGAGCTGGGCCACACGGCCATCAGCGACAACCACATCGGCGACTGGGGGACCCAGTTCGGCATGATCTTGTATGGCGTGAAGCACCTAGCGGACGCCGATCGGCTGGCCGCGCGGCCGGTAGACGAGCTCGGCCGGCTCTACAAGCTGGTCAGCCGGCTGGCCGGCTACCAGGAGGCGAAGCGCGCGCTGCCGGACGCCCAGCGGGCCGCCGAGCGCGCCAAGCAGCGGGTCGACGCCCTCTCGAGCCGCACGATGCCCCTCAACAAGGACGAGCAGAAGAAAGAAGCCAAGGCCGCGCGCGACGCGGAGCAGCAGTACGCTGCGCAGCGCGAGACACTCGAGGGGCTGCAGAAGCGCATCGAGGGGGTCGAGGCAGAGCCCGAACTCCAGAAGCTGGCCGACGCCCACCCCAAGATCGGCAAGCGTGCGCTCGAAGAAACCGCCAAGCTCCACTCCGGCGACGCCGAGAACGTGGCGCTCTGGAAGCAGTACCTGCCGGCGTGCCTGGAAGAGCTGAACGCTACCTACGGCCGGCTGAACGTGACGTTCGACCACACGCTGGGCGAGAGCTTCTACCACGACGCGTTGGCCGGCGTGGTAGACGACCTCAAAGCCAAGGGGATCGCCACCCAGAGCGACGGCGCCGTGTGCGTGTTCATCGACGGGCAGGACGCGCCGATGATCGTGCAGAAGCAGGACGGCGCCTTCCTGTACGCCACCACCGACCTGGCGACCATCCAGCACCGGCTGAAGACCTGGCAGCCCGACGCGATCGTGTACGTGGTGGATCACCGCCAGTCGCTGCACTTCGAGCAGTTGTTCGCCGCGGCCCGCAAATGGGGCGTCGACGACGTCGAGCTGACGCACGTGGCGTTCGGCACCGTGCTGGACGAAGACGGCAAGCCCTACAAGACGCGCAGCGGGTCGGCCGTGGGGCTGATGGGGCTGCTGGACGAGGCGGTAGAGCGGGCCCGCGCGATCGCGGACCAGAGCCCGGCGCTAGAAACAGACGACCAGCGCGCCGCGGCGGCCGAGCGTATCGGCATCGGCGCCATCAAGTACGCCGACCTGGCCCACAACCGCACCAGCGACTACGTGTTCAGCTACGACAAGATGCTCGCCATGCAGGGCAACACGGCCGCGTACCTGCAGTACAGCTACGCCCGCGTGCGCGGCATCTTCGACCGCGGCGGGGTCGACCCGGCAGCGCTCCGGAAGCAGTCGCCCGCGATCCTGCTCGGACACCCGGCCGAGCGCGCCCTCGCGATGGCGCTGCTGCGTTTCCCGGAGGCGCTGGAGCGCGTGGCGGCCGACTACCGCCCCAATCACCTCACGTCGTACCTGTTCGAGCTGGCGAGCCGGTACTCGGAGTTCTTCGAGCACTGCCCGGTGCTCAAGGCAGACGACCCGGCGAGCCGCGACAGCCGCTTGGCGCTGTGCGACCTCACGGCCCGGGTGCTCCAGCGCGGTCTGGGGCTGCTGGGGATCCAGGCGGTGGAGCGGATGTGACGCACCGCCACGGGCGGTGGACGGCGGCGTCACACCGCCCCTAGTCGCCCCGCTCCGTGTCACCCGGCTCCGATTGCTCCGGATTGGCGCCCCCCCGCAATGACTCGGCTCGCTCGATCGCAGCGCGGAGCTCGGTCATCTCCATCCCCAGGTGCTGCCGCAGCGGGCCGATCCGGTCCGATGGCTCGAGCACGCCGTTCACGCCGAGTTCTTGCGCGAGCATCGCGGGGGTGACGCCGGTCGCGGCCTGCAGTTCGCCGAGCGTCGTCCGCCCGCTGAGCAGCGGAGCGTCGCCCGCCTCGTGGTCGGCTCTGACTGCGCCCCGATCGGCGACCTCGACATCGCCGGGCGCTTGCGAGCGGATCGTGGCGGTGAACGGCGTCGCGAGCGCCAGCAGGACCGCCACGGCGAGTGCCGACGCGATCCCAAGCCGCAGCCGCCGGTGGTCCTTAGGTTTGCCCCCGACGACGCAGACGACCCACTTCCAGTGCAGCGCCAGGTGCACCCCTACAGTCGCCAGCATCGCCATCGCGACCCAAAAGTGCAGGGCGCCCCAGGCGTGGCGGTCGAGCCCCCAGAGCGTGAGCCAGTGCCCAGATCCGGCCGGCAGCAAGGCGTGGATCAGCAGGCCGGTCGAGGCGAGAAACGCAAACTCCACGGCGGCTAGCGCGTCGACACAAAAGTTGAGCCAGGTACGTGTCATCGAACGATCCTCCGACAGCAATCGTTGCTGGAAGGATCGACGCGTCTACGTGGCAAACGGTCGCGGGCGCGGCCGCGTTACTCCGGCGACTTCTTAGCGGCCTTCTTCTTGGCGGTCTTCTTCTTCGCCGGCGCTTTCTTTGCGGCCTTTTTGGCGGCTTTCTTCTTGGGCGCCTTTTTCTTTTTCGAGCCCCCCGCCGCGGCGCGGTCGGCCAGCAGGTTGAGCGCGTCTTGGAAGGTCAGCTCCTCGGGCTTCACCCCCTTGGGGAGCGAGGCGTTGGTTTCGCCGTCGGTCACATACGGGCCGTAGCGGCCGTCGAGCATCTGAATCTTTTGCTCGGTGACGGGCGATGGGGCGTCGAAGACCTTGATCGGCTCCTTGGGCGCGCCGCGGCCACGGCCGCGTTGCTTGGGCTGGTTCAATAGCTCGATCGCTTGCTCGAGCGTCACGTCGAGCGGCGACAGGTCGGCCGGCAGGCTGCGGGTTTCTTCACCACACTTGAGGTAGGGGCCAAAGCGGCCGTTCTGGGCGACGATCTTCGCTTCGAGCTTCGGATGATCCCCGAGGTTGCGTGGCAGCGATAGCAGCCGCAGCGCGGTGGCGAAGTCGATCTCTTCGACCGTCATCCCCTTGAGCAGCGACGCGTTCTTGGGCTTCTCTTCTCCCTCGGTGGCGCCCCGCTGCACGTACGGTCCGAACCGGCCGACCTTGATGTACACCGGCTGGCTCGTCTCGGGGCAGATCCCCAGCGGTTCCTCGGCGCGGTCGGCCTGGGCCAGCAGGTCGAGGGCAAATTTCAGTTGCACCTCGTCCGGCGGGGTCTCTTCGGGGAGGCTCGCGGTGCGCTCCCCCTTCTCCACAAACGGGCTGTAGCGGCCGACGCGTACGAACACCTCCTCGCCGTCTTCTGCCTTGCCGAGGCTGATGCGGCTGATGGTGCGGGCGTCGATCTCGTCGATCTTGTTCTCGAGCTGCTGCTTCAGCCCGGGACGCGCGGGCCCGCCGTTTGCCGAACCCGACTTATCGCCGCCGAAGTAGAAGTCGCTGAGGTAGTCGACATACTTGCGTTCGCCGCGGCTGATGGCGTCGAGGTCGTCCTCCATCTGGGCGGTGAACTGGTAGTCGACCAGCCCGCCGAGGTGGTCCTCCAGCAGCTTGACCACCGAGAAGGCGACCCACGTGGGGACGAGCGCGCCCCCCTTCTTGAACACGTAGTTGCGGGCCAGGATCGTGTCGATGATCGACGCGTAGGTGCTCGGCCGGCCGATGCCGCGTTCTTCCAGCGCCTTGGTCAGGGCCGCTTCGCTGAACCGGCTAGGGGGCTGCGTGGAGTGTTCTTTGGGGTCGAGCTCAACACACTTGAGCGCCTCCCCCTCGACCACGCTCGGCAAGATCTTCTCTTGGTCGGCCAGTTCTGCGTCGGGGTCGTCCGAGCCCTCAACGTAGGCCCGCAGGTACCCGGGGAAGTCGATCGTCTTGCCGCTCACCGAGAACGCGCACCCTTCTCCCTCGATCGTGATGCTGATCCGCCGCCCGCGGGCGTCTTCCATCTGACTGGCGATGGTCCGCTTCCAGATCATGTCGAACAGCTTCGCCTCGTCGCTCCCCAGCTTGCTGGTCATCTCTTCCAGCAGCGGGAAGGGGTGGCCGGCGGGGCGGATCGCTTCGTGGGCCTCTTGGGCGTTCTTTACCTTGCCGGTGTAGGTGCGCGGCTGCGAGGGGAGGAATTTTTCCCCGTACTGTTCCTTGACCAGCGAGCGGGCGTCCTCGATGGCGACCGCCGCCAGGTTGGTCGAGTCGGTTCGCATGTAGGTGATGTGGCCGTTCTCGTACAGGCTTTGGGCGGCCTGCATGGTGCGGCGGGCGGTCATGCCGAGCTTGCGGTTGGCCTCCTGCTGCAGCGTGCTGGTAGTGAACGGTGCGTACGGCTTCGACGTGTAGGGTTTCTCTTCCACCTTGGTGACGCGGAAATCGCCGCTGCGGATCTTGGCCGCCAGGGCGCGGGCGGCGTCGCCGTCCATCTGCAGCAGCCGCTCGTCCTTGAGCTTGCCGGTGGAGGGGTCGAAGTCCTTGCCCAACGGGATCCGCCGCCCCTCGACCGTGTTGAGCACGGCGTCGAGCCGCTGGCCGTCCTGCTTGGCGAAGCCGGCGATCAGGTCCCACCAGGTGGCGCTGACAAACGCCATGCGTTCGCGCTCGCGTTCTACGATCAACCGCACCGCTACGCTCTGCACCCGGCCGGCCGAGAGCTTGGGACGCACCTTCCGCCACAGCAGCGGAGAGACCTCGTACCCGTACAGGCGGTCGAGGATCCGGCGGGTTTCTTGGGCGCGGACAAGCCCGTCGTCCACCTGACGCGGCGACTCGAGCGCCTTCTGGATGGCGTCTTTGGTGATCTCGTGGAACACGAGCCGGTGGACCGGCACCTTGGGCTTGAGGATCTCAAGCAGGTGCCAACTAATGGCCTCCCCTTCGCGGTCTTCGTCGGTCGCCAGGTAGAGCGTGTCGGCCTCTTTGAGCTTGCTCTTGAGCAGGTTGATCTGCTTGGTCTTGCCGGGGGGCACCACGTAGATCGGGGCAAAGCCCTCGTTCACGTTCACCCCCAGATTGCTCCACGACTCTCCCTTGTACTTGGCCGGAATCTGGGCGGCGCCCTGCGGCAAGTCGCGGACGTGGCCCACCGAGGCCTCCACGGTGAAGCCCGGGCCCAGGTACTTGCCGATCGTCCGCGCCTTGGCGGGCGATTCGACAATGACCAGGGCGTGGCCGCCGGCGGAAGCGTTTTTCTTTGCCATAGGTATCTAGTGGTCGCGCTGGGCCGGCGTTTCGAAGGGGAACGTCAGGATGGAGGGAGCTAGGGGGATACTTTGTCGTGGCTTCGAGATGTCAAGCGGCAATATGCGGGGGGCACGGCTACACTGAGGCCGGGCTGCTGTAGTTCCGACTAGAAACTTTCCGTCCATCAAATGGGTTCTCACTCGCTCTGAAACCACGTCGGAGCCGCCCAGAACCCATCCCCTCTCTCCTTCTTATCCCCACCTCTCCCTTCTGGTTGTGTGCCGGCGCACTGTCCGGTAAGCCTGATTGGGATTGCGTTTACGTCGATTGGCCATAGAATCGGGGGCTTTTCCGGAACCCGCCGTTCTCGCGGATCGCCCGGCCGTCGACGATAGTGCTCTGCCGGTAGGGATTTAGGCCCCTCCCGACAGGCTGTCAAGCCGGTCAAGCTTCCGCCTTCGGTTCATCACCATCGGTCGAGACCTCCCGTTATGGCGACGCCATTCACGTTTTTTCGCAAGTACACCGGCTGGATGATGGCGGTGCTGTGCGTGATGCTGATGTTCGCGTTTGTAGTCGGCGATCCGATTATGAACCGCCTGCAAGGGGAGGGCGGCCCCGGGACCGGCAGCCGCAAGACGGCTGTCACCTGGAAAGGGGGGAGCCTGACCGAGGGCGACCTCTCGACCCTGATCGCCAAACGGGCCAGCCTGATGCGTTTCATGGGCGGGATCGAGTACACGGGGCGGTCCGCCGCCGAACGCGAGGGCGCCGGCGGGCTCCCGCCACGCGTCCGCTTCATGCCGCTGCCCACCTCGCGAGATCAAGGCGTAGAGGCCGACGTTGTGCGGATGAAGGTGGTCGCGGACGCGGCCCGCAAGGCAGGCATGGTCATCGGCGACGGGGCCGTGCTGGACTACCTGGCCGGGCTGGGACGCGACCGCGTGACCCCGCAAGAGATCTCCGACATCGCCAAGCAGGTGGGCCGCGACGCCGGGCCGCTGGCCTCGCTGAACAACCTGCTGGAGGGGGTCCGTGAGATGCTGCTGGTACGCAGCTTCCTCGGCAGCCTGACCTTCGAGCAGATCACCGTCACGCCGCAGCAGCGGTACGCGTTCTGGGAGAAGCTGAACGACCGGATGGCGGTTGAGGCGGCCCCCATCGCCGCCGAGAGCCTAGTGGCCAAAGTCGCCGATCCGACCGACGCCGAGCTCAGGAAGTATTTTGACGCGCACAAAGATTTCGACCCGCAGCCGGTCCGCGTGATGGGGGTCGAGCTCCCCTCGCCCGACCCGGGCTTCGCCGTGCCGCGCAGGTTTGAGCTGCAATACCTGCAAGCCAGCTACGACGATTTCGTCGCCAAGGCGGCCGAAGAGGTCACCGACGAGCAGATCGCCCAGTACTACGAAGCGAACAAGGAGCAGTTCGTCAAAACCAGCACCGACCTGTTCGGCGAAGACGACGCAGCAGACGGCCCGGCCACAGACAGCCCGGAGATGGGCGACGGAGCCGGGTCAGAGACGCCAGAAGAGCCGGCGGAAGACGCCAAAGAAGACGGAGAGAAAGCAGCCGAGGCCGACAAGCCCGCCACCGATGAGCCTGCCAGTGAGGAAGCGGACAGCGAGGGACCCGGCAGTGACGAGCCGGCCGGCGACGACGCGCCCGAGCAGGAGTCGCCCACCAGCGACGCGGCCGACGAAGAGTCGCCCGCCGAATCCATGGAAAGCGACGGGGACACGGACGCCGAAACCCCGGCCGAATCGGAGTCCGAGGCAGACGAGGCAGCCGAAGCCGAGCCGGAGGCGACCCCCGAGAAGCCGAGCGAGCCAGCAGAGAGCCCGCAGCCCGAGGGAGAGCCGCAGTCGGCCCGCCCGAGCCGCTCGCCGTTCCGCCTCGCGGCGTACCAGCCCGAGGAGACCGCGGCCGACGATCCGGCGCCCGATGCCCAGGACGCCCCCGCCGCGGACGAAGAGCCCGCTGCCGAGGGCGAGGACGGCGAGGACCAACCAGCGGCCGACAAGACGGAAGCAGACAAGCCTGAGGCCGACCTCTTCGACGGCCTAACCGATGGGATGGAGACCGAGCCCTCCCAGGACGCCAAGCCGGCCGACGAGACGGCCGCCCCCGAGAAGCCGAAGCAGTACGAGCCGCTCGAGGACGTCCGCGAGGAGATCCGCCAGATGCTGGCCCGCGACCAGGCCCCGGTGAAGATGATGGAGGTCATCGAGCCGATCCAAGCCAAGCTGAAGGCGACCTACAACGACTACTTCTCAAAGGTGCTAGACGCCGAAGACGCCGGCCAGACCGTGCCGGAACCCCCGGCCGAGCTGCTCGACCTGACCCAGGTCGCCAAAGAGGCGGGCCTGACGTTCGAGAAGGTCGAGCCGGTGACCGTGCTGGAGCTGTTCGACAAGCCGGTCGGCAAGGCGCTGGACCTCAACGCGGGGGACGACACGCCGCTGGCGGCGCGGATGGCCGCGAAGCGCGGGATGTACCTCTACGACCCCATGGTGGCGATCGGCAACACGATGTCGGGCAGCGACATCTACATCGTGATGAAGCTGGCCGAGACCGAGCGTAAGGTCCCCGAACTCGACGAGGTGCGGGACCGCGTGGTGCAGGAGTGGAAGCTGTCCAAGGCGGCCGACCTGGCGCTGGCCGAAGCCAAGAAGCTGGCCGGCGACGCCTCGCCCTCCGGCGTGCCTCTGGTTGAGTTCTTCGCCAATGAGCCCGAGATCAAGGTCGAGACCTCCGAGCCCTTCACGTGGCTGGAGCTCGGCTACGTCGACCCGATGTCGGGCAACGCGGTGGTGAGGCTCTCGCAGCCCAAGCCGCTAGAAGGGGTTGGCCCCGACTTTATGGAAGCGGTCGCCGGCCTCGAGGTGGGTGAGACCACAGCGGCGCTCAACCACGACCGTTCCATCGCCTACGTGGTGCGGATGTCGGAGAAGCTCGAGAGCGAAGACTCGCTCCGCAGCGCGTTCCTCAAAGACGCCCGCATGTACGCCGGCCTGCCGAACCTGATCCGCCAGCAAATGGGCGAAGTCAGCGGCGCGGTGCTCGACTCGTTCGACATCGACTGGAAGCGCGACCCGGACGCGCTAGCGCCCAGCGAGGAGTAGAGGGTCAAGCAATGCGACCGCCAGTAGCCGCCGACGTAAGGTCGGCGGCTACTGGAACATCGCGTGCTTCCTGCCCAAACTCTGCGATGCGTTAGCGGCGCGGCTTGAGCACCACCACGCCCAGCGGCGGCAGGGTGACGTAGATCGACGCGGGCCGCCCGTGGCTCTCGATCGGCTCGGCCTGGATGCCGCCGCCGTTGCCGACGTCGCCCCCGCCGAAGTATGCCGAGTCGCTGTTGCTGATCTCTTCGTACCAGACCGCTTCGGGGACCCCGAGGTGGTAGTCTTCACGCACCACGGGGGTGAAGTTGCAGCAGACGATCACGTAGTCCTGCGGGTCTTTTCCTTTGCGGATGTAGCAGAGGATGCTGTCGCGGTAGTTGTGGCAGTCGACCCACTCGAAGCCCTCGGCGTCGAAGTCCACCTCGTACAGCGCCGGCTCCGACTGGTAGAGGTGGTTGAGGTGGGCGACGTACTTCTGCATCCCCTGGTGGCTCTCCCACTCTAGCAGGTGCCACTGCAGCGACTCGTCGTAGTTCCACTCGTGCCACTGGCCGAACTCGCCCCCCATGAACATCAGCTTCTTGCCGGGGTGGGTCCACTGGTACCCGTACAGCAGCCGCAGGTTGGCGAACTTCTGCCACAGGTCGCCCGGCATCTGGTCGAGCATGGAGCCCTTGCCGTGCACCACCTCGTCGTGGCTGAACGGCAGGCA
Organism: Pirellulimonas nuda; assembly: GCF_007750855.1. Lineage (GTDB taxonomy): Bacteria > Planctomycetota > Planctomycetia > Pirellulales > Lacipirellulaceae > Pirellulimonas > Pirellulimonas nuda. The sequence continues at coordinate 5,416,019 of NZ_CP036291.1, forward strand.
GAAGTTCTCCGTGAACGCGTAGATCAGCGAGAACGTCAGCTCGTCGTGGTGGTACTGCCGGTGGATGGGCTCGTGGCGGAAGTAGCGGAGGGTGTCGTTCATCCACCCCATGTTCCACTTCAGGCTGAAGCCCAGCCCGCCTAGGTAGGTGGGGCGTGACACGCCGCCCCAGGCGGTCGACTCTTCCGCGATGGTCAGCACGCCCGGGTACTGCAGGTGGACCTCTTCGTTGAACTTCTTGACGAAGTCGATGGCCTCGAGGTTCTCACGCCCGCCGTACTTGTTGGGGATCCAGTCCCCCCCCTCACGGCTGTAGTCGAGGTACAGCATCGAAGCCACCGCGTCGACCCGCAGCCCGTCGATGTGGTACTTGTCGAGCCAGAACAACGCGTTGGAGAGCAGGAAGTTGGTGACCTCGTTGCGGCCGTAGTTGAAGATCATCGTCCCCCAGTCGGGGTGCTCCCCCTGACGCGGGTCGGCGTGCTCGTACAGCGCAGAGCCGTCGAACTGCCGCAGGCCGTGGTCGTCCTTGGGGAAGTGCGCGGGGACCCAGTCGATGAACACGCCGATGCCGGCCTGGTGCAGCGCGTCGACGAACGCCATCAGGTCTTCGGGCCGGCCGTAGCGGCTGGTCGCGGCGAAGTATCCGACGGTCTGGTAGCCCCAACTGCCGGTGAAGGGGTGCTCGCTGACGGGCATCAGCTCGACGTGCGTGAAGCCCATCTTGTGGCAGTACTCGATCAACTGCGGGGCGATCTCGCTGTAGCTGAGCCAGCGCGACGGCTCGCCGGGGTCGCGGCGCCAGCTCCCCAGGTGGAGCTCGTAGATCGACATCGGCGCGTCGAGGCCGTTGCGTTGCTCACGCTCGGCCGCCCAGCGGTCGTCCTGCCACTGGTGGGTCGAGAGGTCGGTGACGATGTTGGCCGTGCGCGGGGGCACCTCGGCCGCGAAGCCGTAGGGGTCGCACTTCTCAACGAGGCGTCCCCCCAGCTGCTTCACGGCGAACTTGTACTTGGTGCCGGCGGTGAGCTCCGGGAGGAAGAGCTCCCAGATCCCGCTGGGGATCTGCTTACGCATCGGGTGGAGCTTGGCGTTCCAGCCGTTGAAGTCGCCGACGACGCTGACCCCCTCGGCGTTCGGCGCCCAGACGGCGAAGTTCACACCCTTCACGCCGTCGATCTCGCGGAGGTGCGCGCCCAGGCGCTCGTAGCTCTGCCAGTGCGTCCCCTCACCCAGCAGGTGGTAGTCGTACTCGGTGAGCAGGGGGGTAAACGCGTAGGGGTCGTGTTTGGTCATTTCGCCGCCGTGTTTGTCATGGATGCAAAACTGGTAGCCGGCGCAGCGTCCCTGCCCACGCGTCGCCCTGGGGCGATCGGCACGCCCCGGGACGCCTCTATCTTGGGCATCGATCACCGCCTCATACAACCCGGCCGGGTGGATCTTACGCATCGGACGCCGCAAACCGCTCGCCTCGTCCACCACCCAAACCCGCTCCGCGTCCGGCAGCAGGGCCCGCACCGCGGTCGCCTCGCGGCCGGCCTCGGTCACCCGGTGCGGCCCCAGCACGTCAAATGGGTTCTCGTGCCGGCCTTCGAGCAACGGGCCGATCGAATCTAGGGCGATTTGCGTACGCACAGCGGGGTTTCCTCGGGTTCGGGGGTCGGTAGCGATAACGCCGGCAATCGCTAGCTGGCAGCGACCAACGGGTGATGGGCGGCGTCTCGGGGCGCCGAGAGCCGTACGCTGTGCCCGCGGCGGCCGCGGACGATCATCACAGCGGGTTCGCGGAACGAGTCGGGCGCCACGGCGTGCGACCGGTCGAACCGCAGCCGCCGCTGGCTGGGGACGGGCCGGGCCACCTCGCCCGTTTCTTCCTCCGCCGGCGCCGTGGCGATCGCTGCGCCACGGTGCTCGACCTGGTGGATCTCGAGCGCCCGGTCGACCCGCCGCCACAGGTCGTGGTCGCGCACCAGCACCAGCCGGCCGAACCGCTCCCACTTCCAACGCGCCGCCCGCCAGGCGGCCACACCGCCGTCGAGCCCGCGACGGACGTAGTCGCTGCCGGACACCAGCGCCACACGCGACGGCTGGGCGAGCGCCTCCAGCCCCCGCACCACGGCCCACAGCTCGAGCCGCTGGCCCTCTGCGTCTGGCTCGTGGTCGCTGGCGGCCAGCGTCTGGCCCGAGTCGATCGAGTGCAGCACGAACCGCCAACGGGCGGCCCCGACGCTATCCACGAGCGTCTCGCACAACAGCAGGTGTCTGGGGAAATCGGCGTCCACGCGGCCCTCGTTCGGCGTTGTCTAACCCTGGCGCTCCGGCGCCGTCAGACTCAAGCCCTCCGTGCTAGCTGGATTGATCGGAACGGGCCCCTGGGTCGCTGCATGCTGTCACCCAGACGGAATGGATTCCGTAGTTCCGCGCGCCGTCACTTCCGCGCAAGCCTGCGCCAGTAGTCGTGGTCCGCGCCTACGTCATTGTCGACCGGCGGGTTGGGCGGGCGAGAAAAACATGGCGGCCCGGCGCGCCGCTAGAACGGGACCCACCGGCCCGACCGCTGCAACGCGTTGCGGCGGACCCAACCAACTTTGCCGTCATCGCCGGCAGCGGGCCCGTCGACGCCCGGCCGCAACCTACCCTTTTCCAAGACTCGACCGTCCGCCGGAACGGACGCCCTCGGGCCGGCACCCGCTTTTGAGAGGCGAGACGACATGCGATTCGCGATCTACCTGATGCGCCGCGGCGTGATCAATACCGACCAGTTCGCCCGTGCCGTCGAGGCCCAGCACGACGAGCAGGCCCCGTTGGGTCAGCTCGCGATCGAAGAAGGGATGCTCACCGTCCGCGAGGTGTTCAAGGTGCTCCGCACCCAGAGTGACCTGCCGCACGACCGCTTCGGCGACACGGCCGTGGAGATGGGGCTGCTGTCTCAGCGGCAGGTGATCGACCTGCTGATGCTGCAGGGCGCCCGCCGCAGGCCGATGAGCGAGCTGCTGGTCGACCTAGAGATCCTCACGCCGGCCCAGGTCAACCGCGAGATGCAGGCGTTCCGGCGAGGCCAGGAACGCGGCGGCGCCGCCGCCCGGCGCGTGATGGTAGAGAACGCCATGCAGCACGTCGCAGAGCGGGCGTGCGAGCCCGCTGCCACGCTCTAGCGTGCACGACGAGGGCGGCCCGAGATCGTACCCCGAGTGCCTGCTACGTCCGGTCGATCGCCTCGGCCAGCAGGTCCGGCAGGTTCTTGAGCCGGCGTAGGTCTTCCGCTACCCGCGGGTGGACGAACAGCCGGACCCGTTTGACGTAGTCGTCGAACTGCTCACGGGCCAGCGTGCGGACCACGGGCGAGACTTCTCCCAACCGGCGGTAGCACCGCTCTTTGGGGTAGTAGACGTCGATGTCGAACTCCACCTCCAGCTCTACCGGCGGCGAGTCGAACAGCACCTCGTGCGGCGCCACGATCCGCCCCAGCCGCGTGCTGGCGACCGAGGCGAACTGCTCCGCGCACCGCGCCAGCCACGGGTAGGGCTTCCGCGCCAGCCGGCCGTACAGCTCCGGCTGCTCGAACAGGCTGTACTGGGCGAGCCGCTTGTAGAGCACGCGCGTCGGCCCAAACAGGCCATCCAGCAGCTCCGCCGCGGGCCCGTCCCCCGCGGCGGTCGTCATGGCGTCGATCATCGTCTGCTCGCTCATGCGGAACAGCGCGTCGAGGTCGAGCCCCTTGTGCAGCAAGTAGAACGCCCGCTGCAGCATCGCCGTGGCCGAGCGCACTGTGTGGTGCCAGTACACCTCGCTGAACATCACGTAGCGGGCGAACACCATCATCTCTGCGGCGGTCTTCCCCTTCTCGGTGATGGCGATGCCGTCCCCCGCCTGGTTCACACACAGGCTCATCACCAGCCGCGCCTCGTCGAAGTTCCTCCCGTAGGGGACCCCCGCGTGCAGGCTGTCGCGCATCAGGTAGTCGATCTTGTCGACATCGATCGGCCCCGAGAGGATCGTCTGCAGCAGCCGGCTCTTGCGGTCGGTCGGCTTGCCGGAGAGCAGCGTCACCAGGTCGCGTGGGTTCACCCCCCAGTCGTCCCGCAGCGTGTCGGCCACCTCGCCCTCCAGCAGGAAGCTGTTGGCGAAGTGCTCGTGCTCGGGGGTTTTCGGCAGGCGGATATCTTCGATCGGGTGGCAGAAGGGCCAGTGCCCCAGGTCGTGCAGCAGCGCCGCCGCCAGCAGCAGCTCGGCGTCGGCGGGCCCCACCAGCGCGGCGAATCGCTCGTCCGCCCCCAGCCGCGACAAGAAGCCGAGCGCCACGCGGTAGACCCCCAGCGAGTGCTCGTAGCGCGTGTGCCGCGCGGCAGGGTAGACCAGGCTCACCAGGCCAAGCTGGCTGATCTTGGCCAACCGGCGGAACTCCGGCGTGTCGACCAACGCCCGAACCCGTGGCGTGATGGGCACATCGATCCCCGGCGGGAGACGGATCATCCCCTCGGGGGCAAGCAGTCCGGCGATCTCTGGGACAGAAGTAAGCAAATCGCCCACTGGGGACCGCGTAAAGAGAACCAAAAACCGGGGCAGCCAACAGCCGACGGGCTCCGCCCCGTCGAAGCATTGGCCATCAGCCCAAACTCAATTCCATCAACCACCAACACACGCCGACCTTAGGTCGGCAGCTACCGGGCGCTCCGCACGCGTACGCCCTTAGGTTACGTCGCCCCCAAAAAACCCCGGGAGCACCGTCAACCCAGCCACGAACCGCAGGGCCACGGTGATCACGAAGAACATCAAGCAGTGCAGCAGCCCCACGGTAGGCTCTAGATCCAGCGAGGCAAAAGCCGCCAGCGTGCCGATGCCGACCGCGGCGGCCGCGGGCACGAGGATCTGCCAGATCTCGAGCCCCTTGGTCTGCCACTCTGGGTTGATCTGTCCCGCGATCAAGCAGTAAACGCCCCACAGCGCCGCGTACGCAAGGCCGCACACGATGCAGCGGATCCACAACTCCTTGCCCACAAACGGCTCGAGCTCGGCGTCGCGCAGAAAGGTGTACCCCCCCCAGGCCGACAGCGGCCCCACGACCGCCGCAAACGCCAACAGCACGGCCGGGTTCTGTTGCAGCGCCGGGCTAAAACGCAGCACCAGGGCGCCCAGCAGGATCAGCAGCGCGGCGCCCGCCACGCCCGCGGCGACCAGCGGCTGGAACTTGGTGTCCTTGCGCTTCGTGGTTTTCAGGACCGACCGCCCCTTGGCGTCCTTGGGCGCGTCGCCGACGGGGGCGTGGATCACCAACTCGTCTTCGAGCTTGGGGATCGTGATCTTCCCCTTGCACTTGGGGCACGGCCCCTCCTTGCCGGCGTACTTCTCCGCTACAGCAAACCGGGTCAGGCACTTGGGGCAGGTAACTTGGATCGGCATCGCTATGGCTTGCGAGGGGAAGGAAATTAACCACCAAGGGCACGAAGACGCACAAAGGACGGACGCAAGGCAAGGGGCTCTGAGCAGTGAGGAATCGACGGAGAGAGCACGATCTTGCGAACGTACGGTCCTTCCGTCCGTCTTTCGTCCTTGGCGCCCTTCGTGGTTCGCCGTCCGTCATTCCAACTGCTTCAGCTCGTCTTCGTTGATCGTGTGGAAGCCCTTGGATTCGAGCGTTTCCAGCGCGTGCTCGATGTTGTCCACCATCAACGCCACGGCCGGGCGGCTCGCGGGACGCACCAGCAGGGGGTAGACCTGCGTGATGTTGATCTCTGCGGCCAAAAGCGCCGTGCAGACCTGCAGCAGCGGCTGCGGCCGGTCCGGCAGTTCGACGCCGATCAGGTCGGACTCTACGATCGCCAGGCCGGCGCGTTCCAGGATCTCGCGGCCTGCTTCCGGGTCGCTCAGCAAGAACCGCACGAGCGCGCACTCGGTCGAGTCCGAGATCGTCAGCGCGACGATCCGCACGCTGCTCCCCTCGAACCGACGGACCATCTCCATGAGCTGGCCGACGCGGTTCTCGAGGAATACGGTGAACTGCCGGATGGTGGGGTAGTCACGCCCCCGCATGGTGGAGAAGTCGGTCCCCGCCCCCTCGCCAATACTCATGGAAGCCCCTTGGATTCGGTGCGCCTGTCGGCCGTAAAAATAAGCCATGCAACGGGTTATTGCAACAAAGGAGCGGCCGCCGCCAAGGCGATCCGCCGGACTAGGCCGCCGGAGTGACCCCGAAGTGCAGCATCGCCGAAGAACTCCGACGGCTCGCCTTCTCCCCTTGGGCCGCGTTAGGCTACGCAGATGAGCCGAGAACACGAGATCGAGTTCCGCGTGCGGTACTACGAAACCGACGCCCAGGGGGTGGTCCACCACGCCAACTACCTCAAGTACTTTGAGATGGCCCGCGTCGAGCAGCTTCTGGCCGCCGGGCACGATTACGCCGAGCTCGAGGCCTCCGGCGTGGTGCTGGTGGTGGCCAAAGCAAGCTGCCGGTACCTGCGGCCCAGCCGCTTTGGCGACGTGCTGCGGCTGGTGATCCGGACCGAGCGCGCCCGCGGCGCCCGTATCGATCACGTTTACCGCGTGCTCCGCGGCGACGAAGTAATCGCCGAGGGGGAGACCACCCTGGCCTGCGTCAATCGCGACGGCGAGCTGCAACGCCTGCCTGATTTTTTGACCATCAACGATTGAGCGAACCGGAATGCCCAAACGCGTGCTGATGATCGTCGGCGACTACGTCGAGGACTACGAAGTGATGGTCCCGTTCCAGATGCTCCAGCTCCTGGGGCACGAGCCGCACGCTGTCTGCCCCGACAAGGTGTCCGGCGACACCGTGGCGACCGCGATCCACGATTTCGAAGGGGACCAGACTTTCACCGAGAAGCCGGGGCACCGTTTCCGCCTGAACGGAGACTTCTCCGCAGCCAGCGAGACGCACTTCGACGCCCTGCTGATCCCCGGCGGGCGGTCGCCGGAGTACCTGCGGGTCGATCCCCGCGTGATCGAGCTGGTGCAGGGCTTTGCCCGCGCCGGCAAGCCGATCGCAGCCACCTGCCACGCGGCCCAGTTGCTGGCCGCGGCCGACGTGATCCGCGGGCGTCGGATGCAGGCCTACCCTGCGTGCCGCCCCGACGTAGAGCTGGCCGGCGGGCTGTGGGACGAGCCCTCGCCGGAGCTCGATAGCGCGTGCGTGGACGGCAACCTAGTCACGGCGCCCGCCTGGCCCGCCAACGCCGCCTGGGTGAAGGCGTTCGCCCGGGTGCTCGACGCCTGCTAGGAATCCGATTCCTCGCTCCGCTGGTGCGGCTCGTCCCGCCCGAGCTTGCTGAGCAGCCAGCGGAGCGGCCGCAAGAACAGCAGCACCACGATGGCCATCGCCGTTGAGGCGACGGCTAACGGAAGCTGCCCCAAACCGACCGCCGTTCCGACGGCCGCGGCAAGCCAGATGCTAGCCGCGGTGGTGAGCCCCATCACCTTGCGTTTGTGGTCGAGCTTGAGGATGGTGCCGGCGCCCAGGAAGCCGATGCCCGCGGCGACCCCCTGGATGACGCGGGTAATCTGCGCGGGCGACTCTTGGCAGAACGGCTGGGCGACGATTGAGAAGATCGCGGCACCCAGGGAAACCATCATGTGCGTCCGCACGCCGGCCCAGTGGCCGTCCAGCTCGCGCTCGGCCCCGATCACCCCGCCCAACGCCACGGCGACCGCGAGGCGGATGGATTGATCGGTGAAGGCGGCGAGGTCGAATTCCATCAGATAGCCATGGGTTTGGGGGGCCGGCCTCATTGTGGGTCCCCCCAGAGCGCCACCGCAATCGGGGGGGGGGCGGCCCGCCGGTGCATGCGAGACGGGCCGTCCACGGCCCCCTTGCCCAGCCCGCACGAGCAGCCTGCCGGGAAGCGCCGGGGGCGGGGACGACCCGGCCCGCACGCTTCCCGCGGGAACCCACCGCCCGTCCCGCCCTTGCCCTTTCCGGCCGCGATCCGCCATAATCCCGGATTGCACCGAAAACCCTTTGTCGGCCCCGGGCGGTTTTCCCGTGGCCCAGCGCCCTTTCAGGAGAGTGTTGCGTGGCTGTTCGTATCCGCATGAAGAAGATGGGGAAGAAGCACCGGCAGTTCTTCCGGATTTGCGCCGTCGACCGCCGCGCGCCGCGTGACGGCAAAGTGCTCGAGGAGCTGGGCACGTACGACCCGCACGTCGCGGAGACGGACGCCCGGACCATCCTCAAGACCGATCGCGTTGCCTACTGGCTAGGGGTTGGCGCCGAGCCGAGCGAGAAGGTGGCAGTGCTGATCAAGAAGTACGGGCCGGACGGCACGCACATCGAAGCCCAGAAGTCGGCGCTCGATCGGGTGGCGATGGCCCCCGAGATCCCGCACCCGGGCGAGCCGGCGTCGAAGCCCAAGAGTAAAGAAGAAGTCGCGGCCGAGCAGGCCGCTGCCGAGGCCCCGGCCGAAGCGGCTCCGGCAGAAGGCGCGGCCGAGCAAGCCTCGACCGAAGGCGAAGAAACCAAGCAAGCAGCGGAACAGCCCGCCGAGGCAGCGGCCGAGTAGGTCGGTCGTTTCGGGAGGGGAAGCCGCTCCGGCGGCCGACCACCGAAGCCTTGAACGGTTGAGGCATTAGTCGTGGCAGCCATGCGGTTCGACGTGCTGACCCTGTTCCCGGAGATGTTCCCCGGATACCTGGGGCAGAGCCTACTGAAGCTGGCGATCCAGCGCGGCATTGTGGAGACCGGACTCCACAACATCCGCGATTGGTCGCGGGACAAGCACCACGCCGTGGACGACCGCCCCTTCGGGGGAGGGCCCGGCATGCTGCTCAAGCCCGAACCGGTTGTTGAGTGCGTTGAGGAGGTCCGATCCCGCTGCTCGCCGGCCGGCCGGCTGATCCTGCTGACCCCACAAGGGAGGCGGTTTGATCAACGGCTGGCAGAAGAGTTCGCACTGTCGCAGCGGCTGATGCTGCTCTGCGGGCGGTACGAGGGGTTCGACCAACGGGTGATGGACCTGCTGGCGCCCGAAGAAGTGTCCGTCGGCGACTACGTGCTCAACGGGGGCGAGGTCGCCGCGATGGTGATTATCGACGCGGTGGTCCGGCTGATCCCCGGCGTGCTGGGGGATGAGCAGAGCAGCGTGGAGGACTCGTTCTCCCGCGGCAACCGGATGTTGGAGCACGCCCAGTACACAAGGCCGCGCGAGTACCGCGGCAGAAGCGTTCCAGAGGTGCTGCTCTCGGGAGACCACGAGCAGATCGCCCGGTGGCGGGAAGCAAGCCGGACCGAGCGGACCGAGTCCCGCCGCAGCGACCTGCTGAGCGCCGGACAAGCAGACTCGAAGACCCAAGCAGAGCCAAAGACCCAAGAGACCGATTCCCGGGGAACCAAGCCATGAATCAGCAGACCCTGTTGGCGGCCGTCGAGGCCGCGAGCCTGAAAGAAGAGAAGCCCGCGTTCGACGTCGGCGACACCGTTGACGTGCACACTCGGATCCTCGAAGGCAACAAAGAGCGGATCCAGGTGTTCAGCGGCGTCGTCATCGCCAAGAGCGGCGAGGGCGCCAAGGAGATGTTCACGGTCCGCCGGATCGTGAACAACGAGGGGGTCGAGCGCAAGTTCCCGATCCACTCCCCCAAGATCGCGATGGTCGACGTCAAGCGTCGCAGCCGCGTCCGCCGGGCGAAGCTCTACTTCCTCCGCGAACGCACCGGCAAGGCGGTTCGGCTGCGTGAGCGTAAGGACGAGAACTTCTCGAAGAAGTGACCCGACGCTGGGCCCCGCTGTGGGCCGCAGTCCGGCCTCCCTTCTGGCCCGAACGGGCGCTGCCGCTCGGCCCGCGGGGCGAACGCCACGCGGCCCGCATGCTGCGCAGGTCCGGCTACAAGATCGTCGCCGGGGGCGCCCGCTCGCGGTTCGGCGAGATCGACCTGATCGCCGTCCAGGGCCGCACGATCGTCTTCGTAGAAGTCAAAACGCGACGCACCACCCGCGCCGGCGACCCGGCCGACGCCGTCGGCGCCAGCAAGCAGCAGCGGATCGCCGCCTCGGCGCTGGCGTTCCTCAAGTCGCACGGGCTGCTCGAGCACGCGGCCCGGTTTGACGTGATCGCCATCGTGTGGCCGGCCGACGCGCGGCGGCCCGCCTCGGCCCGGCACTTCGAGAACGCTTTCTCACCGCCGGGCTTCGGGCAGTTCTTTTCTTGACGGACGGCTTACCGCCAAGGGCACGAAGAAACGCGAAGCCAAGACGAGCGTTCGTGAGACTCCCGTCCCGTCGGCAAGGTCGGTTTCCACTCCGGTTCTTGGTGGGCCTTCGCGTCCTTCGTGGGTGGCCTTTTGCATTTTCTGCCCCGCCGCCCCACAATCGGGCTACTCGCGACTCGCCGCCGGAGCACAGGGAATGGGATTGCTGGACAGGTTTCGCAAGCGTCTGACCCCCGACAGCTTCGCAGAGCTGCTCACCAAGCGGCTGCGGGCCGCCGGTGAACAGAGCGAGATCGTGTACGACGCCAAGACGTTCACGCTCCACCGCGGCGGGGTCGAAGCGATCACGTACCTCGGCAACATCTTCTCCGAGTACGAACGCGCAGACGCCGACCACCGCGAGCAGGTGCTGCGGACCTTCTTGGCGACCTGGTTCACCGCCCAGCTCGAGCTGCCTGCCGAGCTCGACGACGCCCGCCCCGACATCCTCGCCGCGGTCCGGACGCGGGCCTACTTCGAGGTGGGGGTGCCGCTGATGGCGCTATTGGCCGGCGGAGAGGCGCCCCCCAGCGACCAGATGGCGTACGCCGACATCGCCGGCTGCTTGGCGGTGACCCCCGTGTACGACCTGCCGACGTCGATCCGCCAACTCGACGCCCGCGACCTCGAGGCCTGGGGGGTGACGCTGTACGAGGCGCTGGAGATCGCGCGCATCAACCTCACCGAGACGACGCGTGAGTGCGCCAAGGCGGGCGACGTGTACGTGTTCGCCCACGGCGACAGCCACGACGCCGCGCGGATCTTGCTCACCGACCTGCTGGGATCGCTCGACGTCGAGGGAGAGACCATCGCGATGGCCCCCAACCGCGAGCTGCTGCTGGTGACCGGGAGCGAGAACGAAGAGGGGCTGAAGGACATGGCCGAGATGGCCCGCAAGTCGCTCGAGCACGAACGCGGCATCTCGGGGACCGCGTTGCGGTTGGAGCTGGGCGAGTGGGCTGTTTGGCTGCCGGACGCCTCCCACGCGGCGTACCCTGCCCTCTCGCTGCTGCACGCCCAAACGCTGGTGGGGGAGTACGAACAGCAGCGGGAGCTGTTGACGCTGCAGCAGCAACAACAGGGCGCCGACCGCTTGTTTGTTTCTTCGTTCAACGCCACGCAGGACCAGAAGACCGGCCGCGTGAACACCTACTGCATCTGGCCCGAAGGGATGCCGGCGTTGCTCCCGCGGACCGACCGGGTGGTGCTGTCGACCACAGGCCCGGACGGCAAGCCGTCCGGCATCGTCGCGGCCGCCGAGTGGGGACGCGTGGAGCAGGAAGTGGGCCTGCGGATGGCGCCCGTAGAAGCCTACCCAGAACGCTGGCGGGTCGAGAGCTTCCCCGGGCCCGAAGAGCTGGCGCGGATCGGCATGGCCGACTGGGCCGCGGGTTGAACGCTACGCGCCGATCGCCGCACGGGCCGTGCGCCGGCCGGCGCCGCCCAGTCTGAGAAGGGCCTGCTCGGGGCTGATCCTCATCGCAAAACTCTCACTGGGTTGATAGGGCGGCGCGGAGCACGCCATCGACAAACGCCTCGATCCCCGGCGCCTGCGAGGCCCGTGGGCCCGCGACGTTGAGCCTGCGCACTCGGTACGCGGTCAGGAAGCCGCGCAGCGCGGCGCCGCAGGCCGCTTCCCGATCGCCGGCGGCCTTGTCGCCGACGTCGCGCGGCAGGTGGAGCCACGGCTTGCCGAGCCGGCGGGCCAGCTCGATGGTGAGGCGCGTCCCGCCGATGACCCCCTCGGCCAGGCTGAACACCACGGTGGCGTCGCTGTCGCGGATGTTCCACTGGGTCCGCTGGCTGTACTCCCAGCCGGGCGTTTCACGCAGGCCGTAGCGGGGATCGATCGGGCCGTCCTCGGCCCGGCGGCCACGGGGCGCCCAGCCTCCGTGCGCCAGCCCCGCCGCCAGGGCGAAGTCGAGCGCCGCCCGGTCGGCGCCCGTCTGGCCGCCTGAGATGATCGTCAGGTCGGTCGCGGGGTTCACGCCTGGGTCCGCTCCGATTCCGCTACCCAGTCGCGTAGGTGCATCTCAACGGTCGCCCGCCCGCGGAAGCGGTTCAGCACGGGCCGGAACGCGATCGCCAGCGGCCCGCGGGCGGCGCGGAGCGGTTCTTCCCAGTCTCCCTGGCCGAACGCCACGCCGCGCAGACGCACCCCGTGCTGCTCGACCTCGAGCGACAAATGGCGCCCGGCGCCCCCGATGCGTCGCGGCTCCCCCACCAGACGCACGCCGGAGGTGCACAGCGTGGGCCGCTCGTTGCCGCAGCCGAACGGCGCGAGGCGTTCGATCTGCTTCAGGGTTTGGAACGTCAGCGCCGCGAGCGGCGTCTCGGCGTCGACGTCGAGCACGGGCGCCGCCGAGTCGCCGCCGAGTTCGGCGCGGACGAACTCGCAAAGCCGCTGCCGGAACGGGTCGATGTTGTCCGCCGAGATCCGCAGCCCCGCCGCCGCGGCGTGGCCGCCGTAGCCCTCCAGCAGATCGCTGCAGTGGGCCAGCGCCGCGTGCAGGTTGATGCCGGACGCAGAACGCCCCGAACCGACCGCCGGCTTGACCCCCAGCTCATCGAGCGACGCAAGGAAGACGGGCCGGTTGTGCGTCTCGGCCAGCTTGCCGGCCACGATGCCGATCACCCCCGGGTGCCAGTCGCGCCCCGCCAGCACCAGGGCCGACTCGTGCTGGGGGTCGAAGCGTTCGCGGATCTGCTTGCCTGCCGACAGCAGCACGCTGCGTTCGAGCGTCTGGCGCGTCTGGTTCAGCTCGTCGATGTAGGCCGCTAGCTCCGCGGCCCGCTGAGGGTCGGTAGTGGTGAGCAGCTCGACCCCCACCTCGGCCTGCCCGAGCCGACCGGCGGCGTTGAGCCGGGGTGCGATCGAGAACGCGATGTCTTCGGAATCGAGCATCGGATTCGCGGAGAGCCCGCACACCTTCTCCAACGCGCTGACTCCCGGCAGCGCGTGGCTGCGCAGCGCGGCCAGCCCGTGCCGCACCAGGATGCGGTTCTCGTCGACCAGCGGCACCACGTCCGCCACGGCGCCGATGGCGGCCAGCCCCACCGCTTGCAGCAGGAAGTTGCGCATCGCCTCGCCGACGCGTTTGGCGTCGCTGGCGCGTTGGCAGAGCGCCCAGGCCAGCTTGAAAGCCACCCCCGCGCCGCACAGGCCGTGGAACGGGTAGTCGCTGCCGGGCAGCGCCGGATGGACGATCGCGTCTGCGTCGGGCAGCCGCGCCGCGAACTGATGGTGGTCCGTGATGATGAGCGACAGGCCCAGCGCGCGGGCCTTGTCGGCCTCCGCCACCGCGGCCGCGCCGTTGTCGACCGTGATCACCATCTTGGCGCCCTCGGCCGCGAGGCGCACCAGCGCCTCGGAGTTGAGGCCGTAGCCCTCGTCCATCCGGTGGGGCACGTAGCAACGTGCCTCGGCCCCGAGGAGCCTGAGGCAGCGTAGCAAGATGGCCGAAGCGGTCATGCCGTCGGCGTCATAGTCTCCGAACACGACGATCGGGTCGCGTCGTGCGACGGCCGCCATGATCAGGTCGGCCGCTTGGGGGAGGCCCGGCAGGGTCTCGGGGTGGCGGATGCCGGTGAGCTTGGGCTGCAAGAACTCGCGGGCGACGCCGGGGTCGGCGATGCCGCGACGCAGCAGCAGTTGGGCGACCACCGTCGGAACGCCGGCGGCCCGCTCGAGGGCGGCGACGCGGCCGGCGTCGTGGACAGCAATCCGCCACGGGCCAGCCATCCTGCCTCCTCGGACATCCCAGTAACCACGCCGCGGCGCCAACACCCGTCCGGCGCGCGGAAGAAAGCCCGACGCGTCCAAGGAGCCGGACGCATGACAGCACTCCGCCGCGCGTCAGTACTCGGTCCCTCAGAAACAAGCGACGCCGCGGGGGGCGTTACTTCTTCTTTTCGATGTGGGTCGTGTGCTTGCGCAGGCGGGGGCTGTACTTGCTGAGCTTCAGCTTTTCACCGCCGCCTTTCCGCCGAACGGTGTAGTTGTAGTCACCGGTCTCCTCGCAAACGAGGAACACGGTCTCAACCTTCTTCTTTTTCTTGCCGCCACCTTTGGCCATGACAAACGCCCGCGCAACGGAGATTCGTGAGTCTTAAACGAAGCCCCGAATCCTAGTCGGGATCGGCCCGCGGGGGAAGTGGGGCGCCCCGAGGGGCGAAACGGCCCTTAAAAGCAGGGCGCCCCCGCCCGCAGGGGGGCGCCGGCAGCCCTGCGCCGCCCGGAGGCTCCGGGCCGCTGGTTGTTCCTGAGCCACCGAGCCTCCTCGCTGGAGGGGCCTTGGAATCCATCGCAGTAAGTGGGGCAGGCCCGTCGCTTGCCAGGGATGGGGGAAACCTCGCAGTGAGCAGACGGGACTGCCCCGAAGGCGCCGCCATGCGGATCGCCAACACGACTCAACGGACCGCCGGCGCAGCACACATAAAGCTGCGACGAGGGGACCTACGAAGGGTGGGCCGAGGACCGGATGGCCCTCGCTGGGGAGGAGCGACGGCAGCGGGCGGGATGAGAGACCGCTGCTACTCAACGGATAGGTCACGCCCGGCACGCGGGCAAGCAGGAACCCGCCACGCCCGCTGGAGTTCGAGAGGTACTAGCTGAGCTTTCAGACAAACCGGCACATCCGCTACAGTCCCGCTCATCCGCCCCCGACACGCGGACCGATGCAACCGACAAGCCGTCACTGCGCCGCCCTTGGGCGCTACCCCCCTTCTGCTTCGACCGCCCGATAGGCGCCCGTGGGAATCCTGAACCGGTACATCTTGTGGGAAACCCTGAAGGTGCTGGCCGCATCGATGGCCGTGCTGACGCTGCTGCTGACCTTTGGCATGGCGGGCAAGGAAGGGGTCCGCAACGGCCTGCCGCTGCCCGTGGTGCTCTGCACCATGCCCTACTTCTTGGTAGAGATGATCGGCTACGCGCTGCCGGGCTCGGCGCTGCTAGCGGTTTGTAACGTGTTCGGGCGGATGAGCGGCCAGAACGAGCTGGTGGCGATGAAGAGCCTCGGGATCAGCCCCTACCGCGCCATCCAGCCGGTGCTGGTGCTAGCGACGCTGCTGAGCATGGCGACCGTGATTAGCTTCGATATAGCGGCCCGCTGGAGCCGCCCAGGCTTCCAGACGGTGCTCAGCCAGTCGCTGGCGGAGATCGCCACCGGCGTGCTGCGGGCCGGTCAGTCGTTCAACTCCCCAAAGTTTTCCGTCGCGGTCCGGCAGGTGCAAGACGGCCGGCTGATCGATCCCACCATCTGGATGGCCGCCCGCGCGGGGCAGCCGGAGGTGCTGATCGTGGCCCGTGAGGCGGTGCTCCGCACCGAGCCGGAGGGGATGGTGATCTCGTGCAGCGGCGCCGAGGCAGAGATCGGCGCCGAGGGCGAGGCGGCCTTCCCCGAAGACATCGAGATGTTTATCCCGTTCGATTCCAAGCAGCGGCCCGTCCATCGCGACTGGCTGGCGATGCGAGAAATCCCGTGGCAGGTGGGGGTGCTGAGCCGCGAGGCGGACGCTATCCGGAAGAAGCTCGAGGCCCACGAATACAAAGACTCCAGCGCCGCGGCGCAGACCCACCTCGAAGGGGTCGAGCGACAGGTTCGCCGGCTCGAGGCAGAACCCTACCGCCGGTGGGCGAACGGCTTTAGCTGCCTGGCGTTTGTGCTGCTGGGATCGCCGCTGGCGATCCTGCGACGCAGCGCAGACTTCCTCGGCAGCTTCTTTACGGCGTTCTTGCCCATCTTGGTGATTTACTACCCGCTGCTGATGCTCAGCGAAAATCTATCGATCTCCGGGTCGGGGCCGCCGTGGGCCTTTTGGCTCGGGGACGCGCTGCTAGCAATCGCGGGTTGCTTGTTGGTGCGGCGCGTGATCCGCCGGTAGTCGGGGCCGCGGGCGGGCGCCCAGCCTGCCGCCAACCGCGGGACTGGGCGTGGCGGCGCCGGCGACGCCCAAGCCAGCATTGACTTCTTTAGCTCGGGCGACGCAAATAGACATTCTGGTGTAATCCTCACAGCTTGCCGCATTCGATCTAACCGGACCCCTCGCCGGCGCCGAAGACTACCTATGAGCTTGTCTCCGGGAATCCGCCGTCGGTCTTGGATGGGTCTGAATCGCATGGCGCAGCAAGCCGTTCGCATCCTGAGGTTACACGTCGCAGGCCGCGACGCGACGACCCCACGCGGCAGCCGATGGCTGTTGTGGGGCCCCCTGCTGGCGCTGCTGGGATGTCTGCTGATCTTCCGCATGACGTATGCAGACATCGCGGTCTCCGAGTGCTGCTACTGCCAGCTCACCGAGCGCTGGCCAATGGCCGACGCCCAGCCGTGGCTGTCGCTGTACGAGTACGGCTGTCTGCCGGCGATGGTGCTGGGGATCGGCGGTCTGCTGACCACGCTGGTATGCGTCTGCCTCAGGCGCGGCAGGAAGCCGCGACGCGCCGGGCTGTTCCTGGCGCTCTCACTGCTGCTGGGCCCCGGGCTGCTGGTGAACTTCATGCTCAAACCGATGATGGGCCGGCCCCGTCCGGCGCAGACCGAAGTGTTTGGCGGCGAAGAGTCGTTCGTGCTGGTCGGCACGCCGGCGCAGCTCGAAAACTGCCGGTCGTTCCCCTCGGGGCACGCGTCGATGGGCTTCTACCTGATGGCCCCGGCGTTCATGCTTAAGCGCAAGCAGAAGAAGCTCGCCGCAGCGTTTCTAGCGCTCGGCATTGGTTTTGGGCTGCTGATGGGCGCCGCCCGGATCTTGCAGGGCGCCCACTTCGCGAGCGACGTGCTCGGCGCGGTGATCTGCGTCTACATCGGGGCGCTGGCCGCGAAGCTGATCCTGGGCTTCGGGGGCTGGGCGGACCGGGTGTGGCCAGAGGACCTCGCCGAAACGGCCCAGGCGCCCGCGTCGGCGCCAACACCAACCGCCGCCCCGCCCACCGTGTGGGGCGACCGCGTGGCGGCGTAACTGCACCGGCCCAGCAGGCTTGGCCCTGCGGCTACTTCCACTCCGGCGGCCGGCCGGCCAAGAACGCGTCGAGCCCCTCTTGGGCAGACTCGGTGGTGCGGGCCATCGCCGCGGCGATGGCGCCCCCGGTAAGCTGCGACATCATCGGCTCGCCGATCGTCTCGATCAGCAAACGCTTGCTAAGGCTCACCGCTTCGGGCGACCCCAGGGCGCACTGCCGCCCGATTTGCTCGCTGCGCTCGCGAGCGGCTTGGCCGTCGGCGGCGACCTCGTGGACGATCCCCAGCCGCATCGCTTCGACCGCCGGGCAAGGCTCGCCGGTCAGCATCAGCCGCGCCGCGGCGCCGGCCCCGATCCGGAACGCCAGCAGCGGCCCCACCAGCCCCGACACCAACCCGAACCGCGCCTCGGGCAACCCAACCACGGCCGACTCCACCGCCAACGCGATGTCGCAGGCCAGCACCAGCCCGGCGCCCGACGCCAGGGCCGGGCCATTCACACAGGCCACCAGCGGCTTGGGGAACCGCAGCATCTCGAGGTAGAGCTCGCGGAGCTCGTCCACCTCTTCCCCCCAGCGGGCCTGATCGGCCTGGGGGTCCTCGGTGGCGGTCGCCAGCTCGCGGAGGTCGCGTCCGGCGCAGAAGGCCTCGCCGGCGCCGGTCAGGATCACCGCGCGGACGCGCCGCTCTTGATGCAGGTCGAAGAGGGCCTCGCGCAGCTCGTAGATCATCGAGCGCGACAGCGCGTTGCGACGCTCCGGCCGGTTGAGCAAGACCGTGCCCAGTTCTGCATCAACGCGGACTTCAACGCTGTGATTCTGAGCCACCATGCACCACCGCGTGGGGAGAAACCGCAAGAGGGAACCGCTCCGGGCTCAGGATAGCGGACGGGGTGGGCCGCGTCGCGGTAGCGGATGTTTCCGAATTGCACCAACACCGCTGCGGGTTGTTGCGTATGGGAAACAGGGCCAGTGGGGTCGCCTGGCAAGCCGGGCGCCCTAAACAGCGATGATTTCACACCTTACGTCGATTCGCTGGGCGACTTGCGCCCGTCGGCGCCGGCCGTGCAATAGGGGCACGCCGGATGGCTCGCCGCCGGGCCCTCCGCTCTTCTCCGCCCAGCTAGGAGCTGCCTGTGTCCCAGTCCCGCAAGAGTTCGCCTGCTCGCGTCGCCGCCCTCCCCCAGCGCAACCGCAAGGCCGCCCCAGGCGTCGCGAGCAAGGCCAAGGCTTCGCGTCCGGCCAAAGACGCGATCGACACAGAAATCTTTGAGGCCGATCTCACTGAAGACGCCCCCGAGGAGCACGACAGCGAATCGCACGTCGACGACCCCGTTCGCATGTACCTGATGCAGATGGGCGAGATCCCGATGCTCAACCGCGAAGAGGAGGTCAACTCCGCCCGCTCGATCGAGGCCACCCGAACCCGGTTCCGCCGCACGCTGCTGTGCAACGACTTCGTGCTGCACGGCGCCACCGACATGCTGGAGAAGGTGCACCGCGGCGAGCTGCGGCTCGACCGCACCATCGAGATCTCGGTCACCAACACCAGCGAGAAGAAGCGGATCATCAAGCGGCTCGGCCCGAACCTGAAGACCATCCGCAGCCTGCTGACGCTCAACGGCGCGGACTTCCGCATCGCCGTGAGCCGCCACAGCAGCCCCGCCGAGAAGCGGACCGCGTGGCGGCGGCTGATCGTGCGACGCAACAAGGTGGTGCGGCTGGTCGAAGAAATGAACCTGCGGATCGGCAAGCTGCTGCCGCTCATGGAGCAACTCCACGAGATCGGCCGCCGGATGGCGGTCATCAAGGAGCAGTTCGGCGAGCCGGACCGCATCCTCGGCGGGCGCCACGAGGACGAGCTCCGCCAAGAGCTGCGGTACCTGATGAAAATCACCATGGAGAGCCCCGCGACGCTGGCCCACCTCACCGCCCGCGCCAAGGAACGCCGCGGTTCGTACGACGCCGCCAAGCGGCGCCTGTCGGCCGCCAACCTGCGGCTGGTGGTGTCCATCGCCAAACGCTACCGCAACCGCGGGCTGTCGTTCTTGGACCTGATCCAGGAAGGCAACACCGGCCTGATGCGTGCGGTCGACAAGTTCGAGCACGCCCGCGGCTACAAGTTCAGCACCTACGCCACCTGGTGGATCCGCCAAGCGATCACCCGCGCCATCGCGGACCAAAGCCGCACCATCCGGCTGCCGGTGCACATGATCGACACCATGAGCAAGATCCGCGCGGTCACCGCCAACTTCCTGCAAGAACACGGCCGCGAGCCCAGCCCCGAAGAGGTGGCGGACATCTCCGGGCTGTCGATCGACGACGCCCGCTGCATCCTCAAGATGACCCGCCAGCCGCTGTCGCTCGATCAGCCGGTGGGCGATCATGAAGACAACTACTTCGGCGAGTTCCTCGAAGAGAAGCGAGAGGACGACCCGCTCTACGAGACCAACCTGCAGATGCTGAAGGTCCGGCTGGAAGAAGTGATGGTCGACCTTAGCTTCCGCGAGCGGGAGATCATCAAGCTGCGGTACGGCCTGACCGACGGCTACAGCTACACGCTGGAAGAGGTCGGCAAGATCTTCAGCGTCACCCGCGAACGGGTCCGGCAGATCGAATCGAAGGCGGTCCGCAAGCTGCAGCAGCCCTACCGCTGCCGCCCGCTGGCGAGCTTCCTCGACGGGGTGGAGCTGCCCGCCGACGTGAACTAGCGGCGTGTGTGGCGGCGGACGCAGGAGCATCTTTGGGCGAGCCGTTGGCGTCAGCCAACGGAGTGCGTAAGCATGCGGCTACAAGATGCTGCGGTTTGTAGTAGCTGAGTGCCGCAGCGTGCTGATAGTGCTCCGGCGGCTTACGCCGACGGCTCGCCTGGCGGTGGTGTTTTTCCGGTCAGGTGGAACCGCGTGATCTCTGGCCGCGAGCCTAGCCGCACGCGCGCTTTGTAGCCCAGGCCTCGGTTCACGTAGAGCACCCGGCCATCCCCCAGGTCAACCAGGCCGGTGCAGTACCGCTTGTTCTTGATGGGGGCGAACACCACGCCGTAGCCCGGCAGGCGTAGCTGGCCGCCGTGGGTGTGGCCGCACAGCACCCAGCCGCGGTAGCCGTCCCACTCGGCGGCGGGGAGGTCGAGCCCGTCTGGGTTGTGCGTCAGCACGATCGACGCTTGGTTGCGGTCGAGCAATCCGAGCGTCTCCCTCACGCGGATGCGTCTCGCCCACAGGTCGTCCGTGCCGGCCACCTGCAGGCCGTGCACTTCTTCGCACTGGTTCAACAGCCAGCGGACGCCGTGCTGCTGCAAGGCGTCACCGAGCGCCTCGGCGGGGACCGGGTTCTTCGAGCCATGCCCGTAGTCGTGGTTGCCCGGGATGGCGATCACCGGGCGGCGGTCGGGCCGCAGCAGCGAAACCGTGTCCGCGGCCCGCTGGGCGTACTCCGGGCCGTCGCAGGTCATCAGGTCGCCGGTGACGACGATAACGTCGGGCGACATCGACTCGACGATCCCCATGGCCCGCTCGAGGTAGCGCTGGTCGACCACCGGTCCGACGTGCAGGTCGCTGAGCTGCACCAGCGTCTTTCCCTCGAGCCGGCCCGGTAAACCAGCGATCGGCATCGGGCGCTCGACCACCTCGATCCACTGCGGTTCGAGCCGCCACGCGTAGGCCGCGGCGCCCAAAGAGCCGACCGCTAGCACTTTGCCGGCCCGGCGGAGGAATTGTCTGCGATTGACGGGCACGGCCGGCGACGCGAAGTTTGGGGGGACGGAGAGCGGTCGGGGCATTATCCCTTGGCCTGCCAGCACAACAACGCACAAAATCCGACCGGTGGGACCCCCGTTCTGCCTAAACCGTGAATCAGCCAACGTTTCTGTCGAGAAATCCCTTTCTCCAGCTCTCCCTGATTGCCCTGGTGGCGGCGACAACCGCCGGCTGCTGGACCGAGGTGGCCATGGACGAGCCCTCCGGCCCGCCCGAGCCGGCGCTGGGGGCAGAATCAGCCCAATCGGACGCCCCACCGTTCGAGCAGGCCTCTCCCAACCCCCTAGCCCGCGACGCGCCCGAGGACCTGCCCGCCCCGGTCCCCAGGGCCGCGGACCCCGACGCAACCGCCGACCGCTACGCCGATACCCCGCCGACGGCCCCCGTTCGCGCCCCCTGGGAAGCGGCCGATCCCGACAACGCCGCGCCACCCGACGAAGAGCTGTTCGCGGGGCTTGCCGCACAGAGCGCCGATCAAACCCAGGAGCCAGCAGCCGCTGCCGCGCCCCAGCCGAGTGATCCTGCGCCTGCCGACATGATTGACTCAATCCTGGATGGGTTGGAGCCCAGCGAGCCGCCAGCCGCCGAAGCTCCCCCGCAGGAACCGCCCCCGACCGAGGCGCCCGCTGCCGAACCGCCGCCCGCGGTAGCCGACCGCTACGCACCGACGCCCGCGCCGGCAGCAACGCCCCCGGCGCCCGCTGAAGCGGCCGCGGAAACGCCCCCCCAAACCGCGAGCGATCCTCCCCCGTTCAAGTTCCCCTGGGACGAAGACCCGCCAGCAGCGCCGTCGGCGCCCGCCGCCGAGGTCGTGGAGGCGACGCCAAAGCCCGAGGCGCCGAGCCTGGCGGACCCAGTCGAGGGAGACCCAGTCGAGGGAGGCCCAGCCGTGGCGCCCCCCATCCTGCCTCCCCCGGCCGCGTCACCCCCGGTCGAGCTTCCGCCCCCGACGGCGCCTAGCGATGCGGGCAAAACGCGCAGCGTCTCGATCTCTGTCGCAAACACCCGGCGGATGGCGTGGGCGTTGGGGGGCAAGATCGGGGTCGCCTACCTCCCTGCCCTGGGCGCCGACAACGACCCGCAGAGCCGCTGGGAGATCGAGGCGCTCTGCGAAGCGCTGGGGCTCCCCTCTTCCGTCGGCGACGCCGAAGCGGTCACGGCGCCGAAGTCTGCCCAGCCGGGCTCCGACACGTCGATCACCCAGCTTCTGGCCGCCGGCCGCACGGTCGGGGCCGAACTGGCCCAGAAGCACGGCCGGGCCCACGCGGCGCTGCTAGAAGCCGCCCTCAAATCGACCGCGGCTGTGTCGCTGTGCGCTAGCCGACCCGACCTGAACAAGCCGCTCGCCGGCGCCATCGAGAAGGCCTGCGGCCGCGCCGGCATCCCCGACCCGATGTGGCGCCCGCTGGTTGACGACCTCAACACCGGCGCCCCGCCAGACAAGGTCCGCCAAGACGCGGATGCGATGTACGCCCGGGTAGGCGATTGGCTCGACACGGGAACCTAAGACCGGTCCCGCCCGTGGGGCGGAGTAACGGCAGATTCTGGCAGGCGAGGCCTGCCCTACCGATCACCAACCCGCGCTGACGATGACGACCGTTGAAGAACAGCCCCCGGCGTCCGCGCTTCGCGTCTTGCTGGTCGCGCTGGTAGGCAGCGTGCTGTTGTTCCTGGCTCAACCCCCGGCCGAGCTGTTTGCGCTGGCGTGGGTGGCGCCGATGTTCTGGCTGGCGATCGTCGCGTCGCTTGGGCCGCTGCATCGCCGCGGCTACGCCGCGGTGTGGCTCGCCGGCGTCGTGTACTGGCTGCTCACGCTGCACTGGATCTGCCTCCCCCACCCGCTCACGCCCATCGGGCTGGTGTTCCTGGCCGCGTACCTCGGCTGCTACCTGCCGGCGTTTGTCGCGGTTAGCCGGCACGCGGTGCACCGGCTGCGGGCGCCGTTGTGGCTCGTGGCGCCGGTGGTGTGGACCGCCGGCGAGTATGTTCAGGCCCACCTGTTCACCGGGTTCTTGATGGGCGCCATCAGCCACTCGCAGGCGCCCTGGACATCGCTGATCCAGATCGCCAGCGTCGGCGGCGCCTACAGCGTCTCGTTCGTGGTGGTGCTGGCCGCCGCGGCGGTCTATGAGCTGGTTGGCGCCACTTCGCGTCGCCCCGCCGGGACGCCGCTTCCGCTAGGCAAGGCCGTCGGGTTGGCGCTCCTCATCGTCGCCGCGGTGGCGGGCCCGCTGCTGTGGGGACGGGCCGCGCTCGCATCCGCCGTCGCGCGTCCCGGCCCGACCGTCGCGCTGGTGCAGGCCAACATCCTCGCCGTGTGGGACCACGAAGAGGGTCGCAGCCAGAGGATCATGGACACCCACATGCGGCTCTCGCGCGAAGCGATCGCGCGGGCCGAACAGGATGGCAAGCAGATCGACCTGCTGGTTTGGCCCGAGTCGATGTTCCGCAGTTGGTTCGTGACCTACGACGGCGGCGTCCCCCCCAAGGAACCGGGCGCCGCGGAGCTCGACCTCAAGACGCTGGCCGAAGAATTGGGCGTGAACCTGCTGCTGGGCTGCGACCGCTTCGACGCAGACAGCAACGACACCACCAACTACCGCGGCTACAACTCTGCCGTGATGGCCCGAGCCGACGGCACGCAGGTCGCCATGTACGACAAGACGCACCGGGTCCCCTTCGGCGAGTACATCCCGCTGGCCAGCAACATGCCGGCCATGTACTACCTAACCCCGATGAGCGGCGGCCTCACCCCCGGCGAAGGCCCGGCAGCCGCCAAGCTGGGCGCGTTTACCTACGCCCCCAACATCTGCTTCGAGACGGTTGTCCCCCAGGTTATCCGCCGCCAGGTGCGCAACCTTGCGGAGCGCGGCGAGAAGCCCGACGTGCTGGTGAACGTCACCAACGACGCCTGGTTCTGGGGCCAGAGCGAGCTCGACATGCACCTCAATTGCAACATCTACCGGGCCGTCGAGAACCGCACCCCGCTCGTGATCGCCGCCAACGGCGGCCTGTCGGCCGTGATCGACGCCTACGGCCGGGTGCTGGAGGAGAGCCCCCGGCAAGAAGAGACCGTAATCGTCGCCCAGACGCCGCTGGGGCCGGAGGGGATGAGTTTTTATTCGCGGTATGGGGATGTGTTTGGGTTGGTGTGCGTGGGGCTAAGTGGGTTAAGCGTCGCTGCGTTTTTTGTAGGATGGGTCAGCGTCCGCCTGCAGTAGACCCGACCCATCCTACAAGCGCTTCGCGCACCGCCGCCCCACCGCGTATCATCCCTCCCTAGCCCCCAACTCCCGCCCCGCCTTTCTGACCCCTTAGCCCCTCCGCCGCAGGCGGACCCAGATGCCCGTCGTCCTGACCCTCCAAAACGGCTACAAACGCTACGGCGATCAAATTCTCCTCGACGGCGCGAGCTGCGCGCTCGCGGACGACCAGAAGGTCGGCCTGATCGGCCGCAACGGGGCGGGCAAGAGCACGCTCTGCCGGATCCTGCTGGGCGACGAGGAGCTCGACGCCGGCGAGGTGGTCGGCAGCAAGAAGCTCCGCCTGGGGTACCTGCGGCAGCACGACCCGTTCTTGCCGGAAGAAACCGTGATGGGCTTCTTGATGCGCGACAGCGCCAAGCCCGACTGGCAGTGCGGGCAGGTGGCGTGGCAGTTCGCCATCAGCGACGCGATGCTGGGCCAGCAGGTCCGCGAGCTCTCCGGCGGCTGGCAGACCCGCGTCAAGCTGGCGTCGCTCTTGCTTCACGATCCCAACCTGCTGATCCTCGATGAGCCGACCAACTTCCTCGACCTGCGTACGCAGATGCTGCTGGAGCACTTCCTGCAGAACTTCAAGGCGGGCATCTTGGTCGTGTCGCACGATCGCTCGTTCCTCAAACGCACCTGCACGCACACGCTAGAGATCTCGCGCGGCGAGCTGACGATGTTCCCGGGCGACGTCGACGCCTACCTGCAAAACCTGGAAGAGCGCCGCGAGCACGACGAACGCGCCAACGCCGCCACGCTGACCAAACGCAAGCAGCTCGAACGCTTCATCGCCGAAAACCGCGCCAACGCCAACACCGCCAGCCAGGCCCGCAGCAAGGCCAAGCAGCTCGAGCGCCTGCAAATGGTCGAAGTGGCCGGCAAGGAGCAGTCGGTGCGGTTCAGCTTCCCCAAGGTCGAGCCCCGGCAGGGCCCGGCGCTGCGGACCGAGGACCTGGCGATCGGCTACCCCGACCGGATGGTCGCCGGCGACGTGCAGGTAGAAGTGGAGCACGGCGCCCGGCTCGGCATCGTCGGCGACAACGGCCAGGGGAAGACCACCTTCCTGCGCACCATCTGCGAATCGATCCCCCCCAAGCGTGGCCGGCTGAAGTGGGGCTACGGCGTCCACATCGGCGTCTACGCGCAGCACGTCTACACGTCACTGCCAGAGAACGACTCGGTTGAGGACTACCTCTACCGCCAGGCGGCCCCCGGCACCAAGGATCAGCAAATCAAGGACGTCGCCGGCAGCTTCTTGTTCAGCGGGCAGCTCGCGGAGAAGAAGATCAAGGTGCTCAGCGGCGGCGAGCGCGCCCGGTTGGTGCTGGCCGGGCTGCTGCTTGAGCAGCACAACGTGCTGATCCTCGACGAACCGGGCAACCACCTCGACGTGGAGACGGTCGAGGCGCTGGCCGACGCGCTGCACCGCTACCCGGGCACCGTGCTCTTCACCAGCCACGACCGCTACTTCATGCACACGGTAGCGACCGAGGTGATCGAGGTGCGCGACGGGCGCGTGATCTCCTACCCCGGCACGTACGACGAGTACGTCTACCGAACCCAGAAGGAGATCGACGACGGCCTGCGCGCCGAAGCCGCCCGCCACCCCGACACGCAATCCGGCGGCGGCGCCGACGACAAGAAGGCCCGCGCCCGCGCCGATCGCGACTCGCAGAAGCGTCTCAAAGCCGTTGAGCGGAAGATCGCCAAGCTAGACGACGAGCGCAAGGCGCTCACCGCCAGCCAGGCGACCCTGACCGGCGCCAAAGAAGCCCAAGAGGCGCACGCCAAGCTCGCGGAGCTCAACGCCGAGATCGGTTCGCTGGAGAGCGAGTGGCTGGAGCTGTGGGAAGAGGTTGAGGGTTGAGCCCCGCTCAATCATGATTGGGGCATGAAACCCCATCGAGCCAGCCTGACCGCGCAGGGCGCCGCGGTGCTCCGAGCGCTCGAGTCCGAGAGGGCGCCCGATCGCCGGGTCTGCTTCGACCCCTATGCTCGGCTGCAGGTCGGCCGCCGGCTCACCGCGTGCGGCGATGCCCCGCTCCCCCAATGGGCCGCCACCTGGCTCTTCCGCCGGCTTTGGCCCGGGTTTTTAGAGTTCGTGGCGGCCCGCACCCGCCGCCTCGACGATCTGCTTGAGCAAGCGCTGCGCGACGGCGTCCGGCAGGTCGTCATCCTCGGGGCCGGCTACGACTCACGGGCCTACCGCTACAGCCAGCATTGGCAAGACGTCGCCCTGTTCGAGGTCGATCACCCCGCCACCCAGGAAGAAAAACAGCGGCGGCTGCTAGACCTGTTCGGGCAGCTCCCGGCGAACGTGGCCTATGTTGGCCTCGACCTGAACGTCAACACGCTCGCCGACCGGCTCGCCCACTGCGGCTACGACCCTGCGCTCAAGACGCTGCTGCTGTGGGAGGGGGTCACCTACTACCTCGACGCCCCGGCGGTCGACGCCACGCTCGGGTTCGTCCGCAACCACACGGGGCCCGGCAGCTCCATCGTGTTCGACTTTACCTTCCCCGAAGTCATCAACGGCGGCTGCCGACGGCGAGAAACCCTCGCCTGGCGCAAGTACGCCCAGGCCAACGGCGAAGCGCTGAAGTTCGGCATCCCCGCCGACGGCGCCGCAGACTTCCTAGCGCCCCGCGGCTTCGCACTAACGCATCACGCGGGCAGCGACTGGCTAGACCGCGTCTACTTCCACGACGCCCGCCCGATGAGAAACGTGACGCCCATCTTCGCGATCGCGCACGCCAGCGTCGCGTAGCAACCCGCGGCGAGAAAGCCGCAGGGCTAGAAACCCAATGTCCACTCATCCCCCGGCCAAAAAAGTCGGCCGAAGGGCCGACCTTCCGGCCGGGCTGAGCAGCATCGCGTGTTTGAATCGGAGAGCGGGCGATGGGATTCGAACCCACGACTTCCAGCTTGGGAAAATCTCCGGAAAGCACTGCAAAACAAGCGTTTTTCAAGGGGTTCCTGGCATTCTAGCGGCCCAATCCAATGTATCAAGGAGTCTCACTCTGAATCAAAGAATCCCCGGGGTTTTCGGTATGACTCATTTCGCAAACCGGTACATACCGTTTTGGCAAAGTGCGTTTTTCAAGGGGATTTCGCAGTTCGTCCAACTCATCACCACGCCACCTGCGGCTCACTGATTGGAGGCCAGGACGAGCGTCCGATGTCACATCGGCGCTGGCTGCCTCCCTAACTCTCGACGGAACGCATCTCGTTGGACAAGACTACTCTCTCCCACCCCAGCTCTTTCCCCCCGGCAGACTGCCCCACGCTCGAACACTGCAACGTGCGATCATGGACGAGCTGCGGCGGCACTAAACATTCGCCGTTTTTGCGTAATAAGTACTTGAGGGAGGATTAGCCCGCCGGGACGGTCCAGCACCCGTCGCACGGCGGCCTCTTCCCCATGGGACCTCTCCAGACGCCCTTCTGGCGTCCCCACGCCGCCCCAGCCGCCAAAGGCGGCGTCCGCGGCCGCTGGCTCGCCCGTGAGCTCTCAGCGCCCCACAAGGGCGGTTGTGTTTCCCCCACGACCGCTCTCGGTCTGCGGGGGCGGTCCTTTCCCCAAAGGACGTCCCCGCGATGAATGCGATCTCTTGTACGCCCACGTGGCACGAAGGATTTCTGGAGCTGCTGCCGCGTATAGAACGGCAGGTCCGGCGGTTGCTGCGTGGCCTGAAAGGCGAAGCCCTCGATGACGCCTACAGCGAAGCGATCGCCCAGTCCCTGGTCAACTACCGCAGCCTCGTTGACCGAGGGCTCGAGTCCCGGGCGTATGCCACGCCGCTGGCGGGCTACGCGGTGCGACGCCAGCGCGCCGGCCAACGCGTAGGGTCGAGCCTCGCGAAGCAGGACGCGCTGGAGCCGGGGCGCCGCGAGGAAGAGGCCACGGGCTGGGCCGAGCTGGTCGCGGACCGCCACGCCACCCCAGCCGAGATCGCCGCGGTCCGGGTCGACTTCCGCGACTGGCTCGACCACCTACCCGAAGTGAAGCGGCGCCTCGCCCAGACGCTGGCCGACGGGGAGACGACCCAAGGCGCCGCTGAGTTGTTCGGCGTATCGGCGGGGCGGATCAGCCAGCTGCGGCGAGAGTTGGCCGAGAGCTGGCGGGCGTTCACCGCGGCGCCGGCGGCGGCGTGACGCGAGTAGGCGCCAGCCGCACCGCCGCGTGCCCATCTCAACACGTTCTCGTAGCCCTGTGCCCCCCCCTATCTCCCTGTTCCTTACCGGAGGTCCGTCGCCAGCCCCCAGTCCCTATCCGCCACCAGCGGACCCACCAGCCCCCTAAACCCCGAGTCCAGCCATGAAGATCCTCGTCATCAACAACGACGGCGCCGGCTTCGCGGACTACGTCCACATCGAGACCGGCACTTCGGTCCGCAAGCTGT
This sequence comes from Pirellulimonas nuda, assembly GCF_007750855.1. Lineage (GTDB taxonomy): Bacteria > Planctomycetota > Planctomycetia > Pirellulales > Lacipirellulaceae > Pirellulimonas > Pirellulimonas nuda. The sequence continues at coordinate 5,444,580 of NZ_CP036291.1, forward strand.
TCGAGCGGCAGGTCCGCGACCCGCGGCCCGAGAACTACTTGATCCGCGTCAACCGCTTGCCTGCGCCGGCGGACCAGGTCCTCGAAGAAGGAGATCGCATCAGCTTCACGCCGGTAAAGATCGAAGGGGCCTAAGAAAGGAGTTAGGCCTCAGGCATTAGCGGTCAGCGGCGAGCACGGACGCTCGCTCGGCTGGCCATTACCTACCTAGTCCCCAGCCCCTAACCCCGCCGCAATGCGGCGCCTCCCATGAACCCACGCCAGAAGATGTTGTGGCGGGCCGCCTCGGCGATCGCCGAAGTCTACGCCCGCCGTCAAGAGATCCCACCACTTCCTTCAGAGCCGCTGCCGATTGACGCCGTGACGCGGCTGACACGCATGATGCGGCACGCCAATAGGCGTCGGTACCGCACCGCGTCGGCCGTGCTCCGACCGCGTTTAGAGCGGGCCCTCCGCGACCTGGCCGTCGTGGCCACGACCCAGGCCGAGCGGCTGCGTGCAGAGAGGCGGCGTACCCAGCCGCCCCTGGCCGGAACCCTCTACTGGGACCTGCGGGCGATCGACGACGAGTTCCCTCGATTGGAGGTCGACTTCAAGCGGCAGCTGCTGTTAGTCGCGACCGATCCCCTTGAGCTGGCAGAGGTCAGCCTGGGCCCATTCATGATCGCTGTCCATTGGCAGACGCTTGGCGCCGAGCAGCCTAACTACGAGGTGATGGCCCTGCACCCCAACCCACCCGATTCCAACCCGGGAGTCACCCACCCGCATGTGGTGGACGACCGGCTGTGCGAGGGAGAGGGGACACACGTGCTGCAGGCCGCCAGCGTGGAGGGAAGGCTGCACGACTTCGTGCTGATCCTCCGCCAGATCCTCCAGACCTACAACGAGTCGAGTGCGTACGTCGACCTCGACCGCTGGCACGGCGTCCCCTGCATCGACTGCGGCGCCAGTGTGGACGCCGAGGAGCGTGGCCTGTGCGGCCGCTGCGACGCCCAGGTCTGTGACGAGTGCGTGCAGAGCTGCGAAGGCTGCGGAGACAGCTTGTGCCACGGCTGCCGCGAGGAGTGCTCGGGCTGCGATGAGTACGCTTGCCGCTCTTGTCTCGAACCCTGCAGTGACTGCTCCAAAGATTACTGCCACCAGTGCCTAACCGAGGGAGTCTGTGATGCGTGTCTTGAAGAGAAGGAAGCCGCTGCGGAAGCAGAGGCAGGAACAGCCCCGCAGGTCGCTGCGGCTTACGCCCTATGCGTGGGCCAAGCTCCGGTTCCTGCGTGACGCCGGGCCGACCGAGATCGGCTGTTTTGGCGTTACGGACCCCGAGGACCTGCTGCTGGTGCGGGACGTGGTGCTGGTAAACCAGGTCTGTAGCTCGGTCACCGTGGCGTTTGACGACGCCGCGGTGGCCGACTACTTCGACCAGCAGGCCGACGCCGGGCTTAGCCCCCAGCAGTTCGGCCGGGTCTGGTTCCACACGCACCCGGGCGTGTCGCCGCACCCCAGCGGCACCGACGAGGCGACGTTCGCCCGGGTGTTCGGTCCGGCTGACTGGGCCGTGATGGCAATCCTGGCCCGCGGCGGGCGCTGGTACGCCCGTCTGGGAGTGCACGCCGGCCCGGGCGCCACGCAGCGGCTCCCCGTGCGGGTTGCGTGGGACGAGCCGTTTACCGGCAGCGACCACGCCGCGTGGCTCAAGGAGTACGAGACCTGCGTTGAGCAGGAAGACGATTGGGATGAGGTCGACGCGTTCGGTGAGCGGCTGTTCGGGCTCGACCTGGGTGTCGCCCGGTCCCTCTGGAGCTGTCCCACCGACTAACAACAGGTTCTGATGCTATGAGTACGACCCAGATAGAAGACCGCTTCGTGCGGCAGGCACAGCTCGTGCCGCAAGCGAGGCTGGCGTCACTCGACGTAACAGTGGTCGGCGTCGGCGCCGTTGGGAGGCAGGTTGCGGTGCAGCTCGCCTCGCTTGGCGTGCGTCGGCTGAGGCTAGTCGATTTCGACGCGGTCGACGCGAGCAACGTAACCACCCAAGGGTACGCCCGCGGCGATGTCGGCCGACGTAAGGTTGATGCCTGCCGCGACGCGGTGCTGGCGATCGATCCAGAAGTCAACGTAGACGCAGTGCACGACCGCTGGCGTCCGGCGATCCCACTCGGGGACGCGGCCTTCTGCTGCGTCGACTCCATCGACGCCCGCGCGGCCATCTGGCGGGGGGGCGGCAGCCTTGTCGACTTCTGGGCCGACGGGCGGATGCGGGGCGAGACGCTCCGGGTGCTTACTGCGTTCGATGCCACTAGCCGCGAGCACTACGCGGCCGCGCTCTTCCCGCAGCACGAGGCCCAGGCGGGCGCCTGCACGGCGAGGTCGACGATCTACGCCGCCAGCATGACCGCGGGGCTGATGCTCAGTCAGTTCGTGCGATGGCTGCGGGGGCAGCCGGTGGACGCCGACCTGTCGCTCAACCTGCTGGCGAGCGAGCTTTCTGTTCCAACCCTTTTAGCCAAGGAGGCAACCATTGTCGGGTAACGAAAACGGGCGGGCCTCTCGCCCCGGGTTCTGGTCGCAGCCTCCCTCCTGCGCAGTCGTTTATTGGGTGTGCGTAGTCGTCGTTTTCCTGCTCACCACCGCGTTCTGGCCGACCGTCATCATGCTCGCCCTAGGGAGCGTCTTCGCCTGCTGCGTGCTGGCGAGGCGGAAGCAGGCCGTAACTAGGCCAATGCCTAGGAGGCGGGTCCAGCGGCGGCGGTAGCGATCGGGGCGGTGTTCCACTCCCTGCGGGCCGCTTCGGACGCTGCTGCGTCCGGGCGGCCGGCGGGGGGACTGGGGGCTTCAAGGCGGGACTTTTTCTTAGCCCTCAGCGGGTCGGAGAGTTTGTTGTTAGCAACAAACTTGAACCCGTGCGGCTCACTCCGCTTCGCCGACGTTGACGACTCCCTTGCCTACGCGATTGCCCCCACTGCTGGCCAGTCGTCTATGCTCGCGATTGACCGGCGGGTCGTCGCGGGATGTGATTGGTGGCGAGGCTCTAAGAGGATTTCTTCCTAGCCCCTATATTGCCTGCATTCAGCGGGTACCTATCTTACTGCGATGGCCGCCGACCGCCGCTCGCTTGCACTCCGAGCAGCCAAGTCGCCGAAGAGCCAAATCCAAGAAAATCGCCTGAGGTGGGTTGGCGGCTGACGAAGCCGTGGTACAACTTCGCTGTTCGGAAAAATCGCCCCCAGCGATGGCGGGCAATTCTCATCGCGGAGGGCGCCGCTATGCAGCGATTGCCGAGTTCCTGGACGAAGAAGCTGCCTTTTTTTGGTCCCGTCCGCTGCTCTCGATCGGCAGCGGACCATCGCCGAAGCGACCGACGCCACCGTCGCTCGCGGTTCGAGACGCTCGAGACCCGGGCGATGCTCGCGACGGACACGTACGTCGTCACGCTGGCGACCGACGTCACCGATCCGAACGACGGCCAACTGACCCTTCGCGAGGCGATTTCGCTGGCCGGGGCGGACGGTTCCGGCGACCAAGACCGGATCGAGTTTGACCCGTCGCTCCGCGGCCAAACCATCACGGTTTCGCAAGAGCTTTACGTCGCGTCCGACGTCACTATCGTCGGCCTAGGGATGGGGGAGACCATCATCAGCGGCGGCGGGCAAAGCCGGGTGTTCCACACCTACGCGTACGGGGTAACCCTTAGCCACCTGACAATCGCCGACGGGTACACGACGGGGTACGGCGCCGGCATTTGGGCGGTCGGGTCCTTGACGCTCGCGGGGGTGGAGATCCGCGGCGGCAAGGCGCTCGACTTTGCCGGGGCCATCTACAGCCACCAGGGCGATCTGAACATCCAAGGGTCGTACATCCACGACAACGAAGCCCAGCGGGCGGGCGCCATCCACAAGCGGACCCAAGGGACGGAGGTCACGCGGATCGAGGGGACGACGATCTCTAACAACAGAGCGAAGGACCTATCTGGCGCCGGCAACAACGTATTCGGCGCCCTCGTTTATGAGGGTTGGTCGGCCGCGGGCACATCGCACACGATCGTCAACTCGACGATCAGCGGAAACACCGCGTCCCAGATCGCAGCGATCGCGGCGAGGGGCAACATGCCGCTACTCATCTTGAACTCCACAATTACGGAGAACCAAGCCTCCTACGTAGTTAGCGGCATTCACAATCTCAATCAGGCCGCCTCGATTACGATCCAGAACTCGATCATCCTTGGCAACCCTGATGGCCACTACAGCTCCGACGTCTGGGGTGCGATCACCGCAGAGTCATCCAACAATCTGTTCGGCTACGCGGAGTATTTGACCTCCGCTCAGCTCGAACCGGAGAAACACAATGACCGAGGAATCCACACGCACGCCGCGGCCGGTTTGGCGCCCTTGGGCGACTACGGCGGGCCGACGCAGACGTACGCGTTGATCGCTGAAAGCCCGGCCATCGATTCCGGAAGCAATCTCGCGGCGGCGGGGTTGTACTTCGACCAACGCGCTGGCAAAGGTGAGTCGTACGTTGATCGAATCGCGGGCGGTGCCGTCGATATCGGGGCCTACGAATACGGTTCGCAGTACATAAGATTGGGACCGCCGATTATCGTGAACGACGGCTTTGATCTGTCGTACTCTGCCGAGAGCTGGATAGCGAGCAATGAATCGGGTGCTTCGGTGGTGGTTTGGCAAGGGGTGGGCCCGGAAGGACCTGGCGTCTACCGCCAGCAACTGCACCCAGGGGTATCTCAGGCCAGCCCGCCGCGGCTGGTCGACCTGGGACAGGATGGCTCGGCGGCGGTTTCTCCGCGCGTCGCCATGGACGGAGAGGGCCGATTCGTCGTCACCTGGCGCGTCGCTAGCGGCGTTGACGCCGGGATCTGGCTGCGTCGCTATGCGGCGGATGGTTCTCCCATCGACCCCTTGCCGATCCGGGTCAACGACAATCTGGCGAGCCCCTTTACCCCGACGATTGTCGCCAACGAAGCTGGGCGGGTGGTTGTGGTCTGGAAGACCGAAGAGGGGGACCTCTACTTCCGCCGCTACTCAACCAGCGGGCTAGTTCTCGATTCTTCCCCCCGCGCCGCGGTGTCGGGGGACGGCAGTGACGTCTGGTCGGCCGGGTCCGGGCGTACGGCAGCGATCGCAGCCGACGGCGCTTTCTGGATCGCGTACTCACGGAAAACCGGCGAGAGCGTTGAATCGACTCGCACGCTTGTCAGGAGATTCTCTCCCGCTGGAGTCCAGGAGTACGAATCTACCCTTTCGGAGGGCGGTTCTGAGTTTGGCGATGGAGAGTCAGCGGGGTTCGGACTCATTCGCGATATTGTCGCCGGACACGACGGCGGAGTCTTGGTGTCGTGGCTGCGGCTTGCAACCACGTTCCAAGATCCCGATGGCCCGGATTATCAAGAGAAGCTGTACGTGACCCGCGTCGACGCCCTGGGCTCGATCGGTGATTCCACCCTGGTTGTCGTCGGGGAAGGGACAGATGGATGGGTCGAGACGGAAGTGGGGATCTACTGGCAGGTGCGGGAGATCCAGATCTCGCAGCCTTCGCTTTCTGTCGACTCGTACGGGCGCTTCGGCGTCGCTTGGGAACACTTTGCCGACCACGCGATTGTCGGCGAAGAGTTCACGCTCGACGAGTACGGCAACGTGGCGCCTTGGGTCGAAGGCGATCAGGTGGACGAGTATCTGTCGTTCGGTGTGCGCGCAGCCTGGTTTGAACCCGACGGCGATCGGATCAATCAACGGGCTGACGTGTTGGCAACGAGCGACCCTTCCGTCTGGGAACACCGCGTCCCCACGATGGCGGCCTCGGCATCTGGGGAGTTCGTGATCACCACACGCGTGGGCGTCCAGTTACAAGCCCGCAAGATCACGCTGCCGCAGTACGCGACGATCGACACCTCGGGAGGACTGCTCTTCGATAACAGGCTGCTGCAACGCCCGACAACGGTGATCGGCTCGCGGCTAATTCAAGGCAAGCGTTTCGTCACCCTGAATGGAGAGCTAACGCCCTATTTGACGTCACAAGTTAGCGCACTTGAAGTCGTGGGAGGCCCCAACTCAGAACGGATCGACCTCAGGCAGGTCACGGCTTCGACGTTCCCAGGGCTGACTGGCTCGTCGATCGAGGTCCACGCCGGGGCCGGCGACGACACGGTGATCGCATCGCCGCTCGGCGGGACGTATTTCGGTGACGGGAACGACGACCATCTCTTGGGGGGTGACGGCGAGGACGCATTCCATGGCGGCGACGGGGACGACCTGCTGCTTGGAGGGGGAGGGGACGATACGCTCGTAGGCGGGGAAGGCAACGATGTCCTGCTGGGCGGTGATGGCAACGACGAGCTCTATGGCGGCCTCGGCGACGACGACCTCGATGGCGACACGGGCGACAACGTTCTGTGGGGCGAAGCGGGCAACGACCGCTTGGCTAGCCGCGGGGTGGGAAGCCAAGTGCTGGTTGGCGGAGTCGGCGCAGACGTGTTCGTCGTCGACGGCGCCGGCGGGGGGACGCTGGCGATTGAGGACGAGTCGGACGGCGTCGGAGAAGAAGACGGGTTCGCCACGCTCGACTTCTCGGCGCTGAGCGTCGCCGTGGCGCTCGACCTGGGCGCCGCGACGCTCTCGATTGGCGGAGTCGCGGCGACGATTTCCGGCCGCTTCGAGCGCGTCATTGGCACGGAGCAAAACGACCAGCTCGCCGGCGACCAGCACGCCAACGTGATCGACGGCCGAGGGGGGGGACGATGCCCTCACCGGCAACGGAGGCGCGGACCAACTATTCGGCGGCCTGGGCAATGACACGCTCAGCATCGGTCCGGGAAGCCCTCTCGGCGGTTTGATGCATTTTGATGGAGGGGCGGGAGACGACACGTTTGAGCTGTCGCAGACGTCCTCGAACTCCACGGTGACGATCTACGACGCGTCCGGGACGAGCGACACGCTAGACCTGGGGACCCTTATTCCGACGTCCAGCGCTATCACTGACCTAGCGGCCGGGAAGTCCTACACATTCGGCTTGGTCACCGTCGACGGCGCGACCGCATCGATCGAGTCGGTCGACCCGGATGTCCATTCTCCGGTCTCTGATGCTCCCTACTTCGAAGAGACGCTCCCGCAGAAGGTATTGGAGTACGGCGCCCCCATCACCTTCGACGTGGAACTCCCGGCTGGGTTCTCCGTTGAGATCGAAGCGGGCGCGCCGGCGGGGGTGACGCTTTCTGGCAGCGGCGGGCAGCGCACCCTCACGGCAGGTGCATCACTGGACCCGGGTTATCACCGGATTACCCTGTTGGCCAAGGACGGAGCGGGGAACGAGCAGGACCGGGTCTGGCTGTTCGCACGCGGCACATCAGGCGATTCGTCCCCGTGGTTCAATGGGTATGACGCGCTCAGTGGCGGCACGCTGAGCGGGGATGACTTCACCATCGACGAGGGTGAGGCGTTCTCGGTAGAAGTCGGGTTCACCAACGCGTCGAGCTTCGCCCTGGCGCCGGGCTTCCCCCGCGGTGCGGCCATCGACCCCACGACGGGGGAGTTCTCGTGGACCCCGACAGAAGACCAGGACGCGGCCGAGCCTTACGAGATTACAGTCCTCGCTGCGAGTGGCGGGGATCGCCCGCTGCAAGCCCGCAAGACGTTCTTCGTACAAGTCCAGGAGGTCGCGTCCTTCCCGGTGTTCGTGGCCGGCACGGTCGGGCTTCCATATCTCAAAGATGAGGTCAACGAGACCACCGCCGACGCGACGATAGTCGGCGAGGTTGTCGGTGACGGATCGCTCGAGTTTGTGGACGTGGAAGCGACCTTCAGCTCGGGAAGCACGGTCTATGTGCCGCTCGACACCGACCCCGACGACCCCTCGCGTGGCCGGTTCGTGATTGAGCCGCGTTTGGGACTCGAATTGACGGCGGACGAAGTGAACACGGTCACGCTGAGGCTCCGAGAGTGGAAGCGAGATCAGAATGGTCAGTACGGTTATGAATTCCCTGATCCTGTCGATCAGAGCTCTGCGATCGCAGAGCTCGAATTCACGCCAACGACCACGCACGACCCGCCGGAGTTCGATCCTGCGGATCCGGTTCGGCTCAAGCATGACACCGGCGCCGACGACACCGACGGTGAAACCGTAGACCCCACGATTGTCGGCGGCATCATCAACGATGGACGCCGCGACGGGCACAAGGTCCTCGTGTACGACGGCCCGAAAAGCGCCGGAATCCTGCTCGGCTCGACGCAGACCGACGCAGAGGGCCGATTTGAGTTCACGCCGCGAGGGCTATCCCCGGGGCTGATGAAGACGCTCGATGTCGTCGTCGAAGAACGGGCGCCGCTGGCTGAGTTAGGGTCGGTCGAAGAGTTGACGGGCATGGTACCGGTGAAGCTAGTCGAGGGAGGGCTGCCAACGATCGGTCCGCTAGGGTTCTCGAACCATACGGGTTTCGTCGACCCCAGTGGCCTCGTGCGTCTGGGCCCGGTTGTCGAGGGCACGCTCGTCAATCCCAACGGCGAACCCTACCCGGTCGATGGCGTGGTCGTTCAGTTCGTAATTGCTCCGCCGGACGACCCGGGAGCGACGACGCTGGAGTACACGGCGCCGAGCGATGCGCAGTTCGCTGCCTCCACGCTGGCCGCGGTGTCCAACAGCACAGGAGCGTTCAGCGTCTTGTTGCCAGAACGTGACCTCGCCCAAAAGCGCGTCTGGGCGAGGGCGGTTGGCTGGGACAACTACGCGCAAAAGCTTCTTTCTGGAGACGAAGAAGACTATGCCTTTGTTGATATAGACGCCTCAATTGACGCGCCCGCACAAGCCCCGGGCCAACCGGCGCTATCCCTGCGCTATTCCACGGGGGGTTCCGTCAGCGATCCGACGATCAACGCCACGGTCGTTGCCAATGGGCCGACCAGCAACATCATTGTCCGCTTCTACCGTGGGTCGATTGACGCGGGAGTGATTGCTGCATCGACCCCCGTCACGAACGAGCCAGTGAACTTCCTCGGCTGGACCCCGCTCGGCGCAGATGGGATAGCCCACTTTACCCCTGTTGGCCTGACGCCTGACGAAGGGACGGACATAGTCGCCGTGGCGACTCGGGTATCCGCCACGGGCGCAGGTCAGTCGAGCGGGGCGTCGGCCCCCCTTTCGGTGACCCTGGCCGACGCCCCGTCGGTCGGCCTCTCTGCCCCGCTGCTGTTGGCGTACGAAACCGCCGTCGGTTCCGGCGTCACTGCCGATCCGGTAATCGAGGGGACGGTCACGTACGCCGGCGATAAGACCCGGCTGGTCGTGGAGTACGAGATCGTCGGCGGCAATGAACCCATCGTAGGGACAGTTAAGCCCGACGCGAACGGCAAGTTCGGGTTCACGCCGGTCGGATTGACGCCGCCACAGGGCGGCTACGACATAGGCCAGTACGGTCACCGCTACCAGGTCCGCGTCCGTGTCCGAGTTCCGGATTACTCCGCCCCGATGCCGCTCTTCGACGGGAACGACGTGGCGTGGTACGGCAGCGCGGTGGTGTACGGCCAGGGGACCACTGACTGGGACGCTACGACGGTCGATGGATGGCTCGACAGCGTGATTGCCCCAGGCGGCCTCAACGCATCGGACCCATGGCTCGCCTCGTCCTTCGACCGCGACTGGTCGAACCAAGTCAGTGGCTTCACGGGCGCTTGGTCTTTACCGCTCGGGTTCACGTACGATCCGCTCATAGGGGCCGCTTCCCTGGACGACGGCGGCCTGTCGCTCGCGTCGCTCACGCTCCCCGAACCAGCGGGATCGCCTGTGATCGTCGGCACGCTTGGCCGCGTCGCGGGCTCGGGCGGCGTCGAGGGGCTCACCGTGAAGGTGTCGCTTGGACGAGGGACGGGCGACTTCGAGTTCGATGGCGAGACCACGACGGGCGAAGGGGGAGCGTTCAGCTACGCCGCCCAATACTATTGGCCGGGCGAAATCAACCGGGTGCGGATCGAGGTTTACGCGACCCCGTACGGCGCCGCTGCTCCCGAAAAGCTGGTCGAGTTCGAAACCTATGATGACGACCCGATCGAGATTGCCCCGGCGGTTGACACGGGACTTGTCGTCGCCGAGCTGGCGCTGCGCTCGCCGGTCCCCGGTTCACCGACGCTCTCGGCGATCGACCCCACGCTCAAGGGCAGCATCGCGGGCCCGGCGGAGCTCGCTCTGCGGCGGGTCGAGTTCGACTACGACGGCGACGGCCAAGCCGACGACGCGACGCTGACCGACGCGCTGGGGGGCTTCGACTTCTTCCCCACCCACCTCACGGCCCAGGCGGGCGTCCCCAGCGTCGTACGCGCACGGCTGGTTGGGACGGCGGTCGACGCTGCTACCCAGGTCGAGCACACCACCTACGGGGCGTGGAACGAGGTCGAGTTCACCCTGTTGCCGACGCCGGACGTCGCCTACCTGAGTCTGCTCAACGATACGGGCAAGCGTGAGGGCACCGGTACGGAGCCGATCCGGATTTTGGACCGCATCACGAGCGACCCCACGCTGCACGGCTACGTTGGCGACGGTAGTTCCGAGGGCTACTACACCGTCGAGTTCGACCACGATGGCGACGGCGTCGCAGACGGACGCACATCGACCGACGCCAGCGGCTACTTCCGCTACGAGCCTGAAGATCTCGCTAACGGCTACCACAACATCCGCGCCCGGGTGGTGAAGCTGCTCGCCGCCGACGGCGGGCCCACGGCGACTTGGACGCCGGTGACGGCGACCGGAAACGTAAATGATGGGTTTGGGATTTGGGTCGTCCCACCGGCTATCGTACAGGTCACAGAGGTTAGTCTGGCGAATCCAAGCAGTTCGATCGATCCGACGCTCAGGGGCGCCGTCGTAGCTAACCCTGGGCCGGATGCCTATCCTGCCGAAAACACGCTTGTGGAGTTCTTCTACGACGCGAACGGAAACGGGGTTATCGATCCCGATTCCGCTGCTGATTTCAAGCTCGGCGAGACGACGACGGACGGTGACGGACAGTTTACGTTCGTTCCGGTGGGGCTCCCGTTCGATTCTGTCAAGGTGCTCGCCAGGGTCGGGCAGTCGGTGCGATCCACCGATCACGATCGCCTTTAGCGCCGCCGCAAGCAGCGGCGACGCCTCGGCCACGGCGACATCAGTTGACGCGTTCACTACACTCATTTCTGGAACCGTGACGCCGTCGAGCGGCTTCGTCCCGTTCTACGTGGAGGTGACGGTCGGCGATCAGGTGACCACCGCAAGCGTCCGCACGCGGGTCGAAACCGATGTTACGCTCTACGAGTACGAGCACGAAATCGACCTTCGCGAGTATTCCTCGGACGGGTCCGTGGACGTGGAAGTGCGGCCGGTTTTCGCCGACGCCACGGGGCTCAGCTTCGGCTACTGGACTCCCGAGCAAACCCTGACGCTCAACCTTCCTCGCGTTGAATTCGATTCGACGGCTTTCAGCGGCACAACGCTCGGTCCGTCGGCCAACGTGACGCTCCCCCTGAAACTGCTCGGTGAGCTGCCAACCTTGGTTGAAGCTGGCGGGCTCGATGCCGGATCGGTTGTATGGTCCGTGGAGCTGGACTTCAATGGCGACGGCGTCGCGGACGACCAGATTGACGTAGAGTCCGGCCTCGGTACTTTCGAGTACGTCTGGCGCGACGCCACGCCAGGAATGCACCCCATCGCCGCCCGCGTGATCGTGTCGGCCCGTTACGCAACCACCGGCGACAATCCAATCGAAGCTTTCGTCGTCTCGGAAGGGGCTTGGACCCCCATCTCCCAGAACGGCGTCGAAGTCCTCGATCCGACCCCCTACGTCCTCCCCGATCCAGACAGCCAGACGAACGACTATCCGGTCTCCCTCATCGACCCCGAGGCGATCGTCCCGGCGATCCGTGGCTACGTCGATTCCCCGCTGGGCGTCGGACCTGCCGCGATCTACGTCGAAGTCGACGAGGACGGCGACGGCGTCTCCGACGGCCGGGCGAGTGTCCGCGAAGTCGTCGTGGACCAGGTGACCCTGATGGAGTTCACGTACACGCTGCGAAGCCCGCGGAAGGCCGGTCCGCTGACGATCCAGGTGCGAGCGGTCGACGTGCTCAGCGGCTCCAGCCCGCTGACGGGCACGTGGAAAGTGGCGCAGCTCGAGGTCGAAGAGGTCGGCAAGCCGACAGTGACCGAAGTCACGCTCGAAGACCACGAGTTCGAGACGGCCGGCGGTGTTCCTGTCACTTCGTCCCCAGTGATCATCGGCAACGCTTCGTTCGCCGATGGCGCGACGCTGCGACGAGTTGATTTTGACTTTAACAACGATGGGCTGGTGGATGGCTCAGCCGCGGTCGACATCGACGGCAACTTCCGCTTCACGCCCAGCGGGCTCACCTGGCGGAGCGAGGTGACGGTCAAGGTCCGCGCGGTTGCGCAGTACGGCGGACAGACGACGATCGGAATCTGGTCGGACCACGCGGACGACCCGAACCAGGACAATGACCTCACCTTTGAGTACGGCGAAGTCGCTCCGACGGTGATCAGTCAATTGCGCGTCGTCGACCCCACTCGGGCGACCATCGAGGGCCGCACGACCGTCGCCGGCTACGGCGCCCCTTCCACCATAACGCTCAAGGTTTTCAGCGGCGCCGATCAGGTTGGGGCGAACCGAACCATTCGTACCGACGCGTCTGGCTACTTCCGCTACGAAGTCCTGGAACTGGAGGCCGGATCGTACACGCTTGAGCTGACGCCCCCAACCGCCAACGGCGGCCCTCCTCCAGAGGATCCACCGACTCTGGAACTTTCTGGCGCCAACGCCTACGCGCCCCCGGCGTGGGACGCCTCTCTCAATTTGGTGTTCGAATCGTTCGCCGTCCCCCGTTCGATCGGCGAGGAGAACGGCATTCACCACAGCGCCGATCCGTCGATCCGGGGCCGCGTTACGCCGGTTGCCGGCCCGATACCGTCGCAGACGTACGTAGACATCTCTGTCGACAGCGGCCAGGCGACGCGGGTGCGGGTCGCTGCGGATGGGAGTTTCTCGTTCACGCCTACCGGCCTCTCGGCCGGGCAGCACACAATCTCCGCCAGCCTGAAGTCTTGGGACCCCGCCGATAAGGCGTACAAGGCCTGGGCGGGCGTCGATAGCGTCGCTATAGATCTCGCAGAGGGGCACTTTGTAGCCGCTCGAGTCGCGTCGATCGAGCTGGTTGGCGACAAGTCGACAGGCGGCGCTACCCCTCAGGGGGCTGATCCGGCATTTAAGGGCGTGCTCCATCGCTTCTTCGACGACCAGTGGGTCCCGTTCGACCATGACGCCGGCGGGGGCCTCACGGTCTGGTTCGACCACAACGGCGACGGCGTCGCCGACGGACGCACGACGACCCAGCCCGGCGGCTCGTTCTACTACCGGGCCGACGGCATCGAGCCCGGCACGATCACGCAGACCCTTTTCGCTTGGGTCGAAGAGACGAGCTACCTGGGCGGTGACGCCTATACGTCGACTCCGGTGCCGTTCGACTTCGTCCTGACGCGGGCGCCGCTGATCTCCAATTTGGACTACGCCAGCTCTTCCGACGCGGTAGAAGGGAAGATCTTCGCGCCGAACGTCGATTTCACCAAGCTCGTTCTTGAGTACCAGCGCTACGGCGCGGGAGCGAGTATCCCAACCGCGCCGACGTACTTAGACCCCTGGTCGACAATCGGGGAGCTCTCTACCGCGAACGTGTCGGAAGGGGGGGCGTTCAACATCGACGTCGCGGGCTCTCAGAGTGGCCCGGCGACCATCGTCGTACGGGCCATCGACAACACCGACGCCGACCACCCGGTTGTCGGACCCTGGAGGGTGCTGCAGTTCACCCTAGGCGAAGCGGTCGAAGGACCGCAGCAGATCGATGATTTCGGTCTCGCCAACAGCGCGGGCGCTTTGCCCCCCGGCGTCACGAGCGACCCCACGGTGACTGGGATCGTTGGCCAGGACGGCATCGGGGCATACGCAGTCGTCGAGCTCACGATCACGAAAGACCCCGGGGGCGCCAGCCCGGTCGCGCTCGGCGTGTTCCGCACCACCTCAGACGCCCAGGGCCGGTTCTCGTACCTGCCCATCGGACTGGTTCACAACCATGATTACGGGATCGAAGCACGCCACGTCTATTTCGACCCAGACGAGGGTGAGGTCACCGACGCAAGCCTAGCGGAAACAACTTTGTTCTCCTTGGTGTCAGCCACCGAGGCGTCTTTTATCAGCTTTGATCTCATCGAAGACCACACCGGCCCGAACCCGGTCGTCGACGATCCGACCATCGCCGGCGAGATCAACAACCCCGACGGCAGCCCCGCGGGGCTACGGATCGAGTACTTCGTCGCCCCGGCCAGCGGCCAATACGAGGAGGAGCCTACCGGAGTTGCGTTCAGCGACGGCGGCGGCGGGTTCAAGTTCCGCCCGATCGGACTCACGGCAGACACGCCCTACAAGGTCCGGGCCCACATCGTCGAGTTCGACCCCGTCACCCGCCAGTTCGTGGAAGGGGGCTGGTCTACCGATGTGACGTTCACACCGAGCGCCGCCGCGGTCGAGCCAAACCTCGATCCTCGGCTCGCCCCGGGCATCACGGCCGCCGATCGGGCCGACCTAGAGTTCCGTAGCCTTGTTTGGCAGGTCCTAGCTCAACCCGGAAGCGGCAGCTACGGGTCGGGGGTAACCAGCCTGGGCGCACCCGGGCGGCTCAGCTTCGCCGCCGTGTCGGTCGAGCTGCTGGGGCGTGGTTTGAAAGGGGCGCCAGACGCCGACACTCCAGGAACGCTCCTCGAATCCGTCGCGAGCGGCGCCTACGAAGAAACCTACTACAACCTCTCCGGCGCCCAAACCGCAGACGGGACAGACGTTGGCCTGTACTACTCATCTGCGTACGGGTACTCGACTCGGAGTGGCGATAACTATCAAGCAGAAATCGCTGTCCAGATTCATTTCGGCAGTTACGAATTCGAGTCGGTCGATCCAGAAACCGGCGCTAAGACCGTTGTCGAGGTAATTGGGCACTACTATCTCGAAGTCGATGTTGTCGGCGTTTACTCCGGCGATGTCCTTACCGTAGTCGACTTCTATCTCGATGAGTCAAGCGACTACCAGTTCTTCGTTGAAGAGACGTCCCCCGGCGTCGATGTCGATCCGTCCGAATACACGCTTACGACCATCGGCACGGTGCAGAGCAACCTCTGGTCGTCATTTGGCGGCTTCAGCGCCGGCCAGATGGAGGTCGTGCACGAACGCGTCGAAACCCTCGAGCTCGAATCGTGGAACGCCTACTCCGGCGGCAGCGTCGAACCCGACGACCCCGACCAGGACCTCGACCCCTCATCGGTCTTCACCTACTCCGGCGACTCCCACGCCCGCTACTCCGAGACCACCACCCGCAGCGGCATCGACGTCTCTACCATCGACGGCGGCGTCGTCACCCACTCCCCCCGCGTCGTCACCGACGCGGCCGCCTGGCTCACCGGCGCCAGCCAGCAGCGGGTCGATTACGTCAACCCCTACGCCAGCGGCCGCCGCGACGTCGGCAGCGACTCGCTCACCGAGCAGTACCTCTACGAAGCGAGCCTCCACCTCGAGACGGACAACCCCGGCGCCAGCGACGAGACGTCCACGTTCTCGCTCTCCGAGTCGCTCACCACCGCGTTCCAGCAGCAGGGCGCCGGCTCGAGCGTCGTCGGCGTCGTCGATAACCCCGCGGGGGACTGGAGCCGCACGCAGTTCAGCTACCACGCCAATGGCGAACAGTCGGACCGCGTCAGCCTGGTCGGCACGGCCGCGTTGGAGGTAGTCGGCGGCGTGGTGGTCGAGTCGCTGCACGCGGTCATCGACGCCTCGTCGTACGTCAACCTCTCGGGCGGGGGTGAAACCAGCGGCAGCGACTACCGGGTCCGGCTCGGGGCCACCGGGGTCGCCTACGAGAGCGCCACCGAAACCACGTCGGCCTACGCATTCACCGCGTCGGCTGCTTCGTCGCTGGGCGCGACCATCGACGCGGTCGGCGAGCGGTCCGTCGTGCAGGGGACCGCCGAGAGCAGCAACGACTACCAGGGGACCCAGACCGGCAGCGTCGACGGCGACGAGACCCGCACCGACGACGGCGTCGCGACCGACACGGCCTTCGGCCTCCGCCTGGCGGGCGAGTCGGCCTCCGGCGGGAGCGTCCGGGCCAAGTTCTACCGCGACAACGACTCCAGCCGCTCGACGGGCGACTTCCGCTCGCACGCGTCCGCGTCGTCCACCACCGCCACGCAGGCCTACGGAACAACGAGCGAGCAGGTCGAAGGGGAAACGCTGCCGCTCGTCACGCCGTTCCGCAGCAACGAAGTGCTGCTTGCTGCGCTCAGCGCGTCGGCCGAGGGGGTCTTCGAACTTGACGACCGGGCGACGGCTGCCAACCCTCACGGCATCATCCGCAGCGAGGGGCACGCCAAGCGGCTCCAGACCACCGACCTGAAGGGGACCGACTGGACGGGGCTGTCGGGCGAGACCGAGGCAGCGTCGCTCTTCTCGGACGAATATGTCACGCTTGAGGTCCTGGCCTTCGAGAGCTACGCGCTCACCAAGCGGACCGCCGGCAGCCGTGAGGAAGAGGACTATGAGTTCACGAGCGACCTGGGCGTGGACAGACGCATCGGGACGTTCGAGTCGGACCGGCACGGGTCGCTGGAGAGCGAGTCGTACGTCCGTGCGGCGGAAGGGTTTGTAGAGTTCGAGCCCGGCGCATGGTTATCGTCCGGCTACGAGCTGAAGGACCGCGCGAGCAGCGGCGGGCGGTTCAGCTCGTCCAGCCGAGGCGGCTTCACCCAAACGCAAAACGCCCGCAGCGCCGACGCCGCGGTCGAAGAGCTTTCTGTGTCGTGGTCGAAGTCCAAGTACGAACTGGGGGGCAGCCATACCGAGCCGACCGTCAATCCCGAAGCCGCCACCGTAGTCGGCGCCACGACCACCAATATTCAGATCGGCCTGGAGACCGGCTCGTACAGCAAGGAGACCAGCCGCGGCGTGGTCTCGATAGCGAACGACGTGGTCACGACCGCGGCGATGGACGTGGCGTTCGAGACGCTCTCAGAAGTCGCCGACGCACTGCGGGTCCGCTCGATCACCCGGTCGAGCGAGACGGCCGGCGCCAAGACCACCGCCGTGGTGAGCGCCTCGACGTACGACTCGCTGACGACCGCCGGCAGCGCGTCGGATGGGGAGGGCGTAACGACGCAGTCGGGCGGCGTGGCGTCGAGCAAGCTGGACGTAGAGAGCGTGCAGACCACGGGCGTCCGCCAGTCGTCGAAGACCAACGCCCACATCACGACGACCACGCCGGGCGTGCTGACGCGGACCGAAGCGCTGGAGTCCCGCACTACGACCAAGGCCTCGACAGGCAGCAGCTCCGCTGGTCCGGTCGTGAGCGGCGCCGGCGGGACAAGCTCGTCGATGAAGGTCAACACGTCGGCTTCCGGCGAGGTCATCGACGCGACCAAGTGGAGCGACACGCTCAGTGAAACCGACGACGGCAAGGTCACCATCACCGCCGAAACGGGCAAGCGAACCGACACGTCCACCAGCAGCCGCAACGCCAGCCCCACCGCCGCCACGACCCCCAACGTCGTCACGACCCCAGACGGCGGCTCGCGTAGCGATTGGGCGTTTGATGTAGCCAGCAGCAACAACACCAAGCTCGACACCCGCACCGACACCACCTACCCCACGGACAGCGGCCGCACCAAGACGCGCACCAGCACGGGCCACGTCGACCAGAGCGAAACGGTCAGCGGCAGCGGCGCGCTGCGGGATGAGCACGGCGCGACGACGGTGGAGCTGGAGGGCGAGCCAACGGTGACGCGGACGGGCTCGTACGACTTTGAAGAAAAGTCATCAAGCACGACGTTCACTCCGGACTTAGCGGGCCCGCCGGAGAACGGGACGCTCAAACGGGTCACCGAAACTGCCCGCGTCTCGGGGGGCGAAGGCCAGCCCGAGAATGAACAGTTCGACCGCGAGACGCTCCGCCAGACCAAGTCGCAAGAGGGTACGACTACCGAGCGGCAGACCGAGCACTCCGAGTCGCAACGCGACCTGAGCACGGAAGGTGTCGCCACCGAGACCACGCTTGTGCGCACCGAAGGCCTGAAAGAGGAGCGGAGCAATGGGCCAGAAACGCCGCAGTTTGATGAATACAGGTATGCGCCCACGCTCCAGCAGCGGACGGTGCTGACCGGATGGGAAGAAGTCCATTCGCAAACCGCCACCAGCGCCGGCAGCGACGAGGGGGCGAAGCAGACGCTTGCAATTAACCGCACGTATCAACACGTCAAGACCACCACCGACAGGTTCCAAGCCGAAGGGCTCGATGCGGTCTTGCCGCAAGAGTTCGACACCCTCCAGTTTGCCGTCGTGCTTACCGATACGACGACAGCGACGGACCTCTATGCATCGTCTCACACGCTCGACGCCGAGGGCCGCGCGGTTGGGGGGGTCTACTCGGCCAGCAACGCGTCGTCGGTCCTTGAGCAACGTCGAGCGGAACTGCTGCATCAACAAGGCGAATGGGAATATCACGAGTCGGACCTAGCGCCGTACTTCTTCACGGACATCGATCACGAGGTCGTTGATCGGCGCGGGTGGACCGCGGGGACGACCGTCGAGGTGGGGCTGTACTGGGACACGGCCGGGAGCCGGCAGACGGCCAGCGTATGGTCGCGGCTGGACAGCGCCGACACGACCGAGCACAAGCGGGTGACCGGCGCTTGGCGTGTGAGCGACGACGCGAACCCCAACGAGAACTACCACAACGGCGTTGAAGGAGAGAGCCGCGCCGATTACCGGCAGACCGATTCCGACCTGTACTTCGCGGCCGGCTGGCGTTCGCCCTGGGGGAGCGGCGAGCAGAGCTGGCAATCGGGGCGGGACCGGACCCAGATCGACGAAGACACGGTCGGTCGCGAAGCAGACGGGTCGGTTGTGTACGAGAAGCGCAACGACTTCTTGGAGCACTCCCGGACCACCGCCGACGGCGAGCCCGCCGCGACGCTCAAGCCGCTGCGGGTGGCGTACCAGCAGGCGGCGGCGGCCCCCCCCGAGGCGAGCCAGTCGGACGAAGGGCGCAAGAAGGGCCGGCACGAACACTCCGAGTTCGAGGTCCACCACGCCAACCCACACGAGTACACCAACCACCCCCCCGCGACGTGGGAGATCGACCAGGCGGTCCCGTGGGCGACGTCGTCGTACAGCGGGCCGGGGGGAGGGCATGCGGGGTCGATTGAGTACGCGTTCACCGGCGGCGACACGCAGCAGCAACTCCGCGACATCAGCGCGTCGACGCTAGCGCGGACTGGGTTGGATGACGCGGAGAATATCAGCGATCTGACCTTCGGCGACGGTCCTTGGCGAGCCTCGGAAGAGACGGAGTTTCTTCGTTCGGCCGGCGTTAAGGACCGAGAGGGCCGATGGATCTTCCGGACCGATTCCGGCGACCGCTACTACGACGGGGGCGGTGGTCGCATCTTCGGCGCGATCCATGTTGGCGAAGGCGGCCACCGCCAATGGGTCCCCGAAGGGCAAACGCCGGTGCCCGACTTCGGCAAAGACCCGCCGGCGTTTGACATGGCGTTGGACATGCTCCCAGGGGGTATCGGACAGCTTGCAAACCGCGCGGGTGATTTGAACCAGGCCAGGAAGGCGCTTACCCAGGGGCGCCGCGTGCTTAAGGAGGGGGCCAAGGAGGCAACGGAACAAGCGGGCAAGCACGGCGACGACCTGAAGCGAGTCGCGGGCCGTACCGAGAAGTTTGCCGACCCGGCGGTGGCGGATAAGGTCGATATATCCGATGATGTGACGAACCAACTGAGGCTCGAAGCGAAGGCAAAGATCGCAAGGAACACGGAACTCCCTAACGACAAATGGAGGCGAATCCCAAACACGGTGCAAGAAAAATTTGCGTTGGAAGAAGCTCAGAAGGGCTTAGGCCAAAGAATTATACGTAGCTTGGACGATCCCCGCTACAAAGGCTTTGAAAAGTGGGAGTATAAGATCAAATCAAACAATGGGGCCGACGCTGTCGTCCACTACGTCCGCGACCCATCAACAGGCAATCTGATGGACTTTAAGTTCAAGTAACATCGATCAATTGAACAGGTCGGACACAAGCATGATAGTTCGATGCGTCGCAAACTCACTTGACTACATAAGTGACAAAGAACTGTTGCATCAAGTACGACAAGGTGTGCATGGCGATAATGTCACAATTGAAGTCGGAAGGCTCTACTGTGTTTATGGGATGTCGCTATCATCGGGGATTCCGTTGTATTTGCTCTGCGAGAACGAGAGAGATTGGTATCCTGTCCCCCACTACGCGGTGTTTTTTGAAGTAGTTGATAACACCTTGCCAAGTGATTGGGTGTACGTCGAAGATTCTTACAACCTTGGGCGATATGCCTTGCTGCCCAAGGCATGGGCTTCGGATCCTTGCTTTCTTGAAAAGCTAGTTGATGGCGACCTGATGGCAGTTGCGGCATTCAGTGATATCAAAGAAAACTACGGACGTTAAAAGCGACCGGGGGACATCGGCTGTCTTATCTCTTGTCAATAGCGAGTGACGGCTCGCTCCATTTTTCGTTGTTTCGGACCATCAGGTTCAACGTGACGACAAGCTTGCGTATGACGGCCACCAGGGCGGCATCCGATCGGGGGACATCCTGCCGACGGCGGCGGGTGGCACTGCTGGGGCGGCGGGTGGCACTGCTGGGGTGCCACTGTCTGGCTTGCCAGCAGTGAGAAGCGGAGACTCACTTTCCATTCCGGACGAGGCGAACTTCACATGACTCCCAAGAAACGAAAAAGGTGTCAGGAACCTTTGTTGAACGAGTCAACGGAATTGGGGACACCGAGTCGCTCTCCACCGCGTTCCAGCAGCAGGGCGGCAGGTGGCACTGCTAGGGTGCCACTGTCTGGCTTGCCAGCAGTGAGAAGCGGAGACTCACTTTCCATTCCGGACGAGGCGACCTCGGCGTAACTCCCACGAACTTGCCGACGCCGCGGTCGAAGAGCTTTCTGAGTCGTGGTCGAAGACCAAGTACGAGCTGGGGGGCAGCGGGGTCGAGGACGACACCACCACTTTCATCCAGGTCGGCCTGGAGACCGGCTCGTACAGCAAGGAGACCAGCCGCGGCGTGGTCTCGATAGCGAACGACGTGGTCACGACCGCGGCGATGGACGTGGCGTTCGAGACGGCGGGTGGCACTGCTGGGGTGCCGCTGCTGGCTCGGCGGGTGGCACTGCTGGGGGTGCCACTGTCTGGCTTGCCAGCAGTGAGAAGCGGAGACTCACTTTCCATTCCGGACGAGGCGAACTTCACGTGACTCCCAAGAGTCGGCCGACCTAGCGGCACGCGATCGTTCCAACTTATGTCGCCGCTTTGTCGTTGAATGCCGCCACACGATCGGGGAGAATGCGTCAGAAAGGGCAACGAAAAGGGGACATTCTACTTTTTCAAAACGTAGAATGTCCCCTTTTCGTTGCCCCCCTTTTCGTAGCCCACCGAGACCAACGGGCTCGCGACCCGCGGCTGGTTTGAGGCAACGAGCCTCCGGTCTACGTCCGACGGCACGAAGCAACGCGACCTGTGGAACGAGATTACCCCGGAAGGGGGACCGTCTTACGTATGGGAAGAAACCCGCCGCGACTCTGGGACGACGAAAACGGTCTTCGTCGACGAACCGGGAACTTACTTCGACTTCGTCGATAGCAACGGGGCGACCCAGCGGTCGCAGACGGGCAAGTACACGACGGTCGAATCGACGACCACCTACGGCTCCACCGACGTCGATGTTCCCGATTATTCGCTCGACATTCAGGTTGCGAACAGCAGTCCGAATTCTGTCGCGCCAGGGCAGACCGGCCACGGCGTCTATGCCACCGAGACCCGGCGGACGATCGAGCACGTCGATGAGACCACCACAACAGTTTACTACTCCCCCGAAGAAACCAGAACGCTCAGCAAAGAAGTCCGTGGATGGGACCACCGTCGCGTCGCGATCGATCACACCTTCGTGAGCGACCTAGCGGAAGGAGTGTTTGTCGGCTCGAGCCAGCGGCTGGTGCGCGACTTTAGGCTCGACGAGTCGGACCCAGACGGGAGCTTTGACACGCTCGAGATCAACGGTTCGATCCGCGTCCGGGAGGGCACGCAGCCGTTCCAGATCACCCTCTTCTACGGCGACAGCGGCGAGTTCGAGGGAGAAACGATCGCGTCGAACTGGGCCTTCGACCCGGCGCTCCCCACCACCCTCGTCCTGAGCCCGGGGGTCACCCAGTACGGCTCGACCGGCGAGCGCGACCCATCCGCCACGTTTGCCCCGCCGCCGCCGCCAACGCCGATCGGGGCGGGGGTGACGAACCCGGGCGTCTTTGAGGCGTTCGCCGGTGGGCTAGGCCAAGGGGCTGCCAATGTCTGGAACTCCTCCAAGCTGTGGGACAACAGCGACGTAGCTGACACGTACGGTCTGCTGCGTGAGCAAGGCAGCGGCGTGCTGGGCGCGGCGGCCGGGGCTTTCGGGGGGTCGGTTGGGGAGCAGATCGGCGTCGGGCGCGTCGAGGACGCATGGTCTGGGCGGACCTCGATTGCGGAAGGCAATGAGCGTTTGTCGGCCGGTTCGCGGCTCTGGCGGGGCAGCACGGGGCTATTGCAGGTCGGGCTGACAGCCGCGCCCGGCGCCAAGGCCGCTACCCCCGCCATCAAGGTCGCAACCAAAGAAGGCCTGCGAGCCGGACTGAAACATGGCGCCGGTCAGGCAAGCGCAGCGCTGAACAGGGCCGGCAGCGCCATTCAACAAGCCGGCCGCGCCGTGTACGGCAAGCTGGACGACCTTGTAAAGAACTTCCGCCAGCCGCCGAAGCCGGATACAATCGGAGGACCAAAGGCGCCCGGCGGCGCCGCGCCGCAGGCGGCGGAAGTGGTGGCGCCCAAATACAAGTTCAACAACGGCGGCTGCTTCGTCGCGGGCACACCGATTCATGTGGCCGCACTGCCTGTCGCAAGTTCTTCTCTTGTGCCGGCATCGGCGTCAGCTTTCTCATCTGACGGCGACAGCGCCACCGCCGTACCGCTTCAAATAGCGATCGAAGACGTGCCGCTCGGCGCCCGTGTCGATTCTACGAACCCAGAGCTTGCCGGCCTGCCAAGCTTCCCCGAGTGGCCCGAAGGCGACCGGTGGGTTGTGGTGCGACTCCGTATTCAGAACTTCGAAGGCAAGCGGGTCGAGGCGCAGTTGCTGCGTCCCGCTTGGTGGGCCGAGTCGATGAGTGTCGGCGACTTGTTGCCGATCTACGCCAGCGGGCTAGAGGTTCGCGGCCACGCCCGCGTGCTCGCCATCGAAGCGGCGGTCACGCCCGCGGAAGGACCGGGCAATCGTGTCACGGGGCGTTTTATTACCCGGGGCGTCGAGTCGATCTGCGGGATCACGCTGAACAACGGCGAGCATCTTAAGGGGACTCCCACCCACCCATTCTGGGCCGCGAGCCGCGGCGAGTTCGTGCCGATGGGCGAACTGGCGCCGGGCGACCAATTGCTGACGGACTCGGGCTTGATCGAGGTGCTGGCCGTGTCGGTTCGCGCGGCCCACACCACTGTCTACAATATCGAAGTCGAGAACGAGCACGTGTACCAGATCGGCTTGGCCGGCGTGCTCGTTCACAATGTCGATCCAGACTGCTTGGTGCAGATTGATGTACCAAGAACGAACGCGGACCAAGTAGGGTCATATACTAACACGCATGCAAGCGGCTCAACATATTCGGGCAAAGGAACGCGGGACCGCTCGCAACAGTCTGGGCGGAGGATTGCTGGCCAGTACGGCGATCAACATATTGCGACAGACTTTTCGCCGGCCGAGAATGTCAGAGAAGCATTCAAGCAGGAGTCTCGCCGCATTGACGCTCAGGGTGGCGTTCTTGATCCGTCCAACTACAATCAGATCGAATCGCCGGGACGTCGATTTCGCATCGAAGATGGCGAGCTATTCCTATGAGCGACTTTCCAACAGTCGATGAGCTGATTGTCGCGATGCTCTCTGGATTAGAAAGTGTCGAAGTAGAACACGCTGAGCTGACGGACACCGAGGTTCGCGAGAGTATTCACCTCGTACTCAACTACTTTTTTGTGCAAGGGAGGAACGACCGCCCACCGCCCACCACATACCTCATGTTCTCGCGAAAGGGTGATGCGGCGGTTTCGGCAGTCATTCAAGCATTTCTGTCAGATGTTAAGTCGATTCCAGGCATTGAGCAGTGTCCAACTGGTCAGGTCCGCCTGGACATGCTCCAGAACCCCACACTTGCGAGTTCTCAGAACCGCATTTACGATGAATTCATTGGGCACACCGATAGGCCCATAGTTCAGCAAGTCCTTCCGGATTTTCTTTATGAGCCTAAGTACGGCGCATAGGCCGTCAATATCGTGTCCATGAGGCAGTGAGGTGCGTCGTGGATCTGGATTCGGTGAACGCGACCAGACAAGCTTTAAGACAGATTGAGCAAAATGGCTCCGACCTCAGCAAGCCCTTGCTGATGGACTTCTTTGTCGCTGTTCCATCACACTCGGCAGGAGTCGCGGTAGCAAAGTCTGCGGCGACACTGGGCTTTACAGCATGCGTGGAAGCTGATGAAACTAGCGGTGAGTGGACTTGCTACTGTACAATCACAATAATTCCTGAGCTCTCAACGGTAACTAAGCTTGAGAAAAGGTTAGACATGCTAGGCCGCTCTGTAGGTGGCACGGCCGATGGATTTGGCACGTTTGGAAATGCCCTGAAGTCGGACGAAAAACGGCGTCAAGGCTCTGTAGAACACCCATGTGACAAAAAAGGTGGCAAGAACGAATGCCATTAACATTCCCCTAACTCCTTACCCCAACAGCGTTTGCTTGAGCACACGGCGTGGCTTCTTCATCAACGGGCGCCCTTTGGGGCGTCGTTTGCAGACGCGGGGTTCGTAGCGGCCGGGGCGGAGTGGGTTGCCCACGAGGACGGAGAGTTCGGCGGCAGGTGGCACTGCTAGGGTGCCACTGTCTGGCTTGCCAGCAGTGAGAAGCGGAGACTCACTTTCCATTCCGGCCGCAGCGACCTCGGCGTAACCCCCACGAACTTGCCGACGCCGCGGTCGAAGAGCTTTCTGAGTCGTGGTCGAAGAGCAAGTACGAGCCGGGGGGCAGCGGGGTCGAGGACGACACCACCACTTTCATCCAGATCGGCCTGGAGACCGGCTCGTACAGCAAGGAGACCAGCCGCGGCGTGGTCTCGATAGCGAACGACGTGGTCACGACCGCGGCGATGGACGTGGCGTTCGAGACGCTCTCAGAAGTCGCCGACGCACTGCGGGTCCGCTCGATCACCCGGTCGAGCGAGACGGCCGGCGCCAAGACCACCGCCGTGGTGAGCGCCTCGACGTACGACGCGCTGACGACCGCCGGCAGCGCGTCGGATGGGGAGGGCGTATCGACGCGGTCGGGCGGCGTGGCGTCGAGCAAGCTGGACGTAGAGAGCGTGCAGACCACGGGCGTCCGCCAGTCGTCCAAGACCAACGCCCACATCACGACGACCACGCCGGGCGTGCTGACGCGGACCGAAGCGCTGGAGTCCCGCACCACGACCAAGGCCTCGACAGGCAGCAGCTCCGTGGGTCCGGTGACCAGCGGGCCGGCCGGGACCGCCTCGTCGATGGTTGTCACGACATCGGCTTCCGGCGTGGCGACCGACGCCACGAAGTGGAGCGACACGCACCGTGAAACCGACGACGGCAAGGTAACCGTCACCGCCGAAACTGGCGAGCGGACAAACACATCGAGCAGCAGCCGCAGCGCCAGCCTCGACGTCGTCACAGCCCCGGACGGTGGCTCGCGTAGCGATGGGTCGTTTGACGTAGCCAGCAGCAACGCCCAAAAACTCGACACCCGCACCGACTACATCTACCCCACCGACAGCGGCCGCACGAAGACCCGCACGAGCCGTGGCCACATTGACCAGAGCGAAACTGTCAGCGGCACCGGCTCGCTGCGGGACGAGAACGGCGCGACGACGGTGGAGCTGGACGGCGAGCCGGCGGTGACGCGGACAGGGGGGTACGAGTTCGGGGATGAGGCGTCGAGCACCAAGAGCACGCCCGGCGCGGGCGACGGCGAAGGTTCGGTTGAGCGGTCGAAGCGGACCGAGTCGCTGGCGGGGGGCTTCGGCAAGCCCGAGAAGGCAGAGATACTCGACGAGTCCCTGCTCCGGGAGCTGGATGGCCCGGCCCGGACGTACGTCGACGACCAAGGACGCACGGTGACCCTCACCAGCACGGACGAGGGGGAGGGCCGCGTCACCCAGTCGGTCCTCCGCGAGTGGGACCGGCGGAATGAGACATCCTGGTCGACGATCGCGCCCTACGTCAACGACGATGGCGAGCCCGGCTGGGAAACGCACGAGACCTACAGCCGCGATACCGACACCGGACGAGAGTCGGCGACGACGAAGATCAAAGGCGACCTCCGGACGCTGGACCTCGAGTCCACCAGCCGCTTTGAACACGCCGACGGCAGGATCGATCGCTTCGAAACCTACCAAGCTGCCACGCAAGACAAAGCACAACGCTACGAGTTGATCGAGGATTCGACTGAGAACTACCTCATCCGCGGCTTCGTCTCGACGTACGACGCCGAGCACACCGAGACCAACGGGCTCGCGACCCTCGGCCGGTTTGAAGCCCAGAGCCTCCGGTCTACGTCCGACGGCACGAAGCAACGCGACCTGTGGAACGAGATTACCCCGGAAGGGGGACCGTCTTACGTATGGGAAGAAACCCGCCGCGACTCTGGGACGACGAAAACGGTCTTCGTCGACGAACCGGGAACTTACTTCGACTTCGTCGATAGCAACGGGGCGACCCAGCGGTCGCAGACGGGCAAGTACACGACGGTCGAATCGACGACCACCTACGGCTCCACCGACGTCGATGTTCCCGATTATTCGCTCGACATTCAGGTTGCGCATCACCCTTATTTAGTAAATGGTGTTAGTAGTGGAATTGGCCACGGAACCGACACTCGCGAGGTCCGGCGGACGATCGAGCACGTCGATGAGACAACCACGACGGTCCGCTACTCCCCGGAAGAGACTAGAACGCTCAGCAAGGAAGTCCGTGGATGGGACCACCGTCGCGTCGCGATCGATCACACCTTCGTGAGCGACCTAGCGGAAGGAGTGTTTGTCGGCTCGAGCCAGCGGCTGGTGCGCGACTTTAGGCTCGACGAGTCGGACCCTGACGCGAGCTATGACATTCTCGACATCCACGTTTCGATCAATGTCCGGGAAGGCGTCACGCCGTTTCAGGTCACCCTTCTCCACGGCGACGGCGGCGAGTTTGAGGGAGAATGGATCGAGTCGAACTGGGACTTCGACCCGTCGCTACCCACCAACCTCGTCCTGGGCCCCGGCGTCACACAGTACGGCTCGACCGGCGAGCGAGACCCATCCGCCACGTTTGCCCCGCCACCGCCACCGACGCCGATCGGGGCGGGGGTGACGAACCCGGGCATCCTCGAAGCATTTGTCGGCGGGCTGGCGTTTGGCGCCGTGGAACTGGCAAACGCTGCTCCTCTGATCGACCTCGACGAAACCGCCAATCGGCTGGCCGATCGGGCCGGCGTTCCGGAATCGACCCGCACGCAAACCCGTATTGCAGCGAACGTAGGCGTCGGCGCCGGCCTTACGGTGTTTGGCGGCGGCGCGAACTGGCTGGCACGCGGGGTAGCGCTCGCCGACCGCGCTGAGGAGCTAGGCGACCGAGTTGAACTAGCGGGGGACATCGTCCAGAATGGCTTCACGACCCAGAACACCGTGTCGCTGATGCTGGAGGCGGCCGGCGTGGGGCCGAGCGTGGCGCGCCGCGCCACCGACGCCGTTCAGGATGCGGGCGCCAAGACCCGTCGACAACTCAACGCGGCCCAAGCGGAGGTAGACGCCCCTCGCAATAAGCAGCCGGAAGTCAATAGTCCCTGCGGCGCCGGGGGGGCGCTCGGCCACCTGCACGTCGCGGCCGCGACAGGGGGCGGGGACTGCAACGTCCCACCCCGCCCCAACGCGCCCAGCGGCGCCGGGGCGCCGCAAGCGGCGGAGGTTGTTGCCCCAAAGCACCCGGATGATACCTTCTCGATCACCGAGCAGGGATTTCGAGATTACCCAGAAGGCGTACCTCGTCCTGAGGGACCATTCCGATTACTTGATGGCGATGAGTACGACGCAGCCCGGAAGGCAGCAAATAACGCCAACCGCAAGATTCGTCGTGACCAAGGCTTAGTTGGCCAGAAAGTGGACGTTCACGAATTGAAGCCAGTAAAGTTCAACGGATCGCCAACCGACCCGGCAAACAAGGCGATTCTTGATCGAGACCTCCATCGCAAGGAAGTCACGCCTTGGTGGAACCGACTACAGAACAACATAGAAAACGGCGGAGGTGGTTGAGTGGGTGATAGCCAAGATGCTCTGCTGAGCGAGTTCGTCAGCACCAATCCGAGCAGCGAAGAGGACGTTCTTGCTGCCGAGAAGGCGTTCGGTGTCACGCTGCCTCAAGACTATCGCTCGTTCCTTCTGGGCCGTGGTGGCGGGGAAGGATTCCTTGGAGAGCAATACCTGATTCTCTGGAATGCGGATCAGATTGTCCCGTACAACGCTGATTACGAAGCAGAAACCTACGCACCTGGGTTGTTGATTTTTGGGTCGAGTGGAGGAGGCGAGGGCTTCGCTTTCGATCTCAGGAAGCAATGCAACGACATTGTCGCTGTCCCCTTCATCGGCATGAGCTTGAAAGACGCCAAGAGCATCGCTCCTTCTTTCACCGACTTCCTTGAGAAGCTGAGCCAGCCCGATGCCGAGCTATTCTGACATTCGTAGAAGCGACCCGCGGACCCGTGGGATGGAGGTCTTCGAGATAACACCAATCATCGTTGGTGGTGATCCAACCGATCCTAAGAACAAGACTCTGCTCACCCGAGAGCAGCATATTGAAGCGGTGCGATATTGGAACGGCGTCATCGCCGACCTAAGAAAACGTCAGGGCAAGCGTAACTGAGCCAATCGGGCCTCAAGCCATCTCCGGCGGGTGGCACTGCTGGGGTGCCACTGTCTGGCTTGCCAGCAGTGCGAAGCGGGGACCCACCTACCATTCCGGCGGACGCCAACTCAAGGTGGCTTACGAACCGTTGCCAGAGTTCTCGTCGAATCCGGAGGCCGATCGATCCGCGGGAAACTCATTTAACACACCTCCCTTGCCAGCGGTCCGCTTCGAGCGATCTGGCCCATCATTCCCCGCCATTCTCGTAGCAAATAGCCACCCGCTGTGAGACAATCTCCCACGGCTAGCGGCACGCGGCCCGGGGAGTCCCCGGGCAGATGCGGCCGGCGACGCATGCGCGTTAGGGTTTGCAGCGGAGGGTGTTTTGGATGTCTGGAAGTTGCGCCCACATTTGTCCCGCAGGTGTCCACTTCGGGGGGCCCGGTGTCCCGCAGCGGGACACAAAATCCCTGCTGGCGGGTCGAGAACCCCCGCCATCGTGGGGGTGGGTCGGAGTCGTAGGTCGCGTTTCGCGGGGGTTTCGAGCGATCGGGGGGTTATGACCGAAAACGAGATTGGGGGGGGGGCGGGGGACAAAAGGACAGAAGTCAAAACGGCGATCCGCTTGCGATGCGAACGAATCAACCCACTACGGACCGCAACCGCACAAGCAGCACGCGGGCAGTCTCCAGGTCCAAGGCATCGACCGCGAGCGCCTCGACCAGCAACGCGTCGTCCAGGTGCTCGTCGAGCTTGCGGGTCTGCTTCGTCGGCAGGCGTGCGGCCAGGCGAACCGGGTCGAGCGACAACGCATCGACGCCCGCCAAACGACGGGCCGAGTCTGCGGCGCTGGCGGAGAGCTCGACCGCGATCTTGTGGTCGGCGGAGACGAGCCTCGCCGCGTCGGCGATCAAGCAGAGCGTGCGTTGGGCCTTAGTTCCGGTCCAGGTGAACCACAAGCAGGAGGACGGCGACAGCGGAACCAACGAGCGCCGATCGATCCCCGCCTCGCGGGCGGTGAGGCGGGCATCGGTCAGCAGCCGGGCGCCGGTGGAGTTCAAATACCCGCAGGGGCGGTCGTCCAGCAGCACCCGCCGCATGGCGTCGCGCACCCGCGGGTGGACCTCGCCGCCGCCGCTGGTGAACATCGGGGGCTTGCTCCCCTTCGCGGGGCGGACGACCACGACCCGCCGCTCGTCCTCGATCGCGACCACCCGCCAGCGCCGCTCGGCGAGCAGGAAGCAGTCGTCCAGGTTCGGCAGGTCCGAGGCGGGGAGCAGGCCGATCAGCGAGCTGCCGTGATAAACGCCGTAGTCGTCGGAAGCCGCCGAACGCGCTGTAGAAGGAGTAGTGTCCGGTGAGCTGCTCCCCCTTGGGCGCCAGGATCAGGTCGCCCCCTTCCATCTGCTCGATCAGCCCGCGCTCCCCCAAGCTCCGCAGCACGCCGGCGAACAGCCGCGAGTCGATCGCCCGGAAGGCGCCCCGCTTGCACTACGCGTCGTACAGCCCGCCGGCGGGCCGGCCCCCGGTTTCGACGTCGGCCTGCTGGAGCACGCGTGCGTGCTTGGCTGCGGCCCGTCCATCTCTTCGACGCTTCCGCGTCCAACTGGCTGGCGCCCCCACCGCCTCCACAGGCAGCCGCAAGACGCCCAAGCGTCCGTTAGCTGAAAGGGGCCAGTAGTCCCTCAGGGAGGTCCCTTCACGCGTGTGGGTGAGCATGCCAGCCGTACTTCACGCCCCGACCCCAGCGCCCAACGGGCCCGACCCAGCCGCACGACGCTCCGCGTCCCTGGGGCTGCAGTGGCCGGGAGGCGCCTAGCAATCCCACCCCCAGCAAAACACACCGCACTCGACCGCTGCTAGACTGAACGCAGCGCTCGGCATCGCGAGCCGAAGTACGCGAGCAACGAAAAGGAATCCGCGATGAGCGATCGTT
The DNA here is from genome assembly GCF_007750855.1 of Pirellulimonas nuda. Taxonomy (GTDB): domain Bacteria; phylum Planctomycetota; class Planctomycetia; order Pirellulales; family Lacipirellulaceae; genus Pirellulimonas; species Pirellulimonas nuda. The sequence continues at coordinate 5,475,604 of NZ_CP036291.1, forward strand.
GGCCGGCGTTCGAACCTGCTGTTCGCCCTTGGCTGGGACCCGAAGACGATCCGGCTCTGTGGTCGGTCGTGGTCAACACCCTCTCTCACGACGCGGAATTGCTCTGCGGCTCAGCAGCGTCGGGGCGGGTGCTGAAGCGTTGGAAGTACGTCCCGCGAGAGCAGACAAGGATTGGCGGCATCACCGGTTTTCAGATTGCGAATGGGCTTTGTCCCGAGGCTCGACAGTGCGTTCGGCGATCGGCTGTTCCAGCAGCCGCTTCAGGTTCTCCGGATCGGCGACCCGACGTTCCAGCATCCGCAGGGCAAGGCTGTGCGGAACGCACTCGGAGAACTTCACCGCGTACAGCATCCGCTCATCGACCTCGGGGGGCATGGCCGGTCCGCCGGCGGCGAGCTGAGCGATTGCCTGCAGGATTACTCCGCTACGCACGCCTCTGGGAAACTCAAGCGAGAAAGGCGAGTGTTTGATCGATTGACGGAGCACCGCGGCGAGTGAGTTCGCCAGCGTCGCATTGACGCCCACCCCCCCAAAGGTCCACCATTCCAGGCCCCCCTCCCCCGATCGGAGAAGCGTCGTCTTGTCGACCTCAAGCCACGGTGACTCTCCCCGCTTTTCGGCAATCTTCTCGGTCGCCCGACGAGACCACCACGGGCGATCATACTTCGACGCCAGCACGCCCCGCATCGCCTGACAAAGTGGATAACCAAGCCCCGGTGGTACGCTCGAGAACATCACGGAAGCGTCGGTTCTTACTTCTCGCACTCGGACGAGCCGCTTCTGCCAATCGACCTCTTCGATCTCCCAGGTTCGTCCTCCGAGCAGGAACAGCCGCCGCCCTTGCTTGCGGATTGTGAGCGTGAGCTCATCGATCTGCCCGATCTCTTCGCGTCCGTGCACGACGCGGAACAAAGGTTCGGTCATGAAGACCGAGAACAGCTTGAGGTAGTTCTTGCGGCCGTACTTCTGCTCCCCCAGCGTCCCCAGCCGCAGCACCCCCTGCTCTTGGGCGAGCACCGTTTCGGCCAGCATGAACGCAAAGAGCTCCTGCACCTCCTCGGGCGCCATCTCTGCGAACGCTGGAACGCGTTTCACTTCGTCGTACCAGCGGTCCGCGGACGTCCCTCCCTCTTGAAGCGTGATCGCCATGAGCTGCTGGGCGAGCACGTGGAAGGGGCTTGGCGGGGGCTGGGTCGGCTCGACGAACCCCGTTTTCCACATCTCAACCAGTGCGGCCGCGACCAGGAGCGAGTCATGGCGGACGGCAAGGAACAGACAGTTGCGTTTCGAGGGGTCCCGGCGTCCGGTCCGACCCATACGCTGTAGAAAACTAGAAACCGTAACCGGGGCGCCGACCTGGATGACCCGATCGAGGTCGCCGACGTCGATGCCCAGTTCCAAGACGCTCGTGGCGACGATCACGCAGTCCGAACGGCTACGGAAGGCTTCTTCGGCGGCCCGACGGTGCTGTTTGCTGAGAGATCCGTGGGTGACGAACGCGGGGACCGCGAGCTTGTTGAGCTCAGCGGAGAGCTTCTCGGCCCCTGCCCGGCTGTCGATAAAGACCAGCCGCTTCTCACCGCGGTGGAGCTTCGAGATAACCAATGCCGCGTTGTCGAGCGTGCCGACGTAGTCAACCTGGACGTCGGCTTCGGCCAAATGGTCCGACGGTCGGACGTAATGGCCCCGCTCTCCGGGCTGACTCCCCGCGAGCCACTGGGTCAGCTCGGCGGGATTTCCGACCGTCGCGGACAGGCCGATCCGCTGCACCGCGTGCTCCGACTTGGCCGACGCCCGCTCAACGACCGCCTGAAGGTGCCAGCCGCGGTCGTCGCCAGCGAACGCGTGGACCTCGTCAACCACGACCGCCCGCAGCTGCCCAAAGAGGGTCGCCGGGTCGAGGCGCCGCGACATCAAGATCACTTCGAGGGACTCAGGGGTCGTCAGCAGCACGTCGGGGGGCTCGCTGGCGATCCGCTTGCGCTCGGTCTGGGTCACGTCGCCGTGCCAGAGCCCCGACCGACGCCCGACCAGCGAGCAGTAGCGAGTCAGTCGCAAGTCGAGGTCGTTCAGCAGGGCCTTGAGCGGGCAGAGGTAGAGAACGCTCAACCCCGTCCATTGTTCCGACAGCATCCGAGACAGGAGTGGGAAGACCGCGGCTTCGGTCTTGCCACCAGCGGTCGGCGCCAGCACGACGAGGTGCTTCTGGGAAAGGATCTCGGGGATCACTTCCTCCTGGAACGGTCGCAGCGACTGCCAACCTAGGCTGTTGGCGATGTGGTGCTGCAGGTCGGGGTGGAGTTGGTCGAACCCGCTCACAGTTCGAGCTCCACCTCATCGACGCTCCCCGCCGCGGCGTGCCTTTCGGAGGTCGTCATCTCGGACTGGTCGATCTTCACGGCGAAATCGCGTCCCGGATCAAACGCCTCGTACTGGTCGACCCGGTCGAGCACGTCGACCAGCTTCTTCAAAAAAATGCGGGGCGCCGTCCCAACCTTACCGCCGAGCTGGCCGGCGATCGCGTCAGCCAAGCCGCGGATGTAGTGGTCGTCGCAGCGGCTGCGAACACGTTCAGCGGCCCCGGCGAGCGAGCAGTGGATGTCGCGGACGCGGCCCCCTACCTCACAGAGTCGCTCAAGGTTAAACGGAGCGAGACGGATCTGCGGCATCCGGGGATTATCGAATTGGGGGTCGGAGTCGAACTCGACGTGCAGTCGCTGAGCAAGCGGCTCGAGGCTCCGGACCCCTTGCGGCCCGGTGAAGAATCCGGAGGTGCCGGTGACGACCAGATACAACCCGGGGAACTGGCCGCCGTCGACGTCGTCCAGGAGCTGCCGCAACGCGTTGAGGCACTTCTGCCGGACGTCACTCCGCATCCGCTGCACTGTCTCGACCTCGTCGAGGACCAGCAGCAGCCCGGCGTAGCCCGAGTCCCGGAGCACGGTGAGGAGCCCCTTGATCGACGCCGAGGCGCCGAAGTGGTCGATGTCTCCCTTGACCCCTGCCGCCCGCTTGGCGGCGGCGGCCACGTTCGGTTGCCCGGCGAGCCAGGCAAGGATCGCGTCCGCGGTCCCGCGATCGCTCTGGGCCTGAGCCTGACGGTAGCCGCGGAGGGCCAGGCTAAAGACCTGGGCCGAGTCGCCAAGCTTTCGGAGGCGGGTTTCGAAGAGCTCGTTGGTGCGTTGGAAAAGCTCCCTGTCGGGGAGCTCTTCTCCGCTGCATTCGCTCAGCACGTCTTGCTCGAGGGCCAGGAACCAGTTGTCAATCACGTTCCGGAAGGCGCCGTCGCAGCACTCGGCCGTACGTAGCCGCTCGTTCAGCCGCCGGTAGACCGTCTCCATCCGGTGCAGCGGCGTCTCTGTCTCGGAGATCTGTACCTCGGCGGTGGCGAAGCCGAGCTTCCGAGCCCGGTCGGCGAGCCAGCGGGCAAAGAACGTCTTCCCGCAGCCGTACTCGCCGCGGACCGCCTTGAACTGGCCCTGCCCTTGCTTCGCGTCACGCAGCTCTTCGTCCAACGCCACTTCAAACCGGTCGAGCCCCACAGCGAATGCGTCGAGGCTCTCCTCAGGAACCGTGCCGCGACGCAGAGCGTTGAGGATGTCACGGCTGCGTTGCTTGCTGAGCTGCATCATGGATCAATCGGTGAACTCTTGGGATAGTAAGTCGGCCTTGATCTCCACCGTATCGGTGTCTCGGCAGAACTGAACGATCTGCAGGCCATCGACATTCAGTAGCCGCTGCACGGCCGCGATCCGCGGTTCGACACGCAGGCGTCCCAACCCGAGCTGCCTGCACAGAGCCGGGGTCGTCAGGCTCCAATGGCTACGCTGCATCGCGTCCAAGAACCTGCGGAGGTCGCCCTCGTTCAGGGCCGCTCGCCCACATCGATCTCTTTGCTCGCGGTAAAGCGGGCTACTTAGCAGGCGGTCGAGGAAGTCGCTCGGAGACTCGTCCGCAGGCGGGGCCGGTTCGCCTGGGGGCTCTCCTGCATCAGGCGTTACTTCGACCGGGATTGCTGGTTCTTCTTTGGGAGGCGCCGGGCCGTTCGAGGGCGGCGGAGCAGGGTCCTCTGGGAAAGGGATTCGCTGCGTGACAGAACGCGGCCGGTTGGAGAGGTTCCACGGTTCTTCTGGCTCCGAGACGGTCGTCCCCCCCGCCGGACTTGAAGCGCCTACGGCCGTGGCTGAGGTCGCCGGTCCTTCCTGACCGATTGCGGCGCCGTCAGCGTCGTGGTTGGCCGGCGAGGTGACGCCGGCCGAGCTCGCGTCGTCGCCGAGGCTTGTCCCGGATTGCTGGTCGGGTTCGGGGGCGGGGTTTGGGCTGTCGGTGGGGGACGGCTCCTGGTTCCCGTACGGCTCAAACGGCAATAAAGGCGCCTCCGAGTCGCGACGCGGGGCCTCGGGCGGCGGCAGTGAGAGCGGGGCCATGTAGGCCGTCGGCACCCTTGAAGTCGCTCGAACGGCCTCCCAGACCTGGAGGGCGGCGGTGCGGATATGCTCCATCTGGGCGATCATCTGGCCACGCTGCTCGATCTCGCCGGCTCTTCGGAGCTGGGCGCTGGCGTTGCGAAGTTCTGCGATCGCGTCCGCCCGAAAACGCATCAACGAACTCGACGCTCCCTGGCAGAGGCCGAACAGCCGCTGGTCCAAGACTTCCGCGACCGAGGCGTGTACATCCTGCACGCTCGCCTCGGCCCCACGGCCAAGCCGCTCACGCATCCGGGCCTGACAACCGATCCCTCCCTCGTTGACGACGGCGGTGTAGGTCGGGCCAAGCCCGTCCTGCACCACGTCATAGGCCGGTTTTCTAATCGACTGGAGGTCGTGAACGATCCTCTGCACCGCCTCGGACATCGACTCGCTGTGCGTCGCCGCCACCGATTCGAGGTTCTCGGCGATCACTTCGAGGGCTGCCGTCGCCTCGCCGTCGTTGATGTCCCGGGACGACTCTCGGATCCGGCGACGCAGCTGGTCGACGGCGCCCACCACGAGCGAGTCGCTAGCAGATTGAATGATCTTGTCTCGGAAAGTAGTCCACCCGCTTGAGAGGCCGTCAACCATGGCGCCGCACAAAGCCTGGTTGACGTCGATGAACTCGCCACGCCCGGTAGTGTGGATGCCCTTCTTGCGAGCGACGGCCCGCAGGGTGTTCCAGTACAAGACGTTCCACGAACGCCGGTTCGAGGCGATCCTCTCCTCAAGCGCCCGCCGCAGCCCGCCGAAGCTCTCCCGGATCTCTCGGGCGGACCGGTTGCTGCCCGCGACAAACTCTTTTGTTGCTACGTCAATATAGTCATCGAACCAGGGGATGATCTCTTCGTCGAGCTTGGCGACGAGCCGGGCGATCGCGCCAGATCCTTCGCCGACTCCTGCCTCGAGGGTAGCCCAGGCTTGGCTAAAAAAACGCACCAGCCGACCCACCTCCCGGGCCACGCGTTGCTCGAGGTCGTCGAAGTAGAAGCGTGCCAAGTGCTCGGCTGCGATCTGGTTCACGAAGTGCTTCAGCTCCGGGATCCCTGTTCTGTCCGGGTCGCCGCCGAACTGATCCATGAGGCCGCGTAGCCGGACGCGTCCTGGGCTGATCCGCTTCTGGAACGCTTCGTAGGCCAGGGCCGACACAAAGAAGACGCGGATCGAGGCGATCCGCTCGAGCATCTCGCTACGCGTCTTGGAATCCTCTTCACTGTTGCCCAGCGGCATCAGGGGGGACGCGATGTCACGTAGCATCTTCCGGTAGGTCTGCGTCTGTTCGTCGATGTGACGGTCGATTGCCGCACGGTAGAGCCGCTCTTCTGCGTCAGGGTCGTCGGCAGCAGAATCGTCGAGGTCGAATTCGGGGATGTGGGCGTCAAACTTCGTCTTGATGATGAATAGCTGCTGCCGCCCGCTGTCGGTCGCTTCGAGGTAGTCGCCCAGGACGCTTGAGCTCCGCAGCCACGACGTGATGTCGATCCCGAGGTTGCTATCGCTGGTGCAGACCGCGACCGCACGGGCCTCCTTCCGCAGACTGTTGGTGATTTCGGTGCGTTGCGGGTCGTTGTCGTTGGTGCCGGGGAGGTCGACGAGCTGCAGGTTTGGGTGCCAGTCTCTGAACGGCCCCCGGATCTCGCACCTGTCGATGATCGTCCAAAAGATGTCCTTCGTAGAAAGGTACCTCTCAATCGTGACCCGCATGTGCGGGAGGCTGTCGCTCTTAGGCTGCGCCTTATGGCCGAGCAGGCGGGCGACCTCGTCCGGGATCGGGGCGTCCGCGACCGACCGCACGAGTTCAGCGGCCGATTGTGTAGGGTCGATCCCCAAGATGGTGACGAATCGTTCGAGTGTGCTGTGGATGAACCGAGGGTCGTCCGGCTCCTCCTCGCTCCCACCCCCCCGCTCTAACCGGTGGAGATAGTCACGAGCTTCTTCCACCGCTCGCCTACGCTCCCTGTCCAGGCGTCTCTCCGAGATGAACTCGATCGTGAAGCCCCACTGACCGTCATGCTTCAGTGAGACGATCGCCGCGGTGCAGGGCTTGATGTCGGACGTCGGCAAGATCGAAGCAGACGCGAGGGCGTTCAGCAGCGTGCTCTTGCCGTGCCGACTCGGGCCCAACAACGCGATCCTTACGGCCGGCTCGTTCTCGAGCTCCGCCAGCACCGAGTCGATTGTGCTCCGGAAACGCTCGATGTGGGCGCCGGCGCCCTCGACGCGTTCGGCGGATTCGAGAAACGTTGGTGAGAAGAGCTCGTCTCTGAGCGTCACGATCCGCTCTCTCAGCGTCGCCCGTCGGTCAAACTCTCTCCCGTCTAGCTGTCCGGCGTGCGAGCTCTCCCACTGAGGCGGCGGCGGGAGTGGAGCAGGTTGGTCAGTGCGATCCACGGCGAGTGCTTAGCTTGGGACGCGTGCGGGTAGATCCAGCACGCATTGTGCCGGATCCGCAGCCGCGGCACTAGGATCTTGGCGGCGGCGTCTGCGAGCGACGTCCACTGGCGTCGGACACGAGCGTTACCCGAGCTTCTCACGCCGGCGCCCAGGCGGAGAGGCTTGGTAGGCTGTCCCGGATGCGTCGAGTCTCCGGTGGTCGCACGGGCGTCCACCCGGCGAGCTCGGCGACAACTTCTCGTCGACGTTCGCCAAGTCGAGTCCCGCAGCCTGCGTCAACCTATTGCGTCGGGAGCACCCCGTCGGCGATCGCCGTCAACAGGGCCTCCAGCATCAACGCAAGCTCGGGGTCCACGAGCTTCTTGGCCACTTCGACCGGGACGACGGCCCTGCTCCGCGACGACCGCTCGTCCCAATCGACGAGGATCTCGTCCACAAGCAAGGGGAAGACCTCGACGCGGGCGATCCCTCCCCACTTCTCGACCTCGAAGAAACCGAGCGACGCCCCCTGGACGTCGCCAAGCACGCCGGCCTCTTCTCGGGCCTCGATGCAAGCGGTCGACTCGGGGGTCTCTGCGGGGTCGATCACCCCCTTGGGGAAGATCCACTTGCCCGTTATCCGGGAGGTAATGAGCACGACGCGTACGTCGTCGCCATCGCACACGTACGCCAACGCCCCTGCCTGGGAGAACATCCAAAGCGGCTTGGCGGTCATGAGGCGTCCTCGGATACTATGTCGGCCAGGTCGCCGCTCGACCCGTATTCTACCACCCTCTGCTTCCGGACGCACGCAGGGTCCTGGTCGCAGCGCCGCCACGAGCGGGGCGTGAAGAGCTCTCCGCGACGACCCTTCCGCCGGCTCTCCTCGCCGCCGCGGTGATCTCTGCCGGGATGTTGCTTGCGGCGTGCGTGGCCGCGGCTATACTCCCCCCAGCCCGTGCCGCTGTTCGATTGACGACGCGAGAGCCGCCGCCCCCGAGGCAAGGAGCCGAGCCCTGTCCGACCGACCGACGGCCGAGCTGCTTGCGATCCCTGGCCTTTCGATCCAAGGTCAGATCGGCAGCGGTGCGTTTGGGGCGGTCTATCGGGCGCGGCACCTGACCCTCGATGTCGACGTCGCCGTGAAGGTGATCACGGCCGCCCACGCCAGCGGCGCCGGGTCGGAACGGGTCCTTTACGAGGCCCGTCTGATGGCCCGACTGGATCACCCTGGTCTGCTGAGGATCCTCGACGCCGGACAGGTCGGTTCCAGCGTTTACCTAGTGCTCGAGTACATGGACGGAGGGACCTGCAGCGGCCTCTCGGCGCTCCCATCCGACCAGGGGGTCGGGCTCCTCAAGCAGCTGCTGTCCGCGACCCAATCGCTCCACGCCGCCCACGTCCTCCACCGGGACATCAAGCCCGCCCACTGCCTGCGTCGGTCTTCCGATGGCCGCGTCAAGCTCGCCGACCTGGGCCTAGCGGTCGACATGGAGGCGACACGGGGACGCTTCCAGCTTGCCGGCACCATCCCTTTCATGGCGCCGGAACTCTTCGCGTTTCCTCCCCGGTACAGTGAGCGGTCCGACTTGTACGCCCTCGGAATGACCGCCGCGTGCCTTCTGCTCGCGAAGCCCCCGTTCCCGGCTGCGGCGGCGGACCAAGTAATCGCCTGGGCCAAGTCCGGGAGACGCCCCCGCGTCGCGGACCTCAGGCCGGATGTTCCGGCGAGCGTCTCGGCGACGATCGATAGCATGACCGAGCCATCCCCGGAGGACCGTCCGGCCAACGCCACGGAGGCCCTCAAGTCCATCGGCGGCACGCCGTCTGACGCCCTGCTGGGCCCGGAGACCGCTGCCACCCTTCCAGAGCAGACCGAGACGCGTCGCTTCGGGGGCGCCGCAACCGTCAGGCCGAGTGAGATCCTCGGTCCGTGGCGGCTCGGCCCGGAGGTCTACCGGTCTCGCAACTGGCTCGGTCGGCTCGTGACGCACGCCACAACGGCCAAGCCAGCACGGATGATGCAGCTCCTGCCCGAGGGGAACCTGGCCGGCTCGAGTGACTTCATCCTAGCGGCGGCCGAGAAGGCGTCGCGGCTGCGACACGACGCAGTCCTGGCGGTGCTCGATTGGGGCCGCAGGCACGACAGAGCGTACGTCGTCACCGACGACCACGGGTTGACGCTCGGGTCCTTGGTCGACGGCGGCAAGACGCTCTCAGAAGCAGACGCCCTGGGCTTCCTCCGCACGCTCTGCGTCGCCCTTGCTTGGCTGCACGAGATAGGGCTCGTGTACCAGCACATCGACCCTGGCGCCCTGGTGGTGGGGCGAGACGCGAGGACCGCCGAGCTGCGTTGGCCGCTTTATTGCGTTGAGGCCGGTGGGCCGACCTGCGACGCACAGGGCGCCGGCCGCCAAGTCTACGCAGCGGCCTTCGCCCCGCCGGAGGTCCTGGACCGATCCGCGACCCGGATTATGCCGAGTGTGGATGTGTTCGCCCTGGGGGCAACGTTCGCTTGCCTGCTAGCGGGGAGGGCCGCGTACGCATCGGCACGCAAAGCGGGGCCGGGCCGGATCCCTGACGTCGCAGCCGCGAGCCTGGGGGTGACGGCCCGCACCGCTTCCCTCTTGGCCGCGATGACAGCGGCTGCACCCGACAAACGCCCCGCCGCCAAGGAAGTCGTAGACAGGGTGACCGAGATCGCGGCCGGGCTTGGGGTTATGCCTCCCCGTACGGCAGCGGAGTAGACCGGGGGGCAAGTCGTGCACGCAGCAGCTCAGCACAGCCGGGGAGAACCAGGGTGCGTGGGCTCTGAGGCCGGCCGAGCATCTCCGTCCCGTGCAGGAGGCTCCAAGATCAGCGGAGTCCCCGCGCCGTGATGGCCCGATCTGAAGGCTCCCGGCTCGCGGCCCCTGCGGGATAAGAAAAAGGCCATGATCGCGAGGCCTGATTGGCGGGAGAGCGGCCGGCGGCGAGCCAGGCGAGTCCGTTGACGATCGTAGTTGACCGCACGCAGAGCCGGCCCTGGCGCCCACCGCCTGACCTCCCGCGTGCCGGGCCTGCTGAGAGCGGCCTCGGGGCTCAACAACCCGCTGCCATGAATAGTGGAGGCGTTGCTACTAGATCGCGGCAGCCCCTCCCGAGCCGAACTTTGTTGTTAACAACAAACTCTCTGCTTCCCTCAAGTAGCCTCCGATAGCAATCCGGCCGCACCAGACGCCGATAGGGCGTCGCCTCGGCCCTCACCGCCCTCTCCAGCAGCCAACCGAATCGCGGCCCCGGGGACTTCGCCCTGCGGTGGTTGAACCGGAACGCGGCCCCGTCGAGGTAGCCCTGCAGGTGCGTAGCGCGCACCGTGCCGTGGTGGGTGGCAGAGAGCCACTGGCGGAGCTGCGCAGCGAGGTGATGGACGCCCAGGAGCTCTGACTGCTGAGCAACCAGCACGTGCTTGAAGCGAGGTCTTTTCGGGCCGCGGGGATATAGGCGATCCACCGGTGCGGACCGTGCTCCTTGCCTCCACGGCCGACGTGACGAAGGCGCCAAGGTTCCTCTGCTTAGCAGCGGCGATCACCTCCATGCGGGCCCGCCCCAGACGCCGCCCCAGGACCTCGACCGCCAGCGCCACCAGCCCGCCGCACCGCGTCTTGAGCCCGGTCACTGCTTCCCGTCCCCCGACGCGCACGGCGCCGACCTCTACCTGCCCGCTCAGGCGGCCCTCTGCCCAGGGCGCCATCGCCCTTGGCAACTTGTGCAGCCAGGCCCAGGCGGTCTGGTAGCTCGCCACACCCAGGGCCTGCTGGAGCTCCAACGCACTGACCCCGCCTGGCTGGCAGACCAACCACGCTGCCTGGAACCAGTCTTTGAGCGGCCTACGTGACCCATGAAGAAGGGTCCCCGCGGTCAGCGAGGCCTGGCGGCCGCACTGTGTGCGGTGGAACAGGTTCAGCCCCGTCTGCCACGCCCGCCGGCCCCCGCAGCAGGGGCACTCAAACCCCCGCGGCCAGCGGGCCTGGGCCAGGTACCCCCAGCAGGCCTCCTCCCGCCCGAAGCGGGCCCGGAACTCCTGCTGCGTCCGCGGAGGGAGGCATGTGGGCAGCGGCGCTGGGGGGAGGAACTGGGCCGGGGTGGGTAGCCCACGGAGTATCGGCACGATCCGGGCCCCGGGGGGGAGCCAGTTTGGGGCACGCTGGCCCCCGGTTCCCCCTTGCGGGCTCCCCGTCAGACGCCGAAGTCTGGGACGACTGGACTTTGTTGTACGCACGCCCTGCCAGGGGCCCGCGGAGCAGGCCGCCGGCCCCCTCGGAGACCGATTCGCAGCCCTTCGTAGGCCCTGCTGGCCGGGTTTTACGGCGTACTTGGCTGGATCCGTGGGTTTTCTTCAGCCAAATACGCGTCCCGCGTAGGCCGCCAAAAGCCTAAAATCCCGGCAAATCAGGGGCTAACCTGCCACGAACGCTGACCTCCCGGGGGGGGCTCACGGGTCGCCAACAGGCGGAGTTCGACTGCGGTGCGACGCGAACATGAAATCGGGCCCTCTTTCCGAGTGGCTTTGCTTACCCACATTCCACCACACGGCGCGGACCCTCGCCCAACTCGGGGTTTGACCTTGAAAGTGAGGGGTTTCGCGGGTTTCGACGCCCCGTTTGCTGGTGCTTGTCTTAAACCGCACTGTCCCAGAGAGCCCAAATCCCTTGTAGGGCCGCTCTGGGAGGCCGGCGGGGGCCAGGCGAGCCTTCCGGTGGTCGGCTCCGGGGCCAGAGAAGGCCCGCTGGGGGGCCCCCACGCGCCCGCTGGGGCGCAGCTGGGCCCGTGCGCGGCTGGGAGGGCGCTAGGGCGGCCCAACGCGCCTACGCGCGCGCAGCGCGTTCAGGGCGCATGTGGCCGCTGGGGGCCGTAGCACGCATCCCAACCAAGCCTCTCTTACGGGCCTGGCCGGCCGCGTGCAGCACCTGCTCTGATCACGGCGCACCCGTACGTCTCGACCAGCGACGGCCAGCGGTAGCCACCCGGTGCGTGGCCACCTCGACCAACTCCGCACGTGTTAGGTGTCGGACAGGCCTCACCTCGGGCCAGCTGCATGGGGTGAGGCGGCTGCTGCCTACCCGGCGGTCCGACACCAGCGCGGACGTGGTAGTCTGCGAGTGCCCTGGAGACCCGCTCGTCAGGCCGCCACCGCGGGGCCCATTCGGGACCTCAGACGGGATACACGCCACAGTTGCCGACCACAGACCTGCCGGCCCCCAGCTACTCGAGGAACTTAAGCGACTGGCGTGCGGACCGCATTGACAATCGGGTCATCGAGGAGGCTGCACCCCTAGTTTGTCGGCGAGCTTGGCCCGCTCGACGGCGACGTACTCCCCCACTCCGCGGGCAGTTGCTTGATCTTGGCCTGGACCTCCCTGCGTTGCTTGGTCAGCTCGGTGACCCGTTTGCTCAGCTCGTCGGGCAGCTCTCCCTGCTTGAGCGTCGACAGCTCCAAGTCCTTGCCGCTCATCGACTCCTCCTTCCTGGAATACGTCAGGATTCTAACGGGAAAGGAGGACGCTCGCTAACTTCGAGGCGGTCTTACCTCGGGTCACCCACAACACAATCTGGTCTGGCTATACTGGAAAGCTGGTCGATGCACGCTCTCGCTGGGGTTATGCCGCAACTACGTCCGACTCCTTGCGCAGCAGTCGATGTTCGACGCAGCGGGCGATCGTGGTGGCTTCTACGGTGAGACGCCCTGAGAGCCGTGGACGTCGCTTAAGCAGATGGGCGGTCGTAACGCGGTCGACGCCGCGTGGCATGCTGCAGTTTAATTGAGGCCCGGTTTGGCGCCGCCGATCCATCACCCCAGTATCCTGGCGCCGCGGTTGATTCTAGGCCGGATTGTCGCCAAGTTGTGGGTGCATCGGCGGAGGCTGCGGGAAGAGTCTGTCTCTCGTTCTTCGCGACCCCGGCAGGCCTGCGTTTGGCTCCTTGAGCGTTGGCTTCGGGCCTCGACAGGGACTCGAAGAGCTTGCTGGCGATCGATCCGAGAGATCGCCATGTCTTTTTTGAGTTCTTGGCGGAATTGGCGTTGTATCTCGCGCCGGGCGCCGCCTGAAGGGTGAGAGGACGCCCCCTCTCGCGGCCACGTCCCGCTCGTGCACTTGCTGGGAGTTGAAACATGTTCGGGGGTGGCTGGTTCTACTTGTGCTTGTTGATCGGTGCAGCCTGGGCCGCTTGGGTCTGGCGGGGGAAGGTTGAGTCGAGCCGCCGCGCGACCGACCGAGGCAAGTACCGGTGCTGCCCCCGCTGCACCGCGCCGCTACGGTTCGACCAAACCGTCTGCGAGTTGTGCCTATGGCCCAACGCGCGCCAACGCGGCTTGCGGCCCGACCAGGTCCAGCAGGCCCTTCACCGCACGCTATACCGGTTCCACGAGCTGGGCCTGTTGAGCGACTCGAAGTACCGCGGATTGATTCGTCTGGCGGCCAAGACGCTTGAGGCCCCCGAGCCCGAGAGTCCAACGTCGACCGTGGCCGCGTCGCAGGGAGTCGTGCCGGCTCTTAAGACGGCAGAAAAGACGCGACAGGCGCCGCGCCAACCACCACAAGTACCGGTAGTGCCTGCCGCCCCGTCGCCGGCCGCGGCGGTACCCTCGACACCAGTGCGCCCACGGCCGGTCCCGGAAGTCGTTAGCGCAAGGGCGGAGCGTTACGCCGCACACCGATCGGCCGCCGTTGAGGTGGCCGCGCATGCGCCTCCCCCTCCGGCCAAGGCGCGCGCGCCCGTGGGACGCTTGTTCCAGGCGTTTCTTGAGAAGAACAACATCATGTGGGGGGAGTTGGTCGGGGGGCTGATGATCGTCGGCTGCTCGATCGCACTGGTGATCAGCTTCTGGGCCGAGATCGCCGAGCGACCGCTGCTAAAGTTCGGCATCTTCAACGGTGTTTCCGCGGCGTTGTTCGCCGTTGGCTTCTACACCGATCGCCGCTGGAAGATCCGCACCACCAGCCACGGCGTGCTTACTATCGCGTCGCTGCTTGCGCCGCTCAATTTCCTGGCGATCGCCGCATTTACCGAGGCGTCGCCCCCCACCGACCTGCTTTCACTCGCGGGCGAGGGGCTCTCGCTGGCGATGTTCGCGGCGCTGACGTTTTTCGCGGCGCGCAAGATCACCCCGCTGGCGCCTTTAGCCACCACGGTCGGCGTGATGGCGCCGTCGCTGATGCTTCTGCTCACCCGCCGCTACGTGAGGGCGGACGCCTCGCCGGCGGTGCTCAATGCGTTCGCCCTGGCGCCGATCAGCGTCTTCGTCGCCGCTGCCTTTGAAAGCCTCCGTCGCACACTTGCCAAATCAGAAGCGGACGTTGAGCACACGGTGCGGCACTTGTTGGCGCTTGGCCTGTGTCTGTTCGCCATGCTGCTGCCGCTGGCGCTGCTGCTGCACATGGCGGGTGAGGTGGCCGCGGCGCTGCGGAACATCGCGCCGCAGCTTGCGCTGGTCGCCGCCCCTTTGATCGCGACCGCCATGCTCTCCGCCCGACGCCCCGGCGAAGGGGGAGCAGCGGTGCGGGTGGCCGGCACGAGCGTCGGCGTGTTGGGTGGGATGTTGCTCGTGGCTTCGCTCGCCCTGTCGTGGCCGCTGCCTTGGGCCCTCGTCACGGCCGCGGTCATCAACGCCGTCGTAGCAGCCGTCCTCGCCCGCGTTTGCTCGTTTCCTCGGCTCAATTGGCTGGCCGCGGCGGGGATCGCCACCGCCTGGGTTGTTGCTTTCGCGGTCGTGGCGGGTGAAGCGTCGTGGGGGGCGATCGACACACCGAGCCTGGTCCGCACGCTCGTCTCCGCGGCAACCGGCGCACGCCTGACGCCGGTTGTGGCGCTGCTGACCGCGGTCGCCTTCGTGTGCCGTCGCGTCGGCAGGCGCGACGACAGCCGCGAGTGGGCGTTGTCGGCGGCGGCCGCCGCGGCGGTAAGCTTGGCGCTGCTTGCCTGGTTTGGCCTTGGCAGGGTCGGCGACCCGGCGGGCGCCGCGTGGTGCATCGCGGCGTACGCGGGGCTCGCCGTGGCCGCCTCGCTCTTGGTTGAGCACCGCTGGCTATCGTGGGGCGCCTCGTCGCTGCTGCTCGCGGCGCTGGTGCAGACCTTGGTCTTCCGGTACGGCCTGGGCTTTGGCGACTTTTCGAGGTGGGTCCTCGCGCTGCTGACTCACTCCACTCTGTGCGTAGCGGTCGCGTCGGGCGCATGGTGGCAGCGGCAGACCCTCACGTCGATAAGCCGAGGGGTGTTCTCGGTAGCGGGGCTGGCTACTTCTTTGTTGGCAGCGGCCGTGGCGGCGGGCGCATGCTCGAGGCTCGACTACTCGTTCTTAGCGGGCGCATGGCTTTGGATCGCCGCGTTGTGGTTAGCGATCTCGAAGCTGCGTGGCGCCCGCGAGCTGTGCGTGGCCTTCCAGGGGGGGCTGGCGGCGGCGTTGTCGCTGTCGGTGACCGGGCTCTTGAGCCGCCAAGGCTGGTTCCAAGCAGCGAGTGTTCCCTGGATCGACCCGTGGTATCTGCAGACCCTGGGCGTCGTGTTGGCGCTGTACGCCTTGGCATGGCGGGCGTCCAGGCTGGCCGGCGTCTGGCTTGCCGCGCGCCGCGGCAACGCGATACTGCTCCCGCTGGCCCGACGCCACTGGGCTAGCGTCGACCGAGTGCTCGAGGTCGCCCTGGTGCTGTCCGCGGTGTCGCTCTGCCTGTACGCCTGCTTCCCGGGCGCCGCGGTTGAGCTTTCGCCCTCAGCCGAGGCCGGCTTCCGCGTGCCGTTCGCGGTGGCGACCTTCGAAGTGTCGGGCCTTCCCGCGGCGCACGCGGCCGGCGTCGGAAGCTGGGCGCTCCTGGCGGCCGTCGCGGCGCTCTCGACCGCAGGCCTTTGGGAACGCGGCGCGGGGCTTCGATTGATGGCGTTGTTGCTGCTGGGCGGCGCGGGCTGTGCGTTGGCGTCCGCCGCGTTCGCCGACCAAGAGGCGACTGCTTCCGCCCTGCGCTGGCTGTTGTCGGCGTACGCCGTGGCGGCTTCGGTCCCCATTCTGATGCGCCGCAGAATCTCTCCTGCGCTCGATCGGCTGGGGGTCCATCGCGGCACAATCTCGGCGATGCTGGGCGAGTCGCCCAGTGCTGCGGCCCGTGGCCTGGTGATCGGCATGGTGGTGCTGTTGTACGTCGCGGTCGTGGGCTTCGTCTCGGTCTCTTGCATCCACACCAGCGGCATGCCGGGGGAGTCGGCCCGGCTGCTGGCGTGGCTTGCGGGGCTCGCCGCGGTGGGGGGCGTTGGCTGGCTCATGATGGGCGCGGGTGACCAAGTCCGCACCGCGGAGGGGGGGCCCGCAAGCGGGCTGCGTGCGGGACGCAGCGTGCTCGCCTTCACAACGATCGCGCCTCTGCTGGTGGTGCTTTCGTTCGTCGTGGCGACCAATCTAACCGAGCGCCCCCTGACGGGCCCCGATCCTACCTCATGGTTCGCCCAGATCGGCCCCACCGTTTGCTACGGCGGCCCGTTGGCTGTCTTTGCATTGGTGCTGCTGGCGTTCGCCGTGCGCGAACGCTCTAGCCAGTACGCGTTCGCATTCGGGCTGCTCACGTCCGGCGTAGCGACGCTGGTCTTTATGCTGCGGTTGGCCACCGACGGCCGGGCGCTCGACGCGGTCGCGTGGATCGAGGTGCTTCAGGTGAACGCCGCCGTGTTGGCTGTCACCGCGCTCGCCTGGCGAGGGGCGATTGCGTGGAACGGCGGCTCCCCTTGGTCGTTCACCAAGCAGCCGATCTTGCTGAGCGTGCAATCCATGATCGCGCTGGTGTTCGCCCTTCAGCCGCTGATCGCCGGGTGCGTAGGAGTGTTTCGCGACCCCAGGGCAATCGATTGGGAGCAGAGCGTCGCCAGCCCCGGCGGGCTCGCGGCGTTGGCGCTCGCCTGTCTAGCGGTCTGGTTGGCGTCGCGGGACGCGCGGCGACCATTTACCAAACACCGTGCGGGAGGACTCGCCCTGCTCACCGTCGCGACGTCCACCGCCGAGCTGGCCCGCTTCGACTCCGGTCAATGGCTCGCCTACCACACGCTCTTGGCGGCGACCGCCGCGGCAGCGGCGGCGCTTGTCGCGCTGCCGAGCAGGCGGCGTTCGGCCCCTTGGGTCGCCTGCCTTTCGGCTTGTACGGTGGTGTTTGCGCTACGCGAAGTCGGCGTCAGCCCCAGGCCCCCCGGTTGGCCGTGGTGGACCGTGGCCACGCTCCTGGTCGCTTACGCCGTGATGCTGACGCTTGCGGCCCGCGACGCGTTGCGGTGGCCCGTTTGGGTGGCGACCCCCGCGGCGCTCTGCGCGGCGACCATCGGATGGCTCTCTCAGATGCAGGTGCGGGGCCGCGAGTTCACCGACTTGATATCTCTTAACGCCCTCGTGCTGGGGCTAGCGGCGGTCTGCTCGGTGCTGGTGGAGCTGCGCATGCCCAAGCACCAACCACGGGCGCTAGCGCGGCTCAAGCTGATCGGCCTGCATCGGTTCGCGGTGTGGCTGGCGATCGCTGCAGTAGCCCTAGCGTTGTTGATCGACCTGTTCGGATACGGGCCCCAGCGGGCGGGCGCCTACCCGTGGTTGCCGCACTTGGCGTTGGGCGCGGTGTTTGCCAGCGCTGTCGCCTGTCTGTGGGACCGTCACGTGCGTTGGCCGGTGGCGGCGTTCTACTTGATCGGCCTGGCGGGCATCGGACGCTATCTGGACGCGTTGCTCCTGCCGCCGGAACTACTGGTGTGGGCGTTCACGCTGGCCCTTTCGGCGTTCGTGCTAGCCACAAGCTACGTTTGGGGACGGCGCGAAGGCTTCGTCGTCGCGCTGCGTCGGCTGGGCGTCCCGATCCAAGGCCCCGTTCTTACCGCCGGGCGGGTGTGGCTGATTGCCGCCAACAGCCTAGCGTCGGTGCTGGTCACGCTGCTGGTCTTCTACGTGCAGGTGACGGATGAGGAGTTCAGCCACCGGCTGGTGGCCGCCTACGGGCTGCTTGCCTGCGCGTTGGGGCTGGCCTTCCTGGCGACCGGCCGTGGGCAGACCGGGCTTCGTTACGCCGCGCTGTGTCTGGGTGCGTTGTTCGCTATGGCGCTCGCTTGGGCATGGGCGCCTCCGTCGATTGCCGCACCGTTGCTGCACCGGCTGGTTGCGTCCGCCGTTGGCTTGGCCGCCGTGACCCCGGTCTACGGCGTTGGACTCGTCAAGCTGCGGCGAGAGCCCAACGACTGGACCCGCGCCGCGCAGAAGCTGGCGCCGGCGCTCGCTGCCTTAGCCGCGTGCCTGCTCGTAGCGACCCTCATCGTTGAGACGTCCTACCTGGTCCAGCAAGGCGCCGCGCCGCTAGAGTGGCCCGCCGTGCTGGCGGTGGCCGCCGCGCTGGCCGGGCTGGCGGTGAGCGCCCTAGTGGCCGCGGTCGCTCCGGGACGCGACCCCTTCGGTCTGAGCGAACGCGGCCGCACCGTTTACGTCTACGCTGCCGAGGCGCTCTTGGGGCTGCTCTTCCTGCACCTTCGCGTGACGATGCCCTGGCTGTTCGGCGGATGGTTCGCCCAATTCTGGCCGTTTATCGTCATGGCGATCGCGTTCGCCGGGGCCGGCCTATCAGAATGGTTCCGCCGCCGGCGGCAGGGCGTGCTGGCCGAGCCGCTGGCGAACACGGGCGCGCTTCTGCCGTTGCTGCCGGTGATTGGCTTCTGGTCGTCCTCGACGGCCGGGTCGTACGCCTTGCTGCTGGTTGCGATTGGCTTGTTCTACACATCGCTGAGCGTGGCTCGAAAGTCGCCCGGGTTCGCAGCACTGGCCGTGGCGGCGCTCAACGGCAGCCTTTGGACGATGCTCCACTCCGTCGAGGGCCTGGGGCTGCTGCAGCACCCTCAGTTCTGGCTGATCCCTCCGGCCCTGTGCCTGCTCGCAGGGGCCCAGCTCAACCGCAGTCGCCTCACGCCCGAGCAACTCGGCGCCGCGCGCTACGGCGCGATGATCGTTGTCTACGCCTCGAGCACGGCGGACATTTTTCTCAACGGCGTCGGCGCCGGGCTGTGGCAGCCAATGGCGCTCGCGGCCCTTTCGATCGCCGGCGTGATGCTCGGCATCCTTTTGCGGGTGCGGGCGTTCCTTTTCCTGGGGCTCGCCTTTCTGTGCGTCTCGCTGTTCTCGGTGATCTGGCACGCCGCGGTCGAGCTTGAGCGTACCTGGGTGTGGTGGATCGCCGGCATCGTGGCGGGGGTAGCGATCATCGTCCTATTCGGATTGTTCGAGAAGAAGCGCGACGAGGTGCTGGCCGTTGCCGAACGCCTCAAGAGCTGGGAGGCCTGACGCGCCCGGCAAACGTTCCGGTCAAGTCTTCCCGGGTGGCAAAGGCAACAGCACAAGCCAACACGCTGCACAGGCCTAAACCCGTCGGCTCTGGAACCGCAGACAGGTCGGCCCGCCAAGCCTCAATCTGGCCTGCTGGGTTAGCGCCGTAGCCGACGACCACCTTGCCGTTGGCAGAGACTCCCGTCGCTCGTTGCAGTCACCATCCTGTGAGGTCGACGCCGGCGCCCATCAGCACGTCCGCCAGGCTCCGCATCCCGCTGACGGCGTCCCAGACGAAGGCGCCCTGCCAGAGATCACAGCTCCTGAAGTTCGGTCGGGTCCGCAGAAGAGCCGGCCGAAGTGACCACCGCCCAAAGCGGTGCTAGTCGCCTTGTCCGAAAGGGGTAGGCTATCGCACGCTTGGCGCAGCTTCACGTTATTCTTGGCCGGGGGGGATCAGCCATCTGCTTCAACGCGACGTCCAGTTTGATGGCGGGGGGATGCGCGTACGGCGCGGCCGCCTATCTCTTGCGTCGCGATCACCCGCGACTCAGGTGGGGCGGGGTCGCGTTGATGGGGATCACGGCGATGCAGTGGGTCGAAGGCCTCCTGTGGCTCGATGGCCCCCGGCCCCACGGAACGCTCAATCACCTGCTTACGGTCGGCCTGATCCCGCTGGCGCTCTTGGGGCAAGCGTGGGGGCCGTTGTTCGGGTCGATGTTCGCGCTGCCGCTGCGTGGACGGCGGTTGCTGTTTTTTCTCGTGCTTTCGGCGGGATTGCTGTTCGTCACGTTGGCGCGCGTCGCCTACCACCCGATGTTCACGCAGGTTACCCCCGGGGGGCACCTAAATTGGTGGTCCCCGCGCAACCCGCCCGTTTATGCCGCCTGGGCGTACTTTCTTTGGGCGTTGGTGATCGGCGCCCCGTTTCTGCTCTGGTGGCGCCCGTTTTGGCAGGGCCTGGTGATCGTTTCGTGGGGCTGGCTCTGGGCCACCGTGGGTTATCTGATTAGCGACAGCGCGGCCAGCTACTGGTGCTTCTTCGTGACGTTCTACGCGGCCTTTGTCCTGATCTACGCCTTCATGGTGAAGGATAGTCCCCCACCGCCGCCGCCGCCGCCGGGCCCACCGGCCGACCCGCCGTTGCAACGTGGTGGGTAAACCGGTTCGAGCCTGCCCAGTGGCCCGGCCCCAAGGCGCAGCGACGCGCTGGCCCGCTGGGATACGCGTTGTGATTGATGGGCTGCTAGGCGTCTTCAACGCATACGGTAGCGGTCGTCGCAGCAGGCCGAAGATGGCCCTGGCTCCGGCACACCGTCGGCCGTATCGGGGCAAGGCCGCCGAAGGCGGTGATCGAGCAGCCGCGTCGTTGCGGGTTGGGCGGCTAGTTGGCGCCCGCAATCGCTCACGCTGAGCGTGGCCCGTCGCACCCCTGCCCCCCAGAGCCCCACCAGGGGCCCCACGCGCCCGCTGTGGCGCAGTTGGGCCTTGGTGGGGCGGGGAAGGGCGCTAGGCCGCCCCGACGCGCCTATGCGCGCGCAGCGCGCTGTCGGCGCATTTGGCAGTTGGGAGGGCCATAGCACGCGTCCCAACCAAGGCACCTTCACGGTTCCGGTCGGTCCCGTGAAGCACCCGCCCTGATCACGGCCTACCCCAACTCTCGTCCAACGCCTGCCAGTGATAGACAGGAAGTGCGTGACTATCTCCACCGACTTCGGGTGCTTCTGGTCGCACGGGCCTCAGCTCGGAGCAGATGCGCAGGGGTAAGGCAGCTACCGCCCACCCCGCGGTCCGTCTTCTACACCACCGGGCGGCAAGGGCGGCGGCGAAAACAGGCGGTCGGAAGCCACTCCGTCGGCCGCGAGCATGGGACGAGTTCTGTCTTGCGTCGTCAACGCCGTTCCAATTGCCGACGAGCGATTCTTGAGAACTCAGCGAGTTCGATGTACGCGACCGGTTGACGTAGTGAGCTCAAGAATCCGCGGGCCCGAAGGCCAGACCCCAAGACGCCCTCACGCCGATCTCCAAGCCCTGGTCGATGTGCTCCCTGGCGTCTTTCGCTCCAGGCGAGCTGACCGCCGTGTGCCGCTCGTGCCCCGAGGCTTCTTCGGCCATTTCAGCTAGTGCGTTACGCCTCGCTGCATCGCTGGCGGCGCCCAGTTCTGCTGCCGTGTGCCCGGCGACGACCGAGGCAGACCGGAACGCGGAAGGTAGACCGGGCGCCGTACTCATCGAGGTGAGCGCGATCAAGTCGGCCTCACTCAATGCCGGCGCCGCATTCGGGAGGATCTTAACGAACTGGCCAGAGATGAACCGTTTGATCCACAGGTCGCTCCCGCTTCTATAGAACGCGTTCTGCGTTGCGGCGTTGAGCGCCGCCATGCTGCCAACCTCTTGGCCGCTGTTGGGGATCATCGTCTGACCGATGCCCACGTAACGGAAGGTGGCAGACCCGGTCGCCGGCGTCCCGCTCGCGACCTGGAGCCGGATCTGGAACCCGGCGGACGAGCTCCCCAGGCCGCTGGGGAAACGGACCGTGTAGTGCCCGTCGTCCAGCTTTGCCGAGATCCGGTTTCGCGTAGTGTTGCTGGCAGTCGTAGCGGTCTCGCCGGCGGGCGAAGTGTACTCCATAGCCGCCATGCCTAGCGAAGCGTTGTTGGGGTTCAGCGTGCTGATGAATAGCTCGGCGTAAAGGTTGTCCGTCACCCAGGCGTTCCACCCGGCCGGCTTGTAGTCGGAGCCGTCGTTGTCGTGCATGAATGGGACATTGGGAACGACGGTGCGGCCGGCCACCCCGGTAAGCGAACCATCCACATCCAGCAGAACAGCCGAGTAGGCAGCCGTGTTCGCGAGCCCAAAGTTGGGGCTGCCGTCGGCGTCCGAGATGCTGACATGACTGGCCGATCCGTCGTTCTCGAAGGAGACGCCGCTGACCATGTGATGGGTGCGCTTCTCAGTGCCGCCATTGGAGCGGAAGGTATGGGCGTTGGCCGCCGCGTATCCCGCGAAGTGGCTGCCGCTGAGCGTGCTTGCGCCGTCGTACAGCGAGTGGCCGGTGACGGTCTTCGACGCGTCGGCGTTGCCTCGGCTGTGACCGACGAACAGGGAACTGGTTACCTCCTGATAGAAGGTGTTGAAAGAGCTTGTCCCGCTGTCGGCGTAGCGGTTCTCGTTGAAGACGCCGCGCGGCGCCCGGTGGTACAGCGCGGCGCCGGTGTGCTTGTACCCGGTGAAGAAGTTAACTACCGGCTCGGTCGGAGGATCGTAGCTGTTCGAGGCGCCCGGGTCGATGTCGGATCCCCGATCGAAGGTCAGCCCGACTGGGGACGAATGCGTCGTGTTGTAGTCGAACTGGCGGAGGTTGGTCTGTCGGGGGGTCAGGCCGTTGTACAGTCCGGTGTCTTTCGACAGCCCGAGCACGCCCGCCGGCAACACGAACCAGAAGCCGGTCCCCTCGGCACCGGCAGAAACGTTGCCGACCCAGGTGTTGTCAGGATTTGTGATCCAGAAGGCGGCCGAGTGGATGAAGCGGTTGTCGGTGTTCTCTCCGGTGTCGTGCGAGCTCTCGCCGTTGCCGCTACGGGGCGCCTCGCCGTTCACTTTGCCGTCTGGCCCTCGGGTAACGCCCGGCACTACGAACGGATCGTTCGACGACTCGCCCCCTCCCACCTGATGAATGCCGAAAGCAATGTTGGCTAAAAGCCGGTTGCCCGTCTCTGCGCCGTCCTCCATGAAGAAGCCGTGGCCGTGGATGTCGTGCAAGACGTTGTCCTGCAGCAGCACGTTCTGCGTGCCGTGGAGGGTGACGCCGCGGTTGTTCGAGTTCGTGACGCTGGAGTTTCGCAGCACGTCACCCGACCGGTCGCCGGCGACGTGCCAGTGGACAGGGTAGCGTCCCAGGCGCCCCGTCTGCCCCATTCTGTCGAACTGGACCGCGTCGAGCGAGATCTGGCCCGCGGAACCCATCACCATGACGTGTCCGCCGACCCCGTCGGAGGCGCCGCTGTTCCATTTGGCCCGGTCGCCGAAGCTATTGTCGGTGTCGGCGTTCTCGTCCCCTTGAATCCGGATCGTGCGGTTCAACACGGCCACCTCGGCCCGCAGATCGAGGTCCCACGTGCGCTGGGGGTTGCTGTAGGTCTCGATCTCGCCGTAGTGGCGGCGGGCGAGCGGCTGGTTGAGGGTGAGGCGGGTCGTTCCGTCGCCCAGATCGGTAGCCGCCGCAATGACGCGGACCTCCTGATCCGCGTAGTCGTAGGAAGAGCTCGCGATGACGATCTGGTCGCCCACCTTCCAGTTGAGGGAGCCGTCCGAAGCGGCGCTCGTTACGCCATCAAAGTTGCGTTCGATCACGTTCTCGACTGGGATCGACGCAGCGCCAACTTCTGCGGTTGCGGCGAGCTTGGTGAACGACAGCTTCTCTTCGCCGAAAAACTGCAATCGGCCGCCGCCGGCAGCCATGAGGAAGGCGTTGTTGTCCGAAACTTGCAGGGCGCCCGTGGCGGTTTCAATGATAAAGTCGGCGTTGGGGTCGTCGCCCGTGAGCGTGAGGGTAAACACCCCGGCGTCGAAGCGGTCTGCCGCGGTCCCTACTTGGAACAGGCCGCCGCTGTTCACGTGGACCCAGTCGGCGGTGAGCGACTTGTCTGCCGTGGCAACGCCGCTGTCGGCGTCGAGCACCAGCGCGACGTGGCGCCACGCGCCGGGCGTGACGCCCGTCTGCAGGATCCAATCGCCGGTCCAGCCGCTCTCGGAGGTCGTGGCGTTCCAGGCGCCGGCGTACAGTGTGTCCCCTTCCAGATAGATCGCGAGCCCGCGGCCCCCACCCCCTTGCTTGTAGAGGACCTGCCGCCCGACCGTATCGTCCGCGTTGAACCACAGCGAGATTGTCTTCTCAGGGAAGATGCCGTCGTTCAGGTCGACCGAGTTGCCGACTTGTAGCACGCTGGAGAGGCCATCGAGTACTAGCGCGCCGCCGGCCAGCACAGCCCCGCCCGCAACCGTGCCGTTGTCGCTGACCGCGCCGCTGGCCGCCACATCGCGGGCCGACGGCGGCGCCGAAGTCGCGCCGACATAGTCTCGCCAGAGCGAGTAATCCGCAGCGTCAACAATGCCGTCGCCGTTCCCGTCGGCCCCGTCGAACGGGCTCGCGACCGTCGACCCGAAGGCGTTACGCCAGACGTTGTAGTCGTCTTGATCGATCGTCTCATTGCGGTCGTAGTCCCCAGCAAGCAAGTCGCCATCAAAGGTCCACCGCGCTACGGCGTCGTCCGAGGCCAGCGACGAACCATCGCTCCGCAAACTGCCGGCAATCTGCTGGACTTCCGCCGCGCTCAGGGCGCGGTTATAGCTGACGACCGAATCGATCTGCCCGTCGAAGTAGGCGCCGCTGCTGATGACGCCGGTGTGCGTAAGCAATGCGCCGTTGGCGCCCCCGATGCCGATCGCCGTGAGGTGCGCCCAGAGCTGTGAACCCTGGACGGATCCGACCAACTGACCATCGTAGTACAGCTTCAAACGATCGGGGGCGACGACCGCGGGATTCGAAGAGACAGCGTTCAGGTTCTCAGAGGCCGCCAGCTTGCCGTGGACAACCAGCTCCTTCGCAACGTGGTCGATGCCCGTGAGGTCGACCGTGACGCCCGTTGATACGATCGCCCGCGTCGTGGCGTCGGGGATCCCGTTGTCCCAAGTTGCGAGGTCGTGCCAGGGGCCGCTCTGCACGGCCGTGGTCGCCGAGAGGGCGAGGCGAGGCTCCAGTGCGAGGAATAGTCGACGCCGGGGGGATCCCCGCCGGCGGTCGCAGCGCCGACGGCGCCAAAGGGACCGTCCGGCGTGCGTGATTAGGTCCCAGAACCGCTGCTGCGCTGCATGCATCCTGGAAGGGCGGTGCTGGCATCGTGTCGATCTCAAGTGCGAAGCGTTCCTTCTGTTCGATTGCGTCTTCTGCGCCAGACGCTGCTCTGCGCGCCAAGATCAACCTGCTAGCGAGAGTCTGCCTTGCGACCCGCGTTAGCCGCGGCGACTGGCCTTTCGCCCGCCTTGATCAGGGAGGTTAGTTTGGCCGGAGTAATCGCGGCGTCCGATGTGTCGGCCGCATGCTTGATCAGGGCCCTGAGCAACCGCGTCCGCACGCCGGCCGAGTCGGGGTCGTCGGCGAGATTGTTCACTTCGTAGGGGTCGGCCTGCACGTCGTAGAGCTCTAGCTCGGCCGGCTGGAACTCACCTAGTTCCGAGCAGGTCTCATCCAGCAAGCGGTACGCCTCGGGGTGCTCTTCGCGATTGGCGACGACACTGTCGAACGAGCGGTTGTGCCAGGGGGCGTTGCCGTCACCCGGCGTGACCCAGTACTGCAGGTCTGCATTGAAGTCGCGCCGGCCGTCTATATCGCTGCGGTAGATCAGCCGATACCGCCCGTCGTAAATTGCACGCTCTTCCATCACCACGGCGCCAGCATGAAGCCCGTGCGTCACTTCCCCGACAACTGTCTCACGGCCAGGTAGGCTTGTGCTCACCCCGTCCAGCAGCGGCAGCAGCGACTGGCCGTGCAGGCCATTGGGAACTTCGATGCCGGCGTACTGCAGGATGGTCGGCATCAGGTCGATCTCGCTGACCAGCTCGTCGGAGACCACTCCCTGTTGGACGCCCGGGCCACGCACCGCCAGGGGCACGCGGAGGCCGAAGTCGTAGGGGGACATTTTGCCTCGGTGGAACGCCGGCCCGTGGTCCCCCATGAAGATCACGATCGTCTGCCCCGCTTGACCGCTTCGCTCGAGCCCGGCGAGCACGTCGCCGACGTGCTCGTCGGCGCGCTCGACGGCGTCGAGGTACTCTGCCCAGTCTTGCCGCACCTCGGGTGTGTCTGGCAGGAACGCCGGGACTTCGACCTTGGTACGTTCAACGGTCAGCTTGACTTCGTCGCCGTTGCGGAAGGGCCGGTGGGGCTGCTCGATGTTGCAGAAGTAGAACCAGGGCCGCCCCTCGGCGGTCGCCTCGCCGGCAAACTGCTCGACCTTATCGCCGGTGGCGACACGGTCCCAGCGGTCGTAGGGGAACTTGCTGTTCGGAGCGACGTGAAGCTTGTCGCTCACCCCCGTGAAGTACCCTTGTTTCTTCAGCAACTCCACCAGCGTCGGGGTGTCGTCCGGCACGCGCAGCCGTTGGTAGAACCCATTCGTACGCTGGTCTTCAGACAGCTCCGAGTCCGGCTTGAAGTAATTGACGGTATTGGTAGCGATGCCGTTGGCGTGTGAGTGTAAACCGGTGTAGATGTTCGCCTTCGACGCGGAGCAGACGGGGTAATTGACGAAAGCCTCGGCAAAGTAGACTCCCTGATTTGCGATGGAGTCCATGTGGGGCGTTTCGACGCCGGGCGTCCCGACGAAGCCGAGTTGGGCCCCCTGGTCCTCGGTCAGGATGAACAAGAAGTTGGGATGCGGCTGCGCGGCGTCCGTGGCGGACGTCGTTGCGAGCGCTCCAAGACAGACCGCTGCAACGACGTGTCTTGCTGCCGTGGTTCGGACTCGAGACGATTGCATTGTTAACCGTGTGGGAAATGCGGAGGGCGCTCGGCGGCGCAATCAGTAACCGGATACGACTTGCTCGTCGTTCCGGATGCCCAGGCGTTGGTAAACCCCGAGTTCCGAGGGATTGATGAGCGTCATGATGTCGGGGTTCTCGATCGTCATCCCGCTGCTGCTGCCGTCGAAACCGTCGTTCGCGCCGGCGTCGCTGTAGTCGATGTCTTCGGTAATGAAGTGGACCGAACCGTCGCAGAAGGAGAACACGGCGCCGCCCGGGTGCAGGCTGGCGAAGCCTTCGCCGCACCCGTCGGTGATGGGGCAGGAGGTGTCGGTGCAGGGGATCGACAAGTTGAGGGGTTCACTCACGCGGCCGGTGCACATCGACGGCCCCGCCGCCGAGCGGCCACCCTGGTTGATGGTGCCGACCCACCAGCCGGAGTTGCAATTGTCGAGCCCGTGACGTTCGCCGATGGCGAACGTCTTGCTCGAGCCGTCGATCAGCTTGCGGAACGACACCCTGGGGGCGTTGGATGCGAAATAAATGCCGTTGTTGTCACGGTCGGCTCCGGCGTCGAGCCAGCCGCTGACTGCAATGTAATTGGCCGCGCCGGCCGGGTCGTCGTGACCCGCCTTGCCGATGTCGGTGCGCCGCCAGGGGTTGCCCGGCTTGCCGATGAGCGCTTCGCCGGTGTCGCTCGGGCAACGGAATGCGGGGAGCTCCTGTAGGAAGATCGGCCGCGTCGTCGGGTCCTTACGAGCCACCTCCATGAGTCGGGAGGTGACGCCGAGCGTATCGTGTAGCGGCGCCTGTTCGATGTCCGGCAAGATCAATGCCCCCCAGCCCCAACCCTCTCCCTGCGTGTTGGATCCCTTCACGCGGTTAACGTAGCCCGACGGGAACGATTCGGCCCGGTCGTGGTAGTTCAGGGTCGCCAGCGTCAACTGTTTTAGGTTATTCACGCACTGCGATCGCCGCGCGGCTTCGCGTGCGGCCTGAACCGCCGGCAGCAGCAGCGCCACAAGGATACCGATGATGGCAATGACGACCAGCAACTCCACCAGGGTGAAGCCGCTCAAGCGCCGGGTCGGCCGGAAGTGGCTATGGGACATCAATCACAAGCTCCGTGTTGGAATCGTTGATATCAATCTGCGTCTCGTACGTCGGGAACAGGGGCTTGCCGAAAGGCCGCATCTCGCTGGGGGGCGAACCATCGAACCCGTCCACCACCACGCGGTGCGGGCCGGCCACGGCGCCCTTGCCGCTGGGCGTCTTGAACTTGCCGTTTTGGATGACGCCGATCGTCGCCGGGCCGCTGTTGCCCAACGAGTGGTCCGGGCCCAGCATTACCGTGCCGCTAGGAACCGGCGCTCCGTTGTGCTTGACCTCGCCCTGGATGTCGAAGCGCTGGAGCCCACCCCCGCCGCATCCGGCGATGGTTGCGCCAAGCACCGTCAGCACCGAGGCGCCAAGATACCGTTTCATTTCTGCTAGCTCCAAAGGATTGAACGTGCGATGAACGCTAGGCGCGGTGCGGCCGCACGGCCGTCGAACAAACCAAGAAGACCAGCACCCCGAGGGCAAGTGTGCCCGGCTCCGGCACAGCGCTCCCGGCAGCGATGGCCCCGCTGGCGGGCTGCCCAAAGTTGTTCTTCCACTGGTCGTAGTATGCGGACGTCACCGGCGCACCTAGGCCGCCGTCGTTCGGCAGTGCGTTGCTGGTGTTGAGGTTGTCCCGCCACACGGTGTAGTCGGCCGCGTCGACCACGCCGTCGTTATTATAGTCGCCCGGAGTGCCGGCGCTGACGGTCAGTCCGTCGAGCGTAATCTGCGTGCCAGAGACGGAGAGGCTGGCGCCGACCGGCAGGTCGATCACATTAGCGAACGCGTTGCCGACCAGGGAGCCGCCAGCAAAGTCTGCGACGACGTAGCTGGACTGCGAAGGTGACGCGATGTTCAGATCGAGCGTCAAGCCGGTGATGTCGAGCGTGCCGTCCACCGTGATGAGGTCGGCGGTTGAGCCGCTGATATTGTAGGCCAGGGTTCCGCCCGTCCCCTTCATCAGCGCGTTGTCGGTGATGGTGATGTTGGAGTTGTCCAACGAGCCGCTCAGGTTAACGGTCAGCAGGTCGCTCCCTTGAAACTGTGCGCCATCGATCTGCGTCGAGTTGAGATAAGTGTTGGCGCCGGAGAGATTGACCTCGGCCGAGGAGCCCGCCTGCAGCGATCCGGCGGCGCCGGTCTGCTGACCGCCGACGAAACGGACCACCGAGGCGGCGTCGCCGCCGCTGATGTCGCCCCCTAGGTTGAGCGTGGCTCCCTGAGCGACGCCGGTGTTGATCTGAGCGATGACATCCACCTGCTCGGCCGACTTGATGGTGATATCACCATTAAAGTCTGCGCTGAAGCTGGCGATGGTGCTGGCGCCCTGCACGCCAAGGTTGCCGGCATAGAACTCGATCGGGTTGTCGATGACAATCGCCCCTCCGTCGACGTCGAGGAACGGACGGAGCACGCCGGTAGCGGTCGCCGCCACGTTGCCCAACTGCACAATGGTCGCGGTGTCCCCGAAGGCCTTGTTTGCCCGCACTTGCAACGCCGTGTTGCTGAGTATCGCACGCCCATTAAACGTACTGTCTAGGTTGGTGTTGTTCAGGATCTGCAGCCCGTCGGCGAAGGTCAGCTCGCCAGCGCCGGTTATCGGCCCGTTGTAGAATGCGTTGACATTGAAGCTGCGAAGGATGCGAGCGCCGTCGCCAGAGGTGACATTGATCTCATTCTTCACGATACGCTGGGCGACGGCTCCTGATGCAAGCCGTAGCTCCGACGCGGCAGTCGAGCCAGGCGTGCCCAGCGTGACGGCGCCAATGCCCAATGGGCCTCGCGTGAACGAAGCGTCAGTGGGGATCGTCGCGTTGACCACTAGCGACGAGTCAACGATGGTCAGCCCGCCGGAGAAAGCGCTGTTAGGGGGTGAGCCCCCGTTCATCGCAAAGCCTCCGCCGCCGGTCAGCACTAGCTCGCTACCGCCGTTGTCGTCGATGCGTTGGTTCAACTGAAAGCGGACCGTGGCGTTGTTGGTCATCGTGGTCGAGGCCGACAACAGCTGCATCTGGCCGGCCAACATCAGGGTGCCCGCCGCGTCTGCTCCGACCGTCACTCCGCCGGCGCCCAGCTTCCAGGCCGGGTTCGCTGCGTTGACCGTGATGTTGGCGTCGGCGCCGTCGGTGAATGTGATGGAGTTCACTGTAGCGGCTAGATCGGGCGTCGCGGTCCCGGTGGCCAGCGCGCCGAACACCACGTCATCGCCATCGGTGAAGCCCGCTACCTCATCGACCCAGTTGGCGTTGGCCGAGAACAGGTTTCCGGCGTCTCCTCCGTCCCACTCGACCGTGACAGCAGAGGCCGAGCGCGGCGAGAGGCTAATGAGCAGAACGATCCCAACACTCAACAACAGATTATGGCGACAAATTGACATCTCAACGTTCTCCGGATCGATAAGTGGAAGAGGTTACGGACATGGTGTCCGCAAGCTAGCTCACTCGGCGGGGGTTAGCTGGACAATAGAAAAATTCCAAGCGAACGAGTCGTAGCGGCTCGAACTGTTTGGCCCGATCGCGACGTAGATGGTGTCGCCCGATTCGAGGCCCGGCAGGTCTACGTCGAATGCGAGGTTGTTCGTGTCGTAGCCGGTTCCGCTGAACGCGGGGTCGTGGTGATCCACGTGCACCACCACGTCGATGCCGAACTCATTATCCCTGATAATCTCGTCAAAGCGGCGATCGTCCAGACGGCTCAGCCAGCTATCGACGATGGCGTAGTCGCCCGATTGGGGCACCGTGAATGCCGCGACTGGCCCGTGGTCGTACCGATCGACTTCGGCGGTCTTCGCGTCAGGGCCTGGGTGACCGCCGGTCTCGCGGAGGCACAGCGACTTGGCCGGGGGGGGCGCCGGGAACGGGCCCGAGCCGGCCGTCGTGTAGCCCCACTCGCCGTTCCAGCGCAGGTCTTGATAGTGGTCGGGATTACCCAGCGGTCCCCGCGCGTTCCACAGAAAGCGCCATGATGGGGCCGGGGTCCGCTGGTCGAGCTGGGTGGAGCGGAAGTCGCGGCGGAAGTTGGCGACAAGACGCGCCCCCTGAGATGCGCCCTGGGTCGCGACCCGACGCGTGAAGCTGTCGGGGTTGAGCTCGTTGTCCGCCCGCACCAGCTCCGTAGCGCTGGCTCGCAGCGCGGCGCCGGCCAGCAGCCGTTGATTCTGACCCGGTCGACCACGCGGGGCGACGATCACCTCGCCGTCGAAGACCACCACATCGCAGCCGCCGCCGTGCCGGGCGACCACGCCGAACTCCGTCCCGAGGTCGAGGATGCGGGCCTCCTCCGTGCGCACCGCAAAGCCGATCGCGTCGGGTGGAACCTTGGCGGACAGCCGGCCGGCGATCAGCAGCACCTCCATGTCGGAGACCAGCTCGAGCTCGGCCGGGCCCTCGATCACCAGTTGGGCTCCGCTGCGAAACGCCACGTCCGCCAACCCGGACGCCAGATTCATCTTGGCGCCGGCGCCGAAAGTGGTGCCACGAGCTAGGTCCTGAGGGCCGTCGCTCCACACGGCGTGGTCGTGGTTGTAGAGCACCGCGATGGTGTCGACCGTACGGGGCTCATCCGCCCGATCTTCGGAGGCAGTCGGCGACGCCTTTGGCGGATGCTCCCGCACGATCTGGGCCGCGACACGTTCAGAGGGCGCCCGCCATTGAGGGATCCAAACCGCCAACGTTAGCGCCGCGGCAAGCGCTGCAAGCCACACCCAGGGGCGAGACGCACGCGCAGCGGCTCTTTCCCAGGCCACCGGCTCCGCCCGCTCGACGGACGCTGTCGGCAGGCTCAGCAGGTCTCCAATCAACCGGCTGTTGGCCCGACGCGCCCGCATCGCGAAACGGATGTCTTCATCGACACACACCCGCTCGATGAACTCGGCGCGTGCGTCGGGCCCGGACAGCAGCAGCGCCTCCAGATCGGTGACTTCGCGGGGGGTAGCTTCTCCGGACAGGAACCGATCGGCCAGCAGCAACAGACGGTCGGGGTCGTGATTGAGTGGGTCGTGGCTCATGCTAAAAGGACTCCAACGAGAGCGAACGCCTGATGCAATCTTGGAGCAGGTCGCGGACCCGCTTGAGCGAGTTGTGAACGCTTTGTGGGCTGCGTTGGAGCGACCGGGCGATGTCCCGCACGGCGACGCTCTTGGAATAGCACTGCTCCAACAGTCCGCGGTCCATCTTCGACAGCTTGGCGACGCATCCCGCCAACGCCTCGCGGCGAGCGTCTCGATCGCCGTCGGACATTTGTTGCAGCGAAGCGACCATGAGCTCGTCCAGTTGATCGCTCAGCACCAGCCGATGCGTCCGGCGCTTCCGCAAGAAGTTTCGCGCTTCGAGCCGGGCGACGCCGCAGGCCCAACCGAAAAAATCCCGCGTGGCGTCGAACGCGTCGTACTTGCGCCACAAGACGATGCTGGTCTGCTGCAGCACGTCGTCCGCTTCGTCCATGTCCTGAACGATCATGTGGATGTAGCTGTAGAGGCGGACGTGGACTTGCTGCAAACGCTCGGCAAACTCGTGCTCCTTGCGGCCTTGGTTTTTTGAATGTTCTGGTTTCAGAGTGAAGACTCCCATTGGCGTTGCAGCGGGTCTGCAACTCGGACTCGCTAGTTGCCGCCTGGCCGCGCCGCCGGCCCCACTGCCCCGGGGGCCGGCGGCGCTAGTGATGCCCCCAACCTTCCGACGCTTGTTCAGCGCAACCTGCGGCGCGCCAGCACCGCCCCCGCCAGCGACAAGCCCAGCAGGCACGCAGCCGTCGGCTCTGGAACGGCAGAAGAGGAGGTTCCGATGAATCGAATCGCGTCGACCTGAAAGTTGTCGTTGCCCGAAGCGGTCGCTTCGTAGAACCCCAACCGAAGCTTGCCGGTGCCGCTGGCGCTCCACGCGGTCGCGGAATCCGTCGCGGTCAGGTTCTCGGAGGTTACGTCAATCGAGTAGGTGGTGATCGGGTCCGCCCCCGACTGCACGGTGATGGCGCCCCCGGGGAGGATCGCGGTCGTGTTGTCTGGCTTGCGGTACATGAAATCCCAATTGGTTCCGGCGCTGTTCGATGCACGGACATCGATCTCTACGCTCGTGATCGTGTAGGTCGCTCCGGCGGCGGCAAAGGCTAGGTCAACATCGAACCGAGTAGGCGCCCCAAAAGTCGATGCCGTGTGAAGATCGGGATTCGCCGCGGCGGCGCCGGTGGCGTCGTAGACCCAGGTAGAAGTTCCGCTCGCCCCCCCAACCGCCGAGAACGCCGTGGCCCCGAACGTGACTGCCGGGTCAACTACGGTGAACTGTGCGTCGGACGACGCAATGACGCCAACCGCCGAGCCGCCGGCGCCAGAAAAATCGACCTCAACCAGGATCGGGGCCGCATGGACGGGCCGCATCACAACCACGCAGATAGCGGCAGCTAGACCACAGGACAGCAACTTCATTAGACAACTCCCAGATGAAAGACCGCAGACAAGCTTCGGAACCGACGCCGGCCGAGCAGAAGAGCGGCGTGCAGTTACAGGTCGTCTGAAATCCTCAAGGATTCATCTGAAAACTGTGAAAACCTTCAAGGAAGCCGAGATACTGCCCGGCTCTGCCCAACAAACGCCGGGTCCCAAGCAGCACCAACCCTAGTGCGGCAAGTCGCAAATCCGGCGATTCTGGAACCGGGGCGCCGCCGACCGCGGCGAGAGAATCCCCATGGCGGAGCTTCTAGAACTCGTGGGCCTGCTGCTCAACCACCTCATTGGCGTCACCATCGGCTCCAGCGCCGGCCAAGTTCGGAGCATCCCCCAGCGCGTCACGCCACGTCGGGTAGTCGGCCGCATCGACGCGCCAGTCCCCGTTGTAGTGGCCGGGCAGCGAGGTAGATGCGAGCAGTCGCACCTCGAAGTTATCGATCGGCGCAAAGAACTCCTTGCCGCTGTCCGCTGCCGATCCGCCTACATGAGTACGCAGGCTGAAAAAAAGTTCGTCGCTGCTGAATACAACTGCTTTATCGGTGAGCCTGGCGACGCCGTCGAGACGCTGTCTACTAGCCTTCGCTGACGGCAAGTAGCGCAAACGGGAATCCCGTTGGACGCAGGCTTTGACGACTTCTACGGATTCCTCGGCGGACAGATCAACTCTTGGCCTGGGGCCGGACGGGCGGCTCGCAGACAACAGAGGTGTCCGCAACACTCGTCCCAACCAAGGCGCCTTCACGGTTCCGGTCGGTCCCGTGAAGCACCCGCATGGATCACGGCTCACCTCTACGTCTCGACCTTCGACCGTCAGTGATAGCCCCTTGTAGTGCGTGACCTCTCGACCGACTCCGCACGTAGTATGCGACGGACGTGCCTCGCCTCTGGCCAGCTGCGCAGGGGAGGCGGCTACTGCTTGGCCGAGGAACGGATTCTACGCCACCGGGCGGCAAAGGCGGCGGCGCCAGCCAACACGCTGCACAGGCCCAAGCCCCTCGGCTCTGGGACCGCAGACAGGTCGGCCCGCCAAGCCTCAACCTGGCCTGCTGGGTTAGCGCTGTAGCCGACGACCACCTTGCCGTTGGCAGAGACGCCCGTCGTTCGTTGCAGACGTCAATCTGGGAGGTCGACGCCTTCTTGGTGTAGGGAAGCGGCCGGCCTTGGCAAGCTGTCGCCCGCGGTCGCTGCGGGTCCCATCTTACTTGCAAGGAAGCGGCCTGCGCCCTCGGGTCTCGGCCGGAGGCCCTGTGGGCTGTCAAGACGCTCGTGCAGGGGTAGGTCCCCCGAGGGGTCTCCCACCAAGGGCCACACGGATCTGGGCCCAAGGCTCTTTCCATGGTCGCCAACGGCCAAGTTCCTGTACCCCAGACACGCCTTATCCCTCTACTTCTAACTAGTAGACTATTAATAAGAGGACCCGGCGTATGCGGCGTGCACGGTAGGCGTGCATGGCGTGAACGGTAGCTACCGCCGCAGCAGCCTGGGGAGGACTAGCTGCGGCACATCAGCGGGCAGGGTTGCCGCAAGCCACCATTCGGCAGCCGCGTCGTTGCGGGTTGGGCGGCTAGTTGGCGCCCGCAATCACTCACGCTGAGCGTGGCCCGGCGCACCCCCGGCCCCCAGAGCCCCATCAGGGGCCCCCACGCGCCCTCTGTGGCGCAGTTGGGCCCTAGTGGGGCTGGGAGGGCGCTAGGCCGCCCCAACTCGCCTATGCGCGCGCAGCGCCCTCAGGGCGCACGTCCCATCGTCGGCCCCCGCTGTCCAGTCAGCGACGCCCCATTCAGGGAGACTGCTGCCTCGCGGCCCGCATCGCTGGTGGGTCGACCGCAGATCGGCAGCAAGGGAAGGGAGCTGCGGGCGTCGATTTTTTCTGTGGGTGAGGCTTCGTTGCGACAGCAACTCCAGAAGCCTCACTCTTCTGGATTCTGGAATATGGGTCACCGGTGGTACCTGGAAATGGACACTGGTGGTACTTGCTATTGCTCACTGGTGGTACCTGGTCGCGACGCAGTTGAATGGCGTTAGCCGGCCTCATCACGCGATACGGCCTTCGGGCGCCTCCGCCGCGTAGAGCCCCCCCCCCGAGATCCTCGGCGGCGCCCGGGGCGTCGCCCCCTACTCTGACCCCTGGGCGGTCGCGTCTGCTAGGAACCGGTCGCACTCTTGGCGGGTCGCTTCCGCGGTCTGGTTGATCAGCAGCAGCACCTCGTCCATGCGGGCGAGCAGCCTAGCGTGCCTGCTGGGTCGGAAGAGGAGGAAGCGTCTGACGCGTTGTAGGAGCTGGGGCATGGGAGGGCTCTTGGAGAAGGGGCTGGAGACGTGCCTGATTGTGGCTCAGCTGGGGTCCCGGTCCGATAGGAGCTGCGGCGGATTCTGGCGGGTTTAGGGATAAGCCGTGCGGAGCAGCCGGCCCCTTGGGCAGCCCAACGACGCATCGCGTCTGGCGGCTGCTGGGGGGAGCTGGGGGGCGAGAGAGCATCCACGCAGCGGCACGCGCGTCGGCATGTGGCATTGCCAGCCATTAGTCGCTGGGCGGACCCGTGCGAGCCGCAGTCGGGGCCAAGTCGCAGAGGTGTCCTTCCAGAAACCACACCTCCTGCAGTTCGGCCGAGTCCGTAGCCGCCCGGGGTGTGGCGCCGTCGAGCTCAGGCGACCAGTCGGCACTCCTACGACGGAGAGCTGCACCTCCGCGCGTGTGAGCAGGCGAGGATGGCCCAACCTGGGCGGATGGTTCGGTCGGGGAACTAGCCCAGCATGACACCGCCTTTGCACTCACCATGCTTCATCTGAGTGGCCTGGAGTGATACACCGCCGGAGCAGAATCGGCGAGGCAAGCATCGCGAGGTCCGTCGCAGAAGTGAGTTCAGGAACGGCCACGCTCTTCGGCTGACCGGCCGAGGGAATCACGGCACCAAATCCCGCCCGACAAGTCTGGCGCCGGTCCGCACGGATCAAGACTCTGCCGACTTCGTTGGGGGGCCGAAGTGGCTAGCGACCTACACCGGCGATGGCGTCATCTCGAAAGCGGCCTACCCCGAACTCGCTCGGGTCGTGAAGTCGCTGTGGGCGCCGGCGATTGATCTGAATGAACGGATCGGAGGTCGCTCTGCCGCCCCTTTCTACCGTGTGTCCCGACGCGTTCGGCATGGGCTATCGAGCCGCCCAAACGCTCGATCGGCTCATGAAGGGGTTGTCCATCGAGCAGGAGACCGTCCTGGGGCCCTGATTGAGGACATCGCAAGGCATTCGACAGAAGCCATTGCTATCAGCGACGCGGACCGGTCGGCTCACCGGCTTGGCGGATCTCGGTCGGCTCCGCTCGGCCGGGCAAGCCGCGCACCCACCGAGTGTAGGTGGTCCATCAGCGTCTGCTTCATGGCACGCGCACGCTCTGGTTGTTGCGGGGTCAAGTCGGATTGCTCGCTCGGGTCGTCGCGCAGGTTGTAAAGCTCGGTGTTCTGATTCTCGTAGAAGTACAGCAGCTTAGTGTCGCCGACGCGGATCGCCGAGTGCGGAGGGTTCACGGTGCGCATGCTGTTGGTGTCGACGCCGATCCCACGCACCAGCCCGTCGGCCCATTGCTCGGGGACATAGTAGGGGAAGTGCCAGTATAGTGGACGCTCGTGGAAGCTTTCGCCAGACTCTCCGCGTAGCAGCGGTACGATGCTGCGGCCATCGAGCGGCGTCCGGTCGTCGGTCTCTGCATCCGCGATCTCACACAGCGTCGGCAGCAGGTCGTAATTGATCACCGGGGCGTCGCACACCCCGCCGGGCTTGGTTACCCCCGGCCAACGCACCAGCATCGGCACGCGGATGCCCCCTTCATAGAGGTTCCACTTGCAGCCGCGCAGCGGCGCCATCGTGGAGAAATCTGGGTGCCCTCCGTTATCGGACGTGAGGAGCACCAGCGTGTTGTCGGACAACCCGCACGCATCGAGCGTGTCGAGCACTTGCCCCACGTAGTGGTCCGCAAGCTCGACAAACGCGGCGTAGCGCACGTGCGCATCGCTGGCGTCCGGGCCTAGCTTCTTTCGGTGCTTGCCGATCATCCACGCCGCGGACACGCGGACCGGGTCGTGCACGTAGTAGTGCGACAGGAACAAGAAAAACGGCTCGGCGCCGCTGCGTTGGCGTCGCAGGTATCCGACCGCCTCCTCCGTGAGTTGGTCGCGCGGGTACTCGCCGGCGGCGTACTCGGCGCCAGCCGCGGGGGGCCCCGCGTAGGGGTGCGAGCCTTGCTCGTCGATCGCCTCGTCGAACCCCTGCTGCGCCGGCCCGTGTGTCGGGCTCCAGCCCAGGTACCGCACGTGGTGCTGGTTCAGGTGCCATTTGCCCACCATCGCGGTGCGGTATCCGGCGCCTTGCAGGAGTTCCGCTACCGTTGTTGTTTCCAGCGGCAGGTTGCCCGGGAACGGCGGGGGCGTGAGCGGCCACGACGTCGAGACGCGGTCGTGCGGCCACTTGGTGACAAACTCGAACCGCGCGCGCGCCGGAGATTGCCCCGTCAACAACCCAACACGCGACGCGGAGCAGATCGCCGCGGACGCGTAGGCCCGGGTGAAGCACATCGAGCTGTTGCGGAGCCGATCGATGTTCGGGGTCTCGGCCCGCTCGCCAGCGGCGTAGCCCACGTCTTTCCACCCCATGTCGTCCATGAGGATCAGCACGATGTTGGGGCGGGCGATGTCCGCGGCAGCGGCCCGCAAAGCCGGCATGCTCACGCTCGCCGCGAGCGCCAAAGGGCAAAGCAGCCGCGCCCCCTGCGCCCATGGGCGGCCAGGGCGTGCGCGGCCAGATCGAGGGTTTATTTCCACGTGTATTGAACCTTACTCGATTGCTGGAAAAGACGCGGGTGGCCCGCGCGTGGCCGAGCCGAGACGCGGCTTATCCGCCGCGCGACCGGCCTCAAGACCGAACTTTCCGAATTCTTCGTTAAAGTTGTTGACATCGGAACTGTGCCAACCTAGATTGGATTCTACTGGAATTCCAGCTCCTTTGTCGGAAAATCTCTTCGAGGCGTGGCTCATGGCGACGGCCGATCTGACATCTCAAGCCTATCGTCATCTCCACCGTCGGTTGGTGTCGGGAGAACTCCCCGCCGGCACGGTGCTGTCGGAGAACAAGCTTGCTGCGGAGATGGGGATCAGCAGGACTCCGGTAGGGGACGCGGTTCGGCGGCTGGCCGCCGAGGGGCTTGTGGAGCAGGTGCCTCGCTACGGGACGATTGTGAAAACCATCTCCCTGCAAGACATCGAAGACGTGTACGAGCTGCGCGAGGCGATCGAACCTTACGCCGCACGCAAGGCGGCGAGCCGCGTCTCCGCGACGCAGCTCCAGCAGCTCGAGGTGCTGTGCAAAGCGATCGACGGGCTCTCGGCCCAGGTGGACGCGGGCGAGTGCGAGGAGCTAACTGGCGAGATGCTGAGGCGGTTCCTGGCCGCGGACCTGGCGTTCCACATGTTGATAGTCCACGCCGCCGCGAATACCCGAATCTTGTCAGTGGTGGAGAGTACACGCGTGGTGTCCCAAGTGTTTCGGATACGGCGGACACGCCACGATTCGGCGGTAGTGCACGCGGCGTGTAGCCACCACAGGAAGATACTGGCCGCCTTAGCGGACGGGGACGGCGACCGGGCCGCAGAGTGGATGCTCAAGCACATCAGCCGTTCGAAAGAAGAGACGCTGGCGTTCCACCAGCAGGCCACGGGGGAGCGGGTCCCGGTGAAGTCGGAGTTTTCACTGGAGCTCGGCGACGACATCCGAGCGGAGCTCGAGTGGCTTGAGCGAGACGACGCGGAGTAGGCGGAAGCGATCCGCCGGCGACGCGCCGAGATAGCGTAGGGCGTTGCAGCGGCTGCGGCCGCCACGCCTCTTGAGTGCACCTTGTTACTTATCTACTCGAACTGGAGGGCTAGTGATGCGATTCGACCTGTCTTCGTGTGCGCGACTGGGGAGGGGAGTCCTCGTGGCGTCTTCCCTAATCTGCGTTGCGACTGCTGGCGCCGAGGCGGCCCTGATCCGGCACTGGGCTCTGGACGAGGCGAACCTCACCGACCCAGGAAACAACACGTACGCCGGGATCATCGATTCCACCGGAAACAGCACCGGCGCTACATTGTTCGGCTACAACGCCGGCAAGGATATGGCCGCGCTCGGGGTGGTTAATGTCCCTGGTCCGACGGGCTTTGGAACGGCTTACAACTTTACCGAAGTGCCTGGCGAGAACGCCGGGATCTCCGGCGTGTTCACGAACAGCCTCGACGCGATCCCGGCGACGGGCGACTTCTCGCTGCAGGTCGTGATGAACTCTACGAACGTTGCGGGCAACTCGAACCTTTTCTCCAACAATAATGGCCAAGGGGGTCGCGCAGGGCTGCAGACCGATGCGAGTGGGAATCTATTCTGGTTCCACAACGGCGGCGTCAATATCACTACTACCGCGAACGTAACCGACGGCGCCTGGCACATGGTAGGGATCGCCAGGGAGGGGACTCGGTTCGACCTTTTCGTCGACGGCGTGATTGTCGGCACCGGCGATTCGGCCGGGGCGATCTCCACGGCTCAATCGTGGATGATCGGTCGTCAACGCAGCTCCGGCGGCGGATACAACGGCCTGGTCGCCGACGTGAAGATTTATGACAGCTACCAACTCCCCGGGGCGCTGGTGCCCGAGCCCGCAGGAATCGCGCTGCTCGGCTTGGCGGCAGCCGCGATGGCGGCTGGCTCCAGGCGGGGCCGCATGGTGAGCTAGAGCGACAGTTTGCATCGTGCGGGGCGTCCGGCAGCGGGCGTCGGCGGGCGTCTCCGCCGGTGCGAAGCGTTGGATATCGCGTCTGACTTCTAGTGTAGTGCGTCACTTTTACCCGATCATATCGATCGCCTTTTTTGGCACTCAGTTTCAGCCGCAGTCGCAAAGCTGTCCCGAAGAGACCTCCGCGGAAAAGGTCACGTCTGATTGATGCAGTACACTAGTTCGTTTCTTTTCAACACTCGGTTTCACAAGTTCATGTCAGCGTCGGCCCAAAAGCGGCTGAGGGAGAATTTCCATGTCGAGTAATCCATGCGCCGTATTGCGTATGCTGCATCGGGCGGTAGGGACAAGTTATTGGGACCAACTACGCTCGGCCGCGTTGGCGGCGGCGGTCGTGACGTACTGCGTCCCCTTCACCCACGCGCAGACGACCGTCCTCGTGGCGGATTCGCTCAACAGCCGGGTCGTAAGCTACAACGTCAACGCCAGCAACAACTGGTCCGTCAACGGCATCTTCGCCCAGGCAAGCGACGGATCGGGTCTGAACTCGCCGGGGCCGATCGTTTACGACAGCGCCACCAGCACGGTCTACATCGGCGAGGTCAACCAGGGTGGCGCCGCCCGAATTTTGAAGTATAGCGCGGCGGGCGTGTTTCAGGGGGTGCTTACCACCTTTGGCGGGGAGATCCCCGACAGCCTAGCGATCGCGCCGGACGGCAATTTGTTCGCCTCGAACCCGTTCGGCACCAACGGCTTCGAGAAGGACAACATCTACAAGGTGAACATCTCCACCGGCGGTTTCAGCGAGTTCATCGCCGAGCCTGACCCGCTCTTCTTCCCGAACCCGACGTACCGGCTGATCAACCCGCGCGGACTTGCTGTAGCGGGTAACACGCTTTACGTGGCCAACCGCGACAGCATGGGCACCAGCACCGGCTCGATCCTGCGGTTCGACGCCACGACCGGCGCCTACCTCGACGCTGGGATCGGCGCCGACCCGCTGACAATCAACGACGACGTGTTTGGCAATTTCGACAACCCCATGGCGCTGCACTTCAACGCGTCGACCAACACGCTCACGGCCGGTGTATTCGGAGGTGGGCAGGACCTTTTCGAGATCGATCTAGCGGGCTCTGCGGCGTTTGCGCCCCCGGTATCCCCGACGAATACACCCGCCGAGGGAGTGACGAAGATCTACAATCCCAGCGACACCGGTTCGATCCTCAGCATCGACGTGAT
Organism: Pirellulimonas nuda; assembly: GCF_007750855.1. Taxonomy (GTDB): domain Bacteria; phylum Planctomycetota; class Planctomycetia; order Pirellulales; family Lacipirellulaceae; genus Pirellulimonas; species Pirellulimonas nuda. Next base: position 5,516,799 of record NZ_CP036291.1, read on the forward strand.
CGGCGGCCAGACCTATTGGAGCAGTTTCAACACGGGCTCGGTCTACCGCCTCGACGCGGTAGACACGAAAACGACAGTAGCCTCGGGGCTCGGCAACGCGCAAGGGATCGAAGCGATCCCCTTCCAGGGCATCGGCTCTGCGGAGCAGGAGTGGCAAGTCGATGACTTCGGGAACTGGGACGTCGGCGCCAACTGGCTGTTTGGCTCGCCTGACAGCGATGTCGCCCGGGCTCTGCTGGGGGGCGTGATTCAGGCGCCCGCCACGGTTTACATGGATGCCGCCAACACCGTGAAGTCACTGCGGTTCGACAACGCCAACAAGTACGCGGTCGCTGGCGCAGGGTCGTTGACGCTAGAGGCTGACACCGGAAGCGCCTTGATCACGGTCACCAGCGGGTCGCACGAATTGCAGTTGCCCGTGGAGCTCGGCAGCAACACCACTGTCAACGTTGCCGCCGGAACGACGCTCGCGTTCAACAACCTGCTGGTCCAAAACGGTTTCACGCTCACGATCCTCGGCTCCGGCACGGTCAACTTTAACAACGCCAGGGTCCTAGGCGGGAACCCCGGCAGCATCATCGCCGCACCGGGCGTGACGCTGTTGGGGGCCGCGGGGCTGGGCGCGCTCGTGGGGACCGCGGTCCCCGAGCCGGGCGCCGCGGCGTTGCTGCTGGCTGGCTGCCTGGCGGGGATTATCGCGCGGCGGCGGCGGGTCTGGTAGGCCAGGGTTTATGTACCAACTGATCACGTTCATTTGACAAGGCACTCATCACACACCGGCTGGTCCCGGGCTGGAGATCTTAACCATGTTTCGCAACACCTTGATTTGGACGGCAGCGACCGCGCTGGCGGCCACGCTGGGGAGTGAGGCGCTCGCCCAGGACATCACCACGGGCCTGTTGGGCCACTGGAAACTCGACGAGGGGGGGGGCGCCACTGTGGCTGCCGACTCCGTGGGCGCCAACCCCGGCGCCGTGCAGGGCGCCGTGACCACCGGGCTCTCGGGCCGCGTTGACAACGGCTACGTCTTCGCCGGCACGAACGCCAACCGCGTGCTGACCACCGCCACCGCGCCGCTGCTCGGGATCGACACCGGCCCGATGAGCATGTTCGGGTTCGTCAAGACGGCCGACATCGGGACGATTCAGCAGCACATCTTCTCTGGGAACAACGGCGCCGCGGGGCGCTGGAACCTGGGCATTATCGACAACAGCATGGGATCCACCATCCCGGGCGAGCCGCCGGGTGGGGACGGTGTGGGCGAACTGTTTTGGTTCCACAACGGCGGGCTGGGGTTTGTGCACACCGACCTCGTCCTGTCCGACAACACCTTCCACTTGGTCGGCATCTCGCGTAGTGCGACCAACGACTGGACCGCTTACGTCGACAACACCACGTTCGCGCTGGGGAATAGCGCCGGGGCGCTGGGCGGTTCGGCGATCTCGTTCGGCGAACGCCCCAACGCGGGGCAGTTCCCCCTGGAAGGGACCCTCGACGACATGCGGATCTACAACCGGGTGCTGTCTGCTGCGGACATCGCCGCGTTGCTCGCCCAGCCGTCGCCGCCGCCGACCCCCAACCAGTGGACGGCCAACGCCTCGGGGAGCTGGCTGGGCGCGGGCAACTGGCTCAACGCAGTGCCCAATGGCACGGCGGATATTGCACGGTTCGGCGCCATCCCCAGCGCCGCGAACATCACCGTGGTGGTCGACTCGGCCGTCACCGCGAAGGGGGTCGCCTTCAATAGCGCCACGACAAGCTACATCGTCGCCGGCACGCAGACGTTGACGCTCGATTCCGACACCGGGTCGATCAGCCTCGGTGTGGAGCAGGCCGGTTCCCACGAGTTCCAAGCGGCAGTGAGCGTCAACGACGGCGTGACCGCGAACATCGCGGCCGGCGGCCGGCTCGATTTCAACAACGCGCTCCGCCTCAACGGTCAGACGCTCACCAAGAGCGGGGACGGCACGCTGAACATCAACAACCAGCTCGGCAGCCTCACCGGCACGGTGAACGTAACCGCTGGTGCCTTGGGGGGGACCGGCAAACTAGGGGGCGCCCTCAACAATCAAGCGGGGGGCACGGTCGCCCCGGGCGCCAGCGCCGGCAAGCTCAGCGTCAGCGGCGCCTACACCCAGGCTGCTGGGGCGACGCTCGCGATCGAGCTGGGGGGCACGGCGGCCGGCCTGTTCGATCAATTGGCGGTTGCGGGAACGGCCGGACTGTCCGGCGTCGTCGACATCTCGCTGATCAACGGCTTCACCCCCGCCAACGGGGACAGCTTCGAGATTGTCTCCGCGGCATCCACGCTGACCATGACCGGCCTGACGCTCGCGGGTGACTCCAGCGGCTTCAGCCTGGTGAAGACTGGCAACAGCCTGTTCTTGAACTTCGCCGGCGGCGGCGGGGTCGCGGGCGACTTTAACGCGGACGGGTTCGTCGACGCGGCGGACTACACGGCATGGCGCGACCGCCTTGGCTCGAACACTCCCCTGCCGAACGACAACGGCCTCGGCGTGCCGATCGGCGCTCAGCACTACACGCTCTGGAAAGGCAGCTTCGGCAACCCGGGCGTCGGCGCCTTGGCCGCCGGGTCCAGCCCGGTGCCAGAGCCCTCCGCGGCGTTGCTGTTGGCGGCGGTCGCGGGAGTGTCAATCCTGGTGACCCGTCGGGGAGGCGTCCGTTGATTAGCTTCTGCTTTCGCCCGATACGCGCCGCGCGAGCGGCGGCATGCGCGGTGAACCCGCGCCTCGCAACGGTGCTCTGCGTCTGCGCCCTGGCCGTACTCACGCCCGCGGCCCAGGGCGTGGCGCAGGACTTCTCGCAGGTGCCGGGCACGGTGGTCAACCACTTTCCAAGGTCCTCGGGAGAATACGTCGGTTCGCCGTCGATTGTGATTCTCCCGAACGGGGACTACGTGGCGTCGCACGACCGGTTCGGTCCGAGCTCGTCGTTCAACACGTCGTCCAAAACCGAGGTGTTCCGGTCGACCGACCAGGGGCTCACCTGGTCTCCGTCGGCAACGCTGCAGGGCCAGGCCTGGTCGAACTTGTTCACCCAAGGGAACGACCTCTACATCATGGGGGTCGACAAGCTGTACGGCAGGATCGTCGTGCGGAAATCAATCGACGGCGGATCGAGCTGGACCAACCCCACCAACGCCGCGAACGGCTTTCTGACGTCCGCCAACGGCTACCACACCGCGCCGATGCCGATGGTAGAGCACAACGGACGGATCTGGCGGGGCTTTGAAGACACGTCCAACGGCGGGGGCTGGCCGCGGCACTTCCGCTCGCTGGTGATGTCCGCCCCGATCGGCTCCGACCTGCTGGTTGCGTCCAATTGGACCCTCAGCAACGCGCTTGCCAGCAACACCTCGTGGATCAACGGCGAGGTGAACGGCTGGCTGGAAGGGGGCGTCGTGGTCGACCGCGACGACAACCTCGTCAATCTCCTGCGGGTCGACAACCTGTCGGTTGCCGCTGTGGTGCGGGTCGACGAGCAGAACCATTCCGTATCGTTCAACCCCGATCAGGATTTTGTCGACTTCCCCGGCGGGGCCACCAAGTTCGCGGTCCGCTACGACGCCGCGTCGGACCGCTACTGGACACTCTCCAACCCAGTGCTGCCGCAGTTCCAGGGGAGTTCTCCAGGGAGCACACGCAACGCGCTTGCGCTTATGTCCTCCAGCGACTTGAGCGATTGGGAGGTCGAGTCGGTCCTGCTCTACCACCCCGACCGATCGAAGCACGGTTTCCAGTACGTCGATTGGCAGTTCGATGGGCAGGACCTCATCGCCGCGTCGCGGACCGCGTACGACGACGGGCTGGGGGGCGCCGCAAACTACCACGACGCCAACTTCCTCACCTTCCACCGGGCCGACGACTTCCGCACGCTCTCCCCGTCGCACGCGCTGGTGGCCGACACGGGCGCGGATCGCATCTTGCGGTACCAAGCCAATGCCGCAGGGGAGTGGGTCCCGCTGGGTAACTTCATCAACAGCAACGCCCCCGGCGCGGCGCTCGACGCCCCCATAGGCCTGCTGCAAGACTCGCAAGGGTTTGTCTACGTCGGCGAGCAAAAAGACGGCGGACGCATCATCAGGTTCGACGCCGGCGGCAATTTTATCGATGTCGTGGCGACCGAAGGGGTAGATTTCAGCGGACGCCCGGAGGCCCTAGCGCTCGGCCCCGACGGCAACCTAATCCTTTCGACCGCTTTCGGAGCCGATTCGGACCGGATCTTCTCGATCGACACGGCGAGCCGTGCGGTCGCAACGCTGGTGGATACTGCCTTCGCGGGGGGGAGCCTCGACAACCCCCGAGGGATCGCCGTGGACGACGCAGGAACGCTGTACGTGGCCAACCGCGAAGGGGACAAAGTGCAGAAGTTCAACGCCACGACCGGCGCCTTTCTCGGCGATTTGTGGAGCATCGACAGCCCGCAAGGCTTGGCCTGGGACACCAGCGGCCAACGGCTGATCGCCTCGGCGTTGTCGAGCACCGACCTGTATGAGGTGAGCCCAGACGGCGTTGCGAACAAGCTGTACGACCCCAGCGACATCGGCTCGGCGTTGGGGATTCAGGTGATCGATGGCGAGGCGTTCTGGACGGACTTCCAGAACGGCCGAGTCTACAGACTCACTGCCCAGGACCAGAAAGAAACCGTCGTCAGCGGGCTCAGCGGCCCGGGGCACGTGCTCGGCGTTGCGGCCCCGCAAGAACGGACCTGGCTAAGCGATGGCATCGGCGTGTGGCGCGACCCGACGAACTGGTCGAGCTACTGGGGGGTCGCCAACACCGCGGAAGAGATCGCGGTGTTCGGGCCGGGGATGACCGCGGATCGCACCGTGGTGCTCGACCAAGACGTCAGCGTGGGGGGGGTGCGACTAATCGGCGAGAATTCGGTCGCCATCGCCGGGCCCGGCGTGCTGCGGCTGGCCGGAGTGCCGGTGCAGGTGTTTGGCGGCGACCATCAGTTGCAGGTCGCGGTGAGCCTGCTTAACGAAGTTCGGGCGGATATCTCGGCCGGCGCCAGCCTCGCGGTCAACAACCAACTGAGGTTGGGGGGCCACGACCTGCGCAAGACGGGCGAGGGAGAACTGACGCTCAATGGCGAGGTAGTCGCAGACGGGGGCGAGGTTCTCCTTGAACAGGGAACCCTCAACGGCAGCGGCGCGGTCCTGGGAGGGCTCTCCAACACCGGCGGCACGCTCTCGCCCGGCAACAGCCCGGGGCGGCTCTCCATTAGCGGCGACTACACCCAGGGCCAGCGAGGCGCCTTGGTGATGGAGCTCGGGGGAACCGACGCCAACCGCTACGACCAGCTTTTGGTTCAAGGCTTATTCACCGCGGGAGGGCTGCTGTCGGTCGAGCTGATCGACGGCTACACCCCCGCCCTGGGAGACTTTTTCGAACTAGTGTCCTTCCGCGAGAGCCGATCGAACTTCTCTTCCATCGACCTGCCGCGGCTCGACAACGGGCTCGCGTGGCGGCTTTCGCTCCATAGTCAGCCCGGCGTGCTTCAGCTTTCCGTGGTCGCCGTACCCGAGCCCTCCGCCTACGCCCTCAGCGCGGCGTTGCTGGGCGCCCTGTTCTATCCCACGCAGCACATTCCGACGCTGCGGCGACTTACTTTCCCCCGTGGCAAGATCCCGGGGCGCACCATCTTCTCAGGAGGCCGACGATGAAGAGGCACGCTTTTACCCTCGTTGAGTTGCTGGTGGTGATCGCCATTATCGGCATCTTGGTGGCGCTTCTGCTGCCCGCCGTTCAGTCGGCCCGTGAGGCCGCACGTCGCAGTCAGTGCGCGAACCAGATGCGCCAGATCGTGCTCGCCATGCTGAACTACGAGAGCAGCTACAAGGCGTTCCCCCCCGGCGCGGAGTTCGCGGTCGGACGGCCAAGGACCGACCCCGCCAACGACGGCGCCATGATCAGCTGGCACGCACGCATCCTCCCGCAGATGGAGGAGAACGCCATCTACGAGCAGATCAACTGGGACCTCGGCTACGAAGAGAACAAGGCCGTGTCGCTCAACGCCATCCAAGGCTTCTTCTGCCCCAGTGTTGGAGCGGAAGCGCAGAAGAGCATCTTCATTTCGGGCGTGGTGAACGGTCAGACCACTTACACTCAGCACTACAGCGGGGTCGCAGGCCCCCTCCGCAATCCCGCGGTGGGGATCAACGAGTACAGCCAAACCACCGGGTCGCCCCCCAACAACATTACCATGGCGGCGTGGGCCAACGGCGCCTGCACCAGTAGGTTCGGCGACCGCCGGGGCTTCGCGCAGCTCGGCGTGTTGTACGCGAACAGTAAGATCCGGATGGCTAAGATCACCGACGGCACTTCCAACACCTTCTGCATCGGCGAACGCCACATGGGCGAGACCGCCTGGATCGCCGGGCTCAGCGGCTTGTTTGCAGAACCGTGCGACACCGCGGGTTTTCGCAACGTGGAGTTCGGCATCAACCACTGCATCGACATCGAGGGGCAGAACAACCAGGGCCCCTGCCAAGAGTTCGGCAACTCCAGGCCGTTCGGCAGCCTGCACCCCGGGGGGTGCCAGTTCGCCCACTGCGACGGGTCGGTTCAGTTCGTGACTGAGGACGTCGACCTGGCGATCATCCAAGCCAAGTCGAGCAGAAACTTCGGTGAAATCATCAATGGAGGCTAGGTGCATGGACAGCAATCGGCGTTATCATCCAACCGGAGCCTTGCTCGCGCTTTCCATGGCGGCGGCGATTGCCGGCTGCGACTCGGGGCCGCCGCGCTACTCCGTCACCGGACGCGTGCTGTGCAACGGCGAGCCCGTGCCGCAAGGAAAGCTGATCTTCACCCCGGACAGGACCGCCAACAACTCCGGCGGGCAGGGGGTCGCGATCATCGAGAACGGCAGGATTCGCACGCAGAGCGATCGCCGGCTGGTCGGGGGACCCCACTGGGTGCAGATCATCGCCACCGACGGTAAGGCGTACGACGGCCCCGAGGGCCCCGTTTCGGCCGGCAAGGCGCTCTTTCCGATCGTCGACGCCCAGGCGCCGCTGCCTCAGGCCGACGCCGAGATCGAGATCAATGTCACCACCGGTCGGGGCGATCCGAAGGCCGAAGTCACCGTGAAGTAAATCGACACGTAGGTCGATCGCAACCACGCATCACCGCCCGTCCTTCTGTTCTCCCGCTGCGCTATGTCTCGTCGTTGGCACCTGCTGGTCGCTCCGCTCTGGACGTCCATTTGCATCCCGTCGCTCAGCGCCCCCTCGGCCGCTGGCGCGGCCGAGGCGCAGCCGGGCGCGCAGGCGATCAGTACGGTCGCGATTGAGCCGGGCGAGTTCATCCAAGGTGACGACCAAGGCGAGTTCCACGAGCGTCCGGCCCACCGGGTGCGAATCACCCGCCCATATCACATCGCCACATCCTCGGTCACCAACGCGCAGTACGAGCGGTTCGATCCAACGCACGTCGATCTCCGCGGCCGCGACGAGGTGAGCCGCGGCGACGACGAGGCGGTAGTGCACGTCTCCTGGGAGCAGGCTGGCGCTTTCTGCCGTTGGTTGTCGGACCAGGAGGGCCGCAATTACCGCCTTCCCACCGAAGCGGAGTGGGAATACGCTGCCCGCGCCGGAACGACCACGCCCTACCACACCGGCGCGTCACTCGACGCGTCGTTCCACCGCAATCAAGGCGAGCACTCGAATCCCGTCGCGGTCGACCTGACCGTCGGCCAAACTCCCGCCAACGCCTGGGGGCTGCGCGACGTGCACGGCCTGGTCGAGGAATGGTGTGCGGACTGGTACGGGCCGTATCCGCGCGGCGCCGTGGTGGACCCGGTGGGGCCAGTGGCGGGAGATTTCCGCGTGAGCCGCGGCGGCAGTCACTCGACGCCGTTGGCCTTCCTGCGCTCTGCGGCGCGGATGGGGACGCTCCCGGAGGACAGCCACGCGATGATCGGCTTCCGCGTGGTACAGGCCGAACCGGTGACGACCCAACCCTCGCGCGTCGTCAGCCCCACGCCTGCCTGGGCTAGTGGAGTTGATCCCTCGCCCCGCGATTGGACCAAGCCACGGGTCGACGACACGCCGCGATTCGCCGTGCCGACCTCGTCTGTGAACATTCCTGCGGGCTCCGACGGCCCGTTGTACTCCCACCACAACCACTGCCCGGCGATCACCGTCTGCCCCAACGGCGACCTCTTCGCTATTTGGTACACCACGCGGCGGGAGCCGGGCCGCGAACTGGCCGTGGCTGCTTCGCGGCTCCGCTTCGGTGAGACGGAGTGGAGTCCCGCCGCCCCGTTCTGGGACGCCCCGGGCCGAAACGACCACGGCGATGCGTTGTGGTGGGACGGCCGGCAGACGCTCTACCACTTCAACGGCCTCGGCGCCGTCGGAACCTGGGCGAACCTCGCCCTGGTCATGCGAACCAGCACCGACAACGGCGTCACTTGGTCGCCCGCGAAGCTCATCAACACTGAGCACGGTCTTCGCAACATGCCGATCGCCAACGTTGTTCGCACGCGCACCGGGAAGATGGTGCTCTGTTGCGACGCAGTCACCGGCGGCGACGGCGGCACGGCCGTGCACGTTAGCGTCGATGGCGGCCGCACCTGGAACGACCCCGGCCGCGGCCGTCCGGCGCCCGTGTTCGCAGAGGGTGAAACCGGCGCCTGGATCGCCGGAATCCACGCGGGGCTGGTCGAGCTGAACGACGGCCGCTGGCTGGCGCTGGGGCGCGGCGACGCCATCAACGGGCAGATGCCGAAGAGCGTCTCGGCCGACGAAGGAGAAACGTGGCGTTATTCGGCCAGCGGCCTGCCGGCCATCGCCGGCGGGCAGCGGTTAACGCTGTTGCGCTTGAACGAAGGACCGCTGCTGCTGGTTTCCTTCACCAACCCACGCCCGAAGCCGGACGCGGCGTCGACCGGCGGGATGGAGTTCACCGGGGCTGATGGGAAGCGGTTCACCAGCTACGGCATGTTTGCCGCGCTGTCGTACGACGAGGGCCAGACGTGGCCGGCCCGCAGGCTCGTCAGCATGGGGGGCGAGCCCCGCACGCTGGACGGCGGCGCCTGGACCGGGAGGTTCGAGATGGACGCGTCGCACGCCGAACCCGCCGGCTACCTCGACGCCAAGCAGTCGCCCGATGGCCTGATCCATTTGGTGAGCTCGAAGTTGTCCTACCGGTTCAATCTCGCTTGGCTCCAGCAGCCGACCGACGCGCCGGCCGGCCAGTCCCACCGCGCCGAGCCCCACCCACCTACCCTAGGAGCAGAAACATGAGCACTTCGTACGCTATAGGCGACCGATGCTTCGAGGCGGACGGCAAGTACCTCGCCCTCGAACTGCCCGACAGCAGCCCGCTGCTGGGCGACCCGGCGGCCCTCCGGCAGCGCCTGAGCGACGACGGTTTCTTGTTCATCCGCGGCTTCCACGACCCCGATGCGGTGCTTGCTGCACGCCGCGACATGCTCCATCGGCTTGCCGAGCGCGGCATGCTCGACCCCAACCAGCCCGAGTCAGATGGCGTGGTCGCGGCGGACAAGCGGGCGGGGGCCACCTCGTCGGTCCGGGGCAACGACTACTTGAAAACCCCGTCGGTGCGCGACGTGCTGTACGGCCCGCGGACGATGAAGTTCTTCGACGAATTGTTCGGTCAGGCCGCGACCCACTTCAACTTCGAATGGCTGCGGGCGGCGCCACCCGGCGCCGGCTCCCCCATCCACTGCGACATGGTCTACATGGGCCGGGGGTCGCAACGCCTGCTGACGCTGTGGACCCCCTTCGGCCACATCACGCCGGAGATGGGCCCGCTGGCGGTCTGCCTCAACTCGCACCGCTGGGACGACGTGATCGCTACCTACGGCCGCGACGACGTCGACCGCAATCGCACCCGCGGCGTCTTCTCCGACGATCCCGCCGAGCTGGTCGACCGCTTCGGGGGCCGGTGGGCGACCACCACCTTCGAGCCGGGCGACGCGGTGGTGCTGTGCATGTACAACCTCCACGCGTCGTTGAAGAACCAATCGGACCGCTTCCGCATTAGTTGCGACACCCGTTACCAACCCGCCAGCGAACCGCTGGACGACCGCTGGGGGGGCGACCCGCCCCGCGGGCACGAGGTGTTGTGGAGCGACGGCGTCGAACTGGAGTCGGTTGCTCAGTCGCGCGTCCGGTGGGGGATCTAACCCCGATGTACACTCAGACGTATCGGGCTACGGCGCCGCAGGCCGGGGGGGCGCTCGCGCACGTCAGCCTCGCGTTGCTGGCGCTTGGCCTAGCGCCCACTACGTCGCGCGTCGAGGCCGAAACAGTGCAAACCGAGCGCCAGATCACAACCGCCCCGGGCAATCACCTGCTCACCAACACGGGTGTGTGGTCTCCCGACGGAGAGTGGATCTACTACGACATGCGCAGCGACGCGGCCGGCAGCGTTTTTGACGGGCAGAGGATCGAGCGTGTAAGGGTCGCGACCGGAGAGGTCGAGGTCGTTTTCGTGTCGCGGGCGGGCGCCTGTTGCGGCGTGGTGACCGCCAGCCCCGTGGATGACCGCGTCGTCTTCATCCACGGCCCAGAGAACCCGACGGATGACTGGTCGTACACGGCGTGGCATCGACGAGGGGTGGTCGTCCACGCAGACGGCGGCGCTCCGGCCGCGACCCTCGATGCGCGGGACATAACGCCCCCGTTCACGCCGGGCGCCCTGCGTGGCGGCACACACGTCCACGTGTTCAGCGGCGACGGCCATTGGGTGAGCTTCACCTACGAGGACCACGTCCTAGCGTCCGCGGATGACCCGCACGCCGAGAAGCACCAGCGGAACGTCGGCGTCGCGGCGCCGCTGGGCCACGTGAGCCCCCCTAAGTCGCACCCCCGCAATCACGATGGGATCGCCTTCTGCGTGCTGGTCACCGAGACCGTTGACTCCCCGCGGCCCGGGACCGACCAGATCAATCGCGCCTACAGCGACGCCTGGGTCGGCGCCCACGGCTACGTTCGGCCCGACGGAACCCGGCAAGCGCGGGCGCTCGCCTTCCTGGGCGACGTGGCCTCGCCAGATGGCTCGCCAGTGGCCGAACTGTTCGTCGTCGATATCCCCAACGACGTAACCAAGCCGGGCGCTAGGCCGCTGGAAGGGACCGCGACGACCTGGCCGGCGCCGCCGCTGGACGCTTCGCAGCGGCGGCTTACCTTTACCACGTCGCGCAGCTTCCCCGGCCTGGGCCCCGTGCGCCACTGGCCACGCAGCAGCCCCGATGGCGACCGGATCGCCTTCCTGATGCGTGACCGCTCGAGCGTCGAACAGCTCTGGCTCATCTCACCCAACGGCGGCGAGCCGACCCAGCTCACGCACAACGCCTTCCCGATTGAGTCCGCGTTCACATGGCGCGCCGACGGCGGCGCTATCGCCTGCGTCGCCGGCGGCAGCGTCTGCGAGGTAGACACTACGACCGGCGAAACCACCCGGCTTACCGGCCCCCGCGAGTCCGCGGGCCCCCCCAGGCCCGAGGCGTGTGTTTATTCACCAGACGGGCGCCGCATCGCCTACGTCCGCGAGGTCGCGAACGGCGCGGGCGTTGCCAATCAGGTTTTCGTCGCCACGACCAGACCGGACGGGGCGCAGAAGCTCCCTTGATCTTCCGCATGCACAGCCGCAACGCCGCAACCCTTCTGATCCTGCTTGGCGGGCTTTCCGCTACGTCCGGCCACGCGTTGGCCGCGCCGCCGGCCGGCTACCAGTTGTTGTTCGCGGACGAGTTCAACGCAACGACCACGCTCGACTCGATGAAGTGGCTCGACAGGTACCCGTGGGGACGCACCCACAACCACGACGCGTACGCCGCCCCCGAGAACGTCGTGCTCGGCGACGGCACATTGACGCTGCTGGCGGAGCGCCTGGCCCAGGGAGGAGAACCGTTCACTTCGGGGACGATCTCAACCGGCTACTCCAAATTCACGTTCACTGAGGGGTACGCGGAAGCGCGGATCCTGCTGCCGAGCACCCCCGGTTCGTGGCCCGCGTTCTGGGGGCTGTACACCGGCTGGCCACCCGAGTCGGACATCATGGAGTTCCCGATCTTCACCAGCGGCGACACCAAGACCGACTACCACGTCTCCTGGCACTACAAGGCCCCCAACGGCAGCAACGCCTCTTCCGGAGGCTTTAAGGACCCCTCAGGCGTGGGCGACCTCACCACCGCCTACCACACTTTCGGCATGGAGTGGAAGAAGAACGACTTTGTGAAGTACTTCTTCGACGGCCAGTTGGTGCACACCTTCGACAACGACGCGGAGATCGCCGAGATGCAGCACATGTATCTCATCCTCAACTACGCGGTAGGCGGCTGGCCCGGCACGCCCTCCACCAGCCAGTGGCCCGTTGGCCACACGGACGAAACCAAGATCGACTGGGTCCGCGTCTGGCAGAAAACCGACCCCAACACGCTGCACGAATGGACCCGCGCGTCCAACGGAAACTGGGGCGACAACGGCAACTGGAGCGGCGCCGCCCCGTCATTAGGAACGCAGATCGCCAGATTCGGCCAGGTCAATGCGGCGACCGTCAGGGTCGATTGGGCCAACCTACGCACCGTGGGCTCCCTGCTGCTGGAGGGCTCAACCCGCTACACCATCGGCACGGGCGACGAATCGCTGAAGTTCGCCGGGGCGGACCAGAACGCGTTGTCGCAGATCTTTCTCACAAACGGCCCGGGGGCGACCGATCACGTCATCAATTCTCGAATCGACCTCTGGAGCCAGCTTGCCATCCGCAACAGCGCGCCGGCGGCTACGCTGACCATCAATGGCGACGTGGTGGGCTACGGCGCCATGAGCCTCAACGGCCCGGGCCTGATCCGCATGAACGGCCGGGTCTACAACAACGCGTCGATCACCCTGAACAGCGGCGCCAACGCCGAAGTGAACGGGGGGCTCTACCGCGACAGCCCCCCACCCGCTGACACCCGGCTCGCGGTGGGCGGCGGCGGAACCGTCGCCACGCTCACCATCGCCAACCTGAACTACGCCAGCGCGCTGGGGTTCCTGCCAAACGACCCGGCCCGCTTCGTTCTCAACGCCGGCCGCGTCAGGCTGACCGGCTCGTCGACGATGACGCGGGGGTTCACCATCGACGCGGGCGGCGCCACCTTTGAGACAGCCGCCAACGCGGTCGTCAACATCGCCGACGACCCGCAGAACGCCGGCATGGAAGTGGTCACCAACGCAGCCGGCACGCTCACACTCGACGGGGCCGGGATCGGCGTGTGGGGGAAGGAGCTCCACGGGCAGGGCGCCCTGACCAAGGCGGGCGCCGGCTCGTGGAACATCACGTCCGCCAACTACTACGCCGGCACCACCGCGGTTGCGCAGGGCGAGCTGGTGGTCAGCGGCAGCACCGGGTTCGGCGCCGCGACGGTTGCGGCCGGCAGTCGGTTGTCGGGTGCCGGGCTGGTGCGGGGCGACCTGGCCTCGGCCGGCGTCGTCGCCCCGGGGGCGCCGAGCGGGCAACTCACCGTGGGGGGCGCCTACCAACAGCACGCGACCGGTGAACTGGAGATCGTCTTGAGCCCTGCCTCGGTCGACTCCCTCAAGGTGCTGGGCGAGGCCAACCTCGCGGGCGCCCTCAAGGTAGTCACCAGCGGTGGGTACCTACCGCAACAAGGCGCCTCGTTCGAACTGATTTCCGCCGCGGGCGTGACCGGCGAGTTCCAGTCGGTGCTGTTGCCGGCGCTTGAGGGCGGGTTTTCTTGGTCGCTGCAATACTCGACGGACTCCGTTGTGCTGCGGGTCCTATCGGCCTTGCCGGGAGACTACAACCAGGACGGCCTGGTGGACGCCGCCGATTACACCGTGTGGCGCGATCAGCTCGAGAGCGTCGGGGCGTCGCTGACGGCCGACGGCGATGGCGACGGCAGCGTCGGCACCTCCGACTACCACCTCTGGAAAGAACACTTCGGCCAGTCGCTGGCTTCGGGATCGCCCGCTGAGGCCGCCGCGGTTCCCGAGCCTACCGGCCTGTGCCTGATCGTGGCGGCGGGGGTGGGCCTGGGCCTGCGCCGCCGATGGAGCCTCCGGACGGGTCGCCATGCCTGAAGGCCTACCGGTCCTCGACCTGTGCGTGCTCGTCGCCTACGTGGCCGGCGTGGTGGGGTTGGGCTGCGCCATGATGCGCAAGAGCGGCAGCACTGACGAGTTCATGGCGGCGGGCAGGTCGCTCCCCGGTTGGGCGGTCGGGCTGTCGATCTTCGGCACCTACGTCAGCAGCATCAGCTTCCTTGCCAACCCCGGCAAGAGCTACGCCAGCAACTGGAACCCCTTCGTGTTCAGCCTGTCGTTGCCGCTGGCGGCGTGGATCGCGACCCGGTACTTCGTGCCGTTCTTCCGCAGCAGCGGCGAGGTCTCGGCGTATACCCACCTGGAGCATCGCTTCGGGGCCTGGGCGCGGACCTACGCGGTGATCTGCTTCTTGCTGATGCAGCTTGCTCGCGTGGCCACCATCCTCTACCTGGTCGCGCTGGCGCTCGCACCCATGTTGGGGTGGAGCATCCCGATGATCATCGTGGTGACGGGCGTGCTTGTGACCCTCTATACGCTGATGGGGGGCATCGAGGCAGTGATCTGGACCGACGCCCTACAGAGCGTGGTGCTGACGCTCGGCATGGGGGCGGCCGTGGGGGTAGTCATGTGGCAGATGCCCGGAGGGCCGACCCAAGTGTTCGAGATTGCCGTGCGGGACCACAAGTTCAGCCTGGGGAGTTTTGGCGCGTCGCTGACCGAGTCGACCTTCTGGGTCGTGCTGCTGTATGGCTTGTTCATCAACCTCCAGAACTTCGCCGTCGATCAGACCTACGTTCAGCGCTACGTCACCGCCAAGAGCGACGCCGCGGCAAACCAGAGCGTGTGGATGGGCGCGCTGCTCTACCTGGTGGTCTCAGCGCTGCTGTTCTTGGTCGGCACGTCGCTGTACGCGTTCTACCAAGTGCAGCCGGGGCTGCTGACGGACGCCTCGGGCGGCACGATCGCCGCGGACGCCGTGTTCCCCCACTTCATCGCGTCGGGCCTCCCCGCCGGGCTTTCTGGGCTGCTGATCGCCGCGGTGCTGGCCGCCGCGATGAGCAGCGTCGACTCTAGCTTGAACAGCGCCGCCACGCTGTTCCTGTGCGACATCTACAAGCGTTACCTCCGCCCAGACGCCGGCGAACGCGAGTCGATGCGTGTGCTGTACGCCACCACGCTGGTATGCGGCGTCGGCGGCACGGGGGCGGGGCTGTGGATGATGAACGCAGAGCAGGTGCTCGACGTCTGGTGGCAACTGGCCGGCGTCGCCGGCGGGGGTCTGTTGGGGCTGTTCCTGCTGGGGCGGATGTCCCCCAGGGTCCGCGGTCCGCACGCCGCCGCCGCCGTGGTGGTTGGGGTGTTGGTCATCCTGTGGATGACGTTCTCGCCGATGAAGCTATGGCCTGCCGAACTCGCGGACATAAAGTCGCCGCTCCACGGTTTCTTGACCATTGTCTTCGGAACGACTTCGATACTGATCGTGGGCGCTGTGTCCGCCCTGATCTGGCCCGGCACGCCGGGCCCCCTCCACCAACCCGAGCCATCGCCGCGATGAAGCCCCTCTGCCCCACGCTCCCCGCGCCCCTCTGCGGGATCGTCCCGCCGCTGCTGACTCCGCTGGCCGGTCGTGACACGATCGACGTCGCCGGCCTCGAGCGGCTCATCGAACACACGCTTGCCGGCGGCGTGGACGGGCTGTTCCTGCTCGGCACGACCGGCGAGGCCGTGTCGCTTACCCCCGACTCGCGGCGGGAGCTGGTCCGGCTGGCGGCCGGCTTTGTCGCGGGAAGGGCGCCGGTGCTCGTAGGAGTGACCGATAACTCGGTCGCGGAGACGCTCGCGATGGCCGACTACGCGGCAGACGCCGGCGCCAACGCGGTCGTGGCCACCTCGCCGTTCTACGTCCCGCTGGAGCAGCACGAGCTGGTGTCGTACATCCGCACACTCGCCGATGCAAGCACGCTGCCGGTCTTCCTCTACAACATGCCGCGCCTGACGAAGACCTGGTTCGACGTCGCCACGGTCGAGCGGCTGATGGAGATCGACTCGGTCGTGGGGCTCAAGGACAGCTCGGGCGACCTGGAGTACCTGGCCGCCGTGTGCGCGCTCGCCCGCAAGCGTGCGGGGTGGTCGGTGCTGGTGGGGCCCGAGGACCTGCTGGTCCAAGCGGTCGGTCTGGGCGCCGACGGCTGCGTCGGCGGGGGGGGCAACGTCTGGCCACGGCTGCTGGTCGATCTCTACCAGGCCGCCGTCGCGGGCGATGGGCCAACGGTCGATAAGCTGCAAAGTCGCCACGCAGAGCTGAGCCGAGTCTTCGCCTACGGCGGCTACGCGGCCAGCGCCATCCGCGGCTTGAAGTGCTCCGCCGAGCTGATGGGGCTTTGTTCCGGCTTGATGGCCGAGCCGTTCGAACCCTGCACTGCGCCCCAGCGGGAGGCGATCGAGCGGGTGCTGCGCGGCTCGGGGCTGTTGGCCGCGGGCGACAGGCGTCCGCACGCGATGTCGCAGGACGCCGCCAAGTAAACCTGCGTCCCCACAACTGAGACTCCGCGCCGCTTGGATTCCCCATGAGCTAGAACAGGAGCCTGCCTTGATCGAGACACGCTACACCAGCCTACTGAGCCCCCATCGCCCGACCGCACGTTGCTTGGGCGTCGTGCTCTTGCTTTCTGCCTGCGCATCGGCGAACGCCAAGGAGCCCGCGCGAGCCGACTTCTCCAAGGCGCCCGGGGTGGTGATCGACCACGTCCCGGCCAGCGCAGGGGTCTACATCGGCTCGCCCAGCCTCGTGGTGCTCCCCAGCGGCGAGTACATCGCCTCGCACGATGAATTCGGTCCGAAGTCGTCCGAGCACAGCCGGGCGGTCACGCGTATATTCCGCTCGACCGATCGCGGCGAAACCTGGGCGCCCATCGGCAAGGTGGACGGCCAGTTCTGGTCGACGCTGTTCTACAACCAAAAGGCGCTCTACCTGGGAGGGGCGTGGAAGCACCACGGCAACCTCATCATCCGCCGCTCCGACGACGGCGGCGTCACCTGGACCGAGCCGACCGACGCCGCCACCGGCCTGCTGGCCGAGGGGCAGTACCACTGCGCGCCTCAACCGGTGGTGGTGCACGAGGGGCGCATCTGGCGCGGGATGGAAGACGCCGGCGGCAGCAACACCTGGGGCGAGCGGTACCGACCCTTCATGATGTCGGCCCCGATCGACGCCGATCTGCTCAGCCGCCAGAGCTGGACCTTCTCCAACTACTTGCCGATCGACAAGGGCTGGATCGACGGCAAGATGCGGGGCTGGCTAGAAGGGAACGCGGTGGTGGCCCCCAACGGTCAGATCGTCAACATCCTCCGCGTGGCCGCGACAGGGGTCGGAGGAGTCGGGGCGCTCATGCGTGTATCCGACGACGGCAAGACGATCTCGTTCGACCCCCAGGAGGGGTTCATCGAGTTCCCCGGCGGCGCCAAGAAGTTCACCATCCGCCACGACCCCGTTTCGGGCCGCTACTGGTCTCTAGTGAATTGGGTGGCGCCGGAGGACGAAGGCAAACGCGAGCCGGGCGGCATCCGCAACACACTGGCGCTCACCAGTTCGGTCGACCTGCTGGACTGGAAGATCGAGCGCGTGGTCGTGCGCGACCCCGACCTCGAGCACGGCTACCAGTATCCGGACTGGCAGTTCGACGGCGACGACCTGATCGCGGTGGTGCGGACCGCCACCGACGACGGGCTGGGGGGCGCGCACAACTACCACGACGCCAACTTCCTGACGTTCCACCGCTTGGAAGGATTTCGAGACCCGCCGGTCGACAACCGCCCGCAGGGGCAGCCACCGCAAGAACAGGGGGCTGACGCACGCCTCCGACCGCGGACGGGGGGCGCGACGCCCCGCAATGTGCTGTTTATCATTGCGGACGACCTCTCGTGCGAGCTGGGGTGCTACGGCGCCGCCGGTGTATTAACGCCCAATCTCGACCGCCTCGCAGCACGCGGACGCACGTTCTTGAACGCCTATTGCCAATCGGCCCTTTGCAACCCGTCGCGCGCTTCGCTGATGACCGGACTACGTCCCCACGAGCTGGGGGTCTGGACCAACTCCCCCCACTTCCGCGAAACCTCGCCCGGAGTCGTCACGCTTCCGCAGTGCTTTCAATCGCATGGGCGGCACGCGGTGGGCATCGGCAAGGTGTACCACAACTACGGCCAACGCCTCCACGGCGACGCCGCTTCGTGGTCGGAGCCTCAGGTGAACCATTGGGGCGCCCACTTCCACGACTGGTTTGTCCCCGGGCGCGGCTCCGTGCTGCACGGCGATTGGGCCAAGGCCGAAGCTGTGCAGCGCGCCGACGTTCCGGACGACGCCTACATCGACGGCCGCAGCGCCTCCCTGGCGACGCAGAAACTCCGGGAGCTCAAGCAGGTCGGCCAGCCGTTCTTCATGGCCGTGGGCTTCTGGAAGCCGCATCTGCCTTTCAATGCCCCCAAGAAGTACTGGGATTTGTACGACCAAAACAACCTGCCCCCGCCTCCTTCCGACGGCCCGCCGTCCGCGGCGCCCGCCATCGCGTTGCACAATTCTCAGGAAGCCCGCAGCTACACCGATGTCCCCGATCGGGGGCCGATCCCCGCGGGCAAGCAACGCGAGCTGCGGCACGCCTACCTGGCCGCCATAAGCTACGTCGACGCCCAGGTGGGGCGGGTGCTGGATGAGCTGGACCGCCTCGGGATAGCGGAGGATACGGTTGTCGCGTTTTGCTCCGACCACGGCTATCACGCTGGAGACATGGGGCTCTACGGGAAACTTACCAACTTCGAATCGGGGACGCGCACGCCCCTGATTATCGCGGCGCCCGGCATGGCGGCGCCGGCGTCTAAGACTTCGGCAATCTGCGAACTGCTCGACCTCTACCCGACGCTCGTGGAAGTCTGTGGGCTCCCCGTTCCTGCTGGGCTCTCGGGGCGGTCGTTGTGCCCGGTGCTCGACGACCCCGAGGCGACGGTGAAGCCGTACGCGTTGAGCCAGATCACGCGGCCCGTTTACGTTGAGAAGGCAGTCGACGCCATTGGGTCGTCGCTGCGAACGACGCGGTACCGCTACACCCGCTGGAGCCAGGGCGCCGATGGGTCGGCCCGAGTCCCAGGGCCGGTGATCGACGAGGAACTGTACGACGTTCGGCGAGACCCCGGCTTCGCCCAGAACGTCGCCGGGCAAGCGGCCTACGCCGAAATGCTTGGCGAGGCCCGATCGCGGCTTGCGGGGTGCTTCGCCGGGGGGGCGGCTCCCCGGGCGCCGGCGGTCAACGGGGCTGGCGTCTCAAACTAGCGGGGGCTCGGGCTTGCCGCTGCATCGCGGCCCGCTCCGCGTGCGGCCAGACCCGCACGGCATGGCTCTCCGGAAGCGATGAGCCAACCACCAACGGGCAAGACCCTGAGTCGCCCTCCGAGCCACCATCAGAATGATCAACAGCATGCGCATGATTCTCCCACGAATGCTAGTCGGGCATCTAACGGCCGTCGTTTGCCTGTCGGGCATCGCGACCATCGAGTCGAGGGCCGAAGCCCCCCCCTCGATGGGCTTCGCCACGGCGCCGGCCGGGGCGTTCGATATCGAGCACGCCCCGGCGCCGCTGTTCCGCGACCCCATGTTCGACGGCGCTGCCGACCCGTCGATCGTGTTCAACCCGGAGGACGGCAGCTGGCTCATCTACTACACCCAGCGCCGCGCGGGGTTGATCTGCCCGGGGGTGGCGTGGTGCTACGGCACCAAGATCGGCATCGCGAAGTCGACCGATCAAGGCCGGAACTGGAAGTACGTCGGCGCAGCGCGGGGCCTCGACAGGGGGACGGACATCGACACCTTCTGGGCGCCGCATGTGTTTCTCCACGAAGGGGTCTATCACATGTTCGTGACCTACATCGCGAATGTCAGCGAGGACTGGAGCGGCCGGCCCTACTTGTTGCACTACACCAGCCCGGACGGGTTGTCGTGGACGTTGGCCGACGACGTCGACACCGGCTCCGACAACATGATCGACGCCGCGGTGGTTCGCCTCCCCGACAAGCGATGGCTGCTCGTCTTCCGCGACGACACGGTGGGCGTGAAAACCGCGAAGTGCGTTAGCGAAGACCTGCGGACCTGGCGGCGGCTCGACGACGTCACCGGCGACAAGCCGCACGAGGGGCCCGTAATGCTGGTCTGGAAAGACAAGTACTGGCTGCTGACCGACGACTGGCAGGGGTTGGGCGTTTACGTGTCGGACGACGGCATCCACTACCAGCGAAACACCACCATCCTCAGCGGCACGGGGGTGCGTCGCGACGACTTCGGAGACGGCAAGCACCCCGGCGTAATGACCGTCGGCGACCGGGCCTTCGTCGTCTACTTCACCCACCCGGGCCGCAAGCCGGGCGTGGCCGAGTGGGAGGCAGACAATGTCGCCTCCTTCGACTTCAAACGCTCGAGCCTGCAAGTCGCGGAGCTGGGCGTCGACGACCAAGGGCGGCTGACTTGCGACCGCGACAAATTCGCGCAGCGGCCGTAGCGCACCGGCGATCGCACGCGTCGTAGACAGCGCCCGACGGTTGCCGCGTGCGTCTGACTCGCGGCACGCCTCCCCGTTGAGCCGTTCTCGAAACGCCCGTGTCAACAGTTGCACGGGCCTCCGACCGACGTTTCACGACAAGCAGGGCGGCGATCGCTGGACCCGCACGGGCTAATCTCTTCGGCATCGGCTCTACTTCCTATGCGTTCGGTCAGCTCGGGTCCGTGTGGATCGCACCCCAGTTGGCGCCACGCGCTGCAGTTTTTAGCAGACCCCGTTCACATAACTGGTCGGAACTTGGGCCGCTCTACGAGAAAGCCTTGGCAGGTGGTATTTCTCGATGCAGGTAACCGGCACGCCCGCCGTGTCTAGCGCGTGGTGATTCCCCGGCACTTTGTCGTGCTTTGCAAGGGACCGAGCGGTAGGATCGCCAAGCGTGCCATTTGTCAGGGGGCGCTTTCAGGCCCGATACGGATGGGCGCGTCAAGATCGCCATGAATGTCGATCAATTCTTCGTGCTGGCGGCTGCATCAGCCGCGGCGGCCGAGGGGCTAGGCTAAGTCCCCGCGGTGGACATCACCTCCCTCAGATCCGGCGCCCGCGACGTTCCCCGAGTCGGACCATCCGGTTGGGGGGGTGCTTCCGACCAGAAGCCGCAGCGGTGCTGGAGACCTCTGTAGTTGCGCCGACGCACCGAGGAGGGGCGGCGGGGCCGTTCAAGGCCGTGCTGGCCACTCGTCCCGCCCGAGGATGTGGCTCAGTGACCGCCGGGTCTCTTTGGGGTGGCAAGGCGATGGCGTTTCCCGGGCCCCACCGGGGGCCGCTGAGCACCGCGGGTCTGCCCGGGGCAGCGACCCCAGGGCCCAAGGGGCCCAATCCAGCCCACAGACGCGTAGCGTCAAGCGGCTGGCGAGGGCCGGGCGGGCCCGGTCCCGGACCTCCGCCCCGCCCCAACGGCAGCGGCGAGTTCCACGGCGGCTTGCCGAGCCGCGACTTCAGCTCGAAGATCGTCGCCTCCAGTTCCGCCGGTCCTCGCCGGGGTGCGAACGGCAGCCGCGCAAGAGATGGCGTGAATCCGAAGCCGCTAACCGCTAAAACCACCTCACGCCGATTGCCCCCCGCGCTGGGCCGCACTCCCGCCGTCTACTGGCCATAGGCGGAGCCTTCTTAGAACCAAGCTAGACGGCCCGGATCATGGTGAAGCTAATCGCTTGGAACATCGCTCGCCGGGCCGAAGCATGGCGGTACCTTCTGGACACCGACGCCGACGTCGCCCTGCTCCAAGAGGCCGCGGCGCCTCCGGCTGACGTTGCGCGGCGGCTCGATATCGATCCAGCCCCCTGGCAGACAGCTGGCGCTGGAGTGAACCGGACCTGGCGGGCGGCGACGGTCAGACTCTCCAGCCGAGTAGAAGTACAGTGGGTGGAGTCG
Organism: Pirellulimonas nuda; assembly: GCF_007750855.1. GTDB lineage: Bacteria > Planctomycetota > Planctomycetia > Pirellulales > Lacipirellulaceae > Pirellulimonas > Pirellulimonas nuda. The sequence goes on from NZ_CP036291.1 coordinate 5,538,819, forward strand.
AAGCCGGTGGCAGACGCCTCACCCGGCGAACTGGCGGTAAGCCGACCGGGCACTTTGTCCGCAGCGATCGTGACGCCCCCAAACGGCAGGCCCTTTGTGGTCGCTTCGATGTACGCTCCTTGGGAGAGGCCGCACGCCACAACCGAAAGCAGATAGATCTACGCAGACGCGTCGGCCCATCGCGTCATCTCCGACCTTTCAGCATTAGTGGGCCAGCAAGAGGGCCATCGGATAATCGCGGCGGGCGATCTCAACCTCCTGAACGGGTACGGCGAGCATGGGAACGCGTACTGGGCAGACCGGTACGCGAGCGTCTTCGCGAGGATGGAGGCGCTGGGCCTGCCCTTCGTGGGTCCGCAGGCGCCGGCGGGCCGACTCGCCGAACCTTGGCCGAAAGAATTGCCCCGGGAGAGCAGGAACGTCCCTACGTACTATACGACCCGCCACACCCCGGCCACCGCCACACGGCAGCTCGACTTTGTGTTCGCTTCGAGGGGCTTTGCGTAGCACGTGCGCGTGCGTGCGCTGAACGAGGTTGAACGGTGGGGCCCCAGTGACCATTGCCGCGTCGAGATCGAGGTTTCATGATCATGGCGGCACGACGACCGTGTACCAATGGTTTCTGCCGGCCGTCGGCTGCGCGGCCCGCCGCTGGACTGGAGTGTTCGGCCCAAATGGCTGGTGGCGATGCGGATGGTGACGTTCGATCAACTGATGGCGATGTGGGCGTGGGACGCGATCCCCAACTGCCCGGGCAGGTTCAAGCTCAGCGGCGGGCCTACGGCCCTGCTCGTCAGTGACCTAGTCGGGTGTGACGTTGAACTGCGTACCTATTCGGCGCCACCGGCCAGAGACACCATTTTCGTCGCGGTGCTCGGCGACTTCGGGATCATCAGCTACAGGCGTGCTGACGGCCTGTTTGTCCATACCCTGAACACGCCGGCCGGCCTCCAGCGTAAGCTGCTGAGCCTTGGCATCACGAACCAGTAGCCATGGGCTATTCCTGTTGCCGCCGAAGTGCGTCTTCAAGCCGACCAAGCGGGCGCTGGCCGAAGTGGAGCGTCGGCGCAAGTGGGTGACGGCCGCTCGGCCGCGGGTTGACTTGAGTCAGGCGTTTGCCGCACAAGGAGCGTGCCCTTGCTAGTAGCAGGTGCCGCGTTGCCAATCTATAGCGAGCGCAAGGTGGTAGACCCGGAGGCCGATCTGAGGCCCCCACGCGCCCACTGGGGCGCGGCTGGGCCCTTGCGCGGCTTGGAGAGCGCCCCCGCGGCTCGACGCGCCTGGGCGCGCGCAGCGCGCTGTGGGCGCAGGTGACCGAAGCGGCGCCCACAAGATCCTGGTGTCATCGAGCAGCTCTTCGCAGCCCAGGTCCACTCACCGCGACCGGCAGGCCCCGCCCGTCAGGGCCCCCGCCGACTGCATCGGCTGGAGCCCAGCATGATGTCTCTACTGCTCAACTCCCTGTCCTGGATTCTTAGGCAGCGAAGGAACTACCGGGGCCCTCGGAGCGTCTGTCGCAGAGGCGACCACTTCCTCGGCTCATCGAACCACTTCCCGCGACAACTCGGATGACGCGAGCCATCACGCTGACGCTTCTGTTGCTGCTCTATGCGTTCTTGCCCCGCCCGGCGGCCACTACGCCAGGATCGGCGTGATGACCTCGCCTGACACGTCGGTCAGGCGGAAATTGCGTCCGCTGTGGTGGTAGGTCAGGCGTTCGTGCTGGATCCCCATCAGGTGTAAGACCGTGGCGTGCAGGTCGGGGACGCTGACCGGGTGCTGGGCGACGTGGTAGCCGAAGTCGTCGGTCTCCCCCACGCTGGTCCCCCCAAGGACGCCGCCGCCGGCCATCCAGACCAGGAACCCGTACGGGTTGTGGTCGCGACCGACCCCTTTTTGAGAAACGGGCAGCCGGCCGAACTCTCCCCCCCAAACCACCAGCGTTGTTTCGAGTAGGCCTCGCTGCTTGAGGTCCTTCAGCAGCGCCGCGACCGGCTTGTCCGTCATCCGCGCCAGCTCGTCGTGGTTCTTTTTGAGATTGTCGTGGGCGTCCCAGTGGTCCGCAGGGTAGGCCTGCACGAACCGCACGCCACGCTCCACCAGCCGGCGGGCCAGCAGCAGCTTCTGGCCGTAGTCGCGGGTCGGTTCTTCTTCCATACCGTACATCTGCTTGGTGGCCGTGGTCTCCTCGCTCAGATCAACGGCGCGGGCCGCCTCGAACTGCATACGGTACGCCAGCTCGAAGCTGGCGATGCGGGCCTCGAGGTCGCGCTCCGCCGGGTGGGCTTCCAGGTGCTGCTGGTTGAGCCGCAGCGCCAAATCGAGTTGGGCGCGTTGCTGAGCGTCGGAAAGATCGGCGGGGCGGCGGAGGTTAAGGATTGGTTGGTCCCCGCCCCGGAAGGTAGTCCCCTGAAACGCGCTCGGGAGGAACCCGGCGCCCCAGTTCAGCGCGCCCCCCTTCGAGCCAACTTGCTTGGGTAGTACCACAAAGCCGGGCAGGTCTGTGTTCTCCGAGCCCAGCCCGTAGGTGACCCAGGCGCCCGCGCTCGGGAACCCGGGACGGGCGTACCCGGTGTTCATCTGGTACATCGCCGGGGCGTGGCTGTTCGACTCACAGTGCATGCTCTTAATAAACGCAATGTCATCGACGCAAGCCGTGATCTCCGGCATCACGTCGGAGACCCACGCCCCCGATTCTCCGTACTGCGCGAACTTGTAGGGCGACTTCATCAGCGGCCCGGGGCTGCCGAAGAAGGGATCGACCCCCGGCAGTTGCTGGCCGGCGCGGCGAGTGAGCATGGGCTTGGGGTCGAACAGGTCGAACGCGCTCGGCCCCCCTTCCTGGAAGAGCCAGATGATCGACTTCGCCTTGGGAGCGGTGCGGGTCGGCTTGGCCCGAGCGGGGTTAGCGACGGTCGAAGCAGACGCCCCTCCCCCCATCAAGTCGGCCAGCGCGAGCGCCCCCAGCCCCATGCCGGCGCCGCGCAGCATGTCGCGCCGCGATAGGAACGAAGATTGGCCAGAGTTGCAGAGGTTGGGCATGATTGAAATCGTCAGAGAAAGGTAGGCAAACCACCAAGGACGCCACGGCGCACGGAGGACGCACTGGTGCTTCCTTTTCCTTCGTGCTTCTTGGCGTCCTTTTTGGTTGGGTTTTCTTCCTAGTCGATGTAGTGAAACTCGTTCAGCGCGAACAGCAATTGACACATATCTGCCAGCGCCGCCTGCTGCTTTCCCTCCCGCAAACCGGCCTGTTGCTCGAGGAACGCCAAGCACTCGGCCCGCTCATCCACGGTCGGTGGGCGGTTGAGGGCTAGCTCGTAGGCGCGGTCGAGCTGTGCTGTCGGGTCTGCGCCCACTTCGTTTACCACGCGCTCGGCGAGTCGGGCGCCGCAGTCGCGGACGAACTCGTTGTTCATCAGCAACAGCGCCTGGGGCGCCACGGTGGTCTGAATGCGGCAGCCGCAGCTCGCGCTGGGGTCGGCGCCGTCGAAGGTTTGCGTCAGCGGGTTGGGGACGGTCCGTTTCACGAACGCGTAGACCGTGCGGCGGTAGAGCTGCAGGCTCTCGGTCGCCGTGCTGGGGTAGGGTTTGGCGACCATCGAGAGCTGCATTACCTTGGGGATCGGCAGCCGGACGGGGGGGCCGTACATCTCGTCGTTCAGCTTGCCCACGATGAGCAGCATGGCGTCGCGGAGCGCCTCGGACTCCAGCCGCACCGCGGGCTTGCGGCTCCAGAGGCGGTTCTCGGGGTCAGATCGGGCGGCCTCGGGCGATTGTTGGCCGGTCTGGCGGTAGACCGCGCTCTGCATGATGAGCCGGTGCATCGCCTTGAGCGACCAGTGCCGTCGGACCAGCTCGCCGGCGAGCCAGTCGAGCAGCTCGGGCGCAGCGGGCGTATCGCCAGCGATGCCGAAGTCGCTCGGGGTGCGCACCAGTCCCTCGCCGAAATGGTAGTGCCACAGCCGGTTGGCCATCACGCGGGCCAGCAACGCGCCGCCGCCCGCATCGACGTCGGTCATCCAGTGCGCGAGTGCGGCACGCTGGTGGGTGGTCTTCGCCTCGGCGGGTCGCTGCAACGATACGAACTGCGTGCCGGTAAGGGCGTGCAGGAAGGCGTTTGTCGGGACCGGCGCCTCGGGGTTCTCGATGCTGCCGCGCGCCATCAGCGGGCTCGGGGTCGGCTGGGCAGACTGATCGACGTACACCAACGCCTTCGGCGGGGCCGGGGGCTGTGCGGCAATCACCCCCCGGTGTTCGGCCAGCAGCCCGTCGAGCCGCTCACGCATTGCAACGGGCGCCGCGTCGCGGAGCGGGCCGGCCAGGCTCACAAGCAGCGCCCGCCCTCCGCCCAGCAAAGCGTCGATCTCCAAATACCGCCGCTGGGCCTGCTTGCTGAGCAGCTTGTCGCCGCGGTTGATCATGATCTGGCGGAGACGCGCCTCGGTCAGACTCTTGCCTGCCGGCCCCTTCGGCCGAATCTGTTCCAGCAGCGCGAGCGACTCCTGCTCGATTAACCTCCGCTGCTCGGCGACGAGCCGGGCCGCTTCGGGGCCACTCATTTCCACCCACTCGGCCAGCGCGTGGTCCAGCTCCGCGCTGCGTGTCCGCCAAGTGGCGAGCTGCTTTGCTGCGTCGCGGTCTGTCAGCTCTCTTTCGCCCCGCGCGCCGCTCAGGAAGACGCCAACCAGGCCGTAGTACTCCGCCTGCGTGACCGGGTCGTTCTTGTGGTCGTGGCAGCGGGCGCAGCCGACGGTCAGGCCGAGCATCCCCGAGCCGACGGTCGAGACAATGTCGTCTAGCTCGTCGTAGCGCGTGATGAGGCGGTTGGTCTTGGTCCCCTCGATGCGTTCCTTGGGGCCAACCGCGGCCAGGCCCGTGGCTGCCAGCGCGTCGGGGTCGCCCGGCGCCAGCTCGTCGCCGGCGATCTGCCAGCCGACGAACCGGTCGTAGGGCATGTCGGCGTTGAGGGCGCGGATCACGAAGTCGCGGTAGTGGTAAGCGCCGGGTGTGTCGTCGTCGTAGCGGTAGCCCATGCTGTCGCCGTAGCGGGCGAGGTCGAGCCAGTGCCGACCCCACCGCTCGCCGTATCGCGGGCTAGCGAGCAAGCGATCGATGAGCCGGTCGTAGGCGTCGGTCGCCGGGTCGGAGACGAACGCCTCGACCTCTTTGGGCGTAGGAGGCAGCCCGTGCAGGTCGTAGGTTGCGCGGCGGATCAGCGTGCGGCGATCGGCCTCGGGGTTGGGCGTCAGCCCCGCCGCCAGCTGGCGGGCGCGGAGGAAGCGGTCGACTTCCGTCCGCGACCAAGCGTCTCCCGAGGTGATCGGCGGCGCAGGGTCGCGAAGGGGCTCAAACGCCCAATGCTTGGCGTCGTCTGCGCCCCGCAAGAGAGCTGCGGGCAGCAGCACGAAAACGGCAGCCGATCGAAGCATGGGCATCGCAATTGCACCGCGGGAGAAGAGGAGACCGCGTCTGACCTCGATTCTAGCGACGTGGCGCCTCGTTTGTCACGTCCACATGGCGCTTGAGGCATCGGAAATGCGCCACTCCACGTGGGGGTTGCCCACCCCGCGGGGGGAGTCATGTTGCACGTTCTGAACCGAATATACTCGAAGGGAACGGCTTGGTCGCTTCGGTGGATGCCGAGTAGCCCCAACCAATCCAATCCAAGAGAGGCCGCCCCTGATGAAAGGCGCTACATTCACCACGCCCAAGGGCGAGATCCGCGTCAGGAGCCGCGGGATGAACCAATCAAATTGGGCGCTGGCCGCAACAGCGGTGCGCTCGAGCCGGTCCCGCGTGGTGGCATGCCGGCGCTAGCGAGAGTCGGTCGCCGCATCGCGAACCTCTGGCCAGCCGAAGGCGGCAGATCTGGAGGCCGACCTGAGGCCCCCACGCGTGCAAGGCGGCGCACCCGGGCCCTTGTGCGGCAGGAAGGGCGGCAGGGCGGCCCAACGCGCCTAGGCGCGCGCAGCGCGCTGTGGGCGCAGGTGGCCGGCCTAGCTCGCGTTGATGCACCAGGCAACAAGTCCTTCACGATACGGGCGGGGTCCTATGGCGCCCAGAGCAGGAGGAAGGCCAGAGCCTTGAGGTCCACCACAGACCAGAGCGCCGGCTCAAACCCGCCTCTTCCTTTGCGTGGCGTCGTGATCGCCATGACGCGTCGGGGCGCCCCCAACGACACCGTTGCGTGCGTTAGCCCACGATATTCGGCCACCGGCGAGCGGCAGCCACCGCCGCAAGCCCCACCCCCAACACCAGCAGCCACCCCGCCGGCTCAGGGACCCCTGTCGCGCCGCCGACCGCCGGCGCCACCATGCCGAAGTTGATCCTCCACAGCAGGTAGTCGATCTGGTTGACGGTTCGATCGTGGTTGGCGTCGGCGGCCAGGTTGACGCCGGTCAGCAGGAACGAGTCGCGCCAAACAGTGTAGTCCGCTGAATCGACGACGCCGTCCGCGTTGTAGTCGCCCGTCAACGAAGGGACCACGACCAGCGTTAGCGCGGTTGGCAAGTAGTCCAGATGCCAGTCGAGCAGTCGCCCCAGGCTCGGCAGCGTGCTGTGGGTCAGCAGGCTGGCCACGCCGCTCGCCGGGATGAAGCCCGCCTGCACGAACTCAATGGTGTCGCTCAGGCTGGGGGCGTAGCCGCCGAGGAAGTTGATTTCAAGCTCGCCTAGGGTGGCGGATCCGCCGACGGTCAGCCGGTCGTACGCCCCCGGGGCGGCGCCGGCGACGTCGATGGCGAGCTTGCCGCCGGGCTGATCGTAGCTCAGCGTGATGTCGGTGTCCCCCACCTGAGCAATGCCCCCGGGCGCGAGCACCCCACCTTGATTGACGAGCTCGCCGTCGAACTGGTTGACGTGCAGGACGCCTCCCTGGAACCGCAGCCCGTAAGGCGACCCGGCGCCCGGCGCGACCGACTGAATCCTGTCGGCCATGAGCGTCCCGTCGATCAGATTTGCCGTGCCCTGCGCCCAGAGGTTGAGCGTCGAGACGACGCTCAGCCGAGAGTTGTTGTCGATGGTGATCGACCCAACCCCGCCGGCGGCGCCCGGGAGCATCCCCGCAATCGGGTTCCCCTGGCTCCCGATCTGCATGGTTTGGACTCCCCATTGCGCGTTGTCTAGCAGCACGCTCCCCTGGGTGGTGTCCCCGGGCGCGATTGCGCCAACGACAGAGGTCAGGTTCCCGTTGCGGATAGTTGCGTGTGGGGTCCCTCCATGAGGCGCGACCTCGAAGTGCAGCGCCACGTCCCAACCATTCCCACCGAGGTCGAATACCGTGCCCCCCTGACGGACGCTGACGGCTTTGTTCGCGTACGCCCCCGCGGGCGCGGGCGGGAAGTTGACCGTGTACGACGCGCCCGGGGTCGTGGCGCGGCTGAAGATGAGGTCCTCCGACGGGAGGGGGGTCGCGCCATGCAGGGTCTGCCACATCGTAGCGTCGTCGATGTTTCCACTGTTAGCGTCCGCCCAGCGGGCGTCGTCGGGGAGCGGGACAATCAATTCGGTGACCTGAGTCGCCCACTGGGTCGAGTTCTTGGCAAACTCCTGGGCCGTCCAAAAAATGTTGGGGTCGGCCGGGTCGAGGGTCGTGGCGCTGTAGTCGCCCCAGCGGTTCTGCCCCGCCCCGCTGAGCCGGACGTAGTTGTCGAGGCCCGCCCGCAGCAGCATCGGTGGGTTAAACGTGGTCACGCCCGCTGCGGTCTTCCCCACGATGGCGTAGCTGCCGGCGAACTCCGACGTGCTTGTGCCGGTGACGCCGATCACCACCTCGCCCGTAGGGCTCACTGCGATCGACGGGAACGTCAACGCCCGCGAGGCGGGATCGACAATCACTTGGCTCTCTAACACGCTGTTGTTCGCCAGGTCGATCCGCAGGAACCGCACCGCGGCCAAACCCGCGTCCTCGATCGACTGCACGGCGTACAACTCGTTGCCTCTGAGCACCAGGTTCGCGCTGAACCGCGAATCGTTTGCTTCCAGGTTTGGCACGCCGGGCGCGCCGGGTTGGACGACCGACGGCGGCTGCGAGGCGCCCGCCACCGCGACCTGCCCTCCAGGGACGAGCTGCGGCACGCCCGGCGGCCCGTGGATGAGCGTGCGCTGCAACGTCCCCGCAGCGGTGTTGAACACGGAGAGCAGCTCCAGGTCGCGGCCGAACGTGTTGCTGTCGTCGATAGCCACTTGCGGGGTGAAGCCGGTCACGGCCCCCGCCACGTCCTGGAACAACGCCATGTTCGCGATGCTCGGCGAGGGCAGCAGCAGGTCGGCCTTGGGGAACGCGGCGAGCGCGGTGCGGGTCTGCGGCGCCGAGAGGGGCGGCATGTTCGACGAGATGAACACGGCGTCGGCGTTGTAGGCCAACATTGGGAAGTCGGCCCAGTTGCTGTCGTCTGTGTCCGAGTCGATTGAAAATCCCGTCCAAGACTGCGTAGGGTCGGACGAGTCGGAGACGGCGAACAGAAAGTTGTTTGCGGCCAAGCGGGCGTCCACCGCCACGGCGTACCACCGCCGTGCGTGCGGATCGTAGACGACCCGCGGATCGAACGGGGTCGAGATCGGCGTGACCCCGGCGTCGATCCAGAACTGCCGGATCCCCTTGTTCTGGACGGCGAGCCCGTCACTCTTGTTGTAGATCTTGAACTTGTCGTTGTTTAACTCGACGAAGTGGTCCACACCCGCCGCGCCCATCGTGTCCGCCGGTATCGGCTGGGTTAGCAGGGAGTACGTCCCCTCGAAGTTTCGGCCGACCATGACCGGAACGGGCTGGGCCGCCAACCGGGCCGCCGCCGAAAGAAGCAGCCCAAAGGCTGCGCCAAGTAGCACCGACCTGTGCATGAGAGGCCCTCCCACGTTGAGCGCAGGACGCCGGTATTGGGCGCCGCAGCGCGACGGCGTCGGCCCCGCCTAAATCGACTTGCGTTCAATCAACACGAAGGCGGGGGCGGCCAGCCGCAAGCAAGCTACCGCGCGCCGCCCCGCCGCGTCAACGAGGCGACGGGTCCGGCGATTAGCCGGTTAGCGCACGACCCTCGGATTGAGCTCTTCGGCAATACCCGCTGGTCCTGGCTCTCACGGTCGAGCCAGGTCTTGAACTGGCAGGGGATCGGCGACGCGTCGAAGCAACGCTCCCCTTGCAGATTCTGCCGCGGGTTGGCTTCGCGTAGCCGCCTTTCGAACTACGACAACCGGGCGATAAAGGACAACGCCGTGTTGGCGCAGACCGGGTCGCTGTCGCACGCCTGATGCCACTCACTGTATCCACTTCAACCCTGGATGACGGCTCAATTCTAGCCCGTGTCCCACGCCCGTCTTCCTCAGTGCATCGCGACTCTACCACCAGCTCGCTGCTTCCCAACGCCTCAATGGCCTGGTCGATCAGCTTGAACAGTTTCGCGATGCGGGCGTCCAGTCGTGCAAATCGCACAGGCGGTTGGTTCCAGTAGTGGGTCATGGAGCAGAGTAAACGCGACATCAGTGTTTCATGGCTGGCTGGTTCGAGGGACGCCCCAGTGTTTCATAGCTTCTGAGACCGACCAACAGCGGCTCGTGACGCGTTGAAAATCTAGAGCACTCGTCGGCAGACTATTGCATTCCGGACGTGACTGACGCCAAATCCAGAAGGCTTCTCCGGTATCCCCGGAATCGCAGTCACACGAAGCGATGCATCAATCAGCGGCGAGTGGCGTCGTACTGGAAGTGCTCCGCGGCTCTCGGCCCCGGCGCCAGAACGCCCGCCAGGGGCCCCCGACACGCCCGCTGTGGCGCAGCCGGGCCCTGGTGGGGCTGGGAGGGCGCTAGGGTGGCCCAACGCGCCTATGCGCGCGCAGCGCGTTCTGGGCGCACATCTCATCGTTGCCCTCCCCTGTTGAGTCAGCGTCGCCCTATTCGGCGAGACTGCCGCCACGCAGCCACCGCGCCCGGTACCGCCATCCTCGCAGCCATCGTCATGCTCATCGGCACGGCCAGCTCCATCGCTACGCCGCCCGCCGATGGCACTCGCAGATCGGCAGCAAGGGAAGGGAGCTGCGGGCGTCGATTTTTCTGTGAGGGAGGCTTCGTTGCGTCAGCAACTTTAGAAGCCTCCCTCTTCTGGTTTCGGGGGTATGGGTCACCGGTGGTACCTGGAACGGGACACTGGTGGTAATTGGTCGCAATGCCATTGGGGGGCGCCAGACTGCCCCGTCACCGCGCCATGGGTGGGAAGGTTCTGGAGCCGTTGTGACCAGCCGCGGGGGATCGAATACGATGTCGGCTAGAGGACCGAGGGAAAGCGATGATCGCCGCCAATGGCCTTACGACCCAGGGGGGGGGCCTTTCGGCTTCCGCTGGCCGCCTAGCTGGCGTCACGGCCCGACATCGACGATCCTAGGACCTTGATCTTCGCACAGTGTTACGCCACGCCAACGCTAGGCGTATGGACAGAAGGCACACTATGGTCGCCGCCGCGAGATGTCGCCGAGTCTCGAGTGTAGTCGCCTGGGTCGTTGCGTCCGCCGGATACGCCATCGGGGCGCCTCTTCCGATCGTCAACGCCGGCTTTGAGGACACGACCGGCTCCGCAGTCCACTTCAACGAGTTCAGCTTTGGCGCCCTGCCTGGCTGGGAGCTCTACGATGACCCCGCGGGGCTGATCGGCGCCGGCGCCAGTGACCCGTTCTATGTCGGAACGCTCGAGCCACAGCCGGCGCCGGGGATGCCGGGCCAGTTCATCAACTTTCCAGCGGGCGCGCCCGAGGGGGTCCGCGTGGCGATCGCCTACAACCGCGCCGGCAGCGACGGGCAGGGCGGGTACGGACTCCAGCAGACACTCGTCGGCACGCCGCTGCAGCCGTATCGGACGTACACCCTGCGCGTCGAGGTCGGCAACATCGCCTCGGGACAGGCCTTGAGCGGAGAGTTCTTCGACCTCAGCGGTTTCCCCGGATACCGTATCGACCTGCTTGCCGGGGGCGCGCCCATCGCGAGCGATATGTCGTTGTTGTCGGGCTCGATTCCCGAGGGGGAGTTCGCCACGAGTACCGTGGTATTCTCTGCGGCGCCGAGCGACCCACGCCTTGGGCTGGATCTGGGGCTCCGCTTGGTGAACCTCAACCAGGTCGATCCGCTGGCCCCCACGGCAGATCTAGAGGTCGACTTCGACAACGTCCGGCTGAGCTTCGCCCCGTCGCTCGACGGCGACTTCAACGTCGATGGCGCCGTGAACGCGGCCGACTACACCGTGTGGCGTGACACACTGGGAAGCGGGTTGATCCTCGCTGCGGATGCGAACGACAACGGCGTCGTGGACATTGAGGACTACTCGGTATGGGCGAGTAACTACGGGATGCCGACCGGCGTGGATTACGTGCAGCTAGACTCGATCGCAACGCCAGAGCCAACCACCGCGTGGCTAGCGGCTGCGGTCTTCGCAGCGGCGTACGCTCGATGGCCTCGTCGATCTGCCCGGACAGCTCCGCGATAGGCGTGTCCCATCTAGCGTGTCGCACCAGCGCCTCGTCCCAGAACGTGACTAGGGAGCAGAGTCGCCGCTGCAACTGTGTTCCTTCGCTAGGTGGTGGTGATTCCGCAGCCGCATGGCAGGACGCCCGCCACAGGCCCCCACGCGCCCGCTGGGGCGCAGTTGGGCCCGTGCGCGACTGGGGAGAGCCCTAAGCCGGCCCAAGGCGCCTACGCGCGCGCAGCGCGTTCTGGGCGCACGTGGCCGAAACGACGCCCACAAGAGCGTGGTGTCATCGAGCAGCTCCTCGCTGCCCTGGTCCACTCACCGCGACCGGCAAGCCCTCGCCGACGACACCGCCTGTAGCCCAGCACGAGGGCTCTGGCTGGTCAGCTCCTTCTCCTGGATTCTTAGGCAGCGGGGGAACTACGATGACCCCCGGAGCGTCTGACGCTGGGGCGACCACTCTACTCGGCTCATCGATTCACTTCCGGAGACTACTTGGATGACGCGAACCCTCACGCTGACCCTGCTGCTGCTCTACGCGTTCGCGCCGAATTGTGCGACCGCCCAGGACGACGAAAAAGTCGACGCCGACCGCCTCACCGACGGAGACGTGACCGAGGTCACCGTCTACCAGGGGCAGGCGCTGGTCACGCGCTCGGTGACGCTGCCGGGGGACCAGACAGGGCTGCAGGAGGTGGTGGTGACCAACCTGCCGGCGTTGATCCTGCCCGAAAGCCTGTACGCCGAGCCGGGCGAGGGCCTGGAGATCCGCTCGGTCCGCTACCGCACCCGGCCAGTGGAGCAGGACGTGCGTGCGGAGGTCCGCGAGCTGGACGAGCAGCTCCAGGAGCTGCGGGACGAGCTCTCGGCGGTCGAGCGGGAGCAGAAGCTGCTGGCCGATCGCACCAAGTACCTGAACAGCCTCGAGGGCTTCACGGCTGGGACCGCCAAGAACGAGCTGGAGCACGGCGTGCTGAACGCCGAGACGCTGACCAGCCTGACCGAGCTGATCTTCTCGCGGCGAGAGCAGGTAGCGGCCGAAGAGTTGGAGCTCGCCAAGTCGCAACGGGGGCTGAACGAAGAGATCAACCTGGCGACCCGCAAACGCCAGAACATCACCAGCGGCTCCGCGACCACGGTCCGCGAGGCGGTGGTGTTTGTCGACGCCCAGGAGGCGGGCGCCTCGCTGCGGCTGCGTTACTTGGTGGCGGGCGCCGGCTGGAGCCCGTCCTACAACCTGCGGGCGGGGGCCGACCGCAAGCAGGTGACGGTGGAGTACAACGCCCAGGTGCAGCAGATGAGCGGCGAGGACTGGACCGACGTCGCGATGACCCTGTCGACCGCCACGCCGTCGCTGGTTGCCGAGCCCCCCAAGCTCGACCCGCTGGCGATCCGCCTGGGAGACAGCCCCGCGAGCGGCGGCCCAAAGGTCGCCGTTGGCGCCGAGGAATACAGCCGCCTCAAGCGGCAGCTCGACGCGAGCCGCGACAGGCTGTCCGATGTTCGCAACCGGCTGGGCGAGTTGAACGCCGCGGTGGAGCAGGCGGCGGAGCCGTCGACAGCGGCGTCGGATGGGTTTGAGGCGCCTGCCTTTGCTGCCGACCTTGATTTGCCGTTTCGACAAGGCTCATTCGACAGGTCTGTCCCACAGCTCGCGCAGTCGTACGGCGGTATGGCTGGGGGCGCCGGCGGCAACGGACAAGGCCCTGGCCAGCAAGCCGCTGGCCGTCCGTTAGACCGATTCGGGTACGGCGCCAACGGCGACGCCGGCCTCAACTACTTCGCCAACGAGTCGCAGATCCTCGACTTCAACGCCCGGGGCATTGTTGGCAAAGCCCAGGGCAGCAGCAGCGTCTCGCAGCCTCCCGCCGAAGGGGTGAGCGTCAGCTACAAGCTAGCGGGACGCACTTCGCTCCCCAGCCGCAGCGACCGGCAGCTGATCCAAATCGCCCGGCTGCCCCTCCAGGGGGACTTCTACCGCCTGGCGACGCCAGTGCTTACCGGCTACGTCTATGAAGAAGCCAAGCTCACCAACACGGGCGACGTGGTGCTGCTTGCCGGCCCCGCCTCGACCTTTTTGGGAGACGAGTTCGTGGGCCGCGGCGCGGTGCCGACCGTGGCCGCGGGAGAGTCGTTCACCGTGGGGCTGGGGATCGACGCCTCGCTCCGCGCCGGCCGCGAGCTGGTGAGCAAGGAAGAAACCATCCAGGGGGGGAACCGGATCGTCGACTTCGTTTACCGCCTCTCCGTCGAAAACTTTGCCGGCGAGGCCGCGGAAGTGCGGCTGGTCGACCGCATCCCCACCGTCGCAGAAGACGACATCAAGATCACCCTGGTCGACCCCGGCAAGAAGCTGGCCGACTACCCCGACCAAGCCGCCGAGCGCAAGCTGGGCCTGCTGCGGTGGGACCTCGAAGCCCCGGCCGGCTCAACCGGCGCCGACAGCGCCGCGGTGGAGTACACGCTGCGGGTGGAGTACGACAAGGAGCTGTCGATCGTCGGGATGCCCGCCAAACGCTAGGCGCCCGCGGCGAGTGCCGCCCATAGGCGCCACCCGAGGCATGCCGGCGTCCATCAGCGAGTGGCGCCGAGTGGCGAGCGGGTTGTGGACTCAACAAGAGGCCGCCAGGGGCCCCCACGCGCCCGCTGGGGCGCACTTGGGCCCAAGGGCGGCTGGGAGGGCGCCTCCGCGGCCCAACGCGCCTACGCGCGCGCAGCGCGTTCAGGGCGCACGTGGCCGCCTCTTGCGTGTAGACGCCAGCAGGGCGCCCCGGTCGCCGACACGCAGTCGCGAAAGCAGGCCGCCCCCTGCGCGGGCGCCCGCACTGCGGACGGTCATCGGATCCAGCCAGTACAGTCGTTGGCGCCACGCACGAAGAACCGAGGGATAAAAAAAGGCCCCCGGCGCCGCCGCGGACCCAGGGGGGCCGTTGGCGGCGGGTAGGGGGCCAGGCGGGTGACGGGGGCGGTGGTAGAGGCTCTGGACGCATGCGGCCCTAGCGGCGGCTTGCCTAGACCCGATGGCGGTCGAGGACTCTGGCGCCCCGCATCTCAGCGACATCTACCTCCTGGGGTCTGAGGCCGCGTTGGGCGCCCTTGTCTGCAGCGGCGGAGTGGAGAGGTTTGCGGGGCAGGGATGGATTGCTTCGGGCGCTGCTGCGGCGCTCCAGGAGGGGCGGGTGGGCGGCTCCACCAAGCCTGCGGACGAAGGCGCCGGCGGGCGTGCAAGCCTCCTGGCAGAAGGAGAGCCGAGCCGACGCGACGAGCCATGGGGGGGGGGCGACGGAGGCTCCCCGTTCACAGCCGCTGAGACCTTCTTCCGCGGTCCATCGCGGGGAGGGTCGGGCCTTAGCAGTCACCCCCCAGCCGTGGCTACAGAGGGATAGCGATACGGGAGGTCCCGTAGCTCCATCAGCGACGGCGGTATTGGCCGGACGCCATTCTCCAGCGGCTGTAACCCACCGACGAGCGTCTTAGCGCGTAGCTCACCCGCTCCTTGCTGAACTTCTCGGGGTCGTAATCGGGCGGGCAGCGCCAGTTTGAGGGCCGCTGTTCGATGGGGAGACGCCAAACCCTCATGAACTCGGCATGGGCGCCGATGTCCTCGTAGCGCCCATGGGGAGCGTCGAGTTCACCGGCCACACACCGGGGGTAGACCGCCCTCCGGTCAATGGTGGTTGTCCCCCCGAACCACACATCATGGCGTGCCGTACGGAAGGGCCCCGGCGAAAAGAACCATTCCTTAGCGTGGGGCGAGAGCCGGACGAGCTGGCCAATCTTTACCTGCGACTCGTCCCGATAGCCCTGGTAGAAACGCAGGTCGTAGCCCCAGCTATCAAACCGACAATCCTCTACGTAGGTTTGGCCATCGACCTCGATCTGATGGCCGGATAGGTGACAACGGAAGATCGCCTCCGCGAAGAACTCGGCGAGCTTCCCCAGGGTGCAATCCTTCACCTGGATCCGGCGCCAGATCGTAGGGAAATCGCCCCGCAACATGATCGTGAACTGGTAGATTTTTTCCCGCTCCCACTCGGCGTCCAACTTCGAGACAGCCGCCCGGTCTCCACGTTCTTGCGCATCACTGAGCGAGATCAGATCCTCCAACGTGTTGATGACCGCGGACAGGACGCCTGAGGGCCTCGCCCGCCATTGATCGGGGACTCCACGCTCCTCCTCCTCCGGGTTAGTGGCGATCTCATACGACAGTTCATAAAGATGCTCGAGTTCATCGCGGGTGATGCCCGTCGTGTGCAGACCCTCTCCTTCCACCATCAGGCGGCGAGCGAGGCGGGGGTCGAGGGACGGGTAAGTTAGGAGGGTCTCCCTGTGCCGGCCCGGTAGACGCAGCGGGAGGATCAGCTGACCGCGCCTCTTCGCCTGGGGAGGGTGGAAAGGTTCCTTCGTGCGGGTCTTGCGTGGCATGGTTTTTGGCCTCCTATCTGACACCTGGGTACTAAGAAACTGAAACAAGGACGGCGAGAGACTGGAGACGCTGCCTGCGGCGCCCCCGCCGACACGGTCCCGTTGAACAGACGTGGGCCCCGCTTAACCGCCTACGACACCGCCAACGCGTGGCGCCCGCCGCTGGGCTGGAGGGCTGGGTCACGGTCCAGCCGGACGCAGATCGGACGTGTGCAGGCGCACCGCAATCGTCAACGCTTGGGAGAGGAGAACGGCGAGCGGTACTTGTCCCCGCCCGCCGTTCCTCAACCCCCTCACACCCCCGGTTGTCGGTTGGGCCGCGTCCCGGGGGAGATCCACCTCACTCCGGCCCTACGCGTCGCTGGCCGACGCGAACACCTCGTCACACACGCCTTCGAGGGCGCTCGCCAGCTCGTTCATCTCGTCCTCCCGGTCAGGCGAGGTCAGCTCGTCGAGCCACCCCTCCTCGCAGGTGAAGACCAGCACCACTGCGGCCTCCCGGTCGGGAACGTCGTTCGGGTAGACGCCGCGCCCCACCTGAACAAGGGCCTCCCACCGGGCCTCCTCCACGACCGTGCGGAGCTTCTCGTCGCGGTCCTCGGCCGGGTCCTCGCAGTAGAGGTAGACGAGCTTCTCCTCCAGGTGGGCCCCCACGAACCACGAGCGCTTGGAGCCCATCCGGAAGAAAACCCCCGCGAGAACCGCCGCGACGACGTTGAGGATGGTTACCGGCGGCTTGTTCCGTTCCTCTTCCAAGCGGGCGAGGCGACGGTCTTTTTGTTGTTGGATCACTTTACACCTTTGAAGTAGTTTGAAATCAAATAGGTAAACACATCACACGCGACAACCACGTCGCGGCCACTCGCCTCAGTGCGCGTCGGCACGGCGGCGGGCGGGCCCTGTAGGCAGGGGGGGGCACGATGCGTGCCCTCTCATGCGTGGTCAGTGCACGAGCCATTACGCGGCCTCCTCTGTGGGCGGACTCCAGGCCACACGGCGTCCCTGGGCGTCCAGGATCGGCTTGGCCTCCTTGTGCCAGCACGTCGAGACCGCGGACTCCACGCCGATGCGAACCCCGGGCACAACCTCTGACATCGCGTCGATCATCTGCGTGCGGACGATCGCCTCGTGCCACGCGAGGTTGGAGTCTTCGGGGACTTCGACGATGATCTCGTCGTGGATGAAGTTCGCGATCCGGTACCCCGCCCGCCACAGCCGCCACAGGGCCTGCTTGGCCCCGTCGGCGGCGAGGCCTTGGAAGATCGTGTTGTGGCGTGCCGTGAAGTTCGAATTCGCACGCAGGCGACCGGTGAGGGTGAAAACACCCAAGCGGTCGAACGCGTGCATGACGGCCTTCTGGAGCTGGGGAGAGGGGCGACGCAGCCGCACGTCCTGGTGAAACTTGGCGGGGAGGTGGTCGATCCCAGACTGCAGTCGCGACCAGAGGTAGTCGCACGCCTGCTCCGAGTAGGGTTCTCCGTTTCCCTTTGCCGGCTCGGGTACCTTGATCGCCTTGAGCAGCATGCGAGACACCGTAGGCTCGGGGCGGTAGGGGTCCGAGCCGTCGATCGGCCTCCGCGGCTGCCGCCCCAGAGCCTCGTTGTAAGCCCCCCAGCTAAGCCCCAGCTTCTCGGCCATACACCGGATGGCGTGGTCCTCACGCGCAAGGAACGTTTTCATCTCCGGGAACTGCTCAAACCAATCCTCCCGCATCGCGTCCGCTTCCTCCTCGGTGAGCGACGCTCCGAACGAAGCAGCGGCGTAGCCCCGCAGCCCACGGGCGCCCATGCCGCCCGGGACGCCGAAGTTGATCGCTTTGGCCTTACCCCGCTCCTCCCCGGAGACCTGTTCTGCAGGCTTGCCGTAGAATGTCGCAGCCATCGTGCGGTGCAAATCGACCCCCGCGTTGATCAGCCGCTTCATCTCGGACGTCTCACCAAACTGGGCCTCGACAGCGAGGGCAAGCGTCCCCAATTCGATCGTCGAGTAGTCCGCGTCGATGAACACGTTTCCGGGGTGCGGCGTGAAGCAGGAACGCACACGGGGGTCGCGGGGCAGGTTCTGCGCGTTGAGCTCGCCGAAGGAGCTGGTGCGCCCTGTGGTGAGCAGCGGCTGGAAGCTGGGGTGGACGTCCTCGCGGAAGAGCTTGTCTACAAACGATCCCAGCAGCTTTTCGCACTGCTTGAACCCCAGCAGGTCGTCCACAAAGGGCTCGATGCCACGGAGCTGCTCCAACGCGTCCTTCGACGCGCGAAACTCCTGCTTCTTCTCGGTCCTCTCCAGCGACAGCTCTGGGTGGCGACGCTGGATGTCACGGAGGATGCCCTGGAGCGCCTTGTTGCACTTGGGCTCGCCCGCGAGGTAACCCTGCTTCCGTAGCCTCTCCCGCAGCTCTGCCTGGCGGGACCCGAGGGCGTCCTTCAGGTTGCGGCGCCCCACCGCGTCGATGTGCAGCCCATTGGCCGTGATCTCACGCAGCACGATCGACGCCTTGAGCTGGAGGTGGTGCGTCAGCGGGCCGTAACGCTGCTGAGCGTCCGCGAGCCACTGCGCATCGACGTAGCCCCATTGGTCCGCGGCGCTGTTGAGCAAGGTGTCGGTGCGGCGGCGAAGCTCCTGATGGACGGCAAGCGTGGCGAGCGTGTCGCGGGCCAAGTACTCCAGGTACTGGCGGGGGATCTCGCCGGCGGGGCGGTGGAGGTACTGGCCGAAGTTCAGCCGCACCGCGTCGCCCGACGCGTCTGCGGCGTCTTTGTCGAGCGTGAGTCCGAGGTACTCCTGGCAGCACGTCGCGAGCGTTGATAGCCCCTTGCCGTTGGCGGCGTGCCCCTCCCTGCCCAGCTTCAGCAGCTTGTGCTGGAGCATGGTGTCCCAGACCTGCCCACGTTCGACCAAGCGGTAGATGTCGAGCTGGGGGGCAACCTTGTGGATCACCGCCAAGTCGAACGCGGCGTTGTGCATCACGAACTGGCAGCCGCGGTGGTCCCGCAGGAAAGAGCCAAGCGTCTTAGGGGTGAGGAAGTACCCCCGCTGCCCGTCCGTGGCGGCGGCCAGCACCAGCTCGGGCGCCTCCCAGTGCCGCACGTCGTCGATGAGCGTTGTTTCGGTGTCGAGGGCGATTACATCGCCGAGCGCCTTGCCCAGAGAGGGCTTCCACGGCGAGAAGGAAACTGGGTCGTGCTGGGGGGATAGGCTGACTTCAAGCATCTCTTAGTGTCCTTCTGGCGTTAACCTGTTAACCCCTGTTCACGTAGATACGCACAGGGTTAACAGGGGTTAAGTTGTGCGCTATCAATGACTTACGTCCCGATAATTAACCTATTAACCTGTTTGACCCTCCCCGGCCTATATGTATGCGAAGCGTACACGCGTGATGTAAACACACACTTACACGCGGGGGAGGTAGAAAAAGGTTAATAGGTTAATTCCTTCGTTCTAAACCACTCTCTCATAAAGGCTTGCGGCGATTAACCTGCCTCCGGGGGAGGTTAATCGAGGTTAACGGGTTAACAAACAATCCGCTTCATTCGTCGTCTTCACCCCAGCTGAGCCCGTTCCCACTGCCTGTGGCGGCCGAAGGCGCCTCCGTCCCTGCAGGGTTGGGGCTGGGAGCGGCAGCGTCGTCGGTCTCCGGCGCCAACAAGGTCACGTCTTGCGCGGTTGCCCGCGCCTCGCGCGGCGTACCAGCCTGGGGGCCGGCGGCCTCTGCGGCGGGGAGTGCTATCTCGAACAGATAGAGCTTCGAGTTCGAAGGCCCCTGGACCCGCCGGAGCGTCGCCTGGAAAGGCCCTTCGGCGCCCTGGCAAGGGATGGGCCGCTCGACAAACTCGCTGAAGAACTGCCCGATGCGGGTGCTCTTGGCCTTGAGGTTGGCCTTCTGGCTGAGGTCTCTCTCCAGGACACCCGCCTGCGCGAACACGGTCACCCAGTCGCTTGGTCGCTGGCCGCACGGGCCCCCGTCCCCGGCGCCCCGGTAGAAGCCGGCCCTCTGCTGGGACACGACCCATTCCGCGAGGCCAGCAATCTCTTGCATCGCTGCGTCGACCGCGGTGATGGCTTCCCCTTGATTCGACAAGAAGCCCTCCAGGCCGCAGGCCTGCAGCATCCCGCCAACCTGCCTCGACCAGGCGATCATGCGATGGTTTGGGGGCGCTAGCGGGCGGCCCTGCTGCTTCCACCACTCGACCATCCCGTAGAGCTCGGCCAGCAGCTCGTCTTGGAACTCGATCGCGTACGCGACCGGGCAGTCGTGGCGGAACGAGCGGTCGGTTGTGGCGCCTTCGTGCAGCAGGTTGATGACCACCGCACGCGACGCCAGGTCGGCGGTGAGCAGCGCCCCGTTGGCGGTCAGCAGCCACAGGAACGTGTTGGGAGTCTCGAACATCTGGTTGCCCCCCAGCCGGCGGTCACAGTAGACCGGCGACACCGACTGGGACTCCAGGAACGGGCTCCCCACCTCGCGGCCGCTTGCTTCGCGGCTGTTGTCCAGGATCAAGATCGATGAGCCGCCCTTGAGCAGGCGGGCGGTGATATGTTTGCGTTGCTCTTCTTCGTCCGGGAGCATCGCGACTAGTTTCGGGTCCTCGCCGTCGCAGATGGCGCCGACCGTGCGCGCAAGCAGCGTCTTGCCGACCCCTTTCTGGTTGGCGAGGATGGCCGCGATCGGCTTGCCAACTGCGGCGAACAAGTGTCCCAGAAGGGCCGTCAGCAGCACTCCAATGAAGTTGACGAGGTCGATCCGGGACGCGAACGGCACGTCCTCCAGCAGGTCCGCGAGCCGCGTCGGGAGCCCCGCGAAGATCGAGCCCGCGGCGCAGGCGGGCTCAAACAGGGCCGGTGCAATCGGCACGCCGTGGATGAGCGTCTCTTGCTCCGCGTAATAGCCCGGCCCGCGCAGTTCAAAGTCAGGGCCGTACAGCGGCCTGCGGGCGTACACCTTGATCTTCGGCAGCGCCTCCTGCGTCTGCTCGTCGGCGAACACCAGTCCCACGAGGTCTTTGGTTGGCGCAAAGGTTGTGTCAGCCACGTTACTCCTCCTTTTGGGATTGCTTCATGTAGAACAAATTGCTCAGCGTTGCGGCCGCGTCCTTAGTTGGAGCGCCGTCGGACGTCAGCGGAATCAGGTCGAGCCGCTCGCCGATCCGCCGCTCGTAGAAGAGCTCGCCGTTCCAGTGAAAGACTTGATGCGAGTCGACCAGGACCTGGCGGATTTCGCCGAGGACAACCGAATGGTGTTTCAAGAAGACGCCGGTCTTGGTCATCCCTTCGATCTCGGAGACGCTGCGCGCCCCCGGCGCGGGCAGACGGGCGAAGGCGCTCCGCGCCGCCGCGAAGTTCCGCGCGAACTGAGCGGCGGCACCGTTCCTAGTGGCGGGGCTATTCCGGGGCATCGACGAGCGCCTCCGAAACAAACGTCTCGATCGAAACCGTGCCGCACGTCTTGTAGCAGCGGCCGCGGTGATCGAGCACGGCAAGAGACGAGCCCTCCGCCCGGCAGCAGGGGCACGGCTCCAGGCGGTCCGAGCCGGTCCAGAGCTGGACGAGCGATTTGAACGGCGAGGCGTTCAGCTCGTCGCGAAACGCCTCGATCTCGCCCGCGGTGCACGGCGCGCCGGGGGCAAGCTGCACAACTCGCGCGCCGTTCTTGCTATTGATCGCGCCCACCGGCCGGGTCATCGCCGTGATCCCCGGCGCCCGCGGGTCCGACGGCAGGGCATACTGAACGATCTGGGTCGTGATCGCCCAGCGGTCCCGCTCGTCGTCGGAGAAGAACTCGATCGGCTCGTCGAGCCACAGCAGCGCATGGAGTCCGCCGCCCGACATGCGGACCTCGGCCTTTTTGAGGAGGCTGTGCCGGGCAAGCAATGGTTTAAAGACCTGCGCGTAGAACGCGAACGGGTCGTCGCCCACCGTCTCAAAGAGCCCGCCGGACTTGATCAGCTTGAGATCGATGTCGAGCATCAAGCCGCGGCTCGACGTGATCCGCTCGGCGCCGACCGCGATCTCGTGCGCCGCGCCGATCGCTCCGCCGTTGTAGAGCGCCTCCCGCTGGTCGAACTTGCCGGCGTCGGGGTCGGCTTTCGCTGAGCTCTGCTTGGTGCGGCGGGCGGTTTTGGGTACAATAGGGGTTGTTGTGGCCTTGGCCATGATGATCTGTCCTGTTTGTTGGTGATGCTTCGAACTGGACTCTCGACGCCGTCCCGGCCTTGCGGCCGGGCGGCGTCACTGTCACACACTCTCTCTTCCTCCGGGTTGCTTGGGGGCGAGGGTCCTTCTTGATGAATCACGCGTCGCGGCGCCTGGGCGCCTCAACTTTGCGGGCTACGCCTGACGCTTACGTTCAAGCAGCCCTGGCTCCGGCGTGTTCCAAAAGGCGTGAGAGAACGCCAACGCAATGGTTGGGTCTGCGCGGCCCTGAAACACGGCTTGGACCCTGCGCGCCAGAAGAACGAACGTCTGCGCGTCCGGCGTCTGCCGGTAGAGGACAGCGAGCTCCGCGACGAAGTCACGATCGGCGGGCCCGGGCTCAGTGTCTTCCTGACGGACCTCGCGATCGTCAGCGCCTGCCCCCTCGCGCTCCAGTGCCAACACCACGTCACGGACGGCGGCCGTGTACTCGGCGCAATGCCTATCGTCGTCCCACTCGGGCATCACTGCCGGATGCAGCATCGCTTTGAGGAACACATTGAAATCTCGCTGCGACAACCCGTGCCTCTTGTCGGGACGCTTGAGTTCCGCCTCGCTCTTGCTCTCTTCCGGGGGCTGGACTTCGTTGACTTTGGACATGATCGACTCCATAGGGTTGAGTGGTGGAAAAGGAGGGCCGCCGGATCAAACGCCGGCGGCCCTGTCGCTAATTGGCGTAGGGGCCGTCTTCGCTGAGGGTCGCCGCGGCCCACATCGCCGAGCGCAGGAAGTGCCGGAGGAGCTTGAGCTGGGCCTCGGGGCCCGCCGCGTTCTGTACGATCTCGATAAGCAGATGGCGCGGGTTGCGCTCGGGCGGCACGGAGACCCCATCTTGCGCAGAGCCCTCTTCCGCGAGGGGCTCGGTCGGGTCGCCCAACTCTGCGTCGACGACATCCTTGGCGGCCGCCGTTGCGATCGCCAGCAAGAGCGCATCATTCTTCGCAGAGACGCCACACGCGTTGAGAAGGCCGGTCACAAAGTCACGAACCTCCTGCCCGACCAACATCGCCTTGAACCAGGGCTCTTTGGTTGTTACTAGCGTCTCGGCGCGCGCTTCCGGCGACGGGTCTGCATTCGGATAGCGGCAAGAGCTTACGATCATCTTCTTCTCCTGTGAGTAGTGGGTGGGCGTTAGGAGCCCGAAAGGGTTGCACGGCCCGCGGCGAAGGCCGTTCACGTTCTGGCTAGGCGCATTCGGACAGACCTGCTTCGTCATTTGGCCTAGCCGGTCAGACGAAGCCGTAACTAAAGGTTCCGGTGGATTGGTGGGCGACACTAAAGCCCCTCTCGATCGAGTTCGCGCTCGGCGGCCTCAACGCGGTGGTTGTGCTCGGGTTCGCGGTCGCACCCAGTGATGGGCGATGGGGCCTTGTCCGCGGAAGGAATAGCCGAACCAAGGCCGACCGTGATCGCCTCCCCCATCGCCGCGTTCGTGGCATATAGCCAGCGCAGTACGGCGTCTCGAGAACACACTCGCCGTCCCGCAAATTTAAGCGTGGGCAAGGGAATTCCAGCGATCCCGCGGAGGCGCCACCTGTGGCAACTAGCGCTGGAAGGTCGGCGGCCAGTGGCCTGCTCGACCGCTTCAGGGACGGGGAGCAGAGGCTCCCCGGGGGCTACGTGCAACATCGTTTGGTCCGGCTTGGGTCAGTTTGTGATCAACTAACCCAGAGCGTAATCGGACGCACGGAACTCCCACGGAACCTCAGACGGAATTTATAATTCCGTCTAATGCCCGAGCAGGTATCTGTGTCGGAACACAGACCTTCGGCGATGCTGCAGCCGTTGAGCGGGCCACTGAGTGCAGGACGCCCAGCTAGGACTAGAGAGCTCGCCCGTCTCCGTGAGCAGCCGAACATATCTATCGATTGAGGCACCTTAATACGCTTTCTATTTTGAAGTAGCGCGATCGAGGTAGGGAGCTGCGCAGACCGAACGGACGAGGTCCTGGTCGAGGACGGCGACGCGCCATGCGGCCATGGCGGCCGCTTCGAGGGCGTCGTAGTCGGCGTAGGCGCGGTTGCTCCAGAAGTGGCTCTTGAGGTAGTGCCAGAGGTTCTCGATCGGGTTGAGCTCGGGGCTGTAGGGGGGCAGCTTCACCAGCGTCACGTTCTCCGGCACACGCAGCGCGCTGCTGGTGTGGAAGCCTGCGCCGTCCCAGATCATCACGGCGTGCTCTCCCTCGGGGATGGTCTTGGCGAACAGCTCCAAGAATGAGTTGACGATCTGCGTGTTCAACTGCGGGCTGAGGAGCCCCTCGGCGTTCCCAGTCTCGGGGCACACGGCGCCGATGACCCACAGGTACTCGTACTCGGTCTGACGCACCGCCGTTGGCCGTGAGCCCTTCTCGGCCCAGACGTTGGTGTTGGTCCCCTGCTGGCCGAACCGCGACTCGTCCTGGAAGTAGACCCGCAGCCGCTTGCCCGGGTGCTCCGCGGCGATCTTGTCGAGGCGCTCAGGCCACGCTTGCTTGAACGCTTCGACCTGCGCCGGATCTGCCTTGCGATGCCGCGGCCGAGGACGCAGGCAGCTGTACCCCAAGCGGTGCAGCAGCCCATAGACCGACGGCAGCGACCGGAGCAGGTTGAACTCTGCCGCCAAGATCCGCTGAAAGTCCTTGCCGCGCAGCGTGCAGACCTCGTCCCCTTCGACCGGCCCGGCTTCAATCCGCTGGCGGAACGCGGCCTCTTGCTCGGCGTCGATCGGCAGCCGCGGCTCGCGCCCCCGCCGATCGTCGAGGCCCGCCAGGCCCTCGGCGTTGTAGCGGGCGGCCCACCGCTGGCAGATGCGACGCGACAGCCCCACCGCCGTGGCGATCGCCGGGGCGGTCCAGCCCTCCAAACCAAGCAGCACGATCCGCAGCCGCTGGAACCGGCCGATGTCCTTCTCTGCCCGCGCTAGGCGCCGCAGCTCCTCAATCGGGAGATGGTCCTTGATCCGCATCGCGACCTCCATGCTAAAGGGGATCGCCGCAGTATGATGGGTAAAATGGGAGGGCGCAATAGAAGGCGCGCTAGTTCAGATTAGAAAGCGTATAAGCCGATGTTTTCGGCGTACCCGAACAGCACGCAGATAAACAGGCCGACATCACTCCTGGGATTTGAGTCTTCGGCTGAAGAGTTGATGCGCGCTATTCGCAAGTCTGATCCGTGAGACTCGCGCTTGGACGACAGCGACAACCGCGTGCTACGCTGCGACTTGAAGAGAGCGAAATGCAATCTCCTTGGCCGACGTTGGCGATAGCCATCCGAAACGAAACCCTCTGGCCATGATCAACTCGCCAGGCCCATGCTCAGCGATGTTGAGTGGCCGGTCCGGCCGGTGCTGGCTTCGCGGTTGCTGGGGCGATTACGACTTCAAAACCGTGCCCGGAAGTACGCGCGAGGATTTTAGTGAAACGGCAGCCGGTCCCCTGGTTTCGACCGTCCGTCCAGAGAGAGAGATAGAGTCGACGCGACCAAAGGCTCGGACCGATCGACTTGAAGGTGACCCGACGCCGGCACCAGTTTAATTGCTACTCGGTAGAGATCGCAGGCTGCTCTGTCTCAAGTAGGATCATTTGACGGGGGCCGCCGCGCTCGCCCGGCGCGACCTTCAACGGGACTTTATGTTTACGGAAGTACTCATTGAGAAGGTTTCCTTGTTTGTAAATAGTCCCGTCCTCCACATTCTCGTTATGGCCCCAACACGCTTTTGCCAGGTCAGCGTAGTCCACTGGTTTGCCATCCGCAGCGAATAGCAGGCGGGCGACCTTCGCTTGCATCGGTTGCATTGTCACTTCAACGATTTTGCCATTCCAAACCCACTGATTCAAACCCAGCGGCCCCTCCGGATATCGGCGGGCCGTGGCGGCGGCCTGGTCCGAGCTTGCCTGAAGGCTGTCCAGGGCGGTCGTCGTCATCTTTTCGATTGCGACCGGCAGGGCCTCTTCGATGATCGACGCTACTCGCGGATCGACGCGCACGCAGACCGTGACCTCGACAGAATCGTCCAGCCAGATTCTCACCCGTTGGGGGATCTCCTGCAAGTATCCATCGACTTCTTCTTGGGCCGCGATGAGGTCGTCGCAGAAGCAGTCCAGCTCTTTACGAAGTTCCTCAACGCGCTGCGCCACCAGGGCGGCCGCAAAATACCCCCTCCAGTTCACGGCGAACCCCGGCTGCGGTAGAGCGTCGGTCGAGGGTCCCTTCAGGCACTGCGGGGCTCGGCGCGCCACAGAGTCCCATGTGCCAAAGCGGCACTCGCACTCCATCTGACTAACCACACGCACCAGGTTGCTCAAGCCCCCAGGGTTGCTCTTCTTGGAGTACTGGGGTGTGCCGCACCCCGCCGCGTCACCCCCGACGTAGCGGCGGTCGAATGCCAGCAGGTAGTCGATGTCGCTGCGATCAAACTCCTCGCCGAGCCGGCTCAAGCAGCCCCCGAGCAGATCCGCTCCCCTTCCAGGCGTGCTTAATGCTTTTGCCAAGTCGGCAAGCACTTGCAGGCGTACTTTGAAGAACTGGGGCCTAAATTGCTCGATGCCCACTACATCGGCCATACACAGAAAACGGTGCGGGTCGGCGTCTTCCATATGGCACTGCGCCAGTACCTTTTGGCCTGCAGGCCAATCTGGGCCCTCTGCCGACTCGCCCGCGGCGTTCTCTCGAGCCTGGCCGTGAAAGAGCCCGCTCCCGATCGGAAGCGTCTGGTTGACGATGACCCAACGGTACCACTTGTAGGGGCTGGGACCCAACGGATACCCCACGCCTGGACCCAGGCGTGGGGGGTAAAGCGGAGACGAGACGCGGGCGTCATAGAGTCGACCCAGCTCCTCGTGGAGGAGGCAAAGCCCGGGGAACATCTCGGGCGGCAGACCGGTGCCCAGGAGTGCTTCTTCATGCAAGACCTGGAAGTCGTGAAAGTCTTGGATCTGTTTGGCAAGCTCGTCGATCTGTAACACGGGCAATCGCCCATCAACGAGCTGATCGATGATCCCAACCCGCCGGTACATCTGATCCAAGTCCGACGCGGCGAACTCCTCGAGCAACTGCTCGGCGCGGGTCCCTAGCTCGGATTGGTGGGCGTCGCCGTCGTGGCTGAAGGCTGCTCGCAAGGCGTCCTCGAGCAAATCTTGGTAGCGCTGCTTGGCTTCTTCGCTGGCGTGGATTCGCGCGCAGTGCCCGATGATTTTGTCTAAGCAGCGGCCGACGAGATCGGCATCGACCCCCCACCAGGCGGCGACCGATTCGGCCGTTGCCGAGCCTGCATTGAGGGGCGAGCTGTTCTCGGGGCTGGGGCCGCTCATGGCTGCTCGTGTCGCTTGGGTTCCGGTGTAATCATCGTGCCGCCGATGCGGACAGCTAGCCTGCCGCTCGCGGCGCCGTGGCGGAGCTGCTGGCTAGCCGATCTCACGCGCCACCTCGATCGCCCGCCGACGGTCCTTCTCGGCGTAGAGCTGCGTCGTCCCCACCTGGCTGTGTCCCAGCAGTGTCTTGGCGGCGTCCAGGTCATAGTCCCGGCGCACGCGCGTAGCAACTAAGTGTCGCAGCTGGTTGGGGCTCCAACGCTCGACGCCCGCCAGCTCCGCTGCACGTGCGATCGCACGCCCGTAGCTTTGCGTCGTGTAGCACGGCTTGGGAGGCCGCTTGGGCTTGGGGGTGTACTTCGAACCGGCGCGGTTGCCGCAGGAGAGGGGCGTCTTGCGTTCCGCGGCGCGGCGAAGCCGCATCTCGTTGACCGAGGCGGCGGGCGAGAAGACGTACCCTTCTTCGGCTCCCTCGAGGAAGGGAAGAAGGACCGCCTGGGACTTCGGGCCGAAGTAGAGCGTGCGGTCGCGGTCGTGATGGGCGGTCTTGTGATCAACAAGCCTAGCCTCCCAGACCTCGGTCGAACGGTCGATGTCCGTCGTGCGGAGCATGCAGACCTCACCCGGGCGGGCGCCGGTGAGCATCTGGAGGCGGACCATCGCGGATACCACGCTCGTGAGGTGAGGCAGGGTCTGATCGACTACCGAGGCGTCAGCCGCATGCACCGGCGCGCTCTCGTGGGCGCCGGAGCGGCCCCTGCGAAGCCCCGGGATCAACGACAGGGTCTGGGGGGTGGCGGGCGGGATGTGCCCCTCCGACGCGGCCCAGCGGAAGAAGCGGCACAGGCGCTTCATCAACGCGTTGATGTAGGTCCGGGCGAGGCCCTCGGCGATCAGCTTCTCTCGGATCGCCTTGAACTGGGCCGGCCCGAACTCGGCCGGGCTGGTCCGGCCGTACAATTCGCGGAGCAGCCGCAGCGGCCGCTTCATGTTGGTGAACTCGCCGCGGTTCCCGGCGCCGTAGTACGGCTTGGCGAACCGGAGGTAGGCAGCGATCAGCTCGACCATGGTTAGCCGATCCGCCGGGGCGCCGAAGGAGGGAGACCGACCGGCGGCCAGCCACTCGTGGACCACGCGGTCGTACTCGAGCTTGCTGACCTTCGTGCCGTGCGGCCCGAGGTAATAGTCCTTGCCGGCGAGGGTGACGATGGCCTGACCACTGGCGCGGTGCTTACGGTACTTCGGGACGCCAACGCTAAGACGGGGCATGTGCAGGTCTCCCAGATTACGCAGAGTGCAAAACGGTACGTACCGTTTTGCGCCCTCGGGAAACGCCGCACTGCCGAGAATTGGCAGGTATCACAAGTGCTTGATTCGGCGGGATTTACGTCAAGAGCGGGCGATGGGATTCGAACCCACGACTTCCAGCTTGGGAAGCTAGCACTCTACCACTGAGTTACGCCCGCAGCCGCTTCCTGAGGAAGCGTCTTGGTGAAGCGTAGCCTAGCCGGCCGCGCGTTGGCAAGCGCCAATCGCGCGGCGGCCGGCTCGTTCTGCCACACCGCAACCACCGCTACCAAGAGGTGCGTTTGTTGCGGCGTTTGTGGATTCCTCCCATTGGCCCCGCGGTCCGCTTCCTGCGCCCGTTCGATGGCCGCTTCGAGGCCCGCCCCGGCACGGAACGCTTTGCGCTCCCTACTGGCAGCGATTCTCGCACCGGCGGATCAAGCCTACGGAGCGCGTCGTCGTCCAACGGCTCCTGACTTTCCAATGGCATGGTTTTCTCCCTTCGAAGATCTCTACGGTTTCCCCCTCCCCCCGGGCCTTCGATCGCGTGGCGGGAGCGGCTACCACGAAGCGGCGGTTTCGCTGGCGAGACGACCCGCGTCTACGCGAGCGACCTTCCGCACGGCTGCTTTTGCGTCGCGGCAGATTGACGGCAAATCGCAGCCTTCAACAACACCCGGCAGGCAAGCCCATACGCCCAGGCAACGGGCCCACAACTCGCCTTCCGAATCTCCGTCCGCGACGCACACGGCCACCAACACTCGGTCGCCATGCAGCGCGCGGATCAACGCCCCGATCGCGTCGCGGTCGACGCCATCGATGCGGCCCTCGACGGGGGGACCCGCCTCGGCGACATCGATCAGCGCAAACGCCGCACGCCTCAGTCGCGACTGCCGAACGGCCTCTTCGGCGGATCGGCACGAAACAACCTCCCAGCCGGCCTCGGAAGCCGACCGCATCAGGAAGCGCCGCTGACGTTCGCTGCGCGCAACGATCAAGCAGCGCATGGTCGCCGTAGCGATGGCCGCAATAGGCGACGCCCGCGGCTCCGACGCCGCGTAAGTTTCTACGGGCATAGTCGCCCTCCGCTAGGTAAAGTTGCGCCCCGTTTGCTGGGGTCGGACGAGCTGCTTGCGCATGGAGTCATCGGCGAGCGAGACGCCCGACATGCAGAAAACGCAAGCCACCCGGTCACCGACTACCAAGACATCTTGCGGCGGCGACGACGGTGGATGCCGTTGATCGACTGAGGCGTCTTTCCACGACGCCGACCCTGCACCGGCCGGTTGTCGGCGGCGTTCGCCCGGTTGCGTGTGCCGTAGTTGAAAGAGGAAGAGTCGTCGCTATCGGCCGAACCGTTACCGAAACCCTGCCGCTGTTCGCTAGCCATTTTGCGTCTCCATCTGCTTGAGGAACTTGCAGGCCGGCGGGGACTCCCCGGTCCCGTGGTCGCCGAGCGCATCTACAAACGCCGTTGCCTGCTCCGTGCCTCTGCTTAAGCGAGCGGCGTGCCAGAGCCTTGACTAGCGAAGACAACGGGACGTAACCCATTGATGGCAAACGTGTTGCGAATCACGGAGGATCAACCATCATCGTCGGCCAGGGCGCTGCGGTTCCCTGATCCGCTGATCTCTCCGCGGCACGCAACGCCGCAAACCTATACCCAGAAGCAACTTGTGTCATATTTCACAGAAGCAGGGAGAAGCCACCAGAAAGGTGGAGAGGCCCCAGAAAGCCGGGATGGGGCGAGCCTGGGTCCGTTCTCCCTGTCCGCGGCCGAGAGACCGCAGCACGGGAGGCAGAAGCCTCAATCGAGGGCCGACCGAGCGGGGGCTAGGACTCCGCCGACTCGTCGGCGCCAAGCTGCTGAATCAGCCGAGTCATCGTGTTGGGGTGCACCCCCAGCAAACGAGCGGCACGCCCCTTGTGCCCCTGCGACGACCGGAGGGCCTGCCGCACCGCGGCCGCGCGGAGCCTGTCGAGGTTGGTAAAGGGCAGGCTGGGAGCATTTGTGTCGCCGGAGCGTAGGGCCGGCAACGTCGGCTCGCAGTCCAGCACGTACGCTTGTTCGATCACGTGCGAGAGCTGGCGGATATTGCCCGGCCAGTGGAACTCGCAGAATCCCTGCAACTGCTCGTCGCTCGGTCGCCACTGGGCGCGGCTGTAGCGGGCGGCGTACTTGCAGGAAAAGTACTCGACAAACCGCGGGATGTCCTCGACCCTTTGCCGCAACGGCGGCACCCGCAGCTCTACCATGTTGAGGCGGTAGTAGAGGTCTTCGCGGAACCGGCCTGCCGCTACCTCTTGCTCCAGGTCGCGGTTGGTCGCGGCGATGATTTGCACATTCACTTGAATCGGGTGCGAGGCGCCGACGGGGGTCACTTCTCCCTGCTGCAAGACTCGCAGCAGCTTCGGCTGCAGCTCGAGCGGCATCTCCCCGACCTCGTCGAGAAAGACGATCCCCCCTTCGGCGGCCCGGAAGACGCCCAGGCTCTTGCCGGCGGCGCCGGTAAAGGCGCCCTTCTCGTGGCCAAAGAGTTGGCTCTCAGCGAGCGTGGGGGTGAGCGCTGCGCAGTTGACCGGCAACAGCGGTCGGTCGCGGCGGGGGCCGATCTGGTGCAGCAGTTTCGCCCACACTTCCTTTCCGGTGCCGGTTTCGCCGGTCACGAGAACGGGGCACTGCACTTCGGCCGCTTTCTCTGCGTGCCGGGCGATCTGGACGACCTTGGGGTTTTCCCCAAGCACCCAGCTATCTGCCGATTCTGGCGAGAGCGCCAGAAGCGTATCGATCGATGGTGAGATAGATATCGACATCGGGTGATGAGGAGACCTAACAGCACTGGTGACGCACGATCCCCGCAACCAGACCTGACGAAAGCGGCCCCAGCAGGGCCAACTCTTCCAGGAAACGATCGACTCGGCGGTGGGAACGACGCGGTGCGTCTTGGCTGTGTCAGATCACTAGCGTTTCCAGGGGGTGGACCGGGGAAGAGCTTCTTCGCACTCGATACGGAAGACAAACTTGAGCTGTTCGGAACCTTTACGGCCCGCCGCTAAGCTTTTCCTGATCATAATCATCTACGACAACCTCTTCAATCAATTCGCCGCGGAAATCTCCCCGCAAAGAGCCCCCGCGTTCGGCCTGCGCGGGACGTTCCGGACGCACCGGCAAACACGGTTCTCGGGCCGTGTTTCTGGGGGTTTTTGCGTCATTCCCGGCGCCGACGCCTGAGCACTTTAGTGATTTCTGTGCGGAGGCCCGTTGACAGCCGGCAGCAGAATGGTAGCCTTGCGGCGCAGGTTGTGAAGAGCGCGCAGATTCCCTGACCGGAAAATTCGCCCCCATCCCACTTGTGAGGCATCGTCGGCCCGTATAGCGGCGACGCCCCCGGTACAAAATCGGAAATGCCACCCGCCTCAACCTTCTGTCAGCCAGACCCCTGGCAGGCAGATCCCACAGCGGGTGACCACTCAGCCGGCTTGTCGCCGCCTGGGAAGCTGTTGTGGCCCATGGCCAGTTTTAGTGGAGGAATTGAGATGCGTTTTGCGAAGTTCGTGCAGGCGAGCCTGGTGCTCGCCGTCGTCGTGATGGCCACCAGCGCCGAAGCTGGTTTGTTCCACAAGAAGAAGGCGGACAACTGCTGCCCCGCGCCGGCCTCGTGCTGTGCCGTTGAGCAGACCTGCTGCGCCGCCCCGGAGCCCTGCTGCGCCCCCGCCCCGGAGCCGTGCTGTCCTCCTGAGCCGGTCTGCTGCGAGCCCGCCCCCGTTTGCTGCGAGCCCGTTTCGTGCTGTGCGCCCGCTCCCGTGTGCTGCGACCCCTGCGATCCGTGCTGCAAGCCCCAGCGTCAGGGCTGCTTCGCTCGCATGCGGGCCAAGCGTGCCGCCAAGAATTGCTGCACCCCGTGCTGCACTCCTTGCTGCATGTAGTCAGACAGGCGGCCTGCCGCCAAAACGATCGACCACAACGGGTCTCGCTCATTCGCTGGGCGAGGCCCGTTGTTCTTGTGAGTGGTTCCGCGGACCTTGCCAGGCCTGGCAAGATTGACGAAACACCCCAAGCCCCTTAACCTACGCAATCGGAACCAAGGCCCAGCACGCGGTGTCGCGGCCTTTTTCCGGCGAGACAGAGCAACCCGGCCACCGAGTAGAAGCGCTCATACCCTGTGGTCTGGCTGAGGGATCTCCCCCATCCGGCATGGTTGCCGTCCCATTGATCGAGCGCACCCGCTTAAGGAGAGACTGTGATGTCGTTTACCCCCGTTTTGCGTTTCGGAGTTGCTGCGACCCTGGTTGCCGGATTGGCACTGGCCACCGCCAGCACCGCCGAGGCCGGCCTGTTCGCCAAGCTGTGTGGCAAGAAGAAGTCGAACTGCTGCCCCGCCCCCACCTGCTGCGAGCCGGTCTCGTGCTGCGCCCAGCAGCCCACCTGCTGCGAAGCTCCCGTGAGCGATTGCGGTTGCAGCGCCCCGGTCAGCGACTGCGGCTGCAGCGCCCCGGCGAGTGATTGTGGTTGCGGCGCCCCGGCCGCTGATTGTGGCTGCGGCTCGGCCGTGGTTGAGTCGGGTTGTGGTTGTGGCGGCGCGGTCGTGGAGGGTTCGGTCGTGATCGAGAGCTCCCCCGCCGACGCCCCGACCCCGGCCGCCGGCGAGATGAAGGCCCCCGAGGCCCCCAAGGCGCCGGAAGCCCCGAAGGCCCCTGAGGCCCCCAAGGCCGACGAAGCCGCCTAAGGCGATTCGTCACCCGGGTTTCGTTGAGTAATCGAAGAAGGGGGTCGGCCCAAACGGGCCGGCCCCCTCTTTTTTTGCGCCGCTGAATTCCTCAAAAGCGAGAGCGAGCTGGGGCGCCCGCGCCCCTGGCCTCCGCGATCGCGCATGACGAGATGGCGCCGGCGACGGTCCAGCTCGCGCGGGGCGGTCCCTCTGGGCTACATGTCGTAGTACATGCAGAACTCGTGCGGGTGCGGCCTGAGGGCGAGCACCTTTACCTCGTTCTTCATCTTGTACGAGATCCACGTGCTGATCACGTCCTCGGTGAACACGTCGCCGCGGAGCAAGAACTCGTGGTCCTTGGCCAGCGCCTCGAGCGCCGCTTCCAACGAGGGAGGGGTCGACGGCACGTCGGCCAGCTCTTCGGGCGACAGATCGTAGATGTCCTTGTCCAGCGGCTCGCCCGGGTCGATCTTGTTCTGGATGCCGTCCAGCGCCGCCATCATCAACGCAGTGAAAGCCAGGTAGGGGTTGCAACTGGGGTCGGGGCAGCGGAACTCGATCCGCTTCGCCTTGGGGCTGGGGCTGTACATCGGGATCCGGCACGACGCCGAACGGTTCCGCTGGCTGTACGCCAGGTTCACCGGCGCCTCGAAGCCCGGCACCAGCCGCTTGTAGCTGTTGGTGGTGGGGTTGGTCAGCGCCAGCAGCGCCGGGGCGTGCTTCAGGATCCCCCCCAGGGCGTACAGGGCCATCTCCGACAGGCCCGCGTAGCCGTTGCCGGCGAAGAGTGGCTCGCCCCCCTTCCACAGCGAGATGTGGCAGTGCATCCCCGACCCGTTGTCGCTGAACAGCGGCTTGGGCATGAACGTGGCGCTCTTGCCGTGCCGGTGGGCCACGTTCTTGATGATGTACTTGTACTTGCAGATCTTGTCTCCCATGGACACCAGTTCGTCGAACCGCAGGTCGATCTCGCACTGGCCGGCGGTCGCCACCTCGTGGTGGGCGGCCTCTACGTCCATGCCGCACTCGATCATCGTCTGCATCATCTCGTTGCGGATGTCGAACAGCGTGTCTGCCGGCGGGCAGGGGAAGTACCCCTCCTTGTGCCGGATCTTGTGCCCCAGGTTGGGGCCCTCGTCCGCGCCGCGGTTCCACTCCGCCTCGGCGCTGTCGATCAGGTAGTAGCTGCCCTCGGGACGCGAGTCGAAGCGGATGTCATCAAAGACGAAGAACTCCGCCTCGGGGCCGATGAAGCAAGTATCGGCGATGCCGGTGCTCCGCAGGTAGTTCACCCCCTTGCGGGCGATGTTGCGCGGGTCGCGGGTGTAGTCCTCGCGGGTGATCGGGTCCTGCACGTTGCAGATGATCACCATGGTCGGCATGTGGGCGAACGGATCAACGAACGCGGTCTCCGGGTCGGGGACCAGCAGCATGTCGCTCTCGTTGATCGCCTGCCAGCCGCGGATGCTCGAGCCGTCGAAGCCCAACCCCTCCTCAAAAAGCGCCTCGTCCAGCTTCCCCACGGGGATGCAGAAGTGCTGCCACAGGCCGGGGAAATCCATGAAGCGGAAGTCGATCGCCTTGATGTCGCGTTCCCGACAGAGCGCCAGGACGTCTTGCGGAGTCATCGCCATGATCTTCATCCCCAGAAGCAAGAAGAGTTAAGAACCGCTAGCGAGAAAGCTATCCGATCCGATGTGCCGTTGGAAGGGTTTCGGGCCGCCCGAACGACGATCACTCGCACAGGCGCAGAGCCGCAGAGCACCAGAGAATCCTCTGCGTCTCCGCGCCTCCGCGAGAGCCTTTTCCCACACCAAGTCCCCCAACTCGAAGTTGCAGCCCCCCGCCCATTGGGCGATGATAGCAGCATCCCCCAGCCGACTCCTCTGAGAGCTTCGATGGCCGAACGCAGGCTTCATTTTTTGCCCACCAAGTCGACCTTCAAGCTGGGCGACCGCCTCGGCACGGGGACCGTGGGCGTGGTCTACCGGGCCACTAGCCCCGACCTCGACGCCCCCGTCGCCGTCAAGCTGCTCCACCCCAACGTCACCGGCGACGCGAACATCGTTGAGCGCTTCGAACGCGAGATCGTCATCACCGAGCGGCTCAACCACCCGCACATCGTCCGCCACTTCGGCGGCGGGCAGATGAACGGGCAGCTCTTCTACGCGATGCAACTGCTGGAGCACGGCTCGCTCAAGGACCGCTTGGCCAGGTTCGGCCCCATGCCTTGGCCGCAGGTGGCCGGGTTCGCGTTGCAGATCGCCTCCGCGTTGCAGCACGCCCACAACCACGGGGTGATCCACCGCGACCTGAAGCCCAGCAACCTGTTCTTCAACGACCAGGGCGACCTGGTGCTGGGCGACTTCGGCATCGCCCGCGACACCTACGCCGCCGACATCACCGCCCAGGGGATCACCGTGGGCACCTATGCTTATATGTCTCCGGAACAGATCCGGGCCGACGCACGCATCTCCGGCAAGGCCGACCTCTACTCGCTGGGCTGCGTGATGTACGAGATGCTCACGGGCAGGCCCCCGTACCTGGGCGCCAACTTCGCCCAGGTGTGGGACCAGCACCTCAACAAGCCGGTCCCCAGCGTCCGCGACGCGGGGGTCGACTGCCCCAGGTGGCTCGACGACCTGGTGCAGCAACTGATGGCCAAGGAACCCGACGGCCGCCCCTTCAACGCCCGCAGCGTCGAGGGGCTGCTGCGGCAGCAGCTTGCCGACGAGTTCGGCGACGCCGAGTACCGCAAGCTCACCCGCGACCTCCCCGAGTTCACCGACGAACCGGCCGAACAGCAGGGCCCGCGGACCTGGGTGCTGTGGCTGGTGATGGGGTTGATCGTGGTCGGCCTGGCGATCACGGCGATCGGCCGGAGCTGACCGCCCGGCGCCCCCGCCGGACGCGTGGAGAGGTTTTGTCCGTTTTGTCCCCCACCTGGCGGATCGAAAATCGGACAAACCCCCCACCTCCCCCCAAGAATGCCCCAAGGCAAAGGGTTTCCGGGCGCCAACATGCAAGCAGCAAGCCTCCACGGAGCAGCTCCAGCGGACAGCAAAGGGACAAAACTAGGCGCACGCAAACCGCCCATCCGCAGACATACGCCGTGCATTGTCGCGGCCGGCGTCGGCGCCCGCGACAACGATTCCTAGCCACCGGCGCCGCCGAGAGTTTGTCCGGGGCGCGCCAAGATTGACGGCTCCGGCCTGTCGACCCAGACTTAGCTAGACAATCTAGCTAAGGAGCCGCGATGGAATGGAAATTAGCCGAGGCCAAGAATAAGCTCAGCGAGCTTGTGACCCGGGCCACGTCCGAAGGGCCTCAAACGATTCGGCGAAACGGGGTGGGCGTAATCGTTGTGGCGGAAGAGACGTACTTGGAGCTGACCGGACAGCGTCCCAGTTTCAAGCAGTGGCTGCTGGAAGGCCCCCGCATCGACGACCTAGAGTTGCCGAGCCGCGACCCATCGCCGATGCGAGAGGTCGACCTGTGAAGGTGTTGCTCGATACGAATGTCGTCTCCGAAGCACGCAAGCCGCGCGGGAACCCCGGCGTACGCAGGCGGCTGGCAGAGCTGGACGAATTCAATCAGTTCTTAAGCGTGGTCTCGATTGGCGAGATCGCTTACGGCGTGGCGCGGCTTGCCCGCGGCAAACTCCGCGATGCCCTCGAGCTCTGGCTCGCCCAAGCAGAACGGAGTTTCGCAGACAGGCTCCT
Source organism: Pirellulimonas nuda (assembly GCF_007750855.1). GTDB lineage: Bacteria > Planctomycetota > Planctomycetia > Pirellulales > Lacipirellulaceae > Pirellulimonas > Pirellulimonas nuda. The sequence goes on from NZ_CP036291.1 coordinate 5,575,884, forward strand.
CCCGGTCGATGCCCAGGTCGCCGGGCTCTGGGGCGAACTGGCAGCGCGATCCGCGGCGGCCGGTGGCACGATCTCGCTGGCCGATGGGCTGATCGCCGCCACCGCCATCCACCACGGCATGAGGTTGATGACCCGCAACGTGGCGGATTTTGCGTCGACGGGGGGGATGCTGATCAACCCGTGGGAGGAGTAAGAGCGGCGACCCCGCTCGTCGCGGCGGCACGGCAAACACGCCTTGCGCTTCGCTGTGCGACAGCGGCGGCACACGTAGCAGGACTGAACGGTGGAAAACCCCTACCAATCACCACTGACCCGGCCGGCGCCCCCCGGGCCGGCCGGCCCGCGGCCGCCCCGATTCCGGCGGTGGGTGCTCTTGTTGTGGGTGGCGGGCGTCGGCGCCGCGATGGCCGAGGTTGCCTTTCACATTTCATTGCAGCGGCTGCAATCACTCTCGGAGTCCGACACGGGGGGCGACCTCAACTCCGCCCGGACCTACCACGCCTTGTTGAGCCTCCTGTTGGTCGTTTGCGGCGGCGTGCTGGGCGCACTCTTCTACTGCGGGCCGCTCGCGTTGCGACGCCGGTGGCATCGAAAGAAGCACGACACGCGCTAAAGCCGACTCGGCAAGCAGGCCCCGATTCACCGCGCAGCAACCCACCCCAGCGGCCGGATGAGCGGGCGCCCAGTGGACCGCTGCCGCGCACCCGGTACGCCGGAGCCCCCGTGCGTGCCAGTCGACCACGCCGGCCAACGCCCGTTCCAACGCCAGCGTTTTAGCCAGTGTACAGTTGCGGACGGGTGGTCGGACCCCGGACACTTGGCGGGTGCCGGAACTGAGGGAGGTGATGTCCACCGCTGCGACTTGTCTGAGCCTCCAGCCGCCTCGGGTGACGCCACCGATCGCAGAGAGAAAATAACGCGGAAGTCGCACCGGTCGGGTAGCTCTGCGCCCGCAGATGCAGGCTCCCGAACGGTACTGCAGCTGGTTCCTGCATAAGCAGCCCCGATGCCGAATCGCCAGGCGGCAAACAATGAGCGTGTCGCCAGGCCGGGGCGTCGCCCAGCAACACAGGCCCACGGAAGTGTAGACTATGGCGTCCCGCCATCGGCGGGGCCTACAATTCAACAGCTAGCTCATCCCTCCGCTCGAAGTAGCATCATGTACAGGTTTTTGTTTGCCGTTGTGCTCCTCCTCTTAGGGCCGTCGTTGTTGTCGGCCGCGGACCGGCCCAACATCCTCTTCTTCTTCGCGGATGACTGGGACTGCACCGCGGGCGTGTACGCGCGGTCCGGCCGGCCGACGACGAGCGACATTGTCAAGACACCGAACATCGACCGTATCGGGCGCGAAGGGGTGATCTTTGACAACGCCTTTGTGCAGGTGTCTTCTTGTGGGCCAAGTCGGGCGTCGCTGAGTACCGGGCGTAGTTTCTGGCGGAACGGGAGCAGGGCCTTCAAGGGGGGGGATTGCTTTGGCCGCGAGGACGACCCCTACTCGGGTTTGCCCAAGTTCCCCGATCTGCTGCGTGAATCGGGGTATCACGTTGACAAGTACTGGAAGACGATTGACTTTCAGGTATCGCCAGGGACGCCGGAGAAATCGGGCGCCCCCCGTCTAGAAAACGTCAAGGTGCCGCGGTACGGCCTCCACGTGAGTAGGGGCGCCACAGAGCCAGAGCGGGCTAGGCTTCGCCAACAGGTGATCGACGCGACCCGTAAGGTGTTTCTGCAATCGATGGGGAAGGTTCCCCAAGGCAAGCCATTCTTCTTCATATTCGGTCCGATCAATACGCACCGTCCGTATGCAGCGGGTTCCGGCCAACGGCTTTGGGGAATTGATCCGGAGGACCTGCGGGAGCGTCTCCCCGTCTTTATTCCGGACGTACGTGAGACGCGCGAGGATTTCGCGGACTACCTCGGCGAGATACAGGCGCTCGACCTGATGTTGGGCGTCATTCTCGAGGAACTCGAAGCATCGAAGAAGCTAGTCGACACGCTGGTTATTCTCTCAGGCGACAACGGCATGCCCGGCGTCCCGCGCGGGAAGACCACTTGCTTTGACCTAGGCGTCAAAGCCCCATTGATGATGCGATTGCCTGGCCTGATCACACCCGGGCGCCGCGTGCAAGACTTTGTAACGGTCTCGGATATCGCTCCAACGCTCCTTGATCTTACGGGGGAAGCGGTCCCGGAGACGATGGACGCGGAGAGTTTTCTTACCCAGATCACGAGCAAGAAAGACGGCTGGATTGACCCGGCACGGGACCATGTCTTCACTGGGCGGGAGCGTCATTGCATGTCGATCGTGCGAGATGGGTTCTTGCCCTATCCTATCCGATCTGTGCGATCCAAGGATTACCTCTACGTCCGAAACTTCAAGAGCGATCGCACGCTATACGGAGATGAGAAGTACAACTATGCAGATATGGACTCAAGCCCAACCAAGAGCCTCTTGCTCTCTCGGAGGGACAGTCCGCTGTTTAGGCTTCACTTCGAACATCAGCCGGACGAACTGTTGTTCGAGATCGATAGCGATCCGCATTGCATGGAGAACCTTGTGGGGAAGCAGGAGGCGATGCGGGCGCTAGAGCGACACCGAGCGCTGCTGGACGAGAAGATGCGAAGCACTGCCGATCCTCGCCTCGACGATTCGTTTGATCGCATGCCGTGGGTGGAAGAAGTGACCAGTGCGAAGGCGGGGTAGGGCATCTTGGCCGACGTTGGACCAGTCCCGACGTTTTGGCTCTGACACGCGGGGAACAAGACACCCCTCATGTTAACCCACGTCAGCCTGCACGGCCGGTCCAACCATCTTGTCTACGTCACTGCCCCTGTTGTCCACTCAAGTCCGAAACGCCGCAGAATGAAAGCGATTTACATTTCTCGGAGCCGGGGGGCGCTTTGGCCCTGTTTGACTCCTCGGCGCGGCGGTTCAGGCGGTAGCTCTTGCCGGTGATGGTGAGGATTACGGCGTGGTGCAGGAACCGATCGAGGATCGCCGTGGCGGTCGGGACATCCCGCAGCGGTGCAGCTCACCTCAGCGGCTCGAAGAGGCCAGAATCCAGCTGCGGCGAAGACGGCCGCTACGCGGCCTAGCCAACACGGGCACGCGGCGGTTCCTGCTTTGCCGCGACGCCATTATCCTGCGGCGGGGTTTATTTTGAATGTGGCTTTCCTATTCCTGCTGGTGAGAGTTGATGAGTACCAAACGCTCCCTTCTGGTCGGCGCAGTTCTCTTAGGGGGCGTCGCGGTCGTCATCGCCCAGCCATTCGGCCGGCCCCCGGCGCGGCGGCACACCGTTACCCAGGCGGGCGAGCTGCGGCTGGCGCCGTCGACCGAGGCGCCGCTCGCCGCCAGCCGGGTCAGCATCGTGGTCGAGGGCGGCCAGCGGGTGATCCGCGCCAACGGCCTCCCCGAGCACAACACCGGTCGGTTCCCGGGCCGCGGGAACCCCAACCCCATCAGCCACGGCGATTGCGCCAAGCTAGGCAATATGCGACCCTCTAGGCAAGCCGGCGTTTGGAATGGCAGCAGGTGTTGCCTGGCGGCCGGCGGGACCTGGAGGGATGGGCATGGGCGCCAAGGCGAGCGTGCGGATTGCGGAGCATTTCGAGGGCCTCACCGACCCGCGTCGGCGTGAGGTGACCTACCCGCTGGTGAACATCGTGGCGATGGCGTTGTGCGCGGTGCTGAGCGGGGCGGACGACTTCGTGGCGATCGCCGACTGGTCGCGGGAGAAGAAGGATTGGCTGGCGAGATTCTTGGACATGAGCAGTGGGGTCCCCTCGCACGACCGCTTCAACGCGGTCTTCGCGGCGATCAAGCCGGCGGAGTTCGAGAAGTGCCTGCTGAGCTTCATCACGGCGTTGCACGAGGTGACCGAAGGGCAGGTGATCGCGATCGACGGCAAGACCTTACGGAGGAGCTTCGACGCGGCGAGCAGCAAGGCGCCGATCCACATGGTCAGCGCGTGGGCGTCGGCCAATCACATCGCGCTGGGGCAGGTGGTCACCGACGCGAAGAGCAACGAGATCACGGCCATTCCCAAGCTGCTGGATATCCTAGAAATCCAGGGGTGTTTGGTGACGATCGATGCGATGGGCTGCCAGCGGGAGATCGCCGAGCAGATCGTCGTGGGAGGGGGGGACTACGTGCTGGCGGTCAAGGGGAACCAGCCCAAGCTGCACACAGCGATCAAGGGCTTCTTCGCCGCCCACCTCGAAGACGATTGCAGCGGCATCGATTGCCGCCGCTCCGAGTCGCACGAGAAGGGGCACGGCCGGCAGGACGATCGCTACTACTACTTAGCGAAGCTTCCGGACGGGTTCGACGAGGGGAGCAAGTGGCGCGGGCTCAAGGCGATCGGCCTGGCGTGCCGCATCACGACCCACGCCGACGGAACGCAGACGCACGACACCCGCTACTACATCGCCAGCCGCTACCTCAGCGGCCAAAAGTTCGCCGACGCGGTCCGTGGCCACTGGGCGATCGAGAACGCGTTGCACTGGCAACTAGACGTCACCTTCGGCGAAGACCAATGCCGCATCCGCAAAGGCCACGCCGACGCCAACTTCAGCCTGCTGCGCAGGACAGCGCTGAGCCTGCTCAAGAACAACACCTCACGCAAGCTGGGCGTCAAGAACAAACGCCTCGCGGCCGCATGGAGCGACCAGTATCGGCTGGAAGTCCTGTGCGGGAGGTGAGTTATGGTGCGATCGCCCTGCCCCATCAGCGAGCAGGACTACACGTACAAGGTCCCCGCGGCGCCCCAGGCGGCCGAGAAGACCACGCCGCTGGGGATGCACAACTTTGGGATCGCGCTGAACGGCGTGCCGTTCGACCCCGGGGCCGCGGAGTTCTTCCAGGGGGTGCGTGGCAGCAAGTGGCAGTACGAGCCCCTCTCGGGCGCCCTGCAGATGGGGATCGACGCGTCGCACGCCCACGTGCAGCCGACCGGCGCCTACCACTACCACGGCCTGCCGACCGGGTTGCTCGACGCGGTCAAGCTGGACCCCACGCGCCACTCGCCGCAGATCGGCTGGGCCGCGGACGGCTTCCCGATGTACGCCGTGTACGGCTACACGGACGCAGAGGATGACGGGTCCCCCATCAAACCGCTCAAGTCGAGCTATCGCTTGAAGCAGGGCGACCGACCCGGCGGCGACGAGCCAAGCGGGAAGTACGATGGCGCGTTCATCGCCGACTACGAGCACGCCCCCGGCTCGGGCGACCTGGACGAGTGCAACGGCCGCCGGTGCGTGACCCCCGATTTTCCGGAGGGGACGTACGCGTACTTCCTCACCGAAGACTGGCCGGTGATCCCGCGGAACTACCGGGGGACGCCATCGCCCGACTTCACACGCCGCGGTCCGCGGCCGCGGTGATCTTGCGCGGGTTGAATGCTATTCACCCAAATTCAACTCCGCATAGACCAGAGACCAATCGGGGACGCCACGCAGGGGCCTTACAGATCGAAAGGTGAAGGTAGTATCGCCCGGGCCGTTGAACGGCAGCGGAGAGCCTGGAAGTGGAAGTTGGTTCGCAAGTTTCCAAGCGAGGAACCACTCACAGTCTACCGGAAAAAGCACCGTAAACGACGGCTCAGCATGCACATAAGCCACGGGAACAACGAGGGGCCAGTCGTTGACACCCTTAGGATGCCACGCGGACCAGCCGGGCATTGTTGTGTAGTGGGCGTCGTCCAAAACCGCAGAGATGTCCGAAGCGGAGGCCAAGTCCTGCACCACCGGCGTAAGGCGCCTAGCGGCAGAGCTTACTGACCGCTGGTAACGAAGTTGGTGGCATAGGTTGATCCACGGGACAAGACAAAGCGGAAAAATCGCCATCGCAGCGAACAACGAGCCTGCCCACGCCCGCGAGATGGGTGCGGCAAACGCAAATCGCCAAGACAGATAGGCACACGCTCCGATCAAGGCCGCCAATGCCAATAGGCGCCAGCCATACATCGAGATCCACTGCCAGCGCCGCCCACTCTGACTCCACACGAACTCGAAGTTTTTCGTAAAGACGTCGATGACGTAGGCCGTTTCTACATCGAGCGAGATCCATAAGACCCCGACGGCGAGCAAGAACAAGTAGCCTAGAAGCGGGAGAGCAAGATCAGCATTCATGGCGTCTGTCTCCTAGACCTGATTGACTGCCCCCGGACGTGCGGACAAGAAGGTAGTATACAGCCGAGAGACCGAGCAGGTTGTGCGATCGCTCCCTGATATTTCGCTACAGCGACCAACTGAGCTGCAGGGCGCCAAACGCGCTCGGGTCGATCGCGATCTCGTCGCGGCGGTTGTCGGAGAATCCGTCGGCCTGGAAGGCCTGTCGGTCAAAGACGTACCCGGCCGATAAATCGAGCGTTAGCCCCGCGAGCAGGCTGCGTTGCAGGCCGACCTTGACCCGTTGGTCGAACAGGTAGAACCGCTCGTTGCGCTCTGCGCGGTCCGCAAGCCAATAGGTCTCGTTCACCACCTGGTAGCCGCCGTACAGGCTCCACGCGTCGGTCAGTTCTTGCCGGGCAAGGATATTCACGTTCGTGAGCGGGAAGTAGCTGGCGACCACCGAGAACCTTTCGGTCGGCCGGTACCGCAACGAGAAGGGGACCCCCAGGTTGGCGGTGAACTGGTCGTTGGGCCGCCAAATGTAGGCGACCCCCGGTAGCGGGAACGGCAGTTGCGACGTCGGAGAATAGAACAGGCTGAAGCTCCACGCGTCGCGCTCGCCGCGCGGCACTTCAAGCCCGCCGATCGCGGTGAACGTGGCGTCGCGCAGGCTTGTGAAGGGCTGATCGCTGGCGTAGCCAACGGTGAGGATCGCGACCGTCTTCCAGCCGTTCTCGAGGTCGCGGATGTTCATCGCACCTGCCTGGACCTTCCACAGATCGTCCGGCACGGGGAGGCCGCTGTCTGGCAGCACCGCGGTGGCGCCAATGCTGGTATGGTCGACCGAGCCGGTCGCCAGCCAGAGGTTGCCCCCTTCGGGGGCGATAAAGATCGGCGCGGCCAGGTTGATCTGCTGCCCCGCCTGCGACCAATCGCCCGGTTGGCTGCGGACGTTCTGGGGACCGATCCAGTAACTTTGGGAGCGGAACGGAGAACGGTCATCTTTAGGCGGGCCGGAGGCTTGCTTCGATGGGGGCGGCAGGATCTCGAGCGGCGGCGTCTGGAGCGTGTCCTCCGCCGCCCTTGCCGCGCCAAGCGACCCAGCCGACTCCCCTTCGAGGATCGGAGAGGGTTCGACGAAGACGATCGGATCGTCGGCGAACCAGCCCCCACAAACACACGCACTCGCCGGCCCGAGGAGTATCGTGGCGGCAGCGGCAGTAGCGATGACGGCCGATCGGGCCATGGTGTGTCCGGTCGGAGTTCTATGCTTCGCGCGCGACGCGAGAGGGTACCAATCCCTTGGGCTCAGTCAACCTCGGCCGCTGCTTTGGGCCAGGCGGGGCGCCGCATGCGGATCGCCTCGCAACGCTAGCGGCTTCAAGCACGCCAGCCTGTTTTCGCGCCGATGGCGTAGCGGCCCGGGCCGAGCAGTGCGATGCACACGGCGCCCAGCAGGTAGAGCATCTGCAGCTCGATCGCCCAGCCGCCGTACTGGGTCAGCGAGAACACCTCGCCGGCGTGGGCCAGGCCGATAGCGATCGCCATGTTGATGACGATCAATGCCGACGCCACACGCGTGTAGAAGCCGACGATCAGCAGCAGTGGGGCGACGACCTCTCCCACGTACACGCCGTAGGCCAGCACGCCCGGCAGGCCCGCGTCGTGCAGCATCCCCTGAACAACCCCCGGGCCGCTGCGCACCTTGTCGATCCCGTACAGCAGCAGCAAGCCGCCGATGGTGAGGCGCAGCAGCAGCCGGCCGGCGTCGCCGGCCTGGGTCTCGCTTTCTCGTTTCCAACCAAACATGTCGGGGTCGCCTGGGGGTAGCCACGGGGCGCGAAGACGCTCACGCCCAAGCGACCGATTGTACCGACGTCGGGTGGCCGTGTCGTTCGTAGGCCGGGGGCAGCATCCCCCGCCCCCCTGGCCGCCCATCGCTGCGACGCGTCTTGCGGCCTACGATAAGCAGGCTATGGCGTCCCGCGCAGAAGACCAAGCCGCGATCAACCAAACCGGGTGGAACTCCCCGAGCAACTGGCGTTGGGGGGTCTACCGGAGCCGGCGCGACACCCGCGTCTGGGTCTCGAAGCAGCGCAAGTGGGCGGGGTGGACGCTCAACTTCGCCCACCGCGCGGCGTGGGCTTGGCTGGCGGCACTATTGCTGCCGGCGCTGCTGTCGCCGATCGTCTACCTCGTGGCCACCGTGAATCGCTGACCCATCCACGCCGCAACGCACGCCGCCGATGAATCCTTGGTACTACTTGCTGATCGCGGGGCTGTTGGAGACCGGCTGGGCGGTGGGTTTGAAGTACACCCACGGGTTCACCCGGCTGTGGCCCAGCCTGGGGACCGCGGCAGCGCTGGTCGCCAGCATGGTGTTCCTGGCCCTGGCGGTACGCGAGCTGCCGATCGGCACGGCCTACCCGGTGTGGGTGGGGATCGGGGCGGTTGGCGCCGCGGGGTTTGGGATCGCGTTTCTCGGCGAGCCCGCTTCCGCGTTGCGGCTGGCGTTCCTGGCGCTGCTGATCGTCGCCATTGTGGGGCTGAAGTGGGCGGGCTCGGCGGCGTAGCGGGGGGCGGGACCGCAGGAGTACGTGAAAGCTGTCCGCTAGCAACTCTGCGGCGTCGGCGAAGCAGGGCCAGCCCCACCCGCAGAGCCCAGGGGCCAAGAACCTAAAGGCCAGGGCCCCGAAATCCGGCGCTCGCCCTTCTCCCGCCGAGGCCCTAAAATGCCTGATTGGCCCGCCCCCATCACGGATGAACCCCGCCCCACCCGCCTATGCCCGCCTCGGACATCGTCATCAAGGGCGCCCGCGAGCATAATCTGCGGGACGTCAACCTCCGCCTGCCGCGCAACAAACTGATCTGCCTGACCGGCGTTTCCGGGTCGGGCAAGAGCTCGCTGGCGTTCGACACGCTGTTTGCCGAGGGGCAGCGGCGGTACGTCGAGAGCCTGTCGACCTTCGCCCGGCAGTTCCTCGGGCAGATGACCAAGCCGGACGTCGACCACATCAGCGGGCTGAGCCCGTCGATCTCTATCTCGCAGAAGTCTTCTGGGTCGAACCCGCGGTCGACCGTCGGCACGATCACCGAGATCTACGACTTCCTGCGGGTGCTGTACGCCCGGGTCGGGCAGGGGCACTGCTACAACTGCGGGAGGCTGGTCACCGCCCAGAGCCGCGAGCAGATCTTGGGGCGGATCCTCACGCTGCCGGCCGGCGCCAAGCTTATGGTGATGGCGCCGGTGGTCCGCCGTCAGAAGGGCGCCTTCCAAGACCTGTTTGAAGACCTGCAGAAACGCGGCTTCGTCCGCGCCCGGGTCGACGGCGAGGTGGTCGAGCTGGCGAGCAGCCTCGACCTCGACCGCCAGATGCGGCACAACATCGAGGTGGTGATCGACCGGCTGGTCGCCGGCCCCACGATCCGCGGCCGGCTGGCCGAGGCGGTCGACCTGGCGCTGTCGATCGGCAAGGGGAGCTTGGTTGTTGCGTTCGAGGAGGACGCGCAAGGGGAGTTGGCGCTTGAGGACGCTCCGGCGGCTGACGCCGACGGCTCGCCGGGGGTGAAGGGCCCAACGCCAAGGGGCGCTGCGCCGCGTGACATGGTGCTTAGCAGCGACTTTGCTTGCACCCCTTGTGGGCTGAGCTTCGAGCCCCCCACGCCGCAGATGTTTAGCTTCAACAGCCCGCAGGGGATGTGCGACCAGTGCGACGGGCTCGGGGAGTTCTACTCCTTCGACCCCGAGCTGCTGGTCAGCGACCCGTCGAAGTCGCTCGCCCAGGGCTGCATCGAGTTGGTCGGCTCGTGGAAGGACCTGAGCAAGTGGAAGCGGCACATCTTTCAGGGGGTCGCGGACACGCTGGAGAAGCGGATCGGGCTGGAAGAAGGGTTCCTGCTGGAGACCGCCTGGGAAGAGCTGGCGCCCGAGCTGCGTGAGCTGTGGCTGTGGGGGGCGGGCGAGGAGCACATCACCTTCACCTGGAAGACCGGCCGCAGCGTCCAGAAGTACGGCGGGCACTACGAGGGAATCATCCCCGAGCTGCTGGAGAAGTACCGCAGCAGCAACAGCAAGCCGCAGATCCAGAAGCTGGAGCACTGCATGCGGCAGATCGAGTGCCCGGCGTGCGGCGGCTCGCGGCTGAACCCGCAGGCGCGGGCGGTGCGGATCACCACCGCCAGCGACAAGTTCGACAAGAAGGACCTCGGCCTGCCAGAGGTTTGCGGGTTGCCCATTAGCGTGGCGAGCGAGTTCTTCTCCGAGCTGCAGTTCACCGACGCGCAGCAGTACATCGCCGCCGAGGCGCTCAAAGAGATCCGCGGCCGGCTGGGGTTCCTCTCCAACGTGGGGCTGGAGTACCTGTCGCTCGACCGCACGGCGCCGACGCTCTCCGGCGGCGAGTCGCAGCGGATCCGCCTGGCGAGCCAGATCGGCTGCGGGCTGGTGGGCGTGCTGTACATCCTGGACGAGCCCTCGATCGGCCTCCACCCACGCGACAACGACCGCCTGATCTCGACGCTGGAGGACCTGCGCGACCGCGGCAACACCGTGGTGGTGGTGGAGCACGACGAAGACACGATGCGGGCCAGCGACTACCTGATCGACTTCGGCCCGGGCCCCGGCGTACGCGGCGGTCACGTGGTGGCCGAGGGCTCGGCGGAGGCGATCGCCAAGAGCGCCAAAAGCCAGACCGGCGCGTTCTTGTCCGGGCGGCGCAAGATCGAAGTGCCGAAAGTGCGGAGGATCCTCGGACTCCCCTCCCCTGCCGGGGAGGGGGATACGCGCGGTGTGCTGCGTGTCCGCGGCGCGCGGCACAACAACCTCAAGAATATCGACGTCGACTTCCCGCTGGGCGCCTTCGTGTGCGTTACCGGCGTGTCGGGCTCCGGCAAGAGCTCGCTGGTGAACGACGTGCTGATGGCCTCGCTGCGGCGCGACCTGAACGGCGCCGAGTGCGAGCCGGGCGAGCACGACTCGATCGACGGGATCGAGCGGCTCGACAAGGTGATCGCGATCGACCAGTCTCCGATCGGGCGCACGCCGCGCTCCAATCCAGGGACCTACATCAAGCTGTTCGACGACATCCGCAACCTGTTCGCGCAGCTCCCGGAATCGAAGCGGCGCGGCTTCAAGCCGGGGCGGTTCAGCTTCAACGTGCGTGGCGGGCGCTGCGAGGCGTGCGAGGGGAACGGCGCCAACAAGCTGGAGATGGACTTCCTGGCGGACATCTGGGTGCCGTGCCCCGTGTGCGAGGGCGCCCGTTTCAACCGCGAGACGCTCAGCGTGCTGTTCAAGGGCAAGAGCATCGCGGACGTGCTGGAGATGGACATCCAGCAGGCGATGGAGCTGTTCGAAGCGATCCCGCAGATCAAGCACAAGCTCGACACGCTGCACGCGGTGGGGCTCGACTACCTGAAGATCGGCCAGCCCTCCCCCACGCTCTCCGGCGGCGAGGCGCAACGCATCAAGCTGGCCCGCGAACTGGTCAAGAAGTCGACCGGCCAGACGCTGTACGTGCTGGACGAACCGACCACGGGGCTGCACTTCGCCGACATCGAGATGCTGCTCAAGGTGCTGCACACCTTCGTCGACGCCGGCAACACCGTGCTGGTGGTCGAGCACAACCTCGACGTGATCAAGACCGCCGACTGGGTGATCGATATCGGCCCCGAAGGGGGCGCCGCCGGCGGCCAGCTCGTGGCGGCCGGAACGCCGGAAGCCGTGGTCGCGGCTACCACTGGAAAGGCGAAGTCGAACGGCAGCGCGGTCCTACGCTCCTACACGGCCGAGGCCCTCGCGCCGGTGCTCAGCGGCGAGGCGCACGCCGCGATCGCCCGCGCCCCGCGTCCCCCGGTGAAGGAAGCCACCCACATCGAGGTCCGGGGCGCCGCACAGCACAACCTCAAGGGGGTCGACGTCCGGATCGAACGCGACAAGTTCACCGTCTGCTGCGGGCCGAGCGGTTCGGGGAAGACCTCGCTGGCGATGGACACCATCTACGCCGAGGGGCAGCGGCGTTACGTTGAGAGCCTCTCCAGCTACGCCCGCCAGTTTGTCGGCCAGGCCACCAAGCCGGCGCTCGACCACATCGAGGGGCTTTCGCCCGCGGTCGCCATCGAGCAACGCAGCGGCGGCCACTCGCCGCGCTCGACCGTGGGGACCGTCACCGAGATCTACGACTACCTGCGCGTGCTGTACGCCCGGCTCGGCGAGCCCTACTGCCCCGAGTGCGACCTGCCCATCGGCACGCAAACCACCGACCAAGTGGTCGACAAGATCCTCAGCGAGCCCGAGGGCCAGCGGCTCTACCTGCTGGCGCCGCTAGAGATCGGCGTCGGCGACAAGTACGAAGACCTGTGGGCCGAGCTGGCCGGCAACGGCTACCTGCGGATCCGCGTCGACGGCAAGTTTTACGAGCTGGGCGAGGCGCCGGAGATCGACCGCCGACGCAAGCACGACGTGGCGGTGGTGGTCGACCGGATCACCGTCCACGCCAAGAGCCGGGGCCGGATCGCCGAAGCGGTCGAGGGCGCCCTGGCGATCGGCCGCGGCGTGATGCAGGTCGTGGAGCCGATCGACGACGCCCCCGAGAGCCGCTGGCCCACCCGCACGCACAGCCAACACCTGGCGTGCGAGAAGTGCGGCCGCAGCTTCGACGCCCTCTCGCCCCACAACTTCTCGTTCAACAGCGCGCTGGGCTGGTGCGGCGCGTGCGAGGGGCTGGGCGTGCAGACCGGCGCCAACCCGGCCGCGCTGCTGCGCGACCCCGAGCTCACCCTCGCCGAGGGCGCCCTGCTGCTGTGGCCCAACCTGCGGGGAGACCTGGCCCGCGGACTGCTCGAGGCCCTCAGCCGCCACACCGGGGTGCCGACCGACGTCCCCTACCAGCGGCTCAACGCCCGGCAGCGGCGTGTGCTGTTGTACGGCACGGGAGAGGAGTGGATCGCGGTCGAGGGCAAAGGCCCGCAGGCCAAGTCCCACTCGCAGCTCCGGTTCCAGTTCAAGGGGCTCTACCCCGCGCTCGAGGAAGCCTCGCGGCTCTCGCCGCGCTTGCGCACGCAGCTCGAGCACCTGGTCGACGAGATCGAGTGTAACGAGTGCGGCGGCAGCCGGCTACGCGACGACGCCTCGGCCGTGCGGTTCCGCGACCACACGCTGGAGGACGTCTCGCGCACGTCGCTCGGCGAGCTGCTGCAGCAGGTCTCCGGCTGGAAGCTCTCGGCGCGCGACCGCAAGATCGCCGGCGAGCTGGTCCGCGAGGTCAAGAACCGGCTGACGTTCTTGGTAGACGTCGGCCTGAACTACCTGACGCTGGGCCGCGGGGCGCCGAGCCTCTCCGGCGGCGAGTCGCAACGCATCCGCCTGGCCAGCCAGGTGGGCAGCGGCCTGTGCGGCGTGCTGTACGTGCTGGACGAGCCCACCATCGGGCTGCACCCGCGCGACAACACCCGGCTCATCAAGGCGCTGATGAAGCTGCGCGACCTGGGCAACACGCTGCTGGTGGTTGAGCACGACCGCGAGGTGGTGGCAAGCGCCGACGCGCTGCTCGACTTCGGCCCCGCAGCCGGGCGGTTCGGCGGGGAGATCGTCGCCCGCGGCACGCCTGCCGAGGTGAGCAAGAGGCGCGGCAGCGTCACGGGGCCGTACCTGAGCGGCACCAAAGCGATCGCGATCCCGTCCAATCGCAGGATCACGCTCGAGGCGAAGGGGCGAGGGACGAGGGGCGAGGGCGTGAACGGCGCCGTTTCCGCCTGCCCCACCCCGCGGATCGGCATCCGTGGCGCGCGGCACAACAACCTGAAGAACATCGACGTCGATATCCCGCTGGGGGCGCTCGTGGCGGTGACGGGGGTCAGCGGCAGCGGCAAGAGCTCGCTGATTAACGAGATCCTCTACAACCAGCTCGCCAGGTCGCTGCACCGCGCGGGGTGCGTGGCCGGCGCGCACGACGACATTGTGGGGGTCGAGCGGATCAACAAGGTGATCCGCGTCGATCAGGCGCCGCTGGGCAACTCCCCCACCAGCAACCCGGCCACCTACACCGGCTGCTTCGACCTGATCCGCCAACTCTACGCCCAGCTCCCCGAGTCGAAGCTGCGCGGCTACTCGGCGCGGCAGTTCAGCTTCAACGTGGCCGGCGGACGCTGCGACGCGTGCGAGGGAGACGGCCAACTGCGGATCGAGATGCACTTCCTCCCCGACGTGTGGGTAGAGTGCGACACCTGCCGCGGGCAGCGCTACAACCCTGACACGCTGGCGGTGAAGTACCGCGACCGCAGCATCGCGGACGTGCTGGCGATGCCGGTGGAAGAAGCCCTCACGCTGTTCGAAAACATCCCCAAAATCCGCCGCATCCTGCAAACGATCTGCGACGTGGGGCTGGGCTACGTGACCCTGGGGCAGAGCGCTCCGACCCTCTCCGGCGGCGAGGCGCAGCGCGTCAAGCTGGCCGCGGAGCTGGCCCGCCCCGACACGGGTCAAACGCTCTACCTGCTCGACGAGCCGACCACCGGCCTGCACTTCGACGACCTCGCCCGGCTGCTGGACGTGCTGCACCGGCTGGTCGACCTCGGCAACACTGTTGTGGTGATCGAGCACAACCTTGACGTCATCAAGACCGCCGACTGGGTGCTGGACATCGGGCCCGAAGCGGGGCGCGACGGCGGCCGGCTGGTCGCCGCGGGGACGCCCGAAGACGTGGTCGCCGCGTTCTCGAAGCCCAAACGCGGAAAGAAATCAGCGGTCGCCGCCGTGTCGCACACCGCCGCGGCGCTCGGCCCGGTGCTGGCCGACGGCCCGTACGCCGAACGCCGCGTCTACGACCCCTCGGCCCTCGACCAGGCCCAGGCGGGGGACCTCGACCTCGACCGCGTGGGCGAAGACGCCCAGATGCCGTGGGAGGCCGACGGCCGGCTGTGGCACTCGCAGAACCGGGTGGCCCGCGACGGCACGGCCTGCAAGTGGGACGGCCGGGTCGTCGACCGGGTCGAACGCC
The DNA here is from genome assembly GCF_007750855.1 of Pirellulimonas nuda. Classification (GTDB taxonomy): domain Bacteria; phylum Planctomycetota; class Planctomycetia; order Pirellulales; family Lacipirellulaceae; genus Pirellulimonas; species Pirellulimonas nuda. The sequence continues at coordinate 5,590,994 of NZ_CP036291.1, forward strand.
GCGTGCAGGAACTGGCGGACGAGCTGGGCGTGGGCCTCTCCCCCACCAACTGGAACCACCGCAGCGTGGTCGAGATCGCCGCAGAGACCAAGAGCCACGGCTGGCTGCTGCACATGATGACCGGCGACAAGTGGCTGGTGAAGCTCAAGTTCCGCACCGCCAGCAAGACCTTCCAACGCGAACAACTAACGCTCGACCTGGCGCTGCGGCCGCTCGACGAGTTGGACCACATCCAGGCCTACGGCTCCGGCCCACGCGTGAAGTGCAAGAACCTCCGCGGCCCGTGGCAAGAGGTACAGGTCGACGTGCACCACTTCAGCGAGATCGACACCCCGGCGTTCTGGGAGATGGTGGAACGCGCGGTCCGCGGCTTCCACAAGCTCACCACCCGCGTCGCCCAGAACCCCGAAGACGTGATGCCCTGGAAGGTGCTGGGCCGCAAGTGGCACCTGGCGCGCAAGGGCTTCCCGCCGGGCAAGCGGCCGCAGTGGGAGAACGAGCTGCTGGAAGAGCTGATCGAGACGCTCAGCGAGGCGGCGCCCAACGGGCAGTTCTTGTGGAACAACAAGGTGCTGGTGCACCAGATGCTCCCCGGCGTGCCGATCCCGTGGGCGACGGTCGTCACCAAGCGGCTGGCGAACGTCGAGCTGGCGCTCACCGGCCCCAAGGGCGCCTTCCAGCTAGGCCGGCTGACGGACCTGGCGGCCGAGTACGAGCTGAACGTCGACGCCGAAGACCGCGACATCGTACGGCTCAAGTTCACCGAACCCGAACACCTGCACCGCGGCGATTTGGAAGGGTTCCTGCAGGAGCACCTCGAAGCGACCCTCGGCGCAGCGGTGGGGTAGAATGCAACACTCAATCGGAAAGTAGCCGACGGGCGCCGCCCCGTCGGAGTCGCGGAGTAGACGCTGCAACCCGACGCTCCGACGGGGCGGCGCCCGTCGGCTATTCGCCCCTTGGGACACTTCCTCTGCTGCCGGCCGCGCCATGCCCACCGATCCTACCTTCCGTCACACGCTGTGCGTCCCCGAATCCGCCATCGACCGCAACGGGCACGTCAACAACGTCGCCATCGTGCAGTGGATGCAAGACGTGGCGGTGCTGCACTCCGAATCGGTCGGCTGCACCGCCGCTACCGTGGCCCAGGGGTGCACGTGGGTCGTGCGGTCGCACCACGTTGAGTACCTGCGGCCCGCGTTCGACGGCGACCAGGTAGAGATCGTCACCTGGATCGCCGACTTCCGCCGGGTCCGCTCTCGGCGTCGCTACGAGTTCTACCGCCGGCCCGGCGGAGAACTGATCGCCCGCGGCGAGACCGACTGGGTGTATGTGAATGTGGCCACCGGTCGGCCCGGCTCCGTGCCCGATGAGGTGCAGCGCTGCTTCACGCTGCCGGCCGACCCGTAGCGGCGCGCGGCGGGCCGACGGTTCTGCGTCCGCAATGGGCCCCGGTGGACCGGTCCTCCCGGCGAGGGGGTTGCCCGCCAGGCAAGGCGCCGAAATCTTCCTCGAACCCCGCCGCGGCGCCTATCAATTTGCATCTTCAAATGCGAAAATAGCGCGAACCCAGGCGGGGCGGGTGTGGGCGGCGGCGTCCCAGGCGCATCGTCTTATCGAATGAGAAACGCATGAACCCTCTGCTTGGCGGGCCGTGCCGCGGCACGAACTTCTTCGGGCTAGCCGCCTGCTTGGCGGCTGGCTTCCTGCAGGTGGCGCAGGGCGCGAGCGCCCCTCGCCCGGGCGGGCCCCCCTTCAACATCGTGTTGTTCCTGGTCGACGACATGGGCTGGATGGACAGCAGCGTGTACGGCAGCACGTTCTACGAGACGCCCGCCATGGAGCGGCTTGCGCGCGAAGGGATGAGGTTCAACGAGGCGTACGTGCAGCCCCTCTGTTCGCCGACGCGGGCGACGCTGATGACCGGCAAGGACGCCGCGACTCGGCTTCACATGCACCAAGCCATCACCGGCGCCAGCGCCAAGAGCCCGGTCGTTCCGCCGCGGGCGCGACCCGACCGGATCGCAACCTGGCCCGAGAGCCGCGTTAACCTCCCCCTCTCGGAACGCACCATCGCCGAAGCGCTGCGCGACGGCGGCTACCAGACGTGGCACCTGGGCAAGTGGCACTTGGGCAGCGCCCAGCAGTTCGGCCCGCAGAAGCAGGGCTTCGAGCGGGTGATCGGCGCGGGGGGAGCTGGCCCCTCTGGGGGATACTTTTCTGCCAACGTCCCGATGCTCAGCCCCGGGCCCAAGGGAGAATATGTCTGCGAACGGCTGACCCGCGAGGCAGAAGCGTTGCTGGACCAGCGCGACCCGGCGCGGCCGTTCTTCATGTACCTGGCCCACTTCAACGTCCACTCTCCCTACATGGCCAAGCCGGAACTGGTCGAGCACTTCCGCCAGAAGGCCGATCCGGACAACCCACAGCACAACCCGGTGATGGCCGCGATGCTGCGGTCGATGGACGACAGCTTGGCGGCGCTGCTGGCGAAGATCGACGCGTTGGGCCTCGCCAACGACACACTGTTCGTGTTCCTCTCCGACAACGGCGGCGTCCACTGGAGCAACCGTGCGGTGGGGCTCGAAGAGCCGACGCCGCCGACATCGAACCTGCCGCTCCGGGGGGGCAAGTGCTGCTTCTACGAAGGGGGGATCCGCGTGCCGATGCTGGTGCGGCTGCCGGGCCGGGTGGCCGCGGGGAGCGCCTGCGACGTCCCGGTGCACGCCTGCGACTTCTACCCCACGTTCGTGTCTTACGCGGGGCTCAAGGCCGAGCAGGACCCTGCGCTCGACGGCGAGGACCTTACGCCGCTGTTCGAGCAACAGGGGGGCCTCAAGCGCGACGCGTTGTTCGGGCACTTCCCACGCGCCACAACACTGGCCGGCACGATGGGGGGGTCTTGGGTCCGCAAGGGAGACTACAAGATGATCCGCCTGTGGCTGGCCGGGCCGGACGGCGCCGACGCCTACGAGCTCTACAACATCAAAGAGGACATCGGAGAAACCCGCAACCTGGCCGCCGACATGCCGGAGAAGGTCGCGGCGCTCGACCAGCGGCTGGGCGACTGGCTGGCGGAGACCGGCGCGCTGCTGCCGCAGAAGAACCCGGCCTGGAACGGCGCCTCGGCGACCGTGCGCCCCAGACTAAGAAGCAGACCCGAGTAGCGGCCCCGCGGTCCCGGGTCTGCCGGAACGCGTCCCTGCCAATCGTGAACACTCCCCCATGCTTTTGCGTAGCCTCCTCTTTCTCCCGATCGTTCTGCTGCTCGCGACCCCCAACAGCGGCCGCGGCGCCGACAGCCCCCCCAACGTGCTGTTGATCTTGGTCGACGACCTCAAGCCGGCGCTGGGCTGCTACGGCGACCCGGTCGCGGTGACGCCGTCCATCGATCGGCTGGCGGCCTCTGGCCTGCGGTTCGAGAACGCCTACGCCAACCAGGCGGTCTGCGCCCCTTCGCGCTACACGCTGATGCTCGGCTCGCGGGCCACCTCAACGGGGCTCTATGGGCTGGGGGGGAGCCTGCGGAAGTCGCTCCCCGACGCGGTGACCATGCCGCAGTGGTTCAGCCGCCACGGCTACTACACCCAGTCGCTCGGGAAGGTGTTCCATATCGGCCACGGCAACCCGGGGCACCCCGAGTCGTTCGACGCGCCGCACTTCAAAGACAAGGTAGTGGAGTACGTCTTGCCGGAGAGCACCGGGGGGAAGCTGACGCGCGAAGAAGCCTACTTCAACAACGCCAAGCCGGGGGTCCCCAACCACGAGCTGCCGCGCGGCGCCGCCTGGGAGGCGGCCGACGTGGCCGACGACGCCTACGCCGACGGCCGCGTGGCGGCCGAGACGATCCGCCGCCTGGAAGCGTACCAGGCAGACCCGGACCGGCCGTTCTTCATCGCCGCGGGGTTCGCCCGCCCCCACCTCCCCTTCACCGCCCCCAAGCGGTACTGGGACCTCTACGACCCCGCCGAACTGCCGATGCCCGAGTATGCCCAACCGCCAGCGGGCGCCCCCGGCTACGCCGCCAAACGGGGCGGCGAGATCACCCAGTACAAGCCGCTGCCCGAACGCGGCCAGATCGGCCCCAAGCAGACCCGCCGGCTCATCCACGGCTACTACGCCAGCGTCAGCTACGTCGACGCACAGATCGGCCGCGTGCTGGACGCCCTCGACCGGCTGGGGCTGGCAGAAGACACCATCGTCGTGCTGTGGGGCGACCACGGCTTCCACCTGGGGGACCACGGGTACTGGACCAAGCACACCAACTACGAGCAGGCCACGCGCATCCCCCTGCTCGTGCGGGCCCCGGGGGTCACCACGCCGGGCAGCGCCGCCGGCCAGCCGGCCGAGTCGGTCGACATCTTTCTGACGCTCGCCGAGCTCGCCGGCTTGCCTGCGCCCCGAGGCCCGCAGCCGATCGATGGCCTCAGCCTTGCGCCGGTGCTGAGAGACCCCGAAGCCCGGGTCGACGACCACGTGTACCATTGCTTCCCGAAGGGGGACCGCATGGGCCGGGCGGTTCGCACCCAGCGGCATCGGTTGGTCGAGTGGCGCGGCCCCGGACAAGGCCGCGCTTCGGCCGACCTGGAGCTGTACGATTACCAAACCGACCCGCTGGAACGCACGAACCTCGCCGCAGAACAGCCCGAGACCGTTGCCCGGCTGCGGGCCATCCTCGACCAGCACCCCGAAGCCGTGTCAGACGCCCCCAAGCCGAACCGGCCGGGCCCACGCCCCAAACCCAACCGCTCCGGCGGCACGACCACCTAGAGGACGCGATGACCCTGCCCGGCGGACGAGCGCGATCCATCCTCGGCGCACTGGCGCTCTGCATGGGCTTCGCGTCCCAAGCAGCCGCTGAGGCGGCCTCTGCCGCCCCCCCGCCGCGTATCGCGATGCTGTGGTCGTCGGCGCCCGGGGCCGGTTCGCGGATCGATCGCTGGGCCCGCTACCGGGTGATCGTCGTCTCGCCCGGCGAGCTGGGCTTCGAGTGGGAGCAGCAGCCGCACAAGGACATGGCGACCCGCCTGCGCCCCGAGTCGATCCCGCGCGGCCGCGCTACGCTCGCCAAGCTGCGGAAGCAGAACCCCGACGCGCTGGTGTTGTGCGAGCTGTACTACTTCGAGGCGAACACCAGCGCCTACCCCGCCGACAGCCCGTGGTGGTTCCGCGACAAGTCCGGCAGGCGCCAAGAGTTTTGGAAGGGGTGCCGCAACATGGCGGTCGACAACCCGGAGTACATCGAGCACGTCGCCCAGCGGATCGACGCGGTTGTGGCCGCGGGCGAGGGACGCGTCGGCGTCTTCCTCGACAACCTCCGCTACGACCCGGCCTCGAAGCAGGGGTGGAACGCGCTGCTGGCGCGGGTCCGGTCGACGTGCAGCGACGCGCCGATCTTGGTGAACGCCGGCTGGGACAGCGAGGGCCTCGACTGGATCGCCCCGCAGATCAACGGCGTGCTGTACGAGGACTCGATCGCCCACACCCAAGACAACGACGCCGAGGCGTTCTACGCCCGCATCCAGCGCCAGGGGCGGCTCTGCCGCGAGCCGCGGGTGGGGGTGAACGAGGTGTTCGGCCATCGCGACGACCCGCTCGCCGCACGGCGCGAGCTGATCCGCACGCTGGTCTACACCGACCTTTGCTATCTTTTCGCCGACTCAACCTACGGACACAAGCACGACTGGCAGGCCGAGTGGGGCGCCCCGCTGGGCGAACCGCTGGCGCCGCCCCCCACGCCGAAGCCGGGGGTGCTGGCCCGGCGGGCGTTCGCCGGCGGCGAGGTGCTGTGGCTGCCGGCCGACGCGCCGCGTTCCGCAACGATCTCGCTAGCAGGCCCGCGCTACGCGGTCGGCCAGCAGCAACCGGCCCGCCAGCTCCTGCTCAATCCGGGCGAGGGAGCGCTGCTGCTGGCCGAGCCCTTCGTGCCCGCCGCGGCATCGCCGTAGCGGGGCGCTGGCCCCACCGGTTCGCGGGGGCCCGAAAATGTGGCTCCCGGGGGCGGGGGTTGGTGGGAAAGCAGTCGCGTTCTGTGTAAACTTGCGGTGCGGCTCTCGCGAGCCAAGCATCGGGCAGGTCCGCCTGCCGTGCCGTGGAAGGACGCCTAAACCACCTTGTGGCGCGGGTGCGGCTTCCCCGCTGTTCTGCCTTGTCCATTGAGTTCTACACCATGATCCTACGACCGCAGGCACGCCTGTCCGCACTGCTGCTGGCGTTTTCGCTGGGGGCGATGCTCTACGCGCCTCGCCACGCGGCCGGCGGCGATCGGCCCAATTTCTTGCTGATCGTCACCGACGATCAAGAAGCCTCGTCGCTCAACGCGTACGGCGACCGCGCGTGCGACACGCCGAACCTCGACCGGCTCGCCGCCCGGGGCGCGTGCCTCACCGACGCCCACCACATGGGGTCGTGGTCCGGCGCGGTGTGCCTGCCGTCGCGCACGATGATCATGACCGGCCGGACCGTCTGGCGGATCCCCGGCGCCAACGACGAGCTCAAGACCCCCGCAGCGATGGCCGAGGGGGCCCGGCTGAGCCTGCCGGCGCTGTTCAACGCGGCCGGCTACGACACGTACCGAACCTGCAAATCGGGCAACACCTTCGCCCCCGCCAACGCGCAGTTCAAGCGGCGGGACGAAGCGGACTGCCGCGGCGGCGACAAGCCGGGCAGCGAGTGGCACGCCGACAAGACGCTCAAGTACCTGGAGGACCGCGAGGCGCAGGGGAGCGACGACCCGTTCTTTATCTACCTCGGGTTCTCGCACCCGCACGACCCCCGCAACGCAGAGGAAAATCTTCTGCAGAAGTACGGCGCCGAGAACCTGCAGCAGCCCCCCAAGAAGCTCAACCCCGCCGCGCCGCGGCTGCCGGTGAACTACCTGCCGAAGCACCCCTTCCCGCACGGCCACCCGGGCCTGCGCGACGAGGAGCAGGTCTCCGGCGTGCTTACCGACCGCTCCGAGGCGACCATCCGCAATGAAACGGGGCGCGAGTACGCGTGCATCGAGTACCTCGACACGCAGGTCGGCCGGGTGCTAGACAAGCTCGAAGCGATGGGCGAGCTGGACAACACCTACGTCCTCTTCACGTCCGACCACGGCATCGCCGTGGGAAGGCACGGGCTGGTGGGCAAGCAGAACCTCTACGAGCACACGTGGACCGTCCCCCTGCTGGTCCAGGGACCCGGCATCGAGCCGGGCCATCGCGCCAGTGGGTTTGTCTACCTGCTCGACCTGCTCCCCACGATGTGCGACCTGGCCGGCATCCCGGTCCCCGACTCGGTTGAGGGGGTCAGCTTCCGCCCGGTGCTCGAAGGCAAGGCAGAGCGGGTCCGCGACCAGATGTACGGCGCCTACTGCGGCGGCACCAAGCCCGGCATCCGCGCGGTGAAGACGGCCGACGGCTGGAAGCTGGTCAAGCACGACGTGCTGGACGGGCAGGTCCGCAAGACCCAGCTTTTCAATCTCAACGAGAATCCCAACGAGCTGCTGAACGAACACGCCGCCCCCGCCGTAGTAGCGCTCACGGGCAACCAGCCGCTCGCCGGCCAGCACGACCTGGCAGACGACCCCCAGCACGCCGAGAAGCGACGCGAGCTGGAGGCGTTGCTGGCGGCCGAACAAGAGCGTCTGGGCGACCCCTACCCCATTCCGCAGGGTTTTTAGGCACGAGTACCCTTCCGCACGCCGCCGCACCCGGGCGTGGCGCCCGGCAGCAGCTTGCCGGCCGCCGATCGGCCCCCTTGGTGCCGCTCGCGCCGTTTAGTTAATCTAGAAACCAATCCAACACCTCCAGGGCGACCCGCCATGTCTCTTCCTTCCGAACGCTACCTTCCCAGCCGCAGAACGTTTCTGGGCGGCTCCGCTGCGACCCTGGCCCTGGCCGCCCTCAGCGGCCGGCGTGCGTACGCCGCGCCCAGTGAGCGGCTGAACCTGGGCGTGATCGGCGCCGGTTGGCGTGGCGGCCAGCTATCCGAGAAGTTTTCGGGGCTGCCCGGCGTCAACCTGCTGGCGGTCTGCGACGCGGATAGCGCCCGGATGGCGGAGCTTGGAGACAAGCACAAGATCGAGCGGCGTCACACCGACATGCAGCAGGTCTTCGACGACCCAGACATCGACGCGGTCGTGATCGCTACCTGCAACCACTGGCACTGCCTGGCCGCCATCCGCGCCTGCCAAGCCGGCAAGCACGTTTACGTAGAGAAGCCGCTGGGGCACGACCTGTGGCAGCAGCGGCAGCTCATCAACGCCGCCCGCAGCAACGACCGCGTCGTGCAGATCGGCACCCAGCAGCGGAGCGATCCGATGCAGGCCGAGCTCAAGCGGTTCCTGCACGAGCAGCAGGGCGTTGGGAAACTGACCGGCGTGGTCGCCTCCCGCGTCGGCGAACGCAAGCCGATCGGCCGGCGCACGACGCCGCTGGTTCCCCCCGCCACGGTGGACTACGACCGCTGGCTCGGTCCCGCCCAGGACCGCCCCATCTACCGTGACGAGCTGCACTACGACTGGCACTGGGACTGGAACACCGGCGACGGCGAGCTCGGCAACTGGGGCGTCCACATCCTCGACGACGTACGCAACGTCGCGTTGCGCGACCAGGCGGCCTTCCCCACCGCGACCGCGTCGTTCGGGGGCCGGGTGCTGTGGGACGACGCCGGCAACACCCCAAACTTCCAGGCCACGCTGTTCGAGTCCGACGTCTTGCCGGTGGTCTGCCTGGTGAGCAACCTGAAGCCGCTCAAGGGCGCCCCGCCCCTGGCGGAGAAGGGGAACGACAGCGGCTACGTGGTGTACGGCGAAGGGGGCTGGCTGGAAGGCCACCGCGGCGGCGCTGTGGCTTACGACGCGGCCGGCAAGAAGATCCGCGCCTTCAAGGGGAACGGCGGAGAGCCGAACCACTACGCCAACTTTGTCGAGGCGGTGCGGAGCAACGACCGCAGCCTGCTGAACGCCGAAGTAGAAACGGGCCATAACTCAACGGCGTGGTGCCTGCTAGCCAACGCGGCCTGCCGCGCGGCGGCGCCGCTAGACGGCGCGCAGAGCGTGACGCAGGTCTCCCAAGAGCCGCTGTGGCAGGAGGTTGTCGCCAGGTTGCAGGACAACCTCAAACGCAACAACGTGGCGCTCGACGGCGACAATTTCTCGCTCAGCGAGATGCTGGCCATCGACCCGGACAGCGAACGCTTCCGCGGCCCGGCGGCCGCCGGAGCGAATCAGTTGCTCGGCCGTCAGCAGTACCGCAGCGGGTTCGAGATCCCCGAGGTCGAGGCCTAGACCGCTCGATCCCGATCACGGGTCGTACGCGTCTTGAAACAGGACGGGGCCGGCGCGCGGCTACAGCGGTAGCCGCTGGGCTCTCCTGTGACGGGGCCCGCCGCGGCCTACGGGGCCCCGGTGCGACCAGATGCCGAACTTAGCGTCGCGGAACCAGTCGCGGCGCTGGTAGGACCCGAGCGCGCCCATCGTCGGTTCAATTGTCTTCTCACCGAATCGGCAAAGCCGCGTCGGCCTGAGCGGCGACGGCCAGCCCGCCCGCCAAGAGCGCTTGGCGCCCGACGAAGCGTCGAAGATTCATGGACGATTCTCGTCAATCTTGGTTGGATTTTTGCGCACAGAACGGGGCAATCAACGATGAGCGACGCGCGCAGGCAACGTCCCGCGGGCTGCGCCGAGCATTCCAAGTAGGCCAGATTTCTAAGGAAACCGTCCGGTGGCGGTTGTCGCCAGCGGCCCAAACGGAGAGAAACCAGTCCCCTGTAGCCGGCCCCTCTCTGGGTCGCTGGCCTCCGCCTAGCAAATGGCGACCGGATGAAACGACGGGTACAATACGTATCACACTCGATGACCCTTTTCCTGTCTGTTTGAGCCCCCTGCCAGCGCTCGCTCGGTTGCCGTGGGCACTGTTGTCGACGGGCTGGCTTCAGGTGTAGGGTGTTGCGGGCGACCCGCGGATTGTATGTGTGAAAACAAGCGTCCCACCTAAGCGCGATCCTATGCTTCTTGCCCCTGGCTACACCGTCAAAGTGCCGCCGAAGGCGCCGAGCCTCCGATCGGAAGGCCTTTGCCGCGTCGTGGCGCCGTTGCTGGCAGCGATGGCGACGTTCGGTCTGGCGTGCTACGGCGCACGCGCCGACGAGCCGTTGCAGTACAACCGCGACGTGCGTCCGATCCTGGTCGACGCCTGCTTCGCCTGCCACGGCCCCGACTCTGCCTCGCGCCAAGCGGGGCTGCGGATCGATCGCCGAGAAGACGCGGTCGACGGCGCGGCGATCGTGCCGGGCGAGCCCGACGCCAGCGAGCTCATCCGCCGGGTCTTGTCGGAAGATCACTCGGCACTAATGCCACCCCCCGAGAGCAAGAAGCGCCTTACCGACGCACAGAAGCAGACGCTGGTCCGCTGGGTCGCCCAAGGGGCGCCGTACCAGCCGCACTGGTCGTTGATCGCGCCGCAGCGGCCAGAACCCCCGGCGGTGGAACGCCAGGGCTGGGCGCGGAACGAGATCGACCGGTTTGTGCTGGCGCGGCTCGAGGCCGAAGGGATGGCGCCTGCGCCCGAGGCAGACCGGCGTACGCTTGCGCGGCGGGCCTGCCTCGACGCGACGGGGCTCCCCCCGACCCCCGAGCAGATTGAAGCGTTCCTGGCCGACGACGCGCCGGACGCGTACGAGCGTTACCTCGACCGGCTGCTCGACTCCCCCCGCTGGGGCGAGCACCGCGCCCGCTACTGGCTGGACGCCGCCCGCTACGGCGACACCCACGGCGTGCACTTCGACAACTACCGCGAGATGTGGTCGTATCGCGACTGGGTCATCGCCGCGTTCAACCAGAACATGCCGTTCGACCGGTTCACGATCGAGAGCCTCGCCGGCGACCTCCTCCCGGACGCGGGGCTAGAGCAGCGGATCGCCTCGGGGTTCAACCGCTGCAACATCACCACGAACGAGGGGGGGATTATCGACGAAGAGTACCGCGTGCTCTACACGCGCGACCGCACCGACACGACCGCGTTGGTGTGGATGGGGATGACCGCCGGCTGCGCGGTGTGCCACGACCACAAGTTCGACCCGCTGTCGCAGAAAGAGTTCTACGAGCTCTCTGCGTTCTTCAACAACACGACCCAAGCGGCCAAGGACGGCAACGTCAAGGACACGCCCCCCATCGTGGCGGTGCCGCTGCAGAAGGACGCTCCACGCTGGAAGGCGCTGCGGACCGAGGTCCCCGCCGCGGAGCACGCAGCCGCCGCGCGTCGCGAAGCGGCGCGACCCGAGTTCGACCAGTGGCTGGCCGGCGCCAACGACCAGGACCTGGCCGACTGGATCCCGACCCGCGGGCTGCAACTGCTGGCGCCGCTGACCGGCGGCGGCGATGAGCTGAGCTACACCCTCACGGGCAAGCCGGCGACCGCCCCCCGCCCGGCGACCGTCGAGTGGCGCCCCGGCAAGACCGCCTCGAAGGCGGCCTACCTCAACCAGGGGGTCGCGCTCGAGGTCGCCGGCGCAGGCGACTTTGAGCGGGACCAAGCCTTCTCGGCCGCCGTGTGGGTGAAGCTGGCCAACAACGATTCCAGCGGCGCCCTGATGGCGCGGATGGACGATGCAGACGGCCACGGCTACCGCGGCTGGGACATGTGGTTCGAGGGCCGGCGGATCGGCTCTCACCTGATTCACAACTGGCCCGACGACGCTGTGAAGGTCGTCACGCGCGACCCGCTGCCCGCGGACGAGTGGGTGCACGTGGTGGTGACCCACGACGGCACCGGCAAGGCGGGCGGGGTGAAGGTCTACGTCAACGGCAAGTCGCAGCCGGTGAGCGTGCAGGCGGACAAGCTCAAGGGGACCACGCGCACCAAGGTCCCCTACAAGATCGGCCAACGCGACCGGGGCAGCGTGCTGTCGGGCGTCGCGGTCGAAGACGCCCGGGTGTACGACCGGGCGCTCTCCGAGAGCGAGGCCAGCGGGCTGGCCAACGCCACCGCCTTCGCCGCGGTGATCGCCGCACAGGCGCCCGATCGCGCGGCCGCAGACCCCGATCGCGTGACCGCAGACCCCGTTCGCGCGGCCGCAGACCCCGTTCGCGCGGCCGCAGACATCAACGCGCTCTACGGCTGGTGGCTCACCAACCTCGATGACCAGGGGAAGCAGCTCGCAGCGGCCCACGACGCCCTGGCGCGTGAGCAGGCCGACATCCAGGCCCGCGGCACGATCGCCCACGTGATGCAAGAACGCCCCGAGCCGGCCAAGGCGTACGTGCTCGACCGCGGCGAGTACGACCAGCGGCTCGAAGAGGTCGGCCCCGATACCCCGGCGTTCCTGCCCCCCTTCCCAGAAGAGCTGCCGCGCAACCGCCTCGGCCTGGCCAAGTGGCTGGTGCGCGCCGATCACCCGCTCACCGCGCGGGTGACGGTGAACCGGTTCTGGCAGGAGGCGTTCGGGCAGGGGTTGGTGCGGACCGCCGGCGACTTCGGCGTGCCGGGCGACCTCCCCTCGCACCCCGAGCTGCTCGATTGGCTGGCGGTCGACTTCCGCGAGTCGGGCTGGGACATCAAGCGGTTGTTCAAGCAGGTTCTCTCCAGCGCTACGTACCGGCAGAGCGCCCGGGCAAGCGCAGCAGACCACGCCCGCGACCCAGACAACCGGCTGCTGGCCCGCGGGCCGCGGTTCCGCATGGACGCAGAGATGGTGCGGGACTACGCCCTGGCCGCCAGCGGGCTGCTGTCGGACCAGATCGGCGGGCCGAGCGTCCGGCCCTACCAGCCCTCAGGGGTTTGGGAGGCGGTGGCGATGGGGGGCTCCAACACCCGCAACTACCAGCAAGACGCCGGCGACGCGCTCTACCGCCGCAGCATGTACACGTTCTGGAAGCGGGCGGCGCCCCCGGCGTCGATGGACATCTTCAACGCCCCCAGCCGTGAGAACTGCGTCGTGGTCCGCGAACGCACCAACACGCCGCTGCAAGCGCTGGTGACCCTGAACGACCCTCAGTTTGTCGAGGCCGCACGAGTGCTGGCGACACGCGCCCTCAAGCAGGCCCCCCCTTCGTTCCACCACCGGTTGTCGTACATCGCTACCCGCGTGCTGGCGCGCGAGGCGAGCGGGCAGGAGAAAGCGATCCTCCAGCAGAGCCTCGACGACCTGGCGTCGTTCTACGCCGCTCACACCCAGGAAGCGCAGCAGTTGATCGAGGTCGGCGAGTCGCCGGTCGATGCGAGCGTGGCGCAGGCCGAGCTGGCGTCGTGGACGATGCTGGCCAACGAGCTTATGAACCTCGACGAGGCGCTAAACAAATGATGGACGCCCACAGCCAGCTCCGGACCGAGATCGGTCGCCGCTACTTCCTGTCGCAGGGCAAGCACCTGCTGGGCGCCAGCGCGCTGGCCACGCTCGCCGGCCCGTTGGCCGGTCGGGCGCTGGGCTCGTCGGCCCCGGCCGGCGCGCCCGGTCCGCACTTCCCCGGCCGCGCCAAGAACGTCATTTACCTGCACATGGTCGGCGGGCCCCCCCAGATGGACCTGTACGACTACAAGCCCGCCATGGGGGGCTGGTACGACAAGGACCTCCCCGACTCGGTACGGATGGGCCAGCGGCTCACCACCATGTCCAGCGGGCAGGCCCGTTTCCCCATCGCCCCCTCCAAGTACCGCTTCGAGCGCTGCGGCGAGTCTGGCATGACCGTCTGCGAGTTGCTGCCCCACATGAAGCAGACGGTGGACGACGTCCTCTTCATCCGCAGCATGCAGACCGAGGCTATCAACCACGAGCCCGCGATCACGTTCATGCAGACCGGCAACCAGGTAGCGGGCCGACCCTGCCTGGGCGCCTGGGCCTCGTACGGGCTGGGCTCGCTGAACGACAACCTGCCGACCTTTGTGGTAATGGTCGCCCGCCCCACCAACCGCGAGCAGGAGCAAGCCATTTCGGGCCGCCTGTGGTCCAGCGGCTACCTCCCCGGCCAGCACGCCGGCGTGAGCCTGCGGACGGCCGGCGACCCGATCTTGTACATCAACGACCCGCCGGGCGTGCCCCGCGCGGTGCGGCGCACCACGCTCGACGCGGTCGGCCGGCTCAACCAGCTTGGCTATGACCGCCTGGGCGACCCGCAGACCGAAACGCGCATCAAGCAGTACGAGCTAGCGTTCCGCATGCAGGCCAGCGTCCCCGAGATGACCGACCTGCGGACCGAGTCGGCCGCCACGCTGGCCATGTACGGCGACGCGGCCGCCGACCCGGGCACGTTCGCCAACACCGCGTTGCTGGCCCGCCGGATGGTGGAGCGGGGCGTCCGCTTCGTGCAGATCTACCACAACAACTGGGACACCCACGCCAACGTCGCCGGCCGGCTGCCCGACCAGTGCAAGGACGTCGACCAGCCCTGCGCCGCCCTCATCCAGGACCTCAAGCAGCGGGGCATGCTGGACGACACGCTGGTGATCTGGGGGGGCGAGTTCGGCCGCACCATCTACTCCCAGGGGGGCCTCTCCGCCCAAAACTACGGCCGCGACCACCACCCCCGCTGTTTCACGATGTGGATGGCCGGCGGCGGCGTCAAAGCGGGGACCGTGTACGGCGAGACCGACGACTTCTCGTACAACATCGTGAAAGACCCCGTGCCGGTCCGCGACCTGCACGCCACGGTGCTCAACCAACTGGGCTTCGACCACGAGCGGTTCACCATCAAGCACCAGGGGCTCGATCAGAAACTCACCGGCGTGCTGCCGGCGAAGGTGGTGCCGGGGCTGCTCGCCTAACCGGCGGCTTGCTCAGCAGACGCCAACCCGGGCCGAACCGGCCCGCTGTGATTGCCCAGGGGACGGCCCAAAGCAAGGCCAAGTGTCGACCAGCGGTCCGCCGACGGCCGACCGGAAAGCAAAACGGCCGAATAATTTCGTGCCGCCGAGACCGCGCCGGGCGCCGTTGGCGAGAATCGCCCCGTCTGTGCGGCAAAGGCGCCGTGTACTGCTGATTAAAACGCGGTCGGGGAGGGATTCGAACCCCCGGTACCTTGCGGCACGCCGGTTTTCAAGACCGGTGCATTCGACCACTCTGCCACCCGACCAACTCGTTTAATCGCAACAGTTTACGTCGTTTTTCGATTACTCCTAGGGTAAGCTCCCACGGCCGCTGGGGCAACCTCCCGGCGCGGGCGTTGTTGGTCGGCTGTTCTCTGGCAATCCGACACCGGACGGCCCGAAAGGCCCGCCGCCGGCCGCGCGAATCAGGCTGTTCTCGCGCTGGTTAGCTAGCGAAGCGTACGTTTGGCCCCTGTTTTGCAGGTCTTTTGCGAGATTTTGCCATCGCCCTAGGGCGATTATGAACGTAAGATGAAGATACTGTGAAGCCAAAATGGCGGCGCCACGGTGGGCCCGCCCGCTACATACGTTTGGAACAAAACCGGATATTGATGAGCAAGCACCTTCAACGCGACCTAAACCAGATCGAGCGTTCCCTTTCCCAGCAGGCGTCTGTGGTCGAGCAGATGGTGCAGACCGCCTACCGTGGCCTGCGCGAGCGGTGCCTGGGCACCGCGGCAGAGATCCTGGCCCAAGAATCGGACCTCAACGCGTCCGAGGTGCGGATCGAGGAGGAATGCCTCGAGACGCTGGCACTGCACCAGCCGGTGGCGATCGACCTGCGGCGGACCGCAACCGCGATCAAGATCAACTCCGACCTGGAACGGATCGGCGACCTGGCGCTCAACCTGGCCGAGCGGACCGAGGCCCTGGCAGAGCACCCAGACGTGCCCATCCCGGCCGGGCTGGAGCAGATGGTAGTGCGGGCCCTGTCGATGCTGCACGACGCCCACCGGGCCTTCGTGACGCTGGACGTCGACCTGGCGCACAGCGTCTGCCGCCGCGACGACGAGGTCGACGCGATCAACCGCGAGGTGATCCAGGAGATCATCGCGGCCATGGAGAAGCGTCCCGACCAGTCTGCGGGCTACCTGCACCTGTTCTCGGCGTCGCGGATCGTGGAACGGATCGGCGACCACGCGACGAACATCTCCGAGGACGTTATCTACTTGGTCGAAGGGGTGATCACACGCCACCGCTGGGCGACCTACAAGATCGCGTAGAATCGTTCCGCCGGGTTAGTAGGAACGACCGTGCGGCCCGACTATGCTGGGGGTTTGCCCTCGCCGCAAAGCCCCCCTCAACGGGCCCGCATTCCCCCGGGCCAACCGCGATGTTCCGCTTGTTGCTCGCCGCCGTCTTGTGGGCGCCGACCGCCGCCTCGTTGTACGCCGCGGACTACTGCGAAACAAACGACTTCGCCGACGTGATCCAACGGGTCGACGCCTACGCCCAGCAGCAAGGGGGCGACCGCGTGCTGCTGGTGGCGGACATCGACAACACGCTGCTGGCGATGGACCAGGACCTGGGCAGCGACGCCTGGTTCGAGTGGCAGAGCTTCCTGCTGGCCAACGAGCCGGGCTCCGACAAGCTGGTCGCCGATGACTTCGACGGGCTGCTCGAGGCGCAGGGCCTGCTGTTCACCCTGGGCCATATGCACCCGCCGCAGCCGGAGATCCCGGCGCTGGTCAAGCAGGCCCAGGGGCTTGGCGTGAAGACGCTGCTGCTGACCTCCCGCGGCCCCGAGTTCCGCCCGCAGACCGAACGCGAGTTGACCCGCAACGGCTACGCCTTCGGCCCAACGGTGCTCCCCATGCCCGGGATGCCGACCGGCGTCTTCTACCCCTACGACGCCCAGCGGCCCGAGAGCGTCGGACTGCCGCGTGCGTACGCCGAGGCTTGCGGCCTGGGCGACCCGCGCCCCGTAAGCTTCGGCAGCGGGGTGTTGATGACCAGCGGGCAGCACAAGGGGGCGATGCTGCGGATCGCTTTGCACCAGTCTGACGCAGACATCGCCGCGGTCGTGTACGTAGACGACCACGGCCGGCACGTGAGCCGGATCGACGACGCGCTCGAAGACCTAGGGATGCCGGGCGCCGTGTTCCACTACCAGCGTGAAGACACGAACGTCGATCGGTTCAAGTACGGCGACAAGGCGCCGGTCACCGAGGCGTGGCGCCGGCTAAGCAAGGCCATCGAGGCGGCGTTCCCACAGGCCGCTCCGGTGGGCGGGGGCGCGGTCGAGGCTGTCCCCGCCGAGGCCCGCAGGCCCGTGGCGGCTGGTCACTGATTCTGCCGGATCAGGGCGGCGATTTCTTCGGGGTTGCGGAAGCCCACTGCCACGATCTCCAGGTCGTCCTGGCCGGAGCTAGAGATCTTGATGGTCCCCACCCCCAGCATGCGGTCCATCATGTTTTGGTCGATCTGCATGTTGCGCACGTCGTCGTGCTGAACGTCGCTGGTGTTCTTCTGGATGATGCCGAACCGCAGCTCAGTGCGGCGGGTTGAGATAGTGAGCGTGGTCGCCATCACGCACACCCACCAGTAGAGTAGCACGACCCCCGCCGCGGTGGCGGCGGCCCCCGCGGCCGCGGCCGCCAGAGGCTGCTCGTAGCCCAGCGCCGTGAAAGAACCGATGGTCCCCCCTAGCACCACCAGCCACAGCCCCAAGAACTTCAGCGGCTGCTGGCGGAGCATGGAGGGGTGCATCACCTTGAGCACCTCTTCGTTGTCGGCGGCCGCTTGGACATCGGGGCGGTCGTCGGGCTGGTTCGGATCGGAAACCCCCACCAGCGTGGCCCGCGGGGCGGAGATCTTGATCGAGTGCCCGCACTCAGGATTGGGGCATTGGATGGTCTCATTCACGAAACCTTCATCTACATCGATATCATGGTGGCATACGGGGCAACGGTAGACGAGCTGCTGGCTTGGTTCGGTCTGCATCGCGGGTCCTCACGTACGGAAGGGGGATCTCGATTATCCCGTGCAGAAGTTGTGCCGAGCCCGAGCGGCGTCGATTTGGGGCCGGAACGGCCAGCGGCTGGTCGGATCGTGTCCACCTCGGGCGTCGTTCGCCCGGCCGATGGGCCCGGGCCGACGCGGCAAATTGACGCCGAAGAACCGTAGAACTGACAGAATTCGCTCGATATGCTGGGGCGTCCGGGGGTCCGAAACCGGGGCCAGAACCGGGACCGACCAGCGCCCGCGCCTCCCCCAAACCACCCAATCCACCACTCAATCAGTCGCCATGCCTACTTCTCGCCGAGAGTTCTTGCAGTGGTCGAGCGCCTACACGGCCGGATTCTTGGGCGTGCAGCGGCTTATAGCTGGGGACGTCATTAGCGCCGGCCCGGCCCCCAACCGCGGAGCGGGCATCGGCTACGGCCCCCTCGCCTCCGACCCTGAGGGGCTGCTCGACCTCCCGGTGGGCTTCCGCTACCAGGTAATCTCCCGCACGGGCGACGAGATGGCCGACGGCCTGCTGGTCCCCGGTAAGCCCGACGGCATGGCGACCTTCCCCGGCCCCGACGGGCTAACGCTGATCTTGCGGAACCATGAGAACGAACCGACCGACGTCGGGCCGTTCGGCGACAAGAACCAGCGGCTCTCGCGGATCGACAAGGCGCTTCTGTACGACCGGGGCGAAGAGAAGTGGCCCGGCTACGGCGGCGTCTCCACCGTGGTGTACGACACCAAGCAGCAGAAGGTGGTGAAGCAGTTCCTCTCGCTGGGGGGCACCATCCGCAACTGCGCCGGGGGCCCCACCCCCTGGGGGAGCTGGATCACCTGTGAAGAAACGACCGCCCGCAAAGGGGACGGCGTGCTGCGCCAGTACACCTGCGAGCAGGACCACGGCTACGCCTTCGAAGTCAAGGCGGGCGCCCAGCCGGGGCTGCAGAAAGCGACGCCGCTGAGAGACATGGGGCGATTCTACCGCGAGGCGGTCGCGGTCGACCCGGTCACCGGCATCGTCTACCAAACCGAAGACCTAAAGGACGGGCTGCTGTACCGCTTCGTCCCGAAGCAGCCCGGCAACCTAGCCGCGGGGGGGCGGCTGCAAGCGCTCGCGGTCCGCGACAAGAAGTCGCTCGACACCCGCAACTACGACCGCCAGCGGGTGGCCGTCGGAGACCGGCTGTCGGCGGCATGGATCGATATGCACGACGTCGACGCCCCGACCGACGAGCTGCGGTACCAGGGCTTCAACGCGGGCGCCGCCCGGTTCGGGCGTGGCGAGGGGATGTGGTTCTCCGACGGCCAGATCTATTTCGCTTGCACCGAAGGGGGCAAGAAGAATATCGGCCAGATCTGGCGCCTGGAGCCCTCGGCCGAGGGAGACACGCTCGAGTTGTTCGCGGAGCCGAACGACAACCGGATGGTGCAGAACGCAGACAACCTCACGATGTCGCCCTGGGGCGACCTGGTGGTGTGCGAAGACCGGCAGGGCACGACGGTCCGCCTGGTGGGCGTCACCCCGCGGGGCGAGTTCTACACGCTGGCGGATAACAACGCCAAAGGGGAGTTTGCGGGCGCCTGCTTCTCGCCGGACGGCTCGACGCTGTTCGTCAACATCCAGCCCAAGGGGCTGACCCTGGCGATCACCGGCCCCTGGCATAGCGCCACCGTGTGAGCGCGCGAGCCGGGGCGTCCCCGCCCCCGGCGCGGTTGAACTTGATTAGCCTTGCGCAGGCTGCGCCGGGGCCGAGGACGGCCCGGCTCGCACGCCCCCCGTCGCACGTGCGGCGCGGGGCGCCTTCGATCCGCCGCTTCGCACGCTATCATAGGGGCGTCCACCCCCACGAGCCCGCCCCCCCTTGCGCACGAGGCGCCCACATCTATGGCCAAGCACATCTTTGTCACCGGCGGGGTCGTTAGCTCGCTCGGGAAGGGTCTGACCAGCGCCTCGGTCGCCATGCTGCTGGAGAAGCGCGGCCTGAGCGTGCGGATGCAGAAGCTCGACCCCTACCTGAACATCGACCCGGGGACGATGAGCCCCTACCAGCACGGCGAGGTGTACGTGCTGGACGACGGCAGCGAGACCGACCTCGACCTGGGCCACTACGAACGCTTCACCTCCGCCCCGCTCACCCGCAACAGCAACTACACCACCGGGCAGATCTACCTACGCGTCATCAACAAAGAGCGCCGCGGCGAGTTCCTGGGCAAGACCGTGCAGGTGATCCCGCACGTCACCAACGAGATCAAGAGCGTCATCGCCAAGATGGCGGACGAACGCGACCCGAACGACCCGCACGGCAAGCCGGTCGACGTGGTCATCACGGAGATCGGCGGCACGGTGGGCGACATCGAGAGCCTGCCGTTCCTGGAAGCCATCCGGCAGTTCCCGATCGACGTCGGCAAAGAGAACTGCCTGTTCATGCACCTGACGCTGGTCCCCTACCTCAAGGCGGCCCGCGAGCTCAAGACCAAGCCCACCCAGCACTCCGTGGGCCAGTTGCGTCAGATCGGCATCGCGCCGGACGTGCTGATCTGCCGCACCGAGCAGCCCATCAGCCGTGAGGACCGCGAGAAGATCGCCCTGTTCTGCAACGTGCATGTCGACTCGGTGATCGAAGAACGCGACAAGGACTTCTCGATCTACGAGGTGCCGCTGAGCCTCGTGAGCAACAAGCTAGACAAGCTGATCTGCGACAAGCTGGGGCTGGTGACCCCCGAGCCGAACGTCGACGACTGGCGCGAGCTGCTGCAGCGGCTGCGGCACCCCAACCACG
Source organism: Pirellulimonas nuda (assembly GCF_007750855.1). GTDB lineage: Bacteria > Planctomycetota > Planctomycetia > Pirellulales > Lacipirellulaceae > Pirellulimonas > Pirellulimonas nuda. Next base: position 5,611,569 of record NZ_CP036291.1, read on the forward strand.
AGATCTCGATCGCCGTGGTGGGCAAGTACGCGGAGCACCGCGACGCGTACAAGTCGATCTACGAGGCGCTCGACCACGCCGGCATCTCCCACCGGGCGCAGATCCGCATCGGCCAGATCCGCAGCGAAGAGGTAGAGACCGAGGGCCCCGAGCGGCTGCTGGCCGGCTACGACGGCGTGCTGGTGCCCGGCGGCTTCGGCGAGCGCGGCATCGAGGGGAAGGTGCAGGCGATCCGCTTCTGCCGCGAGCGCGGCGTGCCGTTCTTCGGGGTGTGCCTCGGCATGCAGTGCGCGGTGGTAGAGTTCGCCCGCAACGTCGCGGGGCTGGCCGACGCGCACTCGTCCGAGTTCGACAAGAACACCCCCCACCCGGTGATCTGCCTGCTAGACGAGCAACGCGCCGTGACGAACATGGGGGGCACCATGCGGCTGGGCGCCCAGCCCGCCAAGCTAGAGCCCGGCAGCCTGGCCGCCCAGTGCTACGGCCGCAGCGAGATCAACGAGCGGCACCGGCACCGCTACGAGTTCAACAACCAGTACCGGCAGCAGTTTGCGGCCCACGGCCTGCGGTTCTCTGGCCTGAGCCCCGACGGGGCGTTGGTAGAGTCGGTTGAGCTGCCGGCGCACCCGTGGTTCTTGGCCGTGCAGTTCCACCCGGAGTTCAAGTCGAAGCCCACCGCGTCGCACCCGCTGTTCGCCGGTTTCGTGGGCGCCGCGGTGCAGCACCGCCTGCGTCGCAGCGAGCGCCCCAGCGATCCCGACGCCGCGGGCGCCCAACCCAAAACCGAAGAGGCGCACACATGAGCGAGCCGAAGAAGATCATCATCGACGAAGACTGGAAGTCGCAAGTCGAGGCGGAGAAGCACGCCCTAGACGAACCCCCAAAAGCAGAAGGCCAGCCGGCTGCCGACGCCCAGTCGCCCGATGAAGACGACATGGAGATGCCGCCGGCGTCGTTCGACCTGCTGGTGACGTCGCTGGTGAGCGAGGCGATGATCTCGCTAGGCCAGATGCCCCACCCGCTCACCGGCAAGGCCGGCGTCCAACGCCACCAGGCCAAGTACCTGATCGACATGATCGGCGTGCTGAAGGAGAAGACCGAGGGCAATATCTCGGCCGAAGAGACCAGCGCCCTGGCCGACGTGCTGCATCAACTGCGGATGGCGTTCGTCGCGGTGACGAAGGGGGCGTAGCTGATAGCTTTTAGCTGTCAGCTATCAGCGGTCAGCTATCAGCGGTCAGCTTTGACGCGCAAGCGGTCGAAAGCGGCCGGCCTAGGATCGGCGCGGTTCGAGTGTCGCGCGCGATCCAGCTTCGCGGTGACTTTAGGTCCGCTGCTACCAAAGGCCGCGCGGATGGCTCACGCCCCCGCCATCGGTCGCTTGCGCGTCAAAGCTGAAAGCTGATCGCTGATCGCTGACCGCTTCAAAAAAAAAACAGCAGCCCCACGCCCGACGAGACTTTGGCCCAACTGACTTGCGCCCCACCGGGTGACATCGGTCGGGAAACGGGGAAAGGCTTCGGTCTGGTCGAGCGTGGGAGCTGCTTGTCTCTTCTTGTTCTTGTTGGATTGTTCGAGCTAGCCGATCAGGTCTTCCAGCATCGCATCGAACCGGGGCGCCTCGTCGCCGACGCACTGGGCCCAGGCGTCCGGACGCCACACCTCTACGCACACCGCGGCGCCGATCACCACGACCGAGCCCCCCGGCTCAACGCCCAGGAACTCGCGGAACCCCTCGGGCACCACCAGCCGTCCACGGCCCGCCAGCGGCGCCGTTTGGTGCCGGGTCGACAGCAGCCGGCCCAGCGCTTGTACCTCTCGCTGCCGCCCGGCTAGCCGGCCCGAATCGAGCTTGCCACGCACGAGCGCCACCGCTTCGTCGATCTGCGCCTGCCGCCGTGCTAGCGGCCACAGGCTTACGCAGCCGGGGCGTTCCTTTGCAAGCATGCAAGCATCGGCGCCGTCCGGGCACAGCCCCGCGGCCATGTCGGCCGGAAGGGTAAGCCGGAAGCGATCGTCGAGCGTCCGGATCACCTCCCCTAGCAGCACAGCAATCCGTGGGTTTGACGCCCAATTTCGATTAAAACATTGCCTCTGCCAGGGTTTCTTGCCCCAGACGCCTGAAGTTTAGCTGCTCCCCTCAGGGTCGCAAGCTCCCCACTAGGGGGGCACGCACGTTTCTTTTAGAAACGGACCGAAGGGGCCGCCGTACATGCCGGTGGCGACCGAACCTCGCTGGCGTCGTTCCGCCAGATGTTGTATTCCCTCCCCTCGCCACGCCTTCCTCCACCCGCAGCGTCATCGCCGGGTCGCATGCCGTGAAACAACATCAAGACGCACACGACCGGGTTGTCATCACCGGGATCGGACTGATCACCTCGGTCGGGAACGACCGCGAGGGGGTCTGGCACGCCATCCAAAGGGGACGCAGCGGCGTCCGCGGGATGACGGGCATCCCCGGCATCCCCGACGGCAGCCTGCTGGGCGCCCAGGTCCGCCTGGGGGGCCCCGAGCCGCCGGAGTTGAAGAACTTCCCGCTCTGCAGCCGCACCGTGGCCGAGGCCCTGACCGACGCCGGCATCCGCCCGAAGGCCGACAACCGCCACCGCTTCGGCTGCTCGATCACCGGCCACATGGGCGACATGTCGTACATCGCCGGCCTGAACGGCCGGCCCGACCTGTTCCCCCCCGGCGCCCCCTGGCACACCCAGTGGATGCCCAACAGCGCCTGCGCCCGCGTCGCCAGCGAGTTCGGCCTGCACGGGCCGCGGATGTCGAACGTCACCGCCTGTGCGTCGAGCACCATCGGCATCATCTCTGCCACGCGGGCCATCCGCGACGGGCTGTGCGACTACGCCGTGGCGGGGGGCTCGGAAATCATCAACCCGCTGATCGCCGCGGGCTTCTCCAACATGCGGGTGCTGGCCCAGCACGACGATCCGGAGCAGGCCTGCCGCCCGTTCGACGCCGGCCGGACCGGATTCGTGATGGGAGAGGGCGCCGCGATGTTTGTGCTGGAGCGGCTCGACCTAGCGTTGGCCCGCGGGGCGTCGATCTACGCCGAGGTGGTCGCCGGCGGGCTGCTGAACGACGCCCGCCACGTTACCTCGCTTGAAGGCGACAGCACGGCGCTGGTGCAGCTAATCCAGAACATCTTGCGGCAAGGGAAGCTAAGCCCGCGCGATATCGACCTGGTGAACGCCCACGGCACTGGCACCCAACAGAACGACGCGATGGAGTCGCACGGCGTGCGCGCCGCGCTGGGCCGCGCGGCGGACCGGGTGAACGTGACCGCCAACAAATCGATGATCGGCCACTTGGTGAGCGCCTCGGGCGCGGTTGAGTTGGCGATCACGGCGCTGGCGATGCGAGACGCCTTCTGCCCGCCGACGCTGAACCTGACCCACCCCGACCCCAAGTGCGACCTCGACTGCACGCCGCTGGTGGGCCGCGACCGCGCCATCGAGCACGCGCTCAAGCTATCGATCGCCTTCGGAGGCCACATGGCGGCGATCGCGCTGCGTCGCTGGCAGGGCCCCGGCGAACGCGAGAGCCGCCGCGAGTGGCGCCAACCGCTGCCCGTGGCGGCGTAATCAGACGAGCCGTTGGCGTTCTAGCCAACGGAGTGGGGCGCGATAGTCGTTCGCTCCCGAAGAACCTAGGTCGAAAGCTCCGGCGGCTGACGCCGACGGTTCGCCAGGATTCACTCTCAAATCAGCGGAACAGCCAGGCGAGGTCGAGCTCGCAATCGGGGATCGCCTGCGGGGCGATCTTCTGCGTGACGCTGTGGTGCTTGATGGCGCTGTATTCTCCGGTCGCCGTGTTCGGCTCTTGGTGCACAATCAATTCGTTGCGTCGAACATCTGCCACCCAGTATTCCGATATCCCGGCCAGCGCATACAGTCGCAGCTTGGTTGATCGATCGAAGGCGATGCTGCTGTGTGCGACTTCGACGAGTAACAGGACATCCTCGGGTGTAGGGTTGGCCGCACGGTAGTCGTCCTCGCGGTGCGTGAGGATCATGAAGTCCGGGTTCGGCTCGCTATCCTCGGAAAGCTTGACAGCCCCTTGCACACGCAGGCAGAAGCGGTTGAGCAAGCGAGGCAAAAAGAACTTTGGCAGCCTATCCGTGATGGCGCCGTGGTCCGATCCTGGGGGAGCCATGTAAACAATCTCTCCACCAAGGAGTTCAAAGCGTTCGCTCTCTTCGAGCAGCCCCGCCTCCGCCATTCGGTGATACTCAGCCACCGTAAAACGCTTCGGAGCGGGCCCCTGGCACGTGGCGCCGCTGACTGGATCGATGGTGATTGCAGCGGTCATTGACATATCTCCGATTCTAACCTGCCTCCAAAGCCCCGGCTACTATCACTACTCCCCCAGCGTCCGCTTCTTCCGCAGCAAGTGATGGTAGTGCTGTGCGAATCGGTGCGACTCGTCACGCACGTACTGCAGCAGCCGCAGCGCGAAGGCGTTGCGTGAGAGCCGCAGCGGCTCGCTGCGGCCGGGGACGTAGATCAGCTCTTCTTTCTTGGCCAGCGAGATCACCGTGGGGGGCTCGATGCCTAGGACGCTGAACGCCTCCATCGCTTTGCCGAGTTGCCCCTTGCCGCCGTCGACCAGCAGGATGTCTGGGAAGACCGCGTCCTCGTCGCTGAGCCGCTTGAACCGGCGGGCCACCACCTCGCGGATGCTGGCGAAGTCGTCGATCCCCTCGACCTCGCGGATGCGGTACCGGCGGTAGCCCGGCTTGAACGGCAGCCCGTCGAGGAATTGCACGAGGCTGGCGACCGTTTCGTTGCCCCCCAAGTGGGCGATGTCGACCCCCTCGATCGTGCGCGGCTGCTTCGGCAGCTTCAGCACCTTCTGCAAGCCGGCGAGCCCCTTCTTAGGATCGACGTAGAACACCTCCGGCTGGGCGTTCTCTTCCAGGTCGCCGCGCTCGTCGAGGCGCTCTAGCAGCTTGATCTCGTTCCGCAGGCGGGCCGCCTTCTCGTAGCGCAGCTCCGCCGCGGCGGCCTGCATCTCGTCGCGCAGCTCCTTGAGCAGCCGGGTCTTGCCCCCTTCGAGGAAGGTCTTCAGGCGCTGGATGTCGCGACGGTAGTCTTCCTTGCTGACCCGCAGGTTGCAGGGCGCGGTGCACTGGTCGATGGACGCCAACAGGCAGGGGCGGAACCAACGCCAACGCTCGTCGTCCGCCTCGATGTCGAGGCTGCACGTGCGGAACTTGAAGATCTTCTGCAGCGCCTGCAGGGCGCCGCGCAACGCGCCGACGCTGGTGAACGGCCCGTACAGCTTGGCGGCGCTGCCGCGCGGCTCGCGGGTGATCTCCACCCGTGGGAAGTCTTCGTGGGTGGTGATCTGCAGGTAGGGGAACGTCTTGTCGTCGCGGAGCTCTTTGTTGAACTTGGGCTGGATGTCCTTGACCAGCCGCGACTCCATCAGCAACGCGTCGACCTCGCTCTCGGCTTCCAGAAAATCAATGTCGTACGCTTCGCGCACCAGGTCACGTGTGCGGGAGTCGTCCGCGGCGGCCTTGAGGAAGTAGCTGCCGGCGCGGGCCCGCAGGTTCTTTGCCTTGCCGACGTACAGCACCCGCCCCGCCTGGTCCTGGAACAGGTAGATGCCGCTGGTGGCAGGGAACTTGCTGCGGACCTTTTCGGCGGCGCGGGCAAAGAACTCCCCCTGCGTCTTGGGCAGCGGCTGCGCAGCGGCGCCGTCGTCCCCGTCGGGGGTCGATTCGATGAGCACCGGCTTCACGCTTGGGTCTTCGTCCGCCATAACCTAGGAAGCTTAGGACGCCGCCCCGCGGCTGAGAAGTGCAAGGCTGTTTGACTCGAGGACGCATGCTGAACCTTCTGCAGATATCCGACCTCCATTTCGGCCCCCCGTACGTGCCGGGGGTCGGAGATGCGCTGCTCAAACAAGCGCAGCAGCTTCCGATCGACGCGATCGTGGTCAACGGCGACCTCACCCAACGCGCGACGGCGGAGCAGTTCGAGCAGGCCAAGGCGTTTATCGACGCGCTGCCCGAGGTCCCGTACGTGGTGATCCCCGGCAACCACGACGTGCCGCTGTACCGGGTTTGGGAGCGGCTCACCGACCCCTACCGCGAGTACCAGAAGCACATCTCTACCGAGCTGAACCAGGTGCTGCGGGTCCACGCCGGCGATCAGGGCGCCTGCATCGTGGCGTTGAACTCCGCGGCGCCGAGGCGGGCGATCACCAACGGACGCGTCGATCCGTGGCAACTAGAGCTGTGCGGCCGGGAGTTCGACCAAACCCCCGCCGGTGAGCTGCGGATCGTGGTCGTCCATCACCATTTCGCGCCGCCGCCGGACTACGACCGCTCGCCCGTCATGCCCGGCGCCCGGCGGGCGCTCGACTACTTTCAAGCGCACGACGTCGACCTGCTGTTGGGCGGCCACCTGCACCGCGCGTATATCGGCAACTCACTCGACATCTACGCGGGGGGTGAACGCGAGCACGGCATTATCGTCGCCCAGTGCGGCACCACCACGTCGCGGCGGGGCCGTGCACGCGAGCGGGAGAAGAACAGCTTTAACTACATCCAGGCGGACGAGCACACGCTCACCGTCACCCACTGGATGTTCTTCACCGATGAGGGCCGCTTCGCCCCGGTCGGCCGACACATGTTTCCCCGCCGGCCGCACCATCGGCTGCCCGAGGCGTCGGCCGACGAATCGGAGGCCGCCCTGACCGAGGCGCCCAACCGCCGCGATGGAGGGTGAGTAGGGCTACAGCGCCGTGGTCGGATCCGGCGACATGCTCGCGTCGGGAACGACCACCTGGAGCGCCCCGGGCAGCACCTCAAACTCAAACGGCTGGCCCACGAGCTCTTCGCCGTCGGCGTGGAACTTGAACTCGGGGTCGGCCTGGATCCGTAGCTTGCGGAACGTGCGGTAATCGACCCGTTCGTCTTGCAGGTAGTCGCCGGCGAGGAACTCGGCCGTCAGCGACGCTAGGTCGAGGGGGGTGCCGTCGGCAATGAGGATGGCGTCGAGCACGCCGCTGTCCAGCCGCGCCCGTGGCGCCACGCGCATGCCGCTAGCGGCGTGCTGGCCGTTGGCGACGATGACATTCCACAGCGAGGCCCGTTCTTCGGGGCCGTCGTCAAAAGAAAACCTTGCATCGAACGCGATCAAGTCCGCCATCACCGGCAGCGCACAACGCAAGTAGCTCCAAGCGCCCCAGGTCTGCTTGTGCTGCGACGTGACACAGTCCATCACTCGGTCGCTGTTGCCGGCGCTGGCCGCGGTGGCGAAGTAACTGCGGTCGCCCCCGTGTGAGACACGGGCCAGGTCGATCTCCACCCGACGACCGGACGCCAGCGCCCGGCAAGCCGCCAGCGGGTCGAGCGGTAACCCCAGCGACCGACAGAAGTTGTTCGCGGTGCCCAGCGGGATCACTCCCAGCGGCGGCCGCGTATCGGCCTGCATCAGCCCGTTGAGCACCGCGTGCACCGTCCCGTCCCCGCCCACCGCGACCACCAGCTCTGCGTCGGCCGCCGCGTCGCGTACTGCTTGCTGAGCGTGCTCCGCGCTGCGCGTCTGGGTGACGACCACATCGCCCGCCAGCAGTCGGCGGATCTGCTCCGCCGGGTGGCAGCCCTCCTCCGAAGAACCGGCCTCTGGATTGCAAAAGACGTGGATCATGGGCCTGCCCGGGTTGAACGATCCGTCCGTGCGTCGGATCAGCCAGGGGCCGTAGCAAACGTTGCGCCGCTCATCGGGCCGTTCGAAGCACGCTACGCCGGAGGGGGCGAACCGGGATGGCCTCGGAATCGCTTGGCCGCATCGGCCTGCCGCTGGGCGATCTCGGCGACGATCTGGCGCAACTCGTCGATGTCGGCCGGGGCTAGCACGTCTGTGAGCGAATCGACGGCCGCTAGGGCGTCGACGGCCGAGTGACGCATCAACGCCGCGACGTCGCGCTCGTAGGTATCTACCTTGTCGAAACGCCCCTGACGATAGAGCGAGGGGAGCGCAAAGAGTTTGAGCAGGAGCAGACCTTCCTCGGTGGCGCACGGCGCCTCGCGGTCGGCAAATCGCTTGCGCGTGGTGTGGAGGCTCGCGACCCGTTTGAACAACTTGTTCCGCGTGAACAGCAGATCGACCTGAAGCTCGCCCAACTTGCCCCTGCCAAACTCCTGGTTCTGGTCTTCGACCACCAGCTCGGGCAGTTTCGCAAGGTCCTTGTGGCTCAGGATGAGATCGATGTCCTGCGTATTGCGGCCCTCAACATAGGCCAGCATTGCGACGCCGCCGACCAGCACGTAGTCGATCCCGCGCGTCTCAAGCAGATCGAACAACGCGCCGACCGAAGCAAACAGCCCATCAACATTCATGCCGCGAACCCGGTCGTTGTTCTTGGGATCGAACACGACGCCGAAGACGATTGTCTGTGGGATATGGACGGCACCGGCGAGCATACTCCTATTCTAGCCTCTGAGCGGACCCCCGGCGTGAGGCGCCGCCCTTGTGTCCGCGGAAAGTTTGCGTTTCTGGAAGAAAACTCCGCCGCCTTACACCCCCGCGAACTTCCGCAGGTCGGCCTCGATCCCGTCGAGCCGCGATCCGAGCGCCGCCAGCGCCTCGGGCAGGTCGTGCAACTGCTCGGCGGGGGTGTAGCTGAACAGGTAGAACTTGATCTTCGGCTCGGTGCCGCTGGGGCGGGCCGCTAGGTAGTTGCCCTCGGCTTCGAGGTCCAGGATCACCAGGTCGCCGGTCGGTCCTTCCAAGGGTTCCGGGGTCGAGGACGACCCGGCTCGCGTCAGGGTGTTCGTCTTGTAGTCGCGGACCTGGGTGACCTTCAGCCCCCCAACGCTAGCTGGGGGTTTGATGCGGAACGCTCCCATCACTTCCTGCATGCGGGCCATGCCGTCGCTGCCGGGCATCTGCACGTTGATCAGCCGCTCGACGTGCGCGCCGTGCTGCCAGAAGAGGGACTCGAGCTTCTGGTGCAGCGTCTGCCCCTCGGCCTTGAGCTTGGCCGCGAGCTCGCACGCCAGCATCGACGCCGCCGCGCCGTCTTTGTCGCGCGTGTACGTGCCAGACATGTAGCCGTGCGACTCTTCGCAGCCGAAGACAAACTTCTCCGGCCCGTTCGCGTCGATCGCGCCGGCGATCCACTTGAAGCCTACCAGCAGGTCGCTCACGACCTTGACGCCGTAGCTCTCGCCGATGCGGCGGACCATCTGCGTGGTGACCAGCGTCTGGATGATAAAGTGCTCCGGCGTCAACTGGCCGCGGCGCGACTCGAGCGCGTAGTCGGCCAGCAGCGCACAGATTTGGTTGCCGTTGAGGGTGGCCCACTCCCCCCCGCCCGCGGTCAGCTCTGCCGCGAGGCCGATGCGGTCGCAGTCGGGGTCGGTAGCGACGCACAGGTCGGCGCCCGTTTGCTTGGCGCGTTCGATCAAGGCGTCGAACACCACCGGGCGCTCGGGGTTCGACACGTGCCCCGGCACGTTGGGGAAGTCGCCGCTGGGCTCCGAGTGGGGTCCGAACAACTCGACCTCCTTGAAGCCGTCCTTCTCCAGCACCGGCATCACGGCCGTGGCGCCCACGCCGTGCAGCGGCGAGTAGATCACTTTCAGGTCGCGCGGGCCGGGGCGGGCCTCGGTCAGCACCGCGTCGATGAAGGCCGGGTCGATCTCTTCTTCGCAGAAGACGATCTTGCCCGCTTTGGCCGCCTGGTCGAAGTCGGCCCGCTTGATCTCTTGGCAGTTCATCACGCGGTCGATGATCCCCTTGTCGTGGGGGGGCAGCACCTGCCCACCGGTGCCCCAGTACACCTTCACCGCGTTGTCGCTCGGCGGGTTATGGCTGGCGGTCACCATGATGCCGCACGAGGCGTGCTTGTAGCGGACCGCGAACGACAGCTCCGGCGTGCTGCGGAAGCCGCGTAGGAACCACACCTTGAAGCCCGCGGCCACCATCACCTCGGCGCACAGCCGGGCGAAACGCTCGCCGTTGTGGCGGGTGTCGCGGCAGATGGCGCACGACAGCTCGGCGCCCTCGCCGAGGGTCGCTTTGACGTAGTCGGCCAGCCCCTGGGCGCTCTCGCCGATGGTGCGGTCGTTGATGGCGTTCGAACCGATCGGGTACATCCGCCCCCGCCGGCCCCCGGTGCCGAACGGGATGATCGTCCAGAACACGTCGTCCAGCGTCTGCCATTCCCCCTTGGAGACGTGCTCGATCACCTCCGGCGCGTAGTCGGCGTAGCGGGCTTCGGTGAGCCAGCTCTGGATGTTTTGCGACGCGGCGGCGGTAATCCGGCCATCGGCGACGGCCTTTTCGACGTGGGAGAGGGCGGTAGCGGAGTCCATCGTGCGGTCCTGGGTTGCGGGTCTGCCCCAGAAATTATCACAGCAGGCGGCGGATTCCCAGCACAGGCGAGCCGTGCTTTGACGCTGGGGCTTGGAGGTGGGAAGATGGCGGGATGGTCGCACGCATGCTTGTCGTCTGGTTGCTCGCCGGTTCGGTCGCCCTTGCCCAAGAGAGGCGCGCCAAGCCGCCGGAGTTTTCGCCGCAGGACGAGGCGGTGTTCTTCGACGACCCCTGGTCGCTGCTGGTGGGGCCCAGGCCCGACTTCTCTGCCCAGCAGCCGGCCCTGGCAACGCAGGCCGGGCCGGGCGACGCGGCCGCCGACGACGCGGGCTTTGCGTGGTCGGGCCTGTTGAGCTCGGACGCCTACGAGAGCGAGATCAAACGCCAGTCGCAGGCCATCGCCGCGCTCACGGCGACGGCGACCGGCTTCAAGGGGGGCGGGTACCGCGACGCCCGCACCGCGTTTAGCGTGCTGGCGGTGATGTTCGCCATCGGCGCCGAGCACGACTCGGACCCCCGCTGGCGCGACGCCGCGCCGGCGCTACGCGACCTGCTGAGCCGGGCCGGCGCCAATTGCAAGGTCGGCACCGACCAGTCGTACCGCGAGGCGGCCGCCCGGTCGCAGGACCTGGCCGACCTGGTGCGCGGCGGCCGGCCGGCGTCGCTCCCCACGCCCAACGCAGACGCCCCGTGGGGCGACGTCGCGGACCGCGTGCCGCTGATGAAGCGGATGGACGAGGCCGAGAAGAAGCTCGGGCCGATGCTGGGGAGCGCCCGTTCGCTGTCGGCCGACAGCGAAGACGTGGCCCACGAGGCCCAGGTGCTAGCGGCGCTAGCCCAGGTGATCACCCTAGACGGCTTTGTCGACGCGGGGGACGAAACCTACGACGGCTTCGCCCGCACGCTCCGCGACGCCGCCGCCGACCTCTCGGGCGCCGCCGAACAAGAAGATTACGAGCGCGCCAGCCGGGCCAAAGCCAAGATCGGCCAAACCTGCACCGACTGCCACGAGCTGTACCGCAGCTAACCGGCGTCCCCGGCCCCGAAGCACCGAAAACCCCGGCAATAGCCGACGGGCTCCGCCCCGTCGGCGAGTCGCGGACCCGTTTTCGAGCCGGATTTCCTTGCTAGAACTCCGCTTACTGGCCTGCGCGGCTCGATTCGGGAAAAAAACTCTGCTGCGGCGCGAACCCGCGCCTGTCTGGGCCTGTCTCATCCGCGTAACCGAAGCTCCCGGTCAAACAAATCTGCTTGACCGCGGGCGCTCGGCATGAAAAGCTTGAGCAGTCGGCCCTGGTGGGTCGATCACCGTGTAAGTTGTTCTCTCTCTAGCCGCGCAGCAGCGCAGCGAGGAAGCCATGCGTACGATCATCCGCGACATTCAGACCATCGCCGCCGCCCAAATCGGGCTGGTACGGACGATTGGCGTCGCCGTAGTCGACCGGGCCTCCTGCTATGCATGCCATCTCATGCGGCATTTTGCGTGGATGGGGGTAGGCGTAGTACGCCTAGCCCTAGGCGCCCGACCGGCGCCAGCCCTAGTGCGATGTGAAGCAAATGCTTCCAAGCGCTGGGCCAGCCGACAGGTGTCGGCGCGCCGGTCACCCGGTTTGTGGTCTTAACGAGATCTTGATTTGACCGGGCTGAAAGCTTCAGCCCCACAAAATCTGCTCTCTGAGACACGCCGGCCGGCGCCAGCCCTGGTCCGTGGCGACGTTTTGTTCGCCCGTTCCCTGAGCCCTCCGCTTCGCAAGTCACGCGTCCGTTCTTGGCAGTCCCCGTCGCGGGGGCGCCGTCACGCGCTAGAAAGAGAACTCGGATGACACTCCGCATCGATACCCGACCGCTGGACGCCCCCTCGCAGCAGCTCCAGCCGCTGGATTTAACTACCGCTACCGTCCCCGAGCTGGTCCGTGCGGCCCAGCAGGGCGACCGGCTCGCCTTCGGCGAGCTGGCCGAACGCTACGAAGGGATGGTCCGCAGCGTGGCGCTGCGTCGGCTCGGCGATTGGGCCGAGGCGCAGGAGCTGTGCCAAGAGGTGATGATCAAGGCCATGCGGCGCATCGACCAGCTCAACGAGCCGGCCGCGTTCGGCGGGTGGCTGCGGAGCATCACCGTCCGCATGGCGATCAACCGGCAGGTGCGTCGCCGACCCGACCTGGCGACCGAGCCCGACGCGCTCTCGGCGATCTGCGCCGAGGCCTCCACGCCGCTCGACGCGGTGTTGGCGGGCGAACGCGCCTCGCAGGTGCACGACGGACTCGACCGGCTCGGCGAGATGGACCGCAGCACGCTGGTAGCGTTCTACCTGCGGGGCGAGTCGCTGGCCGAGATCAGCCAAGAGTGCGGCGCCCCGATCGGCACCATCAAGCGCCGGCTGCACGTGGCGCGGAAGCGGCTGGCGGACGAGCTTGGGGCGTTGCAGGCGGTTTGACGGGTTTGGAACCGCCAAGTACGCCAAGAGCGCCAAGGAAGAACGATTTGACGACGACCCCCTGAGCCGGGAAGGTAAGTCCTCGGCTCAGGGGATTTTTTGTGCGCCGCGGCGTGGCCAGGCGCCGATGGCCAGCGCCCCCCAGCCGGCGATCATCGCCACGCCCCCGATCGGGACGATCGCGCCCAGCCAGCCCAGCTCGGGCGCCACCAGGGCCAGCGCGTACAGCAGGCCGCAGAAGATCGCTGCGCCTGCCAGCAGCAGCCAGCCCGCCGCGGCGAGCGTGCGGCGCCTAGCCTCGCGCTGCGCGAGCCCCGACAGGCAAATCCCAATCGCGGCGTACATCTGGTAGCGGGCGCCCGTCTCGAAGGTGTCCAGCCGCTGGGCGATGGCCGCGTCGTCGTACCCGGCCTTAGAAAGGTAATCGGGCAGGACGTGCGCGCCGAACGCGCCAATCGCCACGGCGATGGCCGCGAGCAGGGCGCCCAGAGATAGCAAGCGTGAGGTCAAGGGTCAAAGATCTCGTTGAAATAATGGCGCCGGAAGCGACCGTCGCAGCAACTCGGCGATTGGGGCTCGGAGCTCGACTCCGCTGCAACTCCGGGCGCTGACGCTTGCGGCTCTAAAAGGCTGATAGCTGAAAGCTGACCGCTGGCCGCTCAAAAGGGAAGGGCCGCCGCGTTCCCGGAGGAAGTGCGACGGCCCTTGGGGGGAGCTTGGTGTGAAGCAGAGCAGGGCTACGGGGTGCTGATCCCCAGCTTCTCCTCTTCTTCTTCCTGGATGATGATCCGCGGCGTCACCATCATCATCAGGCTGTCGGTCTCGCGGCCGATGCCGACGTTGCGGAACAGCCGGTCGATGTAGGGGATCTTCGACAGCAGCGGCACTCCGAACTCGTTCCGGCCTTCGCTGAGCCGCTTGATGCCGCCCAGCAGCACGGTGCCGCCGTCTGGCACGCTCACCGTGGTGGTCACCGAGATGAACTGGAACGTCGGCAGCTGCACCGTCGTGCCGGTGCGGGTGATGTTGCTGGCGTTGTCGCGCGAGTTGCTGTTGTTGTTGTCGTCGTCCGTGGTGCTCATGGACATGCTGGTGGTGGTGGAGCCCTCGAAGGTGAACTCCTGCACGTCGCCGATCTCACTGAAGAACGGCACCACCGTCAGCCGCACGTACCGGCGGTCGTCCGACACCACCGCCTGGATGCTCATCAGCGTCCCTTCGCTCAGCACCACGATCACCGGCTGCTGGGCCGCGGCGAACTCACCGACCACCGGGATCACGCTGATCACGAAGGGGGTCTGCGAGGTGTCCGCCACGAAGGCCTGCTGGCCGTTGAACAGCGTCACCTTGGGGGCGTTGAGCACGTTGGTGCGTCGGTCGCCCTGGGCGGCGTTGATCAAGAAGTAGGCCTCGATGTCGCTGAGGATGGCGAATCCGAACGTGGCGCCGCCGGTCACGGGGCCGCCGATCTGCGGTATCGCCGCGTCGAAGCTCCCCTGCCGGAACGGCATGTCGAGGTCCGCGGTGAACTCCGGCAGCCCGTCGCCCGCGTCCGTTCCGGCCGCGAGGCCGACCGACAGCCGGGGCGCCGGGGTCTCGTACGGGGAGTTGGTCGGGGGCGCCAGGTCGTTGAAGCCCACGATCCGGTCGTTGATGTTCATGTCGAAGTCGATGCCGATCCGCTCGAAGAAGTTGTCGTTCAGGCGGATGAACCGCACCTCGATCGTCACCTGCAGGTCCTGCAGCTTGCGGAGCTGCTCCAGCAGGTCGGCGATCTCTTCGTGCACGGCCTGCGTCTGGCTGATCACCAGGCTGAGGTTGGTGGGGAAGGGGCGGATCTCCGCCACGCCGCCGCCGTTCTCTTGCCAGGTGTCGCTGGCCACGGTGGAGATGATCAGGTCGATCAGCGAGTCGAAGTCGGCCAGCGCGGCGCCGCCCGCCCCGCCGCCGACGCCGCCGGCGCCGAAGGGGACCTGTCCGCCGCCGCCGAGTCCGCCCAGCCCGCCGTTGCCGCTAAGCGGCTGAGCGAGGGTCCCTTCGGGGGTCCGTCCCCCCTGCTTGTTGCCGCGGTCGTTGGCCAGCACCATGGCGCCGGGCGCGCCCAGGCCGTTGCCGTAGCCCAGCGACGAGTAGGCGTTGTTGAGCAGCCCCTGCAGGCCGAAGTTGTTGTTGGGAACGAAGTTGGGGATCGGGATCACCAGGTCGGCGACGTAGTAGACCTCGTTGTACACGTCTCCCTGCACCTTGCTCTCGCTGGTGATCTTGAGCACGTCGCTCTTGATCACATAGCCCAGGTGCAACGGTTCAAGGATCAGGTCGAGCGCGCTCTTGAGCGAGATCTCGCTGTTCAGGTTGATGGTGACGGGCGTGTCGGAAGAGACGCTCTCGGTCTGCAGGCCCATCGGGTCGAGGTGGACGTTGATGCCCGCCATCTGCGAGAGGGCCTCGATCACTTCCGAGAGGGGCCGCTCGTCGTACCGCAGTTGAACCGGCGTCTGCAGCTTGCGCTGGATGTCGAGCTCCTTCTCGCTCATCCGCCCGCCGCGGTCGCTCAGACCACGGCGCTTCTGCAGGTCTTTCCACCGCTCCGCATCGTAGACCATTTCGCTGCCGTCGGAGACATTCGAGATCGAGGCCCGGTCGACGGCGTTCAGCGCCTCCCAGTTCCCCTCGTCGCGGGCCAGACGCTGATCGCGGTTGATCATCGTGCGGCGGATGAAGCGGGACTGGTTGAGCACCTGCACCGCGATCGGCTCGTCGGGGCTCATCTCGTAGAGCCGACGGGCGATCACCTCGGCTTCTTCGTACCGGCGTTCATCGATCAGCGTGTTGAACTGGTCGACCATCTTGGCGGTCTCTTCCTGCACCTTGACCTTTACGGTCTGGGCGCGGTCGCGGTCCGCAAGCACCGCGGCGTTGCGTTCGTCGAGCTCGATCGTCGAGCGGTTGGCGACGAGGTACTGATCCATCTCTTCGATCGCGGCGTCTGCGCGACGGATGAGCTGCCCCTGCAGTTGCTCGGCGAGCTGGGCGTTGGCGATCTCGGCCCGCATCTCGGTGAGCATCTTCATCGCTTCGCGCGGCTCACCCTCGCGGATCCGCCGGGCCTCGATCATCCGTTTGCCCAGGTCGGTCGAGAGCTGACGGGCCAGCACCTGCTGCTGGTTGGACGCGGCGTCGATCATCGATCCGTCGCGTCCCTCGGGGGCGCCGAGCGATTGGGGGGTCGCCCCAAGCAGCGAGAGGTGGTCGCGCAGCCGCTGTTGGTCGGCCGGGTTCAGGTCGGCCTGTCGGCCGGAGGCTTGCTCGAATAGTTCTAGGGCGCGGGTGCGGTCGCCGGCCACCAGGGCCGCTTCGCCCTGAGTGAGCAGCTCGCCGGCCGCGGAGTTCGAACCGGCCGTGGCGCCCAGCGGCAGCGGTATCGCCTCGCCCCGCTGCGCCATACGCGGCTCACCAACATAAGAAGCCGGCACGTTTCCGGTGGGGTCGTCGCCCGGGGCGTACAACGCCTGGGCGGCGCCCGGGGCGTGGGCGGCCACGCCGCCGGCGGTCGCCACGGCGCCCGTGGCCTGCTGCTGGTAGCGGGCCTTCTGCACGTCCCAGGCCAGCGTCGACGGGCGGAGCTCGTCGGCGCCGAACGCCTCGTCCGGCAGGTTCAGTCGGGTCGCCTGCAGCGTGAGCCGCTCGGCCGTGTCGATGTCGTTCTCCTGCAACGCCGCACGGGCTTCGGCCAACCACTTGGCGGCCTGCTGCTTGGGGGGCAGGTTTGCGTCTGGGGCGCCGGCGCCGGTCGCCGTGCTGGGGTAGGCGCTGGGGGCCACCCCGGCCGTCAGCGGGCGTGCGTCGCCCGGCGTGGGTGGGGGGAGCGGGCGGGCGCCGGCCGGGGCGAAGGGGTTCGGCGCCGGCGAGGCGGCCTGCTGCTTCTCAAGATCGCGTCGGACCTTGGCGGGGGTGTCGCCGAAGTGCATCAGCGGGTAGCGGACGTTGCCCTGCTCGGCCCGTGAGAGCAGCACGTCGGCCTGACGCAGGTCGCCCTGCTCCATGGCTTTGCGGGCGTAGAGCATGAGCTGCTCGACCTCCGCCGCCGAGGGGGGCTTCTCGGCGCCGGCCTGACCCACCACGGCTGCCGCCGGGAGGCCCGTCATGCAAAGCGCCAACGCTAATACCGCCAACTTCCGATTGATGATCGCGTTCAACTCAACTCTCCTTGTTGCGTTGGTTCGCCCACTGCCTGACGCGATTTGTCAGCGCATCGGGGGCGCGCCTCACGGCATACGCATCCTTGCGCGCCGCACTGCTCCGAGTCGTGGCGGACTTTTAGGGAGCAACCCAGCAGGGGTCAATAGAGAAAGTTGAAGTTAGACCGTGGTCCGTTGCCAGTTGCCAGTTGCCAGTTGTCCGTGGCTAAAGGCCTCCCAGCATCGCCTGCGCGTCCCACTGACTACTGGCAACTGGCAACTGGCAACTGGCAACTATCCAAAATACTCCGGGGCGTTGCCCGGTTTCCACTTGATGTTGCAGCCCAGGCTGGCGTGCTGGTCCTCGGGCGCGGGCTGACCCGATAGCACTGCATCGATCGCCTGCCGCAGGTCGCTGCCGGTGGGGGCGTTGCCGCTGTCGGGGCGGGTGCTGTCGAACTGCCCGCGGTACACCAGCTTGCGTTCGGCGTTGAACAAGAAGAAGTCGGGCGTGCAGGCGGCCCGGTAGGCTTTGGCGACCTCTTGGGTCTCGTCGTATAGGTACGGGAACACGTACCCGCGGGTCTCCACCTCTTCCACCATCTTGGCGGGGGAGTCGTCTGGGTGGTTGTCCACGTCGTTGGAGTTGATCCCCACCATCGCCAGCCCCGAGTCCTGGTAGTCGCGGGCGAGCTGCGCCAGCGCGTCCGCCAGGTGGATCACGAACGGGCAGTGGTTGCACATAAACACCACCAACAGGGCCGGCTCGCCGGCGAAGTCGTCGCGGCGCACCGTTGCTCCCCCGGCGCTGGGCAGGGCGAAATCGGGCGCGACGGTGCCGAGCGGCAGCATGGTGCTGGGCGTGCGGGCCATGAGATAACTCCTTCCATATCAGGGATAGCGGACGGGCTATCAGGGACTCGATACGTACGATTTTGTCTTGGACTCTCCATTATCCCACCATCGCCCGCCGCAACAATGGGCCCCGCTCCGCCGATTGCCTTATGTTGACAGTAAGATGGGGGGGCCTAAAATCGTCGTATAAACAACGAATCCCGCCCCGCGGCCCGCCGCCGGGGCATTTTTATCTGGAGACAAGACCATGGGCGTTCAAGAACTCGACGACACCAACTTCGATGCCGAAGTGCTGAAATCCGACGAGCCGGTGCTGGTCGACTTCTGGGCGCCCTGGTGCGGACCCTGCCGCCAGATCGCCCCGCTGATCGAGCAGCTCGCCGGCGAGAACACCGGCGCCAAGGTGGTGAAGGTGAACGTAGACAACGCCCGCGTGGCGGAAAACTACGGCGTCAGCAGCATCCCCACCCTGATGGTGTTCAAGGGGGGCGAGGTGGTCGACCGCTTCGTCGGCATGCAGTCGAAGGCCCGCCTGCAACAGGCGCTGGACGACGCGAAGGCTAGCGTTTAGCTGTTAGGCGTTAGGACGAAAGAGCATCGCGGGCGTGGGTCCTTGGGACCCACGCCCGCTTTTTTTGCGCGCCGTGCTAGCCCCCGCCGCGCACGCACTTCCCTAACGACCAGCGCCTAAAACCTTAAACCTATTCCCCATCAACCGCCGAAACGAACTCTGGCGGGCTGTAGCGGTTGGAACGATTGTGCGGGCGCACGCACTGGGGTTCGATCGCCCGCCGCTGGCGCCCAGACGGAACCCTGAATACAGAAACGAGGCTCGGCTATGGCGACGCACCCAGCACGGACCGAGCAGGCACGCATCGACGGCCCCCACGGCCCCGTCCGCCCACCCGCCGAACGCGCCCAGGCCGAACGCCGTCCGGCGCGCGTCGCGGCGTCCGGCTCGGCCGCGTTGCAGCCGGAGCAGGTCGACCCCGCCACGCTGCAGGCCAGCGAGCTGGTTGCGCGGCTGGCCGCGCAGCAAGAAGAGCTCGACCGCCGCGTCGCGCTGATCGAGTCGCAGGAGGCCGAGGTAGAGTCGAAGCTCCGCAACGCTCGGCTGTGGCTGGACGGTCAGCGGCAAGAGCTGGACGCACGCGAGGCCCAGCTCGAGCAGCGCGAGAAGTCGGTCGCTGCGCCTACGCCCGAGGGCGACTCGGCCGAGATCAAGAAGCGCGCCGCGGAGCTCGACGCCCGGCAGGCAGAGCTGTACCAGAAGCTAGAAAAGCTGGCCCACGACCGCTCGCGTTGCGACGCAGAGCTGCGCAGCATCGCCGACCGCGAAGAGCGTCTGGCGGCCCTCACCGAAGCAGCCGCCGAAGAACGCCGACGGATCGAGGCGAGCGAGAGCGACCTGTCGCTGCTGCGTGCCGAGCTGGCGGCCGCCAAGGAAGAGAACGACCGCGACGCAGACGACCTGGCGCGCCGCGAGGCGCAGCTTGCAGTGCGTCGGCAAGAGGTCAGCACGGCGCTCAAGCGGTTCGAATCGCTCGGCAAGGCAGAGCAAGAGATCGCCAAGCTCCGCGAGGCGGCCGCGCAGTTTTCTGCCAGGGCCCGCTACCTGGAAGACGCCGAGGGGCTGCTGGAGAAAGACGGCGCCGCGGTGGCCGAAGAGCGGCGCGAGCTCCACGAGCAGCGGATGCGCCTGCAAGAGCAGGCAGAACGCGAACGCCGCGAGCTGGCGGCCGAGCAGGCCGCGCAGCAGACCGACGCGCGGCGGACCAGCGAGCGGCTGGCAGCCCGCGAGGCCGAACTGGACCAACGCCAGTCGGCCCTGGAGCAGGTGCACGCAGAGCTCTCCCGCAGCCAACGCGAGGTGCTGGAGATGCGGCTCGCGACGGAGGAGACCTGGTCGCAACTGACCGGCGCCCTCGCCCCGGCGAGCCTGGCGCGGTCGATCGCTCAGGTCCGCGCCCGGCTTGCAGACCACTACCAGCACGTGACCGCGGAGCTGGCCGAACGCCGCCGCGACCTCGACGAGGTGAGCCGGTCGCTGGAAGCCCGCGCCGAGGGGCTCGAGACGCGGCGGGCCGACATCTCGTCGTGGGCCAAGCGGAACGAAGAAGACCTGGAGCGTCGGGCGGCCCAACTGGTGGCCCGCGAACGGGAGCTGGACCGCCAGCAGCAGCACTACGAGAAGCTGGAGCAGAAGTGGAGCGCCGAGCGAGGCGAGTACCGGGCCCAGATCCGCCGCCTGCTGGCCGAGCTGCGGCAAGAAACCATGAGGGCGGCTGCTTGAACCCAGAACCCGGTTCACCGGTCCCTAGAAGGCAGGAACCCCGCCTCAACCACCCCACCCAATAGCCGGCGGGCGCCGCCCCGTCGGCGCAGCGGGGTGGACGCTATTTTCCCGCTCCACCGACGGGGCGGCGCCCGTCGGCTACCCCCTCTCGGACGGGAGCGCCGACACCCCTCGCCGCTCGCGGTTCGATTGGGTAAATTGTCACGACCACGCTTGCGTGCTTCGGCCTTGCGTGTTTCGGCGGAGTAGCTCAGTCGGTTAGAGCAGCGGAATCATAATCCGCGTGTCGGGGGTTCGAATCCCTCCTCCGCTATTTACTGATCGCGCGAATTCGGGGTCGCGTGCCGACCCGCGTGCGCGACTCGTTCGAGGAGCTCAGCAGCCCGCGATGCGTGCTTCTGCCCTGGCGACGCTCGTCGCCCCGTTGCCGCCGTGCGGCACGCTCCTCGCCATCGAAAGCCCAGCGGCTGGCGGCGCCGGGCTCTAACCGTGCTTGCGACCTATGCCCGCTGAACCCGCCACGCGTTTAACGCCCCCGTCCCCGATGGCGTTGTTATTGCGGCGGTGGCGCTACCTGCTGCTGCTTGTCGCGCTGTTCGCATTGCTGGTGGTGCAACCCATCGCGTCGTCGCTGGGCGTCATGCAATCGCTGTTCGACGGGCTGTTGGTGTTGGTCATGGCGGCGCTGGCCCAAGACCGCGTCTGGCGGGTGGTTGCGTGCCTCGCGTGCGTGCTTGCCGCCGCGTTGCTGCTCGGCGGGCGCTGGGTCGCCCCCTCCGCGGAGTTCGCCAGCCAGGCGTCGGGGCACGCGATCGGAGCGATCTTCTTCGTGGCGGTTGCGGTGAAGATTGTGCAATCGATCTTCGCGTCGCGGGAGGTCTCGGTCGACAGCATCTTCGGCGCCATCTGCGGGTTCTTGCTGCTGGGCGTGGCGTTCGCCCTTACGTACGCGATGATCTACGAGGCAGACCCCGCGTCGTTCCGCACGGGCGAGTTCTCTCGGGAGCAGATGCAACAGCCGCAGTTCTGCCGCAACGTGTTCGTCTACTACAGTTTTGTGACGCTCACCACGGTCGGCTACGGCGACCTGGCGCCCATCTCGCTCCCGGCCCGCACCCTTTCCTGGGTCGAGGCAGTGACGGGGCAGCTCTACCTGGCGGTGCTGATCGCGGGGCTCATTAGCGCGTTGTTCGCCGGCGCCTCTGCCCGCGACCACCGCGGCGGCTAGCGCTCGGGGGCAGGCCTGCGGCCCCTTCCGCGATCGGCATCGCCCCGCATCGCTGGACGACTACACTGGGTGGTGAGACCCGTTCCGCACGCCCGTACCTACCCCGCCCGCTGGCATGACGACCCCTCAGACACGCACCCCCCCGCCCGCCGCAATCCGCCCCGGCCCGGCGCCGTGGCAGCGACGCTTTTACGAGGTGATCTTCGAGGCCGACACCCCGGCCGGCAAAACGTTCGACGTGGCGCTGCTGGCGTTGATCCTGCTGAGCGTCGCGGTGGTGATGCTCGAGAGCGTCGACAACGCCACGCTCGGCGAGATGCACCCGCGGCTCCGCGCGTGGCTTCGCGGCATCGAGTGGGGGATTACCGTGCTGTTCACGCTGGAGTACCTGGCCCGCATCGCCTGCGTGGCCCGGCCGTCGCGCTACGTGCTGAGCTTCTTCGGCCTGGTCGACCTGCTGGCCGTGCTGCCCACCTACCTGGGCCTGTTCGTCAGCGGCACCCACGTGCTGGCCACGGTCCGCACGCTGCGGCTGCTGCGGGTGTTCCGCGTCTTCAAGATGGGCCAGCACGTCTCCGAGGCCAACGCGTTGCTGAAGGCCCTGCGGCGCACGTGGCCCAAGATCACGGTCTTCTTGTCGGTGATCTTCTGCGCCATCGTGATCCTGGGGACGGTGATGTACCTGATCGAGCGCGACCATGGGAGCGGTTTCGACAGCATCCCGCGCAGCGTCTACTGGGCGATCGTGACGATGACCACCGTCGGCTACGGCGACATTGCGCCACGGACGATCGCCGGGCAGTCGCTGGCCGCGGTGATCATGCTGTTCGGCTACGCGATCATCATCGTGCCGACGGGCCTGTTCAGCGCCGAAGTCATGAACTACGCCCGCCCCCCCGCCGGCCCGCCCCCCGGCGCGCGGACGTGCCCCCGCTGCGACGCGGCCCGCCACGACGCCGAGGCGCGCTACTGCAACCGATGCGGCGAGCGGCTGGGCGAGCCCGCGGCCGATTGATATGGATTCGTAGCCGGCGCCGCGATGCCCCTATCGGCCGCCGCGTCTGCTTATTGCCGTCGCACCACCACCAACCAGTCCTGGTCAACCAGCGAGGGGGGGCTCCCGAGAGCGACGCTGCTCCCGCCGGCTGCGCTCTGCCGGCTTCCGACACGCAGTTGGCCGCCGCCGCGGGGATCGAACCACTTGATGGTGAACGCGCCATTGACGCCCGTCAGGTCGAGGTCCGCTGACCCCCCGTCCGGCAAGTAGACCAGATACAACTGGTCCGGCTTGGCGAGGCAGTACCGCGTGTTCTGGTCCTCTGGATTGCCGACGAGCGCGTTGGCGTTGTGCATCTCCCAGAAGGGAATGTGCTGGTCGGAGAAAAAATCGTGCGCCGCGCGTGCGTAGCCCCACGTCTTTTCCCGGCTACGCCAGTCTTCGCAGACGATGTCGTTCTGCGGGTGCACATACCCGAAGTAGTATTCCACCCCCGCCCCGCCGGCCATCAGTGTCCCCCACAACGCGTACTTGCGAAGATCATCGATCGATGGCCCCTGAGATTGTTCGTATCCTCCATAGCCCGGGTCGGGTGGAGTGCCGAAGCTACCGAGGTCTTGTTCGTCGTTCGCCACTACCCAAGGCTTGCCCGCTTGTTCGGACTGCTTGACCCAGTGCAGGACGAAGCGGTGCGTATCCATTAAGTCGCGGGTCTGAATCGACGCGCCGGTCAGCTCCGACTGGGACCCGATCAGCCCGCCATAAGTCCGCAAATGGCCGGGCCACGCGCCCGTGGTGTGGGTGACGATCAGGTGGTGGTACGGATCGGTCTGGGCGATGTACGCCGCCATGTCGCGTTGCTGCTGCACGGACTGCGTGTTCTCTTCGCCAAGGTTCCAGTTGAGCGCCAACAGTTGAGCGTAGCGCGCAATGAGTTCTCGCAGGTACAGCTTCCGCTCCGGACCTAGCTCGCCGGCGTCCATCGACACGTTGTCCGAGTCGCGGGCGCCCGAGTTCTCGTGCTCGCTCAGCTTGAAGTGCAGGTACATCCCCTGCTGCTGGCCGTGCGCGAACACGATCCCCCATTGGTCAAGCTTTGAGCAGTCGTAGTGCAGCTTGTCGTCGCGGTCGACAAACGGCCAGACGTTGTCGCCGTCGCCCCCCGCGTTGTAGGTCAAGAACGAAAAGACGTTCATCCCACGGCCGCTGAGGTAGTTGATCGCGCCGATCAGCCCCTTGCCCTTGCCGTCCTTCCACGTCGGGTCGCCGGAACGCCAATCGCGCACGTGCGGGCCCCAGGTCTTCAGGGGCCCTCGCTTTGGCTTGCGCGTCTGGGTGTTGTCGAAGTCGACGTAGGCCAGCAGCGTCTCCGGCGCGTCGGCCCCGAACTTGAGGAAGTACTGCTTGGAACCGGCGAACTGTTGGAAGTGTTTGCCCACGTACTGGAGCCGGCCTTGAGCGCGTAGGTCGCGCCCCTGCTTGTCGGTCGGAGCGATGTTGAAGCTCCCAGCTAAGCCGTCGAGCCCCTCGATAGGCGCCCCTTCGCCGCCGATCGCCACGTGCTTGCCGCGAAGGAACGAGACCTTGTAGTTCCACAGGCCGGTCTTGTCCGGCGACAGGTGCGCCCGCCACTTGTTGCCCGAGACGGCGCTCGACTCGGCCGCGTTTCCATCGGCGGCAAAGTAGCCGGGAACCCTGTAGCTGGGGCTGCCGCTCTCGTGGGTGAACGTGACGTCCAGCGCGTAGTCGGTGAAGGGGTTGGGGTCGTCATCGGTTTCGCTGGCCGTTGGCCCGTCGATGGTGAGCGTAACGGGCCCCCACTGGGTCAGCTCGCCAGACACCAAAACCGTAGCGGCGGCGTGAACGATCGGCGTGCTTGAGACCAGCGTGATCCACGCCAACGTCAACGCCGCGGAGGTCTTCTTGTTCATACGGTTGCCTTGAAGGTGATCTAGGGTTACGTGCCCGAGAGGCGCCGGGCCAAAACCGGGCCGGGACGCAATGGCGCTTCAATGGAGGAGTAGACTGGTGGCCGATGTGGGCCCCAGCAGCGGCCGATTGTAATGCGGCTCGAAGCCGTTGAACACGCGCAAGCGCGCGGCCAAACAGGCACTTTCGCTTTGACGCCCTGAGAGTTCTTTCAGGAGGGGCGCGATACGTGGCGGATGAACCCAACTAGCGATCAAGTGAGTCGCCCCTCCTCCGCGACCTCCCGAGCCGCTCACGTAGGCTGAGCTCGTTGAGCAGGGTCCGATTACTAGCGAGGGCGGTTTGGGGGATCGCTTTAAGCTAGGCGTTGCGAATGAGATCGAGCGGGGCAGGTCACCATCGGCAAGGCAATTAAGGACAAAAATGTCCACTTGACTCCTTGCGACCCGTGGCCCATATTGTGACTAACCGGATGCTTAAGTCCTTAATTCGACCAGAACGCGGTTATCCCCTCGAAAAGGCCATTTCTGCGAGTGTCTATGTCTGTTTCCCAAACCGCCGAGTACGCCTTGCGGTCGGTCGTCTGGCTGGCCCAGAACCCGGGTGAGCCGCAGACGACCCAGCAACTGGCGGATGGCACGCGGGTATCCGTAAGCTACCTCCCCAAGGTGCTACAGCCGCTGGGGAGGGCTGGGATCCTTACCAGTCAGCGGGGCATCAACGGCGGCTACTCGCTGGACCGCGACCCCGAGAGCCTGAACGTGCTGGAGGTGATCAACTGTGTCGACCCGATCCAGCGGATCCACCGCTGCCCGCTAAAACTGGCGACACACGTCGGCGGGCTTTGCCCGCTGCACCAGATGCTGGACGAAGCGCTGGGCGACCTCCAGCGACGCTTCGCCGAGACTACCATCGCCGAGCTGCTGCGACGCAACACCGGCCTGAAGCCGCTGTGCGATTCGGCGTCCGCGGGGTTGTTTGAGTTGTCCGCGGCGCCCGCCGCCGGCGGGCCCAAGGCTCAGCGTAGCGACTAGCGACGACCCCCCTGCCCCACGCGACTATCTCCCCCCTGAACAACGTTCCTACCGAAGGTTCATCCCGACTATGGCCGCCGAACCCGCCGCCAGCGAGTTGCCTGTATCCGACCTGACCGAAGCGACCCGCCCGGCGACGCCGGGGCTGGAGCGGTTTAGCTACGACGACCAGATCGTGCGGATGTTCATGACCGCCACGCTCATCTGGGGCATGGTGGGCTTCGCCGCCGGCATGCTGCTGGCGCTCGAGCTGCCGTTCCCCAGCATCAACGGCGGGATCGAGTGGATCACCTTCGGTCGGCTCCGCCCGCTGCACACCAACGCGGTGATTTTTGCGTTCGCGGGGAACGGCATCTTCGCGGCCATCTACTACTCCACGCAGCGGCTCTGCCGGGCGCGGATGTGGAGCGACCGGCTCGGCCGGCTGCACTTCTGGGGGTGGCAGGCGATCATCGTCTCGGCCGCGCTGACGCTGCCGTTCGGCATCACGCAGAGCAAAGAGTATGCGGAGCTGGAGTGGCCCATCGACATCGCCATCGCGGTGGTGTGGGCCGGGTTCTTCGGCGTGAACTTCTTCATGACGCTGGTCAACCGCCGCGAGCGGCACATGTACGTGGCGCTGTGGTTCTACATCGCCACGATCGTCACGGTGGCGGTGCTGCACATTTTCAACAACCTGTGGGTGCCGATCCTCTCGCCCACGATGATCAAGAGCTACCCGATCTACGCGGGCGTGCAGGACGCGATGATGCAGTGGTGGTACGGCCACAACGCGGTGGCGTTCTTCCTCACCACGCCGTTCCTGGGGCTGATGTACTACTTCCTGCCCAAGGCGGCGGAGCGGCCGATCTTCAGCTACCGGCTCAGCATTTTGCACTTCTGGTCGCTGGTGTTTATCTACATCTGGGCCGGCCCTCACCACCTGCACTACACGGCCATTCCTGAGTGGGCGCAGACGCTGGGGATGGTGTTCAGCGTGATGCTGTGGATGCCGAGCTGGGGGGGCATGATCAACGGCCTGCTCACGCTGCGGGGCGCCTGGAGCAAGGTGACTACGGACCCGGTGCTGAAGTTCTTCGTGGTCGGCATCACGTTCTACGGCATGGCGACCTTCGAGGGGCCGCTGCTGTCCATCAAGAGCGTCAACGCCCTGAGCCACTATACGGACTGGGGCATCGCCCACGTCCACTCCGGCGCCCTGGGGTGGAACGGGTTCATGATCTTCGGCATGTGCTACTGGCTGGCGCCGCGGCTGTTTCAGACCAAGCTCTACAGTCAGTCGCTGGCCGGCACGCACTTCTGGATCTCAACGGTGGGCATCTTGGTGTACGTGCTCCCGCTGTACGTGGCCGGCATCATGCAGGGGCTGATGTGGGGCGCCATGACCCCCACGGGCCAGCTCGCCTACCCCGACTTTGTGGAGACGACCCAGGCGATCATCCCGATGTACTACCTGCGGGCCATCGGCGGCAGCCTGTACATCGTCGGCTCCGCGATCGGCTGCTGGAACTTCTACAAGACGTGGCAAAACCGCCCGGCCGAGTACCACGTGCCGGTCTACGAGGCGCCGGCGCTGCGGCACGTGGCGTTCACGCCAGAGACGCCCCCCGAGTCGGACCTGCGGGCGGTCACGGACTACGCCCGCACGCTCGACGTCTTCTCCACCATGTGGTGGCACCGGGTGTGGGAGCGGAAGCCGATCAAGTTCACGCTGCTCACCACGCTGGCGGTAGCGGTGGCGTCGCTGCTGGAGCTGGTGCCGACGTTCGTCATCCGCTCGAACGTGCCGACCATTTCAACGGTCACCCCCTACACGCCGCTGGAGCTGACGGGGCGCGACATCTTTGTCGCCGAGGGCTGCTACAACTGCCACTCGCAGATGATCCGCCCGACCGTGGCAGAGACCAAGCGGTACGGCGAGTACAGCAAGCCGGGCGAGAGCGTGTACGACCACCCGTTCCAGTGGGGATCGCGGCGGATCGGGCCCGACCTGGCCCGCGAGGGTGGCAAGCAGAGCTACCAGTGGCACGTGCTGCACTTCCGCAACCCGGACGACCTGAACAAGGGCTCCATCATGCCGGCCTACCCCTGGCTGATGCGGAAGGAGCTGGACTTTGAGTCGGCGCCGTTGCGGATCGGGGCCATGCAGACCCTGGGGGTTCCTTACCCGATGTACGAGGGCAACCAACGCGACGACGCCAAGCTGGACGCCGAGGCGCAGGCCCAGCAGATCGCCGCGGAGTTTGTGCAGCAGAACGGCGGGCCCTACCGCGACCTGCAGGGGCGCGAGTACGACCTGGCGGACAAGCAAATCGTGGCGCTGCTGGCGTTCTTGCAACGGGTGGGGACCGACCTGTTCAAGGCGCCGGTCGCCGGCGAAGAAGCCGCCGCGCCAACCGATGCGGCGGCCGCGGCAGCTCCGGCCAGCACGCAACAAAGTTCTATCCGGAGCGCGGGGGACCACTCGTGAATCACACCATCCTTGCCCAACTCAATCTGGCGCCTTTCGCCGTGACGGGGCTCGTGGTCTTCGTGACGGTGTTCTTGGGGGTGGTGGCATGGACGCTCACCCGCCGGAAGAAGCAGGTTGATCGGTGGGCTCGGCTCCCCCTCTCCGACGAGGACGAGCCTTCCGAGCCACACACAACCAGCAAAGGTTTGCCCACGAATACGCGCGAATAAGCGCAAAGAGTAGCCGTTGAGAAGCAGGGCTATCTCCGGGCTATCCGAGTCATCCGTGGTCCCCTTCGATCTAAAAAACGTTTGCAACTACGAGGAACGCCGCCATGGCAGCACCCGATCAACCCGCCGACGACCCGCTCACGGGACACTCCTACGACGGCATCCAAGAGTACGACAACCCAACGCCCGGGTGGTGGAACGCCATCTTCATCGGCACCATCCTGTTCGCGCCGGTGTACGCCATCTGGTTCCACTCCGCCAACGCCAGCAACACCGTAGCGGACAGCTATCAGTCGGCCCTGGCGGCCAACATGCGGCTGCAGTTCGGCGAGATCGGCACGCTGGAGCCGGACGAGGCGACCATCCTCACCTACATGAACAAGCCCGACTGGCTGAAGGTAGGCGCCGTGACGTTCGCCTCGAACTGCGCGTCGTGCCACGGCCGCGAGGGGGAAGGGGTCTCCGGCCCCAACATGACCGACGACCGCTACCTGAACGTCAAGACGATCGAAGACATCGCCAAGGTGATCCGCGAGGGCGCCAAGAACGGCGCCATGCCGGCCTGGGGCAACCGCCTGCACCCGAACGAGGTCGTGCTGGCCGCGGCGTACGTCGCCTCGCTGCGTGGCAAGAACCTGCCGAGCGCGCGGCTGGCCGAGGGGAATGAAATCCCGCCGTGGCCGGCGGCGCCGGTAGCCGCGGAATCGAACTAGTTAACCACGGAGCCACGGAGAGCGCAGCGACTAGCGCAGAAACTACGGACGATAGCCACAAAAAGGCACGAGAAAGCACAAAGAGCGATGCCGGCGAACCGCGTTGGGTGATGCGGAGCGGATTCGCCTCAATGCTTTTCCTTACTTTCTTCTCTTTGTGCCTTCTTGTGCCTTTTTGTGGAAAACTTCATTCCTCCGTCGCTCACTGCGTCCTCCGTGGCTAATCGCTAAACAAGAATCCACGCATGGCCATCAACCAACACCTGCCGGTGCTCCCTTCCGAGGGACGCGTGCTCTCGACGCTGGAAAGCGACGGCAGCCGGCGTTGGCTCTACCCGAAGCTCTCGACGGGGCGGTTCTGGGTGCGGCGGCGCGTGGCGGCCTACGCCCTGATCGTCCTCTACACGGCGCTTCCGTTCATCAAGATCGGCGGCCGGCCGGCGGTGCAGCTCGACCTGTGGAACAGCCGGTTCGCGTTGTTCGGGCTGGAGTTCCGCCCCACCGACCTCGAGCTGCTGGCCGTCTTCGGGCTGATCGTGTTCCTCAGCATCTTCTTCGCCACGGCCATCTTCGGCCGGGTGTGGTGCGGCTGGGGCTGCCCGCAGACCGTTTACCTGGAGTACGTCTTCCGGCCCATCGAGCGGCTCTTCACCGGCACGACGGGCCGCGGGGGCAAACCGAAGAAGCAGGTCGCCGCGTGGCGCAAGGCGGCCATGTACGGGGTCTTCCTCTTGATCTGCTGGCACCTGGCGAACACCTTCCTGGCCTACTTCGTGGGGGTCGACGCGCTGCACCACTGGATCTGGAGCGAGCCGCCGTGGCGTCACCCGGGGGCGTTTGCGCTGGTGATGTTTGTCACCGGGCTGATGCTGTTCGACTTCTGCTACTGGCGTGAACAGCTCTGCATCATCGGCTGCCCCTACGGCCGCTTCCAGTCGGTGCTGCTCGACCGTTCGAGCCTGGTCGTGGGGTACGACCCCCAGCGCGGCGAGCCGCGTGGCCACGGCCGCGACCGTCAGGAGAAGGGGCTGGGAGACTGCGTCGCGTGCGGCCTGTGTGTGGACGTCTGCCCCACCGGCATCGACATCCGCGACGGCCTGCAGATGGAGTGCGTCAACTGCACGCAGTGCATCGACGCCTGCGACGCGGTGATGGACACCGTCGGCCTGCCCCGCGGGCTGATCCGCTACAGCTCGCAGGCGGCGCTCGAGGGCCAGCCGACCCGGCTGGCGCGGCCGCGCGTGCTGATCTACTCCGGGTTGATCGCCGCCCTGTGCGTGCTGCTGATCGTCATGCTCGCCAACCGGCAAGCGATGGACGTGACCCTGCTGCGCGGGCTCGGCCGGCCGTTTGTGGTGACGCCCGCCGGCGAGGTCGAGAACATGGTCCGGCTCAAGCTGGTCAACCGCACCGACGAGGCGCGGACCTACCGCGTCGAAGCAGCCGCGCCCGAGTCGCTGCGGATCAACGACGCCCGCGAGCTCTCGCTCGCGGCCGGCGAGTCGGTCACCGAGCCGCTCCACCTGCTGGCGCCGAGCGGGGCGTTCGCCCAACGCGGCGGCACGCTGCCGGTGCGGCTGCGGGTGGTCGACAGCGCAGGAGAACAGGTGGAGAGCGACTACCTGCTGTTCGGCCCCGCATCGCCAAACCCCGGCGGCTAACCGGCGCCCCAGGCGAGCCGTCGGCGTCAGCCGCCGGTGCTTTCCACTCCAATCCCCAACCGACCGATGACCCCCAACCCCACAACCGCACCCCTTGGTCCCACCGACTGGGCGCACGTGCGCTGGCCCGCGATCGTCATTGCGCTCTTGGCCGGCCACGCGCTGCTGGTCACCGGCGCCCTGGTGCTCTCGTCGACATTGATCCCCGCGGCCTCAATCGCCCCGTCGGGCTACGCCGAGGCGCTCCGCTGGGACGACCTACAAGCCGAGCGCGCCGCTAGCGCCCGGCTGGGTTGGACCGCTACGGTCACCCCCGCCCCCCAGGCCGACCTGATGGGGCGCCGCCCGATCGAGATCGTGCTGCTAGACGCCGAGGGCGCCCCGGTGGAAGGGGCGATGCTCGACGTGGCGCTCTACCACTACGCCAAGGCCGACCAGCCGGTCGCGTTCCGCGCGGGCCCCTCCGATGCGGCCGGGAGGGTGGTCGCGGCGCCGCCGCTGCGTCGCGCGGGCCAGTGGCGTCTGACCGCCGTCGTCCAGCGGGGCGCCGATCGGCTGCTGATAGAGACCGACGTCTGGGCGCCCGAGCCGGGCCTGGCCCAACCCACCGCGGCCAACACGCTTCCGGGAGGGCCGATCCGATGACGCCGATGTTGATCGCCGTGCTCTCGGCGAGCCTGCTCGGCTCGCTGCACTGCGCGGGCATGTGCGGCCCGTTCTGCGGCATCGCGGTCAGCGGGGGCCGGTCGGCCCGCTCCGCGGCAATGCTGCACGCCGCCTACCACGGCGGGCGGCTCGTCACGTACGCGCTGGTCGGCATGGCCGCGGGCGCCGCGGGGGCGCTGCTCGACCTTGCGTCGACCCTCGCCGGCTTGCAGCCCATCGCGCTGGCGCTGGCCGGCGGGATGATGGTGCTGTTCGGGCTGGCCGAGGTCGCCCGGCTGCGCAACTGGCAGACCCGGTTTGCTAGGTTTGGGCACTGGCGCCCCCCGGCGGCTTGGGGGCGGCTGATCCAACGGGGTCAGCGGTTCGCTGCGCGGCGCAGCGCGCTGCCCCGGGCGCTGTCCATCGGGCTGCTGACCACGCTGCTGCCGTGCGGCTGGCTCTACGCGTTCGTCGTCACCGCGGCCGGCGCCGGCGGCCCGCTGCAGGGCGCGGCGGTGATGGCGGCTTTCTGGCTCGGCACGCTGCCGGTGATGCTGACTCTGGGGATCGGCGTCCGCAGGCTCGCCGGCGTGCTGGGCGATCGTTTGCCGCTGGCCACCGCAGCGGCGCTCATCGCCGTGGGGATGGTCACGCTCTCCGGCCGGCTCACGATCTCTGCCGAAGCGCTCGCGCAACAAGTCACCGTCGAGGCGCCCTCTGCGGCGGGCCAGGCGCCCGACCCCAACACGCTCCCGCCCTGCTGCCGCGAACCCCAGCCCGAGGCGCCATGAGCACCGCCTCACTGGAACCCGAAGCGCCGCCCACCGCGCCCGCGCCGGTATGCGACCACTGCGGCTTGAAGGTCCCCACGGCGCTGTTTGAACCCGACGCCCCGCAGCAGTTCTGCTGCGGCGGCTGCCAGATGGCGTACGAGACCATCCGCGGCTGCGGCCTGGAAGACTACTACGCGATGCGCGACCGCTTCGCCCAGCAGCGCCACGCCGCCAGCGGGGCACGCCGCCGCTACGCCGCCTACGACTCCGAGGCCTTCCTCGCCAAGCACGCCGTCCAGACCCCCAACGGCCTGCGGGCGATCGAGCTGCGGCTCGAAGGGGTGCACTGCGCCGCTTGCGTGTGGCTGGTCGAGCGGCTGCCGCGGGTCGTGCCCGGTGTCGTGGAAGCGAGACTGACGCTCGGCGCCTCCAGGGCTCGGGTGGTGTGGGACCCGCAGCAGGCGAACCTCTCGACCATCGCCGCGGCGCTCGACCACCTGGGCTACGCCCCCCACCCGGCACGCGACGCTTCGGCACGCGCCGTCCGCAACGCGGCGGAGCGTCGCCGGCTGGTGAACCTGGCCATCGCCGGCGCGCTGGCGGGCAACAACATGCTGATCGCGGTGGCGCTGTACGCCGGGGTCTTCGAAGGGATTGAGCCGCAGTTCGTGCGGCTCTTCCGCTGGCTCAGCCTGGCGATCGGCTGGCTCTCGCTCGTGTGGCCCGGCGCCGTGTTCTTCCGCGGCGCGTGGGCCGGCTGGCGGGTGCGGGCCGCGAACCTCGACCAGCCGATCGCCCTGGCGCTGGGGGTCGGCGCGCTGGCGGGCACGGCCAACGTGCTGCTCGACCGCGGCGAGGTCTACTTCGAT
Organism: Pirellulimonas nuda; assembly: GCF_007750855.1. Lineage (GTDB taxonomy): Bacteria > Planctomycetota > Planctomycetia > Pirellulales > Lacipirellulaceae > Pirellulimonas > Pirellulimonas nuda. Next base: position 5,644,209 of record NZ_CP036291.1, read on the forward strand.
TCGCTCAGCACGCTGGTCTTCTTGCTGCTGGTGGGCCGCTTCCTGCAGGCCAGGCAGCAACGCTGGGCCGAAGAAGCGGTCGGCCTGCTGACCTCGATGACCCCCGACACGTGCCGCGTGGTGCGCGACGGCCTCGTACTGGACGAGTCGGTCGAGGCGCTCACCCCCGGCGATGCCGTCGAGGTCCGGCCGGGCGAGCTGTTCCCGGCCGACGGCCGCGTGCTGTCGGGCGCCTCGGCGGTCGACCAGTCGCTGCTGACCGGCGAAACGCTGCCGACGCCGGTCGCCGCGGGAGACGGGGTGTGCGCCGGCGCCCAGAACATCGCCGCGACGCTGCGCGTGAGGGTCGGCGCCGTGGGCGAGGCGACCCGAGTCGCCGGGCTGGTGCGGATGGTCGAGGCGGGCCTGGCCGCCAAGCCCCCGATCGTCGAGTTCGCCGACCGCGTGGCGGGCTGGTTCGTGGCCGCCGTCGCGGTGCTCGCGACGCTCAACTTCATCTGCTGGTGGGGGGCCGCGGGCCTGGCGCCCGCGATCGACACCAGCGTGGCGCTGCTGATCGTCGCGTGCCCCTGCGCGTTGGGGCTGGCCACGCCGCTGACCATGGCGGTCGCCATCGCACGCGGGTCCAAGCAAGGGATGCTCATCAAGAGCGCGGCCGTGCTGCAGCGGCTCGCGGGGGTCCGTCCCGCGTCGCCCGGCGTGCTGCTGCTCGACAAGACCGGCACGCTCACCCGCGGCGACCTGCGGCTCGAGGCCTACAGCGGCGACGCGGCGCTGCGGCGCTGGGTCGCCGCGCTCGAAGCAGAATCAAACCATCCGATCGCCGTGGCGCTGCAGCGGGCGTTCGGGCCCGTCGACCCCGCAAACGTGCAGGCGATCCAAGACCGCACCGAACGCCACGGCTTTGGCGTCAGTGGGCTGGCGCCGGTCGGAACGCTGCTGGTCGGATCGCCGCGGTACGCCAGCGAGCTTGGCGTGCGGATGGCGCCAGAGATCGAAGCGGCGATTGAGCTCGGCCAAGAGCGTGGGCACACCGTCGTTGTCATCGCGGTGGAAGGCGCCGCGGCCGGCGTCGTCTGGCTGAGCGACCGGCTGCACGAAGAGGCTGCCGCCGGGGTCGCTTGGCTCGTAGACGCCGGCTGGCAGGCCCAGATCATCTCGGGCGACGCCCAGGGCCCCGTGCGGCAGGCGGCCCGCTGCATGGGCCTCCCCCCCTCGGCCGCCCACGGCGAGGTTTCGCCGGAAGAGAAGCTGGCCCGGGTCCGCGCCGCGGCCGCCGGCCCCGGCGCCCCCGCCGTGATGATGGTGGGCGACGGCGTCAACGACGCCGCAGCGCTCGCCGCGGCAGACATCGGCGTCGCCGTGCACGGCGGCGCCGAGGCGTCGCTGGCCGCGGCGGACGTCTACCTCACCGAGCCGGGCGTGGGGGCGCTGGTCGAGCTGGTGCAGATCGGCCGGCAGACGATGCGCGTGGCGCGCCGGAACCTGGCCATCTCGCTCTGCTACAACGCGCTGGCGGTCACGCTCGCCGCGGCGGGGCTCATCACGCCGCTGGTCGCCGCGCTGCTAATGCCCGCGAGTTCTGCTACCGTGCTGGCGTCGGCGGTTGGCTTTCAGCGACGGCCCAGGGGCTAGCATGTCCGTAGTGTTTCTCATGGCGCCCATCGCCCTGCTGCTGGCCGCGGCCGCGGTCGCGGCGTTCATCTGGGCCGCCCGCGACGGCCAGTTCGACGACACCCAGACCCCGTCGCACCGGATGCTGTTCGACGACCAGGAAGAGCCGCACGACCCCCGGGCGTAGCTCTGGCTGTCGCGGAGGCCGGGGGCCGGTTAGCCTGACGTCGTCCGCGGGGCGCCCCGCGGCGCTGCAGGCCCCGCCGGACCCCCCACAATGCTCGTTCGTTTCCTCTTGGCCGCGGCGCTGCTCTGCTCGCCCGGGGCCGCCACCGCAAAGCCCCGCATGGCCGTCGATGCTCGCACCCCGCTGGACAAGTACTGCGCGCAGCCCGACCCCGCGTTTGCCTGGGAGGTGGTCCATCGGGTCGAGACCCCGACCCACCGCACGCTAATCGTCCTGCTGACCTCACAACGCTGGCGCACCGCCAGCGAGGTGAGCCGCACCGAGTGGCGGCACTGGCTGTCGATCGTCGTGCCCAACGAGGCAGAGTCCGACACGGCGTTGCTGTTCATCACCGGCGGGTCGAACGAAGAAGCCCCCCCCGTGGAGGCCGAAGGCCGGATTGTGGGGGCGGCGCTTGCTACCCGCTCGGTGGTGGCCGAGCTGCGGACAGTGCCCAACCAGCCGCTGAAGCTGCTCACCAGCGACCAGCCAGACCGACCGCGTTCTGAGGACGACCTGCTGGCCGCAAGCTGGGTGGAGTTCATGGAAACCGACGACCCGACCTGGCTGGCCCAACTGCCGATGGCCAAGTCGGCCGTGGCGGCGATGACCGCCGTGCAGCAGGCGGTGGCGGCCGAGGCCAGATCCGCGGGGCGGCCGACCCCCGCGATCGCTCGTTTCACCGTGGCGGGGGCGTCTAAGCGGGGATGGACCACGTGGCTCACCGCGGCGGTAGACGACCGCGTTGCAGCGATCGCGCCGATCGTGATCGACGTGCTCAACATCGAGCCCTCGATGCGGCACCACCAGGCGTGCTACGGCGAGTACTCCCAAGCGCTAAAGGACTACGAGGGCCAGGGCCTGGCCGACCGGCTCTCGTCTCCGGCCGGCGCGGCGATCCGGGCGATCGTCGACCCGTACGCCTACCGCGACCGGCTGTCGCTGCCCAAGTGCGTGATCAACGCGTCGGGGGACGAGTTTTTCCTCCCCGACTCGTCCCGCTTCTACTTCGACGACCTGCCGGGCGAGAAGCTGCTGGCCTGTACCCCCAACACGGGGCACTCGCTAGCGGGGACCGATGCGCTAGACACCCTGGCAGCGTTTCACGCCTCGGTGGCCCACAACCTGCCGAGGCCGACCGTCACGTGGCAATCGGCGTTCGACGCGCCGGTGCACACGGTGCGTTGTTCGTTCCCCCCGACCGAGGCGGTGCTGTGGCGGGCGGTGAACCCCAGCGGGCGCGACTTCCGCAAGCCGGTGGTCGGCGACGCGTTCAAGGCCACGCCGCTCGAACCCGACGCCGACGGCGCCTACCGCGTGCCGATCGAGGCGCCCCCCGAGGGCTTCTCGGCCGCGTTTGCGCGGTTCACGTTCGACATCGGCGCGGGGGTCCCGCTCCGCGTGTCGACCCCCGTTTGGGTGGCGCCCGACGTCGAGCCATTCGCCAAGCAGCCCTAGGCCGGCCGCGCCGGACAGGCGGCTAAAAATCGCCGGTGCATCCTGCGCCGCTTGCCGGATAATGGGGCCGGGGCGCCTAGTGCGTGGCGTGGCGCCCGGGGGGCCGATCCCGTGCTGGAAGACCGGTGCGGGGTTTTGTCCTGCTGGTGTCCGCTCGGCTTGGCGGACGTGTCCGATCGGTGGGGGGTTTTGTCCGCTACGACCAGCGGATCGGCCCCTCCTGGGGTCCGGATACCCGCAGCACGCCCACGCCGCTGCGTTAAATCGCGTGTTTTTTGCAAGGGGGACCGGGTTTTGTCCGAAAACGCGCGCAGGAAACACCGGACAAAAGGACAAAAAGCACGCCGGGCCTCGGCGGGGCTGCGTGGCGGCCCGGCGTCGCCGTGGCGGAGCTCAGACGCGGATCGTCGCCCGGTAACGCTGCGGGGTCAGCCCCAGGCGTTGCCGGAAGACCTGGATCAGGTACGACGCCGCGCCGTAGCCGGCCAGCTCGGCCACCTTCGGCACGGAGTAGTCGGTCTCCTCCAGCAGCCGGCGGGCGTGGTCGAACCGCACCCGCTGGATCTCGCCGTGGATGGTGCGTCCTACCTCTTTGCGGAAGGCGATCTCCAGGTTCCTCCGCGAGAGGGAGACGTGGGCAGCGACCTCGTCGACATTCACGCCGTGGGCGTGGTTGGCGCGGATAAACGCCAGCGACTCCGCGACGTCGCGGTTGTCCAGCGCGATCACGTCGGTCGAGCGCCGGGTCACCACGTGCAACGGCTGCACCACGATCGCCAGGTTCTTCTGGCCGCGGGTTTCGCCGCGCATCATCTTGTCGAGCAGCGCCGCGGTTTCGTAACCCCCGGTGACGCCGTTCCAGGCGACGCTCGACAGGGGGGGAACGGAGAGGTCGCAGTAGAGGTCGTCGTTGTCGACGCCGACCACGGCGACTTCTTCGGGGGTCATCACGCCGGCCAGCCGGCACGCGTCGAGCACCTCGCGGCCGCGGTCGTCGTTGCAGGCCATGATGCCGATCGGCTTGGGGAGCTGCTTGATCCAGTCGGCCAGCCGTTGGCGTTCGCGGTCCCAAACGCGGTCGGACTTTCGGGCGGGGATTGGGTAGACCAGCGTCTCAAAACCGGCCTCGCTGATCGCGGCGCGGAACCCTTGTTCGCGGGCGGTCGACCAGGCGCGGTCTCCCATCCCCACAAAGCCGTAGTGGCGGAAGTGGCGTTCGAGCAGGTGTTCTGCGGCAAGCTTGGCGGCCTGCTCGGAGTCTCCGGCGTGTTCGGCGCAGCAGTCAAGCGGCAGCTCGTTGGCCACCTGCCAGTCGCGGAGCCCCAGCACGATGGTGGGGACGTTCGCCTCGACCACCAGTCGATGGATCCGCTTGTTCACCAGCCGGGTGATGATGCCGTCGACCTGCTGGGCGCTGAAGTCGGCCGTAGCCTGCTCGAAGTCGCCGGGGGTCATCTGGAAGCTCCAGGGCCCGTGCAGACGGGCGTACTGGGCCACGCCCAGCAGGAGCTGCCGCCCGTACTCTCGGGCGGTCTCCACCAGCAACGCCACGTTGGGATTTCGCTTCATCGGACGTTGTTTCCTGTTTCCTCCGGACCGGGCCGTAACACCTCAAAAAGTACGCCGGCGCCGCTGCACGACGCCTCACGTTTGGTTATAACGGGGGAATCGCGGAATATCGCATTTCTATTTAGCTTTTCCACAGGACTCGTTCGATGCACCGATGCAGCTACCCGTATGTGCTCTTTACTATCGTCGTTTTTCCCGTGCTGGCAATCGCTGATCCAGCGGGGCCTGTGGCGCAGCGCCCCCCCATGGGCTGGAACAGCTTTGACAGCTATGACTGTCGGATCAACGAACACCAGTTCCGCGGCGTGGTCGACTGGCTCGCCGATCGCATGGCGCCGCTGGGGTACGAGTACGCGGTGATCGACTACATCTGGTTCAACCCCAACCCGGGCGCGTGGGACAACCCCGAGCGCCGCCTGGGCCACCCCAACCTCCGCCTAGACGCCCAGGGCCGGCCGGTGGAGCGGCTCACGCTCGACCGCTGGGGCCGCCCGCTGCCTTCAGTGGAGCGCTTCCCGTCCGCCGAGGGGGGCAAGGGCTTTGGGCCCATCGCAGACTATGTTCACGGCAAGGGGATGAAGTTCGGCATCCACATCATGCGCGGCATCCCGCGTCAGGCGTACTACGACGACCTGCCGATCAAAGGGACCGACACCACCGCACGCGACATCGCCGAGCCGTTCGACACGTGCGAGTGGTGCAACAACATGTACGGGGTCGACCCGTCGAAGCCCGGCGCGCAGGCCTACTACGATTCGTTGATGGAGTTGTACGCCTCCTGGGGGGTCGACTTTATCAAAGCAGACGACACCATGTACCCGCCGTACCACGCAGGTGAGATCGAGATGATGCGTAAGGCGATCGACAAGTGCGGCCGGCCGATGGTGTTGAGCCTCTCGTGCGGCGAGGCCCCGCTGTCGCGCGCGCGCCACCTGGTCCAGAACGCCAACATGTGGCGCGTGTCGGCCGATTTTTGGGACAACTGGCAGAGCCTGGAGCACAGCTTCGACCTGCTGGGAGCGTGGAGCGGCTGGGCCGGCCCCGGCCACTGGCCCGACGCAGACATGCTGCCGGTGGGCCATATCTCGCTGGGGGGCCGGCCGCACGGCCCCGACCGTCAGAGCCAGTTCACGCCGGACGAGCACCGCACGCTGATGACGCTGTGGTGCGTCGCCCGCAGCCCGCTGATGTGGGGGGGCGATCCGCTGACTTCCTCGGAGGAGTCGATCGCCTACCTGACCAACGCCGACCTGCTGCACGTCAATCAGCACACGACCGATAACCGCGAGGTTTTCCACGAATCGCAGAAGGCGTGCTGGGTAGCCGCCGACGAAGCGTCGGGCGACCGCTACGTGGCGCTCTTCAACCTCGGCGAAACGCCGGCGAAAGTCGCCCTCGACCTGGAACGCGAATCGCTCCGCGGGACCTACCGCGTACGCGACCTGTGGGAGCGTCGCGATCTGCCGAACGCATCCAAACGCGTTTCCGCGACGCTCCCGCCGCACGGCGCGGCGATGCTTCGTCTCTCGCCCGCCGAGACCACTGACCCCTAGTTCGCCCCCCCGGAGTTTCGCACTCAACCCGGCGACGGGAGAGAGGCGCAATCATGCCGATCCTACTGGTATCTACCGACCTGATGGTCGCCTCGCAATTGGAAGGGGCCGCCCGCGCGGCCGGGGAGACGCTCGTGGCGGCCCCGCCCGCCCGGGCCGTGGCGAGCGTCGCCGAACGCGGGCCGCGGCTGGCGATTATCGATCTGGCCGCCGTTGAAGACTGCGCGACGCTGGTCGCGGCGCTTCGAGCCGTGCTGCCCGAGGACGCCCGCATCGTTGCGTTCGGTCCGCACGTGCACACCGCACGCCTCGATGCGGCCCGCGCGGCGGGTTGCGATCAGGTGCTGACGCGAGGCCAGTTCCTGCAACGCCCCGGGCCTGTGCTGAGCGGCCCCGCCTAGGAGGCAGTGGTGCTACGCCCGGTCGCCGCCGTCGTTGCCTGGACCGTCGTCTCCCGGAACGTTGTCGCCAGCATCGCCGGCGTCAGCGATGTCTTCGATCACGTCGGAAACCATCCCTTCGGCCGCGGCCCCGTCGATCGCCGCGGCGTCGAGCGGGTCTTCTTCCAATGAAACCTCGTCCAACTGGCGGCCGTCGATGTCGCGGCGGAGCAGCAGGTAGATCGCCGTGGCGGACGTGAAGAGGTACGCGTGGTAGTAGGAACGAATCAACAGCAAGTAGGCGTCCTTCCAGAACGGCACGATGGCGACCGGCCGGGCGTCTTGCGACGCGTAGGTACTCGGCCCGGTGAACGACAGCAGCGACTGGGTCCACGCGGGCGCCATCGCCAGCAGCTCGATCAGCACGCCGCCGATGACCCCTAGGATCGCGGCAAACGCGACGTACCACAGCAACCGCAGCGGGCGTTGGTAGACGTAGCCGTAGGCGCAACTCACGGCGTCGAACGCGTCTGCGTCCTCCACCGCCAGTGACGCCGACATCAGCGGCCAGCCGATCATCAGCCCGATAGCCATCACCCCGACCAGGAGGCTCCAAACCAACAAGGCGGGCCACCCCAACGCAACCAGCGGCGCCAACCACGCCACCCCCAACAGCAGCCCCGCCAGCAGGACCGGGGCCGCAATCAACACGACCCCGGCCAGGCACATCAGCGGCGCCGAAGCGGCGCTCGGCCAACGGGCCACGGCGTAGCGGAACGCGGCGAGGGGATCGGGCGACTCAAACCGGGTGAGCCAGAGCGCGGTGATGCGGCTGATCGCCAGACCGAAGAGAGACCAAACAATGATCCGCCAAACGCCGATCAACACCTCCCGCAGCGACGCAGCGTGGTTTGCCACACGCCAGAAGGGCTCAACAAACGCCCACCAGGCGCCCGCGAGCCCAGACGCGGCGTTGCTGACCAAGTGGGCCGGGAAGGGAGCCGCTTCGACGACCTGCGCGGCCGGCTCCGCCGGCGGCCCCAGCAACGCGTCGCCGGCCCACACGCCCGCGACAACCATCAGGCTAGCAACCCACCCCAAAGCCAACACGCGTCCCCGCAGCGTCCCCTGGAGCGCACGCACCAGCAGCAGCCACGGCAGCACAGAAGGCCAATCAACTTCGCGGAGCTCGTCTCGGGGTGGCCGCATGTCGTCGTGGGGTTGGTTCGCCGGGTCGGGCCGCCGAGTGTAACCCGCCCAGGGCCGGGAGGCTACGCGGGCCTAGCCGGCAAGGCGGCGCCCCCGCCGGCCAACCGGCAGGAAGGAGTCGCGAGCAGAGCGTCAAAACGCTAAGCTCAACCTGCACGGAATGTGATAAGTCTTGGTCCAGCAACGCGTTACTCAAATCCTTGGAGCCGTCGCAATACCGCCCCGCTAAGAAAGCAAGTCTTCTGGCTCTTCGTCGGCGTCCGGGTCTGGCACGGCCGGCAGCCCGTAGCCCTCATCGAGCCAGCGTCCCAGGTCGATTAGTTTGCAGCGCTGGCTGCAGAACGGGGGCGCCTCGGTCGTCGTGAGCGAGAACAAGCGGCCGCAGACAGGGCAATTGCGCTCGGCCGGCGCCGGCTGGGCGGGGTCGGTCATTTGTCGGATTTCGACGGGCCTTTCTTGGCTGCCGGCTTTGATTCGCTTTTGGCGGCGGGCTTGTCTGATTTCGACCCGGAGGACTTGGTGTCCGACTTGGCTTCGGACGATTTCTTGTCGCTTTCAGCCGCCTTTTTGTAGGAATCGCTGCGGTAGTCGGTGGTGTAAAAGCCCGATCCCTTGAACACGACCGCGGCGCCGGTGCCAAAAAGCCGTCGGAGCTTCTTCTTGCCGCACTCGGGGCACTTGGTCTTCACGGGCTCGGAAAAAGACTGGAACAGCTCGAACTCGTGTTCGCAGGCGTCGCAGACGTAGTCGTAGGTAGGCATCGCGGCTAGTTCTCGGAGGGGTCATACCCGCCAGGCGGTGACCCTACACTTTGCCCGAAAAGCGCCGCGCCGCCAAGACTTGCCTGCGGATAGACAGCGTTTTGCCGCGGAATCCGGTGTCGGGCTGTCCGTGCTCTCCCGTGCTGGTTCACCCCGCCCGCGGGTGGGCCCGTTCGTAGGCGGCCCGCAGGTTGGCCGTGCTGACGTGGGTATAAATCTGGGTCGTCACCAGGCTCTTGTGGCCGAGCAGCTCCTGCACGCTGCGGATGTCGGCGCCGCGGTCGAGAAGGTGCGTGGCGAAACTGTGCCGCAAAGTATGCGGCGACGTGCGTGCATCGAGCCCGGTTGCCCGCAGGTGCTTGTCGAGCGTTCTGGCGACACTGCGGGTGGTGATCCGCCGGCCGAACTTATTGGTGAATACCGGCGCCTCGGCGCCGGAGGGCGCCTTAGGCGAGAGCTTCCTGACGGCCAACCAATCGCGCAGCGCACGCGCGGCGAACGAGCCGACGGGCGCCAAACGCTCCTTGCGGCCCTTGCCGCGGACCCGCACGATGCCTTGCTCGAAGTCGAGGTCGCCGTCGCACAACCCGACCAGCTCGCTCACACGCAGCCCGGCCGAGTAGAGGGTCTCAAGCATGGCGCGGTCGCGCAGCCCGAACGGCTTGTCGATCTTTGGAGCGCCAAGCAGGCGCCCCACCTCTTCCGTCGACAGGTAGTGGGGCAGCTTCCGCGGCTTCCGTGGGTTGCGGACCGGAGCGGCGGGGTTGCTCGTCACCCAACCTTCTCGCTGCCCGAAACGGAAGAAACTACGGACGCTGGAGAGCTTCCTCGAGATCGACGTCTTGGCGAACTCGGCGTCGTGCAGCGCAGAGACAAAGCCGCGCAGGTCGAGCGGCGTGATCTGCGCAGGGGTCGGCGCACGGCCGTCGGCGTCCGTGAGATAGCCGGCGAGCGCGGCCAGGTCTTCACGGTACGCCTTGATGGTGTGGGGAGAGGCGCCCCGCTCGCTCTCGAGGCCGCGGAGGAATTGGGCGATCTCGCGTTGCATGGGGTGGGCTCTCCTCATCGCACGGTAGGCCGGAGCGAACAATGCGGAGCGTGGCGCAGTTCCGGCCGGCAGCGGAATCCCCGCGGCCGTGCCGGAACTGCACTCGCTTAGCTTGATTGCTCCGGCCTACGTCCCTCTCCCGGAAGGGGGGAGGGGAATACACGCGGCCTGCGGCCGCGTCATCTACTTAGGCCATGACTTACTCTTCACGTGCGTGCGTCTGCACGCTGGTGAAGCGGGGGACGGTGCGTTGGGTAGTCGATTCCTGGCGGACTTTCTTGCTCAAGACAGCGGCGTCGTACCACGAGAAGCTCAGCTCGGGGTTCGAAGCGCTGCGGCCGAGCGCGCGGAGCACCTCGGCTTGTTGCGAGTCGTCGTAGAGGAACACGTAGCGCTCGTTGCCTTTGACGAGCGCAAGGACATTGACATCCTCATTCACGGGGAGGGCCTCCATGCATCAGCGGGCGGGACGGGGGGTGGGAAGACGCGCGGGCGGTGGTAAGAGAGTGCGTCTAGATAAACCCTATCGGCGCTCCGACCACCTTCTCACCACTTGCGTTTCTCCTCCTCCGCCACGCGCCGACAGCATCTCTAAGATGTGCTGGTGGCAGCAGAAGCGGATGAAATCATCGCTCCGCTCAAGATAGCTCTGCCAGCCGCCAAACCGTGCGTCGTCGCGGAAGCTCACGTAGTTGGCCAGCGCCGCGGTAAAGTCGGGATCGTTCCCCAGAAAGATCCGCGTATGCGTCATGACCGGACTATCCTGCGGCAGGCAAGCGGGACGGACGGGAGACGGAGGCGCCGGCGAGAATCCACGGGCGTCTGGCCACCCCACGGGCGCCATCCCTGCCGACGCAGCGATGGCGCGCTCGTCCAATGTGGGCGCGCCGACTTCTGGCTGGTAGCTGGTTTGCAGTGCGTCGGCCGAGGCCGGCTCTTTGCCCGGCATGGGCGACGCGTCCGCCGGCTGCCGCAGCGCATCGGGCCTCTGCGGCGCAAAGGGGTCGCTGGCGCCTGAGTCAAACCCCGGCGGACCCGTCGGCGCGGCCTGCGCGTCGACCGCTGCGCCGCTGGGCGTGTCGCATGAACAATCGGGGGTCTGCGTCGCCATCTGCTCGCGGGCCAGAGCCATCTCGGCCTCAAACACCAGCGCCGGCGGGATGTACTCTTCTTCTGGCGTGCCCCAAGGCAAACCGTATCCCGCGGGGATCGGGTGGAACCCTGGATTCGCGGCGTACCACTCGACACGGATTCCGCACCGCGGCGGATAGTAGGGTGAATAATCGGTAACCGAACCGATGACCACCGCATCGACGCCCAGCAACCCCGCCAGACGGCGTGCCTCGCTGGGGCCGTTCTGTGGGTCCGAGAGATTGATCGAGTTGCGGATGATGGTCTCTTCCACAACGCCCACTGGCACGACTTCGTAGCCGGGCACCGACTGCAGTTCGGCAAAGTAGGCGAGGGCGAACCGCTGCCCATCGACGGTCGGCGCGTCGCTCTGGTTGAAGAACGGGGCGATCGCCACCTTGCTCAGTTGCGGGAATGGGTTGTGGACCACCGGCTGGTAGCTCACCTCGGGCAGCACCAAGGTGCAGCCGACAAGCATCGGCGCAATCAGCAGCAGTGCTATCCTGTGGGTGCGCATTGGTCGATGAGGACGCCGAGCAGACCCCCCTGCTGGCAAAATAGCGGTAGTTCATATCGCCGTATCGGTTCTTCGGCATAATCGTTGCGATCGCTGAAACCGGAATCGGGATTGACCAAGAAAGGCCAAAATTGCACAGAATTCGCGCTGCAACTGCCACTCTTCTGGGCAATTCCTGTGGCCCTGACGCCGTCTGGGGGGCTATTCTGGCGACTTTTAAGCTGGCACAACACTTGCAATCGGCGGCAGCAAATAGGTAGGCCTCGGGGCGGTGCGGCAGTTTCTTCTGGCTGGCGTTCCCCCTGCGGTGGACGGCGGATGTTTTTCCTCACTCAAACGAATGGGCGGGCACATGGCGAGCAACGTAATGTCGGATAACGGCAAGGCCGCATCGGGCATCCCTACTAGCGGCGGGGTTTCAAACGCGGCGGGATCGTCGCCGCGCATGGCGGCGATCAATGCAGCAATTAATTACAAGCCGGCCGGGCCCCCGCTGAACTTCGCGGAGACCCCCACGCAGGACCTGTTCTGCGCCAACGTCTTCAGCAAGGCCGAGATGAAGAAGCGGCTCCCCAAGCCGATCTTCAAGGGTTTGATCCAAACCATTGAGGCGGGCGAGAAACTCGACCCCAACGTGGCGGACGTCGTCGCCTCGGCAATGAAGGACTGGGCGATCGAGAAGGGCGCTACCCACTATAGCCACGTCTTCTACCCGCTCACCGGCGGCACCGCCGAGAAGCACGACAGCTTTATGGCGCCCGCGGGCGACGGCACCGCGCTCACGGAGTTTGGCGGTAAGGAACTCATCCAGGGCGAGCCGGACGGCTCTAGCTTCCCCACCGGCGGCATCCGCCTAACGCACGAGGCGCGCGGCTACACCATCTGGGACGTGACCAGCGCCGCGTACATCCTGGAGAACCCCAACGGCACCACGCTGTGCATCCCGACGGCCTTCGTGTCGTGGACCGGCGAGGCGCTCGACAAGAAGACGCCCGTGCTGCGGAGCATGCAGGCGCTGAACCAGCAGGCCCAGCGTATCACTAAGCTATTCGGATACGACGAGGATGCGTTCATCGCCTCGACGGCCGGTCCTGAACAGGAATACTTCCTGATCGACAGAAATTTCTTCTTCGCTCGGCCCGACCTGCTAAACGCCGGCCGGACACTGTTTGGCGCCGCCCCCCCCAAGGGGCAGGAATTCGACGACCACTACTTCGGCGCCATCCCCGAACGCGTGCTGGCATGCATGCTGGAGGTGGAGCGCGAGCTCATCAAGCTCGGCGTCCCCATCAAGACCCGCCACAACGAGGTGGCGCCCGGGCAATACGAGATCGCCCCCATCTTTGAAACCGCCAACATCGCCACCGACCACCAGCAGCTCTGCATGCTGATGCTCAAGCGAGTTGCGGCTAAGTACGGCATGGAGTGCCTGACGCACGAAAAGCCGTTCGCCGGGGTGAACGGCTCTGGCAAGCACGTCAACTGGTCGCTGGGGAGCAGCGCCCACGGCAACCTGCTCGACCCGGGCGACACGCCGCACGACAACGCCAAGTTCCTGGTGTTCTGCGCGGCGGTGCTCCGTGCGGTTCACAGGCACCAAGGGCTGCTGCGGGCGGTAGTGGCGAGCGCCGGCAACGACCACCGGCTGGGCGCCAACGAGGCCCCGCCGGCGATCATTTCGGTCTTCCTGGGAGATCAGCTCACCGACGTCTTCGAGCAGATCAAGGCCGGCGGCGCCAAGAGCAGCAGGGCCCGCGGGACATTGGAAGTGGGTGTCGATACGCTGCCGCCGTTCCCCAAGGACGCCGGCGACCGCAACCGCACCAGCCCCTTCGCCTTCACCGGCAACCGCTTCGAGTTCCGGGCCGTGGGCTCGAACTTCTCGATCGCGGGCCCACTGGTGGCCATGAACACCATCGTGGCCGAGTCGCTCGATTACTGCGCCACCAAGCTGGAGAAGGCCACCGGGGGCGACTCCTCGAAGCTGAACAGCGCGGTGCAGGAGCTGCTCGCAGAGATCATGGGCGAATGCGAGCCCATCATCTTCAACGGCAACGGGTACTCCGACGAGTGGCACGCCGAGGCCGAGAAGCGCGGCTTGAGGAACCTCAAGGCCACACCCGACGCCCTTGAGGCTCTGCTAGAGCCGGGGGTGCGCGAACTGTTCTCCAAGTACCACGTGTTGAACGAACGCGAGCTGGAGAGCCGCTACGAGACGTACGTAGAGCAGTACTGCCTGACCGTGAAGGTAGAGGCGAACCTCACGAAGAAGATCGCCCGCACGATGATCTTCCCGGCCGCCATCCGCTACCAGAACGAGCTGGCCAGCACCTGTGCGAACCTGAAGATGCTGGGCTACGAGTTCGACACCGACACGCTCGACAAGGTGACCGAACTGGTCAAGGGCCTGCAGGACGGCACCGCGGCATTGGCCAAGGTGACCAAGGGGGGCTGCGAAGACATCCGCGGTTGCTACGAAGAAGTGCTGCCGGCGATGCTGAACGTCCGAAAGTACGCCGACGAGCTCGAGGCGATCGTCTCCGACGACCTCTGGCCGCTGCCGACCTACCAGGAAATGCTGTTCATTAAGTAGGGAAGCACGAGACTGGAGCTGTATCGAACGCCGCCGGCCGGCTGGGTATCCCCCAGCCGGCCGGTTTTTTGTAATAGCGAGTATTGACCGCAAGAGAGAGACGAAGGAACAGGACGTGAGTTTCGCGCAACCTGCGTTCGTTACTTGCTAGCTTCTCTGCGCCCCAGGTTGCCAGGGATCGGCGGCGATTCGCTGTGCGAGGTCACGGAAGGTAATTCCACTAGCCGCCCAGCAATCCAATCGCCAGAAGAACTCAGACCAAGCCAGCACGCCCGCGTACAACAACCAGATGGCCGCCCCAGAAACAACGAGCGACAGCGCGCCGTGGAATACTCCCAGGATCACCGCGGCAAACCCCGCGATCAGTAGTAACACCCCCACGTCTCCGGTAGGGTCGGAGAATGACCCGTGGGGGAGCGGGTCTCCGGGAAGGTCTCTACCGCTCACCCATGCCGCACGCCGTACAACCCGAGAGGCGGCAGAACGGCTAAGCACCCGCCGCAACGGGGTAGACGGGGCGACGCGGCGGCCCTGCAGCTCGGGCATCGAGCACAATCCATAAAACGCGCCGGCCGGTGCACAGCGGCGCCCCAGAACCGTCACGGGCTCGAAAGAAACGCCCGGCAGACGGCGCGCGATCGCCAGGGCGAGCCAGTTCACCGTCAGCTTCGGCGCGATACGCTCCTCCCAGTCGCGCCACGAATCGATGTTGTCGGCTCGGCTCTTTTTCCGTCGGGGAAGTTTGAGCAGCACCGACCACCGGTTCTCGCCCCAATCAAGCCCGAGGTGCTCGCCGAGCCCCACGAGGAACCAGAGTGGACATTCGCCATCGGCCTCAGAGGCTGCAACGTGATACTCGTAGACAGACGACAGCGGATCGAGCGTGGTGTCAGCGTCGCCGCACTCTCGAAAGTACGACTCAATGCCGCGGATGATCTGCTCCGGCGTGTAGCGGACCTTGCTAGCCATCAAGACCTCTCTAGCCATTGCGATTCTTTGCGGAGGGACTCTCTCCAGCTAGCTACGCCTGCTCGCGCATCACGTCGTTCAACACGTCTTCGGCCACGTAAATCGGCAACACCGGGTCGCAAGACACGGCCACCGCGATCGCGTCGGAGGGGCGGGCGTCTATCTCTACCAACTCGCCGTCTAGGCGTACCCGGAGCTTGGCGTAGTAGGTGTGGTCGCGTAGTTCGCTGATCACCACGTCGCGGAGCTCTCCCCCAAGCTGCTCGACGGCGCTGACCAACAGGTCGTGCGTTAGCGGGCGCGGGGTTTCTTCGTGTCGCACGCGGCGGGCGATGCTGTTCGCCTCGAACAGGCCGATGAGGATCGGGAAGGACCGATCCCCCTCGACCTCCTTCAGCCAGATCACCTGCTGATCGTTGATCTCGCTGATAATGATCCGCGACAACTCCATGACGACGGGCATGTCGGTAGTCCTCAGAAGCGATCGGTCTGAATACGCATTTCTGATTATAGCGGCTAGCACACCGCAAATGCATCAACCGGACGCGGCAAAACGTCTACTGGTGGCGGGATGAAGCTCCGCCCCACCTGCCGCCGAGCCACGCCTCGGTGCGGCACGGTCCGCGCCGAGGCGTGGCTCGGGGCTCTTGCTACTTGCCGTCTCCCCCATCCCCTGCGGGCCGAAAAACCGCGATGGTGAGGTCGTCCGGCTTGGACGGGGCGGGGCCGACTTCTGCTCTCATGCGATCGAGCGTGAGCCGGGCGACCGTTTCGACCGATTTGCCGATGGCGCCCTTGCGGAGCATCTCCACCACTTCATCGACCTGCAGGTTGTCCACGAGCCCGTCGCTGGCCACCAACAGCGTGTCGAACCGCGACAAAGTGACCGGGGCGCCGACCTCGATCCGCATGCCGGGCCGGCCGACGCAGTTGCTGATCAGGTGCCGGTCTTCGTGAGACATCGCATCGTTAGCGTCGAGGTAGCCTGCCTCGATGGCGTAGCCGACCGGCGAGTGGGCCACCGTCTCTAGTTTCCGCTTGCCCCGCTGCCCAAAGATCAACACCACCGAGTCGCCGACGTGAAAGGTGCGGGCAACCTGGTCTACGATTTCGGCCACCGCCAGCGTGGTTGCGCCACCTGTCCCCAGGGCAAAGATGGCGTCGTGCGCGCGTTCGATCCCATCCAGCAACGCGGCGCGGAGCGAGGGCTCGTCCGGCACCGCGATGGAGCGGACCGCTGCAACGAGCGTCTCGACCGCGATCCTCGAAGCGGCATCCCCCGACGCGTGCCCCCCGAGCCCGTCCGCAACGATCAGCACTAGCGCGCCGGGCCACGGCTCGATCGCGGCCGAGGAATCTTCGTTGGAGGTCTCCTTGGCGGGGCTCCGACACGAGAAGAGCGCCGCCTGCCCGGTCTTGGATCCGAGCACGCAGGGTCGGTCCATGCGTGCGTCGATCAACTCTACGGACCGCGGCGCCGTGTCCCCCTGCCAGGCCTGAACGAGCAGCGCGTCTTGCGTTACGTCCATTCCATGGTTTCCAGGTAGTGCCGGAGCTGCCCCGCGGTGCGGAACTGCTCCAGGATAAGGGACCGCTTCAGGCCGCGGCAGATCCGCTTCACAGGCGGCGGCTGGCGGGAGTAGAACTTTTGCCCCCCGATGGCGTCGTAGAAGAGGCGGATCAGATCGCAAACGTCTGTGTGGATATCGGCCGACGTCGTCGGCCCGTGGCGGTACATGTCCAGCAGCTTCAAGTCGAACGAGATGCCCACGCGCCGAACGATAATATTGCCGGAGTGCAGGTCGCCGTGGTAGTCCTTGGCGTCGTGCACCGCCTCCATTCCAGACGCTAATGCGTGTAACAGGTGCAGCCCCTGGAAGGCGCCGATCCGTTTGCCGGGTTGCCGGCTGAGGAACTTGTCCAGCGTCTCCCCCTCGACAAATTCCGACACCAAGTAGACGACCTTCTTCCCCTCCCACTCGATCACGTCGCTGGTGTGGTACTGGATGACGATCGGGCAGTTCCGCAGCTTGTGAAGCTTGCGGGCGTAGAACCGCGAGGTCTTTCCGCCAGGGTTGCGGATAGGGTAGAAGAACTTGCCGGCCCGTTCGATGCCGGCGCCCAGTTCCAGCAGCTTGTAGACCTCTCCCTCCCAGCCGCGGCCGAGCCGTTCGACCACCTCGTAGCGCTCGCCAATGACGTCGCCGGGTTCGAAATCAAAGGTGTCGGGCAAGGGAGCAGACGCGGGATTCGGGGTTCGGCTAACCACAGAGCCACAGAGGGCACGGAGACATCAAGAGACGGACAGAGAAAAAATTTCTCGCAGAGGCGCGGAGACGCAGAGGATGGATGGGGGCGAAATCTTGGGTCATTCGACGCGTGCCGCAAGGAACTTCAATCAATCGCTGGAATCGTCCTCCGCACAGCTTCGTCTCTGCGCCTCTGCGAGAGGTCTTCCCGTCTGTCTCTGTGCCCTCCGCGACTCTGTGGTTATCTTCGCTACCCCTTTAGCTTAGCTTGTGCCGCCTCGATCGCATCTAGCTGCCCGCGGACTTCGGCCATTTTATCGCGCTGCTGCTGGACCACCTCGGCGGGGGCGCCCGCGACGAATTTCTCGTTCGCCAGTTTGGCCTCGATCCCCTTGAGAAAACCGGCCAGTTTCTGCTGTTCTTTGTCCAGTCGCTCCCGTTCGGCCCCGACGTCGATGAACCGGGCGATATCGACGTACACCTCCAGCCCCGGGAGGGTTTTGCTGGCCGACACGCTGGGCGCCTCGGCATCTGGGCCGAACGTCGTGCCGGTCGCCCGGGCCATCTGGGTGAAATAGGGCTGCATCGGCTCAAGCAGCTTCGCGGAGGCGGCGTCGCAGCGGACCGCGAATTCCACCGGCTCTTTGTTGGGGATGTTCTGCCCCTGCCGGGCCTCGCGCACCGCGCCCAAGACCGCCTGGAACACCGCGAATTGCTGCTCGATTGTTGGGTCGATGTGCTCGGCGTCGACTGTAGGCCAGGAGGCCACACAAACCGACTCACCCGCTTGGGCCGGGGAAGTTAAACCCCGGAGCGGAGCGGCTTCGCCCAGCAGCCCCCAAACCTCCTCGGTCAGGAACGGCATCATCGGGTGCAGCAGCCGCAGCAGGGCGTCGAGCGTGTGCGCCAATACGCGTTGGGCGACCGGCTTTTGAGCGTCGTCTGCGAACCTGGCCTTGGTCATCTCCAGGTAGAAACTACAGAAGTCGTTCCAGGCGAAGTCGTACAGCGCCCGGGCCGCGTCTGCGAAGCGGAACGCTTCCAGCGCCTCGCTCACTTCGCCGGTGACGGCCGCCAGCCGGCTCAGCAGCCAGCGGTCCTCGACCAGAAGCTCCAACGGCTTCACCGGCGCCGGCTTGTAGCCTTCTAGGTTGATCAGCGCGAACCGGCTCGCGTTCCACAGCTTTGTGGCGAAGTTCCGGCCCAGCTCGAACCGCTCGCTGGTCACGGCCCCCCGCGGCAGCGCGGTGTCGGCCGGCTTCTCTGCCCACTGCGTGCTGAACTCCTCGTGGCACTTCGGGCACTCAACCCGGGGCAGCACGCGGTTCTTCTTGGTCTGGGGGATCGCCGCCTCGCAGTGGGGGCAGACAAACTCCACCGGCAAACGCACGTCCTGCGTCTCGGTAGTCAAGTACGCCAGCCCGAACCGCAGCGCATCGGCGCCGAAGCGCTCGATCACGTCGAGCGGGTCGACCCCGTTGCCCTTCGACTTGGACATCGTCTCGCCGAAGCCGTCGAGGATCTTGGGGTGGATGTAGACCTGCGGGAAGGGGACCTTGCCGGTGTTGTAGAGCCCCATCAACACCATCCGCGCCACCCACAGCGTGATGATGTCGCGCGAGGTGATGAGCACGCTGGTGGGGTAGAAGGCTTCGAGCTCCGGCGTGTCGTCCGGCCAGCCGAGGGTTGAGTGGGGCCAGAGAGCGGAGGAGAACCAGGTGTCGAGGACGTCGTCTTCGCGATTGAATCCCAGTTCTTCTAGTGCACTGGTAACACTACGCGCTTCAATGCTGTGGTAATCATCGCTTGTCGCGACAAGGGCCGTCTCACCAACAACTTGAATTGAAATCGGCACCGTCGGATGGCGCTCACCGATCATCTGCACATTTAGTTCAACCCCTTCCCATTCAAGAGAATAGCTTTCACGAGAAACCTTCCACACCGGTATCCGGTGCCCCCACCACAACTGCCGACCAACCGGCCAGTCGCGTTTCTCGCTCAGCCAATCTAGATAGGTCTTCCCGTAACGCTCCGGCGTGATCTTCACCCGCCCGTCCGTTACCGCGTCCATCGCGGACTGGGCCAGCTCGTCCATCTTGATGAACCACTGGTCCGCCAAGTACGGCTCGATCGGCGTCTTGCTGCGGTCGCTGTGGGCGAGGTCAATCAAGCGGTCTTCGACGCCGGCCTCCGGGTCGTGCAGCCCGAGCGCTTCGAGGTCGGCGACGACCGCCTTGCGGGCGTCTTTCATCGTCAGCCCGCGGTACTTCTCCGGAACGCTGTCGTTGAGCGTGCCGTCGGTAAGCAGGATGTTCACCGCGCCGATCGCGGCGTGCCGCTGGCCGACCTCGTAGTCGTTCGGGTCGTGCGCGGGTGTAATCTTCACGCACCCGGAGCCGAGCTCCGGCTTGGCCCATTCGTCCAGGATCAGCGGGATCTTGCGGTCCGTGAGGGGCAGCTCCAGCATCACGCCGCGGGCGGCCATGTCGCGCAGCTTCAGCAGCAACGGCAGGTGCGATTTGCGGCGATCGACGATCGCCTTGAGATGCGTTTCGATCGGCGCCTTCTCCTTAACGGGCGCCGCGGCGAGCTTTTCCTTCAACTCCGCCTCGACCGCGTCGAGCGCCTTCGCGGGGTCGGGATGCACCGCGACCGCCGTGTCGCCCAACATCGTTTCTGGGCGCGTGGTAGCGATCTCGACGTGCGTCGGCTCGCCCGGCTTGGCGTCGATCACCGGGTAGCGGAACCGCCAGAAGAAGCCCTTGGTCTCTTCGTGAAACACCTCGTCGTCGCTGACCGCGGTCTGCAAGAACGTGTCCCAGTTCACCAGCCTCTTGCCGCGGTAGACCTTGCCGTCCGCAAACAGCTTAAAGAAGGTCTCGCGGACCGCGCGGGCGCACTGGTCATCCAGCGTAAAGCGGACCCGCTGCCAGTCGCAGGAACAGCCAAGCTGCTTGAGCTGCCCGATGATGCGCGCTTCGTACTGCTCTTTCCACTTCCAGATCCGCTCTACCAGCCCCTCCCGCCCCAAGTCGTGCCGGCTGAGTTTTTCCTCTGCCAACAGCCGCCTTTCGACGACGGCCTGCGTGGCGATCCCGGCGTGGTCGGTCCCCGGCTGCCAGAGGACGTTGAACCCCTGCATCCGCTTCATGCGGCACAGCACGTCTTGCAGCGTGTTGTTGAGCGCATGCCCCAGGTGGAGCGCCCCGGTCACGTTGGGCGGCGGGATAACAATCGAAAACGGCGGCTTCTTCGATTTGGGGTCGGGATGGAAGTACCCACGCTCTTCCCAGAACGCGTACCACTTGGTCTGCGCAGCGGTATGGTCGTACTGTGCGGGTAGCGCTTTAAAATCAGTAGTGGGCATAGACTCTGCTCAAAAAAACCTGCGTCTCCGCGCCTCTGCGAGAGACGTACTTGACTCTCGCAGCGGCGCGGAGACGCAGAGAAAAGGATTCAAACCATTAATCAGCTCTTACACAGCTTGTACTCGATACTATCCACCAGCGCATCCCAGCTCGCCTGGATGACGTTCTCATCCACCCCCACGGTCCCCCAGACTTCGCCGTCGCTGTCGCGGCTTTCAATCACCACGCGGACGCTGGCCGCGGTGGCGGCTTCGCTGTTGATCACACGCACCTTGTAGTCCACCAAGTGCATCTGAGCGAGCTGCGGAAAGTGGTCGGCGAGCGCCTTGCGGAGCGCCGCGTCGAGCGCATTCACCGGGCCGTCTCCCTCGGCGACCTCGTGGCGCACTTGCTCGCCGATGCGAAGCTTTACCGACGCCTCGGTCACGGCGCCGGCGCCTCGGCTCTCAACGATCGTGTGAAACTTTTCTAGCTCGAAGTGGGGCGTGTACGACCCCGCCAGCTTCTGCACCAGGAGCGAGAACGACGCCTCGGCCGCTTCATACTGATAGCCGCGGTTCTCGCGGTCGACCACGTCGCGCAGCACACGGTCCATCAGCGTCTTGTCTTCGGCCAGGTTCATCTTCGTCGCCAAAGCGATGATATTGCTTCGCCCCGACAGCTCGCTCACCAGCACACGGCGGGTATTGCCGACGCTCTCGGGGGGAATGTGCTCGTAGCTCTCGGCCACGCGGTTGATGGCATGGACATGCATGCCCCCTTTGTGGGCGAACGCGCTGGCGCCGACGAAGGGCTGGTTACTGCGGAAGTGCATGTTGCCCACCTCGTAGACGTAGCGCGACAGCTCGGTCAGCCGTGCGGCCGCGGCGCCACCGAGCACCTGGTAGCCCTGCTTCTTGAGGCCCAGGTTGGCCATCACACTGATCAGGTCGGCGTTGCCGCACCGCTCGCCCAAGCCGTTGATGGTCCCCTGCACCTGAACGGCGCCGGCGTCGATAGACGCCAGCGCGTTGGCGATGGCCAGCTCGCAGTCGTTGTGCGTGTGGATGCCGAGGGGGACGTCGATCGTCTTGGCGGCGGCGCGGGTCAGCTCGGCGACCTCTTCGGGCATGCTCCCACCGTTGGTGTCGCACATTACTACGCGTAAGGCGCCCGCCTCGGCGGCCGCTTGGATGGTTAGGGCCGCGTACTCCGGATTCGCCTTCCACCCGTCGAAGAAGTGTTCTGCGTCGTAAATCACTTCACGCCCCAGACCGACGAAGTAGGCCACCGTGTCGCGGATCATCGCCAGGTTCTCTTCGTTCGAAACCCGCAACACCTCGGCGACGTGGAAGTCGCTGGTCTTGCCGACGATGGTGACGACCGCCGCTTGAGACTCGACCAACGCCTTCATGCCAGGATCGTCTTTGCACTCCATCCCACGCCGACGGGTCATGCCGAATGCGCACACCTTGGAGTGCTTCAGGGGTTGCTCCGCCAGCCGCTGAAAGAACTCGGCATCCTTGGGGTTCGATAGGGGGTACCCCCCCTCGATGTAGTCGATGCCAAACGCGTCCAGCCGGCGGGCGATGGCCACCTTGTCGTCGAGGGAGAAATTGACCCCCTCGCCCTGGGCGCCGTCTCGGAGCGTGGTGTCGTAGATTTCAATGCTGCGCATCGGGAATTGGGGGCTGGGGCTGGCGGAATACGGGCTCCTGGAGCGGCGGACGGCCGCCCGCCGAGCGACCCTCTATCCCGCCCTCAATACTAGATTTTCCGAGTCCACTACCATAACCGTTACCAGCGACTTCCGGCAGCGGGAACGGCCCGCCCGCAGTAGCGGCGGCAAGATTCTCGACCGTGGGGCGAATGGCTTGCAAGGGCGTTGCCGCCGCAGGCCCTAGAATCAAGGTAGGCTACCGGAAGACCGGTTTGCCCCTGGGCGGGTTCGTCCTGCCACAAGATCGTCGAACTCCAACGCAAAGAATCTCCCCATGTCTGGCATGTTCCTGCTTATCGGCGTCGCGCTGGCGGTGTTTATCGTCGCCGGCGCTGCCCAATCGAAGCGGTTCGAGCTGCGAATCGCTGGACTTGCGGTCGCGATCGTCGTGCTCGGGCTCGGCTTTGTGCTCTCTTCGTTCCGCGTGGTCGACGAAGACAAGGTCGGGCTCGTGAACAAGCGGATCGGGTTCAGCCAGCTCCCGCCGGGCAAGATCATCGCCACCGATGGGGAGAAGGGCCCGCAGGCTAGCGTGCTCCCCCCGGGCTGGCACCCCTGGTACTGGCCGGGCGTGTACGACATCGAGTACGGCGACGTGGTGCAGATTCCCGCTGGCACCGTTGGCCTGCTGAACGCCCGCGACGGCCAGCCGCTGCCCACCGACATGACCTACGCGCCGGAGTGGGTTGTCGAGGAAGAGGGTCAGATGGCCCAGGACGCCGAGTATTTTCTCACCGAAGGGGGCGGCTACAAGGGGCCACAAACCACGGTGCTCAAACCCGGGTCTTACCGCGTCAACACGAAGCTGTTTCAGATAACCGAGGCGCCGATTGTGACGATCAAGAAGGCGACGGTTGGCGTCGTAAAGTCGAACGTCGGCGAGCGCCCCGCCGCCGCAGTCGACGGCGACGGCCGAGCCGAAGGGCGGCTGGGGCGGCTCGTGGCCCGCGGCGAGCGCGGCATCTGGCGCGACCCGCTCAAGCCGGGGCAGTACTATCTGAACACCGACGCCTACGAGATCACGATGGTCTCCACCCAGAAGCAGGTGGTGCGCTACACCGACGCCAATGTGGCGCAGTCGGGCGAGCGCGAAGAGAGCGAGATCATCGTCCGCACGTCCGACGGGTTCACCTTCCCGGTCGACGTCCGCGTCGAGTTCGAGATCGAGCCAGACAACGCTCCGCTGCTGGTGGCGACGGTTAGCGACGACCAGGTCGGGCTGCGGAGCGTGATGAACTCGGCGGTGCGGGCGATTTTCCGCAACAACGCCGAAGGGGTTAAGGCGCTCGACTACGTCCAGCAACGCTCGCTACAAGAATCGCAATCGCTGAAGATGCTGCAGGAAGAAATGGCCAAGATCGGCGCCACCGTTACGGCCGTGCGGATCGGAGATGTTGGAAATGAAGAGACGCTCGGGCTGCTGCTTAAGACGCAGACCGACCGCGAGATCGCTCTGCAAGAGCAGGAGACCTTTCAGGAACAGCAACGCGCTTTCGAACAAAAGAAGGAACTGACTCGCACCGAACAGGAAGCCGAGGAAGAAAAGAAGCTGGCGACCGCCCGCTACAGCGTGCAGATCTCCGAGGCCGAGAAGGAGCGGAAGATCATCGAGGCGGGCGCCGAGGCCCAGAGCGTGCAGATCAAGGCCGAAGCCCAGGCGAACGCCTATCAGCTCATCGCCGAGCAGATTGGCAAGGGGAACGCCGCCCTAGTTGAGGTGCTGAAGATCGTGGGCGAGAACCAGATCAGCGTCACGCCGCGCGTAATGGTCGTCGGGGGCGAGGGGGGCGGGGCGAAGGACGCACAGACCACGGCCCTGATCGGCACGATGCTCGACAGCATGATGAGGCAGGCGCCCGAGGAAGACGGAGAGTAGAAAACGCGGCGGTTCCGGCGGCTAGCGCCGCCGGAACCGCCTGCCTGTCTACAGATCGTCCACGGGAGTTCTCGGAGGGGTATCGCCCTCCGCTCAAAGACCGCCTTGGTCACGCACTGTTAGCGAGCGGTTCCTCGTCGTCCTCTTCCTCCTCGTCGTCTTCTTCGTCATCATCCTCCCACGCTTCTTCTTCCTCGTCGTCTTCCCACGGCTCTTCTTCTACCTCGGCTTCTTCCTCTTCTTCCTCTTCTTCCCACTCGTCGGAATCCTCTTCCTCTACTTCTGCTTCGGCTTCGTCCTCTTCCGCTTCCTCGTCCCAATCGGCTTCGTCTTCGCTCTCCTCGCCGAGTTCGTCGTCGGCTTCCTCCGCAGGCTCGGTCTCTGGGACGATCTTGTTCCGCTTCGCCATCGCCTGTGGCGGCGACGCTACGGCCGGCGCCTCGGCCGCTTCGCCGCTTGATCCCGCCGTCATCGCCTCCCATTCTTCGATTGAGATCGCTACTTCACGCGCCTGCGAGCCGTTGTACTGCCCAACGATCTTGTCTTCGGCCATAAAGTCGATCAGCCGCGCCGCACGCCCATAGCCGATCCCCAGGCAACGCTGCAGCAGCGATACGCTCCCCCGGCCCTCGCGCACCACGATATCGACGGCGGCCTCGTACAGCTCGTCGCGCTTCTTGAAGCCCCCGGGGATGCCCTGCCCTTCTTCCTCTTCTTCTTCCTTGGTCTTGAGCTGCATCAGCTCGCTGGCGAACCGCTGGTCGTCTGTCCCGACTCCGACGAAGTCGACCACCTTGGTGATCTCATCGTCGGAAAGGTAGGTCCCCTGCCCACGCAACAGCATGCTGGTGCCTGGAGAAAGGAACAGCATGTCGCCGTTGCCCAGCAGCTTGTCGGCGCCCATCTCGTCGAGCACCACGCGGCTGTCGGTGCGGCTCGCGACCTGGAACGCGATCCGCGCCGGCAGGTTGCTCTTGATCAGGCCGGTGATGACGTCGACCGTCGGCTTCTGCGTGGCGAGGATCAGGTGGATACCGACCGCACGGCTCTTCTGCGCCAAGCGGATGATGTGCTGCTCGACGTCTTTGCCGGCGGTCATCATCAGGTCGGCGATCTCGTCGGCCACGATCACGATGAACGGCAGATACCGCGGCACCAGGCCCCACTCTTCTTCGCCCTCGGGCTGGATGCGCTCGCGCAGCTCCTCCTCGGAGAGCTGGTTGTAGACGCTAATGTGCCGCACGCCGGCCCGGGCCAGCAGGGCGTAACGCTCCTCCATCTTGTCGACACCCCAGGCCAAGATCGCCTCGGCCTTCTTCATGTCGGTCACCACCGGGTGCATCAGGTGGGGCAGCTTGCGGTAGCCAGAGAGCTCGACCATCTTCGGATCGATCATCAGCATCCGCACCTCGTCGGGGGTGCGGCTCATGAGGATCGACAGGATAATGGTGTTTAAGCAGACCGACTTACCGGTGCCGGTCCGCCCCGCGATCAGCAGGTGGGGCAGCGCCGCCAAGTCGACTACCATCGGGTTGCCGGCAACGTCCTTGCCCAGGTAGATGGGGATCTTCATCCGCTTGGCGCGTCCATCGGTCTCTTCGATCACCTCGCGCAGCCGCACGAGCTGGCGGTGCTCGTTGGGGACCTCGATGCCGACGGTGTTCTTGCCGGGGATCGGCGCGACGATGCGCACGCTTGGGACCCGCAGCGCAATCGCCAGGTCGTCCGAAAGCCCGGTGATCTTCGACAGCCGCAGGCCCGCCTCGAGCTCTACCTCATACTGGGCGATGACCGGGCCGGTCTCGATCTCAACCACCTTCACATTGAACCCGAAGCTCTTGAACGTCTTCTCCAGCACCTTCGCCTTGCGGCGGACCTCCTTTTCGTGCTCGTCGTAGCAGACGTCGTCGGCCGGCAGCAGCAGGTCGAGGGGCGGCAGCTCGTAATCCATGTCGAGGGCGCCGTCCTGATCGGCGGCGTCGAGCTGATCGATGATCTCCTCCCGCTCGGATTTCTTCTTGTCGTTGGGGTTCTTCACTCGCAGGGCCGAGGTCAGTTTCTCCCGCAACGATGCGGCGCTGGCGCCGGCCACCGCGACGGCCTCGGCGGCCGCAGCGGCGGGGGCGGTCGAAGTCGGCGTCTTTACACTAATGGCGATCTCGCCATCCTCCTCGTCCTCGTCCTCTTCATCTTCATCTTCTTCCTCATACTCGGACTCGTCGTCATCTTCTTCCTCGGCGTCGGCTTCTTCATCAAGCTCTTCCTCTTCGTCCTCTTCATCGCCCTTCGCCGCCGAATGGTAGCCGTCCAGATCGGTCCGCTTGTAGCTCAAGCGACGGGCAGCGGCGCCGCCGATAGCGCCCACGCGGGCCAGCCCCTGCGTGGAGACGGCCGTCGCCGCCGCGGTGGCGACCGCCGCCGCGCGGAACACAAAGTAGTCGGTGCACAGCAGTAGCCCGGCCGCCAGCACGCTCAGCGCGAAGATCACCGCGCCGGTCGCCGCGAAGTTCGACTCCAGCCACGCCCGCCCCATCGCTCCCAGGAACCCGCCGGCGCCGACAACCGGCCCCGGCGACCATCCCGAGAAGGCGATCGAGGCCAACGTGCAGCCGCCGAGCATCGACAATCCCCAGCCGAACGCGCGAACCGCCGGCTGATCGATGGGGCGCCTGGCGATCACGAGCCCGGTGACCCCCAACAGCGAGACCGCCGCAAAGTACGCGCCGACACCCAGCATGCTGAACATCCCGTGCGCCGCCATGGCGCCCACGCGGCCCCCCGCGTTCTGCACCTCGGTGGGCGAGGGCCAGGCGAGCGTGCTGGGGGGGTCGTAGCGGTCGTACGTGCCTAGCGACACGCACACAAACAACGACAACGCCGCTAGGGCGATCGCGAGCAGATCGAATTTAGCGGTACGGAGATCGGGCATCTTCGGCACGTACGTGGGAGATGGCGCGCGGAGCATCCGCTATCGAACTGGTTCGGCCCCTGCTAGCTCACCGGATGAGGTTCGGCAACCACGGCGCTAGCACCGGAGCAGAGATCGAAAGCCGCACAGCCGGTCCAATGCCACCAGCCCTCAACAGTGGGCGTGCTCAAACACGTGCTTGGGCCACAGCTTCCCGTCGGGCTTCAAACGCACCATCGCCGCCAAGCGGCCATCGGGGCCGATCACCCCCCACGGCCCGTCGCCGGGGCCCGGGCAGTCGCCGGTCACGGGCCGGCCAAAACGCAGCTCTTCCAGCTCTGCTTCATTGCAGAACAAGCACTCCTCGTCCTTGAACAACAGCCGCGGCGAGATCAGCCGCTCCGCGATCGGCGTCTCAAGCAGCGCTTCCGCGGCGACCGCCTGTTCGACCCGGAGCTGGCCGATGGCGGTCCGCACCAGCCCGCTCATCACCGCCCCCGTGCCCAGCGACGCGGCCAGGTCGCGTCCGAGCGCCCGCACGTAGAAGCCGCTTCCGCAATGGATGTCCAGCACCAGCTCGGGGTAGTCGTAGCGGATTACCGACAACTGGTAGACCGTGACGGGGCGGGGGGGGAGCGAGAACGACTCCCCTTGGCGGGCCAGGTTGTAGGAGGTCTGGCCCGCTACCTTGATCGCCGAGTAAATCGGCGGCGTTTGATTCAAGTCGCCGATGAAGCCGGGGATCGCTTGTTCGATCTCCTCGATCGACGGGCGCGGCGCGTCCGCGATGATCTCGGGCTCCAGCTCGACGTCGTCGCTGGGGCTGCGGCGCCCCAGCAAGAACGTAGCCACGTACCGCTTCGGCAGCCGCTGGACGTGCTGGATCAGCCGGGTCGCCGTCCCCACACACACCACCAGCACCCCGGTGGCGAGCGGGTCGAGCGTTCCGGCGTGCCCGGCCCGGGCGGGTCCCACCAGCCGCTCGACGCGGTTGACCACATCGCGCGAGGTCCAGCCGGCCGGTTTGTTGAGGTTCAGTAGTCCAAACACGGGGTTAGCTTGGTAGGCGGCGTTGGAGCATCGGTACATACGTGGGGCGTCTTGCCCGCTAGGAGCGCGGGGCGCATTCGAGGATACTGCGTAGCCCCATCCACTTCACCCCGCCCCGAGACCTACGTTGACTGCCGAGCCCGACACGCTGGCCGAGGCCCTTGGGTTGTGCGGCATCGAGCTCCCTGCCGACAAGATCGAGCGGCTCGACGCCTACCGCACCCTCCTCTGGGACTGGAACACCAAGCTCAACCTCACACGTCACACCACGCTCGAGAAGTTCGCCAGCCGCGATATTGTCGACACGCTTGAGCTCTCCAAGCTGATCCCCAACCGTGCGCGGGTGTTGGACGTCGGCTCCGGCGGAGGGGTGCCCGGGTTGGTGCTGGCGATTGTCCGCCCCGACCTGCGGCTGAGCGTCTGCGATTCGGTGCAAAAAAAGTCGAAGGTGCTCGAGGCGATCACCGCAGAGTTGGGGCTGCCGGCGCGGGTGTTCGCGGCCCGTGTGCAGGAGGTGCTGGAGGTCTCTACGTACGACACGCTGGTCGCCCGCGCCGTGGCGCCGCTGAGCAAGCTGCTCACTCTGCTTGCGCCGCACTGGGATTCGTTCGACCAGCTCCTGCTGATCAAGGGCCGCTCGTGGGCCGACGAACGGGGCGAAGCCCGGCACCTGGGGCTGCTCACCGGCAAGGAGCTCCGCAAGGCCGCCGAGTACACGACCCCCCGCACCGACGCGGTAAGCGTGGTGCTTCGCATCTGGCCCGAGGGGCGGGAATTGCCCGACGAAGCGGAGGAAGCGTAGGGCGGGAAGCCTCTGCATCGGGGATGGTTTCTCCACAAAAGGCGCCTTACATTGAGCGGCAGCGAGGCGGTCGTCCGCCGTATGGAAACAAGCCAAAACAAGTTGGGGAACCCGCCGTGGCCGACACGCCTACCAAAGAAACCAAGCCCGAATCCGCTGCTCCCGACCAAGCGGCCCAGCAGGGCGCCCAGCAACGCGGCAACCGCGTTGAGGTTGAGGACAAGGACGCCTTCTGCGCCTACGCCAACTTCTGCCGCGTGACCGGCACCCCCGAGGAGCTGATCCTCGACTTCGGCCTCAACAGCCAGCCCTACGGCGTGCCGACCGAGCCCGTGCAGGTCAAGCAGCGGATCGTCACCAACTACTTCACCGCCAAGCGGATGCTTCAAGCCCTGGGAATGTCCGTACAAAACCACGAACGCGTGTTCGGCGTGCTAGAGACGGACGTCCAAAAGCGCGCCACCGGCGCCCAGCGCCGCGCCTCGGAACCCGCCAGCGGATCGCTCTCGGGCCCCGCCACCTAGAGGGCCCACCCGGGCGACCCAACCGTGGCGAGCCGTCGGCGTAAGCCGCCGGAGTTGCCCCCCGCTGAGCTCTCCCCCCGCAGGAGGCTTCCTCGGGGGGACCGCCCCGTTTCGTCATCCTCTATTCCCTGCTATAGGCGCTCCGGTGGCCCACGCCACCGGCTCGCCTGCGTTGCTAGCCCCCCATCTGTAGCTGCCGGCTACGCTCCATGGCGTCTTCCGCCATCCGGATGTAGCTGGTGTCGCCGGTGCCCGCGTAGGCCCGCTGGTACGTGACGCTCAGCGCCGTGTAGCTGAACGGGTCCGACGGCTCCAGCTCCGCCGTCTGCTGGGCGTGGCGGATCGCCTCGTCGTGCCGGCCCAGCTTCTGCAGCACTACCGCCGCGGCCGAGTGGGCCAGTGCGTACTTCGGGTCGGCGGCGATCGATTCCTCGAGCTTCGCCAGCGCAGCCTCTAGGTCGCCGGCTTGCTTGAGCTTCTCGGCCTCGTCGTAAAGTTGATTCGCGTCGGGCATTGGGAAAACCTGCGAAACTAGGTGAAAGGTGGGCGTTGAGGAAAGTTTGGGCGCCGGGCGAAACGTCTCCCGGGGCACAGCCAATTCTAGGGCTTTGGGACGCTAGCAACAGCCGCCCTCCCCGACCGGCACAAATCCGAAATTCCATTCAACTTGCTTAATCGCTACCCTCCGCGGCGCCGATACCCCGTAGGTAGACGTGACCCCGTGCGCGCACAGCCATCTCCCGCTTGCTCCAGCGGGCTGCTGCGACGCACGGCGCCACCCAGCAGGGAAGCCCGCCCGTGGCCATTCATCCGCTCGCTCTGGTTCACCCCTCCGCCCAAGTCGCCGCGGACGCCGAGGTCGGACCCTTCTGCAACATCGAAGCAGGGGTCGTGGTCGGCGCCGGCTGCACCATCGCCGCCCGGGTGTCGATCAAGTCGGGCGTCACCATGGGCCAGAACAACGTGGTCGAAGAGGGCGCCGTCATCGGCGGCGTCCCCCAACACCTGCTCAAGCTTGAGCACCTCGGCCCGGTCGTCATCGGCGACCGCAACGTCATCCGCGAGAACGTCACCATCCACCGCGCTATGCACGCCGAAGGCGCCACCCGCATCGGCAACGAGTGCCTGCTGATGGTCGGCTCGCACGTCGCCCACGACTGCACGCTCAGCAACAACGTGGTGCTCACCAACAACGTCATGCTGGCCGGCCACGTCTGGGTCGGCGAACGCGCCTACCTGGGCGGGGGCGCCGCCGTGCAGCAGCACTGCCGCATCGGACGCATCGCCATGGTGGGCGGGCTGGCCCGCGTGCCCCAAGACATCCCGCCGTTCGTCACCATCGACGGCGGCACCGGCATGGTGGTGGGGCTGAACCGTGTCGGCCTGCGTCGCGCCGGGCTCGACATCGCCGAGGTGCAGCAAATCAAGGAGGCCTACCGCGTGCTCTACCGCAGCGGGCTGTCGCTGGAACAGCGGATGACGACCCTCGCCACGCGTTTCCCTGCCGGCCCGGCCAGCGAGTTCGAACAGTTCATCCACGACAGCGGCCGGGGCTTCGCCCGCGAACGCCGCATGCCCCCCAGCGGCGCGATCCGTCCGCTGCACACCGAAGCCGCCGACACCGCGGCGCCCGCCGCACAGCTCCGCGCCGCGGGCTGAGCCCCGCCCACGGGCGCGGGACGAACCCCGTCCCGCGCCGCGGTCCGACTTTTGTCCTTTTGTCCGCGCCACGCGGGGTGTTTTGCGCCCCCCAAAATCGGACAAAACCCCCACCGGGTTCAAAAACGCGGTGTTTTGCGCCACGGCCGGTCGCGACGCGACCCCCGCGGAGCCCGCCCGGCGTGCTTGAGCGGACAAAACCCTGCCCGGTTCGGACATCAGCGGACACCTCCGGGACAAAACCCCGCGCCGATCTCGACGCGGCTCCCCCGCGCACTCGGCGCGTACGCCCCCCGCAAACGCCTGTCATGGACCCCCATGGGCGCGCAGCGGAAGCCGCCCCGGATTATCCCCCAGCGCGTGGCTATTTGCTACGCGATTCTCGAGAATGGGGGCCGGTGACCTGTCCCTGTTTTGCCAGACTGAGGCAGGCATGACGACGTTCCATGACAAACTCGTCCGATGGGTCACCGAGTGTGGCGACATGGAGTTCTATGCAGACGACTCACCCCTGCGGTCGCACGAAGCAGCGTGGGACCCACAGCGGGGTCCGGCCCTGTATGCAACCAAGCGAGTCAGTCTGATGTCTCGTCGCGAGCACCAGGCCAGCGAATCGCCGGTCGCTGTCTTGGGCAGCTACGGCCTCCCCACAGGGCAGCGGCGACAATGGCTGCGCAGCGCGTTCGGCGAGGGCAAGGTTTGCTTCTTCGGCGACCTCGACGGCCCCGACCTGGTGGCTTTCGCTTCGCTCGTCGATGGAATGCCTGATCCGGCCAAACTCTACCTTGGCATCAGCGACGCTCTCTTGAGCGAGTTTTCTGTGCCACTCGATTCACTCGATTGGTGTCTGATTCCAACCACCGTCGGCGAGCAAAAAGCGATCGCGATGCTCGAGGGCCTCGGGTTTCCTGTCCGCGACATCGTTGGCAGCGAGTGCTACTGCATCATCCAAGCGGGGCAGAAAGTCGAGATCGAAGGGTTGCTGTGGGAGATCCCGGCGGACGATCTGCTGGCCTTCGTCGCGAATAGGTCGCGCTAGGCGGGAAGAACGCAACACTCTTCGTGTGCACGTCTCGATACGCACTGCCGCGTGCGATTACGGAATGAGCGGTCTACAGCAGACATCCCACTCCGTGAGATGACGCCGCTCAAGCAGTGAGCGGGTTACCTTGGGTTACGCTGAAATGTTTTCGCTCGGCGGGTGAGTGAATTACACTAGCTTCATGGAAGAACCACGGGGCTTTCGGCTTAAGGTGTTCGACCCCCGGGAGGACTTCGAGGTAGTTCAGCGCAGATTGCCGCATTGGTCGCAGGCCGGCGTCGTCACTTTTCTAACCTGGCGGACCTGGGACTCGATCCCGGAAAGCGTCCTCCAGCCCTGGCTGCTGCAGCGTCGGGATCACACCGGCAAAGCGTCTGAGATCGACTCGTCCAATCGCTGGAATGAGCACCTTGATGCGTGCTACGGGGCTTGCGTGCTGCGGCGGCCGGAAATGTCCGCCATCGTGGCGGACAGCCTGATGCACTTTGACGGCGACCGCTATGAGCGGACGGACTTCGTGGTCATGCCCAATCACGTCCACGTGCTTGTCGCATTCCCGAACGACGACCGCATGCTGCGGCAGTGCAAGTCCTGGAAACGCTTCACGGCGAAAGAAATCAATCGCCACTTGGTGCAAGAGGGCCGATTCTGGCAGGACGACGGATTCGACCATTTGGTGCGTTCGGCAGAACAGTTCGTTTACCTGCGCAAGTACATCGCCGAAAACGGTCCACGAGCGAAGCTTCTGCCTCACGAGTACCGGCACTACTCGAAACCAATGTAGACATCTCACTCCGTGAGATGATCCGCTCACGGAGTGAGCGGGCTACATTGGGGCTACATTGGCTCTCACAGCCGGCCGAGCAGCTCTGCCTTCTTCGCGGCGAACTCTTCGTCGGTGACGATCCCCTTGGCCTTCAGATCGCCCAGCCGCTCGAGCGAGGCGAACACGTCGTGCTGGTTGGCGCCGCCGCTTGGCGCCGGGGGCGCCGGGGGTTCGAAACTGGGCTGGGGGGCGGGGGGGGCCATCGGCGGCGCGGCGGGCGCCACCGGGCTGGGCGCGGCGGGGCGTCCGTCGCGCGACACCACCGGCAGGCTCGACAGGCTCACGGTGCCGTACTGGCTGCTGAAGATGATGGAGCTCCCCATCCCCTGCTGCTGGCTGAAGCCGCCGATCTGGTGGTCGAGGGTGTCGTACACCCAGACGCTGCCGCCGGTCTTGACGGCCAGCCGACGCGCGCCCGAAAAGTAGGCGTAGCGCACGTTGTTCTGCGAGCCGGTGGCGCTGGGGGGGCCCAGGTCGGTCGGCCACCAGTTGTCCTCGGGGTCGGGCACGAACAGGCTCGACTGGCCGGGATGACCGCCGGCCGTTTGTCGCTGGCCGCCCCCCCCCGACTGGCTCTGCGACTGGAAGCTGCCCGATTGCAGCAGGCCGGGCTGGTTGGCGAGGATGCCGGCGATCTCGTAGCAGAGCGAGTCGACCCGGCCCTTGAGGTTGTGGTTGAACATGTCTCCCAGCATCAGCATGCCCCCCTGCATCCATTGGCCCGAGCCGCCGAACTCCGGGTGGCTGAACTGGGCCATGCCGCCGTTGCCGTTGAGCACGGCGAACAGCATGTGGGTGACGGCGTCTTGGCTGAAGCCGTGACGCTGAGAAAGGTCTTGGACGATCTGTTGTCCGGCGGGGGTGAGCTGCTGCATGGGGAGTTCTCTCTCGGTAGCGGGGGCCGCTGGCCGTGGGCGCTCCACCAAGTTTCTCGCGGCGGCCAGCCCCTGCGAATAGCGCTCAACCCCCAACTTACCGCCGGCGGCGCATCCGTCACAGCCTCTCGCGTCGGCTGGCTTGGCTAGCGGGGCCGTGCAGGAGCGCTTGTTTCGACCATCCAATGGCAGGGGTGGTTGCGGGGCTAACCACCGCCGGGGGCTAGCGATAGGGCGTTTGACGCGGGGCTTCGTCCTGGAGACGCAGGTTGGTCGTCTTGAACAACGAGGCGGGGAGACCTTCTTTGTTGTACAGGTTGGCCCCCTCGGGGTTGGAGGACCACGCGTACCGCACCTCCACGGGGTGTGGAACTTCGTCGTGCCAAACCTCTACCGAATCCGTTCCGACGATCCGGGCTTCTGCCCACCTCCACCGGCCGTCGGAACCGCATATCTGGAACCGCTTTAACGGTTCGTCCACCTCTTGGGTGGGCGCCATCAGTTGCTTGCGCCCCACCATCAGGCCGGAGCCGGCGTGGTCAAACGCGACAACGACCCTGCTCCCGCTTGCTTTCGCCTCTCGGAAAAGGGGGCCGCTGCAGACGATGTCTCTGCCGTACGCCTGCTTGAGCGCCCACAACGCCAGCCGCTTGCCGGCATCCACCTTGTTCTTGGGATGGACGTCACGCGCCTCGCCGATGTCGTTGAGCACCGCCATGCCGGTATCGGGCAGCTTCAGCGCGTAGCGCTGCCCGTCTTGCACGAGCGCCCAGGTATCTTCATCACCCACGGGGTCGTCGTTGGCCGACCTGTAGCTTGCTAATTGGCACCAGTAGAAATAGAACTCTTCCTGTCCCCAGGCGGCCCGCCAGCCTTGAATCAGGGCGACCATCCGCCTGCCGTACTGCTCTGGAAGGTACCCGGAGTTGCTTTCCCCCTGATACCAGATGGCGCCCTTGACCGCGTAGGGGATCAGGGGGCGCACCATGCCGTGGTAAAGCGTGCCGCAGAACTGTTTGTCGCGCGATGGATGCTCGGGCTTCTGCGGCTCTTTCGGCGCCCGCCTCGCCTGGGCTCTTGCCTTCTTCCACTCCTCCAATGCCCGTGCATACTTGGCGCGTTCTCGGTCGTCGTCCCACTGCTCCAGTCGGTTTTGGTAGGCCGCGAGGCTGCTCTGGTACTCTTGTTTGAGCGCTTCGCCGCTCTCAAACGCTTGGGGCGGCATCCATGGTTCGATGCGGGTCGCCCCCAGGTTGCAGCTGATGAGCGCAACGGGGACGCCCAGTTCTCGCCTCAACTGGCGGCCAAAGAAGTAAGCTGTTCCGCAGAACTCGTTCACCTCGCGGGGCGCGGCCCGTGACCAATTGCCCCGGCCCTGCGTACGCGCTTCGAGCGGGCTGTAGTCGGGCCCAACACGGTACTGGCGGAGGAGCGGGTCGTTCGCGTTGGCGGCCTCGTCGCGCAGGTATTCGGCGACCGGCTCGTACGCCGGGTCCACCGCCGGGCCGACCAGCATCCTGAACGGTCGGTACATGTTGGATTGACCGCCACACAGCCACACCTCGCCCACGACGACGTCGGCAATCTCACGCGCAGCGGTATCGTCTGCTAGCGTGGCGGCGATCCTCAAGACACGCGCCTCGCTTGAAGCCTCCAGCGGATCGAGGTCGACCCGCCACCGGCCGTCCGCGTCCGCGACGGCGTGCTTCTGCTGCGCCCCGAACTCAACGACAACGGCGGCGCCCGCGTCGGCCGTGCCCCACACCGGCGCCTGCTGATTGCGTTGCAGGACCATGTGATCCGCGAAGATGCTCGGCATGCTCAGGTCGAGCGCGAGGGCGCTATTCGAGAGCACGAGGCAAGAAGCGACCCAAAAACAAGCCTTCATTCGATTCACTCTTGTTCGCCGGACGCGCGGCGTGCGAGGTATTCCGGCACGGTGGCGCCGGGGGCAGTTGCCCGGCCGCTTAGCGGCGGCGACGGAGTGCTGCTCCCGCGGCGGCGGCGACCAGCAGCCACGCCGCGGCCGGTTCGGGGACGCTTTGACCCGCGGCGGCGCCGAGGGCCGGCAGGCCGAAGTTCGCTTTCCAGGTGTTGTACTGCGCGACGCCGATCACGCCGCCGTTGGGGTCGTTGGGGAGCGATCCCGCGGCGGCGCCCAGGTTGTCGCGCCACACGGTGTAGTCGGCGGCGTCGACAAAGCCGTCGCCCGTGTAGTCGCCCGGAGTGCCGGCGGCGACGACGGCCAGGATGACCGAGTCGCTGGTGTACTGCACGTCAAAAGCCAGGCCCCCCGAGAGTACCGGGAGCGACTCGGCTGCAAACACGCCCGAGCGGCCGCCGCTGGCCTGCAGCACCTTGTACGAGTCTCCGAGGCTGGGCGTGAAGCCGCTGGCGAGCGAGACCGTAAGCCCGCCCCCCAGCGAAGCGGCGCCCCCGACGCTGGCCAGCCCGAACGCCTCGGTGGGGTCGTCGGCCGGGTCGATCGAGGCGAGCTCGACATTGAAGCTGGCGCCGGGGACGAAGCTGAGGTTCTCCAGCAGCACGATCTCGCTCGACGCAGAGACAAAGATCGTGCCGTTGTTGGTCACCGCGTCGTGGAAGACCGCGGTCGAGCCCCCGACCACGGCGATCTCGGCGCCGAAGCTATTGGAGACGAGGCCGAAGACGTCGACCACGCCGCTGGTGACGGCGAGCTGTGAGTTGGCGTTGTTGACCAAGCCGGAGCCCCCCAGCCGCAGCACGGCGCCGTTGCGGGCGCTGATGTCGCTAGAGTTGGACAGGGTGCTGCCGAGCTCGATCTCACCGCCGCCCAGGTCGATGAAGCCGGTGTTGCTGACGGTGCCGGTGAATAGAAGGTGGTCCCCGTCGCCCACGCGTACCCTGCCCCGCGGCCCCGCGGAGCTGAGGGTCACGGCGGCCGCGTCGACCACCCCGGCGCCTTCCACCACGCCGGTGATCGACATGCCGTTGGGCGCCACGCGTCCGCCGTCGAGCGTCAGGCGTCCGGTCGGGCCCAGCGTCAGGCTGCCGGTCATGGTCACGACACCGCCGCCGGAGATGGCCACCTGTGCGTCCCCCTGCCCCGTGCTCAGCGAGCCGGTAATGTCGAGCCGCGAGCCGACGCCGTCGACCGTGAGCTGGCCCACGGAGCCGACGTTGGCGGCGACGGTCGCCACCCCGGAGACGGTCGTCCTGGCGCCGGAGCGGATCAGCATGGTGCCATCGCCGCTGAACCCCACCGAGACGCCGCCGTTGACCGCCCAGAGGCTGCCGATGCCAACCACGTCGACCAGGCCTGTGCCGGTTGAGCCGACGACCGCGTCGGACGCGTTGAAACGGCCGCCGTTGAGGATCTCCAGCAGGCCGTTGCCGGCGACGCCGATGGCGGTGGAGGTGGCGTTCCAGCGCGAGAGGTCGTCGCTGATGGTTATGCGGCCTTGGCTGCTGGCCGAAACGCCGACGAAAACTGCGTCGGATTCAACGGCGCCGCCGCTGGTGATCTCGACGATCCCCGCGCCGGCGTTGGCGACGGAGAAGTCGTCGTTGGTGTCGTAGAGGCTCCCCAGGCCCGCTACCGTCAGCCGGCCGTTGGAGAACTGCTGGGCGCCTATCACGGTGTCGTCCGGGACGATGACGCGGGCGGCGTTGGCGAGGGAGACTTGCCCGGTCCCCTCGTCGCCGATCACGAGGTCGGAGGTAGCGCCGCTGATGGTCCAGTCCGCGCCGAAGCCGTTGAGGCTGACTACGCCGATCCCATTCACGCCGTCGCCGACCGTTCCGACGCTGGGGCCGCCGCTGCTGATGGGCATGCCGGTGGCCGTGACCGACCCGTAGGCGTTCTGACCGACGATGAACTGCCCTCCCACCGCCCCCGTGGTGGGGTTGGGGGCGTTGGGCACGGCGCCCACGGTGACGATCGCGGCGCTAGCGGCGCCGGGAAGCGCCCCGGCGAGGCACGCCCCCACCACAAGGCCAACGAAGACGCAACGGACCCGAACGCTGGGGGGGAACATCGACAAGCCTCCGACTAGTTGCAGCAAACAGGCCGTAGTATAGTCGCGCCCAGGGGCGCCGGTACGGAAAATGATCGGGGTGGGAAGCGAATGATTGGCGGGCGCTGCCCGGAGTTCGAGAGCCGCCCCCGCGCTCGATGACCGCGTAGGAGAACCAAGCGATGCCCGAAGTCTACCTCGACCCCCGCGACGACGAGCCGGGCATCCCCGTGCGGCCGGTGGGGTGGCAGTTCCCGCTGCTGCAGGGGCTGCTGCTGGTTGCGGTCGGGCTGCTAGCGGTGGTCGACCCGAAGCGGGCCGTTGAGGCCGTGACGCAGCTCATCGGCGCGCTGCTGGTCCTGCAAGGGCTGCTGTCGCTGTGGCAGAGCTTCGGCCCCGGCAGGCGCCTGGGACGCGGCGGGGCGGTCTTTACGCTGGCGGTGGGGCTGGTCGTGCTGCTGTTCCCGCTGGTGGTCAGCGGCGCGCTGGCCACCGTGCTGATGGCGATTGCGGGGGGCGTGATCGTGCTGGCCGCGGCGGTGCGGATGGCCCTGCTGTGGCCGCTGCAGGGCCGCCCCGGCGCCCGCTGGGCGATGCTGGGCGCCGTGCTCAACCTGGCGCTGGGCCTGCTGCTGCTGTGCGCGCCGCTGAGCGTGGGGCTCGTAGCGGTGCGGGTGCTGGGAGCGTGCGCCCTGCTGGCCGGCGTGGGGCTGGTGGGGATCGGTATGAGCGCCGCGTTTTCCGGCCCGCGGGACGCCGCGTAGCAGGAAACACCGCGACCCTCGGTTCGGCCTACTTCTTGGGGCGCCGCGACAGCGCCGCCAGCCCGCCCAGCCCCAGCAGCGCCAGCGACGACGGCTCGGGGACCGGCACGTTGCCGGAGAAGGTCGGCAGGTGGATCTCAACGCTCGAGCTCAGCGAGCTGACGATCACGCTGCCGTCGATGGCCCCGGCCACGGCGGATAGGTCGGCGTCCGGCGAGAGGATGGCGCCGTAGAACTGCCGATTGATGGTGATCGTTTGCGCCTCGTAGAAGTTAAACAAGATCTTGCCGGCGCTGGCGTCGTTGAACCCGCCGACAAAGTTGCCCGTGCCCTGGGTCAAGTTGATGTCTGCCCCGCTGACGTTGAACACCACGGTGTCGGCGCCGTTGAAGTTCAACCCGATCGAACCGAGGTTGGTCTCGAACAGCGCGTCGTCGATCGAGAAAACGGCGACGTTGTTCGGGCCGGCGGGGACGGCGGAGAAGACCGGGTTGCCGTTCATCACGATGGCGGGGTTGGGGCCGGTGGCCGGTAGTCCGCCCAGCAGGGCCTGGGCGGCGTTCGCCTGGCTGAGCAGGTCGCCCCCGAGCGTCTGCAGGTCGTTCTTTAGACCCGCCACGGGGGTCGCCGTGCCGGCCTGAACCACCCCCGGGATCGCGGCGCTATCGTAGTAGTAGACGCCGCCGCTGAGGTTGATGATGGCGCCCCCCGCGTTGTCGCCACCCACCTGAGCGTCGTTGCCGCTGCCGATGCTGCGGGGCGCCGACCCTACGATGTCGCCGACAAGCCGCAGGGCGACGATGTTGTTCTGTGCGATGCCAAAGTTGGCCGAGCCGCCCAACAGGTCGCCGCCGATGAAGCTGGCGCCCTCGACTTCGCTGGTCAGGCTCACGTCGCCGAACGACACGAGGTTGTAATCGAAGATGCCCGCCGCGGGGGACTCCGTCGATCCGAGCGCGGCGACGGCGACGCCCGCAATGAGGGCGAGCCGGCTAACGAAAAACTTCATGAGCGTTCCCTTCGAGTGACGCGCCCCGACGATGCGTCCGGGGCCGGGCTTGGTTCAATCTCCTATCCTGAACCAATCGTCGCTCAAGTCAAACGATCGGGGCCGCGCGGGGTACGACGGCGCCGATGCCACGCGTCTGCGCGCGGCAATCCGAACCAAACATGCGGGCCTACGAGTCGTCGCGCGGCCCGATCGTCGCCCACAAGAAGGCCCACAGGTCGGCGGCCTGCTCGATGAGCTTCGCGGTCGGCGTCCCCGCGCCGTGCCCCGCCCGCGACTCGATGCGGATCAGCAGCGGGGCGTCGCCCGCGGCCCCATTTGCAGCATCTGACGTTTGCTGCGCGTGCTGCAGCGCCGCGGCGAACTTGAAGCTGTGCATCGGCACCACGCGGTCGTCGGTGTCGGCGGTGGTGACCAGCGTAGGCGGGTAGGCGACCCCCGGACGCACGTTGTGGTAGGGGGAGTAGCCCAGCAGGTACTCGGCCATCTCGGGGTCGTCCGACGAGCCGAACTCGTCGCGCCAGAACTGCCCCGCCGTGAACGTGTGGAACCGCATCATGTCCATCACGCCGACCGCCGGCAGGCACGCGCCGAACAGCTCGGGGCGTTGGGTCATCACGGCGCCCACGAGCAGGCCGCCGTTGCTTCCGCCCTGGATTCCCAGATGCTTCGGGCTGGTGATCTTCTCGTCGATAAGCCACTGAGCCGCGGCGATGAAGTCGTCGAACACGTTCTGCTTGTTGCGGAGCTTGCCCGCCTCGTGCCACGGCTCGCCGTACTCGCCCCCGCCGCGCAGGTTGGCCACGGCGAGCACGCCCCCCTGCTCCACCCACGCCATCCGGCTGGGGGAGTAGCCGGGGGTCATCGAGATAGTGAAGCCCCCGTAGCCGTACAGCAGCGTGGGGTTCTTGCCGTCCAGCGGCAGGTCTTTGCGGTGCGTCAAGAAGATAGGGATGCGGGCGCCGTCTTTGGACGTGTAGAACTCTCGGCGGACCGTGTACTTGGAGAAGTCAACGCCCACGTTGGGCTCGAACAGCTTCTCTGATACCTGGGCGTCGATGTCGTAGCGGTAGGTCGTCGGCGGGGCGGCGTAGCTGGTGTAGGTGTAGAAGGTTTCCTTGGCGTCCTGCCAGCCGCCGAAGCCCATGGCGCTGCCGACGCCGGGGAGCTTGACTTCCCCCAACAGTCCGCCGTCCGGCGAGTAGCGCCGCACCACCGACGCCACGTCTTCCAGGTAGCTGGCGAAGACCTCGCCGCCGATCAGCGAGGCGCCTTCGAGCGTGGCCTCGCGTTCGGGGACCACCTCTACCAGCGCCTCTCGGAAGTCTGCTTCGCCGGCCTTCGACAGATCGAACGCCGCGACGCGTCGCTGCGGGGCGTCTTGGTCGGTTAGCAAGAACAGCTTGTCTCCGACCGACGCGAACGGGTCGAACGCGTTGTCGAAGTCCTCGACCAACGCGGTCCAGCCGGAGCTGGGATCGTCCCCCAGCGGCCCGTCGCCTAGCGGGGCGTCTGCACGGCGTGCGTACAGGCGGTTCTGGTGGTCGGTCCCCTTGCTCTCGCTCACCAGCAGCCAGCGGCCGTCCTCGGTCAGCCACGCGCCGGCGGACCAGTCGGGGTGGTCTGGGTTCTCAAAGACGACGACGTCCTTCGACTGGGGGTCGCCCAGCTTGTGGAAGCAGAGTTTGCGATTGAGCGCCGAAGCCTGGTACGCCTCGCCCGCCTCGGGCTCGGGGTACCGGCTGTAGTAAAAGCCGGCGCCGTCCGGGGTCCACTGCACGCCGCCGAACTTGACCCACCGCAGCTCGTCCTCAAGCTCTTTGCCCGAGTCGACCTCGAGGACGCGGATCACCCGCCAGTCGCTGCCGGCCTCGCTGCGCTGGTAGGCCAGCAGCCGGCCGTCGTTGCTGGGCGAGTAGCCCGCCAGCGCCACGGTGCCGTCTTCGCTCCACTGGTTCGGGTCGATCAGCACCCGGCCGTCGCCGTTGAAGCGGTCGGTCAGGTAGAGAACCGATTGGTTCTGCAGCCCGTCGTTCTGCGCGTAGGTGTACCGCAGGGGGCTGGCGCCGGGCCTCCCCAGCCGCTGCGGCGCCCCCCGGCGTTGGAAGTTCCACAGCTTGGTGAGCCGCTCGACCCACTCGCCCCGCGAGGGGAGCGACCGCAGGTAGGCGTCGGTCACCGCTTGCTGCTGGGCCACCCACTCGGCGACCCGCTCCGACTCGCGCACGTCGGCCTCAAGCCAGCGATACGGGTCGGCTACTTCAAGCGTCTTGCCCCCTGCCGACTGGTACTTATCGACAACTTGCTCGCGGGCCGTCTCTGGGTACTCAACGGCCAGGGCCGGCGACGTGAACAACGGAAGGATAGCCATCCATAACCGGGGGAAGCTGCGAAGGGGCATCGGGGCCTGCTCGGTGAAATCCAAAACACAACGGCGCCGCCGGAAGCGCCAAACTTCGATTGAGCTTCCAGCGAAGCGCTAGGCCGCGACCGGCTCGATGCTGCACATGCAGACCAGCGCGAGGATCTTCGCCCGCAGCTTTCCATCGGCCTCGCGGCAGAGAACATAAGCAGCGATGTCGTCGACGATTATCATCTCGCGGCTGGCGACGGTAAATTGTTTACCGTCGTTCATCCCGATAACGATAGGGCCTTCAGCAATCGCTTGATTCAAAGTCTCTCGGTCCATAGCGGTCGTGAGGTTGCTTGTGGCGGATAGGCGCGCGGCCGGCGAGGTTCGCGCCGCGGTTATACCGCAATTATCGCTTCCTGCGCCGTGCGATTCAAATCTCGTCCCGACAAGCCGCCACAGCCGGCGCCTAGCTGCCGACCGGCGCGGCGGCCCGCTTCTTGGCGAACCTGGCCTCGAGCTCTGCCAGCCGCTCCGCGCGCTCCGCCTCGATCCGCTGACGCTCGATGACGGCCTCGGCGGCCAGGTCTTTCCCTTCGACCAGCGCGTTGAGCTCCTTGGTGAGCTTCTTCTCCAGGTCGGGCGAGAAGCCGACGTGCACCACCTGCACCTTGCCGTCCTTGCCGATGACCACCGACTGGGGGATGCCGCTCACGCCGAACTCCGAGCCGACCTCGCCCTCGACGTCGTACAGCACGTTCAGTGAGTAGTCCTTGTCCTCGAGGAACGCGGCGACCTTCTCTTCGTCTTCGC
This sequence comes from Pirellulimonas nuda, assembly GCF_007750855.1. Classification (GTDB taxonomy): domain Bacteria; phylum Planctomycetota; class Planctomycetia; order Pirellulales; family Lacipirellulaceae; genus Pirellulimonas; species Pirellulimonas nuda. The sequence continues at coordinate 5,687,046 of NZ_CP036291.1, forward strand.
GCTGGTTGACCGCGTAGAACACCACGCCCTTGTCGGCGAAGTCGTCCGCAACCGTCGTCAGCGCCGGGAACGCCCGCACGCAGGGGCCGCACCAGGTGGCCCAGAAGTCGAGGATGATGATCTTCTCACCCACCAGATCGGCCAGGTCGACGTCCTCGCCGCCGTCGGTCGCCAGCGTGAAGGTCGGCGCCTGCTCGCCCAACAGCGGGTGGGGCTCGTCGCCGCCGCCGAAGAGCGACTCAACAAACTCGGCCTTCTTCGGGATGCTCAGCACAAACGCCTGCGAGGTCGCGGGCGCGTCGAACTGCCAGTCGCTGAAGTTCAGCCCGGCGGTTACTTCAAGGCCCGCCTTGCGCTGCTGCGGCGAGATCCGCTTGCTCATGTCGGGCTCTGCCCGCACCAGGGTGGGGGAGTCGCCCGTGGTGACGAACAGCTTCCAGGGCCGGCCGCGGAAGTCTGCAGAAACGACGTCTACCTTCTCGCCGTCCAGCTCTTGCTGTCCCTCGTAGGCTAGGTCTGCCGCGGCGAGCAGCGGCTTTGCCGATTCGGGCGACACCAGGTTGAGCGCAGTGCTCGCGTCGCCGTTGGCCAGCATCCCGAGCACGCGGTTCTGTAGCGCCTCGGCGATGCTCTTGGGCGCGGCCTCCACCACGAACTTGTCTTGGAACCGCGTCATCATGTCGTCGCCGTCGCTCTTGATAAAGAACGGCCCGTCTGGATCGACAACCGAGAACCGGTTGGGGCCGGCGAGCGCGACTAGGTACTTGGTCGCTTGCTCTCCCCCTCTCTCGCCCATCTTGAAACTGACGGTGTACTCCATCGTGACCGACGCCGACGGCTGCTGGCTGACGTGCTTCGCCGCGGCCATCAGCACCGCGCGGGCCTTCTCGGCGGAAGCCTCGGCTTCTTCCTCGGTCATCTCCTCTGCTTGCTCTTCTTCGGCCGGTTTCTGGGCCACCACGGTCTTGGCTTCGGAAGTCTCGGCCTCGTCGGCCCAGGCGTAGAAGGGAAGACAGACGCCCAGCAGGGCGACGAAGGAAAGGCTTCGGAGCATCGGAGTGATCCTGGGGGAGTGGGGGGCAGTGGAAGGGAGCATTGTCCGCTCCTCGTGGGCCGGAAGCAAGCATCGCCCCCCGAATTTGGTGGGTAGCGCAACGTTCAAACTGGCCCGAAAACGCGCAACAGCCCGCCACCCAAAGGCGAGCCGCCGGCGTCAGCCGACGGGGTTTTAGCTAGCTCAGCTCCGACGGCTTACACCGACGGCTCGCCTTGGGGGTTAGCCCCGCAGCGCCGCCTGGGCAGCCGCCAGCCGGGCGATGGGCACGCGGAACGGGCTGCACGACACGTAGTCGAGCCCCACCTTGTGGCAGAACTGGATGCTCTCCGGGTCGCCGCCGTGCTCGCCGCAGATGCCGCACTTCAGGCCCTTCTTCGCCGAGCGGCCTTTGGTGACGCCCATTTCGACCAATTGACCGACACCCGTGGCGTCGAGCGTCTGGAACGGGTCGCGGGCCAGCAGCTCGTGCTTCAGGTAGTCGGGGAGGAACGTGTTCACGTCGTCCCGGCTGTAGCCGAAGGTCATCTGCGTCAGGTCGTTGGTGCCGAAGCTGAAGAAGTCGGCGTGCTGACCCACCTCGTCGGCGGTCAAGGCCGCGCGGGGGATCTCGATCATCGTGCCGATCAAGATCGGCAGCTTGCCGGTGTGCTTGGAGGCCGTCTTGACCTTCTCGATGGTCTCCTCGGTCTTCTCACGCAGCAGCTTCAGCTCCGCGGCCGTGCCGACCAGCGGGATCATGATCTCTGCCTGGGTGTCGACGCCCTTTTTGACGCAGGCGATCACGGCCTCGACGATAGCCGTGACCTGCATCTCTAGGATTTCCGGGTACGTGACCGCCAGCCGGCAGCCGCGGTGCCCGAGCATCGGGTTGGCTTCGTGCAGTTGGGCCACACGGTCCTTGACCGCCTTGGGGGTGACGCCCAGTTGCTTGGCGATCTCGGCCTGGCTCTTAGCCTCGTGCGGCAGGAACTCGTGAAGCGGCGGGTCGAGCAGCCGGATGGTGACCGGCAGCCCCTTCATGGCCGTGAACAGGCCGACGAAGTCCTTCCGCTGCATCGGCAGCAACTTCTTCAGCGCCTTGGTGCGGTCTTCGACGTCGGTGGCGAGGATCATCTCACGCATCGCGGTGATGCGGTCTCCCTCGAAGAACATGTGCTCCGTGCGGCACAGCCCGATCCCTTCGGCGCCGAAGTCGCGGGCGCGTTTGGCGTCGGCCGGGGTGTCGGCGTTGGTGCGGACCTTGAGCTTGCGGTGCTTGTCGGCCCAGCCCATCACCGTGGCGAAGTCGCCCGACAGCTTGGGCTGCTGCGTCTCCACCTCGCCCACCATCACCTCGCCGGTCGAGCCGTCGATCGAGAGGGTGTCCTTGTGGGTGAAGGTCTTGCCGCCGACGGTGATCTTGCGGGCCTTCTCGTCGATGGCGATCGTGCCGGCGCCGGCCACACAGCAGCGTCCCCAACCGCGGGCCACCACGGCCGCGTGGCTGGTCATGCCGCCGGTGCTGGTGAGGATGCCGGCCGCGGAGTGCATGCCGTCGATGTCCTCGGGGTTGGTCTCCTTGCGGACCAGCAGCACCTTCTCGCCGGCGTGGGTGCGCTCGACGGCTTCCTCGGCGGTGAAGGCCAGCTTGCCCACCGCGGCGCCGGGCGACGCCGGCAGGCCGATGGTGAGCGTGGTGGCGGCCTTCTTGGCCGCCGGGCTGAAGCTGGGGAGCAAGAGCTGCGTCAGGTCGCCCGCCGGGATCCGCAGGATGGCGGTCTTCTCGTCGATCAGCTTCTCCTTGACCATGTCGCAGGCGATCTTCACCGCGGCCGCGCCGGTGCGCTTGCCGCCGCGTGTCTGCAGCATGTAGAGCTTGCCGTTCTCGATGGTGAACTCGATGTCCTGCACGTCCTTGTAGTGCTTCTCGAGTTGGTCCTTGATCCCCATCAGTTCCTTGTGGACCGCCTTGTTCCACTTGGGCATCTCTTCGACGGGGAGCGGCGTGCGGATGCCGGCCACTACGTCTTCGCCCTGGGCGTTGATGAGGAACTCGCCGTAGAACTTGTTCTCGCCGGTGGACGGGTTGCGGGTGAAGGCCACGCCCGTGCCCGACTCGTCTCCCATGTTGCCGAACACCATCGACTGGACGTTCACCGCCGTGCCCTTCAGCCCGGTGATGTTTTCTACCTGGCGGTAGCGGACGGCGCGGTTCTGGTTCCAGCTCTTGAAAACCGCCTCAACGGCCAGCTCAAGCTGCGTGAGCGGGTCTTGGGGGAAGGGCTTGCCGTAGTGCTTCTGGAAGACCTTCTTGTACGCGTCGCACAGCTCGATCATCCCCTCGAGCGGCACGTCGTTGTCTAGCTTGGCGTTGTGCTTCGACTTGATCTTGTCGAAGGCCTCTTCGAAGTGCTCGTGGTCGACGTCGCAGACCACGTCGCCGAACATGTTGATCAGCCGGCGGTAGGCGTCGTAGGCGAACCGCTCGTTGCCGGTGGCGTTCGCGAGGCCGACAACCGACTGGTCGTTCATCCCCAGGTTGAGGATGGTGTTCATCATGCCGGGCATGCTCACGGCGGCGCCGGAGCGGACCGACATCAACAGCGGCTCCTGGGTGTCGCCGAACTTCTTGCCAAGCTCCTTCTCGAGCATGGCGATGTTCGTGCGGACCTCGTCCATCAGGCCCGGCGGGAGCTTCTTCTTGTGCTGGTAGTAGAGGTCGCAGCACTCGGTCGTGATGGTGAACCCGGGGGGCACCGGCAGCCCGATGCTGGTCATGTCCGCCAGGTTGGCGCCCTTGCCGCCCAACAGGGGCTTATCTTTGGTGGTCCCTTCGGTCTTGGTCTTACCGAAGTAGTAGATCATCTTGGCGCCAGAGGCAGCTTTCTTGGCCATCGCGGGTGTAGTCCTTGGACTCTCTGTCTGAGAAAAAGGGCGTTCTTCAGTGAAAAACCTGGGAAAATGAGGCGGCATCGTAGCTCGCCCCTCCGCAGACCGTCAACCCGCCGTGCGCGGCACGTCCCACAAACCACGCCCAACAGCCGCCGGGCTACGCCCCGGCGGCGCGGCTGGGTAGAACCATCTTGCGAGCCACTCCGCCGGGGCGTTGCCCGGCGGCTATTGGCTTGCGCGTCTGACCGCCTAGTTTTGCGTCATGCACCAACCCGAAGAACAATCCGAACGCCGCAGCCGGATGCGCTGGATCGCCCTGCTCGAGGCGGGCCTGGCGCTGCTGGGCGCCGGCCTGGCCTGGCTGATGGGGGTCCCGCTGCTGGGGATGCTCTCGCCGACCGAGGGCTGGGCCTGGGCCATCGGCCGGGGGCTGCTGGCCGCACTGCCGCTGGTGGCGCTGCTGGCCCTCGCCCGGCAGGCCTCCTGGGGGCCGATCGCCCGGTTCCGCCGGCAAGTGAAGCGGATCTTGCGGGCCGCCTTCCCGCGGGCCCGCGTGGGCGAGCTGCTGCTGGTCTCCCTGGCTGCCGGCATCGGCGAGGAGGTGCTGTTCCGCGGCGTGCTGCAGTACCTGCTGATCCAGTGGCTGGGGGTCTGGCCCGGGCTGGGGCTGGCGAGCCTGGCGTTCGGGCTGGTCCACCCGATCTCGGTGGCCTACGTCGCGGTTGCTACGTTCGGGGGCGCCTACTTCGGCTGGCTGGCCGTGTGCTCGCCCGACCACGAGATCGTCTCGGCCATCACCGCCCACGCCGCGTACGACTTCGTCGCCTTGATGCTGCTGACCCGCCGCGAAGCGTAGCCCGCTCACTCCGTGAGCGGAAGCATCTCACGGGAATGAGATGGCTACACTCAGAACTTCAGCCCGATGGCGTGGCACAAGAACCCCACGTACGGCGCCGCGGCCTGGAACTTGGCGGTCACCGTCTTGACGACCGTCGGCTTGAACAGGTCGTCGATTGGTAGCTGACACGCGCCGATGTGGTCTTTGCGTTTGAGGTGCTCGACCAGCGGGTGCTGGGCGTCGTAGCCCTTCGGCGGGCGTTTGAGCGACTCGCCCCCCGGTTCGTAGTCCTTGCGGAACGACGCGGCGCCGAGGGCCTTAAGGTACGCATCGGGCCGGGTGTCGATCGCCTTGCGGATGGCCCCCAGCGCCGCCGGGTCCGGATGCCAGATGCCGGCGCCGAGGAACACTTCTTCGGGCTCGATGTGCAGGTAGAAGCCGGGGGCGTGGACGTCCTTGCCGCGCTCGTGCCGGAAGTGGATGCCGACGTTCGTCTTGTACGGCGTCTTGTCGTTCGAGAAGCGGACGTCGCGGTGGACCCGCATCAGCGACCCTCCGACCTTCTTGTCGACCGCGACAAAGTGGGGCGAGACCGTGGCCAGGGGCCCCTGCATCGCGCGGATAAACGCCAGCGCCGGCTCACGGACCTCGCTCTCGTACCGCGCGCGGTTCTTCTCGAACCAGGGCTTGGTGTTGTTGCGCGCCAGCGCGTCGAGGAAGTGGACCAGACCGATCGGGAACCCGGGGAACTTCGCCATGCCGAGAGTGTAGCGGACCGCAACGCAACGAGAAGCTGACCACGGATGTCACAGATGATATACGACGTCATCCGTGAAAACCGTGCTATCCGTGGCCAAAACGTCCGTCAACAAACGAGAAAAGCGGCCCGGTTCACGTTGAACCGGGCCGCTCGCTCATCCGTCGTTTGACCAGCCCTCTTCCGTACAAGGGAAGCGAGAGTCTCAGTCGTTACTACTACTTAACCGTTGCAGCCACAATCCGAAGCGGCGGCGGCCGGGGCCGACCCGCTGCCTTGGCAGCAGGGTTGGCAGCTGCTCACTTCAACGGCAATCTGCTTGCAGACGGTCTTCGGCACGCAGCGGGTCACCGTGTACGGCACCTTGCGGGCGACGCACTTGATGTCCTGCACGGTCTTCGTGCAGCACACCGGCTTGCAGACGGTGTAGCACACGCTCTTGGTGCGGCACTCGGGAACCATCTTGCACACGGTGTAGGTGCAGCTCTTGCACTCGGGCACCATCTTGCACACACGGTAGCAGCAGGTGCGGGTGCGGCACTCGGGCACCATCCGGCAGACCGTGTAGTTGCAGCTCTTGCACTCCGAGACCATACGGCACACCTTGTAGCAGCAGGTCTTGGTGCGGCACTCGGGCACCATCCGGCACACGGTGTAGCAGCAAGTCTTGCACTCAGGAACCATCGTGCAGACCTTGTAGCAGCAGGTCTTGCACTCGGGGACCATCTTGCAAACCTTGTAGCAGCACGTGCGGGTGCGGCACTCGGGAACCATCTTGCAGACCTGGTAGGTGCAGGTCTTGCACTCGGGGACCATCTTGCAAACGTTGTAGCAAACGGTCTTCGTGCGGGGCTCGCACACGGTCTTGCAGCAGGTGATCTGCTTCTCGCAGCAGCTCGGCACCCAAACCTTCTTGCAGCAGGTCTTCGGCGGGCACTGCACGCAGATCGTGCTGCACGCACCCGGCTTGTAGCAGCACTTGCAGCTGCAAGGATCGAACACCCAAGTCCCCGGCTCGCGGACCGTCTGACGACGGACGGGGCCGGCTACTTCGTACGTCTGGGTCTCCCAGTGACCGCTGTTGACCGTGATGGTCTTGGTGTAGGGGACCGTCTTCGAGACGTAGTACGTGACTTCCCGGCTACGCTGCTCGGTGACCGGACGCATCACCGTGTAGTTGCGGGTGCGGGTCTCGTACACCGGCTTCATCACCGTGTACGGGACTTCCTTCGTGCGGGTCTCGTAGACCGGCTTCATCACCGTGTAGTTGCGGGTGCGGGTCTCGTAGACCGGCTTGTGCACGGTGTAGGTGCGGGTCTTCTGCTCGTACACCGGCTTCATCACCGTGTACTGAACCTCACGCTGACGGGTTTCCCAAACCGGCTTCTGGACAGTCCAGGTGCGGGTCTTGGTCTCGTACACCGGCTTCATCACCGTGTACGGGATCTCTTTGGTGCGGGTCTCGTAGACCGGCTTCATCACCGTCCAGGTGCGGGTCTTCTCTTCGTGCACCGGCACCATCACGGTGTACTGAACCTCTTTGGTCCGGGCCTCGGACACCATCTTCGTGTACGAAACTTCTCGGTCTTCCGCGATCCGGTCGTAGACCGTCTTGTAGCAGGTAACCTGCTGGTTCTCGTACACCGTCTCGCGGACGGTCTTCATCACAGTGTGTGTGTGCGGCTGACAGCACGGGTCACAACTGCTGTAGCGAGCGCCGCCACAGCAATCGGCGTTGGCTTGCGCCGACGCCATTAGGACCACGGCTGCCACCAGCGGCATGCCAAACAAGCGCTTCATTGCAGGGTCGCCTCCAGAAAGAGTTGCACGGGTGAATTAGGGTGAGCTGGTCAAGGCAGGTAATCCTGCCCGTGTTTTTCTTCGGAACGCGGAGCCAGCACTCCTTAACGCAAGCACTCAAATCCCCCTGTTACCCCGAGTTCTCCTGTCGCCTCATTTTGCGCCACGCAAAGGGTCGCAAGTCGCACTCAGGCAGGGGTTTACGTCGACCTGAGGGGTCAAACAGCGGCCAACGGTCGGTCCGTTTATGCCTGCCGTTCCGCGCATGACGCGCACCGGCGCGTGCCGCCGCTAGCAAGCTCGGCCCAATTAGGCGCGGTCGGAGCCCGCGGCGGGCCCTGCGCGGCGCCTGCCAAGGGGCCCGCGCGACGCCCCGCACGGCCGGGCGGACCGATGCCGTCAGATCCGACGTAAGTGTTTATCAGCGTTGCCTTTCAGGCGATCCGCGAGTAAAGTTCCTTCATCTGGCCGGGTCTGTCTGGCCGGAGGCCTTCCCTTTGCTGGCAAACGGGTGTGAACGTCGGAAAACGCAAACCAGCACCGGTCGACCCTGCCAGCGTCCCCAAGGCCGTCGTTAGCCGGTTGAGCCTCTACCTGCGCGAGTTGCAGCAACTGCTACGCGGCGGGCAGACCACGGTCAGCTCCAGCCAGTTGGGCCGGTTGTTGGGGTTCACGGACGCCCAGGTGCGGCGAGACCTGGCCTACTTCGGGCATTTCGGCCAGCGGGGGGTCGGCTACCGCTGCGACGAGCTGGTCCGCGCGATCCGCGGCATCCTGGGGACCGACCGCGAGTGGACCGTCGCCATGGTGGGGGTAGGAAACCTGGGCCGGGCCCTGCTGGGCTACCGTGGGTTCAACGCCCAGGGGTTCCGCATCGTGGCGGCGTTCGACGCCGACCCGGGCAAGGTAAACCGCACAATCGAAGGGATCCCGATCTTCCCCCCCGACCACCTGGGGCAGGTGATCCGCGAGCAAGCGATCCCCATCGGGCTGATCGCTTCCCCGGCCGCGGCCGCCCAGCAGGTGGCCGATCAGATGGTCGAGGCCGGGGTGGTAGGGATCCTGAACTTCGCCCCGGTTACGCTGGCCCTGCCGGGCCACGTGAGCCTCGTGGGGGTCGACCTGGCGACCGAACTCGAGCAGCTCTGCTTCTCGGTAGCCAATCGGGCGGGCCCCCGTTAGCCTAACGGGCGTTTCGCGGTAGACTACGTGCAGCGAGCAGAAGCTTCGTTACCCCGTGGTGTAATGGTAACACTAGGGATTTTGATTCCCTCATTCCAGGTTCGAGCCCTGGCGGGGTAGTTTTTTCGTAGTTCGTGGCCCGTTGTCCGTGGTCAGTTGCGGGCCCGTGAGTGTGCGGCCCGTGGGCTGACCGCTGAAAGCTGACCGCCGAACGCTCTCTGGAAACGCAGCATGTTCGATCGGCCCGAGGCCCAGTTCGCGATCAGCGCCGTCCGCGAGGCGGCCCAACTGGTCCGGCGGGTGCAGGCAGAGATGGTCACCGACGCCCTCACCAAGGGGGACCGCTCGCCGGTGACCGTGGGCGACTTCGCGGCCCAGGCGCTGGTCGCCTACCGCATGAAAGAAGCGCTCCCGGGCGCGGTGCTGCTGGGCGAAGAGAACGCCGCGAGCCTCCGCACGGCCGACGGCGCCGAGACGCTGGCCGCGGTTACCAAGTTTGTCGCCTCGGCGCTTCCGGGCATCGACTCCGAAGCGGTGTGCGACCTGATCGACCGCGGCGCCGCAGACGCGACCGCCGACTACTGGACGCTCGACCCCATCGACGGCACCAAGGGCTTCCTGCGCGGCGATCAGTACGCCGTGGCGTTGGGGCTGGTCGAGGGGGGACGCGTCGCAATCGGCGTGCTTGGCTGCCCCGACCTGGCCGACGGCGTCACGGGCCAGAAAGGGGGCCCGGGGTCGATCCTGGCCGCCTCGCGCGGCCGAGGCGCCCACCTTCAGGCGCTCGACCAACCAGACAGCCCGTGGCGGCGGCTGAGCGTGTCGACCGTTGCCGACCCCGCACAGACCCGCGTGCTGCGGTCGGTAGAGAAGGCCCACACCAGCATCTCCGGCATCGACCGCGTGCTGGACGCGATGGGCGTTTCCGGCCAAGCCATCCCGATGGACAGCCAGGCCAAGTACGCGGTGCTCGCCGCCGGCGGTGGTGAGATGCTGGTGCGTTTGCTCGCCGCGGACCGCCCCGACTACCGCGAGAAGGTGTGGGACCAAGCCGCCGGCTCGATCGTGATCGAAGAGGCCGGGGGCCGGGTGACCGACCTGGCGGGCAGGACGCTCGACTTCGGCCAGGGCCGCACGCTGGCCCACAACCGCGGCGTGCTGGCCACCAACGGCCCGCTGCACGACGCGGCGCTCGCGGCGATCGCAGAGCTTGGTTACGGATCCAAGTAGGGCCCGCCGCGGCGGGCCGAGCCGCGGAAGGCGCCGTCGCCCCGAGCACTGTTGCGTAGAAGGATTCGACTTCCCGCCCGCTTCGACATCTCCCCCGCACGTCGGGCGCCGCCCGACCTACCCCCCCGCCCACCCGTGACCGCAGACGAGCGTGAAGCCCTGCTGCTCGCCTCCTTCGCGGTCCGCAGCGCCGGCGCCGTGCGGCGCCACGCGGAGCCGCTCCACCGCTACCGCTCTGCGTTCCAGCGGGACCGCGACCGCATTGTCCACAGCGCCGCCTTCCGCCGCCTCGCGCAGAAGACGCAGGTGTTCACCGGCGATGGACATGGCTACCACCGCACGCGGCTGACCCACACGATGGAAGTGGCGTCTATCGCGCGGACGCTCGCCCGCGCGCTGCGGCTCAATGAAGACCTGGTCGAGGCGCTGGCGCTGCTGCACGACATCGGCCACCCCCCCTTTGGCCACGCCGGCGAGGACGTGCTGGACGCCAAGCTTGAGGGCGTCGGGGGGTTCAACCACAACGCCCAGGCGCTGCGGATCGTCGAGCGGCTGGAGCAGCGCTACCCCAACTTCCCCGGGCTGAACCTCACCACCGACGTGCTGGACGGCCAGCGCCGTCGGGCCGCGGGGGGAAAGCGGCACGGGCCGGGCGCCACGCTGGAGGCCCAGGTGGTGGAGGCCGCCGACAGCATCGCGTACAACGCCCACGACGCAGACGACGCCCTAGAGATCGGGCTGCTGGAGTTCAAGGACCTGCTCGACGCCGAACTCTGGGCGAGCGCCGCCGAAGCCGTTGACCACCGGCACTCCGCGCTCGACACGCACCAGCGGCGGAGGGCGGTCGTTCACGAACTGCTCGACGTCCAGGTGGGAGACCTCTTGAACGCCACGCAGCGCCGCCTGACCGAGGCGGGTTTCGACTCGCCCGACGACGCCCGAGCCGCACCGCCGGTGGTTGGCGTCTCCGCCGCGATGCAGGTCCGCAAGCGGCAGCTCGAAGCGCTATTGTTCGAGCGCGTCTACCGGCATCCGCGGCTGCTGGAGCGGCGGGACCAGGTGAAGCAAACGCTGGGCAATGCGTTCGACGAGTTGGTCCGCAAGCACGACATGCTGCCAGAACCATACGCATCGGTCGCGCAAGACGAGGGGGCGGCGCGGGGCGTTGCAGACATATTGGCGAACCTCACCGACGATGCCGTGCTCTCGATCAAACGCTTCGATCACGGGGCGGAACACGGCCGTGACTTCTTGGACGTCTGAGTCTTTCCAGACCTCCCCGCTACAGCAACTCTGGCCAAATCGCGTCGCTCACCAGCAGGCCGTCGCGGGTAAGGCGTACCCGCTCGCCGTCGTCGCTGAGCATCCCGAGCGCGACGAATTTCTCGATCGCGGCGCCGGCAAGCCCGTCGAGTCCGAAGCCGGTGTCCGCGGCAAACGCGGCGCGCTCCACCCCTTCGATCCGCCGCAAACCGAACACCAGCCGCTCGCGCGCCCGCGCTTCGGCGTCCAGCGTCTCGCGTTCGGCGACCGGCGACCGGCCCCCCAGCACGCGCTTGAGGTACGTCGTGGTGCTGCGGTGGTTGGTCTCGCGCACCCCCTGGGTGTACCGCGCCGCGCCCGGGCCGAGCGCGTCGAACGCCCCCCCCGACCAGTAGACCTGGTTGTGGCGGCTGCGGCGCCCGGGGAGGGCGAAGTTGGACACCTCGTAGTGCTCAAACCCCGCGGCGGTCAATCGCTCGATGGCCAGCTCGTACATCGCGCGCTGCGGCTCGTCTCCCAGCTCTTCCAGCCCGCCGTGCATCCGACGCGACCAGAACGACGTGCCGCGTTCGAACGTCAGCCCGTAGGTCGACGCGTGGTCGGGCCCGAGGGCTGCCAGCGCGTCGAGGTCGGCCCGCCACTGGTCGAGGGTCTCGCCGGGCGCCGCAAAGATCAGGTCGAGCGCGACCCTGATGCCGTGCTGCTTGGCCGAAGCGACCGTGCGTGCGATGTCGCCCGCAGCGTGGTCGCGTTCCAGCAGCCGCAGCTTCGCGTCGCGCAGCGACTGGGCGCCCAGGCTGAGCCGGGTGACCCCCAGCTCCGCCATCCGGGCGACGTAGGCGTCGCCCAGGTCGGCCGGGTTCGCCTCGACGGTCCACTCGGCGCCGGCCGCCAGCGGGCGGGCTGCTAGCAGCATCTCGCTGAGCCGAACGAAGTCTGGCAGCGGCAGACGGGTCGGCGTGCCGCCGCCGAAGTAGAGGGTGTCCACCTCGCACGGCCCGGGACGCAGGGCCAGCTCTGCTTCGATCGCCCTCAGGTAGTCGCCCACCAGGTGATCGCGGCCGGCGACCACCGCAAAGTTGCAGTAGCCGCAGCGGTGGGCGCAGAACGGCACATGAACGTAGGCGCTACGCGGCGTTGCGAAGGGGTCCATCAGACAAACGTCCACCAACCGGGCGAGCCGTCGGCGTCAGCCGCCGGAGTAGTACGCAGCGATCCGTCGCTCCCGCCCTGCAGCACTCCGGCGGCTGACGCCGCCGGCTCGCCTGGGGCCCGGCTATTTGGCGTTCTTCTTGGCGGCGGCCGCCAGCGCCTTGGCGATTAGCGCAGAGGAGTCGGGGGTGCTCATCTTCGAGAGCACCACGAACGCCTCGGACAGCACCCGCTTGGTTTCGGCGACGTTGATCTGCGTCTTGCCGGTGTCTACGCGGCGGGAGACTTCGTTGTAGAACTCAGAAACGTTCATGCGGATTTGCGGGGCTGAAGGTGCGAACAAGTGACCGGTGCGGCCGATTGTAGACGCTCCGCGTAGAAGCGCGAACCGCTGGCGCACGACGGGGCAGACGATCTCGGACCGACGGCCCGGGCGCCTACGCGGACGGTTCGCCGTCGCGGGCGAGGCGCAGGCCGGTGAACTGCCAACGCGCGTCGGGCGCAAAGAAGTTGCGGTAGGTAGCACGCGCGTGCCCCGACGGCGTGGCGCACGACGCGCCGCGCAGCACGAACGATCCGCACATGAACTTGCCGTTGTACTCGCCGAGCGCCCCCGCGGGGGGGCGGTAGCCCGGGTAGGCAGAGTAGGCGCTAGAGGTCCACTGCCAGGCCTCGCCGTACGCCTGCCGATCGGCGCCGGTCGCGGGGCCGGGGTGGATCGCCTGCCGCGAAGCGATCCGCTGGTCCGCGAACGCCCCCTGGACCTTCTCGTTTGCGAAGGCGACCTCCCACTCGGCCTCGGTGGGCAGGCGGGCGCCGGCCCAGCGGGCGTAGGCGTCTGCCTCGAAGTAGCTGACGTGGGTGACCGGCTCGGCGCCGACCACCGGCCGCGGGCCGGCGAGCGTGAACTGCGACCACGCCTGAGCCGCGTCGTCGCGGCGCCAGTATAGCGGCGCCTTCCAGGCGCCTTGCTGCACGGCCTGCCAGCCGGCGCTCAGCCAAAACTCGGGCCGGCGGTAGCCGCCGTCGTCGATGAACGCCCCGTACTCTTCGCAGGTCACCAGCCGGCCGGCGATCTGAAAGTCGTCGAGCCACACGCGGTGGCGGGGCGACTCATTGTCGTAGGCGAAGCCCGGCCCCCCGTGCCCGATCCTGCACTGCCCCCCCGCAACGCTGATCCAGCGCGCCTGCCGCGCGGTCGCGGTCGAGGACGCCCGCGGCTCTCGGAACACGGGCCCCAGCGGGTTGAGCGACAGGGCGTGCTTGATGTCGGTAAGGATCAGCTCTTGATGCTGCTGCTCGTGGTTGACGCCGATCTCCAGCACCGACGCCGCGTTTGCCGGAAGATCGGCTTCGAGCAGCGTGCTGTCGACGTGGCTTCGGTACGCCATCACCTCGTCTAGCGTGGGCCGCGACAGCAGCCCCCGCTGGGCCCGGGGGAACTGCTCGCCCACCGTGTTGTAGTACGAGTTGAAAAGCGTCTCGAACGCCGGGTGGGGCGACCGGTAGCCCGGCAGCGGCTTGAGCAGAAACGTCTCGAAGAACCAAGTGGTGTGCGCCAGGTGCCACCGCACCGGACTGGCGTCGGGCATCGATTGCAGCACCGTGTCTTCGGGGTGCAGCGTCTCGCACAGCGTGCGCGAGAAGCCGCGGACCGACCGGTAGCGGTCGAGCAGTGCGTCCAGCGACGGGGGGGGGCGTACGGCGCCGGGGCCATCGGACGTTGGGGGGGCGAACGTCATGGCGCCACCGTCACTCCTTTCCAGAACGCCACGTAGCCGCGGATCGCTTCGGCCTTGGGCTTGGGATCGGGGTAGTACCAAGCGGCCTGTTCGTTCACGTGGCCGTCGACCTCGACGTCGTAGTAGCTGGCGGTCCCCTTCCAGCCGCACACGGTGTGGGCGTCCGAGGGCTTGAACATCTCTTGCTTGAGCGAGTCGGGGGGGAAGTAGACGTTCCCCTCGACGATCTGCGTGTCGTCGCTCTCGGCCAGGGTGGCGCCGTTCCACATTGCTTTGGGCATGCTGCTTGGAAGGTGCAAAGTGATCAGGAAGTAGCTATTGAAATAGTAGCCCGATGGGTAAGCGAGGAAGCAGCGGTTGTTATCCCCGGTCCCTCGTTTACGCGTCGGGCTGCCGTTGTGATGCGTCTCTTTCCGGTTAGCTGGGTCGTTCCACGACGCAGTGAGCAACCGCAAACCACTGTTTGGGGTCGGTCCAGACGCGGTGGACCCCCATGCCGGCCGAGGCCGCCATCGCCTCGAACTGGGGGAGCGTGTACTTGTGGGAGTACTCGGTGTGGATCGATTCGCCGGCTTCGAACGCGATCGACGCGTCGCCGATCTCAACCGTTTGGCGCTGGCGTGAGACCAGCGAGATCGATACCCGGCCCTGGGCGTCCTGGTAAACGGCGCGGTGCGCGAACCGATCGACCTCGAACCGGCCGTCGAGCTCGCGGTTGATGCGGTGCAGCAGGTTGAGGTTGAACGCGGCGGTGACCCCCTCGCGGTCGTTGTACGCCGCCTCGATGACGCGCGGGTCTTTCTGCAGGTCGAAGCCAATCACCAACCCGCCCCCAACGCCCACCAGCCGTGCGATGCCGCTCAGCAACCCGCGGGCGGCGTCGGGCAAGAAATTGCCGATGGTTGATCCGGGGAAGAACACCGCGCTGTGCGATGGGGGCCGCGGGAAGTCTGGCAGGCTGAACCCTTGGCTGAAGTCCGCGCACACTGGCAGCACGTCGACCGCCGGGTAGGCGCGGGCGATCCCGGCCGCGGAGGCCTCGAGGTGACGCAGCGAGATATCGACCGGCACGTAGGCAATCGGGTCGATCATCGCGTCGAGCAGCAGCCGCGACTTCACGCTGCTGCCGCTGCCGTACTCCACGAGCGCCGCGCGGGGGCCGATCTGCCGGGCGATCGACGCGGCGTGACGGGTCAGGATCGCCCGTTCGGTCCGGGTCGGGTAGTATTCGGGGAGCTCGCAGATCTTGTCGAACAGCAGCGACCCCGGCCGGTCGTACAGGTATTTACAGTGGATGTGCTTCGCCCGGCTCGAGAGGCCCGTTAATACGTCGCGGCGGAAGGCCGCAGCAGCGCGGGACGGGGGCGGGGCGACCAGAGCAGAGAGAGTAGAAGACACGCCTGGGCGCCTCATCGAGATGCGAGTGTTTTAGCATTCATAGCCGGTTGGCTTGGTTCGACAACCGCCGGGGTCCGAATGCAAACCGCGCGCCGCTTGGCCGGCAGGCCGCGGGGCGACCGCCCTACCGACTACAAATCGCGGAACAAAACCCGATGACAAATCTTTGGCGCCGATTGATTTTCTTTGGAGTAACGTTCGGGATGGCCCTGTGCATGACTGAGGGCGCCCGAGCGGCGGGGGACGCCCCCGCCAACCCGCTCGACGCCCAACGGGCGATGGGCTACCTCAAGCAGGTGTGCGAGTTGGGCCCCCGCCCCGCGGGCAGCCGGGCGATGATCGCCCAGCAGGAGCTGCTCACGAAGCACTTCGAGGCGCTGGGCGGCCAGGTTGAGCTGCAGGCGTTCGCGGCCCGCAACCCGCTGGGGGGCAAGCCCGTGCCGATGGCGAACCTGATCGTCCGTTGGCGCCCCGAGGCCAAACGCCGCGTGCTGTTGTGCGCGCACTACGACACCCGCCCCCTCCCCAGCAGCGACCCCAACCCGCGGGCCCGCCGCAGCGGACGGTTCATCGGCGCCAACGACGGCGGCAGCGGCGTGGCGGTGTTGATGGAGCTGGCCCACCACATGAAGGACCTGCCCCCCGACTTGGCGGTCGATTTCTGCCTGTTCGACGGCGAAGAACTCGTGTTCACCGAGGGCCGCGACCCGTACTTCCTTGGCAGCACCTGGTTCGCCAGGGAGTACGACCGCGACAAGCAGCGCGGCTACGTGTACGACGCGGCCGTGCTGCTAGACATGGTGGGGGACGCCGACCTGCAGATCTACCAAGAAGCCAACTCGGTAAGCTGGCCCGAGTCGAAGCCGCTGGTCGACCAGGTGTGGTCGACCGCCCAGCGACTGGGGGTAAAGGAGTTCATCGCCCGACCCAAGCACGTGGTGCGTGACGACCACCTGCAGTTGCGGAACATCGCCGGCATCCCGGCCTGCGACGTGATTGATTTCGACTACCCCGCCTGGCACACCGTTCGCGACACGCACCATCAGTGCTCCGGCGAGTCGCTGGCGAAGGTTGGTTGGGTGATGCTAGAGTGGATGCGGCAGCCCCCGGCGAGCCGGGCCGAAGAGCCATAGCCGGGCGTCCGCCGCCGTCAGGGCCCCGAGCGCCGCCGCTTGTGGCCCCCCATCCGACCGGTTCTTAGCCCCCCACGTTGAACGGCGTCGTCGTGCTCTGGAACTACCCCCTATCGATGTTGCTGCTCGGCGTGGCCGGGTACTTGATCGACTCGCACCGCCGCGACTGGCGGGCGAGCCTGCAAGACGCCAAGCTGCCCGACCGCAAGAGGCGCTTTGCGCGCCGGCAGTACCTGCGGCGGATGCAGGCCAGCAGCATCATCGGCGTCGTGGGGGCGCTCGTCGCCGTCTGGCCGATCGTGCCGCGTCGGCCCGCGTGGATGGCGGTCTACCTGGCGTTGTTGGTGATCGCCTGCATGTGGATCACGCTGCTGGGGCTGGTCGACGCCTGGTCGTCCAGCAACCGGCTCCGCGACGAGAAGGCAGAGGCCGCCGCGCGGCGGGCCGAGCTGCTCCATCAGGCGGGCCGCTACGCTCCGTCGGACGCCGCCCCGCACCAGGCAGAAGGAGACTGATGGTCGACCCCCTACGACTCGCGATCGCGGCTACCCCGCTGGCGGCCTACCTGTTGCTGCTTGCGCTGGTGAACGTGCGGCGCCGCCCGCTGCTGGCGACCGGCGCCGGCGACGCGGCCGCGCTGGGGGGCGGGCTGGTGGGGCTGGCGTTCATCGGCCCGATCGAGCTGTTTCGGCCTGAATCGGCCACCGCAGAGATGGGCCCCTGGGTGTGGGTGGTGCTGATCGTTCTTTACGCCCTGATCGTCTCGCTGGCGGTGCTGCTGGCGCGGCCGCGGCTGGTGATCTACAACATCGGCCTCGACGAGCTGCGGCCCGCTTTGGCCGAAGCGGTCGGTCAGCTCGACCGCGAGGCGCGTTGGGCGGGTGACAACCTCACGCTGCCGTCGCTGGGGGTGTCGCTGCACGTCGAGGCGTTCGAGTTCATGCGCCACGTCTCGCTCAAGAGCAGCGGCGACCGTCAGAACCTCGAGGGCTGGCGCCGGCTGGCACGCGCGCTGCGTCGTTCTCTGGCCAGCGTCAGCGTGCAGCCAAGCCCGCGTTGGCCCAGCTTCGCGATCACGGCAGCGGTGCTGACGGTGCTAACGCTGATTGCACTGCAGCGCCACCCGCAGCGCGTAGCCGAAGCCGTGGCGCACCTCACGCACTTCTAGCGGGCCCGCTTATTCTTGCTCAGCCCTGCGGTTCGTCCTCGGGCGCCAGCGCAAACACCACCCGGTACGCCGTGTAGCCCGCCCGGAGCTTGTCCCCGTAGATGGTCCGCAGTTCCTGCTGGAGCGCCGCGGCGGTCTCGAAGCCGTCCGGCGTCGCGTCCGCGTCGGTGAGCGCGTCGATCGCAACCGCCTCGACCGACTCGATGCGGATCGCCCCCACGCCCGGGATGTAGCTGCGTTGCCCGCTGCGCACGTGGCGGTGTTTCCAGAGCCGGATGGTCTGGGTCTTGGCGCCGCAGCGGATCGCTTCCAGGAACTTCTTCTTGAACAGCAGCATGGGTGATCGCCCCGCAACCGTGCGCGTTTAACGTGGATAGCAACTGTTCCCAACGCCCGACCGGACAGACTGCGGCCCGCCACATCTAGCCGCCGGTTCCCGCATTCCGCTTGCCCAATCCGGCCACCACGCTTACTATAAAGCCACTTCGAGAGCGTGTGGCCAAGCCATACGGCTCATCTGCCCGCAGGGAACAATCGCGGGCGCCCGTGTCGCCAATCAGTATCGTGGCAAGCGTGATCCGGCCGTCAGGCGGCAAGGATCGCGGATACTGATGACTCGCCTGCAAGAACCCGTCGTGCGTCGCGGCTAGCTCGTAGCCGTATCGTATCGATTTTGATCCGTGGAGTAGGCGCCCACGTATCAGCTCTTTGGTTCTGCGCGAAAAGCTTCTCTTCTTGGAACAGACCCTGTTGGAGGCACCCCATGAGTATCGCTGAAGGTATCGACACCGCCCGTGAAACGTTAAGCGGCCACACCTTGCCGGGCTACGCTTACGCATCGACCGAGCGCCCGCTGCACCGGATCGCCGAGGTCCGGCAGAACCAGGGCGTCTCGGTCCGCACGCTTGCGCGCCGGCTTGGAAAATCGATGGACGAGGTCCGCCGGCAAGAGAGGCCCGACAGCGACATGCCGCTTTCGGAACTCTACCGCTGGCAGCAGGGGCTCGAGTCGCCCGTGGCGGAGCTGCTGGTAGACATCGACGCCCCGCTCTCCGGCCCGGTGCTCAGCCGGGCCCGCATGCTGCGCATCATGAAGACGGTGCGCGCCATCATGGAGACCTCCAAGAACCAGGGCGTGCAGAGGCTCACCACCATGCTCGAGTCGCAGCTCATCGAGGCGATGCCGGAGCTACGCGAAGTGAGCGCCTGGCACTCGGTCGGTCAACGCCGCACCCAGGACGAGCTAGGCCGTGTCGCGGAACGGACCGTTCCCGACTCGTTCGCTAGCGACTCGCTCCGCTAACCGGCGGAGCCGGACCCGCCAACCAACTGCGGTCCGACGCGTGAGCGGGGAAGCGGCGCAATCAATGCTGCCGCCTGGCTTACGCGTCGGGCTGGGATTGGGGCGCGGCCACGGTTAGCGCCGCCAGCAGCTCTGCATGCAGCGCCGGCGTGCTGGCCGCTACGAAGTCTGCCTTCCACAGGTCGAACGCGCCGCCGTCGGAGGCGCACACCTCGCCCCCCGCCTCGGTCACCAGCAGCACCCCCGCCGCCACGTCCCACGGCTTGATCTCGCGCGCCCAGTGCCCGTCGATCCGGCCGCAGGCCAGGTAGGCCAGGTTCAACGCCGCGGAGCCGATGCGGCGGACCGCCTGACAGCGGGGCGCCAAGCGGACGAAGTCGAGCAGGTCGGGCGAGTTCTCCGCGACGTTGGCCGGCAGGCTCATCGCCAGCATGGCCTGGTCGATAGACCGCGATGCCGTGACCCGCATCGGCCTGCGTGTGCCGGCGTGCTCCAGGAAGGCGCCCCCCCTCAGGCTCGCGGCGAACAGCTCGTCTCGGTTGGGGTCGTAGATCGCCCCCGCCTGCAAGCGGTCGCCACGCGTCACCCCCACCGACACCGCGTAGCACGGGAACCCGTGCACAAAGTTCATCGTGCCGTCCAGCGGGTCGGCGACCCAGGCCAGCTCTCCCTCGTCGGGGCGCCGCTCGGAGGCTTCTCCTTCTTCGCCCACAAACACGTCGTCGGGCCGGCTGCGGCGGATCACGGCCTCGATGGCGTGCTGCGAGGCCTCGTCTGCGTCGGTGACAAAGTCGAACGCCCCCTTCAGCCGCGCCTCAAACCGGCCCGCGCGCTGTACCAGCTCGACCCCCCCGCGGCGGGCGGCTTCGATGGCGATCTCTAGCAGCGCAGCGGGTGAATCAGACAAGCTTGGGGCCTCCCCGCATCAGACGGACGCCTGACCACGGATGACACGGATTTCACGGATGGGACGGCACAAGCCTAAGAGAGACCCGAGCCAACAGCAACCGTTCTGGCCGAGCGAGGGGCCCTTGTCCCAGAAATCATCCGTGAGATCCGTGGTCGGGCGTCCTAGCCCCCCGGTTTCTTCATTGCCAGGCTGTGCAGGATCAGCACGCTCCCGACGCTCATCAGGCACCAACCGAGCCAGTCGGGGGGGCTGAGCGACTTGGACCCGGCCAGCGCCGGTGGGGCGGAGGCCGCTACGGAGGCCGAGTCTTGCCCCACCTTCTGCACGATCTTGGCCGCCTCGGGAGTAAGGGAGTACGACTCGACCATCCGGAACTGGATGCCCAGCAGCAGGATCACGAGCCCCGTGAAGAAGTACTGATTGCGATTGAATTCCATAGCGACCATCCTGGTGCGGGCCCGCAGGCGCCCGGGGGGCGCGCGTCCTTTCAGTAGGTTTCGGGGCCGATCGCACGCCCGGATCAATGCCCCGCTACGATTATCGATTGCTCGGCCGGCGCCGGAGCTAGCAGTCGGGCTAGGTCGTAATCGCTGTGCCGATTATTCTGGCGGTCGGCTTGTTCTTGGGGCGACCAACCGGACGCGGATCTTCGCGGATGAATCGGACAACGGAAGATCGACTCCTCTCGATCTCTGGAGATCCCCGTCATCCGCGATGATCCGCGTCCGGTGCGTCGCACTGCTGGCACTTATCAAAGGGAACCGCGGCCCATGAAGACCTTTCTCCAATCGATGACCCCACCTCGGGCCATGCTGCGCGTCTGCCGGCAGCGGTTGTTCGATTGGAAGATCGCCGACTCGACCGGCGACGCGCTGTCGGGGGGGCAGCTCTTGATGCGGGCGCTCATCCTCCGCCGGCTGCTGCGGCGCGAGGTGCTGGCCGCGGACGAGAAGTACGTCGGCGTGCTCATCCCCCCCTCCAACGGCTCGATGGTGGTCAACGCCGCCCTGGCGCTCGACCGGCGGGTGGTGGTGAACGTGAACTACTCCGCCACCAGCGAGGTGGTGAACGCGTGCCTCAAGGCGGCCGGGATCCGCCACGTGCTCACCAGCCAAAAGGTGCTGGATAAGCTCAACCTGAAGCTCGACGCGGAGCTGGTGCTGCTGGAGTCGCTGAAGGAGAAGCTCACCCTCGCGGACAAGCTGTCTAGCGCGGCGATTGCCTACGGGGCGCCGGCGTGGCTGACCGAGCGGCTGATCGGGCTCGCCTCGAGCAAGCCCGACGACGAGGTGACCGTCATCTTCACTTCCGGCTCGACCGGCGAGCCTAAAGGCGTCGTGCTGACCAACGGGAACGTCACCTCGAACATCTACGGCATGTACAAGGTGGTGCACCTGAACCGCCACGACATCATTCTGGGCGTCCTGCCGTTCTTCCACTCCTTTGGATACACGATCACGCTGTGGGGCCCGCTGGCGATCGACCTGCAGGCGGCGTACCACTTCAGCCCGCTGGACGCCCGCCAGGTGGGCAAGCTGGCCGGCGAGCGGAAGGCGACCATCATCCTCGCCACGCCGACGTTCCTGCGGTCGTACCTCAAACGGTGCGAGAAGGAAGACTTCGCGTCGCTGCAGGTGGTGGTGGCGGGCGCCGAGAAGCTGCCGGTCGCGCTGTCGGACGCGTTCGAAGAGAAGTTCGGCGTCCGGCCCATCGAGGGCTACGGCGCCACCGAGCTGTCGCCGCTGGTGAGCGTAAACGTGCCGGCGGGCCGCTCGACCGGGAAGAAGATCGACTCCCGCGAGGGGAGCGTCGGCCAACCCATTCCCAACGTCGAAGCGCGGATCGTCGACCCCGAAACTTGGCAGACGCTGCCCACGGGCGAGGACGGCATGCTGCTCATCCGCGGCCCCAACCTGATGAAGGGCTACCTGAACGACCCCGAGAAGACCGCCAAGGTGGTCCGCGACGGCTGGTACGTCACCGGCGACGTCGCCCGGCTGGACGCCGAGGGGTTCATCCACATCACGGGGCGCGAGAGCCGTTTCTCGAAGATCGGCGGCGAGATGGTTCCGCACGTGCTGATCGAGGAGACCATCCAGGAGTTCCTGGCCGGCGGTAAAGACGCCGACCCGATCGCGGTCGTGACGGCCGTGCCGGACGAACGCAAAGGGGAGCGCCTGATCGTGGTCCACCTGCCGATGCCCAAGACGCCGGCCGAGATCTCCAAACACCTAGCAAGCAAGGGGATGCCCAACCTGTGGGCGCCGGGCGAGGACAGCTACCTGGAAGTTGAGGAGCTGCCGCTGTTGGGCTCGGGGAAGCTGGACCTGAAGGGCCTGGCGGCGCTCGCCAAGGCGAAGTTCTCTTAAACGTGTGGCACGCCCAGAATCGCAGCGAAGGGCGTGGCGCCCATCTCGACACGCCACGCCCTTTGCTGCGCTTCAGGGCGTGGCGCCCGGGACGGAGGCCGGCCTGCACCGTTAGAACGCCGGCACGGTGGGCAGCGTCGGCGTGGCGGCGCCTGCGTCCGTGAAGTTGATTTCCGCCGGGTTAAACGTAAAGGTCTCGTTGCTGTTCCGCGTTGAGAGCGTGGTGAGGTTTGTGATGCGGAACGTTGATCCGGCGTTTTCGGTCAAATCAAAGCCGCCGCCCGAGGCGTCGTTGCCGTTGAGGTTGGCGAACAGCGTCGACGTGCCAGAGCTTGTGGCCTGAAACTCGACGCCGCCTCCGGTGTTGTTGAACACGTTGTTGGTGAGCGTCAACTGCAGGTTGGCGTCGGTGGCGGAGTTAATGTTCGCGGTGGTATTGCCGCTGCTGTTCATCAGGATGGCCCCGGTCATCTGGAACTGCACGTTGGCGCCGGTGATATCCGCCTGCAGCGCCGAGGCGTTGGTCGCATTGAACAGGTTGGCGCCGCTAATCAGCACGTCGCCGCCGGTGACGTTCGTGCCGACGTTCAGCAGCATAGCCCGGTCCGTGCCCGTGGCGTCGATCGTCACCCCCTGCATCTGCAGGTCGAAGGCGCCGCTGTTCTGAGCGTCAACGATCACGGTGCTGTCGAACGTCGAGTTGCGGATGCCGACATCCAAGCCCCCGGTGACGGTGGACCCCTTCGACACCAGCACGCCGCCGGTGCTGTCGACGCCGTTCATCCGCAGCTTGTGGTCGCCGGCGGTGGTGTAAGACGCCACGACCGCCTGACCGACGCCGGAGCCGTTCACGTCGCCGTTCACGGCGACGTTGGTCGCGTTGGTGATGCGGGCGCCGTCGCCGGTGAGATTAGAGACGTTTCCGGCGAGCGTTACCGCCCCGGTGCTGTCGGTCACGATCCAGGCGGCCGTGCCGTTGTGGTTCGCGATGGTGCCGTTGTAGGTCACCGCGGCTGAGCCGCCGTTCACCTCAAGCGCCGCGGCGCCGACATCGCCGGTCACCTGGAAGCCGGACGCAGCGGTCACCGCGCCCGTGCCCCCCTGGATGTACACGCCCCGCCCGCTGGTCTGCCCGCCGGTGAGGGTGCCAGAGGTAAGCGTGGTCGCGCCCGCGTTGTTCGAGAGCCGCACGGCGGAGTCACCCGTTGTGCCGCCGTTGTAGGTGAGCGTGGCGACCGACAGCGTGCTGCCGGCCGTGGTGTTCTCTACAAAGATGCTGTCGCCCACCACGTTGGTGGTGGTGACGCCGCTGATGGTCACGTTCTTGTTCCGCGTGGCGCCGGCGGCGGCCGTGTCTGCGGCGTCGATGTGGATGTCGTTCTGGTTGTTCTCGAACGTCATCGTCGCGATGTTCGTCGTGAACGCCACGGTCTCGTTGGCCGTCCCCGGGTCACGCACCAACGGCGCCAGGTCGATTGCGTGCTGCGTCTGGTTGCGGATGGTGAGGTTGCGGAGCGTCGGATTTCCGGCGCCCGCGGCGCCGTTGATGGCGGTCTGGCCGCTGTTGAACACGAGGTTCTCGACCGTGTTGGTGTCGGCCAGCACGACGCCCGAACCGGCCGCGGGGCCGTTGACGATGGGCGTCGCGGTGCCGGTGCTCGCCCGGGGCAGCGGGATCGCGCCCAACTGGGTGGTGTTGATGGTGTAGGCGCTGGTGCTGCTCTCGCCCAATAGCTGCTGGCCGTCCTGCAGCGTCGCCGTTTGGTTGGTGAAGGTGCTGTCGGCGTAGGCCAACACGCGGTCGTTTGCCTGGCTGTTGGCCTGGACGCTGCTGAGCGACGCCAGCGGGCGTTCGACGGTGCCGTCGCCCCCGGGCGCGGCGGCCGAGTCGACGTGCACAAACCTCAGCTCCTCGCCGGTAGCGGCGTCGGTCAGCGCCTGCGCCCCGGCGACGCTCTCTTCGTACACCGCAACGTAGTTGTTACGCATCACCGGCTCGCGCATGCGGTCCAGCACGGTGCAGGTGGGCCGCCAGTTGTCGCGCGTGCGGCCGATCATCCACGTAGCGGTGAACACGGTGTTGGTGTCGAACAGCTCGTCGTCGGTCACCACAAGCTGCAGCAGCAGGTCTGGGGTCACGTAGCCGCGGGCGCCCAGCTTGTAGCCGGCCGAATCGAGCCCCTCGCCCGCCATCCCGTAGGCGCCGCCGATGAGCCAGAAGTCGCGGTCGCGCACGCGCCGCGCCAACTCGATCTCTCCTACGCTCAGCGCGGTCTCGCGGATGCCGGTGGTGAGCTGCGACAGGTTGTTGCCGACAAAGTCGATCTCGCCGGTTGGCGAGAAATCTGATTCTAGCGCCTGATCCAACAGCGGCGCGTAGCCGTTGGCGCGGATGTCGAACGTGTCTCCCAGGTACTCCAGCGAGGTGCCGATCTGGCTGATGAAGCGTCCGTTCTGGGTCGAGGTGCCGTCCGACCAGATGCTGACGCCCATCACCTTGGCGTCGTCGGGCCCGACCGGCAGCACCGGCAGGGTGAGGAAGCGGTAGCCGATGCCGGCGTTGTAGCCGACGTGCGACTCTTCATTCAGCACGATCTGGCCGTCGACGAACAGCATCGCGTCGTCCTCGATCGGAAACAGACGCATGGTGCCCAGGTCGAGGCTCCCGCCCGGCTGCCCGTACCCCTCGGTGGTGTAGCGTGCGCGGAGGAAGAACCCGCGTGTCGGGTCGACGGAGAAGGCCGTGGGGGGCGGAACCTCGTGGCCGTCCCCTTCCGCGGGGGCGAAGTACGGAGACTGGTCCACCACGTCCGGAACAATCTGGTAGGGAGAGTTGCCGGCCGGCGCCTGCGCGCCCAGGGGGGCGTTGGGCTCGGGGGGAAGACCGTCTAGGAACGATCCTTCCTCTGGCGGCAACGACAACTGCTGGGCGCCCGCGGCGCCACACCAAATCGTGAACAGGACCACGAGCGTGGCCAATCGAAGGAGCGTCATCGGCGACTTCCTGCGCGCATGTTTAGACTCATCGCCCCCACTCCCGCAGCGGAGGCGGCGGGACATTAGCGGCAGGGCCCAGATCGCACAAGACCAGTTTCTGGAAATCCCAGACAACGCGCAAGACCGGCTGCTGAGCCTGAATTAAAGCCTAAAGACACACTCACAGAGACCCGCAACAAAAGAAAAACTACTCATTGCAAGCCGCGAAGAACGCTCCCCAAGAGAATCCCGCAATGGCCGCCATCGTTGCCGGGCTACGCCCCGGCGGCGGGGCGCAATCGCGGCCGCAATGCGCCGCGCGTCGACGGGGCGGAGCCCGTCGGCTATTGGCGTTGGCGGTTGCTGGTCCGCTGCTTGGGGCGTTAGCAGAGCGAGACCACTTGCACCGCTTGCCCCGCGCGCAGCCCGCAGCCCGTGCTTGGCAGCCTGACCAGGTGCGTTGCGCCGACCAGCGACGCTAGGTCAGCCGAGCCGCGCCAGGGGACGATCGTCGCTCGGCCCTGCTCGATCACGGCGGGGCGGAACGTCTCTCTCCCGGCGGGGTGATCGTGGTCGTGCGCCATCGCTGCTTCGTTCATCGCCAAGCCGCGCTCGTCCCCGACAAGCTGCGCCAGCAGCGGCGCCACAAACACGCAGAAGCAGACCAGCCCGCTCACCGGGTTGCCGGGCAGGCCGAAGACCGCGGTCGTATGATCGCCCGACCGGCCAATGCCAAACCACAGAGGCTTTCCCGGCTTGAGGTTCACCTTGTGGAAGCGCTCTTCGACCCCCAGACCGGCAAGCACTCCCGGCGCCAGGTCGCGGTCGCCGGCAGACACGCCGCCGCAAACCAGCAACACGTCGGCGGCGAGCCCGCGTCGGATGCTTGCTTCCAATGCGTTGTGATCGTCGCGGGCGACGCCCAGGTCGATCGCCGAGGCGCCCACGGCTCGCGCCGCGGCCAGCAGCATCGGGCCGTTCGAGTTGCGGATCTGCCCGGCCCCCAAGACGCTGGTCGGATCGACCAACTCGTCCCCGGTCGCCAGCACCGCGACACGCGGCCGGACGAACCGGCAAACCGGGTTCGCGGCGCCAAACTCGGCGAGCACGCCGATCTCGGCCGGCCCCAGCCGCTGGCCGGCGGAGACAACCGTCTGCCCTGCACGTACCGACTCGCCGCGTCGCATCACGTTCTGCCCCGCGGCGGGCGCCTGCGCCAGCAGCACCCCTGCGTCGGGCTGGAGCTCTGTCTGCTCGACCGGCACGACGCAGTCGGCGCCGTCGGGGATGGGCGCGCCGGTCATGATGCGGGTCGCCTCGCCGGCGCCCACCGGGCGGTGCGGCACGTCCCCCGCCATCACTTCGTCCACCACCCGCCGCACCGGCTGTGGATCGCCGCTGCGGACCGCGTAGCCGTCCATCAACGCCTTGTCGTGCGGCGGCGAATCGACGTCGCTGACCACGTCCTCGGCGAGCTGCGCGCCGAGCGCGTCGGCGAGTGCGATGCGCTGGGGAAGGCGTGCGTCCGTGCTGGCGAGCACGATCGCCAGGGCTTGGTCGACAGAGATCATGAAGGGGCCCTACTCGCTACACCGCAAGAAACCGCCGCAACAGTTCCGACCCGCAGTCGGTCAAGAAACTCTCCGGGTGGAACTGCACGCCGAACAGAGGGTACTCAACGTGCTCGACGGCCATGATCTCGCGGCCGCCGTGGGGTTCGTCGCACCAGGCGACGGTGCGGAGCGAGTCGGGGAGCGTCGCCGGGTCGATCACCAGGCTGTGGTAGCGGGTGGCGCGGAACGGGTTCTCGATCCCCTCGGTCAGCCGGCCGCCGCTGTGGTGGATCATGTCGGTCTTGCCGTGCATCAGGGTGCGGGCCCGCACGATTTTGGCGCCCAGGGCCTGGCCGATCGATTGGTGGCCCAGGCAAACCCCCAGCAGCGGCAGCCTGCCGGCGATGCGGTTGACGCACTCAACGGAGACCCCCGCCTCGTTCGGCGTGCAGGGGCCGGGAGACAGGATCACCCGCTCGGGGGCCCGGTCGAGGATCTCGTCTACGGAGAGCTCGTCGTTGCGGACCACCTGGATATCAAGCGCGCCGTCGATCTCCCCCAGCCTCTGGACCAGGTTGTAGGTGAACGAGTCGTAGTTATCGACGATCAGGATCATGGCGCGGCGGGACCACGTGAGACACGGTTTTCTTGTACGATGCGCTGCCCGCACGAGCGGGACGCCTATCCTACAACGCCGTGGTGCCCCTTGGCAAAGAAGCAAACTCCCCCCGCCGCTAGGCTGAGCGACCCCCAGGCGATCGACCTGGTGACCCAACTCATGGCGATCCCGGGCCGCAGCGGCGAGGAGGGGCTGGTCGCCCAGTTCATCCGCCTGAAGCTGCGCGAGGCGGGCGTGCCGGACGACGCCGTGCGGCAGGACACGGCCAACAAACGTTCCCCGCTGGGGGGCGACATCGGCAACCTGATCGTCAAGCTGCCCGGCGTCGGCCCGCGGCGGATGCTGTCGGCCCACCTCGACACGGTGCCCATCTGCGTCGGCTGCAAGCCGCGGCGCAAGGGCCCGGTGATCGTGTCGGCCGACCCCAAAACCGGCCTGGGGGGCGACAACCGCGCCGGCTGCGCCGTGCTGCTGGCGGCCGCGATGGACATCGCCCGCTCGCCGCTGCCCCACCCGCCGCTGACGTTCTTGTGGACCGTTCAAGAAGAAGCGGGCCTGCACGGCGCCCGCAACCTGTCTACCGGGCTGCTGGGCCGCCCCCGGCTGGCGTTCAACTTTGACGGCGGCTCGCCGGCCAAGCTCACGATCGGCGCCACCGGGGGCTACCGGATGACGATCGAGGTCACCGGCCTGGCCAGCCACGCCGGCAACGCGCCGCAGCAGGGGGTGAGCGCCATCGCGATCGCGTCGCTCGCCATCGCCGACCTCACCCGCAAGGGCTGGCACGGCCTGGTGAAGAAGGGCCGCAAGCAGGGCGCCAGCAACGTGGGGGTGATCCACGGGGGCGAGGCGACCAACGTGGTGACCGACCGCGTCACGCTACGGGCCGAGGCGCGCAGCCACGACGCGGCGTTCCTGGAGCGGATCGTCGCCGAGATCAAGCAAGCGTTTGATCACGCCGTAGCGGAAGTCCGCAGCGAGTCGGGCCAGACCGGCAACGTCGAGTTCCGCGGCCAGCTCGACTACGCGGCTTTTCGGCTCCCGGCCAACGACCCGTCGGTCGCGGCGGCCGGGGGGGCGATCCGGGCCGTCGGCCGCGAGCCAGAGATCGCCGTCACCAATGGGGGGCTCGACGCGAACTGGCTCACCGCCCGCGGCGTACCAACAGTAACCCTGGGCTGCGGCCAGCGGTCTATCCACACGGTGTCCGAGCAGCTTGATATCGCAGAGTTTTTGCTCGCACGCGCGATCGCGTTCCGGCTAGCACAGGGCGAATCTGCCGCTCCACAAGCAGGGTGAAGCGTCTAGAATGAGGGCGAGCGACGCGCCGATTGCCGATTTTTAGCAGAAATGATCGACGGGCCCGCTCGGCCGGGGTCGCCGGCTAGGGGTCGACCTTCGCCGACCGAAGCCCCGCTGCCGGCCCGCAAAACTGGGACTACGCATGAATCTAAGACGATTGACCGCTCTCGCCGTCGCACTGACGGCATCGCTTGCAGCGTCCCTGGCGGCGGCCTGCCCGTTCTGCACGGCGGAGACGCAGTCGCTGAGCGAAGAACTCGCCTCGGCCGACGTGGCGGTGCTGGCGCGGCTAATCGAGGCGGCGCCGACCCCCGACCGCGACCTCGAAGCAGGCGAGCCCTACGGACCGATCGACCCAGAAACAGGCATGGCCAAGTTCAAGGTGGTCGAGGTGCTGATGGGGGGCGAGCCCGCCGAAGGCCTCGACGACATCGAGGCTATTTTCTTTGGCGAGGCCGACCGTGAGGCCCTCTTCTTGGTGCGTGGGGTCGCCAACCCCCCCGAGGCGGCCGAGCCCTTCGACTGGGCGATCCCGTTCGAGGTGTCGCAGGAGGCCGCGGCCTACATCAAGAAGCTACGCGCCCTGCCCGAGTCGGGACCGGAGCGGATCGCCTTCTTCCTGGGCTACCTGCAGCACGAAGACCCGCTGCTCTCGCAAGACGCCTACGAAGAGTTCGCCCGCGCCCCCTACGCAGACCTAAAGGCGATCAAGGACCGGCTGGACATCGACCAGTTGTGGGCGTGGATCGACAGCCCCGACACCAGCCCCAGCCGGCGCCGGCTGTTCTTCACGATGCTGGGCGTGTGCGGCGGCCCCGACGATATCCCGCGGCTCGAAGCCATGCTCGAGTCCGACGCACGTGTGTCGCTCCCCGCGGCAGACGCCGTGGTCGCGGCCAGCGTCGCCAGCGGCGGACCGATGGCCAGCGTGCTGGTGCGTGAGGTGGTCGCCAGCGAGGAACGCCGCAAGAAGATGGGGCTCGACGCGATGACCGCGTGCTACCTGACGCTCCGCGGCGCCGACGGGCTCGACCTGATCGACCGACGCTTCCTGGCAGACACGGGGGCGGACTACTCGCACGTCTACTCGGTGTTGATGGCGTTGCGGTTCTTGGCGGACGAGCCGGGCGCGGTCCCCATCGAGCGGCTCATGCAGTCGGCCCGGCTGCTGCTCGCGCACCCCGACTTCGCCGACCAGGTGGTGCCCGACCTCGCGCGTTGGGAAGACTGGGGCTCCATGGACGCGCTGGCAAAGCTGTACCGAGACAGCTTCAAAGAAGACAGCAACCGCTACGTACGCGAGCCGATCGTCACCTACCTCGACGTCGCCGCCGAGCAGCCCGGCGATGTCGGCGAGCGCGCAAACGCGGC
This sequence comes from Pirellulimonas nuda, assembly GCF_007750855.1. Taxonomy (GTDB): domain Bacteria; phylum Planctomycetota; class Planctomycetia; order Pirellulales; family Lacipirellulaceae; genus Pirellulimonas; species Pirellulimonas nuda. The sequence goes on from NZ_CP036291.1 coordinate 5,717,040, forward strand.
ACTCGCGGAGCTTGAGCCGCTCGACCCCGAGTCGTTCTCTCGGGCGCGGAGGCTCAGCGCGTTCGGGTTCCTCGGCTCGGCACGCGCCAAGGAAGCGGCTACGGCCCAGGCCGACCCGGCCGACGCGCTCGTCGAACCCGACGCCACCTTCGAAGAAACCCAGCCGGCGCCATCCCTTGAATCCACGGCGGACGCCGCCGACGACGCGATCCCCGATCCAGCGGGCGGCGTGACGCCGACCTACGCCGAGGCCGTGCCGTCGCTCGAAGAAGACCCGGGCGCCCCAGAAGACACGCCGGAAGCCACGCCAGACGTCGCTTCAGAAGCCGCCGCCGAGGTCGTGCCGACCATCGATCCGTCTGCAGAAGTCTCGGCACAGACCGCCGAGGTCGAGACGCCGACGACACCCCCGCCGACGGCGGTCGCCGCGACCCTTCCGTCCCCCCCCAATCGGGCGTTGCTGCTGGGGGCGCCGCTTGCCGCGGGGGGCGTGCTGATGGGATTCTTTTATCTACTGCTCCGCGGGGGCGTGTGACCCACGCCGCGCGACCCTCGAGACCGAAGACTATGACAACCACGATGCAAGAAGCCCCGGCACAGCAAGAAGACCTGCTGGCGTACCGGTCGATCCCCACCACGGCCATCCTGGGCGCGGTGTTCGGGCTCATTTCGGCGTCGGTGCTGATGGTGGCCGCCAGCAGCTTCCAGGCGACGCTGATGCTTGTGCCGATCCCGGTGATCGGTCTGCTGCTCTCCCTGTTCGCGCTCAAGACCGTGCGAAGCTGCCCCGAGGCCTACACCGGCGCCGGCATCGCGTGGACGGGCGCCGTGCTCTCTGCCCTGTTCTTGTTCGTCGGGGTCGGCTATAGCGGGTACGTCTACGCGACGGAGGTGCCCGACGGCTACCAGCGGATCTCCTTCCTCACGCTCAAACCCCAACAAGAAGACCTCGAGGCGCAGCGGTCTATCCGAAACGACGTGACCGACATGGCCGGCGAGCAGGTGTTCATCAAGGGCTACATCCGCCCCGACTCAACCACGGTCCGCACCGGCATGAAGCGTTTCCTGCTTGTCCGCGACAATCAGCAGTGCTGCTTCGGCGACATCAGCAAGGTGCAGTTCTACGATCAGATGCAGGTGGAGCTCGAGGGCGACCTCACCGCCGACTACTCGCAACGCATCTTCTCGGTCGCCGGTCAGCTCGGCATCGATCCACACAACGTCAACCGCGGCGCCGAGTACCCGGTCTTCTCACTCAAGGCGGACTACGTCCATTGAACCGCGTGTTGCTGGCAACGTTGTTGATCGTCACGATCGCGGGTTGCGACGTCGGCGCCGATGGTGCGCCCTCCGCGACGAAAGAGCCCGCGGAGATCGGCGCGGCGCAGGCGGAGCAAACAGAGCCCGCCGTCGCCAAGAACGATCCGCCGCCGGCCGTAGCGCCGCCCCCCGTGCCCGAGCGGACCGTCGACAAGTCGTTCGACGACCTGAAGTTCGAGATGGCCGAGGGCGAACGCTTCCGGCTCGAGCTGCTGACCGACGAGATCGAGGCCCTGGAGGGCAAGAGCATCCGCATCCGCGGCTACATCCTCCCGCCGCCGCAGAAGCGTGGGCTCAAGTCGTTTGTGCTGGTCCGCGACAACATGGAGTGCTGCTTCGGCCCGGGCGCCGCGCTTTACGACTGCATCCTCATCGAGATGGCGCCCGGCAAGACCGCCGAGTTCTCCACCCGCCCCGTTTCTGTCGAGGGGGAGTTCGCCGTCGAGGTCTTCCCCGGCCCCGACGACACGCCGCTAGCGATCTACCGCATGACGGGCCAGCGGGTGAAGTAGCACGCAGGCGAGCCGTCGGCGCAAGCCGACGGAGTTCTAGGCGGTAGCTAGAAATCCTCTTGAACCCCCGGGCACGCTCCGGCGGCCAACGCCGACGGCTCACCCCTCCTGGCATGGTGGGCTAGCTTGGTTCTTGCAGCCACTTTGCCGTGATGCTTTCTGGGCAGCGTGCGACCTCGATCGGCGTCCCCGCCGCCACGATCCGGCCCCCGGCGGCGCCCCCGCCGGGGCCCATGTCGATCAGCCAATCGGACGCCTGCATCACCCCGGTGTGGTGCTCGATCACCAGCACCGTGTTGCCGGCGTCCACCAGCTTGCGCAGCACGCCGATCAGCCGGCGGATGTCCTCGGCGTGCAGGCCGGTGGTCGGCTCGTCGAGGATATAAAACGTGTGCCCCGCGTTGGTGTTGGACGACGTGGCGCCCAGCTCGCCGGCCAGCTTTACGCGTTGCGCCTCTCCGCCGGACAGGGTGTTCGACGGCTGGCCCAGACGCAGGTAGCCCAGCCCCACGTCTACCAGCGGCGCGATCAGCCTGTGCACCGGCGCCACGTTCTCAAACAACGCGGCCGCGTCGTCGATGCACAGGTTCAACACGTCGGCGATGTTCTTGCCGTGGAAGCGGACCGCCAGGGTCGAGCGTTCAAAGCGTGCGCCCCGGCACACCTCGCAGGGGACGAACAGGTCGGGGAGGAAATTCATCTCCAGACGCGTGGCGCCCTGCCCCTGGCACGCCTCGCAGCGTCCCCCCTTGGTGTTGAAGCTGAACCTGCCCGCCTTCCAGCCGCGTTGCCTGGCGATCTTCGTCTTGGCGAATACCTTGCGGATCTCGTCGAAAGCGCCGACAAACGTCGCCGGGTTCGAGCGGGGCGATCGCCCGATCGCTGATTGATCGACCACCACCGCGCGGTCGACGGCGCCCAGCCCCTTGATCCCGCGGTAGGGCCCACCACGCTGCGTGGCGCCGTGCAGCCGGCGGGCGAGCGCGGCGGCCAGCGTCTCGATCACCAACGAGCTCTTGCCGCTGCCGCTCACGCCGGTCACGCAGGTCAGCTTGCCCAGCGGGACCGCGAGGTCGACCTCCCGCAGGTTGTGCAGCGTAGCGCCGGACAGCTCGAGCCAAGCGACCGCCGGCGCGGCTTCCGACGCGTCCCCCTTCTCGGCGTCCCAGACCCGCCTGCGCCCGCTGAGGTAGGCCCCCGTTACCGAGGCCTCGCAGCCGGTGACCTGCTCGGGGGTCCCCTCGGCGACGATCGCCCCGCCCCGGGCCCCGGCGCCCGGGCCGACGTCGATCAACCAATCGGCGGCGCGCATCATCGCCTCGTCGTGCTCGACCACGATCACGCTGTTGCCCTCCGCCTGCAGGTCGCGCAGCGCCGCCAGCAGCCGGTCGTTGTCGGCCGGGTGGAGCCCGACCGAGGGCTCGTCCAGCAGGTACATCACCCCCACCAGCCCCGAGCCGATCGCGCTGGCCAGGCGGACGCGTTGCAGCTCGCCCCCGGAGAGCGTGTCCGCGCCGCGGTCGAGCGACAGGTACCCGACGCCGGCCCGCACCAAGAACTCCAGCCGCCGGACGATCTCGCGTACGATAGGCTCGGCGATGGGACGCCGGTCCTCGGGGGGGTCCAGCTCCCGAAAGAACTCGAGCGCGTCGACGACCGGCATCCGCACAATCTCGTCGATCCCCCGCCCCGCTACGCGGCAGGCGCGGGCCTCGGGGCGGAGCCGGCTGCCGCCGCACGCCTCGCACGGGTAGACGTCGCCGCGGGCCTCGACGGCGCCCAGCCCGTCGCACTCCGGGCACGCGCCATAGGGGGTGTTAAAGCTAAACGTTCTTGGCTCGATCTCCGCCACGCCCGTGCCGCAATCGGCGCACGCGTAGCGGGTGTTGAACACACGCTCCTTCCATCCGCCGGCCGCCTTGTCGTCCGGCGTTTGATAGGCCAGCACCAGCACGCCGTCGCCGTGCCGCAGCGCCAGCCGCACGCTCTCCGCGAGCCGGGGCTCGACCCCCTCACGCAGCACGATGCGGTCGACCACCGCCTCGATCGTGTGGTTCTTGCGCGGCTCCAGCTCTGGGGCGTCCTCGATGGGGTAGGTCTCGCCGTCGATCCGCACACGCACCAGCCCCGCCTTGCGCACCTGCTCGATCGCCTCGGCGTGCTTGCCGCGTCGGCCACGCACCAGGGGGGCCAGCAGCATCGCCTTGGTGGCCGGCGGCAACTGCTCGATCACTTGGCGGACCTCCTCCGGCGACTGCTGCGAGATCGCGGCCCCGCAGGCGGCGCAGGTCAGGTCGCCGGCGCGGGCGTACAGCAGCCTGAGGAAGTCGTACGCCTCGGTGACCGTCCCCACGGTGCTGCGTGGGCTGTGGGTCCCCTGCCGCTGGTCGACGGCGACCGCCGGCTGGAGGCCGTCGATGCGGTCGACGTCGGGCCGCTCCAACTGCTCAAAGAACTGCCGGGCGTAAACGCTCAGCGAGTCGATGTACTGCCGGCGGGCCTCCGCCAGCAGCGTGTCGAACGCCAACGAGCTCTTCCCGCTGCCGCTGACCCCGGTAATCACCACCAAGCGGTTCCGCGGGATGTCGATGTCGACGTTACGCAGGTTGTGCGTACGAGCGCCCCGGATGCGGATGGTATCGATAGACATAGGCTGGCGATCGGCACTAGCCGACGGGCTACGCCCCGTCGGGGCTACGGAATGGACCCACTCTGCTTCATTGTCTTGCCCCGGGGACCCCCGCCCACAAAGCCGGCGCCCCCCTGGTTCCCACGCAACTCTACCCCGGACCGCCCATTGCCGTCTGCCCACCGCCCGCTGCGACACGCTACACTCTCGGCTTCCCAAATCCGCATCTGCCCGTGGACCGGCCATGCGTCTAAAGCCCATCGAGTTTGAACCCCCGCTGCGTCCGCTCCCCAGCCGCGTCCGCACGCTGCTGGACGACGCAGACGAGCGTATCGAGGCGCTCGTGCAGCTCAGGCGGGACACGCCGTTGCCGGCGTTCGTGCCGTGCGACTTCGTGATGGCCTGGCACGCCCTGAGCGTGCTTCCGGAGTTAAGCCTGGCGCCCGGAAACCGGTTCCTGGAATGGGGCAGCGGCGCCGGCGTGGTGACCTGCCTGGCGAGCATCGTGGGTTTCGACGCGATCGGCATCGAGATCGAAGAAGACCTGGTGGAGCTCGCCGAGTCGTTGTCAGACGATCACGGGCTCGAGACCGAGTTTGTCTGCGGAACGTTTGTCCCCGACGAAGACGACGACCTGCTAGCGGATCACCGCGAGGTGAACTGGCTGCGCGAGGGGGGGCAGAACGCCTACGAGTGGCTCGACCTCGAGCCTGACGACTTCGACATCGTGTTCGCCTACCCCTGGCCGGGCGAGGAGGCCGCCATCGTCAACCTGTTCGCCCGTAGGGCGTCGGTCGGCGCGTTGCTGCTGACCTACCACGGGCAGGACGGGATGCGGCTGGTGCGCAAGGTGAAGTAGGATGGCATCGCGAGCCGGGGCGTCCCCGCCCCCGGCGCGGTGGAGAAAACTGGGCCGCCGCGACTATCCCGCCGCGCCGGGGGCGGGGACGCCCCGGCTCACTCGCTTGCTCTATTAGGGAGACATCGCGCCCCATGCCCTACCGCTCCCTCCGCCATTGCACCGACGACCTCGCCAAGCACGGCAGGCTCGTGCGCATCGACGCGGAGGTCGACGCCAACCTTGAAGTCGCCGCGATCCACCGCCGGGTGTTCGCCGCGGGGGGGCCCGCGCTGCTGTTCTCGCGCGTGCGGGGCTGCCGCTTCCCGATGGCGAGCAACCTGTTCGGCACGCTCGAGCGGTCGCGGTTCATGTTCCGCGACGCGTACGAGCGGGTGAGCCGGTTGATCGAGCTGAAGATCGACCCAACGCAGGCGCTCAAGAGCCCGCTGCGTTACGCCTCGGCCCCGCTCGCTGCGCTCTCGATGCTGCCAAGGTATGTGGGCGACGGCCCCATTACCGCCGGCACGTGCCGGGTGTCGGAGCTTCCTCAGCAGGTGAGCTGGCCGCGCGACGGGGGCGCGTTCGTCACGCTGCCTCAGGTCTACACCGAAGACCCCCGCGCGGCGGGGCTCGGCAAGTCGAACCTCGGGATGTACCGCATCCAGCTCTCCGGCGGCGACTACGCGCAAGACGAAGAAATCGGCCTGCACTACCAGTTGCACCGCTCGATCGGCGTGCACCAGGCCGCCGCGATGCGGGCCGGCAAGCCGTTTCCGGTGAACGTGTTCGTCGGCGGGCCGCCGGCGATGATGCTGGCGGCCGTGATGCCGCTCCCCGAGGGGATGAGCGAGCTTGGCTTCGCCGGCGCGTTGGGGGGGCGGCGGGTCCGCATGGTCCGCCGCGCCGGGGGGCTGCCGATGCACGCCGACGCAGACTTCGCGATCTGCGGCACGGTGGTCGACGGGCTGATGAAGCCCGAGGGGCCGTTCGGCGACCACCTGGGCTACTACAGCCTCCGGCACCCGTTCCCCGTGCTGCGGGTCGAGCGGGTCTACTGCCGCAAGGACGCCATCTGGCCCTTCACCGTGGTGGGGCGACCGCCGCAGGAAGACACCGCCTTTGGCCAGTTGATCCACGACCTCACCGGGCCGATCATCCCCAGCGTGCTGCCCGGCATCCACGGCGTCCACGCGGTGGACGCCGCCGGCGTCCACCCGCTGCTGCTGGCTATCGGCAGCGAGCGTTACATGCCGTTCATGGCCGAGGCGCGGCCGCAAGAGCTGCTCACGCAGGCGAGCGCCATCCTCGGCCAGGGGCAGCTTTCGCTCGCCAAGTTCTTGCTGATCGCCGCCCACAACGACGACCCCCAGCTCGACATCCACGACCTGCGGGCGTTCTTTGCGCACGTGCTGAGCCGGGCCGACTGGACCCGCGACCTGCACTTCCAGACCCAGACCACCATCGACACGCTCGACTACTCGGGCGACGCCCTGAACGCCGGCTCGAAGCTGGTGATCGCCGCGGCCGGCCCGCCGAGGTTCGAACTGGCGAGCGACGTGCCGCACGACCTCAGGCTGCCCGACGGGTTCTCAGACCCGCACCTGGTGATGCCGGGCGTGCTCGCGATCCGCGGCCCGGGGCTCCCCAAGCCCTCCTTCGACTACGACGCCGTTCACCGCGGCGCGCTCAGCGGCCAAGCGATGCAGGCCGCGGCGCTCGGCCAGGCGACCTCCGAGGCCAGCCGCACCATGGAGCGGTTCTGTGCGCGGGTCCCGCTCGAGCACCCGCTGAACCGCTTCCGCTTGCTGCTGATTGTCGACGACCCCGCCATGACGGCCGCCTCGCTTGAGAACTTTGCGTGGGTCGCCTTCACCCGCGCCAACCCCGCCGCGGACGTGTACGGCGTCGGCGCCTTCACCCATCAGAAGCACTGGGGCTGCCGCGGCGTGCTGGTGCTCGACGCCCGCATCAAGCCCCACCACGCGCCGGTGCTGGAGGAAGACCCGGCGGTAACGCGGCGGATCGAGGCCCTGGCGGTCGCCGGTGGTCCTTTGGCGGGGTTGTGGTGACTAGTGAATGGTGAGTGGTGAATAGTATGCTTCGCATCCACCTTCCACCTTCCACCTCTCACCACTCACCACTCACCACTCACCACTCACCACTCACTCCCATGCCCGACGCCCAATGGTGGGTCATCGTCATCTGGATCGCGCTGGTCGGCGGCTGCATCGGCAGCTTCTTCAACGTGGTGCTCTACCGGCTGCCGCGTGGCGAGAGCGTCGTCTGGCCCGGCAGCCACTGCCCCAAGTGCAACCACGCCATCCGCGCACGGCACAACCTGCCGGTGCTAGGCTGGTTGATGCTCCGCGGCAAGTGCTACGACTGCAAAGCGCCGATCTCCGTGCGCTACCCGCTGATCGAGGCCGCGTTTGCTGCGGTGGCGGTGGCGATCGCCCTGGCGACCCCTTGGTTGTGAGGGACGAAGGAACCGCCAAGACGCCACGACAAGAATGGGACGCGGATCTTCGCTGATTACGCGGATAGGACTTGATTCAACCGAAAGCCAATCCGTGCAAATCAGCGTCATCCGCCACGATCCGCGTTCCATTCTTCAATATGGCGCTCGTGGCGTCTTGGCGGTTCCCCGTTTAGACTGACCACTCATTCACTCGCTCCTCACCCCTCGCCCCGAAAATATGCCCAAGCTCACCTTCCACGGCGCCGCTCAAACCGTCACCGGCTCGAAGTACCTGCTCGAGGCGGGCGACACCAAGGTGCTGGTCGACTGCGGGTTGTTCCAGGGCCTCAAAGAGCTGCGGGAGCGCAACTGGGCGCCGACGCCGTTCGACGTGAAGTCGCTCGACGCGGTAATGCTCACCCACGCCCACCTCGACCACGTCGGCTACCTGCCCAAGGTGGTGCGAGAGGGGTTCAACCACAAGGTGTTCTGCACCGAGGCGACCGCCGAGCTGGGCGAGATCATCCTCCGCGACTCCGCCAAGATCCAAGAGCAAGACGCCGAGTACGCCAACAAGAAGGGTTACTCGAAGCACAAGCCGGCGCTGCCCCTCTACACGGGGCGCGACGTCGACAAGACCGTCAAGCTCTTCCGCCACGTCCGCCGCGAGACGTGGACCCAGATCGCCGGTCCGATCTGGGCCCGCCTGCACGACGCCGGCCACCTGCTGGGCTCGAACATGATCGAGGTCGAGGTGCGAGAAGACGGCAAGACCACTCGCATCCTCTTCTCCGGCGACGTCGGCCGCTACGACGGGCCGTTGTACCACGACCCAGAGCCCCCCCACCCCTGCGACTACTTGGTGTGCGAAAGCACCTACGGCAACCGCGACCACCCGGAGAGCGACTTGAAGCAGGCGCTGGCCGACGTGGTGCAGCGTTCCCTCAAGCGTGGCGGCGTGATGCTGATGGCGTCGTTCGCGGTGGGCCGGGCGCAGCAGCTCATCTACCTGCTGCAGGTGCTCAAGTGCGAGGGAAGAATCCCCGACCTCCCCATCTACCTCGACAGCCCCATGGCGGCCGACGCGACCGAGATCTACCGCAGCCACGCGATCGACCACGACCTCAGCGAGGGCGAGATGTGCGGCGACCGCCCCGTGCTCGGCGGCCCCGCGGTGCACCTGTGCCGCAGCCCCGACGAGTCGAAGGCGCTCAACCGGATCACCGGCGGCGCGGTGATCATCGCCTCGAGCGGCATGATGACCGGAGGGCGGATCATCCACCACCTCAAACGCCGCCTCTCGGACCCCACGACCACCATCGTCATCGGCGGCTACCAAGCGATCGGCACCCGCGGCCGAGCGCTCGACGAGGGCGCCCCCTTCCTCCGCATGCACGGCCAGGAGATCCCGGTCAAGGCCGCCATCGAAAAAGTCCCCGGCCTCAGCGGCCACGCCGACCGCACCGGCCTGCTGCGGTGGCTCAAAGACTTGCCGGAGCCGAAGCACACGTTCTTGACGCATGGCGAGCCCGATAGCGCCGAGGCGCTCGCCGAGACGTTGCGCGGAGAACGCGGCTGGGAAGTGAGTGTGCCGGCGATGGGGGAGAGCGTGGAGCTGGGGTAGGTAAGGCTGAACCGAAAGCAGTTGATTGGAAATCACGTCACCTTTGAGCCGCAAATCTGGAAATGAAATTGCGATGAACTCGACACAAGCGATACTTTTCGGCAATACGCTACTGCTTGGGTGTTGCTGTTACGTAACCATTTTACCTGGTTGCGAATCGCACTCCCAGAAAGCTGAGGAATCGCCTACCCAAAAGGAAGCCCCCACGCAGCAACTGGCAGAAGTTGACGCGAGCATCGATGAGTCACCGGCAGTGACGACGGTGCATCAGCGCATCCAAGACATTGAGTTCGACACGCCAGAAGGCTGGCAAGTGGGTAGGACAAACACCCCCGCAACGAAGCTCTTCCTTTTCGTGCCTGATGACAAGGGCGGAGCCAGGGGAATGCTCAAGGTGGACGTTGGCAAACCCGTTGAGCAGAACTTCGCGGCAATCGTCAAAGGCATGGATGGCCGATTTCAAGGTTCGTCGGAAGAACTCGTTCCCGGCCAAATAGCCATAACGTCTACGGACTCAAGTTCGCTAGCGTTGCCCCGCTACATTTTTTCTGTGCTGGTGAACGGCCAGGTGTACCTTGTGTTCATCGCATCTGACGGCAAAGACATTGCCGACGAAGCAAAGCAAGTCGTACGTAAAACACTTCGCGTAACGACCGGTGAATGACTGCTATACTCCGATCGCGGCGACGAGATTCGACTCGCTTACCCGCTCCACCCCCTCCCCTAACCCCTCGCCCCTAAAAGGGGAGGGGGATGCGTTCCCTCCCACGGACAACCAACCACCCCATGTCATCCCCCAACGAGTTCACCCTCGACGCCCACCACGAGCACCTTCCCCCCGCGGTCGAGGCGAACCGGCAAGCGATCCTGAGCGCCCCCAGCTACGTGTTGGCGGAGAAGGACGCGATGTTCCTTAAGCGCACCGACATGCGCCCGGTGCGGATGCAGCTTGAGCTGCAGAAGACCGAGATGCTGATGCAGCAAGAACAGGTCGCTTCAACGGTGGTGGTGTTCGGCGGGACCCAGATCGTGACCCGCGGGGCCGCCCAGGCGAAACTCGAGCTTGCCCAGCGGCAACTCGAGGGCGACCCGGAAAACGAGCGCCTCAAACGCGGTGTGTTCCGCGCAGAACGGGTGCTAGCCAAGAGCCATTTCTACGACCACGCCCTCGAGTTCGGCAAGCTGGTGTCGCAGCGGTGCCAGCTCGACGGGAAGTGCGAGTTTGTCGTCACAACCGGCGGCGGCCCCGGCGTGATGGAGGCGGCCAACCGCGGCGCGTTCGAGGTGGGCGCCAAGAACATCGGCCTGAACATCGAGCTGCCCCACGAGCAAGAACCCAACCCCTACATCACGCCGGAGCTCTGCTTCCAGTTCCACTACTTCGCGATGCGCAAGTTCCACTTCATCCTGCGGGCCGCGGCGCTGGTGGTGTTCCCCGGTGGCTTCGGCACGCTCGACGAGCTGTTCAACACGCTCTGCTTGCGCCAGACGGGCCGGATGCAGGCGATCCCGATCATCCTGTACGGGCGCGAGTACTGGGACAGCATCCTCGACCTCCCCAAGCTTGCCGACGAAGGGGTGATCGCGGACGAGCACCTAGAACTGGTGAGCTACGCCGAAACCCCCGAGCAGGCATGGGGCATCATCTCGGCGTTTCATGGCCTAGAGAGTTAGCCACAGAGCCTCAGAAATCGCAGAGACGGACGGAGAACGATAGATAGCCACGAACAGGCGCGAGAAGGCACAATGTAAGGAAGGGGAAAGTCGACGACCGACATGCCGGTAGGTACCGCCCAGCCGTAAGCAGCCGGCGGCTTTCTTTGTGCCTTCTTGTGCCTCTTCGTGGCAATCGTCCGTCGCACTTCTTGCACCGTGGTCGCTGGGTTGAACCCTGCCTCAGTAGGCCCGCACCCGCAGCGCGATCGCTACGGCCAGCGGCACCACGACGGCCACTCCCTGCCCCGCCAGCCCAGCGGGTGAGTTGGAGATGAGCAAGGCGGCCAGCGCCACCACAGCGCCGGCGGCCGCTCCCAGCATAGCGCCGCGTCCGGGTTTCGTCCCCCCCGAGCCCGCCACGGCGCCGATCAACGCCCCCAGTGTCATCACGACACTCAATGCCGCCGCAGCCGCCTCGGGGTCTTGCTGCACAAGCTTATCGATCGAGATCCCGCGTGGGTTCACACAGGCCAGCAGCGACGCAACCGCCGCCGTCGCCCAGATCGCGGTGATCAGGGCAAAGCTCGATCCGGCCTGGCCGGGGGACGGACCTTCTTGTCGCGGTGTCGTGGGTGTGCTCATGCGATCTGCTCCTACCAGGCCCCGTTCTCGATCATCTCGCCATCGCCCCGGTTGGCGAGCTGGCGGAGGACCTTGGGGTCGGTGTCGGCAGACAAGTACTCGATGTGACCATCCGCGAAGGAGAACTGGGCGCCCCCGGGGTGCCGGCTGCTAAAGCCCCCCACACGCAGCGGATTGGCCGTGTCGCCCCCCAGCGTGATCCACGGGTCGAGCTGCCGCTCGGGCTTGCCGCGGGCCGGTTGGTCGCCCGCGGGCGCCGCGGCGTCGTTCTCGGTTTCCTCCTCGGTCTGGTTGTCCAAACCGTTCGCGGCGGCGTCGTCTCCGCTGACGTCTTCTCCGCTGGCGTCTGTTTCGCTGGCGTCTGTTTCGCTGTTCTCTAGGAACCCGTCGGACGGGTCGGCCTCGTCGGCGTCCTGCATCGGATCGAACGAGAAGTCGGTACCGAATTCATCGGCCGACGTCATCGCGTACTCGGTCCACGGGGTCTCGCCATTGATCAAGTCGCGGTAGGCCTGCCGCCCGGCGTCGATATCGAAGTTGATCGCCGGCCCCAGGTTCCGCAGGCTCGCCGGCGTGCCGGTGATCCAGCCGAGCGTGGTGGCGGTATACGGCGTCTTCTCGCCCAGCAGCAGCGTGTAGCCGGCGCCGTCCATCAGGTCTTCGAACCTCACTCGGCTGTTGAGGTAGAGGACGCCGGTGTTGTTGACGTCGATCGGCGTCTCCCGGTGGTGGTGCACGCCGGCGTAGGTTGAGTAGGGCCCCTCGTCGCCCGGGTACGACGGGCACATCAGCATCGAAACAATCGACTGCCGCACGGCGTTGTTTGCCTTGTGGTAGGCGCCCACCTTCCAGTCCATCTTCTCGTGGCGGACCTGCTCGCCAAAGTAGGGGAGCACCCGGGCGATCCAGCCCTTGTGGTCGCCGCTGGGGAGGTTCTGAATGGGACCCGTCGGGTTGGTGGAACCCGCGGGGAAGTGCTCGTGAGCCATGTCGTAGTTGTGAACCGCCAGGGTGAGCTGGCGGAGCTGGTTCTGGCAGCTCGAGCGCCGCGCCGCCTCACGGGCCGCCTGCACCGCGGGCAGCAGCAGCGCCACTAAGATGCCGATGATGGCGATGACTACCAACAGCTCGACCAGGGTGAATGCTTTGATTGGCGGCGTCTTGGTGTGGGGCATCGTCGGATTTCTGGGGATGGAGTGGAAGGGCCTTTCTAGGCTCAAAGATTGCAAATCGACGAATCGAATACGTCTGCTGGCGGCTTTCAATCGTCTCTATCGGGCAAGGCTTCTGCGGCGAGCATCGCCCGCCGCGTGACTCGCACGCGCACAGCGTCTCCCGGCGGGATCGCCACGCGCACCGTAAGCTCGTCCTCATCAAGCTGAATCGCGACCTCGGCGTCTTCGCCGCCACGCAACTCGCTGGCCGGCACACGCCATGTCTCGCCATCATAGGCCTTGTCTAGCAAAACCTGCACGCGCGCCCGGGCAACGCCGGCCGTCGCCAGCCAGTCGGCCTGCACCTGCAAGTGGGCAAGCCGCGTCTGACGCGAGCGTCGCAGCGCCGAGGCGGTCCACGTAGAAGCGAGCGCCGCCACGACCGCCAGCACCGCGACCACGACAAAGATCGTAGCGCCACGACGGCCGACTTGGCTGGTAGCGTGCATCATGGGTCGCTCCCTGGGTTGGAGGGGGGCGCGTCGCGGCCGACCAGGCCGACGACCTCGACTTCTTGGCGTCGCTTGTGGGCTTCGCGCCGCGTTAGCCGGATCCGGAACAGGGCGCCGGCTTCAGCGGGATCGGCGTCTGCCGAGGCGCTCAACTCAGCGATACGGAACGCGCCCGCCGGACCGCCCGCCTCGAGCCGCCGGCAGACCGTGGGCAAGAAGACGTACTCCAACCGGCCGTCGAGCGTCAGCGTCTGCGACGCCTCGTCCCAGCGGGCGGCCCGGGACGCGTGCAGATCGAGCCGGATCGAGCGTGCTAGCCTGCCGAGCTCGTCCGCGGACGCCGCCTCGTGCCGCAGCCGATGGTCGACCTGCCCCAGCGAGGCGACGAGCGCCGTCGCGGTCCCCATCAGCACCGCGCTCGCGGCGATGGTCGCAATCAGCTCGATCAGCGAGAGCCCGCGGCGACGAGTCATGGCGCCTCCTCCCCGCGGAACACCCAACCCGACAGCGCCGCTTGGGTCGGCTCGGCGCCGGGGAAGTCGCGCCAGCGGAGGGTCAGCGTCACACGGCGGCTCGGCAACGGGTCGTCCTGCTCGTCGACGGCAGCGCTCAGCGCCCCGTCTGGCAGCGACGCCGGGGCGCTCGATTCCGCGGCCAGCCGCGCGACCGCTTCGGGTGAGGCGGCCTGCCATCGCGTGGTCGCTTCCTCCATCAGGTTCTGCAGCACGGCGCTGGCCTGGGTGCGGCGCTCGGCCAGCCGAGCCTGCCGATCGACGGCAAGCACCAGCCGAGTGGCCAGCACCAACAGCACGGCGAGCATCACGCCGCTGGCCGCGAGCTCGACCAGCGTGACCCCCGATCGCCGGGCGGCCGGCTGTTTGGACGCAACCCGTTTCATGTAAGCCCCTCGATCAGTTTCACCAGCGGCACGAACAGGGCGCACGCGTAGAACGCCATAAACATCCCGATGGCGATAATCACCAGGGGCAGGCCGATCTGTTGGATCAGGTCGGAACGGAAGCTGGAAGCGGTTTCTCGGCGTTGGGCGATCATCCGCAGCCCCCACGGCAGGTTGCCGGCCCGCTGCGTCGCATCGAGCAGCGGCGCCTCGGAGTCGCTGATCAAGCCGGCGTGGAAGAGCGCACTGGTCCAAGGGTCGCCGCTACGCACCAGGGCCGCGGCCCTGGCAAGCCGGCGCCGCACCACGGCGCTCGCCAAGCAAGGCGGGTCCGAAGAGAGTCGCTGCAGCGCCACGTCCAGCGGCAGCCGGTGCTCAACTGCTACCGCCAGCAACCGCAGGGCCTGGCCGCGCCGCTGAGCATAGAACCAGCGGTCGGACAACGGGCTGAGTACGTGCAGGTCCAGCGCGTAGCAGAGGCAGATGATCAGGATCACCGGCACGGCCAACAGCATCGCCGCCCCGATGACGGTCCCGATCGGCGTCGCGATCACGAAGTCGCCTAGGCCGACGAGCGACCGCGTGATCTGCGGAAGCTCGATCTCGAACTCGTCGAAGATCTTGCTAAACTCTGGGACGATCTTCAGCAGCACGAACGTAAGCACTCCCAACATGATCAGCCCGAGCGCCGCCGCGTGCATCAGGGCCGCGACGTGCCTGGTTCCGCTAGCCAGGCTCGTGTCGTGCACGCTCTCGTCGGCCACGACCGCCAGCGGGCCTCCCTGCTTGGCCAGCGCCGCGTAGCCTTGGGCGACGCGGGGGAAGGCGCGTCGGCGGCGGGCGATGGCGTCGGCCGGATCGGCCCCCGCGCGTAGATCGCCGGCAAACCGCCGGAAGGCCCTCCCCACGATCCCCCCGAAGCGGTCGGCCTGGGCGCTGGCGGCCCGCTCCAGCGGGGTTCCGCGACGGACCGCCTGGATCACGACGCCCCAGGCCGACGCACGCGCCAGCTCTCGACGGGCGACCACCAGCTCGGTGGCGTTCACCGCCAGGATCACCAGCGCCGGCGCCGCGCCAAACAGCAGCATCGCCGTCCCCGCCAGCACGCCGATGGTCGCCAACGTGCTCCCGGCCGAGCTGGCCAAACGGTACAAATCGTCGCCGGGCGCCGGCCCCCGCGCGCCGTACATCAAGCGCAGCGACGCACGCGTCGAAAGCCCAATGGCGAACATTGTCAGCGGCAAGGCGGCTAGTTCGAGCATGGCGTGGGGGGCCCGGGCGATCGTTTAGGCGATCCGCCCGTCCTAGGTCAGTCCTTCGATAAGCTTGATCAGGGGCAGCACGAACGCCAACGCCAAGATGCCGACCAGGCACACGAACGCGACCACCATCACCGGGCTGGCGGTGCGGCGGAGGAAGACGCACGCGTAGTCGAGCCTGCGAGAGTACTGCTCTGCGGCGTTGTCGAGCGCGGCCGCAACATCCCCTTCGGATTCTCCCCACCGCACCTGGGCCGCGAGCCCGCGCTCGAAGTGCAGCGACTGGTCCATGGCGCCGCTGAGCGTTTCCCCTTCCTCGACGCGTTGGGCGAGCCGGCCCGTCGCCCGCGCCACACTGCGATCCGCCAATCCCGAGGCTGCCGCACGCAACGCGTCGGGGAGCGGCGTGCGGGCGTGCAGCAGCGCAGCGGTGAGCGCCGAGAACTCCAGGTGCGAGGCGTCGACGACGGCCCCGCCTACCAGGGGCAGCCCGGTCGCTAGCCAATGAACTACGCGCGCCGTGGCCTGCGCCCGGCACGCCGCAACCAAGGCGAAAACCACGAGCAGCGCCACGAGCGTGATGGGCGCCACCTGACGGGCCGCGGCGAGTGCGAACACCGTCATGTTCGGCAACTCGAGATCGAACTCGTCGTAGACCTCTTGAAAGCCGGGCGCCACAAACACCGCCAGAAAGACGATCAGCGCCCACAGCCCGGAGAGCAACAACGTAGGATACGCCAGCGCCGCCCACAGCCGGCGGCGGCGCTGCCGGAACGTCGCCTGCTGCGACACAACCGCGGGAAGCGCCGCGGCCAAGTCGGCGCCGCGCGGCGCGCAGGCGGCGATCGCCTGGAGCGTCCGCCGCAGCCGGCGCGGCATCTCGCGGCCCGAATCCGCTACCGCCTCGGCAAGCCCCTCGCCCTGCCGCAGCCGCTGGGCCACCGCCGCCAGCGCCCGCCGATCGGCCGGCGGCAGGTCTTCTGCGATCGCGTCGAGCGCCTCGGGGAGCGGCACACGGGCCTCGGTCCACAACGCGATCCGCTCGGCGACCGATTCGGTCGAGACCTGGGGTTCGTAGGCAGCGGTCTGGTCGAGCATCGTCACGTCAGTGCCAGGCGGCGATCTCTTGCAGGGAGAAGATGTAGGGGGTCAGCATCAACAACGCGTACGCGAGCGTCACCGTGCCGCCGATGGCTACGGTGGCCGCCATCGGGAGCGTTACCGAAAGGCCCTCGGCGGCCGCCGCGGCGCGTGATTCGTACTGCTGCGCCGCGCCGCGCAGCATCCGGGGCAGCAGGTTGCTCTCGGGCGGGGTCCGTAGCGCCATGCTAACCGCCGACGGCAACGCCGCTAATGCTTCGGATTGATCGCGCACCGCCTCGCCACGCCCGATGGCGTCGGCGATCTGAGCGCACGGCGCCAGGTACGCCGGCCAGCCCGAGGCGTCGCTCGCCAGCCGCAACGACTCGGCCAGCGGGGTCCGGTGCGTCACCAGCAGGGCCAGCAGATCGGCCAGGTTCGCGGCCGCGGTCAGCCGGATCACGCGTCCCACGCCGGGGACCCACCGCAGCCAGCCCGCCTTGGCCGAGAGCGTGCGACTAGCCGCCCCAGACCGCTGCCAGCAGAACCACGCACCCAGCATCACCAGCAAAGGAAGCACAACAACCAGCGTCGCCACGAGCCCATCGCCCGCTTCCCAGCGGAAGAACTCCAGCGGGTACCGGCGATCCGGATCGATCCAGCCGTACGCCGGGATCAGCTTCTTCCCAGCAAACACCAGCAGTTGCCACGCTAGCACTACCAGGATCAACGGGTAGACCATCGCCAGCGCAACGACGTGGCGCAAATGGATAGCGCGAGCAAGCGCACGCGCGTAGTCTTCGAGCGCCGCCGGCAGCCGGCCCGACCGGACCCCCGCCTCGACCACGGCCCCGTAGGTCGCCGGCAACCGGTCCCCCTGGCTGCGCACCGCCTCGGCGAGCGACGCGCCCGCCGTCATCCGTTGGCCCAGCACGTCGGCCAACTCGGCGCCCCGGCCGCTGGCGCCGCAGAGCGCCGCTTCGATCGGCAGGCCGGCCCGTGTGAGCGCAAGCAGCTCTGCGTTGAGCGCGTGCAGGTCGTCGAGCGTTGGGGGTGGACGCATCCGGCGCCTGGGATTGAATGGAAAGCCCGCGCCCCGGATTCTAGCACAGCCCCGCCAAGCGGGCGTAGCTTCTAGCCGCGTGGCGGCTCGATCCCCAGCACGCGCACAAGCTCGGCGTGGTCGATGGCCCCCGCGTTCAGCAGCGCCTCCGCGGATTCCAACAGCGTGGTCATGCCGGCCGCCGCCGCGGCTGCTTCTACGGCGGTGCGGTCCGTCGACTCGCGGATCGCGGTCGCTGCCGCGGGCTGCTGGACGCTGAGCCCCTCGGCGATCGCGGCCCGCCCGCGTAGGCCCACGCCGTGGCACTGGGGGCAGTCGGCGCGCGGCCCTCCCTCGGCGCACGCGCACTGCGTGCGCACCAGCCGCTGGGCAACGATCGCCCGTGTGGCGCCGCGCACAACGAACGGCGGCGTCCCCATGTCAAGCAGCCGCACCACGGCCTCGGCGACGCTCGACGCGTGGAACGTGGTCACCACCAACTGCCCCGTCATCGCCGCTTGGTAGGCCAGCCGGGCGGTCTCCGGATCGCGGATCTCCCCCACCAAGATCACCTCGGGGTCTTGCCGCAACAACGACCGCAACGCCGTGGGCATGTCGAACCCGGCGTGCGGCGCCGCCTGCGATTGGGCCGCGCCGGCCACCTCGCCCTCGACCGGGTCTTCCAATGTCACCACGCTCCGGCGCCCCGCGGTGCGGCGGATCACCTCACGCAGGCACGCGTACGCGGTGGTCGTCTTGCCGCTGCCGGCCGGGCCGACGATGACGATCGCGCCGCTGGTCTGGTCGAGCGCCGCCGAGAGCACCCCCGCGGCTTCGGCCGGCAGCGCGAGCGCCGCGATCGAATCGAAGCCGCTGTCCCCCAGCGGCAGCACGCGGGCGACGACTTTCTCGCCGTGGATGGTGGGGAAGGTGCTCACGCGCACCTGCCGCCCGGGGGGGGCGTCGCGGAGCCGCCCCTCCTGCGGGCGGCTAGTCTCGTAGGTCAGCAGCTCGCACAGCACTTTGAGCCGGCCGACCACCGCCGCGGCCAGCGGCCCGGCGATCACCCCAGCGCCGTGCAGCACGCCGTCTACCCGCCACAGCGTGTGCAGCCCGTCACGCTGCGGAAGCAGGTGCAGGTCGCTGGCGCCGAGCGCGTACGTCTCGTTCAGCAGCCCCTCGACCAGCGCCGGCGCCGGTTCGGGCGAGCCCTGCGCCGCGGCGACAAGCTCGCTGAGCCGCGACTCTAACCCGGTCGGGCCGCTCACGGCTTCGCGATGCAATACAACGTGTCCTCGCTGCGCAGCAGCAGGGCGCCGTCGGCGACCGCGGGGCTCGACCAGAACCGGCCGTTGAGCTCGTTCTTGCCAAGCACTTCGAACTCCGGCTTGGGCGCCAGGACGAAGGTGGTGCCCGCTTCGTCGATGCCGAACACCTTGCCCCCCGCTTCCCACGGCGACGCCCAGAACGCGGCGCCGCCGGGGGCGCGGGTCTGGTAGGCCTTCTCACCGGTGTCGGCCTTGAGGCACACCACCTTGGCGCCGTTGCGGTCGAACAGGTAGACGAGGCCCTCGTAGATCAGCGGCGAGGCCATCGACGTGCCGTCGCGCCGCGTGGACCACAGCACCCCTTCGGACGTCGATTCGCCGCTGGCCGGGGCGACCTCGCCCGAGGCGCCCGCCTTCACGGCGAACAGCCCGCCGGGGCCGCCGCCACGGCTCGAACGGTCCTCGGTGCCGACGATCAGCAGGTCGTCGTTCCCCGTCGGCGAGGCGCAGCTTCGGCCCCCTTCGATGGTGAGCGACCACAACACCTTGCCGGTCTTCGGCTCGTAGGCCCTTACCGTCTCGCCGCCGCACACCAGCTCGGTGCGGCCCTTGTTGCGCCAGATGATCGGCGAGCACCAGTTGGTCTTTTCGGTGCGCTTGTCACGCCACCGTTCGTCGCCCGAAAGGACGTCGAGCGCCACGACGAACGAATCCTCTTCGTTGTCGATCTGCAAGAAAACGAGCCCGTCGGCCAGCGCCGGCGAGCTGGCGGTGCCCCAGTTGTTGTCCAACGGGTAGGCGCCCAGGTCTTTCTTCCACAGCAGCTCGCCGTTGAGGTCGTAGCAGACAACCCCCATCATGCCGAAGTAGGCGATCACGCGCTTGCCGTCGGACACGGGGGTCTCGGTGGCGAAGGTGTTGTCGCGGTGCGTCGGCTCGCGCGGCGCCGCTTCGATCGCGGTCTGGCGCCACAGCTCGTCGCCGGATTGCAGGTCGTAGCAGATCACCTCAAACCGCACCGGCCCGGCCGGCGCCGCGGGACGACCGCCGAAGCCGCGTCCGCCGCCCGGCCCACCGCGACCGCCGCCGCCGTTGCCGGGGCCACCGTTGCCGGGGCCGCCGTTTCCGGCACGATCGCCGCGGCGTTGGCCTTCGGGGCGCTCCTGCGGGGGCTGCGACGCCTGCGTCACCCCGGCCGGCTGCTCAACCGGCGTGGCCGAGGTGATGAACACCTTGCCCCCCACCACGATCGGCTGCGACCAGCCCGACCCGCCCGGCTTCACCTGCCAGCGGATGTTGGTCTCCTCGCCCCAGGTCTGGGGCGTCGCGCCGGCGCCGCTCAGCCCGTTGGCGTCGGGGCCTCGAAACTGCGGCCAGTCGGCCGTCGCCCAGGACGCGGTGAACAGCGTGAGCAAGCCGGCGATGCAGAACAGGCGAGACATCCGGTATCCCTCGTGGAGTTATGAAATGAGGCAGCGACACAACCTACCACGACCGGGCGAGAAAAGCCTCTCGCAAAAGAGCCAAATCGCGTAGCCGCAAGGGGCGCCTCTACTAGGCCCCTTCCCTGCAACCACGGCCATGCGCCTTTGCCAGAGATTTGTTGGCGCCTGCCGGGTAAACTGACCCACATGAAACCCCTTCCCCTGTACCGAGTTACGCAGCAGCTTGTCGAAAACCCCATCAAGGACGTCGCGGCCGAGGTCCGCCGCCAGCTCGACACGCTCGGCGCCCCGCCGCAGGGAGAGGTCGCTATCACTGTCGGCAGCCGCGGCATCGATAACCTGGCGCTGGTGACCAAGACCGCAGGCGACTGGCTCCGCGAGCGGGGCGCCAGCCCGTTTGTGGTGCCGGCGATGGGCTCGCACAACGGCGCCACGGCCGCGGGGCAGCGGGCCATGGTCGAGAGCCTCGGCGTCACCGAGGCCGCTTGCGGCATGCCCATCCGATCGAGCATGGAGTGCGTCCAGGTGGGCGAGGTCGACGCGGGCCCCGTGTGGATGGACCGCCACGCCTTCCAGTCCGCCGGCGTGCTGGCGCTCAACCGCGTGAAGCTGCACACCAGCTTTTCGGGGCCCCTGCAGAGCGGGCTGGTGAAGATGCTGGTGGTGGGGCTCGGCAAGATCCAGTCGGCACGCGTGTTTCATGAGACACCCCCGGGACAAATGAGCGCCTCCCTGGCCGCCATGGCGCGGCCGCTGCTGGCCACCGGCAAGGTCTGGGCCGGCCTGGCGCTGGTGGAAGACGGCGCCGACCACACCGCCGAGGTGCACGCCTTGGCAGCCGACCAGATTCTTGCTCGCGAGCCGGAATTGCTCGACCGCTGTCGTCACTACTTTCCTCGGCTGCCGGTGGGAACGCTCAACGTGCTGGTGGTCGAGTCGATCGGCAAGACCTACAGCGGCACCGGCATGGACCCCAACGTCGTCGGCCGCCGCGGCCCGGGGGGGCAAGCGGACACCCAAGGGACAGAAGTCCGCACCATCGCCGCGCTGCAACTCGCCGAGGCCTCGCAGGGGAACGCCACCGGCGTCGGCCTGGCCGACGTGGTCACCCAGCGCCTGCGCGACGCCATCGACAACGAAAAAACCTTGCTCAACGTCCTCACCACCGGCAGCTTCGACCGCGGCAAAGCCCCCGTCTCGCTGCCGGACGACCAGACGCTGGTCGCCACGCTCCGCGACCGCTTCGGCGACGCCCGCTGGATGTTTATCCCCAACACGCTGCACCTGGGGGTGCTGTGGACCACGGCCGACGTCGCCCAGGAACTGCGCGCCCACCCGCGGTGCCAAGTCGCGTCCGCCCCCGCCGACCTCCCGTTCCACGCCGGCCGGCTGAAGCTCGACTGGGTCGACTGAGCGGGGCCGGCTGAGCCGCTGCCGACTTGTGTCCGTTTGTCCGGTCGGTGCGGCGTTCGATTTTCGGACAAAACCCTCCCCCGCTCGTAAAACCCCGCGTTTTCCTGCCCCGCGGCCCCCCGCCGCCGCTGCTTTCGCGCTCCGACGGATCGTTTTGACCGTCGGCAGCGGACAAAAGTCCCCCGCGATCGGACAAAACTCTCCCCGCTCGCGCCGCCCCCATGCGCAGTCGCGCACCCCACGACCCCGCATTATCGGGGCAAAGGTGGCCATTTGCGAGCGAAAACGACCACCCCTCACCAAAAAGGCGGGCCGTCGGCGTCAGCCGCCGGAGCGCCTCACGGACCACGCCGTCAGAGATAGCGCCTGCACCTCGCTGGCGCCCAGGCCGGCTCCGTTTACTGCCCCTGTGCGACCTCCGGCGGCTAACGCCGACGGCTCGCCTGAGCTCGCAGCGAAACTTCTTTTTATTAAGACCATTGACTCATTGAATCAATTTTATTAACATTCAAAGCACTGCTCATCCAATTAGACCACCCTGCCATGTCCAAGCGGCTCACCAACGCCTGCCCCTACTGCGAGGGCCCGATGGCGACTACCCGCATGGCGTGCGGCAAGTGCCATGTAGCGGTTGAGGGCGCCTTCCCCGCGTCGCGGCTGGGGGACCTGCCGACCGAACACCAGCGGTTCGTTGAGCTGTTCGTGCTGTGCGGCGGCTCGCTGAAGAAGATCGCCGAGCAGGCGGGGGTGTCGTACCCCACGGTCCGGTCGCGGCTCGATCGGGTGATCGAGACGCTGCGTCAAACGATCGCTGATTCAAACGCCCCTGCGGGCGCCCCGGCCGGCGCCAAACCCGCCCCGCCCGCAGACGCGATGCCCCTCTCCGCCGAAGAAGCCGCCCGGCTCATCAAGTCGATCCAGTAACCAGCCCAACGCCATGAACCAGCCAACCAGACAAGGCTCGCCGGACCCCTCGTCGACGCATGCCGGCGCGGCCGTCGAAGACTCGACGCTCGACGCGGTCCTGAACGACTCCGACCAACTGCTCGCCGGTTCCCTTCGCGACGACCAGCGACGCCAGCAACGGCGCCGGCGTTGGGTCGTCGCTTCCTTGTTGTTTGGAGGCATCGTGATGAGTGTTCTGGCATACGTGGTCGCGGCGGCGCTGATGGCGTCGCCCGGCGCAGCGGTCGCGCAGACCGAGGGCGACCCCGCCGCACGGTCCGCCGAAGGATGGCGGCTGTGGCAGGCGCAAGAGTTTGGCCCCGCCCAGCAGCAGTTCGAGATGGCGGTCGAGCTCGACCCCAAGGCGGCCGACGCCTGGAACGGCCTCGGCTGGTCGCGCTTCAACGGCGGCGACGCCGAGGGCGCCGTCCCGGCCTTCGAGAAGTGCGTCGAGCTCGAGCCGCGACACCCCGCGGCGCTCAACGGCCTGGGACAGATCTATTTGATGTGGCGCGACTACGACCGGGCCGAGACGTACCTCAAGAAGGCGTCGCCGCAGGCGTCCGCCGCGTGGTTCGGCCTCGCAAGGCTTTACCTGCTGACGGGCGACTACCCGCAGGCGCAGCGTTGGGCCCGCAAGGCGCTCGCTCAGTCGCCCACGGACGAGGGGCTCAAGCGCATCATCGCAGCGGCCCGCGCCAAGCAGGTCGACCCCGACCTGCGGGCGATGCTCGAAGGCCCCGGCCGACCCGACGCCGCCGCCAAGAGCGTCGGCGAGGGGTGGCGGTTGATGAACACCGGCAAGCGGCCCGAAGCCATCAAGCTGTTCCGAGACATCATCGCCCAAGACGACCAATCAGCCACCGCCTGGAACGGCCTCGGCTGGGCGCTGATGGGCTCGGGCGAAGTCGCCGAAGCCAAGGCCGCGTTCGAGGCGTGCTTGGAGCTCGACGCGGACGCGCTGGGCGCGATGAACGGCCTGGCCCGCTGCTTGTACGCAGACGACCAACTCGACGAGGCGGTCGCCCTGTGGCTCAAGATGCACGCCAAGGCGCCGGCCGGCTCCGCCGCCTCGGTCGGCCTAGCCGGCGCGTACATGGAGCAGGGCGAACCCGCCAAGGCGGTCCCCTACTACCGCGAGCTGGTCAAAGCCGTCCCCGACAGCCAAGCGTTCCGCGACGGGCTGAAAGCCGCCCAAGCGGCCGCGGATGAGTCGAAGAGCGAGTGAGAATGGGGGCCGACGACGGAGCGATTGAGGCGATTTGGGCTAGTATACAAAGCGCCCCACCACATCACGCCGCCGACCACCCGACGCTACCGAAAAACTAATCCCTGCGGCCAGCGCACGCTAGCCGGGCGCCGGTTGCGGGGATTTTCTTGCGCCTCCCAAACTTCTTCGCAAAACCCCGTACGGCATGATGCGCGACAACCGTCAAAGTCCCCGCCATACGACTTACCTATCCATCAAGAGCCCATGCTGATCGCAAATGGCACTTTTGCGTCCGCGGAAACGCTGGAATCCAATAGATCTAGGTTGATATACTGACCTCGGAGCTGCCAATTGCCGCAGCCTGGATCGGTCGGAGACTTCAGAATGCTTACGACTCTCAGTGTCGCGTGCGCAATCCTCCTCGCAGTCGTGGCAGGGCTCACATTCCTGACCCTATCCGCGCGACGATCGCTATCGCATTTTGCAGCGATTTCGGATGTGGAAGCATATCGCGACGAGTGCCAAAGTCAGGCCGAAACAGCAGTCCAGCAGCAGCTTGCGGCCCAGGCTGCGTTGCAACAATCCCAAGCGACAGTATCCGAACTGCAAACAACTATCACCAACTACCGCCAAGCGGTTGGTGATTTCAAATCGGTCCATGAGCTCCGTAGCCAGTTGAAGACGCTTCGCGCGTTCTACGAAGGCTGCAAAACGCTGCAAGAGCTCACTGCCAAAATCGAGTATCACAAGAACCTTGGCGATCAATATGTCCAGGACATAACGTCACTGGGATTCGTAGCGGACCAGGCCCGCAAGGCGGGCAATCTTTCGGAACAGGTTAAGTCACTAAAAGAGACCATAGCAAGACTGCGTCAGGAGGTCGAAGTCGTCGAAGAGCAAAAAACCCTTCAAGAGTTCGGCTTCTATCGATCTAAGTACGACTTTGAGAATTCAGATCGATTCAAACAGCGTCTCGACAGGATCCGCAGCGATCAGAAGGCAATGATCAAGGCAGAATCAGCGGCCAGTTGCGCGACGGAGTGGACCGTAGAAGGAAGCAAGACCAAAGGAAGAAAGATGGTGAAGGACAAGATCAAGCTCTTGCTCCGTGCCTTCAATGGAGAATGCGACGCTGCGATTTCGAAGGTCAAGTACAACAATGCTACCGCACTTGAAAAGCGGATCAACACATCGTTTGTGCAGATCAACAAGATGGGCGAAGTCAACCAAGTAACTCTGTCACCTGAGTACCTGAACCTCAAGCTGCAGGAACTTTTTCTTAGCCACGAGTACCGCGAGAAGCAGGAGCAGGAGAAAGAGGAGCAGCGGCAGATTAGGCGGCAAATGGACGAAGAGAAGAAGGTTGAGGCAGAAATCGATCGAGCGCGAAAGGAAGCTGAGCGAGACGAGGCGACGAAGCGGACAGCCCTTGAGCGAGCCCGTGCAGAGCTTTTCGCGCGAGAAGGCGCCAATGCCGCGAAACTAGAAGAACTGGTCGCAAAGCTAGAGAGCGAACTAAGTGAGGCTATCGATCGAAAGGCGAAAGCAATCGCCCGCGCTCAACTTACCCGCTCGGGACATGTCTACGTCCTTTCGAACATCGGGTCATTCGGCGAGAACGTATTCAAGATTGGCATGACACGTCGTCTTGAGCCACAAGAGCGGGTCAAAGAGCTGGGAAGCGCCTCTGTTCCATTCATGTTCGATGTTCACGCGATGATCTACAGCGAAGACGCACCCGACTTGGAGACGCGACTTCATCGCAGATTCGCTGACCGCCGCGTCAACTTGGTTAATCATCGAAAGGAGTTTTTCAATGTGACGTTGGAGGAGATTCGGGTAGCCGTCGCCGAAAATCATGGCGAAGTTACTTTCATGCTCGACTGTGACGCGGAGGAGTATAGCAAAACAAGATCGCTGTTGGCTGAACGAGAGTACGCCACGGGATCCGGCGCTTCTCTACCAAATACTTTTAGACCGAGGATCGCCTCCGTCGGCGTCTAGCGACCTATTGCCACCCGTAGTATGGCGAGCAGGCCGAATTCCCGAGCGGTCTCGGCAAGCGCTGCGGCCTTCCGAGCGTCGGTACTGAATCTCATGGCACAGTCAATGTAGCCCTCTCGTGCCACACGCGGCCTACGTACGCGATGCTGCTCTCTGCCTAACGCGAGGCGTCGCGGCCGACCCCGCGCCCGCGTGAGTTGCTATACTGCCCCCATCAGCGGCGGGGCGTTCCAAGCTCGTTGAGATTGGAGGTCCGTCTTCGTCTCGACTCTCTGGGGTTACCCCAGGGCAATATGAAGGGTTCGTGATTCGTCGCGTGAGGTGCGATGCGCTGCTACGCATCATTCCTCACGCCAGACCAGACTCGTTGGGGCGCCCTGCCGCTGTTGTTCGATGCGTCCCGGTCACTCTACCGCCGTTGCGTTGGCAACCGCGTTCGTTGCGGGGCCGCTGGAGGTCGACCCTCTGGTAGACCGCGGCGCCCACGTGCTCGGCGGCCGGCCCCGCTGGCTCCGGCCGTTGGCGCGGCGTGTGGCTGCTAGGTTCGGCGACCAGACCCGGCCGCGCGTGACCGCGGTGGCGCGGTTCCTGCTGGCGGACCGGGCGCTGCTGCGGGCCGCGTTAACCTGCCAGATCCAACCCGGCGCGGGTCTGGGGCTAACGCCCGAGATGGCGCCCCTCGGGCCCGCCGCGCGGTGGCGGACGCCCTCATTGTGCAACACCCGGGAGCTAGCGGGCTGGCTAGGGCTGCCCGTCGGCGAGCTGGAGTGGTTTGCCGACCTCCGGTCGCTGGAAAGCCGGCAGCGCGAGGGGCCCCTGCGTCACTACCACTACCGGCCGCTGACCAAGCGGTTCGGGCAGACCCGTTTGATCGAGGCGCCCAAGCCGCGGCTCAAAGCCATTCAGCGGGTGATTTTAGCGGAGCTGCTCGACCACGTCCCGCCGCACCCGTCTGCGCACGGGTTCTGCCGCGGCGGGTCGGTGCGAACGTTCGCCGCGCCGCACGCGGGGCGGCCGGTGGTGCTGAAGATCGACCTCGAAGACTTCTTCCCGTCGATCGCCGCGGCGCGGGTACGGGCGCTGCTGCGTGCGATCGGCTACCCCGAGCGCGTGGCCGACCTGCTGGCGGGGCTGTGCACCAACGCCGTTCCGCCCGACGTATGGAAAGAAGCAGGCGCGCCCGCCACTGGGCACGCCGACCGCCAACTCAGGCGCTACGCCCAGCCCCACCTGCCGCAGGGGGCGCCCACCTCGCCGGCGCTGGCCAACCTGTGCGCGTACCGGCTCGACTGCCGTCTGGCGGGGCTCGCCGAGGCGGCCGGGGGGGTCTACACGCGCTACGCAGACGACCTGGCCTTCAGCGGCGGCGACGCGTTTGCCCGCTGCGTCGGCCGGTTCCAGACCCACGTGTGCGCCACCGCGATGGAAGAGGGCTTCGCGGTCAACCACTACAAGACGCGCGTGATGCGCCGCGGTCAGAGGCAGCAGATCGCTGGCCTGGTAGTGAACCACCGCCCCGGCGTTGCCCGTGATCAGCGCGACCGGCTGCGCGCTACGCTCACCAACTGCGTCCGCCACGGCCCCGCAAGCCAGAACCGAGAGGCGCACGCCGACTTCCGCGCCCACCTCAACGGGCGGGTGGCGTTTGTAGAGATGGTGAGCCCGGAGCAGGGGCAACGCCTGCGGCGGTTGTTTGAGGAGATCCGTTGGGAGGCGGGGTGCGGAGTGTAGCGCGTTGGCGAACGTTCAGCAGAACTCAGGCCCGGAGGGCCGGCGGCGTATAGCCAGGGGCGCAAGCCCCTGGAATCGGCGCATGTGAAACAGAGAAGCCCCGGAGGGGCGACGGCGCGTGGCATGACGACGCGCCGTCGCCGCTGCGGGGCTTTGTTTGTCGTTCGTTCGGCTGTCCAGGGGCTCGCGCCCCTGGCTATACGCCGACGCCCCTCCGCGGCTTGTTCCGCGGGCCCGCGGTCATTGAGTTAGGATGGACCGTTCTGCTTGACGCGACATCGTGATACCCCGGACCGACGGCTGCCACCCATGAATCATTTCACCCTCCCGAGCCTCATCGCCGTCGTGCTGGTCGCGGCGCCCTTCTGCCGGGGCGCCGGGCCGGCGTCGCGTACGCCGGTCGCGCCGCCGCCGAAGGTGGTTGCTGCCCAGGAGTGGGGATCGCGACCCGACCCGATCGGCGACGAGCGGCGGCACACGCCCACGTATGTGACGCTCCACCACGCCGGGGTGTTGTGGACCGACGACCGCGACCCAGTGGAGTTTGTCCGCAACATGCAGGCGTGGGGCAAGCGGCGGCCGGAGATTGAAGAGCCGCCACGCAACACCTACTGGCCCGACCTCCCCTACCACTTCATGATCGCCCCCGACGGACGCATCTTCGAGGGGCGGCCGCTGGAGTACGAGCCGGAATCGAACACCAAGTACGCGCTGGCGGGCCACATCGGCGTCGAGCTGATGGGCAACCTCGACGCCCAGCGGCCCAGCGCCGCGCAGGTGGAGTCGTCTGTGCTGCTGGTCGCTTGGCTGCTCGACAGGTACGGCCTGCCGCTGGAGGCGATCAGCACGCACGGCAAGGTGGCCCAGGGCCAGACGGGCTGCCCGGGGCGGGACTTCGCCCGCTACTTCGAGGGGGCGCCGCGGCCGTTCGACGCGTGGGTCGGGCGCGTGCTGCGCGGCGACCCGCCGGGGATTGAACTCGGCCCGCCGCTGGAGGAAGGGCCCACGGAGCTGATCACCGAAACCAAGCGCCCGGCGAAGTGAAGCCGAACGCCCAGCGTGGCGCCGCAGGCGGTGAGCAGCAGCGGCCACGCAGCGGGCTCGGGGACGCCGCCCCCCGTGGCTCCGCTAGCGGCGCCGAACTGCGCCTTCCAGGCGTCGTACTGCCCTTGGCCGACGGCGCCCCCCGTGTCGTCGTTCGGTAGACGGCCCGTTTGCCCAACCGCGTCGCGCCACGTGGTGTAGTCGGCGGCGTCTACCGCGCCGTCGTTGTTGTAGTCGCCGATCCGCAGCCACTCGTAGGCGCCGATGTCGGCCGCCGCGCCGGTGTCGCGGAGGGCGCCGCGGAGGTCGGTCGCCGGCGCCTGGGCGTTCCAGCCGGCGTCGCGTGCCGGGGAGGCGGCTTTGAGGCGGTAGTCGCCGGCCGCTGGGTCGACGAACAGGTCGGCCGCGGTGGATACGAAGGAGTGGGAGTCGCCGCCGGTGAGCGTCCGCCACTGTGCGAGCGTTCGTACTGAGTCGCCGCCGTCCGTGGTGAACCGGTCAAGGACGACGTTGTGGTCGCTCGACAAGCCCGCGAGGCTGTCGGGCGAGGCGTCGATGGCGCCCCGGAAGGGGTGCTCGCTGAGGAGGATATTGTTGGCGACGGTGGTGTTCGTGGCGCCGTCCTGCAGGTTGAGCGCCCAACGCGCGTCGGAGGCTTGGAGGATGGTGTTGTTCGCCACCACGTTGCCGGTGGACGGCAGGGCGCCGTCGATCTGGTAGAGCGAGACGCCGCTGGCGTGGTTGTTGTAGAGCAGGTTGTTCTCAACGCGCGAGTTGATGACGCCGTCCATATTGATGCCGCTGCCGCCGCCGAGGCCGTTGTCGTAGATGATGTTGCCGGAGATAATCGCCCCCTCGATCACGCCGTCGAGCCCAGAGTTGACGTCGGAGTTGACGTGGATGCCGTTGGCGCGGTTGCCCCACACCCGGTTGTTGCGGATGACGGGGCGGTCGCCGCTGTTGCCGACGTAGATGCCGTGCTCGTCGATCGAGCCCGACGTGCGGTTGTTCTCGATCAGCAGGTCGTCAACAAACCCGGTGAGGATGCCCCACTTGCCGTTGTCGGTGCTGGTGACGTTGCGGATGGCGACGTGCTGGGCGAACGACTGAGCGCCGCCGCTGAACGGCCCGACCGTCCGCACGCCGGCCCGCGGCATGCCCACCACCTCGAAGCCGTCGATCACCACGTGTGAGGCGCCCTCGAGGTTGATGCCGTCAGGCGTGGTGGGGTTGCGCGTCGAGATCACCGCACCGGCCTCTGCGACGAACTCGATGGGCATCCCCGCGGCGCCGCCGTGGTTGAGGTGGAACCCGACGTACTCGCCCTGGCGGACCGTCACCCGGTCGCCCGGCCCCACCTGGTCGGCCGCCTGCTGCAGCGTGAGCCACGGCTGCGCCGCCGAACCGGGGTTGGCGTCGCTGCCGGCGGGGTCAACAAAGTACTGTGCTGCCATCGCCGGCGTGCAGCACGTGGCGAGCAGGACGATGGTGGATCGAAACATGGTTGGTCTCCTTGCCAGACGACTAAGGTTCACCGTTCATTCCGGCCGACATCCGACAAACACCACAAGCGTAGTCCACTCGCTTTGCGAACGGCCTACACTCACAAACCCGCGTCTTCGTACGCCATCTGTATCGCGTCGCTTGTTTGTTTGCCGATCTGGCCGCTGACCGTGGGGGCTCGGCCCCGCAGCAGCGCCGCGACAAAGTCCGCCACCAGCGGGGCGTGCAGGTTGCCTGCTGGGGGGTGCGCCTCGTGCGTTTGGCCGGCGGCGGTGTAGAGCGTCAGGTCGCCGGCGTTGAGGTCTTCGACCACGACGCGGCCGTCTGTGCCGATGATCTCCAGTCGGTCTGGCGCATCGACCGTGCCGAAGTAGCACTGCAGCACGCCTTGGGCGCCGTGGGCGAACCGCATGATGAGCGTCGCGGCCTGTTCGGCCTCGTAGTCGGGTGAGTCGATCACGCTTGCCTTGACGCCGTGGACCTCGCCCAGCAGATGCAAGAACAGGTCGATGCGGTGGCTGCCGATGTCCATCAGCGGCCCGCCGCCGCCGCGCGACCGCTGCACCCGCCAGTCGTCGGCCCCGAAGCGGTTGGGGTTGCCGGTGACGCACGCGACCGACAGCACGCGGCCAAGTCGCCCCGACTGGATGAGCGCCCGGGCCCGCTGCACCACCGGGTAGAACCGCCGGTAGTAGGCGACGCCCAGCGTGACGCCGGCCCCATCACGGGCTTCTGCGCAGGCCGACAGCATCTGCTGGCACTCGGCCGGATCGAGGGCCATCGGCTTCTCGACCAGCACGTGCTTGCCGGCGCGGGCGGCCGCCAGGGTCTGCGGCAGGTGGCAGTCGACCGGCGTCGCGATGTACACGGCGTCTACCTCCGGCGAAGCGGCCAGGAGTTCGGCCCGCGTAAACCGGCCGGGCGCGGCGAACTCGTCGGCGAACCGGTGCAGCAGCGGCTCGTTGCGTCGGCACACGGCTGCCAGCCGCGAGTTGGGATCGTCTCTGATCGCCGCGGCGACGCGTTTGTTGGCGATGTCGCCCGCGCCGATCAACCCCCATCGAATCGTCATCGCGGCGTCCTGCTTGGGCGTGCGGTGTGTGAGTGCGTGCGATCGGCATTGGGCCCCCCGCGCCTGCCTCCGGGTCAGGGTCAGGTTACCCAGCGGTGCGGCGGAGATTCTAGGCGCCGGCCAGAGCCAAGGCCGGGCCGCCGCTACGCGGTTTGCTTCGGGCACGCACGCTCGACCATAATGAGCCTCCTGCAAGGTCCCGCCGGGCGAAGCCCGCGGTACGGCGTGGACAGCCTCCGCTGGTCGCGGCTCGGACTCCTTCTTCACCCTACTCGCTTAGATCGTCGCGTCCGCATCACCGCGGGCGCCGACCTGCCCGGAGAATTGCGATGGCGGACGATCGTTGGTTAAGGACGCTACGCGGCCCCGTGTTGGGCCTGGCTTCCGCGCTACTGCTGTTTGCCGGCTGGGGCGGCGGCTGCTGCGCGGGGGCCCCGAACATCGTGCTCATCTTGTGCGACGACATGGGGTGGTCCGACCTGGGCTGCTACGGAGGCGAGGTTGAGA
This sequence comes from Pirellulimonas nuda, assembly GCF_007750855.1. Taxonomy (GTDB): domain Bacteria; phylum Planctomycetota; class Planctomycetia; order Pirellulales; family Lacipirellulaceae; genus Pirellulimonas; species Pirellulimonas nuda. Next base: position 5,748,809 of record NZ_CP036291.1, read on the forward strand.
CCCCCAACCTCGACCGGCTGGCCGGCCAGGGGATGCGGTTCACCCAGTTCTACAACAACGCCAAGTGCACCACGACACGGGCCTCGCTGATCACCGGCCTGTACCCCCGGCCCGACGGCCAGCGGCTGCTGCATCGCAACATGGTCACGCTGGGGGAAGTGATGGCGGACGCAGGCTACCGCACCGCGCTGTGCGGCAAGTGGCACCTGGGCCGCTCGCCGTCGGAGCACCCCTCGGACCGCGGGTTCCAGGAGTACTACGGGCTGCTGGACGGCGCGTGCAACTTCTTTGATCCGTCGATCGCCGACCCGCCGTACAAGGGGGGCGGCACGCGCTACTTTGCCCACAACCATCAGCGGATCACGTCGTTCCCCGAAGACTTCTACACCACCGACGCGTTCACCGACCACGCGATCGCCACGGTGCGGCGTTTCGCCGAGGGGGACGCCCCCTTCTTCCTGCACCTGTGCTACAACGCGCCGCACTACCCGCTGCACGCCCCGCCGGAAGACATCGCCAAGTACCGCGGGCGGTTCCTCGACGGCTGGGACACCATGCGCGAGCGCCGGTTCGCCCGCCAGAAAGAACTGGGGCTGACGGACGACGCCTGGCGGCTCTCGGGGCGTGACTCGCAGGCCTACGACTGGGAGACCGCGGACCACCAGTTCGAAGACCTGCGGATGGCGGTCTACGCCGCGATGATCGACCGCATGGACCAGAACATCGGCCGGCTGCTGGCGACGCTCGACGAGCTGGGCGAGACCGACAACACGCTGATCTTGTTCTTGGCGGACAACGGCGGCTGCGCCGAGGAGCCGGGGGGACGCGACCCGGCCCTCCGCCACCCGGGGCCGAAGGACGACTACGTGGCGGTGGGCCCCGCGTGGGGCTGGGCCCAGAACGCGCCGTTCCGCCGCTACAAGGTGTGGATGCACGAGGGGGGGATTTGCACGCCGCTGATCGTGAAGTGGCCCGGCCAAGTCGCCGAGGGCGCCATCACTTCGCAGCCGGCCCACATTATCGACCTGCTGCCGACGTGCCTCGACGTCGCCGGGGGCGCCTACCCCGCCGAGCGCCACGGCCACACCATCTTGCCCGTGGAGGGCAAGTCGCTGGCGCCGATCTTTGCCGGCGAGCAGCGCACGCCGCACGATCAGCTTTGCTGGAGCTTCGCCGGGAACGCCGCCATCCGCCAAGGGGACTGGAAGCTGGTGTTCGACAAGCTCACCAAGGCGTGGGAGCTGTTCGACCTGAGCAGCGACCGCACCGAGATGAACAACCTGGCCAGCGGCGCGCCGGGCCGCGCGGCGCGGATGGCTGCGGACTACAACGCCTGGGCGGCCGCAACGGGCAACCAGAAGCACCCCGGCCCCAAACCGGCGCCGGCCGGCGCAGCCGCGGACCGGTGAAAAGCGCGCACGCCCCCTACGGTGACCCGGTCAGCAACGGCAGCGCCCAACCGATCAGCGGCGTGAGCACCGACACGGCCACCAACGCCATCGGGTAGACGGCCACGTACGCGGTCGCCGGCGCGGGGGAGTTGGCCAGCCGGCTCACCACGCCCAGCCCCGGCGTGCAGGTCATCGCTCCGCACACGGCGCCGAGCGAACGCAGCGCGTCCCAACCCGCCGCGTAGCGGGCGATGCAGAACGCGGCCAGCAGCGGCAGCAGCGTCACCAACGCGCCGGCCGCAAGCATCGCCGGGCCTTGGGCCGAGACGACGCTCCAGAAGCTGGCGCCCGCCCCCACGCCGGCGCTGGCCAGGAACAAGATCAGCCCCGCCTCGTTCATCAGCCCGCGGGCGGCGATCGGCATGCGGAAGTTCAGCGGGCCGATCCGGCCGAAGTGCCCGGCGATCAGCCCGGCCAGCAGCGGCCCGCCCGCCAGCCCCAGCGTGGGGGCGAACCCCTCGATCCCGGGCACGGGGATGGGCACGTGGCCGATCGCGATGCCGGCCAGCAGCCCCACGCACAGCGGCAGGAAGCGGGTGTCGTGGATCCGCTCGGGGCGGTGGCCGATCTGCGTGACCAGCCGCTTGCAGTCGTCGATGTCGCCCACCACGCGCAGCTCGTCGCCGAACTCCAGGCACATGTCGCCCCTGGGGACAAACTCGAGGTCGTCTCGCCAGAGCCGCGTGATGGTCACCCCGAAGCGTTCCCGGAAACCCAGCTCGCGTAGCGACTGGCCGCAGAGCGACTCTTCGGTGACCACCACCCGCGCGTCGGAGATCACCGACTTGGGGGGCCGGAAGTCGTCTCGCCTCGGCCCCAGCACGACCTCGATCTTGCCGAGGTCGGCCGCGGCGCCCACCACCCTCAGGTACTGGCCGATCGCTAGGTGCGTTTCGCCCTGCGGCGAGAGCGAGGCGTAGCGGTCGAGGACCCGCGACACGTTGGCGCCGTCGCCCAGGATCGACTCGACCTGCGCCAGCGTCTTGCCGTTGACCTGGGGGTTGGTGATCTCGAACCACGCCGCCTCGATCGGGGGCGCGGCGTCGGCGTTGCGGGCCGCCTCCGCCTCGTGCTCCCAGTCGATCCGCAGCAGCCGGGGGACGACCTGCACGAACAGGATGACGCCGATCACCCCCAGCGGGTAGGCGACGCCGAAGCCGACAGAAATATGCGGGTCGTTGTACACCTGCAACGAAGCCGCCAGCGCCGGGGTCGACGTCAGCGCCCCGGCGTACAGCCCCATCGCGATCGCGCGGTCGAGCCCCAGCATCGTCGCGCCGGCGATCGCCGCCCCCCAAGCGGTGAGCAGCGTCACGCCGGTCAGCAGCAGCAGCGTCGGCCCGTGCCGGAGGATCGACCTGAGGAAGTGCGGCCCCGCCTGCAGCCCGACGGAGTAGACAAACAACGTCACCCCCAGTTGCCCCACCAGCGGCGGCAGCGATACCCCGAGGTGCCCCAACGCCATGCCCACAAACAGCACGCCGGACGTGCCCAGCGCGACCCCCCAAAGCCGCACGGCGCCCAGCGCCACGCCGAGCGCGGCGATCGCGGCGAGCGCCATCAGCGGGTCCGCCTGCAAGAGGGACAGGGCGTGCTGCATGGCGGGGCCGTTGGCGGGGGGAGCGGGGGGGGCCGACCGGCGCGCGGGGCTACCGGGTCGGAAGTTTCAGTAGTTCTATGATCTGGGCGGCCGTCTTTTCAATCGTCGACCCCGCTACGTTCACCACCGGCCAGCCGCGGCGGCGGTACTCGGCCTCGGCCTCCATCACCTCGCGGCGCACCGCGGGCAGGTCGTCGTAGTCGGTATGCTCCATCCCCATCTCATCGGCCCGGTCGCTGCGGATGGCCTGCAGCAGCTTGGGCTGCGTGGTGAGGGCCACGATCTTCTTCTGGCTGATCTTGGCCAGCTCGGGTGGAAAACCGGTCTGCGGCGAGATCGAGACGTTGGCCGTCTTGTACCCCCGCGACGCCAGGTAGAGCGTGGTGGGGCTTTTGCTCACGCGGCTCACCCCCACGATCACGATCTCGGCCGCCCGCAGCGTGGGGAGCCCCAGCCCGTCGTCGTGCTGCAGGGCGAACTCCATCGCCTCGATCCGCTGCCCGTAGGCCATGTCGACCTGGTGCAGCCGGGACAGGTCGTTCTCCGGAAGCTGCCCCACACAGGTCGAGATAAAGTCGATCAGCGGGCCGGTGGCGTCGAACTCCGGGATCGACCGGGGCACACACCAGCGCTTGATGCGACGCTTCGACTCGTCGCTGGGCAGGGCGTGGATCACGATCGAGCGCGGCCCATCGGCGGCGGCCAGCGCGGCCTGCAGCCGGGCCTCGCTGTCGACCAGCGGGTGGTCAACGATCTTGATCGTCGCGTTGGGGAACTGCCCCGCGGCGATCCCCAGCATGCGGTGGACCAAGTCGCCGGTCGCGCCGGCGATCAGGTGCGCCGTGTAAGAGTTCTTGGCCGCAGCAGCGGCTTTCTTTCGGGCCATTACTTGCCATCAGGTAGGTCAGGCCGTGCCTGACGCAGCGGGGGAATATCGAGTCGCGTCGTCGGGAGCCGCCCGACCTAATCGCGGAGTTGGTCGATCAATCGTCGCATCCGCGAGTACCGCAACAAACCAAGCAGCGAGACGACCCCCCCCAACCCCACCAGCGACCAACCGCTGAGGTGCGTTTCGATCGACGGCTCGAACAGCTTGAGCAGCGTCGCGCCGGTGGCGATCAGCATGATCGCCGTGCGGGCGTAGGCCAACAGCGTCCGCTCGTTGGCCAGCCGGGTGCGTTCGCGCGCCAGGCTGTCTCGAATGGTGGTCTGCTCGGGCGGCGCCGGCGTGCTCATACGGCTTCGATGTGCAGGCCGCGGCGGCGGCGTTCGCGGCGGCGGGCGTCGTCGATCAGGTCGGCGACGTACCGCACCCGCTCGATCCCCGGCAGCTTGAGCTTGGGCGTGGTCGTGTCGCTGGAGTCGATCTGGATAGTCCCCACGCCGAAGGCCCGCTGCACGGGGTCCTGGCGGAAGGTGACGTCGTCGATGTCGATCAGCTCGACCCGGTCGATCGTGCGCCACAGCAGGCCCGACTCGTGGATCAGCCGCTGCGTGGTGAGCGTGTAGTGGACGCTAAACCGCCGGTAGAAGTAGAGCCCCACCAGCAACACCCACATCACCAGCAGCCCGATGAGCAGCCAGAACAGGCCCCCGCCCGAGAGCATGCCGGCGACGCCGAGCACGATCGGCGCCGCCACCGTGGCCAAGCCGCCGGCGGCCCAACTGCCGATCATGGCCATCTTGGCGTAGCTCCCCTGCCAGAGCTGTTCCTCGGTCTCTTCGCCGTCGGTCTGCTTCGAGGCGGCCGCACGCAAGAACCGCTCACGCGGCGCCTCGGCGGCTGGGGGCGCCGCGGGGTCGGCCTCGGGCGTCTTCAGGTCCGAGGGGGCGTGCCGCGCATCGAGCCGGCCGCCGCACTTGGGGCAGTAAACCGATTCTTCGGCAACCTCTGCCTGGCACTTGGGGCATTGCATGCTCGCGTCGTCTCCGAGGGGTCGATCGTGGGGCCGGCTCCGCCACCGCGGCCCGCGTGGGGCCGCATTATAGCGCCGGTTGGGGGCCGCGGTACACACGGCATGCGGGTGGTTCGCTGCGCGGAGGCCGATCTTGGGGTAATAACGCATCGATCTGGATCCGAGTGAGCCGGGGCGTCCCCGCCCCTGGCGCGCCGCGACAAGCGGCGCCGGATGGGAAGCCTTTGTCTGATGCGCCGGGGTCGAGGACGCCCCGGCTCGCACAGCGGCGCAGCTCCGCGGCATTTCACCGCCTCCCCGCCCACGGTATGATCCTCCGGTATGCGATGCCCGTTCTGCAAAGAAGACAACGACCGCGTGATCGACTCCCGCGCCAGCCAGGACGGGCTGGCGATCCGTCGGCGTCGCGAGTGCCTGAGCTGCGAGCGCCGCTACACCACCTACGAGCGGCCCGAAGAGACCACGATCAAGGTGATCAAGCGCAACGGCGCCCGGGCGCCGTTCGACCGCGAGAAGATCAAGCGTGGGCTCGAACGGGCCTGCGTCAAGCGGCCGATCAGCGACAAGCAGATCGAGGCGACCGTGGGCGCCATCGAGAACGACGTGTACGCCACCTTCGACACCGAGGTCGAGAGCCGTCAGGTCGGGCTGCTGGTGATGGAGCACCTGCGGGCGCTCGACGAGGTAGCGTTGATCCGCTTCGCCAGCGTCTACCGGCAGTTCGACGATATCCACGACTTCTTCGAGGAAATCCGCCCCCTGCTAGAAGCCGAGCCCCGCACGGCGCCCCGCTAGCTCCGCTTCCTCACGGGCGCGGCTCGATGCCCCGCTAGCTCCGCTTCCTGACGGGCGCGGCTCGATGCCCCCTTCTGGACAGGAATTGGTCCCCGACCTAAGATTCTACGTTCCAGTGGGGGGCGGTAGCTCAGTTGGGAGAGCGCTGCGTTCGCAATGCAGAGGTCGAGGGTTCGAATCCCTTTCGCTCCACTTCTTTTCTGGACCCCAGTCATTTTCTGGTCCCCACTCATCGGGCGACCAATTTTCGGGAACCCAGCGGTCCCCCCCAGCGGTGGACGCTAGTCCACCGAGGGCCGAGCCATGTCGGATAATCCTTACGAGAGCTCGACGACGGCGGGGGAGTCTGCCGGGTCCGATCGCCGCTTCAGGAGTCTTGACGTGATCTCCTACGACGTGGGGCGAACTGTGTCAGTTGGTAGGTGACACAATGGACCTTGACGATATGGTGCGCGAAGCCCAAGAAGCTGAGGCGCGGAAGCCGCCGGAATCGGTCGAACTGCGAGACCTGTTCCCGCGCAGGCTGACGCCCAAGGCGAAAAAGCCGAACAAGCTTCATCTATGGTTGGTGACGATAATAGTCGGCTCTCTATCGGTCGGCGTGTTGGCGGCCCTCTCCAATCATGCCCCGAATAAGACGCAGCCAAGCTCGACTTCTCAATCAGAGCTTTCACTAAGGCGTCTGATAGTGGACGGCGCCGGCGACGACTTCCTTGCGCTTTCGGACCGCGACCGCATGCGGCTCTGCCTAATGATTGAGGAGGCAGTCGGCAAGCATTCCGGCTGGCAATACCAAGCATTCCTGATGACGTTCTACGGCAACGCGAGACGCGATGATCGGGCCGACCTTATGGGTTGGCGGATCAAGGAAGTAGCCGCGGCAGCGGCTTCCATGGAAATGCGAGACTAGTGCGCCCGCCGCCCGAGCAAGAAGTCGGCCTGAAAGTTGGGCGGGAAGTAGTCGCTGTAGGTCAGCAGCACGCGGAAAGTGGTTTGGCAGACCAACAAGCACGCGAGCGCAACAACCATCCGTGTCGCCGGAGATGTAGTCACCGCCGGGGGCAACATCGGCTGATTCTCTCCGTTATGGCTCATTCGCATCGCCCGCTACTTCTCACTTCCCAGCCGCTTCACCTCCACCTTGCGAAACTCCACCGGGTCGCCGTGCCCCGCAAAGCCAAAATGCCCGCTGGTGCGGTCTTTGCCGGGGTGGGCCGAGCCGGCCATGAAGTCGGCGGCGTCGGCCAGGTCGGCATCGAGGATCACGTTGCCGTTGAGTTCGACGCGGATCTTGCTCCCCTGGACGGTCACCTCCTGGAAGTTCCACTCCCCCTGCGGGCGCAGGAAGCCGCGGTGCGCGGCGGCCATGCCGTAGGCGCTGCCGTGGTACTGGCGGGGGTCGAGGTTCTTGTAGTTGGGGTGCTCTGAGTCCAGCACCTGCAGCTCGCACATCGCCGCGTAGGCGGGGTCGCCCGTGCCGGGCGAGCGGATCGCCAGGCCGTTGTTGCCGGCCGGGGGGAGGCGGAACTCGAGCCGGGCGACGAAGTCGCCGTACTCGTCGTCGCTCAGCAGCATCCCTCCCTGGCCCGCCTTGCAGCGGATGGCGCCGTCGACCACCTCGTAGTTGTCGGTCGCGCCGATCCACCCCGAGAGGTCGCGGCCGTTGAACAGCGGCTCGAAGCCATCGCGGTTGTGGCCGGCCAGGTCGGCGTTGGCCTCGTCGGTCGGCAGGTCGCGGACGTAGATACGCCGCCAGCGGATCTCGCCGCCGTGCGTCTGGAGCTGGATCGGCCCCTCGCGGAACAGCGGGCTGTCGCGGTCCCAGAAGTTTTGCATGATGGCGTTTTCGACCACGAGTTGGTCGTTCAGCCAGACGCTGGTCCGCGCGCCGACTTGGCGGATACGCAGGTGGTTCCACTCGCCGAAGGGCTTGTCGGCCAGCACCAGCGGCATCCGGCCGGGGGCGTCCGGGGAGTTGTTCCACAGGCCCCCGCTGCCGTGGTCGGCGCCCAGCGCGATGTCATCGGGGTCCGTGGAGTCCCAGATCTGCACCTGGGGGTTCCCCTTCAGGTAGATGCCGCTGTCGGCCGTGGGGACGGTCTTGTAGTCGATCAGCAGCTCGTAGTCGCCGAAATCGTCCTCGGTGGTCAGGTAGGGGCCCGCGCCGTCGTTCACTAGCTCGTCACCGTCCATGCGCCAATGCTCACGGGCCTCGGCCATCCACTGCTCCGACTTGGCGGCCCGCTCCTCGGGTGATAGCGCGGCCCACGTGCGTGGGTCGAAGTGGGGCCGCGCCTGCCAGCCCGCCAGGTCTTTGCCGTTCAAGAGCGAGCGGAACCCCTCGGGGGGGGCGTCGGCCGCCCAGAGCGGGGCGGTTGCGAGCGAGAGCAGAATCAGTACGAGCGGCGTCCAGCGGGTTGCGATCATCGGTGGTGTGTCCGGGAGGCGTTGCGGCAGGGTCGGCCCGGGGCAAGAGCGGCCGGTTTCCCCGATGGCGGTATCATGACCGCTGCGGGCGCCGCTTGCCACCATTCGCGGGTAAACGCAGGGGGCGCGGCGGTGCTAAACTAGTACCGCTCTGCTGACTCCCCCCTTCCGTTCAACCGGCGCTTTGAACCATGGCAATCTCTGGCTCGGCTCGTCTGCTGTTTTGGTCGCTTCTGCTGGTTGCGTGCGCGGTCGGGCACGCCCCCGCCTCGCAGCCCAACATCATCTTCGTGCTGGCAGACGACCTGGCGCAGGGCGACCTGGGCTGCTACGGGCAGAAGCTGATCCAGACCCCCAACCTCGACCGCATAGCGGCCGAGGGGACACGCTACACCCAGGCCTACTCGGGGACCAGCGTCTGCGCCCCGTCGCGGTCGTCGCTGATGACCGGCCTCGACATGGGGCACTGCCCGGTGCGCGGCAACTTTGAGATCCGAGACGGCTCCGCCTTCGGCGCGGGGCAGCTCCCCTTGCCGGCGTCCACCGTCACCGTGGCGCAATTGCTGCAGCGGGCGGGCTACGCCACCGCGTGCATGGGGAAGTGGGGGATGGGGCAGTTCGACACCACCGGCAGCCCCCACAAGAAGGGCTTCGACCACTTCTTTGGCTACAACGGCCAGGTGCACGCGCACAGCTACTTCCCCACCTACCTGCACGACGACGAGGCCCGCATCGAGCTCCCAGAGAACGCCGACGGCGCCCAGAAGACCTACGCACAAAACCTGATCCAGCAAGACGTGCTCAAGTGGGTCGGGGAGCAGGACGACAAGCCGTTCTTCTTGTTCTACGCAACCACCCTGCCGCACGCGAAGTACGAGATCGACGAGCTGGGCCAGTACGCCAACCGCGCGGGGTGGACCGACCAGCAGAAGGCCTACGCGGCGATGGTCACACGGCTCGATTCCGACATGGGGCAGTTGGTCGCGCTGCTCAAGCAGAAGAGGGTCGACGACAACACGCTGATCATGTTCGTCGGCGACAACGGGTCTTCCTTCGCGCCCGGCTCGCCGATCGGCAAGCGGTTCGACCAATCGATGGGGGGCAAGCTACGCGGCTACAAGCGCGGCATGTACGAAGGGGGCCTCCGCCAGCCGGCGCTGGCGCGCTGGCCGGGCGTTGTGCCAGCGGGGCGGGTGAGCGACGAGCCGTGGGCGTTCTGGGACTTCTTGCCGACCGCCGTCGAGCTGGCCGGCGCCAAGCTGCCGGCCGACTTCCAGACCGACGGCCTCTCGCTGGCGTCCTTCCTCAAGGGGGGCGCCGCGCCCGAGCGCGAGTACTTCTACTGGGAGCTGCACGAGGGCGCCGGCCCCTGCCAGGCCGTGCGCTTCGGCGACTGGAAGGCCGTCCGGCCGCGGCTGGGCAAACCGTTGGAGCTGTACGACCTGGCCAACGACTCGGCCGAGAGCAACAACCTAGCGGCCAAGCGCCCCGAGCTGATCGCTAAGGCCGAGGCGTTGATGAAGCGCGCGCGGGTCGACGACGCCAACTTCCCGCTCAAGCCAAAGCAGCAGAAGCCGAGGGCCGCAGAGCCGCGTTGAGCGCGATCCCGCAGCCTAAGGGGGATGTGGAGATACGGACGGGAGGTGGAGATAGGTTTCTCTGGGCGCTTGCTGCTCTCGATGGCCAGTTCGTGTGTAGCTTTGGCAATCTAGAGCATTGCCGATCTTTAACCCGCTCGCGCACCGGAAGACCATCCCCACCTCTCCCGTCATCTATCCCCACCTCTCCCTTCTCTTTCTCCAACGCACGGCGGTTCCCTGCCGACTTCGGCGGGCGACCGCATCGCCGCGCGACTCTCATGCGCAAATCGGAGAGCCATGTTCGTGCTGCTGGTTAAGCTGAAGGAGGACAGAGAACCAGCCGGCTATGCGAATCAGGCGATCCTTTATGCTTTCTTTCTTGGCCTCCCTGCTGGCGAGCCCCGCGGGGCCCGCCCACCCGCGCCGCGTCTTCGCGGCAGAGCGGCTCGAGCCGCGCCACATGCTGGCGGCGGCCGGACTGGTTGAGGTCGGCGCCCAGCCCAGCGGCGCGCTCGACGACAAGATCGTCTACCTGCACGGCGGCCACGGCATCACCGCCTCGGGCAGCAGTTGGGGCTACCAGCGCGGGTTGCTGCTGGACATGGTAGAAGACCTCGGCAACCAAGACCAGATGTCGCAGCTCGCCGACTACTTGTGGAACGCCGGCGCCACCGTCGTGCCGCTGCGGCCGGTGGGCCATCAGGTGAACGAGCGCGTGCTGGACAACGACGACCCGGGGGTCAGCTTCAGCAGCGGCTGGGGCGCGGGCTCGGGGTCGGTCTACTTTGGCGACGCCGGCGACGTGCGCTACCGGTTCGCCACCACCTCGCCGGTCGAGACGGCGGTCGCCACCTACCGCCCCAACCTCCCCGAGGCGGGCTACTACCCGGTGTACGCGTGGTCGCCCGCCGGCACGAACCGGGCGACCGACCAGCTCTACCGCGTGCAGCACTCCGGGGGCGCCACCGAGGTGACGGTCGACCACAGCCGCGTCGGCAACGGGCTGGTCTACCTGGGCACGTACCACTTCGAGGCGGGCACGGCCGGCGCGGTCGAGATCAGCAACCGCTCCGACGACCCCGGCAAGGTGGTGGTGGCGGACATGATCCGCTTCGGCAACGGCATGGGAGACATCACGCGCAGCGGCGGCGTCTCCGGCCAGCCGCGCGAGAACGAGGCGGGCCTGTACTGGGTGGAGTGGCACGTCGACCACGCGCAGGGGATCCCCACCAGCGCCTATCGCACCAGCAGCACCGACTCAACCGCCACCGTGTCGCTCGCCCCCCGCTACGCCGAGTACATGAATCAAGAAGGGGTGGGCGTGCTGTCGGACCGCGTGCTGGTGAGCTTCCACTCCAACGCGACTACCGGAGACCCGGCCACCGCGACGTCGCGCGGCGTGCTGGGGCTGCACAACACCTCCAGCGGCGGCGCCACGCCCAACCAGTTGTTGCTGGCGCAGACCCTCGCCAAGCAGGTGAACGACGACCTGGTCGCCCAGAACGGCCAGTTCGAACACAACTGGGCGGGCCGCAGCACGGTCACCTACCAGGCCAGCTTCAACTACGGCGAGATCAACAACGCCTACATCGGCGGCGAGTTCGACGCCACGATCATCGAGACCGGGTTCCACGACAACACCCAGGACGCCCAAATGCTGCGCGACCCGCGGGTCCGCGAGGCGATCGCACGCGCTACCTACCAGGGGATCGTCGACTACTTCCGCGCCGTCGACGGCGGCGCCACCCCCAACATCGACGCCCCGCCGCGGGTCGCTTCGCTGTCGGCCGAGTCGGCCGCGCCCGGCGAGGTCACCCTCTCGTGGACCGCCGGCGCACCGTCCGCCTACGCCGGCGGCGCCCCCACCGGGTACATGATCTACGCGTCGACCGGCGGCCGCGGGTTCGATGGCGGGACCTACGTCGCCGGCGGGGCGACCTCGGCGTTCACGCTCACCGGGCTCGACGCCGCACAGCAGTACTACTTCCGCGTCGCCGCCGTGAACGCGGGGGGCGAGTCCCCCGATTCCGAGGTGGTCGCCGCCAAGCCGTCGGCGTCGACCGAGCGGCTGCTGATCGTGGGCGGCTTTGACCGCCGCGACCGCAGCCTGGTGGAAGCAGAGCCCTTCGCGGGCGGGAACACGGCCGATCGGGTCCGCTTGATCGGCGCCAATACCTACGACTACGTCGTCGAAGTGGCCGAAGCGGTTCGCCAGTCGGGCTCAACCGCCGCGGTCACCTCGGTGGCCAACGAAGCGGTCGCCAGCGGCGCGGTCGACCTGGGCGACTACGACGCGGTGGTGTGGATCCTGGGGACCGAGTCGTCCGCCGACGACACGTTCAACCCGGCCGAGCAGTCCGCCGTGTCTGCCTACCTGTCGGGTGGGGGCAAGCTGTTTGTCTCCGGGTCGGAGATCGGCTGGGACCTCGACAACCTGAACAACGGACGCACGTTCTACAACAACGTGCTCCGCGCCGACTACGTGAAGGACGACGCGCTGACGTACGACGCCGCCGGCGTCGCCGGCTCGATCTTCGCGGGCCTCGACCTCCGCTTCGACAACGGCGCCAAGTCGTACGACGTCGGCTACCCCGACGTCATCAACCCGCTGGGAGGAGCGACGGCCGCGATGGCGTACGACGGCGGCGCCGGCACGGCCGCCATCCAGTACTCCAGCGGCGCCACGCGGCTGGTGATGATGGGGTTCCCGTTCGAGTCGCTGGTCGGCGCGGGCAATCAAACCGACGTGATGACGCGCGTGCTGGGCTACTTCGGCTTCGGCCTTGGCGCCGTGGGAGCAACGCCCGGCGGCGACTTCAACCGCGACGGCTCGGTGAACGCCGCCGACTACACCGTGTGGCGCGACTCGCTCAACCAGATCGTCGCCCCCCTCTCGGGCGCCGACGCAGACGGTAGCGGCCTGGTCGATGATGCGGACCTGGCCGTCTGGCGGGCGACGTTTGGGCAGTCCGCCGCGGTCGCGAGCGTGGCCCCGGCGCCGGCGGTTTCCGCGGCCTCGGCGCCTAACGACTCGTTGCCGCTGATCTCAACGGGAACTTCTGCGGCGCCGCGTGCCCATCGTCCGTCGCCGCGCGCGGCGTTGCCAACTCAGGCCGGCGACTCTGCGGCCGACGCGGCCCTGCTGTTGCTGTTGGCCGAGCGCCGGCACGAGCCGGCGGGCGGAGCCTCAGGCATGCCGGCGTTCGCTGCGGAAGAGGCGCCGGTCGATTCCGAGCCGCTACGCCGCTTGGCGTTCTCGCTGCTGTTCGATTGAGCAAGCGCTACGCCGGGAGTTCATCCGTCGGGCGCCGTAGGCTACGATCAGCGGGTCTCCTCACCCGGCTCCTATTGGCATGAACGCCGTACGCTCCGTCCTCTTGCGTCTGACTTCCTTACTCGTCGCCTGGCAGACGCTTGCGTCGCCCGCCGCGGCCGACCGGCCCAACGTGTTGGTGCTGCTCAGCGACGACCAGGGCTGGGGAGACCTGAGCCTTTCCGGCAACGCCGATCTGGCGACGCCGCACGTCGACTCGCTGGCGGCCGACGGCGCCAGCTTTGATCGCTTCTATGTCTGCCCCGTCTGCTCGCCGACCCGCGCGGAGTTCCTCACGGGGCGTCACCATGCGCGGTCCGGAGTGTACGCCACGTCGACCGGCGGCGAGCGGCTCAACCTCGACGAGACCACCATCGCCGACCTCTTCCGGGCCGCCGGCTACCGCACGGCCGCCTTCGGCAAGTGGCACAACGGCGCCCAGCACCCCTACCACCCCAACGCCCGCGGCTTCGACGAGTTCTTCGGCTTCTGCAGCGGCCACCTGGGGGACTACTTCGACGCCATGCAGGAGCACAACGGCCGCATCGTCCGCGGCGCCGGCTACTGTGCAGACGACTACACCAACCACGCCATCACGTTCATCGAGCAATCGGTCGCCCAGCAGCAGCCGTTCTTCGTCTACGTGCCCTACAACACGCCGCACTCCCCGATGCAGGCGCCCGGCCGCTTCTGGCGCCGCTTCGCCGATCGCCAGATGACAATGCCCCCGGACGGCGACGCCAAGCGGCAAAGCAAAGCAGACGAGACGCGTTGCGCGTATGCGATGTGCGAGAACCTCGACTGGAACGTGGGGCGGTTGCTGAACCGCCTCGACGCGCAGGGCGTGGCCGAGGACACGATCGTGGTCTGGTTCCACGACAACGGCCCGGCCGGAGTGCGCTACAACGACGGCATGAAGGGAAAGAAGGGACAGACCGACGAGGGGGGCGTACGCAGCCCCCTGCTGGTGCGCTGGCCCGGCCACATTGCGCCCCGCACCGAGGTGGCGCATATCGCCAGCGCGCGCGACCTGCTCCCCACGCTGTGCGAGCTGGCCGGCGTGCCCGCCGCCACCAGGCATCCGGTCGATGGGCTCAGCCTGGCGCCGCTGCTGCTTGGCGACACGGCCGACTGGCCCGACCGTGTGCTCATCAACCAGTGGCAGGACAAGATCAGCGCCCGCAGCCAACAGTACCGGCTCGACCATCAGGGGAAGCTGTACGACATGGCCGCCGACCCGGGGCAGACCCGGCCGGTGAACGACGCCCAGCCCGAGGCGCTCGCTAGGCTATCCGCCAGCGCGCGGGCGCACCGCGACGCGTTCATGGCCAACTACGCCCGCGACGACCGCCCGTTCGTGGTCGGCGACCCGCACGCCCCTGCCACCCTGCTGCCGGCCGCCGACTCCCGCGGCCACGGCGCCATTCGGCGTTCCAGCCGGCACCCCAACAGCTCGTATTTCACCCACTGGGCCTCGCCCGACGACCGCATCACCTTCAACGTCGAGGTAGCAACCGCCGGCGTCTACCGCGTCGGCCTCTACTACGCGGCCCAAGAGCCCGGCGCCAAGTGCGAGTTGAGCTTCCGAGACGCGAGGCTGCCGTTCGAGATAACCGCAGCGCACGACCCGCCCCTGCGGGGCGCCGAGCACGACCGGGTCCCGCGGATCGAGTCGTACACCAAGCGTTTCAAGCAAGCAGCGTTGGGAGAGATCGAGCTCGCCCAGGGGCCCGGCGAGCTCTCGCTGCGGGCGCTGGAGATCCCGGGCGCCGAGGCGATGGAATTTTGTATGCTGACGCTAGAACGCCGGGAGTAGGTCTTATCACCAGCCGCCTATGAACGCAGTCGCCTACCACGCGTTCGGCGGGCCCGTCTCCGTGCAGACGCTCCCCGACCCAACCCCGGCGCCCGACGGCGCGGTGCTGCGCGTCACGGCCACCGGGCTCTGCCGCAGCGACTGGCACGGCTGGCGTGGGCACGACGCAGACATCGCCCGCTTCCCCCACGTACCTGGGCACGAGCTGGCGGGCGAGGTGGTAGCCGTCGGCCGCGACGTCCGTCGCGTACAGTTGGGAGAGCGGGTGACGATGCCGTTTGTCGCCGGCTGCGGCGACTGCCCCGAGTGCGCTGCCGGCAACCAGCAGGTGTGCGACCGCCAGTTCCAGCCCGGCTTCACCGCGTGGGGCTCGTTCGCCCAGTACGTGGCGGTCCGCTACGCCGACGGCAACCTGGTGACGATCCCCGAGGGGGTCACCGACGCGGCCGCGGCGAGCCTCGGCTGCCGCATCGCGACCGCCTACCGCGCGGTCGTGGCGCAGGGACGCGTCGGCCCCGGCGACTGGGTCGCCGTGCACGGCTGCGGCGGCGTGGGCCTGGCCGCGGTGGCGATCGCCCACGCGCTCGGCGCCCGGCCGATCGCGATCGACACGCGTCCCGAGCCGCTCGCCCTGGCCAAAGCGCTCGGCGCCCAGCACACGCTCGACGCCTCGACCCTCACCGACCTGCCGCACGCCGTCCACCGGCTCACCGGCCGCGGGGCGGACGTCTCGCTCGACGCGGTCGGCAGCGCCCGAGCGATGACGGGCTCGATCTTGTCGCTCCGCAAGCGGGGCCGGCACGTGCAAGTCGGCCTGCTGGCGGGCGCCGACGCCGACCCCCCGACGCCGCTGGGGCGGGTGATCGCGTGGGAGCTGGAGATCGTCGGCAGCCACGGCCTGCAAGCGCACGCCTACCCCGGTCTGCTGGCCCTGGTCGAATCGGGCAAGCTCGACCCGACGCGGTTCGTCGAGCGGACGATCCCGCTCAACCAGGCGCCGCAAGCCCTGATGGCGATGGACAACTACACGGGTTGTGGCGTCACGATAATCACGCCCGAGTAAGCCGCCGGCGCCCCCGGCGCCGCCCGCTCGCGGAGCAATCGGGGTACACTCGCGGACGTAGCCCCCACCCCGCACACCGCTCCGGAGCACCCGATGCCGTTGATCCGGCCCGAGCTAACGACCGACACAGCGGCCATCCACGCCCTGATCGCGGCGAGTTTCCCCACCCCCGGTGAAGCCGAGTTGGTCGATCGGCTGCGCGAGGCGGGTCGCCTACGCGTGTCGCTGGCCGCCGAGGAAGGCGGGCAGATCGTCGGGCACATCGCGATCAGCCCGGTCACGACCCCCTCCCAAGCGACCGGCGCGGGCCTCGGGCCGCTGGCGGTGGCCGAGTCGCACCGCCGGCGGGGGATCGGCGCGGCGCTCATGGGCGCCGGGCTCGATGCCTGCCGCGCCGCCGGGCTGGGCTGGGCCGTCGTGCTGGGCGACCCGGCCTACTACGCCCGCTTCGGTTTCCGGCCCGCCGGGGAGTTCGGCCTGCACGACGAGCACGGCTGGGGCCGCGCGTTCCAAGCCCTAGAGCTGCTGCCGGGCGGTCTGCCGACCGAGGGGGGACTCGTCCGGTACGCGCCGGAGTTTGATTCGCTAAGCTGATTCGCCGGCTGCGCCGCAGAGAGCGCAAAGTGCTATTCGGCAAGCATTTAGAACAAATCGGGGCGACAGGATTCGAACCTGCGACCTACTGCTCCCAAAGCAGTCGCGCTAGCCAGGCTGCGCCACGCCCCGTTTGCCGTCAGCGGTCAGCTTTCAGCAGTTAGCATCGTAGTCGTCCGGGGGACGCAGAGCAACGCGCCGCGATTCTGCCTGCAAGATGCTCAATAGCTGCCGACCTAGGTTCGGCGCGTTCTTCTGAGCCGGCGTCGAACGCGCCGACCGTAGGTCGGCAGCTATTGTGTCACTCAGCGCCCGGCGCTACGCGGCCATGGAGGTTTGTTGCTGGGGGACGAGGATCGCGCGGATGCGGTCGAACTCCTCGACGCTGGCGAAGTGGATCGTGATCCGCCCCTTCCCCTTGGCGTTCTGCTGCAGGGCGACCTTGGTCCCCAGCGCGTTGTGGAGTTCTTGCTCAAGGGCCGCGAGCTGCTCGCCACGCGTGGCGGGCGCCTTGGGCGCCGGGGCGTCGCCCCCTTCCTCGAACTGCTCGGCGGTCACCAAACGCAGCAGGTCGTCGTCGAGCGCGTGCACCTGGTTCTGCACCGCCTGCTCGGTGGCGCGGACCGACAGGCCTTCTTGCTTGATGCGCTTGGCGAACTTGGTCTGCTCTTCTTCTTCGCCAAGCGACAGCAGCGCGCGGGCGTGGCCCTGAGTAAGGTCCCCCTCGACCACCATCTGCCGGACCCCTTCGGGGAGGTCCAACAAGCGGATCAGGTTGGCGATGGTCGAGCGGTCGATGTGGATCCGCTTGGCCAGGTCCTCCTGGGTGCAGCCGTACTGCTGCAAGTAGTTGTGGAAGCTGGTCGCCTTCTCGATGGCGTTCAGGTCTTTGCGTTGGACGTTCTCTACGATGGCCAGCTCGGCCATCTGCTGATCGGAGACGTTCTTCAGCTGCACCGGCGCCTGGCGCCAGCCGGCGGCCTGCGCCGCGCGCAACCGGCGCTCGCCGGCGATCAGTTGGTAGCCCCCCTCTTCCATCGGGCGGACCACCAGCGGCTGCAAGACGCCGTGCTCGCGGATGCTGTCCGCCAGGTCGGCGATCTCCACCTCATCAAAATGCTTCCGCGGCTGGAACGGGTTCGGCTGGATCACGCCGAGGTCGAGCCAAAGCTGGCCCGCCTCGTCGCGCGACACAAACTCCGGCAGCGGCGCGGCGCCCTCGGCGGGCGCGGCCTCCATCACAGGCTGCGGCGCGGGTTCGTCCAGCGAGCGGCCCAAGAGTGCTTCGAGTCCACGTCCAAGGCGGCGTTGGTTAGTCACGTCCAAGTATCTCCTGACAGAGCTCGATGTAGGCCCGGGCGCCCCGCGATCGGGGAGCGTAATCGAAGATCGGTTGGCCATGGCTGGGGGCTTCAGCCAGGGCGACGTCCCTCGGAACGACGGTCTGGAACACCACGTCCCCGAAGAACCCCCTGACCTCGCGGTCTACCTCTCTTGTCAGTTCCAGGGTGTGGTCGTGCTTGGTGAGCAAGATCCCCCCGAACTGCAAGCGGGCGTTGCGGCGGCTCATCACGCTCTTGATCAGCTCGATCATCTGCGTGAGCCCCTCCATGGCGAAGTACTCGCACTCCAGCGGCATGATCACCTCGTCGCCCGTGGCCAGCGCCGTCTGCGTCAGCGCCCCCAGCGACGGCGGGCAATCGACGAACACCAGGTCGTAAACCGCCAGGCTGGCCGAAAGGTGCTCCGCCACGCGGCGGCTCTGGTTGTCGTCTACCGTGGCGAGCGCGTCGACGTCGTGGAAGCTGCGGCTGCCGGGCAGCACTTCGAGGCCCGCGTAGGCCGTGGGTTTCACCGACTCGCGGATCGGCGACTGCTCGACCAGCGGGTGACGGTTGGTCGGCTCGACCCCCAGCGCGCTGGTGGCGTTGCACTGCGGGTCGAGGTCGACCAGCAGCGTCTTCATCCCCGCGCGCGCGCACCCCGCCGACAGGTTGACGGCGGTCGTGGTTTTTCCGACGCCTCCCTTCTGGTTGGCGATGCAGAGGACGCGACCCATCAGCGGGGGCGAGGGGTTAGGGGCGAGACTTGAACCAACGAACGATCCGGGATCGTTGCGGGCGGGAGTGTAGGGAAGTCGCGGGGGGCAGCCCAAGGTCAGTTGCCCCCGATTGCTAGCGTGCGGTTAGAATCGGGGCAGCAGGAACCGCAGCCATGCCAGAACCGCCGACGACCGACGACCCGCGGATCGACCCCCTAAGCGTACGCGCCCAACGCCCCGAAACGACCCTGGACGCCAAGACGGCCGAGCCCGCCTGCGTCGAGCCGCCGGACGGCTGGGAGCACGTCGGGTTCACGATCGCGTTCGGAGGGGGGGTGTACCTCGGCCTCGGGGCGACGCTGCTGTATGTGGTGTACTTGCTAGCAGACCCCTACGCGAAATACCAAAGCCTGAGCTCGCTCGCGACAGCGGCGGCGTTCTTGATCGCTCTCGCTCCGATGGCGATCGTCTTCGGCTTTCTCTTCACGGGCTTCTTTTGCCTGTGGACCCTGCTGCTCGTAAGGGGAGTGCTCGCGACTCTTGACTGGCGACCGGGGTGGGACCGGCTGGGCGCCTTCGGCGGCGGGCTGGTCGGGCTGATCTGCACCGCCTGGCCGCTCGTGCTGCGGCCCATCGACCCCTACCTGAGGAACACGCAGGACGCGGCGATGTTGATCGCGGCCGGCCCCGTACTGGCGACGCTCGTCGGTCAGTTTTTCGGAGGGCTAGCCGGGGTCCACATCGTCAAGTCTCAGCGGCTCATCGCGGACCTGCGGGGCTTGTCTGTCAGCGAACCGTGTCGGGGGCTCCGCGTCTCGATCAAACAGTTGATGGGGGTCACGGCGTGGGTGTGCGTGGGCTTGGGCGCGGCGCGTGCAATGGGCGTGATGAATGCCGAGTTGCTGGTGCTGCTGAGTGTCTGGTCGCCGCTGCAGTTCTTGTCCGCCAAGCTGATGGTCCGCTGGGCTTGGTTCTTTGACCGGCGGCGCCTCGTGTGGCTCGGCAGAGAGAAGCCCAGGCACGGGTCGGGACGCGTGCCGCGCCTGGACGCGGGTTGAGCGATCCAACGGAAACACACCATGCACAACCCGCCCCCCGACCCGGCTCAGGAAGACTACTGGGCGCCGCACCAGCTCCCGCCGACGCCCACCACCCCGTACGCGGCCCCGAAGTTCGACGCCCCCGGGGTGTTCGAGAAGCACAGGCCCCCCGGCGACGACCCCGATCCGACGGACGACTGGCTCTACCTCGGCGGCAGGATTGCGCTCGCGGGGGGATGCTACCCGCTGGTGCTCCTATGCCTGATGCTGGTGTGGGGCGGCGTGGTGTTCGCGGCGGAACTAGCGGCCGGCGACGTGCGGTTCGACGTGGACGCCTTTTTGGGGGGAGCGATGCTGATGCTGAGCATCGCCGTCGCATCTGGCTTGTTCGGGCTCTTCTGGTGCGCCGCGGCCGCGCTCGCGGTGCACGGCGTGGTGGCGCTGGTGCTCCGGTCGCTCCAGTGGCGGCCGCGCTGGGACCGGCTCGGCACGTTTTGTGGCGGGCTTGTGGCGCTCGTCTGCCTGGGGTGGCCCGCGGTGTTCTTCAATAGTCCGACCCGTGACGGTTGGACGTTCGACGCGCTGATCTTCTTCGCCGCGGGCCCGGGCCTGGGGACGATCATCGGCCAAGCGTTCGGCGCCGCGGCCGGCATCAGAAACCTTGCCGGCCACGGCGTGGCGAAGCGGCTAGAGTACTTCCGCACCGCCGCGCCCCGCGCCGAGCCGTTCCGGTTCTCCTTGATGCAGGCGATGTGGCTGACGTTCTGGCTGTGCATCGGGCTGACCCTGCTGCGGGCGACCAACGCGGCGTCCGTGGGCTTGGTCGCCCTGGTTTGCTTGTGGCTCCCCTTTCAAACCGTGACCGGCATGGCCGTGCTGTGGCTCGCCTGGAGGAGAGAACGCTGGCTGTTGGGGCTGCCCCGCGGCACGCCGGTGTGATGGGCCGCGTGAGAGATTAGATTGACATCAGGCAGCACCACCAATGTCTCCACACAAGAAGCAAAGCACCGACGCGCCCGAACCCAGCAACGGGTTCGCGAGCGCTGCCCCTGCGTTGGACGAGCACAAGCTGGCGCTCGATCTAGCGCAGGTGCGCGCCCAGCGAGCGGAAGCCCGGTCCCGTGTCGGGTTGGACGGGTCGGCGCGGGTCGACCCGGCGGACGGCTGGTTGTTCCTCGGCGCCATGATCGCACTCGGCGGGGGCGTCTACCCTTGTGTCGCGACGTTCATCTTCCTGGCGTGGTTCGTCGCGGGCGTCGCGGTCGGCTGGCTGATGGGCGTTCCGCTGCGGGTCGACTTGCCAGGCTTGTTCGACTTGTTTGCCTTGTTGCCCGCCTTCGTGATTGGGTGCTTCTTTGCGGGGTTCGTCTCGGTATGGACACTGCTGCTGAGCAAGCTGTTCCTGGCGACCCTGGGCTGGCGGCCGGGGTGGGATCGCCTGGGCGTTGCTCTGGGGGGGCTCGTCGGGCTTGTTTGCACGGCGTGGCCGATCGCCTCGGGGAGCGCCTTCTTCTCCTTTGAGATGACTTCCGAGTTCTGGGCCTTCCTGGCGTTGGGTCCCGGCGTAGCGACGCTGGTCGGACAGTTCTTTGGCGCATTGGGGGGCGTCAGGAACCTGAAGGAACAGGAGCTGTTGGACGCGCGGCATGGCCGCGTGAACCCGCCGGCGGCCGAGGCCCGGCGCGTCTCGATCAAGCAGCTGCTGCTGATCACGGCCTGGGCGAGCGTCTGCCTGACCGCGGCCAAGGCCGCCGGGCTGATGACCGCCGGAACGCTGGGGCTGCTGTGCCTCGCGCCGCCGCTGCAGTTCCTGAGCGGCCGGCTGATGCTGCGGTTGGCGCGGCGATACGATCGGTGGGCCGACGCGCGGAAAGCACGGCGGCGGAAACGAGCAGTCGCCCGCCCCGAGGCTCAAGCGGCCGCACCCCGCCCAAACGACTGAACCGATCCGACATGCGCCCTTTCCCCGGCGCCGCGGTTAGAATCGGGAGAGGAGCCGCGGCTATGCAACCAGCGCCAACCGCCAACGACGCCAACGACGCCAACGACGAAACCGACCCGCGGCTAGAGGGCGCCCCGGAGTACCCGTCGCCGCTGTGGGAACCAGCCGGGGTGCGGGCCAAGCGTGGTCAGGTGATCCTCAAGCCCGGGATGGAGGTTCCTGAGGGTCCTCCCGGACCGCCCCCGGGAAAGTGGACACACCTGGTAGGCATGCTCGCCCTGGCGGGCGCCGCGTACCCGCCGCTCCTTGCGGCGGGGTTCATCCTGTTCGCGGTCCCTTGGCTGGCACTTACAGAACCGACGTTCGATGTCTACGCCTTGGGCGGCTGCTTGGGGGGCGCCGTGATGTTCGGGGGATGTGGAGTCTGGGTCGGCTTGATCGTCTCGGCTCTTGTCTCGTCGCTGTTTTGCGCTCTCGTCCGCTTGTATCTGCGTTCTGTGGATTGGACCCCCCGTTGGGATCGCCTCGGCGTCTTCTGCGGCGGGCTGATCGCGCTCCTCTGCCTGGGTTGGCCCTTTTGTCTGGTGGAGCGCGGATCAGACCCCGGATGGATCATGCCGGCCGCCCTGGTCTATTTCGCCGCGGGGCCGGGGCTAGGGACGATCGTCGGCCAGTCGTTCGGCGGGTTGGCGGGGATCAACAACCTTGCCGGTCACACCTTGGCGGAGCGGACAGAGTTCTTCCAAACCCACCCGCCCCCTGCTGAGCCATTCCGGTTCTCATTGATGCACGCGATGTGGCTAACGACCTGGATCTGTGTGGGGCTTGGCCTGGCGCGGGTGGCCGGCGCATTCTCCTTCCGCCTGATTGCGCTGGCGTGCCTGTGGCTGCCGTTTCAGATGGTCACCAGCAGCCTAGTGTTGGCCACCCTGTGGAGTCGCGAGCGGCGTCGCCTCGACGCGTGCGAGCAGCGCCCCCACGTTCCACGTGACACAACCGTCCAACCTCCCCCGTTTCACGTGGAACACCAATCCCCCGCAGACTGCGCCCGCGTTTCACGTGGAACATCGGGGAGATGAACAGTAGGGTGCACGCAGTGCACCGGCGGTAGAGTGGTGGCTGCTGCTGAGGTGCTGGTGCACTGCGTGCACCCTACACGCGTTACTCGAGCGGGTTGATCACCAGCCCGCTCAGCACCTTCGGGTAGAAGTAGGTGCTCTTGGCCGGCATGCGTTCGCCGGCGTTGGAGAGGATGCGGATGTCTTCTACCGTGGCGGGCATGACGATCGCCGCCAGGTTGAAATGGCCCCCGGTGGCCTGCTGGCCGGTGAGGTCGCGGCCGGTGTCGTCGCCGTGCGTGAGGCCGTGCACCACCTCGTCGATGGCCCGGACGTACTTGGGCGCCGGGGCGTCGGCGGCCTGCAGCAGCGTGTCAATTATCAGCCGGTGCAGCAGGCTCACCCCCAGCCGCTGCCAGGCGGGGGTGTGGTCGGTGGAGGCCTCGGCCATCCGCTTGCGGCCGGCGTCCGTGATGCGGCACAGCGTCCACGCCTGGTCGGCCGCGGTGTACAGGGCCAGCGTCCCCTGGTCGTCTTCCATCTCCACCTGCTCCCACACTCCGGGCGCCCCGCCGGGGCCCGTGCCCGCGGGCTCGTAGGAGAAGCAGTCGCCCAGCTTGGCCTGAAGCTGAGCGGCGCTCATCGCCGGCAGGCCGCGGAACAACCGGTGGGTGGGAAGCACGATCATCCCCGGGTCGCTCATCGAGACGCACATCATCAGCACGCTCTGGGCCGGGTGGTCGGCGGGCAGGTCCGTGCCGTGCTCGGCGCGCCACTCGGCGGCGACCTCGTCGCGGTAGTTGCAGGCGGTCTCGTAGCGGTGGTGGCCGTCCGCGATGTAGAGCGGCAGGTCGGTCATCAGCGCCGCGAGTTCGTTTTGAACGTCGGGGTCGGTCACCGGCCACAGGCGGTTGAGCACCCCCAGGTGGTCGGTGGCTTCGAGCGCGGTCTGCCCGATGATCGCCGTGTCGAGCAGCGTCTGGGCCGCGTTGTCCGGGTCGGGGTAGAGGCCGAAGATCTGCGACAGGTTCGCCCGGCAGGCCCGCCACAGTTTGAGCCGGTCCGCCTTGGCGCCGCCGTGGGTCTCTTCGTGGGGGTAGACATTGCCCTCGCCAAACCGGGTGAGCCGGCAGCGGCACATGAACCCGCGGCGGGTGAACTCGCGCCCCTGCTCCGTGAACTGCTGGTGGTAGACATAGATCGCGGGGTCCCCCTCGGTGAACAGCACCCCGTCGCGTGTCCACGTACGCAGCAGCCGCGCGGCGCGGGTGTAGCGGTTCTCGCCGTCGTTGTCGCCGGGCTGGTCCTTGTTCAGGATCAGCCGCACCACGTTCTCTGGGTGGCGGTCGTAGAGCTGCTGTTGCAGTTGGGCGTCGATCACGTCGTACGGCGGGGCGACCACGTCCGAGAGGGCGCCCACGCGGGCGAGGTCGTAACGCTGGCCGCGGAAGGGGGTAAGGTGCGGCATGGGACCGTGGCGGGGGTTCGGGGCGAGGGGCGAGCCCTCAGTTTATGGCGCCCGGCAGAGGGCCGAAATCCCCAGTGCTTTCCCCAAAGCAGCGGCCTACAATAGTAGGGATGCACCCGAACAAGCACATCCGCGCGGCGATCAAGTACGCCGTCTCGATGGGTTGGAGAGTGAAACAGCCCGCGAGCCACGCCTACTGCCGGCTGCTTTGTTCGCACGGGCACAGACTCTGCAAGTTCTCCGTTTGGTCGACTCCGCGAAACCCTGAAGATCATGCCCGCGACATCGTGCGTCGCGTAAACCAATGCCCCGGAGGGTTGCCCGATGACGCCTGAGTTTTACTTGATCCTGAGAAGCGACGACATCGGGGACGACCTCGAAGACGCGGTCTTCGAGGCCGGCTTCGATGACGCGATGCTCACGATGCGTGCCGGCCACGCGGCCATCTGGGTCTGCCATCGGCCGGGCGAGCTCTCAGCGCTGGTGCGCGAAGCGCTCGCCCAAGCGAAGCGTGGGGGACTCGAAGTGCTGCACGTCGAGATTGAGAACGAGGTATTCGCTTAGCCAAGAGGGCGCCTCTCCCGAACCTACCCCGCCGGCCAGCCCTCTAGCTCAAACTTCTTCTGCACGTTCGCGGTGTGCTCGCCGTAGTGCCGCTCCATCTGCTGCAACAGTCGCCGCAGCGTCCAGCGGCTGCCGGGGGCGCGGGCGTCCGGATCGACCCCGTCCAGCAAGTAGGCGAAGCGGCGGACGAAGGCGGCCGAGCGCTCCATCTGGCGCGCCTCTTCGGCGCCGTCCCAGTCGGGGTGGGCCGGCCGGTACTTGTCCGGCATCTGCGCCGGGTTCAGGTCGATCGCTGCGATCTCTGGATCGAGCGCCGCGTAGATCTGCGAGAAGAACCCGAGCTGCCGACCCGTCATGTGCTCCGCGTTCCAGCGCGGCGTGTGCGACCCGTTCGGCGGTCGCCAACTCATCTGCTCTTGCGAGAGCTTGGCGAACACCCCCTGCGAAGCCTCGCCCGCGGACTGCATCCGGTCCATGAGCGCGGCCAGCTCGCCGCTGGGCCGCCACGGCTCGTAGCCCAGCACCACGACGCGTGTTGAGGTCTCGTCGTCGCCGTCCGCGGCGCTGACGGCCAGGGTGTTGACCACGGGCCGATCGACCTCCCAGCGGTCACCGACCGCGGCGAGAAAAGAGTCGATCGGCTCGAGCGGAATCTTCAGCCGGTCGGTCTTGTAGTGGATGGGGACGACGTAGCGCGGGTTGAGTTGTTCGACGATTGTTACTGCCGCGTCGCTTTCAACACTCAAGATCAGTACATCGACCGTGCCGAGCTGAGCAACTTGTGAGTCAGTGAGCTTCGATTGCCCGAGGTCCCCGCAATGGACGATGTTCACCCCATCAACAACGATCGAGAACACCGCGGTGGCTCCGCGATCGGCGCCTTGTCGTTCGTCGTGCCAAGCAGAAACGGACCGTACGCCAACAGCGTCCTTCGATGTCTTGGCTGAGTCCGCTTTGGTATTGCTACGCCAGATCACCTTCGATGTGGTGGGTGGACGGTCGAGCAGGTGATGGAGTTCTCTCACCGCCCCGGCGTCGTTCAGCCCACGCACGATTACGGGCCCGCCCCCCACGCCGCCGACGTTGTTGTGGTCGGCGTGTTCATGGGTCACGAGCACTAGGTCGGCGGAGAGCTCGGGCAAGTCGTACCCGATGTCGCCGCCGTACGGATCGATCACCACGGTGAGGTTGCCGAAGGTTTCAACCGAGAC
This sequence comes from Pirellulimonas nuda, assembly GCF_007750855.1. Classification (GTDB taxonomy): domain Bacteria; phylum Planctomycetota; class Planctomycetia; order Pirellulales; family Lacipirellulaceae; genus Pirellulimonas; species Pirellulimonas nuda. The sequence continues at coordinate 5,774,688 of NZ_CP036291.1, forward strand.
CATCCCCTGCCCCCACCAGCGGACCGCCACCGGCTTGGGGTGGGTGAACTCGGCGGCCGAGTGTTGGGCGGCAGCGAGAAGCATCAAGAGAAGCAGCGCGTTACGAACCACGGTAGAGCTCACTTGAGTTGGGGCGGCTGGGATCGAAGTCGTCGGCCGCGGCCCTCAGCAGGGGCGGCAACCACGCTCAACCTACGAGTGTAACGGGGCCGGCCAATCGCCGTCGATCGACGCCGCTGGGCGACACCGGCTGCATGCGGCCCGACGTTCCACGTGAAAACAAAAAACGGGCCGCCAGGGTTCTCTGGCGGCCCGCTTGGTTGTTGGATTCCTCTCGCCCGCATTAGTAGCGGTAGTGGTCCGACTTGTACGGCCCCTCGACCGGCACGCCCAGGTAGTCGGCCTGCTCTTGGGTCAGCTTGGTGAGCTTCACCCCCAGCTTGCCGAGGTGCAAGCGGGCGACCTCTTCGTCGAGCCGCTTGGGGAGCAGGTAGACCTTGGTCTCGTACTCGCCCGCATTCTTCCACAGCTCGATCTGGGCGAGCGTCTGGTTGGTGAACGAGGTGCTCATCACGAAGCTCGGGTGCCCCGTGGCGCAGCCCAGGTTCACCAGCCGGCCCTTGGCGAGGGTAAGGATCGAGCGACCGGTTTCCTTGAAGGTGTAGCGGTCAACGGCGCCTTCCTTCTCGCTCTTGATCACTACCTTGGTGACCTTGCCCGCCTTGACCTGGGCTTCGAGCCACGCGATGTCGATCTCGGTGTCGAAGTGGCCGATGTTGCACAGGATGGCGTCCTCGGCCATGTGCACCATGTGCTGCCCAAGGATGATGTCCTTATTCCCTGTCGTGGTGACGAACAGGTTGCCCTCCTTGCAGGCCTCTTCCATCGTGGTGACTTCGAAGCCTTCCATCGCGGCCTGCAGGGCGTTGATGGGGTCGATCTCCGTGACGATCACGCGGCAGCCGTAGCGCTGCAGGCTGTGGGCGCAGCCCTTGCCGACGTCGCCGTAGCCGCACACCACCGCTACCTTGCCGGCGAGCATGATGTCGGTCGCGCGCTTCACGCCGTCCGCCAGGCTCTCGCGGCAGCCGTAGAGGTTGTCGAACTTGCTCTTGGTGGCGGAGTCGTTGACGTTGATCGCGGGGCAGCCGAGCTTGCCGGTGCGGTTGAGCACCTCGAGGCGGTGGATGCCGGCGGTGGTCTCTTCGCTGATCCCCTTGATGCCCGAGAGCAGCTCGGGGAAGCGGTCGTGGATCATGGCGGTCAGGTCGCCGCCGTCGTCCAAGATCATGTTGAGCGGCTCACCCGACGGGAACGCGGTGATCGTCTGCTCAATGCACCAATCGAACTCCTCGTCGGTCTCGCCCTTCCACGCGAACACGGCGTATCCCGCCTTGGCGATGGCGCACGCGGCGTGGTCCTGGGTGCTGAAGATGTTGCAGCTACTCCAGGTGACCTCGGCGCCCAGCTCGGCCAGCGTCTCGATCAGCACGGCCGTCTGGATGGTCATGTGCAGACAGCCCGCGATGCGGGCGCCCGCAAGCGGCTTGCTCTTGCCGTACTTCTGGCGGAGGGCCATCAGGCCCGGCATCTCGTTCTCGGCCAGCGAGATCTCTTTGCGGCCGAATGCAGCGAGCTCTTCAAAGCGCTCGGGTGTGCAATCCAGAACTTTGTACGGCAACTTTTCCGTTTCGACTTGCGGCACGACCGGGGCTCTCCAGGAGGGATCAAAGATTCGATAGCGGTAACAGTGTAGTAAGGGGGCGCCCACAGGGGCAACGGGCCAAAAAGCGGAATCGCAGCGGGCCGGGCCGCTTCCGGCCCCGGCGCCTCTAGATTGCCGCCCCTAGTCCGCCCCGACGGGGGCGGGGCCGCCCCGGCTCACACGTGGTCGAACGCCTTGCGCGCCTGGTCCACAAAGAGGCGGCTTTTTGCCTGGTCCTTCACCCCCGGCGACGATTCTACCCCGCTGGCGACATCGACGCCGTCGGGCCGAACCTGGCCGATCGCCTCCGCGACGTTCTTTGGGGTCAGGCCGCCGGCGAGCACCAGCCTCTGCCCCGGCAGCCGCTCGCGCCAACCAGACAACGCACGCCAATCGGCTCGGGCCCCCGTGCCCCCGTAGGCGGCAGGCGAGTAGGCGTCTACCAGCACGGCCGCTAGCGGGCGGCCGCCGCCGGCAACCGCCGCGGCGTAGGACGCCACCGCCGACAAATCTCCCGTGGGGAGCCGGAACGCATGCAGCAGCGCCACCCCCTCTGGCAGCAGCGCGGCCAGCTCGATGGCCGCGGCGGGGGGCTCGTCGCCGTGCAGTTGCACCGCGTCTAGCCCCACTTCTTCGGCCGCCGCCACGATCATGCTAGCAGACGCGTTGACGAACACCCCAACGCGCAGCGCTCCCTGCGCCGCCTTGGCGACCTCACTCGCCTGGGCGGAGGAGACACAGCGTGGGCTGCCTGGAAAGAAGTTAATCCCGATCGCGTCCGCCCCGGCAGCAACCGCGGCCGCGGCGTCTTGGGCCGTCGTCACCCCGCAGATTTTTACGCGGAACATAGGTTCGTTGTGCTAGGAGCGACCGATACAAGCGATACGGACAGGACCACCCGCCCTGATTGGATGTTCAGGATAACCGATGCGAATAAGACTCACCACGATGGCCGTCGCGGCCCTGCTGGCGGGCGTAGAGGCCCGCTGCTGGGGAGACGACGGCGCCCGCCAGGAACTCGCGCAGATCGACGCCGAGATCCGCCTGCGCAGCGCCGCGATTGCCGCCTCGCGCGCGGACGCCCCCACGCCGCGTCCCATGCCCTACCCGAAGACCACCGGCGCGCTGTGGCTGGGCGCGGCGAGCGGCGTGCCCATTTCGCCCGAGCCCGCCGCGGGGAAGGTCTCCGCCGAGCTGGTGTCCGAGATCGCCGACCTGTTTGATCGCCGGCGGGAGACGCTGGCACTGCTGGCGCGAGAGTCGGAGGCCGAAGCGGCGGCGTCGGCCCAGCCCGAACAACTCCAGCCGCAACCGGCCGTGGCTGCACAAAGCTCTCCCCGACGCGTGTTGGGCCTGTGCCTGTTGGCGCTGACCGCTGCGCTCGCCGGAACGGCGGTGGCGGTCAAGCGACGCGCTGCGCGCCCCGGGCCGACGCCGATGACCGACGCCGATTTCCGCCGCGCCGCAGGGGGCGCTGTCCGGCGGTTGGTCGCCTGACCCAGCGACGGATGTCCGTCGCGGGACGGGACAGGGTCAAGGCGGGCCCGACCGTGTGCCGATTCAACCTCCGTCTGCGTCCCGTTCGTTACCCGAGTGCCTGCCCCATGACCCAGCCCACTGCAAGCATGAACCAGGCCGCTGCGAGCCCCACGTCCAAGTCTGTTTCGCGCGTCTTCCCGTCGGTGCCACGGATCGACCGGTACTTCCCGGGCGCCGCGATCGAGGGCTCACGCCGCGCGGTGGTGGATTGCGTGACGCGCGGCGACGGCCCGGCGCTGGTGATCGGCGCCCCGGGCGTTGGCAAGTCGTTGCTGCTAGACATGGTCGCTCAGGCGGTGGGCGACCGGGGCGCGGTGGTCCGGCTGGCGTCGACGCAGATCTGCACCCGCCGCGCGCTGCTGCAGGCGATGCTGTTTGCGATGGGAAAACCCTACCGCGACCGGGAGGAGGGCGAGCTGCGGCTGGCGGTGATCGAGGGGCTCCGGTCGTTGGGCGATCGCCCGCTCGGCGCCGTGCTGATCGTCGACGAGGCGCAGCTTCTGTCGGTCAAGCTGCTGGACGAGCTGCGGATGCTGGGCGACCTAGTGACCGAAGGAGGCGAGCCGGCGGTGCGGCTGGTGATCGCCGGCGGTCCCACGCTAGACGAGCTGCTGGCGGCCGCGGAGCTCGAGCCGCTGTGTCAGCGGATCGCGACGCGGTGCTACGTGACGCCGCTGTCGTACGACGAGACGCAGGCCTACGTGCGGTCTCACCTCTCGGCCGCGGGCCGATCGCCCGACCGCTTCTCTTCTGCCGCGATCGACCTGTTGTTCCGCGCCACCGACGGGGTCCCGCGGCTGCTGAACCAGCTCAGCCAGCGGCTGGTCGACCTGCCGGCCGACCCGATCGAGCCGCTGCAAGTGCAGCAGGCGTGGTCGGAACTGCACCAACTTCCGGCGCCCTGGTACACGCCGGAGGTCGCCGCGGCGCCGACCCCGTCGCCGCACGCGGGGGTAGAGTTCGGGGAGCTGGAAGACCTGGACGTAGTGGAAGAAGAAGAGCCGACCGAGGCCGCCGCGGCGATTACACCGGCCCCGGCGCCCGTGGCCCAGGCGCCGGACCCGTCGCCGTCGCGGGCGTCCAGCTACAACGCAGACGAAGCGTTGGCGACCCTCCCCCCATCGCCCCCGGTGGTCGACCCGTTTGGCGAAGGGTGGGAAGAAGAAGAGTTGGTCATCGACCGCTACGCCAGCCTGGGGGCGGCGTTCCACACCTCGACGCCGTTCGTCGTGAACCGGCTCGACGGGGCGCTCGCGGAAAATCTGGCCCGGCTGACAAGCGAGCCAGAAACCCTGCCAGAGCCGGCGGAGCCCATCGACACGCTGGACGAGGGCCTCGATGCAGACGACGAGCCGCTCCCGATCGCTGAGGCCTCGTTCCAACCCACGCGGAGCCTGGCCATCTGCGGCGAAGAGCCGTGCGACGGCGCGCGGGTCTGCTCCGGCGTCGGCGCGTACTCTGGCGACACGGAACTGGATGAGCTGGACGACGACTTCGAAGAGGAGTACTTCCCGACGATCTCGGCCAACCCGTCGGCCGGCGACGCCGACGACGAGACCATCCTCGTCATCGAACGCGAAGTAGAGCCGTTCGAGGCGACCCCCGAGGTGCGCCGCAGCGAGTACCGCAGGTTGTTCGCTAACCTCCGCGGGGCCGAGTGATGCGGAAGGGAAAGATCTCGGCGGCGTTGCGGACCCTCCACGGTCGACCGGTCTCGGTCGAACCCGTCGCGGCTCCGGCTCCGCAGATGCTCCGGGTCGATCCTCCCGCCGCGTCCGTCCTGCCTGCCCCCGCCGGTCGCTTCGCCATCGCGTGCGGCCTGAACGAGGGCTTCGACCTGTCGCATGTCGCCCGGGCCCTCGAGGCGGATTGGGGGGGCGCAGCCCCCGCGCGGCGGATGCTGGTGAACCTGGTGGACGAAGACGTCGACCGCGCCGCGCCCGAACTGGCGCAGTCGGGCTGGGACATCGCCACGCTCCGCTCCACGGCCGCCGCGATCGACGCCGGGATGCTCTCGCTGCTGGCCGCCCTACGCGACGATTACGCCCTCACGGCCTGGTGCTGCCGGGGGCCGAGCGACGCCTTGTTTCCCCTTGCGAGCCGTTGTGAGTTAGGATTGTTGTTCGCGGACGACACGACGGCGACGCCGCGGCTCGTTCGCGAGGCGGCCCACTGGCTCCGCCGCGCCACCGGAAGGGCGCCGGAGTGCGTGGTGCTGAGTCGCGCCGCCAGGCCGGCCGCCTGAACTCACCGACGCACGCACACCAAGGCGACCCAAGCATGGCCATTGCCGTCGTTACCGGCGGCGCCGGGTTTATCGGCTCCCACCTCACTTCGGCGCTCGTTGCTCGCGGCGACCGGGTCCGCGTGCTGGACAACCTGTCGACCGGCGTCCGCACCAACCTTGACCACCTGGGCGGCGGGTTCGACGTCATCGAGGCGGATGTCTGCGACCCCGCGGCCGTCGACCGCGCCGTCGAGGGCGCCGACGTGGTGTTCCACGAGGCAGCCATGGCGTCGGTGCCGGCCAGCCTGCGCGATCCGCTTGCCTCGCACGCGGCGTGCATGACGGGCACCGTGCAGGTGCTCGACTCGGCGCGTCGGGCGGGGGTGCGGCGCGTGGTGATCGCGGCCTCGAGCGCCGCGTACGGCGATCGCCCCTTCGCCGCCAAGCGAGAGACCGACCCGGTTGATCCCTTGAGCCCCTACGCCGCGTCGAAGATCGCCAGCGAGCTCTACTGCCAGGCGTTCACCAAGTCGTTCGGCCTCGAGACGGTCTGCCTGCGGTACTTCAACGTCTTCGGCCCGCGGCAAGACCCCGCCAGCGAGTACTCGGCGGTCATCCCGATCTTTGTGACGCGGATGCTCGCGGGCAAACGCCCCACGGTGTACGGCGACGGGCTGCAGAGCCGCGACTTTGTTTTTGTCGAAGACGTGGTAAACGCCAACCTGCTGGCGGCCGCGGCCCCCGGGGCGAGCGGGCGGGTGATTAACGTCGGGAGCGGCGCCCGGCTCACCCTGTTGGACCTGATCGCCGCGGTCAACGGGGCTCTGGGAACAGAGCTAGCCCCCGTGTTCGACCCGCCCCGCGCGGGGGACGTCCGCGAGAGCCTGGCCGATATCTCGGTGGCGCGTGAGGTGCTAGGTTACGAACCGCAACTCACGTTCTCCGAGGGTTTGGCACGTTCGATCGACTACTATCGAGCGATCGCAAAGAGCTAATCGAAGCCAGCAGTGCGCAAGCGCCAATAGCTGCCGACCTAAGGTCGGCAGCTAATTTGTTCCAAGTATGCAGAGAGTTGCGTCGCTCGATGGACCCGCAGACCGACGCTTCTTGGAACCCCCGCACGCTCGTCGCGCTGGCTACCTACAACGAGCGAGAGAACCTCCCGTCGCTGATCGAGGCCATCGAGGCGGCGCTGCCGCTTGCGGACGTGCTGGTGGTGGACGACAACTCGCCCGATGGCACCGGCGCCTGGTGCGACAAGCACGCAGACGGAGACCCGCGACTCGCTGTGCTTCACCGCGCGGGCAAACTTGGTCTTGGGTCGGCGACCCTGGCTGCGTTCTCGTACGCGGCCCAGCACGCCTACGACGTGGTGTGCACGATGGACGCAGACTGGAGCCACCCGCCGGAGCGGCTCCCGGTGCTGGTCGCGTCGCTGGCGGGCGCCGACGTCGCGGTGGGCTCCCGCTACGCCGCTGGCGGGGGGATCGACGGCTGGCCGCTGCGGCGACGGGTGTCTAGCTGGCTGCTGAACTTTTTCGCGGTTCGTGCGCTCCGGCTGCCGGTAAAAGATTGCAGCGGCGCGTTCCGCGCGTATAGAATGCGGACGCTCCAAGGGTTGGAAGAGCATCCGTTGCAGGCGACCGGTTACGCCTACCTCGAGGAGATTCTTTGGCGTCTGAAACGCCGCGGCGCTCGGATCGTCGAGTCGCCATTTACGTTTACCGACCGCCGTGCCGGCGCGTCGAAGCTGAACGTCCGCGAAGCACTGGCCGCCGTCGGGCTGCTGCTGCGGCTCGGCTCGGCGGAATGGCTCGGGGTCGGTCGCGGCCGGTTGTAACGGCTGCGCGTGCTTTGGGGCCCCGCGTGCCGCCCGATCCGTTCGGCGACGCGGCCCGCCGCGAACTACGCTTTCACACCGCTCTGCCAACCCACCCAAACAACGCGCGTCAGCGCGCATCCCCATGAGCAAGAAACGAATCGGCATCCTCACCAGCGGCGGCGACTGCCCCGGCCTGAACGCGGTGATCCGCGGCGTCGTGAAGAGTTGCCACCAGTCGGGCTACGATTGCGTCGGGTTCCTCAAGGGCTACGAGGGGCTCTACGACCCGGTCCAGTACATGCACCTGACCCCGGCCAGCACCAAGGGGATCCTGACGCAGGGGGGGACCATCCTGGGCTCCACCAACAAGGGACGCTTCGCGGCGGTCAAAGGTGTCGACGACCGCGTCGAGATCGACCCCAAGCTGGTCCGCGGCGTGCAAGAAACCGTCGAACAACTCGGCATCAGCGGCCTGATCTGCGTCGGCGGCGACGGCTCGCTGGCGATCGCCCAGCAGTTCCACGAAGCGGGCATCCCGGTCGTCGGCGTCCCCAAGACGATCGACAACGACCTGTCCGCCACCGCCTTCACGTTCGGCTTCGACAGCGCCATTGAGTGCGCCACCGACGCCCTCGACCGCCTGCACACCACGGCCGCCAGCCACGAGCGGATCATGGTGCTCGAGGTGATGGGGCGGCACGCCGGCTGGATTGCGCTGCACTCCGGCATCGCCGGCGGCGGCGACGTGATCCTGATCCCCGAGATCAAGTGGAACTTCGACCACGTCTGCCACAAGATCCTGCACCGCGAGAGCCAGGGGAAGAAGTTCACGCTGGTGGTGGTCGCCGAGGGCGCCGAACTGCCGGGCGGGGGCCACGTCGGCCAGGAGCAGGACGGCCAGCAGGTCAAGCTCGGCGGGGTCGGCAAGACCGTGACCGAGGAGATCGAGCGGCGCCTGCACCGCGAGACCCGCCTGTGCATCCTGGGCCACCTGCAACGCGGCGGCACCCCCACCACCTTCGACCGCGTGCTGGCCACCATGTTCGGCGCCCACGCCGTGCGGCTGGTGGTGGAGGGGCGGTTCGGCGAGATGATCGCCTCGCGCCCGCCGGAGATGGTCAGCGTGCCCATCCTCGAAGCGGTGCACAAGATCCGCCAGGTCGACCCCAACGGCCCCGCCGTTCAGGCCGCCCGCGCCCTGGGCATCAGCTTCGGCGACTGCCCGGCCGAGGAAGGTTCGCAGAACGTCTTCAACACGGCCAAGCCCTCGGTCCCCAAGACGAAGGTCGAGAGCCCCGCCAAGTCGAACCTGGGCGACGACCTCGAGCAGGCCGAAGCCGCGTTGCAGCAAGCCCTCGCGGAATAGTCGCAGAAGTCGCCGCTCTCGCAGAGGCGTGGAAACGCAGAGAGAAGCACGCCGGGGGCGAACGCTTCTCTCCGGGGCTCTCCGCGCCTCTACGAGAGATCGTTCAGCCCGCCGCTACGGCTTCTTGAGCGCGTCGCGGATCTCGCGGAGCAGTTGGATCTCTTCCGGCGGCGGGGCGTCTTCGTTGGCTTCTGGCGCCGCCAGGAAGCGGTTCTGCATGGTGTTGATCGCCTTGACGACCAAGAAGATCGCGAAGGCGATGATCACGAAGTCGATCACCGACTGCAAGAACAGCCCGTACTGGATCGTGACCGGCTCAACCCCTTCGGCGACCCCTTCCGGCAGCTTGAAGGTGACCTTCAAGCTCTCGACGCTCTTGCCGCTGGTGATCAGCCCCACCACGGGCATGACGATGTTCGCCACCAGCGAGGAGACGATCTTGCCGAACGCGGCGCCGATCACCACGCCGACCGCCAGGTCGACTACGTTGCCGCGCATCGCGAACGCGCGAAACTCTTTCAATAGGCCCATGACGCTACGCCCCTCGACGGATGACTGCGGGTGGCGCCGGGCAACGCGGCTGCCACGGCGACCCAGGTTTGGGACGTCAATCTAAGCAGTCTTCGGTTTGGCGCAAATAGCGGATTGTGTGGGCCAGGTCGCTCGGCAGGGGCGCCGAGAAGCTCAGCCGCTCGCCGGTGGTGGGCTGATCGATCTGCAACTGCTGAGCGTGCAGCGCTTGCCGTTGCAGGATCAGCTCCGCGGGGTCTCCTTGCGCGTCGGGCCAGAGCTCGCCGCGGGTGATCTGGCTCCGCCCGCCGTAGAGCTTGTCGCACAACACCGGCGAACCGACCGACGCCAGGTGAACGCGGATCTGGTGCGTCCGACCGGTGAGCGGCGTCGCCGCGATCAGGGCGGTCTTGGCGAAGCGCTCCACCACCCGCATCCGCGTCTGCGCGGGGCGGCTGGTGGAGTGATCGGCGCGCACCGCCATCCGCTCGCGGTAGTGCGGGTGGGCGCCGATCGGGCGATCGATCAGGTCCTCGTCGCGGTCGGGCCGGCCGACCACCAGGGCCCAGTAGGTCTTTTCGACAGTGCGAGACTTGAACTGATCGGCCAATGCGTGGTGCGCCCGGTCGTGCTTGGCCACCACGATCACGCCGCTGGTTTCGCGGTCGAGCCGGTGGACAATGCCGGGCCGGGTCGGCCCGCCGACTCCGCTTAGCGACTGAAAACGGAACGCCAACGCGCTGGCCAGCGTGCCTGCCCAGTGCCCCTTGGCTGGGTGGACGATCATGCCGGCCGGCTTGTCGACCACGATCAGGTCGTCGTCTTCGTACAGGATCGACAGCGGGATCTCTTCCGGCTCAGGCCCCGGCCGGGCGACCTCGAACTGGGCGACCGCGATCGCCTCGCCGGGCGATACCCGGTACGACGACTTGCGCTGCCGGCCATCGACCTGCACGTGCCCGGCCGCGATCGACCGCTGGATCGCCGCGCGGCTGTGCTGCGGGTAGCGGGCTACCAGCAGCGCATCGAGCCGCAGGTCCGTCTGTTCATCCTCAACAACAAAGGCCTCCGACGTCGGCTCACTCATCGCTGGGCTTGGCGTCCGTGTCCGCCTCCGGCTTGTCGGCCTCGGCGTCGACGTCTTCACTCGCCGGAGTGCTGTCGGCGTCCGCCCCTTCCGAAGCCTCCTCGTCGGCCGACTCCTCGGGGGTGTCGTACTTCTTGAGCATGTCGTCGATCGATGGGAGGCCCCCTTCGGGGGCGGGCATCAGCACGTCGTCCGGGGTAAGCTGGCCCCCTTCGGCCGCGGGGCCGTCGCCGGCGCCCGTACCGGGGAGGCTCGCCTGCGACTCTGCCAGCCACGCGACCGTCTCGACCGCGGCGGGGCTCTTGAGCTCTTCGACGCGTTGCTTGGCCAGGGGCGCCAGCGCGCCGGTCACCAGGCCGTAGAGCTTGACCGCTTCTTCGGTGTTGCCGGCGACTTCGGCAGACCGGGCCAGGCCGTAGCGGGCGCGGCCGCTGATCCACGGGTCGCTGGCGCCGACCAGCGACTTGTACAGCGGTTCGGCCCGTTCGAGCGACTGCTGGGCGCGGGTGCGGTCTGCAAAGAACGCCTCCGACGCCTGCCACAGCTCGCTGTCGGCGAGCGTCAGCGCCGCCCAGTCGGCCACGGCGGTGCCCGACGCCTCGTCGGCGGCCTGCTCCAGCAGGGCGGGGGTCGGCATGCCGCCCACCATGGCGTCGGAGTACAGCCGCCACGCGTCGGCTTTCGCCTCGGCCCGCGAACCGCGGTAGGCGCCCCAGCCCACGACCCCCACGACCAACGCCACGACCGCGGCGATCAGCACCGGAACGTAGGGGCGGACCTGATCGATGAAATTGCCGAGCCAGTCGGCGAGCGCGTTTTCTTGGAGTTCGTGGCGGTGCTTGGCGTCCATAGGGGGTATCGGCCTGGGGGGTGCCGGATTGAGGGTGTGCTGGATTATGATCGCTCGCCGCGACGGTGGCGGCCCGAACCCGCCAGTGTAACCCCTGCCGGCGACGGCAAGAATCCCAGTCGCGAGCCCCCCGCTTCGTCGCGAGCCGGACGCGTCAGCGCCCGGAGTTTTTTGCGACCCGACATCGATCCTCCGGGCGCTGACGCTCCCGGCCCGCTAATTTTCCGGCGCCCCTCCAATGCCCCCAGATCCAGGCCTCAACCCGGCCCAACGCGACGCGGTGGCCACCCTTTCCGGGCCGCTGCTGGTGCTCGCCGGCGCCGGAACCGGCAAGACCCGCGTGGTCACCTTCCGCATCGCGGCCCTGGTGCGTAGCGGCATCCGGCCCGACCGCATCTTGGCCGTCACGTTCACCCGCAAGGCCGCCGGCGAGATGCAGCAGCGGGCCGGCGCCCTGCTCAAGCCCCCCGGACGCGGCCGAAACGCCCCCAAGCCGGTCGTGCCGGAGATCAGCACGTTCCACTCACTCTGCGTCCGCGTGCTGCGGCGCCACATCACGCGTTTGGGCTACCCGGCCGCGTTCACCATCGCGGACCGCAGCGACCAGGAAGCCCAGGCCCGGGCCGCGTTGCGGGAGATCCGCGCCCCGGGCGACTCGCTCAAGCCGGCCGACCTGCTGGGGCACATCAGCCGGTGGAAGATGCGCACCGTGCGGCCCGAGGACGCCACCAGCGCGGCCGAGACCGACCGCGAACACCTGGCCGCCATCGCCTACCGCCGCTACCAGAACAACCTGAAGAAGGGGGCGGTGGTCGACTTTGACGACCTGCTGTACCTCACCGAAGAGCTGTTCGCCAAGTTCCCCAGCGTCCGCCGCGACGAGGCGGGCCGGTTCGACCACGTGCTGGTAGACGAGTACCAGGACACCAACCACAGCCAGTACGAGATCGTCCGCGGCCTGGCGATGGGGCACCGCAACCTGTGCGTGGTGGGGGACGACGACCAGTCCATCTACGCCTGGCGCGGCGCCGAAGTGACGCACATCCTCCGCTTCAAGCAGGACTGGCCCGACGCCAAGGTGGTGCGGCTAGAGGAAAACTACCGCTCGCGGGCGTCGATTATCGGCTACGCCAACGCGTTGATCGCGTTCAACCGCCAGCGGCACGACAAGGTGCTGCGGCCCGCCCGCGAGCCAGGCGAGCGCCCCCGCATCTTGCAGTGCAAGGACGAAACCGAAGAAGCCCTGCAGGTGGTGCAAGACATCCGCGGCAAGCTGCTGGCCGGCGGCTGGCGGCCCGACGGGTCGAGCCCCGGCGAGCTCTCGCCGTTTGTCGAACGTGTGGCGCCCAAGGACATCGCTATCCTGTTCCGCACCAACGAGCAGCCGCGGGCGTTCGAGACCGAATTGCGGGCGGCCAAGCTCCCGTACATCCTCATCGGCGGCATGAGCTTCTTCGACCGCAAGGAGGTGCGCGACCTGCTGGCCTACCTGCGGCTGATCGCCAACCCAGAGGACGAGCCCTCGCTGCTGCGCGTGCTCAACACGCCGCCGCGCGGCATCGGCGACGCGGCCCGCAAGGCGCTGATGCAGACCGCCGTGACGCGTGGCCACGGGCTGTGGCGCGTGCTGCCGGGCTGCCGGATGATCGACGGCGTGAGCGACGCCGCGGCCGGCGGCGCCCAGCGGCTGATCGACCTGGTGCAGGGTTGGCAGGCAGACCAGGACCGCCCGCTGGAGCACCTGGTGCGCCGCGTGATCGACGAAACCCGCTACCTCCACGAGCTCGCCCGGCTCTACCCCGACCCCGACGAGCGCGACACGCGCACGGCGTCGCTGGACGAAGTAGTGAACGCCGCGGCCGCGTTCCAATCTAAGAGCAGCCAACGCCGCCGGCCACGCAAGCCCGCCGAACCGGGGGGCGCAGGCTCCCCCCTCCAGGAGTTCCTCGACGAAGTGGCGGTCGGGGGCCGCGACGACGCCGACGACAAGCAGTCGCAGCTCAAGCGCAACGCGATCGCGCTGATGACGCTTCACGCGGCCAAGGGGCTAGAGTTCCCCCACGTCTACCTGGTGGGCATGGAGGAAGGCATCCTGCCCCACAAGCGCTCCCTGGAAGCAGGCGAAGACTCGATCGACGAAGAACGCCGGCTGGCCTACGTGGGCGTGACCCGGGCGCAGGACGACCTGACGCTGACGCTCGCCCTGTCTCGCCGGAAGTGGGGCAAGCCGCGCGACAGCATCCCCAGCAGGTTCCTGTACGAGATGACCGGCCAGGCCGACAACCCGCGCTACGCCGAGGTCAAATCGGGCCGAGCCGCCAAGGCCGCCGCGCGGGGGCAAGGCCGCCGGTGAAGCTAAGAAGTCTCGCGGGGGTGAGGCAGACAGGAGGGCGATGGCGTGAATGACCAATGACCAATGACCAAGGCCTAAATGACCAACAAACGCGAGTTTGGTCGTTTAGGCTTGGTCATTGGTCATTCGCTATTTCTCTCTATCTGAGAGAGAGAATTGCACCCTTGCTAGCACCGCCGGCTGGATTTTCCGCAAGTTGAAGTTGGTGCGGCAGCCCCTTCTGGGTAGATTGCCCAGCAAGCCCAGGCGCCGATGGCGCCGCTGCGCATGGAGGCGTTGATGTCGGAACCGAAGCCGGAATCTAAGACAAGCCGCGCGCCGCTGCGTTTCGTTCACGCCAGCGACCTGCACCTCGAACGCCCCCTCTCGGGGCTGTTGGAGATCCCCGAACACCTGCACGAGGCGCTGCGCGAGGCCCCCTTTCAGGCCGCGCTGCAGGTGTTCGAGACAGCGCTGGCCGAGAACGCCGACGCGCTGCTGCTGGCGGGCGACGTGATCGACCCGGTCAAGGCAGGCCCGCGGGCGATGGTGTTCCTGATCGCCCAGTTCAAGCGGCTCCAGGCCCGCGGCATCCCGGTCTTCTGGGCCGGCGGGCGGACCGATCCCCCGGCGGCCTGGCCCCCCAGCACGCCGCTGCCGGACAACGTACACGTGTTTCCCGTCGGTCGGGTCGAGCAACGCGACATCTCGAAACGCGGCGAGGTAGTCGCCCGGGTGCAGGGCATCAGCCGCGCCGAGGGTGGCTCGGTCGACGCGAGCGGCTTCCACCGCGACGCCCACGGCCGGTACACCGTGGGGGTGGCCTACCTCACGAGCGATTCTCCCGGGAAAGAGGGGGACCGCGTGAACTACATGGCGCTCGGCGGTCGGCACCGCCGCGCCACCGTCGACGTCGAGCCGGGCATCGCCCACTTCCCGGGCACGCCCCAGGGGCGACGCGCCAAGGAGTCGGGCCCCGCGGGGTGCTCGGTGGTCCAGGTCGATGAAGCGGGGCAGACCACCACCCGCTTCGTGGCGTGCGACGCGGTCCGCTGGATCGACGAGTCGGTGGAGATCACCGCCACCGTCACCAAGGACCAGCTCCTGGCCCGGCTCAAGGAGCGGCTCGACAAGCTCCGCGCCAAGAACCAAGGGCGCGACTGCCTGATCACCTGGACCATCCGCGGCGCCGGCCCGCTGATCGCACAGCTCCGCCCCGGCGCCCTCGCCGACGAGCTGCTGGCCGACCTGCAGAAGTACGACGGCCGCCAGCAGCCCGCTTGCTGGAGCGTGGAGGTCTGCACCGACGCCGAGGTCGAGACCCCCGCCGAGTGGCTCGAGCAAGAAACGATTCTTGGCGACGCGATGCGCAGCTTCCACGAACTGGAACGCAACGAGAAGACGCCGCTCGACCTCACGAAGCTGCTGCCCAACGGGCTCGACGCCTCGGAACTCAGGGAGCTGGCCACGATCAAGACCGCCGACGACCGCGCGGCGGTGCTACGCGGCGCCAAACGCTTGGCGGCTTCGCTGCTGAACTCCGACGAACTCGCCGCAAAGTAGATGAAGCTTAACCACGGCTAGCACGGACCTCACGGATGAAGCCCGCTGTCCGTGGTTGAAATCGTCACCGCAACCCCCATCCCCCTCGTGCGATGAAGCTCACCGACCTGCACATCGACGGCTTCGGCGTCTGGAACGACCTGCCGCTCAAGCAGCTTTCGCCGCGCATCACGGTCTTCTACGGCCCCAACGAAGCGGGCAAGACGACGCTGATGGAGTTCTTGCGGTCGATGCTGTACGGCATGACCGACTACCGCCGTTGGCGCTACCTTCCGCCGGTGAACGGCGGCCGGCCCGGCGGACGGCTGGGGCTGCTGACCGACGACGGCCCCTTCGAGGCGACCCGCTACGCCGACCGCGGCGACCACGACACCGGCAAGGTGACCGTCTACCTGCCCGGCGGAGAATCGCAGGGAGACCGGCTGCTGCGCGAGTCGCTCGACGCGGTCGACGAGGCGACCTTCAACAACGTGTTTGCCGTCGGGCTGGACGAGATCCAGGAACTCGGCACGCTCAGCGGAACCGACGCCGCGCAGTGGATCTACCGGCTCACCTCCGGCCTCGACCGGGTGTCGCTGTACGACGTCATCCAGGGCCTGCGGACCACCCGCGGCAAGCTGCTTTCCCCGGACGAGAACCGCTCCGAGATCACCCGCCTGACCGCGGAGCGTGAGAAGCTTCAGACCGAGATCGCCGACCTGATCGCCCAGGGCCGCCGCTGGAGCCGGCTGGCGGTCGAGTGCGCAGAACTGGACGAGCAGATCGAGGCGGCCCGCACGGAGCAGAAGCAGTCGGAGCGGACCGCACGGCGGGTCGAGATCGCGATCGGCCTGAAGCCGTTGTGGATCGAACGCGCGAACGTCGAAGACCAACTGCTGGAGTACGCCGGGCTCTATGCGCTCAAAGAGGGGGCGATCGCCGACCTCGACGAGCTCAACGGCAAGATCGAGGAACACCGCCGACAGCGCGACGTGCTGCGCGGGCAGCGGAAGCAGTTGTTGGCGGAGTCCGAGGAGCTGGGGGTGAACCAGGCGCTGGTGCGCAACTGCTGCCGGCTCGACGCGCTCGCCGAGCAGAAGGAATGGGTCGAGTCGCTCCAGCGGCAGGGCGCCGAGCTTGGCGAGGAGGCCAAGCAGCTCGAGCAACGCCTAACCAGCGAGAACAACCGCCTCGCGCGGCTGTGGACCGGCGACCTCAAGCACGCCCCCGACCTCACCCAGGCGATGGTGGACGACCTCGAGCCCCACGCCGTGAGCCTGGCGGCCGCGGAGCGCGAGCTGGACACGGTCAAGGCGGAGCTCGACCTCCGGCGCGGAAGCGAGCAGAAGTACCGCGCCAAGATCGAGTCGACCCGCGCCGCGGGCGACAAGCTGGGGCTGCCGACCGACCTCAAGCAGGCCGGCGACCTGGTGGCCAGGCTGCGTCGCCGCGTGCAGGTGGAGCAGCGGATCGACCAGGCGCAGCGCCACGTGATGGACCTCGACAACCAGTCGCACGAGCTGCTCGACCGGCAGGTGATGCCCATCGAGCTGTTTGCGCTGTTGGGCGGGGTGTTCGTGCTGGGCGTGGTGATGTGCGGCGTGTGGTGGTGGTACCCCACCTCCGCGTTTGGCGAGTGGGGGGGATGGGTCGCGCTGATCGGCATCATGGGCTCGGTGATCTCGCTGCTGGTGAGCTACTTCCTGCACGACTCCGCCGAGGAACAGTTCGACGCGGCGCACCGCCAGCTCGAGGTGGTGGAGCGCCAGCTCGAAGAAGCCAAGCGAGACAAGCAGAAGCTCGACGTCGAGCTGCCGATGACCGACGGCAGCGTGGTGATCCACCTGCAGAGCGCCGAGCGTCACCTGGCCGAGCTCGAGCACATGGCCCCGGTAGAAAACCAACGCCGCGCCGCCGACCAAGAAGTCCTCTCCGCCGAGCAGCAGTACGAATCGGCCAAGCAGCGCGTCGCCAAGGCGCTGGGCGAGTGGCAGGGCCGGCTGCGGGCGCTCGGCCTGCCCGAGAAGCTGCTGGCCAGCGACCTGAAGATCATGGCGGGCCAGTACGAGCAGCTCACCCAGCTCAAGCTCCAGGCCCAGAACCGCCGCGAAGAGATCGATCGCCGGCAACGCGAACTGGCCGCGGTCGAGCAGCGGATCGTCGCGCTCGCCGAAGAGGCGGACCTGGTGATCGAGGAGGCGACCCCCGTCGAGCAGCTCGACGCCCTGCTGAGCGAGCGACGCCTGCAGCAGTCGCGCATCGACCACCGCCAGAAGCTGCTGGACCGCGCACGCGAGATCAAAGAGAAGGAAGCAAAGCACCACAAGTCGGCCGAGACGCTCGGCCAGCGGCGCGAGACGGTCTTCCAGCAGGCCGGGGTGGAGGACGAAGAAGCCTACCGTCGGCTGGCCTCAGACCTCGCCGCCGCCGCGAAGAAGACGGAGAAGCGCGACCGGCTGACCCGCGAGATCGCGGCCGCGATGGGCAAAGCAAGCACCGAAGAGGACTACGCCCCCATGATGGCCGAGGGGGTTATCGGGCGGCTCGAGGGGCAGTGGGAGAAGCTCACGGCCGAGCACGAAGCCATCGGCGCCAAGCTGGACGAGCTGTCCGCCCGGCGGGGGGCCGCGGAACAAGAGCAGAAGGCGCTGGCCGAGGACGTCACGCTCGCCGACAAGCAGCTCGCGCTCGGCTGCGTGGAGACGAAGCTAGCACGCGCCGCGGCCGCCTGGCGAGAGCAGGCGCTTCTGGGCGTGGTGCTGGAGGAGGTCCGCGGCGACTACGAGACCAACCGGCAGCCAGAAACGCTGCGTGAGGCGTCGGAGTACCTCAAGCGGCTCACCAAGGGGCGGTACACCCGCATCTGGACGCCGCTGGCGAGCGACGTGCTCGTGGTGGACAACGACGCCGGCGACTCGCTGCCGGTGGACGTGCTTAGCCGCGGCACGCGCGAGCAGCTCTTCCTCAGCATCCGCCTGGCGCTCATCGCCATGTACGCCCGGCGGGGCGTCGCCCTGCCGATGATCTTGGACGACGTGCTGGTGAACTTCGACGTAGGCCGGTCGCGGATCGCCGCCCAGGTGCTGAGCGACTTCGCCCGCGACGGGCACCAGTTGCTGGTGTTCACCTGCCACGAGCACGTGTGGTCGATGTTCCAGGACCTCGACGTCGACTGCCGCCGGCTGCCCGATCGCTTCGGCGCAGAGGTGGACGTCGAGGAGGCGCCATTCGAAGAAGTCGCAGAAGTCGAGGCCATCGAAGAGCCGGAAGTGTTCGTCGAAGAAGCGGCTGAAGAAGAAGGCGAGGACATCGCCGCCGAGTACGGCGAACTGACGCCCGGCTCGAGGATGCTGGAGTTCGAGTACGGGGCCCTCGCCCCCCGGTACGTGGAGCGCGAGGTGCTGGTCAGCAGCTGAGTCCGCCCCCGGCTCTCACGCGCTGGCCCAGCTCTGGGGGCGCTTGATCGGCCGCGCTCGTGCATCTACCCTCGCGGCATGCAGTACCGCCGCTTCGGACGCTCCGAAATCCGCATGCCCGTCTTCAGTTTGGGGGGGATGCGCTACCAGCAGTCGTGGGACGACCTGCCGTTAGAGGACGTGGAAGAAGAGAACCAGCGGAACCTCGAGGCGGTGGTGCGCCGCGCGTTGGAGCTGGGCGTCAACCACATCGAGACCGCCCGCGGCTACGGCAGCAGCGAGCGGCAGCTCGGCCGGATCTTGCCGACGCTGCCACGCGACAAGATCGTGGTACAGACCAAGATCGCCCCCTGCGCAGACCCCGAGCTGTTCCGGCAGCACGTGCACGAGTCGCTCGACCGGCTCGGCCTCGAACACATCGACCTACTCGGCCTGCACGGCATCAATACCTACGAGGCGCACTGGCACTCGGTGCGGCCCGGCGGCTGCCTGGAGGTCGCCCGCCAGTTGCAGGCCGAGGGCAAGGTCCGCCACGTGGGGTTCTCTACCCACGGCTCCCTGCCTCAAATACTGGACACGCTGCGCACCGACGTCAACGGCGGGTTCGACTACGTCAACCTGCACTGGTACTACATCTTCCAGAACAACTGGCCGGCGATCGAAGAAGCAACGCGTCGCGACATCGGGGTGTTCATCATTAGCCCGGTCAACAAAGGGGGGATGCTCAACTCGCCCAGCGATCGGCTCGTCGAGTTGTGCGGCCCGCTGCACCCGATCGTCTTCAACTGCCTGTTCTGCTTGGCAAGGCCCCAGGTGCACACGCTCAGCCTGGGCGCCGCGCGGCCGAGCGACTTCGATTTGCAGATGAGGGTGCCGCCCCTGCTCGAGGGCGCCGCCAACACGCTGACGCCGATCGTCGCCAGGCTCGACGCAGCGATGGCGGACGCGGTCGGCCCCGAGGTTGCTCAGCGGTACGCCGAGGGGCTCCCCGATTGGCAGAGCGCGCCGGGCTACATGAACTTCAAGACCATGCTGTGGCTCCGCAACCTGGCGCTCGCCTACGACCTCGTCGAATACGGCCAGATGCGCTACAACCTGCTGGGCAACGGCGGCCACTGGTTCCCGGGGCTGAGCGCAGCGGGGTTGGGCGCGATCCCCGACGAAGCGTTCGCCAAAGCAGTAAAGAACTCGCCGTTTGCCGACCAGGTCCGCGGCTGGCTGGAACAGACGCACAGCCTGCTCGGGGGAGCAGCGGTCCAGCGGCTCTCCCAGAGCTGACGGTCGAGCCGCGGATGAAAGCGTATGGCGATCCACAGGCCACCCGCACCCCCTAGTCGGCTGCCCCTGTTTGAGACGACGACATGAGCAACACGCCACGCCCCAAGGTAGTGATTATTGGCGGCGGCTTCGGCGGCATGGCCGCGGCGAAGAAGCTGCGTCGGGTGGATGTCGACGTCACGCTGGTCGACCGCCGCAACTTCCACCTCTTCCAGCCGCTGCTGTACCAGGTGGCGACCGGCGCGCTCTCGCCGGCCAACATCGCGGCGCCCCTGCGGTGGATCTTCCGCAAGCAACAGAACTGCGACGTGGTGCTGGGGGAGGTCGCCGGCTTCGATCTCGATCAGAAGCGAGTGAGGCTGACGGACCAGGAGCTCCCCTACGACATCCTGATCGTGGCGGCCGGCTCCGGGACCAGCTACTTCGGCCACGACGACTGGCCCGCGTTGGCCCCGGGGCTGAAGACCGTGGAGGACGCCACCGAAACGCGGCGGCGTATCTTCTCGGCGTTCGAGGCGGCCGAGCGCGAGGACGACCCCGACCGGCGGCGCGCGTGGCTCACGTTCGTGCTGGTGGGCGCCGGCCCGACCGGTGTTGAACTCGCCGGCGCGCTCTGCGAGATCGCCCGCCATAGCCTGAAGCACGACTTCCGCCGGATCAACCCGGCCGAGGCGCGCGTGCTGCTGATTGAGGCGGGCCCGCGTGTGCTGCCGGCGTTCCCGGAAGACCTATCGGCCAAGGCAGAGCAGTCGCTCCGCCGGCTCGGCGTCACGGTGCGGACCGGGGTGATGGTTACCGGGATCGACGAGCAGGGGGTCGACGTGCGCAGCGGCGACCAAGACGAACGGATCGAGGCGCACACGGTCTTGTGGAGCGCGGGGGTCCGCGCAGCTCCGCTCGCCGATCGGTTGGCTTCCGCGGCGGGGCTGGAGCAAGACCGAGGGGGCCGGCTGGCGGTCGAGCCAGACCTGACGCTCCCGGGCCGGCCCGAGGTGCTGGTCATCGGCGACATGGCCAGCTTCAAGCACGACGGCCCGAAGCCGCTGCCCGGCGTGGCGCCGGTGGCCATCGAGCAGGGCCGCCACGCCGCGGCGCAGGTCAAACGCTTCCTCCGCGGCGAACCGCTGGCGCCGTTCAAGTACCGCGACCCGGGGAGCATCGCCACGATCGGACGCGCCGCGGCCGTGGCCGAGGTTGGCAGGCTTCGCTTCTCGGGGTTCTTTGCCTGGCTCATGTGGCTGTTTATCCACGTGATGAAGATCACGGGGTTCCGCAACCGTCTGCTAGTGCTGATGCAGTGGGGCTGGAGCTACTTCACCTACGACCGCTCGGCTCGGCTGATCACCGGGGAAGACGCCACGGACGGACAGTGAACCCTCGCTAGAATCGCGGGCCAGAACCTACCAGGCCGCCACCACTTGCTTTTCCGGATCGGGCGGTCCAATCCCGTTATCGCCCCCCAACCTGCTCCGTACGCGGCGCCTCACTGCACGCGTGGCCTGCTCGGCGGTTGCCCCCGCCTTCCGACGCCCGGCCCAAGTTTGACAAGTCGGGCGGTCACAAGTGACAATCGCTGCTCTGCTAGTCTGAATTCTCTTGTCGAACCCTCGGGACGATTGATGTCGCAGTCTCACGGCCAGCTCGATTCGGTGATGCACGAGTCTCGCCTCTTTCCCCCCCCGGCAGAGTTCGCGACGAAGTCCCAGATCGGCACGCTTGAGCAGTACCAAGAGCTTTGGAACCGCGCGGCCGCCGACCTCCCCGGGTTTTGGGCGGAGCTCGCCCGAGAAGAACTGCACTGGTTCGAGCCGTTCACCGAAGCCCTGCGTTGGAACGAGCCGGTGGCCGAGTGGTTTGTCGGCGGGAAGACCAACGCCAGCTACAACTGCCTCGACGCGCACCTCGACGCGGGGCGCGGCGAGCGGACCGCCATCATCTGGGAAGGAGAGCCGGGCGACACGCGGACGCTCACCTACGCAGAGCTTCACCGCCAGGTCTGTAAGTTCGCCAACGTGCTCAAGGGTCTGGGCGTGCAGCAGGGCGACCGGGTGTCCATCTACATGCCGATGACCCCCGAGCTGGCGATCGCGATGCTCGCGTGCGCGCGGATCGGCGCGGTCCACTCGGTGATCTTTGCGGGCTTTAGCGCCGAGGCGATCGCCGACCGCAACAACGACGCCGAAGCAGTGATGGTGATCACGGCCGACGCCGCGTGGCGGCGGGGGCGGGCGCTCCCGCTCAAGCAGACGGTAGACGACGCGCTGAAGAAGAGCCCCACGGTCAAGCACTGCATCGTGCTGGACCGCGTGAATGAGGCGGTTCACTGGGAGCCGGGCCGCGACCACTGGTGGCACGACCTGATGCGCGAGGCCAGCGAAGACTGCCCCGCCACGCCGCTGGACAGCGAGGCGCCGCTGTTCATCCTCTACACGTCGGGGTCCACCGGCAAGCCGAAGGGGATCAAGCACACCACCGCGGGCTACAACCTGTTCGTCAAGAAGACGTTCCAGTGGGTCTTTGACCACCGCGACGAGGACGTCTTCTGGTGCACCGCGGATTGCGGGTGGGTGACCGGGCACAGCTACGTGGTGTACGGGCCCCTCTCGGCGGGCGCTGCCGTGCTGATGTACGAAGGGGCCCCCAACCACCCCGCCCAGAACCGGTTCTGGGAGATCATCGAGCGGCACAAGGTGAGCGTCTTCTACACGGCGCCAACCGCGATCCGGGCGTTTATCAAGTGGGGCGAAGACCTCCCCAAGATGCACGACCTCTCGAGCCTGCGTCTGTTGGGCACCGTCGGGGAAGGGATCAACCCGGAGGCCTGGATGTGGTACCACCGCGTCATCGGCGGCGAGCGCTGCCCGATCGTCGACACGTGGTGGCAGACCGAAACCGGCGGCATCATGATGAGCCCCCTGCCGGGCGCCATCGCCACCAAGCCGGGCAGTTGCTGCGTGCCGCTGCCCGGGGTCGTGCCGAAGATCATCTCCAGCGGGGCCGACCTGGTGGCGGACGACCCGAAGCAGCAGGCGGGCGACAAGACCGAGGTCCCTGGGGGCTGGCTCACGATCACCCAGCCCTGGCCCGGCATGCTCCGCGGCATCTGGGGCGACGACGAGCGCTACCGCGAGGTCTATTGGACCAAGGCCCCCGGCCGGTACCTCGCCGGCGACAACGCCCGACGTGACGCGGACGGCTACTACTGGATCATGGGGCGCATCGACGACGTGCTAAACGTCTCGGGGCACCGCCTCAGCACGATCGAGATCGAGAGCGCGCTGGTGTCGCACCCGGCGGTCGCCGAAGCCGCCGCGGTCGGCAGGCCCGACGAGCTCAAGGGAGAAGCGGTCGCCGTGTTCGTGACGCTCCGCAACTCGGCGCCATCGGACGAGCTCCGGCAAGAGCTCAAGCAGCACGTCCGCACGCAGATCGGGGCCCTCGCACAACCCGACGATATCCGCTTCACCAACTCGCTCCCCAAGACGCGCAGCGGGAAGATCATGCGCCGGTTGCTGAAGGACATCGCCGCGGGCAAGGAGTCGGTGGGCGACACCTCGACCCTGGAAGACTACACCGTGCTGGCGACGCTACGCTCCGACGAAGAGTAGCGTCCCCTCGTCGATAGCCGCCGGGCTACGCCCCGGCGGCGGAGCGGCAGAACAACTCCCACCGACGAACGCCGCCGAGCGAAGCTCGGCGGCTACTCGTCGATGAATCAGCGGCACAGCGGCTACTGCATCGCCGGCAACTGGCCGCGCGACGGGGCGTTGTAGGAGACCGGCGTCACCTGCCCCACCCCCTGCGGCGTCTGCTGCGATGTCGGGAAGCCCTCGGCCGGTGTCGGAACCGGGTAGGCGTTGGTAGGCGCCATTTGCGGGGCGTACTCCATCCCCGGCGCGTATTGGGGCATCGGGCAACCGTCGGTCGTGCATCCGGCGCCGGTGTTCTGGTCGTAGACGCCCCGGCTCATCACGTTCGGACGGGTGAAGCCGTAGTCCAGTTGCAGCGCGGCGTCTCTCTGGCGGGCCCGACGCATCGCGTCGAAGTACGCCTTGCCCGGCCAGGGGCCTTCGGCGAGGTAGACGCCGTTGTAGTCCAGCAGCGATCCCTTGCGGTAGTGAACCTTGGAGACCGACAGGTTGTAGTCCACCAGCGAGCGGTAGTAAGCGGTTTCTGCCTCGGCCCGCCGCTGCTGGGCGTTGAGCAACAGGTCGAGCGTCAGCCGGCTGGCGTCGTAGGCGGCCTGGGTCGCTTCGACGTCCCGCTCCGCCGCCACGCGGCGGTTGAAGTTGGTCTCGGTGAGCCCGTAGTTGAGGTCGAGGTCGCGGATCGCGTCTCCCAGTTGGTGCGAAACTTCCAGCTCTAGGTCCTGCAGCAGGGCCCGCTCACGAGCAAGCGCCAACTGATGGTGACGGATGGTTGAAAGTTGACGGCGGAAGCCGATCGGCACGCTCAACTGCAGGCCGAGCTCCCACTCCTGGAACTGACCGTCGGTGAGCACCTCAAAGGCGTTCGATCCGGGGGCGTTGGGCGGCAGGCCGGTGCTGCTGCCGATCAAGTCGTCTCCCAGGCCCCGCCAGCGGTAGGTGCCGGTGGCGTCAAGCCGCGGGAGCAGCCCGTTGCGGGCGGCGATCAGTTCAAGCTCGCGCTTCTTGACCTCCCACTTCTGCTTGCGGACCTCAACACGACGCATCAGCGACTCGGTGTGGATGCCGTCCCAGTCGAACGCGACCTGCGCGGTCGTGGGCTCGTCCGCCGGGCGGATCAGGCGGCCGTCGGACATCGACAGCCCCATGATGAACCGCAGCCGGCTCTCGGCCCGGTACAGGTCCGTGAGGCCCTGCTCCACCAGCGCCTTGAACTGGAAGTACTGTGAACGGGCCTGGGCCTCGCGGTCCGCGCTGCCACCCTTGGCGCCCTCGTCGAACAGGGCCTTCACCTTCTTCCAGGTCTCTAGGCCGCTGTCGCGTCCCGTCTTGCGCGACTCGAGGTCGCGGTAGGTGAAGTAGAGCTCCCAGTAGGCGGCCTCGACGTCCCGCATCAGGTTGCGGACGCCACCCTCGAAGTCGGCCAGCGACTGGTCGGTGCGGATGCGGGCGATCATCACGCCGTCAAACGGGTTGGTGATGTTGGCCGCGTACTGTTCGAACGACTGCGGGCCCGCGATGCGGTTGTACTGGGCGCCGGAGCCCTGCAGCAACGGGTGGCGGAAGCCGGCTTCGAAGTTGCTCTGCCAATCGCTCGGGTAGGCGCGGAACGTGCCCAACGGAGGCGTCGGGGTGTTGTTCCACTCGTAGTTGGTGTTGTTGCGGATCGAGACCTGGCTGCCCACGGCGGTCGTCTTGGTGATCCCTAGCGTGCCGATCCCCTGGTCCTGCTCGAAGTTGGCCGGGAAGATGGGGTTGGCCAAGCGGTTCTGCGGGGTGTCGTTCTTCCGCCAGATGATGCTTGAGTCGAGCTGGGCGTCAAACTCCGACAGGGCCGCCTCGACGCCGGTGCCGCCGAACGCCGAGCCGAAGGCCGAGCCGGTGGCGGTCTCCACCAAGGCCGGGTCGTAGGTGGTGGTCACCGCCACGGAGCTGACCAGCGTGCGAGAGATGGTCTCGGGGGCGTTCTCGATCGTCCGCCCGCCGAGCTGCCGCATCACCTGGCTGTTGCACAGCGTGATGCGGGTGGCCTCCTCGAGGGTGAGGTCCCACATCTCGTAGTTCTCCGCGTTGCGGAGGGTGAGCGGGGCCCGGGCGCTGGTCACTTCGTCGAGCTGAGGCTCGTGGACGTCCGGGTACTCGATCTGCGTCGCCACATCGAGGTAGTGCGACAGGTCGCCGTCTTCAAAGAAGTAGAACGGCTGTGTGGGGGCACATCCCCCGGCGAGGACCGCGCCGCAAAGGACGACGGAGATCTGAGCCCGCAGTTGGCGTTTCATGGCGGAGCGTCCCTGAAGGAATCGACGGCGCCCGCCGCACGGGCGGCAGACGTTCGGGCGATCTAGGCTTCTGAGTTAAATGGGGCGGCGCGCCTTGCGGCTGCCAGTCCCCCTACAACGGCTCCCCCCGGGCCGGCGCCCCGCACCAGGGAGCGGTCACGTAGTGACCGCGCCCCCGGATAGGGCAATCAGCACAATTGGTATCGTCGACCTAACCGGCAGACTTTGACAAAACCGCCAGAAAGATTGCTAGCAGCAGAGGAGAATGACTCACCGCTGACCCAGCGAGGGCCGCAACCAGAGATCATCAGCCGCCGAGCTACGCTCGGCGGGCCGCGTGGGAGGAGGCGTTTGCCCTGCTCCGCCGCCGGGGCGCAGCCCGGCCGCTATTGGGCGCCAATCCTGTTGGGACCGCTAAAACGCTTGCCACGAGGCGGTCGCCCAGCCGTCGCCCAGCAGCACGCTAGCAGTCCGCAGGCCGCGGACCAAGCCGGCCGGCTGGGAGAAGTTGATCGAGTCGATCTCGACCACGTCGAGCGAGTCGCCCAGCGACTCCTCGATCTCTTCGATCATGGCGCCCCGCTCGGTCAGCGGCTGGCCCCGCAGGGCGAGCCCCGATTCGGGGTCGAACCCTACCGGCAACGGATCGACCTTTCCTTGCCGGACAAGAACCCAGCGTCCGTCGACCGTGTCGGGCGTGAAGCGGAACGTGAGGTCCCAACCGCGGAACACGCGGCTGCCGACATCCAAGAGCGACAGGTGCAGCGTGGCCGCCAGCACGTTGTCTTGCATCCGCACCGACAGCGGCCTGACCTTCCGCAGGGTCATCTTCCACGGCCGGAACCCCTGGGCGTCGAGCGTACGCGCCGGGGCCTTGGTGAGGGCATCTTCGATGGCCTTGGGGAGCCGGCGGTCGATCTCGACCGGCGCGTCGTGCGAGGCCTTCTCGATGGTCGCCCCCGCTAGCATCACCCCGGCCAGGTGCTGGACCGCGGTCTCGTGCAAACGAGCAGTCAGGTCGCCGCTGCTCGCGGCCGAAGGCGGGGGCCCCGCCGCGGCAAACTGGCCGCGGTCCGCCACTACCAACCGGGCGGAGAGGTGCGTGCCAGACGTGGCTAGCTCGACCCGGCGTGGCGTGGCGTGGCGGCGCTCGGCGGGGCGGATCACCGCGTCGTCGACCTGCTTCCGCGCGTCGCGGATCCTCAGCAGCAGGTCTTCGTCGAACCGCTCGGCGATCCGTTCTTCGGCCATGACGGCCGACTGGCGTTCGGCCGTCGATTTTTGTTCCGCCACGCGCCGGCGGGCGATCTTCTCCACCAGACGCGTCCCCAAGCCGCCGCCCACTTTCGTGACCGAACGGGTCTGCGACCGGGTCGTGGCGTCGGCGTCGGCCGGGAACACGAGGAACGAGTCGTAGCCGAACTCAACCAGCTTCTGCGACTGGAACTGGGTCTGGCTGGAAGAGCGGATCGCCACCGGGCCGTTCAGGCCGGTGGTGCTAGCATTGACGATCCCCGCCAGCGTGAACTGCACACGCGCCGTCCCCAGCGACGGGGCCGTACGCAGCGTGATTTGCGCGTCGGTGCAGCCCGTTCCAGAGATGCTCGTCCCCAAGATGCAGTCGCGGATAACGGTCGGCTCACGGATGGGACGCTGGGCCAGCCGGTTCAGCAGCGGGCTGGCGGCCTCGACGTAGACGTTGGCGGCGCCAAACTCGCGGCGGAACGCATCCACCAGGGCCTCGGACCGCCCCAGCCCCGCGATGAAGTCGATCCGCCGCTCGATCTCGAAGCTCGATTGATACGAGAGGTCTGCCGGCTTCTTCGCCAGCTCCTTGGCAAGCCGTGCCATCTCCTTTTGGATATACTCGCGCTGCGACTGGGCGTCGAAGCTGTTCTCCAACAGGGCCAGGTCGACGTACCGGCGTAGTGCTATCGCCAGCGCCCGCAGCGCCGGCTGCTCGAGGCCCGGCGAGCCATCCGTGAGGCGGTCGTACGCCGCGTTCAGGACCGCCAGCTTCGAGCGATCCGCGGCGAGCTCGGCCCGCACCTCGGGCAGGCCCAGATGGCGCCGCCACCCCTCTCCGAAGGCGCCGGCGCCGAGCATGGCGTTAACGCGATCGACCCCCTGCAGCGCCGCGTCACGTGCCTCTCGCACCTCGGCAGCGGTGACCGGGCGGAACGCTTCTCCGGCCGCACGCGCCAGGGCGGGCAAGTCGCTCGCAGCTTGTGCGGGAAGCGTTGCGGGACCGGCCACGAGGGCGGCGGAAGCCAACATGCAGAAGCAGGATCGGTGCACAACAGCCAATGCGTGAGAATGCCGATTGCGTAGACGGGGCAAGCTGCGATCTTAGGGCGTGACCGCGGCTTCGTCTACGTTCGGGCGGCGCGATGCATTGCTGGCACGGGGCCGCGGCGCGGCGCCGAGGCGTGCTAGGCCCCCTCGCGCATCAAGCGGAAGTACTCTTCGGCGTGCTCTTTCTGGCTGCGGTTGAGCCGCTCGCGGGCCACGGGGTCGGCCGGAGCGAACTCGCCGGCCTGCATCTCTTGCTTGACCTGCTCGGCCACCTCGCCCTTGATGTTGGGCCCTTCGACCATGCCGCCGAAGGTGGCGGCCCCCTTGCCCGGCGTTTGGCGGACCCGCGTGTCGCGGAAGTTGGTCGGGTTCTTTTCGTCGGGTCGGGGCCCGGCGCCCTGCCCTTCGCCCATCCCCATGCCGGGCTTCTCGCCCATGCCCTGACCGCCGGCCATCATGCCCCCCATGCACTGCTCGCAGCCGGCGCCCTGGCAACCGGGGCAGTTCATGGCGTTCTTGGCGGCTTCGATCTGCTCCATCGTCTCGGCCAGCATCTCCATCTCGGCGGCCTGCTTGCCTAGCTCCTTGAGCTGCTCGGCCATCTGTTGCATCGCCTCGGCGGCCTGCTGGGGGTCGCCCTGCTTGAGCGCTTCGGCGGCGTCCGCCATCTGCTGCGCCATCTCGGCCATCTTCTGCATCTGCGGCGCCGATTGCTGTAGTTGCTCGAGCTTCTGCTGCAACTCGGCGGCCTGCTCGAGGTTGCCCTTGGCGCGTTGCTGCTCTACTTCCTGCTTCAGGTCGTCCATCGCCTTCTTGTGAGCCTCGGCCGCGCCGGCCAGCTTCTCTTGCATCTTCTCGAGCTGCTTGCCCAGCTCCTGCTGCTTCTCCTGCGACATCTCTCCCTTGGCGAGCTGGTCCTGCATCTTCTTCAGCTCGTCGAGCGCCTTGTTCCACTCCCCTTTGCGCATCGCTTCGGCGGCCTTGTCGCCGGGGCCTTTGCCCAGCTCCTTCATCGAGTTGAGCTGATCCTGCAACGCCTGCCGGCCACCCAATTCGGCCTTGCGGCGTTCTAAGTCTTTCGCCAGGTCGTTCAGCTTGACCATGGCGTCTTTCTTCGCCGCCCCTTCCTTCTTGGCGAGCTCGTCCACCCCCTTCTCTACCTGCTTGAGCAGCCCGGTGGCGTCCTTCAGGTCGCCCTTTTCTGCCTCGGCACGCTTCTTGGCGATCTTCTCGCGGAGCGATTTAGCCGCCTCCTTGGTC
Organism: Pirellulimonas nuda; assembly: GCF_007750855.1. GTDB lineage: Bacteria > Planctomycetota > Planctomycetia > Pirellulales > Lacipirellulaceae > Pirellulimonas > Pirellulimonas nuda. The sequence goes on from NZ_CP036291.1 coordinate 5,803,843, forward strand.
TGCGCTGCCTCGATGGTCTTCGCAGAGGGAGCGGCCCCCCCCTCCGCCGCGCGGTTGCCGACCAGCATCAAGGCGAAGACGAGCGCCGCGGGAACCAACGGCGCCCAGGCGTGCCGCCCCAGGCGGACACGGAACCGCTCGCCGATCTCGATCCGATCGATCTGCCGCGCCGCGTCTCCCACCAGCGCCGCGCCCGCTTCGGTCTCTTGATCCGACTCCGAGAGCGACATGCAACTTGCGACCCGCTCCCGCAGCTCGAACCTGCGGTCGATCTCTTGTGCCGCATCGAGCCGGCTCTGACGCCAAACGGCGGTCTCGACCGCGGCCAGCGCCAGCGCTAAAGCGACCGCGCCCCCGACCCAGGCCTGCGCCCACCAAGTGGGGAGCGGCTCGATGACGAACATCTTGGGCGCCGCCACGGCGACGGCCGCCACGCACAACGCGGCAAACAACCGCCAAACCAGCCGGCGCAAAAACTGCTCGGTCACTAACCGGCGATGGGCCCGAGAAACCTGTTCGATCAGTTTTTCCATCGCAAGACTCGCATGCAAGCGGTAGCAGCCGACGGGTTACGCCCGTCGAAGTCCATAGGACAACCCAAAGCCACGGCGTATTATAGACCTATGGACGACTCCCGTGCAGCAACCGTTCCCCCCCCGGCCAAAGAATCGTGCGTCCGCCAGGGGGCCGATAGCCCGCTGGCCGGCCCCGAGGACCGCCCAACCGCCGATATCGTGCTGTACGACGGAGAGTGCAACTTCTGCCGGGCCCAGATGCAGCAACTGGGCTGGTGGGACTGCCAGGGGAAGCTCGCCTATCTGTCGATCCACGACCCCCGGGTGGCCCAGCGGTGGCCCGATTTGTCGCTCGACCGGTTGCGGCAAGAAATGTGCATCGTCGATCGCTCGGGCGACCGCCACTGGGGCGCGGACGCCGTGCGCTACCTCACCCGCCGGCTCCGCCGGCTGTGGTGGCTGGCCCCGGTGATGCACTTCCCGGGATCGATGCTCGTGTGGCGGCCGCTGTACCGGCTGGTGGCGCGAAACCGCTTCCGGCTAATGGGCCGGAGCGTCGACTGCTCCAGCGACGCCTGTTCCCTGCACCAAAAGTAGGGCCCGCCCTACGCGGCGCGTCGATCGGCCGTTTCGCAGTAGCCCCACATCTGCATGTAGGAACCCAACGCGACTTCAACCGCTTGGCGGTCGGCCTCGTTCAGCTTCGACGGCTTGTTCTTCTGGTAGCCAGCGATCGACTGAAGGTAGCTATCGAGACGCGCTCGGTAGGCGTCGGTCATCTCGAGGCCGAGCTGACGGTAGAGCCGCTCGATCTCGCCGACAGGGTCGCTCTCAAGGTCTTCAAACCGCACCGTGGCGTGCTGGTCGCTGGCGAGTGAGGCGGCGCCGGCGTAGTGGTCGTCCATCATCTGGGCGTAGTGGTCGACAAAGCGGGTGGCGTAGTTGTCCTCAGGCGCCGGGTCTTGCAACTGGAAGACGACGAGGCCTTGTTCGGCGAAACGCCTGTTCGAGCGCAGCACGTCGTGCGGGTTGCGGACGATGTGGATGTAGCGCGCCCCCGGGAACAGGTCGTGCAGCATATCGATCCGGCCGGTGTTGGCCGGGTTCTTCAGCAGGGGCCGACGCCCGTTGAGCGCGGTGAGCTTGCGGAGGAACAACCGGTAGTGCCGGCGCCAACGGACCCGCTCGGCGCCGTCGAAGCCGGCGCTCCGCCAGTAACGGTTGTGGGCGCCCACGCGCGGGAAGTTGAACGACCAGTAGGGCGACGGGCTCCCCATCGCGGCCAGCGCGAACTCGTCTTCTTGCGACGAGAAGGGGGTCATCTGCACGGAATCCATCGGACGCCGCCACATCAGGAAGGGGATCATCAACAGGGTGGTCAACCACCCCGTAAGGAACCCGTGCGGGTTGAACACCTCGTAGTTGCGCGGCGAGCGGAACTGCGGGTCGAGCGCCAGCAGGTTGTGCAGGTGGGTCGTCCCGCTGCGGTTGACCCCCACCAAGAACAACGGGTCCTGAGGCGTGTGACGCAAGAGAAGCGGCGCCAGCATCCTTTCCGGCAACGCCAGCACCGTGTTGACCGCAGACGCCGCCAGCGAGAACGCCAGCCTCGGCAGGTAACGCAGGTCGATGCGGCAGCGGGCTTCGGCCAGCAGCCTCACCCAGCGGTCGATCGGCGTGAGCTGCACCAGGTTGCTGAACGGGTTGGTGCGATGGAAGCCGGCCGCGGCTTGGTCGTCGGTGTTGGCGACGCGCTCGCCGCGGAGCCAGAGGATCGCCACGGCGCCGACGAGGACAGCCGCCATCAGCAGCCACAACGCGGGCGCCTGGCGGGGGTCGTTCAGCGGCGCCATCCAGGGCGACATCGGCGCGTCGGGCGAGAACGCTAGCAGGTCGAGCTTTGAGATCACTTTCCGCGGCATCAAGCAGCCCGCGAGCACGCCCGAGGGGAGTGTGATGCTCCCGGAGATCATCCGCAGCACGCCCAGCAGCGAGGCCAGCATGAACATGCCCACGAACAGCCGTTGCCCCTCGGCGCCGAGCATGCCGTCGGCCCGGCCCAGGGCGCACGCCGCGGCAAACAAGGCGGCGGGCACAACGACCGCCGACCACCGCGACCCGCCCCGCCGCAGCATGCCGAGCAGGCAGCCGCAGAAGATCAGTTGCTGGGTGACCGCCAGCGGGATCGCTAGCACGGCGTCGAGGCCCGCCTCGGCCGTGCGGCCCGCGGTGATCCCCGTGGTCCGCAGCGAGTAGACCCCAGCCAGCGCCGCGACCGCGCAGTAGGCCAGGTAGACACAGGCGCCAGCGGCGGCGCCTTGGGCGAACTTCATCCGCCAGTTGCGTTCGATCACCAGCCCGTACTCGGCCAGCGGGCGGCCCTCGGCCGCGATCATCCCCAGCAGCACGACCATCGAGACGACGATCAGCACCGTGCTGCCGGCGTTGCGATCCAGCAACGAAAAGTGCACGCCCGCTACGGCGGCGGCGCCCTGCATCGCGGCGCCCAACGCCGCGACCACGGCAAATAGCGCCAGCAGCCGCACAAGCGGCGGCGAGGCGACGAGGTTGCGTGAGAGACGGTCGAAAAAAGCCACGTTGCGCCTTGTGGGTGCGTGCGAGCAGTCCTCCCCCTGCTAGACGCGATCGGCAACCGACCCCGGGCCGATTGAATCGAATACGCAAACTTTGACGGTTTGTGCGACAATCGATACGCTGGCGCCGACTGCTGGCGTTACCTCCGTTGGATCAGAGCAAAACCACGATGCGACTCTCCCTGTTCTTGCTGGCGGTGCTGGCGCCGGCCGTGACGGGCGCCGCGACGCAGCGTCCCAACGTGCTGATGATCGCGGTCGACGACCTCAACGACTGGGTCGGCGCCCTGGGGGGGCACCCGCAGGCCCGGACGCCGGCCATGGACGCCCTGGCCCGGCGCGCCACGGTCTTTACCAACGCCCACTGCGCCGCGCCTATCTGCAACCCATCGCGGGCCGCGTTGTTTACGGGACGGCTCCCCAGCTCTACCGGCATCTACCACCTGGCGCCCCTGCTGCGCGGATGCGCCTCAACACGACACGCCCTAACGTTGCCGCAGTACTTTGCTCTACAAGGTTACCGCACCCTCGCCGCGGGTAAGCTGCTGCATACCGCAGACGGTTCGGAGTTCCAGACCTACGCCGGCACTTTCGGCGGCTTCGGCCCGGCGCCTGAGTCTCCCATCAGCTTCGGGGTCTCCCACCCCCTGTGGGATTGGGGTGCGATGGAAGTCGCCGAGGGCCGGATGCCCGATGAACGGATCGCCGCCTGGACCGCGCAACAGCTCGAAGAGCTGCCGCACGATCGGCCCTTCTTCCTGGCGTGCGGCTTCTACAAGCCCCACGTGCCCATGATCGTGCCGCAGCGGTGGTTCGACCTCCACCCGCTGGAAGAAGTGCTGCTCCCACCGCACCGCCGAGACGACCTGCGGGACGTTCCGGGCATCGGGCTCGACCTCAGCTACAGCGCCGTGGCGCCGCGGCACGAATGGATGGTGGAGAACCGCCAGTGGCGCCACGCCGTGCAGAGCTATCTGGCGTGCACCAGCTTTGTGGATGCGCAGGTTGGAAAGGTGCTAGCCGCTCTCGAGGCGAGCCCTCATGCTGACAACACGGTGGTGGTGCTGTGGAGCGACCACGGCTTCCACCTGGGGGACAAAGAGTGCTGGGGCAAACGGTCGCTGTGGGAAGCGACCACGAAAGTAGTGCTCATGATCGATGCGCCCGGCACGCCGCCGGCACGCTGCGATCGGCCCGTGGGGTTGATCGACCTGTACCCCACGCTCTGCCAGTTGTGCCAGTTGCCAACCGTCCTGGGGCTCGACGGGCACGACCTATCCCCGTTGCTGTCCGACCCCAAGCAAGACTGGCCCTGGCCAGCGCTGACGACGTTCGGGCAGAACAATCACACACTCCGCTCTGACCGCTGGCGGTACATCGAGTACCAAGACGGCAGCCGGGAGCTGTACGACCACTGGGCCGATCCGCACGAGTTCGACAACCTGGCGGACGAGCCCCGCTACGCAGGAGTCGTCCGCGAGCTCCGCCGAGCGCTCCCCAAGACCAACGTTCCTATGGCGCCCGGGAGCAACCACACCGACGCGCGGCCCGGTTCGGCGGTCGATATCGACTGATCCCCCGTGCGCCGCGTGGCCTCACGCGGCGCTAGTCGCGGATCGGCACCAGCTTGGGCGCCGGGTAGCGGTCGCCGCGCACCACGCCGAACTCCGCCACGAGCTCAGCGAATGAGAGCGTGAGGAACGCGTAGAGCGACTCCGGCGGGTCGAGCGCCAGCCACCCGCGCGCCAGGCCCGCCGCGTGCGCGTCGAAGGCCTGCTGCGAGGCGCCGTGGGCGTAGCAACGCCCTTCGTGGCGGCGGAGGTCGCCGTCGAAGAGGGGGCCGACGTGCCACAACTCGTGGACGATGGTGATCAGCTTCTCCTCGAACGGCAGGTCGAGGAACCTCGGGAGGTAGAAGTTCAGCAGGTACAAGCACTCGACGCCGCTGGGGTTCACGATCCGCTGGCACTGGTACTTCCGGCCCCGGACCGCGCCGATGGTGCTCCCCGCCTCGAACCGCAGCGGCGTCAGCGAGGCCTGGATGCCGTGCATCACCCGCTTGCGGGCCTGACGGAAGCCGACGGCGACCCGCTCCATATCGATATGCGACAGGTCGGGGATCCGCCGCGTCATGTCGACGCACACAGACCGTGCCGCGGAAGTGAAATCAAACTTCTTCATGCCTCGCCCCCCCCGGCTCCTGCCGGCGTGTCCTCTCCCCGATCCTCTTCGGGAGCGGCGCCGCCAAGCACTAGAAAATAAAAGAGCAACAGCAGCGTGGAAAGCACCGAGACCAAGGCCTTGACCTCGTACGGCGCCGCGGAGGGCGAAAGGAACCCCTCGATCAGCGCGGCTAAAAAGAACAGCAGCACGCCAGCGAACATGGTGGGCATCGCTTCTCGGCTAGCGGCCAACAGCGACTCGCGCCGCGAGAGCCCGTGCGTGTCGACCAGCGAGAAGCCCATCCGCATGCCCGCGGCGGCGGACAGCACGATGGCGGTCAACTCGAACGGCGCGTGCGCGGTGACGAAGGTGAAGAAGTTGTCCCCCTGGGGGGTCATCGCCATGTGGCCAAACAGGGCGCCCAGCACCAGCGCATTAAACAGCGTCTCGAAGATCCCGCCGATCCCGAACACCAGCCCCATCACGAAACAGCGCAGCCCGATGCTGGCGTTGTGCCAGAGGTAGAAGCCCGCCATGAAGGTCTCCCCCCCCGTGGCGCCGAACTTGATCCCGTCGAAGCTGTCCTCGGTCGACTGGATATGCTCTGCCCCCAAAAGCGACTCGGCGTAGCCGGGGACGGGCGAGAAATCGGTCGCCAGAAAGGCCGAGGCAATAAACCCGCCCCAGAACAGCCCGAGCGCAATCCGCAACGCACCGTCGTGGAAGAGCCGGCGCGGGGTGTCCACGAACAGCTCTTTCCACCACCCGCGGGCCTCCAGCCCGCGGCTCCGGTAGAGCTGGCTGTGCGCGCGGCCGACCAGACGGTGCAGGTAGCGAACGATGTCGGAGGGAAACTGGTGGGCGTCTGCCAGCGCGAGGTCGGCGCACGCGGCCCGGTACAGGCCGGCGAACTCGGCCCGCTGCGTGGCGGTGAGCGTCCGCGCCGCCGACGAGCCCTCGAGCTGGATGCAGATCACGTCCAGCCGGCGCCAGTCGGGAGACCGCTGTTCGATCCGTTGGGAGACTTTCATCGCAGCGTCACGGCGTGAGTCGGACGGCGTCCGAGGGGGCGATTCGTTTCATGTGCCTGGCGCCCGGCAGACGCCCCCATAGCCTAGCCCGATGCGGCAAGCGCCTCGGCAGGACTCGGGGCGTCTTGTTCGCGTTGGTCGTGGAACGTGCGGACGTAGAGCGCGCACATCAAGAGGTCGTGGTCCGTGTCGGCGCCCAAGCGAAACCGCTCCGTCAACGGCTCGCCCAAGTGCCGGGCGATCTCCGACCGCCGGGCGGGCCCGAAGTACCTGCGCCGGCTGCTGTAGTGCGCAAGCGCTTTGGCCAGCGAGGTCGACGCGACAAAGTTCGCGGGGATGGCCTCGGCCAACGCGTAGACCCGGCGGTCCTCCAACTCGATGGCGGCCGACAGTCGCGAGCGGTCCTCCACCACCACGATCGTGTTGCTCACCAAGTCGCCAAGCCGCTGGTACCGCGGGGTGAGCGCCATTGCGCCCAGGCCGAACAGCAGCGTCGGCAGCTCGATCACGTTCGGCAGGATCGGGAGGAACGGCGCCATGTCCAGCAGCTTCACAAAATTGCGGAGCGTGGCCTGTGAGGCGGTCACCGGCCGGCCGTCGCCCCCCAGCACGCGCAGGCCGAACATCCGCTTGCCGGGGGTCTGTCCGTTCCAGGTCGCCTCGAAGAAACCCCCGTAGAACCATTGCAGGAAGAACCAAACCACCAGCCCGACGGAGAACCCGAGCCCCCACAGGCCGGCGGCGCCAAACGCAAGCACGGCGACCATCGTGCAAGCCACGACCGCGACCACGCAGATCGAGAAATCGACCAAGTAGGCCGGCGCGCGGGCAAACGGGCCGGCGATCTGGTACTCGAACGCAATGTTTTCGGGCGTGACGATGCTCAATCGAGAGTCGAGCTGCGCGGCGTCTCGAGGCATCAGTGCTGGTAGCGTTGGGTAAGCGGCGGTCGTAAGTGTAGGATTATCCGCGCTCGGCCCACGCGCCGCAAGCAACGGCGCTCACCCGCTGCGTGAACCGGTCTGTGTGAGCCGGGCCGTGTGAGCCGGGCCGTGTGAGCCGGGCCGTGTGAGCCGGGCCGTCCCCGGCCCCGGCGCCGCGAGAGTTTCGCTCTATCGAGCCTTGCCGGGGGCGGGGACGCCCCGGCTCGCGCTATCAACGCTAGAATCGATTGCTATGACCAAGGCTACCCGCGAACAACTCGAGTCCGTACTCAGCAACCACGGTGGGGGCGATCCGATTGCGGCGGCGCTACATATCGCTCGTCGGTTGCAGCAACGCGCCGCTGAGCTGCAAACGCCCCCAGAACGGCGGCAGCAGGCCGAGCTCGACCGCATGATGCAGAGCCCGGGGGACAAAGCCACGCTGGTCGAGCTGACCGACCAGGCGTTCCGGTCGAAGCAGCCCCCGCGGGCCGCCGACCAGATGATCCACTTGCTCGACGTGCAGGGGGTGCCGCGGTTCTTCAGCCCCGTAGAGCGCGGCCTGCTAGCGGGCTTCCAGACGTTCGGCGCGTACCTGCCCGGCGTGGCGATGCCGCTGGTCAAGGAGCACATGCAGCAAGAGACGGCCAACGTGGTGCTGCCAGCCGAACGCGAGCACCTCAAGAAGCACCTCGACGCCCGCCGGGCCGAAGGGGTGCGGATGAACGTCAACCACCTGGGCGAGGCGCTGCTCGGCGAGGACGAGGCCGAACGCCAGCTGCGCGGCTACCTGCAAACGCTGCAGCGGCCAGAGATCGAGGTGATCAGCGTCAAGATCTCTACGCTCTACTCCCAGATCTCGCCGCTGGCCCGCCGGCACACGGTAGCGGTGCTGGCGGACCGGCTCGAGCTGCTGTTCCGCGCCGCCGCCAAGGGACGCTTCACACGCGCCGACGGGTCGGTGGTCCCCAAGTTCGTCTACCTCGACATGGAGGAGTACCGCGACCTCCGGCTCACCGCCGAGGCGTTCATGACGACGCTCGACCGGCCCGGGCTCGACGCGGTGGCCGCCGGCGTCGCCCTGCAGGCGTACGCGCCCGATTCGTTCGGCGTGCAGCAGCAGATCAACGCCTGGGCCCGCGAGCGGGTCGCCCGCGGCGGCGCGGCGGTGACGATCCGCATCGTTAAAGGCGCCAACATGGAGATGGAACGCGTCGAGGCGAGCCTCCGCGGCTGGCCCCAGGCGCCCTACCGAACCAAGCCGGAAACCGACGCCAACTACCTGCGCATGCTGCACGAGGGGCTGCGGCCCGAAAACATTGCCGCGGTGCGGCTGGGGGTGGCGTCGCACAACCTGTTCACGCTGGCCTACGCGCTGGTGGCGGCCCACCGCGCGGGGGCGCTCGACCGCGTGCAGTTCGAGATGCTCGAAGGGATGGCCAACCACCAGCGGCGGGCGCTGTTCGAGCTCGACCCCAACCTGCTGCTGTACGCCCCCGCCTGCTCGCAGGACGAGTTCTTGCACGCCATCTGCTACCTGGTGCGGCGCCTCGACGAGAACACCGGGCCGGACAACTTTCTTCGGCACGCTTTCAACATCAAACCCGGCAGCGAGGACTGGCGCCGCTTAGAGCAGCAGTTCGTCGATTCGGTCGGGATGATCGGTTCGGTGAGCGACCGGCCCCGTCGGACCCAGGACCGCCACACGCCCCCCCAACACATCGACGACGGCCCTTTCGCCAACGAGCCCGACACCGACTTCGCGCTGCCCCACAACGGCGCCTGGGCCGAGGCGATCGTGCGGCGCTGGGCGCCGCTGCACGGCGCCGCGGCCGCCGACGTGGCGCTGGTGGTGGCGGGCGACGTGATCGACAGCGACCGTGACCTGCGTGAATCACGCGACCCCTCGCGGCCCGGCGTAGTGGTTTCCCGCTACCGCCAAGCCACCGCGGACGACATCGAGCGGGCGGTCGCCTGCGCCGCGGCCGACCCGAGCGGCTGGCGCCGACGGTCGCCGGCCGAGCGGTCGGCGACGCTCGAACGGGTCGCCCGAGAGCTGGCCGCGGCGCGCGGCGACTTGATCGGGGTGATGCTGGCCGAAGCAGGAAAGACCGTGCTGGAAGGGGACCCGGAGGTCTCCGAGGCGATCGACTTCTGCCGCTACTACGGCCGCTGCGCGGTCGACTGGGCCCAGACGCCCGGCCTGTGCGCGGGGCCGGGCGGGGTAAGCGTGGTGGTGTCTCCCTGGAACTTCCCGCTGGCGATCCCCTGCGGTGGCGTGGCCGCGGCGCTCGCGGCGGGCAACACGGTGATCCTCAAGCCGGCCAGCTACTCGGTCTACACCGCCTACCTGATGTGCGAGTGCTTCTGGCGGGCCGGCGTGCCGCACGCGGCGTTGCAGTTCGCCCCCTGCCCCGGCGCCGATGTGGGCGAACGGCTGGTGACGCATGCCGGCGTCGATCACGTGATCCTCACCGGCGGCACCGACACGGCCCGGCGGATGTTGGCGGCCCGCCCAACGACGCGGCTGTTCGCGGAGACGGGGGGCAAGAACGCCACGATCGTAACGGCGCTGGCGGACCGCGAGCTGGCGATCTCGCACGTCATCCAATCCGCCTTCGGGCACGCGGGGCAGAAGTGCTCGGCGACGTCGCTGCTGATCCTCGAAGACGAGGTCTACCACGACGCCGCGTTCCGCGAGCTGCTGCGCGACGCGGTCGAGAGCTTGCGGGTGGGGAGCGCATGGGAGCTAGAGACGCGGATGGGACCGCTGATCGCGCCCCCGGCGGGCGACCTGGAGCGCGCCCTCAAGGAACTCGAACCGGGCGAGTCGTGGGGGGTGCGCCCCTGGCTCGCGCTCGAGGAGAACCCCTGCCTCGTGAGCCCCGGCGTGAAGTGGGATGTTTCCCCCGGGAGCGTCACGCACCGCACCGAGTTCTTCGGCCCGCTGCTGGGCGTCATGCGGGCCCGCGACCTGCACGAGGCGGTCGCGCTGGTGAACGCCACCGGCTATGGGCTGACCTCGGGGCTCGCGAGCCTGGACGACCGCGAGCAATCCGAGTGGCGTGCCGAGGTGCGGGCGGGCAACCTCTACATCAACCGACCGACAACCGGAGCTATTGTTCAGCGGCAACCCTTCGGCGGCATGGGGCTGTCCGCGGTTGGGCCCGGCATCAAAGCCGGCGGGCCGAACTACGTGGCGCCCTTGATGGCGCTCGTCCCCGCCCCGTCGCCCGAAGCGACGCGGCTCGGCGCCGAGGGCCCGGGCCCATCGGCGCCTCTGCTGGAGCTGCTCGACTCGCTCCGCGCGGCGGGCGAAGTCTCCGAGGCCGAGGCTACTGACCTGACCGCGGCGCTGGCCGACTACGAGTGCTGGGCCCAGACGGAGTACCTCGAGACGCACGACGACCAGCGGCTGATCGGTCAAGACAACCTGCGTCGGTACCTGCCGCTCCCCGTGCTGCGGGTGCGGGTCGACCCCGACGACTCGGCGGTCGAGCTGCTGGCGCGGATCGCCGCCGGGCGGACGCTCGATTGCCGCGTGGTCGTGAGCTATCCCGCCGACTTGGCGGGGGATCTGATGCGGCTGGTACAACAGGTCGACGAAGCCACCGACGCGTGGGGCGCGGCCATCGAGTTTGTCGAAGAATCGGACCGAGAGCTCGCCGCGGTGATCGCCGCCGGCGAGTCGGGCCGGGTGCGCTACGCGTCGCCGAGCCGCGTTCCGATCGCGGTGCAGGACGCGGCCGCCCAGTCGCTGGCGTTCATTGCAGACGCCCCCGTGACGCTATGCGGCCGGCTCGACCTGCTGTGGTGCGTCCAAGAACAGAGCGTCTCGTTCGACTACCACCGGTACGGCAACCTGGGGCGGCGCGCCGGCGAAGACCGCGCGGCCGTGCTGTGACGCGGCTTTCCGAGCACCCTATGCGGTGCGGTGCCGGTCTGCGGGGGGGAGCGTCTTGAGCCACGCCTCGGTCGGCGCGATAAGCGTCTCGACCCGCCGGACGTCGTCGTCGGCGGCCTGCTGCGAACGGCCGTCGGGGGGGCGGCCCTCGAAGTACTCGGCGTACTTCTTGGAGACCTCTTCCGCGGGCTCGAGCGAGCAAAAACGCATCACGCGGGCCAGCTCCGCCTCGTCGAAGTTGTCCAGCCGGCACTCGGTGTAGCGGTGTTCGGGCAGCGCACGCCCTTCGCGGCAGGCGATCTCTACACACATCCGCCACTGCAGGGCGCACACCTCCAGCAGGTCGCGGTCACGGACCCACTGCTCGATCCCGGGGAGCCGTGGCCCCCACACCCCCGGCGCCGTGGCGCCCGGCGCCCACTTGCCGGCGACACGACGGACGAACTCCCGCGCGTAGTGGGGCGCCTGCCGCAACCGGATCTCCTTGAGCCGCGTCAACAGTTGCTGGGTCGGCAGGCCGACCGAGTGGTTCCGCCAGAACTCGCGGATCGACAGCACCGACTGCAAGCCGTCCCGCATCATGTGCACGAACACGCAGTCCTCCAGCACCCGATCGACGAACGCAACACGCAGCGAGTTGCTGGGAGTCTTCTCTACCAGGCGGGTGCGGCCCGCGCCGCGGACCTCGCTGGCGAAGCGGCGGCGGATCTCGCGACGCACCGAATCGGTCGCGTGCTCGGGCCGCAGCAGGTCCGACCGCGCGTCGTTGCCGTACTTCCACAAGATCCGCGGTTCGTTCGCCAGGTAGAGCTGCGGGTGGCAGGCCAGCAACTGGCTGATGAGCGTGGTGCCCGAACGCGGCGCGCCCAGGATCACGATCGGTCGGTTGAGGATCTGGTCGTCGGTCATGCGTTGCCGAATTCCGGCTGGATGCTGGCGAGCCGCCGCTCGGTCTCGGCCATCAGGGCGTCCTCGGCCGCCTCGTCGTCCGCCACGTAGGTGACGCTGAACCGCAGGTACGCCCCGGCGTCGTCCCACGGCACCGTGCAGATCGACTGCTGGGTGATCAGGTACTGGCTGGCGGCCTCGGCCGAGTCGAACGTGACGCCGCCGGCGACCCCCTTGGGGGCCGGCGTGTAAAGGAAATAGGTGCCGCCCGGCATCTCGCACTGGAAGCCGCAGCGCTTCAGCACGGCGACCAGTTTCTCCATCCGCCGCCGGTACTTGGCGCGGATGAGCTGCGGGATCTCGGGGTCGTCCAGCGCCGCGGCCGCCGCCTTCTGGGTGGCGATAAACTGGCCGGAGTCGCTGTTGTCTTTGACGTCGGCGAACGCCTGGACGATCCGCTCGTGCCCGCACACCCAGCCCATCCGCCAGCCGATCATGTCGAAGCCCTTGCTCATGGAGTGGACCTCCACGCCCACGTCCATCGCCCCCGGGGTCGACAAGAAGCTGGTGGGGGCCTGGTCGAAACTGAGCATCGCGTGGGCCGCGTCCTGCACCACGACGATCTCGTGCTGCTTGGCGAACGCCACCACGCGCTCATAGAACTCCCGCGGCGCCGTCCGGCCGGTCGGGCTGTTGGGGTAGTTCAGCACCAGCAGCTTCGCCCGGCTGAGGATGTCGGGGCTGATCGACTCCAGGTCGGGCAGGAACCCGTTCTCGGCCAGCAGCGGCAGCTTGTGCACCACGCCGCCGTAGTAAGCCGTGTGGGTGCCGGCCACGGGGTAGCCGGGCGCGGTCATCAGCGTGATGTCGCCCGGGTTGATGAACACGGCCGGCAGCATCGCGTACACCGGCTTCGAGCCGATCGCGTGGTTCACCTGCGTCTGCGGGTCGAGCGTCACGCCGAAATCGCGCTGCATGAACCGGGCGGCCGCTTCTTTGAACGCGGCGACGCCGTTGTCCGCGTAGCCGCGGTTCTCCGGCTGGTTGACCTCGTGGGCCATCACCCGGCGCACCGGCTCGGGCGCCATGGCGTCGTTCTCGCCGATGCCAAAGTCGAGCAGGGCCCGGTCGGGATGGTCCGCGATCGCCTGCCGCTTGGCGCGTTTGATCTTCTCAAACTTGTAGATCGCCGTGTCTTTGCCGTAGCTCGCGCCGCCGATCCGCTCGGCGAACAGCTTCTGGAAATAGGGGTCGGCCATGGCTTCTTGGAGTAGGGGTTGGTCTGCGGCTAGCGACGCCTAGGCTACCCAGACGCGAGGCGACGGACGAGGGGCGAGCTTGACCCGCGGCGCGGATTTCGGCTATTTGCTCGGCGAAACCCCGGAGATGCCGACCATGAAACGCGCCCTGATGGTGCTCGTGGTGCTGCCCGCCTTGGCCGGCTGCGCCAACGAGGACCTTCTGTACTCCATCTTCGGCCGACCCAATGGGATGGAGCGGCACGAGTTCCGTGACCAGAGGGAGCACCAACAGTCGCTGGCGAGAGAGCACGGGGGCTGATCGCAAAAAAACAGCCGCGGGGACTGGGTCTGTCCCCACGGCCGATCGTTTCTTGCCGCCAACGGGCCTCAAAGCAGCGGCCCGGATCAGTCGCGTAGCCGCCGGATCAATCGCGTGGCCGGACGGCGCCGGTCAAGCCGCTGTAGTCAACACGGTCTTCGTCGTGCCAAAGCGGGTAGCCCATGCGGATCCGCTCTGCGAGCGTATCGATCTTCTCCTTCGAGCCGGCGGGAGCGCCGGTCGGGATGAAATCCTCGTCGACGCGAGGGACAAAGTCCTCGTCGTGGCCGTACTTGAGGATTGCGTCGAACACGTTGTGGAGGGTGGGGTCTGGCATTGGATTTCTCGCTGGGATTGGACTCGCTGATTCGGCGGGCCGCCCCTTAGCGCTAAGCTAACGGCGGGGCGACGGCCTATGGGTTACATCAGGCCCGCTCTGGGCCCGACCTCGAATTCACTCAAGCGCTGGCATCAAACCCACGGCAATCCGCGGGCGCTCACTCCTGGCTATCGCAGAGGGAGAGGGCGGGTCTGGCCCGTAGGCCACACCAACTCCGTGCGATCGCTGCCGCGCTAGATCCTTCCGCGAGGCGCCACTACTCAGCTAAAGTCGTCCCACGCATCCTGTGTGGACCGGACGACGCGAGCCAGATCCCGTTGGCTGGGGGTGAAGACACCCGCCGCGCCAACGACTGCTCGCGAAGTAGAAGATTATCCCTGCTGGGGGGGCGGAGTCAAGCTTTTTTGCGGCAACGATTTCGCAAGCCCGGCTAGCATCTGTCAAGGGGCGCCGATTGCGGCGACTCGCACTCTCGACAACCAATTTCTCAAGCCGCTCGCCCCACAACCCACCCGCGCAGATGCCCCAAATCGCCAGTTTCCAGTCGACCCTCACGCTCTCGCCCCGCCGGCGGGGCTTCCACCTGGTGACCGACGAGGTTCTCGCCGCGGCCCCGTGGATCTCTGGAATCGAAACCGGCGTGCTGCACGTCTTCCTGCAGCATACTTCGGCGTCTTTAACGCTTAATGAGAACGCCGATCGCGACGTACGCACCGACCTGGAAGCGTCGTTTTCTGCGATCGCGCCTGAGTCGTTCCCCTACCGGCACACCTGTGAAGGCCCAGACGACATGCCCGCGCACGTCAAATCGTCGCTGCTGGGGGCCAGCGTTAGCGTGCCGATCCAGCGGGGCGGACTGGCCCTGGGCGTCTGGCAGGGGATCTACCTCTGCGAGCACCGCGATCGGGCCTCCGCCCGGCGGCTGGTGCTGACCGCCTGGGGGAGCGCTGCGACAGAATGACGCGGCCGCTGGCTGGTCAATCTGGCGTACTCCGCAACTGCTCCAGCCGCTTCATCACGGCGAGCGCCGTGTCGTCCCGCCACGCCGGCGCCATCACCTGTACCCCCACGGGGAGCCCGGCGCTTCCGGAGGTCGCTGCCCGGGCGGCCCACTGGGCCAACCCCCACGGCGCCCGGGGGAACTCTTGTTCGTCGTCGCGGACGGTTGTCCACGGGACCACTCCGGCCGGGGCGTCCACCAGGTTTGCGTAGAAGCAATGCGAACTGGCGGGGAGCACGTCGAGCGCCCGGCCGTGTGGCATCGCGGTCACCCCGAACGGCGGCAACAAGATCGCGTCTACCGGGCGGCCGTCGAACTGCTCTGCGGCCAGGGGCCAGAACGCTTCGCGGTAGCGGTCGGCGTCGCAGCATAGCCGCCAGTAGTCGTCCGCAGAGCGGGCGCCGCTCCAATGCAGCAGGTCGGGCAGCAACCGCCGGCCCAGCAGCCGCAGCGCGCCTCCGAGCATCACCCGCGCCCAGCGCGCCAGCCCCCCGATCCGGAGCTGCCGCCGGATCTGTGGGTCAACCTCGCCCCCCCGCACCAACCTGGCGAGCGACCGCATGCCGTCGGCAGAAAGCAGGCCGACGTAGACGCGCATCATCTCGCGGTCGTCGGGGGGCGTGATCTTGCGTACGTCGGCGCCGGCGTCGCGCAGCGCCGCCGCGGCTTCTTCTACGGCGCGTCGCACCGCGGGCGCCGTGGGGAGGAAGCTGTCGTCGGTCCAGTACGCGATGCGCAGCTCGGAGACGTCGATCGTAGACGGGTCGCGCCACGGCGCGGCTTCTTCATCGGGCTGGCGCGGGGAATCGGTGTGATCGACCAGGACCCGCATGGCGAGCTCTAGATCGTCGACATGGCGAGCGATCGGGCCGGGCGAGATCCGCATCGCCCGCATGCCGGGGATCGCACGCGACGATCCCACCAGCGACAGCCGACGGGGCGTGGGTTTGAACCCCGCCACGCCGCACGCGTGGACCGGCTGGCGGATGCTGCCCCCCAGGTCGCTGCCAAGGCCCAGGGGGGATCCGCCGGACGCGACGATGGAGGCCTCGCCCCCGGTGCTTCCCCCGGGGCTGCGGCTGGGGTCGGTGGGGTGCAACGTTCGGCCGAACACCGGGTTGTTGCACTCGTGCAGCAGCATCCCCTGCGGCACGTTCGTCTTGCCCAGCAGCACGGCCCCTGCGCCGCGAAGCCGCGTAACCAGCGGCGAGTCGGTTTCGGCGGGCCCGTTTGAGAAGCCCGGGATGCCGAGCGTCACCTCGGTTCCGCGCATCGCGAAACAGTCCTTCACGGTAACGGGAACGCCGTGCAACAAACCCAACGGCTCGCCGGCCGCCACCGCTGCGTCGGCCCGCTGGGCGTCACGCAGCGCCGCGTCGAAGCAGGGCTGGACCAGGGCGTTGAGACGCGACTGTTGCTTGCAGCGCTCGATGCAGGCGCGCGTCGCCTCGACCGACGTCAACCGGCCAGAGGCGATCTCGGCCGCGAGCGCGGCGGCGCCAAGTTCGGTGATCGGTTCTGAGTGGGTGCTGGGCGTCATGGGGCGAGCATCGGGCTGCGCGGCGGGGCGGCTTGCCCCGGCACTCCATCTTACGTCACTTCTCTGGCGTCGTTACCCAACCACCCCCGTCACCCATCACATCCGCACCAATCCGGGCGAGATATCGAGGTCCAGCGGCTCGATCAGCCCGGCGCGGAGCCTCTCGATGGCGATCGCCCCCATCACGGCGTTGTCGGTGCACAGGCTCAACGGCGGGATGTGGAGCGTGTAGCGGCGCTCGGCGGAGGAGGCCTCGAGCCGCTGACGGAACCGGCCGTTCGCGGCGACGCCCCCCCCGACGCAGAGGGTCGTATATCCGGTTTGAAGGAGCGCTTGTTCGCACTTGCCCACCAGGCAATCAACCACGGCCTCCTGAAAGCTTGCGGAGACGTCCGCCACCTCTTGCTCGCTCAGCGACAGGCTCTCTGGCAGCTTGCCGACGCCGACCACCTGGTACCGAACCGCGGTCTTCAGGCCGCTGAAGCTGAAGTCCAACCGGCCGGCGTCGGCGAGCAGCGGCCGGGGGAATCGGTAGCGGGTCCGGTCGCCTCGCTGTGCGGCGTGCTCGATGGCCGGTCCTCCCGGGTAGGGGAGCCCCAGCAGGCAGGCGACCTTGTCGAACGCCTCGCCGGCCGCGTCGTCGATCGTCGCCCCGATCGGCGTGAAGTCGATCGGCCCCTCGCAGCGGTACAGGTTCGAGTGCCCGCCGCTCGCGATCAGGCCAATGCAGGGGAACACCTCCCGCCCGCTGGCGATCCGGCACGCGTAGATGTGGGCCTGCAAGTGGTTGATCGCCACAAGCGGCAGGCCGGACAACGCCGCCAGGGTCTTCGCTGCCGTCAAGCCAATGAGCAAAGACCCCGAGAGGCCCGGCGTGGTCGCCACCGCGATCGCGTCGAGGTCCGCAAGCTTCTGACCCGACTGCCGCAGCGCCTGGTCGATGACCGGCAAGATCCGCTGGACGTGCGCGCGCGACGCGATCTCCGGCACCACGCCGCCGTAGCGCTGGTGCAGCTCTTCCTGCGAAGCCACCACGGCCGACAGCACCTCCAGATCGTCCGTGATCACCGCCGCGGCCGTTTCGTCGCACGTTGTCTCGATCGTCAGCACCTTCATGACGCCGAGTCCTTGAGCGACTCGAGGGCGCGCTGGAGCACGTCGTCGTCATCGGCGGGGGGCGCCGCCCCCCCCTCTTCGAGCGCCTTGCGTTGGGCGGCAAGCCGCTTGGTGGCCTCTTCGCTGACTTTGACCCCGTCGCCCGCGTCGGGGAGCACCCCCCAGACGTCGGCGTCGCCGGCGCCGGCGGCACGATGGATGTTGGCGCCATTGGGTCGGACGTACATCGCGGTCGTCAGCTTGAGCGCCGCCCGCCCCCCGCCCAACTCGATCACGTTCTGCACGCTCGCCTTGCCGAAGGTCCGCTCGCCCACCACGGTCGCCCGTGCGTTGTCCTGCAGCGCCGCGGCCACAACCTCCGCGGCGCTGGCGCTGTAGCGGTTCACCAGCACGGCCAACGGGAGCGCCGTCGCAACCCCAGGCTCGGCCCGCCATTCACGCCGCTTGGAGTTGCGCCCTTCGGTCGTGACGATCACGCCGCCGTCGAGCAGCAAGTCGGCTACGCCGATCGCTGCTGGGAGCAGCCCCCCCGCGTTGTTGCGGAGGTCGAGCACCAGCGCCCGCGCAGGCGACTCGCCCACCTCGCCCAGCGCCTTCTCGAGCTCTTTGGGCGTGTCGTCGTCAAAGGCGGCGATGCGGATGTAGGCGGTTTGATCGTTAATTGCATAACGCCAAGCCCCGTCTTCGGTGCGGCTGTACCCCCCCACCGACTCGGAGGCCTGGTCGGCGCCGCCGGTTCGGTCTCGGCCATTGACCCGCCGCCGATAGTCCCCCACCTCGCCCGGCGCCAGGTATTTGCTGTGCGGGTCGAGTTCCGCAACCATCCCGCGCAGCGCAGCGTCGAACAGCGCCTGCCGATCGACCGGCTCTGCGTAGTTGGTCTCGATCTGCGCGACCGCCTCGGCGAGCAGGTCGTGCAACGCAAATAGCTGCGCCGCATCGTCGCCGACAGCGGCCTCGAACGGGGGGGCATCGTCACGCGTCGTCGGTTCAGCAAGACAAACCAGCGGCGCCATTGCCAGCAGTGAAAGCACGAGCCGCATAGAAGGCTACTCCAAGTTCAAACTCAGTAATTCACTAGCAGAATGATAGCCGACGGGCTCCGCCCCGTCGGCGCGCATGGGTAGTAGCCCCGATCTCGGCCCACGAATCAGGACCAAGTCCGCCCGCTAGCGCGTCCCCATCGCTCCGTTTGGCGGGCGTGGGGATTGACCGGTCCGGCGTATTTTCCTATTCCCCGCCTGAGATGGACCGCCCAAACCCCAACCCGCCGACCTTTGGCCTCGGCCGCCGCACGTGGTGTACGCCGTGGCTCGCCCTCTGCTGCGTGGCCGCGGTCGCCGGCTGCGCGGGGCGGGGCGCCGCCGAGCGGGACCTCTACCAACGCGAACTCCGCCTGCAGGAAGACGAGATCTACCGGCTCGAAGACTGCATCGAAGAATACCAGTGCCTTGTCCGCCGCTACCGGACCGAGAACGAGTCGCTCAAGTCGTACGCCGGAACCCCCGGCGGCTCGACCCCCTCGGTCGAGAAGCTCGACTCAGAGCCGCAGCAGCGGAGCCTCCTGGACGACCGTCCGTCGCCCGGCGGCCAGGGACCGAACAGCCGCCCCCCGCAGCGGACCAAGGCCCCCGAGATCGAGCTGCCGGAGATCGACATGGGCGAGCCCGTGCCGGCGCCACGCGTCCCCAAACCTGCGCCGAGCGCTGCGCCCGGGCCGGTCGAGATCCCCGGCGGCGCTGAGATGCTCGAAGCGCCGCCGTTCCAGAGCAACGTGGCCGACCCTCCGTCGGCCCCGCTATCCGACGCCGCGCTCTTCACCGAGCACGGCACGCCGGACCACCGCGGGATGCCCACCATGATGGCCTTTGTCGAGCCGCTCTCCCGCGGCGGTCGCCCCGCATCGTTCGCTGGGGGCGTATCGCTGCTGCTGATGGACCCGTCGCTCCCGAAAGAGAGGCGCGACATCGCGCGGTGGGACTTCACCCAGGAAGAAGTAGAACGCGCATGGCGGAACCCCTCGCGCCGCGTCCTCGACCTCCCGCTGGCGCTCGAGTCGCCGGTGGCGGACGACAGGCGGCTTGAGCTGTGGGTTCGGTTGGTCGACGCCGACGGCCACAAGGCGATCGGACGCACCACGCTGCACATGCCCGCCCCCGTCACCGTGCTGCGCGCCGAAGACCGCCCGGGCCAGCTTGCCGGCGCCGTGATGCTGGACGATTCTTGGGCCGTTGCCACGGCTCAGGCGCCCAAGGCCGCGGGACCGCCGCGCCCCTTTGAGTCGGTCGCCCAGGCGCCGGCCAGTTGGAAGACTTCTGCCGCGCCGCGTCCCCCCAGCGTCAGCGGGCGGCAAGACCAGCGGATCCGCCAAGCAGAACACGCATCGGCGCCGGCCGCGTGGTCTCCCAACCGCTAAGCCGCACCGCGGCGGGCGATCTGGGCGCCCGTGGCTCTGGGCCCAACCTAGTTTCATCCGTCCTCGGCACGCAGCCCCCCAACGCTCGACTGGAAGTAGCGCCGCCGGCGGGGCTCCGCTTGCTGGGTATCGGATTGCGATACGAGCGACTGCAGGTCGGCTAGGTTTGCGCAGCACGGCCGGCAGCCGATGACTTCTAGATGAAATCGGGTGTAATCCTCCGCCTCGGCCGGCAGGACCCCCATCAAGAAGCTGCCGAGCTGCTCACGCGTGGGGCAGGTGAGCCGCCGGCGGCGCCAGACGGCGCCCAGCGAGTGCATGCCGGCGTCGCGCTGGCCGACCAGCACGGAAAGCCGGTCCCGTAATCCGGCGTCGTCCCGGGCCGCTTGCTCGACCGCCGCCATCCGATCGGCGGGGAGCGACTCGTCAAGGAAGGCGTCGAGCTCGGTGGTAGAGAAGCCGGTCATGATGTTCTCGCGAAGGTAGAGGCCCGCCCACGCACGGTGCAGTTCAAGCGGACGTTGTGGCGCGATCGCCGATGTGACCCTCGCGCTCGACGGGTTCGTTCGAGCGGTCCCTGGGCGTCTGCCGCCGGTCAATCTTGTAGTTCGGGAAACACGTCGTCACTTAGCCCCTGTCGGCGCACCAGCGACTTGATCCGATCGAGGAAGTCGTACTTGTAGTTGGCTACCTGCTGTTCGCTGAGCCCCAGCAGCTCCGCGGCGTCCTTGTTGGCGACGCCGCGGGTGAAGAGCAGCTCCATGCACTTTACCTTCGCAAAATCGCCCTTATCGCGCCAGCGGCTCAGCTCTTCTTCCAACGCGCCCGCGAGCGCCTCCTCCTCTAGCCCCCGGCGTTCGCCGCTGCGGGCGATGCTGCTGGCCGGACGCGCGGGGCCCGGCATGTCCCAGCCGGCGTCGGAGCCCGCGCCGAACCCCGACGACAACGGGAGCGCCGGGCGGCGGCCCTCGCGCCGCAGCGAGTCGGTCAGCTTGTGCGCGGCGATCGAGAAGAGCCAGCCCTCAAGCGGGCGGCGTGAGTCGTAGTTGGGCAGGCTGGTGAGGAAGCCGATGAAGGTTTCCTGCACCACGTCTTCGCTGGTCGCCCGATTGCGGAGCCGGCTTTGCACGAACGCCAGCAGCCTTCCCTCGTACTCATCGATCAGCCTCCGCCAGGCGTCGGGCTCGCCGCGGCGGATTGATTGCACCAGCAGCAGGTCGGGACGTGTTGGCTCGATCATCGGTCCTGCAAATAGTCGGAGGGACGCCGCGGCCCCTACGCCAGGACCGCCAGCACCGCTGCGAGACCGATTATCGCCGCCGGGAGGCCGATCAACAACCGCTTGGTGAATCGTTGGCCCGTGGATTGATCCAGCTTCACCAACCCCAGGGCCAGGGCGACGAGCCCCAAGACGCCCAGCCCCCCTTGGGCGACGGTGGAAACCCGCTCCGATTGCTGCGCCTGGATCCAGCAGGCCTTCATCAACTGCAGGTCGTCCGGGCCGACCTCA
This sequence comes from Pirellulimonas nuda, assembly GCF_007750855.1. GTDB lineage: Bacteria > Planctomycetota > Planctomycetia > Pirellulales > Lacipirellulaceae > Pirellulimonas > Pirellulimonas nuda. The sequence goes on from NZ_CP036291.1 coordinate 5,825,343, forward strand.
ACCAACGCGTACGACCTCCAAACGGGGGCGACGCTGGTGGTGATCTCTTGGGTGTATTGCTCCTTAATCAGCCGCTGGGACCAAGCCGACGGGTCGAAGCCCAGGGCGCCAACCTGCGCAGCGTCCAGTGGCGAACGCACCAGCTCGGAGAGCCGCTCCACGGCCGCCTCAGCGGCCAGTCGCTCGGCGTCTCGGGTCGCTTCGTCGCGGCTCAAGAACGGCTCGGTCTCAACCACACGTCGGTAGACGGGGTCGTGATCGCCCGAAGCAGGAGGGTTTCGAACCCAGTCGGGTGCGTCGGCGTCTGCCTCGGCGACCGTCTTGTCTTCTTCGGTAAGGACGATCTGCTCTGGATCGACCTCGGTCGGCCGCGAAGCAGCCCCGTTCAACCGGACGACTTGGACCACGGGCTGGTAGGCCACTCTGGCGGAAAACCAGAGCGCTACGCCGATCACCGCCACGGCGCCCAAGCCCACCAGCGTCAAACCGGGGGCGGCCCGCACGAACATGAACAAAACGACGAGCACTACCGCACCGACGAGCGTCGCCATGACTAGCCTCCAATTCGTTTCGACGTGGTAGCCAATAGCCGTTGCAGCGGGTACCGGTGTATGCTCAAGTTCGGCCAATTGGGTTCCTAGTTGCTGCACGCGCTGGCGCATCTGGGCGAGGTCGCGCTCACCCGTCGCAGCGATCTCCGCCCCGGCAGCGTCGGAATGCGAGTCTTCCGAGTGAGCCTCAGCGATGTCGCGGGCCAGCTCGTCCTGTACTCGTAACAATTGCGAACGTTGGACCTCAACCGCGTGGTCTCGAACCGCCACTTTTTGGAAGCCCACCAGCGACAAGGCGCCCAGCACTGCGATCAAACCAATCGCGCCGAGGATCGTCTGCCCGATCCACCGCGTTTTCTGGTTCACGAGCAGCGCAATCAACAACGCTGCCGGGGCGAGGAATAGCACCGCCACAACGAGCAACAAGATCCATGCAGCGGGGGAGGCAATCATCTAGTAACTCTCCTTTGCAAGCTCAATCCGCTTGCTCGGCCGTAACCAGGGGCTGGAGAGCTGCGTGGAAATCGCAACGATGCCCGCCGCCATCACCCCCGCCGGTTGAGGGAACCACCAAAACAGCCCGAGCAACCAGGCCAGGCCAACGCAGGCGGTTACCCGCCCAAGGCTTAGGCGGCCCTCGCGGGTCCATTCCGCTAGCTTCCACCAGCGGAGCGTCAAGAACAGCAGCGCGAAGTAGCCGACCGCCATGGTCAGGTCGATCGCCATCAGCCCGCTTCCGGGGTCAAAATCGGGCCCCGGAATCTTGAGGGCGCCGTAGACGAAAGACTCGCCCATGCGCGGGGCCGCGTCGCTCCACTTCGGCACGCCAGTCAGCAGCGCGTCGCTCAGCAGGAAGGCAGTAACGCCCACCACGGCGCCGACGCCGAGCATCATCGCCCGCATCGGGGTCTGGTCTTCGGTGCGGCCCTCGGTCAGGCGGTTGACGATCAACACGCCCCACGAGCCGACCGTCGCGACGCCGGCGAACCACAACGTCACCGCCGTCTGGTTCTGCGGGCCGGAAATGGCGCCGGCCGCGATCGCCAGCAGCGAGCAGACCCCGCCCGAGACGAGCATCGCGGTAAGCAGCTCGCCCGCGTGGTCTCGCCAAGGTTTGTCCGTGAGCTGCGTGAGCGCCTTCTCGCGCCAATGACGCCGCTTGGGCCGTGGGCCGCCGGTGCGATAGATGGCCGTTGGCGCGTGCTGGTTGGGCGACCGCCGGGCCCCGGCGCCGCCCGACAACGACGGGTCGACGTTCGGCCGGATGATCCACGCCCACACCAGGAAGTACATGCCGTACATGATCGACAGGAAGACGGCGACCGGGATCCAGACCTCCATCGACACCACGGCCAGCATCACCGCCGCGAACACAATCAATCCGCGCACCAGCGGGTGGCTGTAGTTGTGCACCCAGCGGGACCGTGCGCCGCTCAACCCGCTGGCGACCGCGTTCCAGATCGGCTCGGGCTCTACTTCTGGCGCTTCGCGGAACGTAGGCCGGGGGGCGTCGTGGTTCGGACGCCTAGCGGCTGTGGCAGACGCGTCGACCGCGCCGCCAGGGAGCATCGCGATCAGCTCGCCGACCGACTGGATGCGCAGCTCGGGGTCCTTGGTGAGCGCCCGGCGGACGATCTCTCGGTAGGGCTCGGCCAGCTTGCTCAGCTCGGGCTCGGCCGTGAGGTGCTTCATCAGCACCTCGCCCACGCTCTCCCCCTCGAAGGGCACGTGGCCGGTGAGCAGCTCGTAGAGGATGATCCCCAACGCGTACGTGTCGATCTCGCGCCCGTAGCGGCCGCCGGCGATCTCCGGCGCCATGTAGTGCACGGTGCCGACGCTCTCGGTCTGACCGCTGCGTCGGCTGCACGAGATGAACTTGCTGAGGCCGTAGTCGCCCAGCTTGATCGTCCCGGCGCCGGAGTCGGCGCCCCCCATCGATCGGTCGAGGAAGATGTTGCCCGGCTTCAGGTCGCGGTGGACGATTCCGTTGTCGTGCAGGTGCGACACGCCGGCGGCGATGCCGCGCATCCACCAGTTCACGTCTTCGGGGGGCAGGCCCTGCGGCGAGCGTGCGAGCACGTCCTCCAGCGACTCCCCCTGCACGTACTCCATGACGACCCACTGGTCGTCCTGGTCGTCGCTGCGGATGTCGTATAGCGCGATCAGGTTCGGGTGCTTGAGGTTTAGGCAGTGCCTTACCCCGCGGAGCTCGACGTCCAGGTTGCGGCGGATGAGCTTGAGCGCCACCTCCTTGCCGGCGTCGCTGACGGCGAAGTAGACCTCGCCGAACCCGCCCCGCCCGACCCCACGCTTGATCGTGTACCCGGGCAGCGGCTGCGCGCCGCTGGCGTAGAGGAACTTCACCGGCGCGCGGCCGCCGCCCCGAGCTTCGGCGCGACCTGCATCATGGGCGGGCGATTCGGGCTGGGGCGATCCTGGGGCCATCGCGGGTTGGACGGTCCGGGGTGGTGGGGCGGTGAAAAGGTTCATCGGGGTCTGGGGATCGATGGCGCGGCCCCCGCCGTAGTTTAACGCCTAGTGCGGGGCTTTCTTAGAGTCGTTTCGCTCGTTATTCGATGCTGAGGGCGAAATCTTGCCCCTCGATCCGCGTTCCCGCAGAAAGTTCTGCCGGGCCGCTGGTGGGCCGGCCGTCGACGCTCAGCTCCGAACCGCTGCGGCAGCACAGGCGGTCCCCCTGGCGATAGACAATCAATTCGTTCCGCCAGCCAGGGCAGCGGATGTGGCTGTGCGGCTTGGGCCCCAGCACGCAGCTCTCGCCCAGCAGCAACACCCCGTCGGCCGCCGGAACGGTCCGGTGCCCGCTCTCGATCGTCACCCGGACGGTCGCGCTGAGGGCGTGGGGCCGAGCGATCCGCAGCCGGACGGGGCCGAGCGTGACAACACAGTCGCCCGACAGCGTGGTGGGGCCGGTGAGCGTTCGCCCGTCGATCTTCACTTCGGACAGCGGCTCGAGGACGTAGGCCCCCGCTTCTCGCCGCAGGACCGCGTGGCGGCGGGAGATGTCTGCGAGGATCTGCAGGCCCGGCGGCCCCTGCCCCGCGGCGTCGGCGCCGGGCGGCTGACCGATCAGGATCTCGCTATCGAGCAGGAGCTGATACCCTCCGACGGCGTCGATCCACAGCATCCGGCGGTTGGCGCTGCTGTCGCCCTGCATCGATTCCGGGGCGAGGGCCATAGCGTCGTGGGCCAATGGGTAGGCCGAGTGGTGGAGCGGTGTAACGCCAGAGTCGGGGCGGTGCGTCTGGGTAAGCGACAAGCCGACCTGCTCCCAAGCCTTCCGCTTCATTCTGGCCGCTAGGCGGTCGCTCGGCGATAGCCGGGCCAATGCGTCGGCCTGAAGCAGCACTTCCGACCACTGCTGGGCGGAGGCCGCCGCGTGCATCTTATGCTCGATCGCCTCGCGGCGGGCACGATCGGATTGAAACCGCCAGGCAAGCATCGAGGATACCAAACAGGGGTCACGGCTGCGCTTGCGTCGCTATGCGGGGACTTTGCTGTCGCACCCGCCCGGAAAGCCCAAGCCCACGCTAGCGTGGGCTTGGGCGCCGAGAGGACAAAAGGGCCGCTACTTGGAGGAAGCAGCACTGGCGAGCTTGGCGTTCTTTTCGCCCAGCCCGAAGTAATCGGCGACCTGGTCGGTCACGTTGGAAGCGTCTTCGCCGTCGAGCTGGATTTCAGCCTCGACGCCTACATCCACGCTCGCCAACCGCGCCGCGACGTCGAGCCTTGTCCGCACGTCGGTAATCAGTTCCTTCGCACGGGCGAGTTGCGAATCGTCGAACACTAGGTCGCTGGACGCCTGGGCGACCGTCACCAACTTCTGCTGCGCTTCGAGGTTGGTCAGGTCGGCTTCTAGCTTCTTCTGGGCAGAAGCCATCGCCGTCAGCTTCTGGCGCGCGGCGTCTAGGTTCTTTTCGCGGGCGTCACGCATCGTCTGCAGGTGATTGAGGGTGTCCTCGTCTACCTTGAAACGAGTGAAACGCCGCGACAGGTCTTCCCGCACGCGGGCCTCGGTGTAGCTGCGGCCGGCGTAGACGAAGGTCTCCTCCCCGGTCCCTAGGTCGGCCTGGAGCCTGAGGATCTCGTCCTTGTGGCGGGCCGACATCTGCTCCGCACGCACGATCTGCTCACTGAGCCGCTCGAGCTCGATTTCTTCCCGGGCGATCACCTGCATCGAGTTGCGGACTTCCGGGGTAAGGTCGGCCACCATCTTGCGGGCGCGGTCGATCTGGAACTCAATCGGCACCGCCCCCTCAACGCTGGCCGACACCCGGTTGCAGGCGGTTGATAGGTAGCTCCAAGCGTCGCGGCCCTTAACCACGCCAAGCAGCAACAGCAGGGCAGAACCAGCGATTAGGGTCTTGTGAATCATGGGTCGCTTTCCTCATTCGGGGCCCCCGGCGGGCGGTATAGGCCCGGGGGGAGCAATGGTCGAACAGGCCTCGGGGCGAGGCCTTCTATAAGGGTTTCGCGGCTCGAGAGCAGATCTTGGGAATCGCAGAAGATTTTTTGGGGGACGGCCAAGCGGCCGTAGATTCTCCCATCCGCTGCACGAGACATGCGGACCAGACCCTTCCGGGAAGGCCAAAACCGACCGGGCGGCGGCGGCTTCGCTTGTGAGGCCCGAAGCGGTCAACCGCTCGTCCCCCACAGTTCCGGCAGTTCGGCCCCCCCAACCCTGACTTAGCGGTTCCCCAACCGGCGTTGAACTCGATAGAATTGGGCAATTGCGTTCCGTGCAAGGATGAATACACCGATGAGAAACCAAACCCTGTCACCGGCGGTGCTGGCCGCGATCTTGCTAGCAATCGGGGGCCCCTGGATTGTGGTGGGCTGCGCAGATTCTGCCCGGCAAGCCGAGATCGCTTCCGCCCGAGAGAAATACCTGCTGACCAGCAAGCCGACCGACGCGATCCCGGTGTTGGCCGTGCGGGACCAGGACCTCGAGGCGAGTGAGGAAGGGGTGGACGTTGTCTTCACGGGCAAGATCGGCGGGATGCCGAACCCTTGGCCCGAGCGGGAGAAGGCGTTCCCCTGGCGCACGGAGCAAGCAGTTGTGTTTGTCGTCGATCCCGCCACGGCGGCCGAGTTTGCCGACCACCAGCACGCCCCCGGCAGCGCCGGTTGTGCGTTCTGCGAACGCCGCGCCATGGGGATGGCCACCTCTGTCGCCACGGTCTCATTCGGGGCCGACACGGCACACGGCCCCACGCCGATCGATGTCCGCACGCTCTTCGACCTGCGCGAAGGAGACACGGTCGTCGTCCGCGGCAAGGCGAAGCGGGTCGGCGACGCCGACACGGGGCTGATCGATGTCGTCGCCGACGGCATCTATGTCGAACCCCGTTCCTAACGCGTGGGAACAACGCCCCCACCCCAAAGACCAACAGGCCCGAGCGATTGCTCGGGCCTGTTGGTCTTTGGGGACGGAGAGGTTTGCGGCTTCGCGAAGGTCTATTGCGGCTGCTGAGGCTGAGGGGGGGTCGCCTCGAAGCTGACGGTCACGCCAACGGCGTCGCCGATCGGCCCAAGGCTGCCCGACATGCCGAAGTCGGACCGCTTGATGGTGGTTTGACACAGAAACCCGACCTGGGTCTGGCCGCTCTGCGGGTTGGTCTTGTCTCCGACAAGCACCACCGGCAGCGTCATCTCGCGCGTCACGCCGTGCAGCGTCATGTCGCCCGCAACCTGGTACACAGGTCGACCGTTCGCATCCTGGACAAGCTTTACGGCCTTGCTCACGAAGGTGATCTGCGGGAACTGTTCTGCGTCAAAGAAATCAGCAGACAGCAGGTGCTGGTCGCGTTTGGGCTGAGCCGTATCGATGCTCCCGACATTCACCACAAACTGAAACTGACACGCCGAGGGGTCCTGGCGGTCGAACATCACATCGCCGCCGACCGACTTAAACATCCCGTAGCAGAAGCTCAGCTCCATGTGGCTGATGCTGAACACCACCGAGGTGTGCGCCGGGTCGACCGCCAAGCGTTCCGGCTGGGCGTAGGCCCACGGGGCCATACCGAACGCACAAGCGACGACGGCAAGAAGACTAGATCTTCGCATCGGTCAATCCTTTCAATGGTCGAGATGATCGCTCACGCGGGGCCGTGGTCGGCTACTCCGCGGCAAGCTGGGTCTTGATTGCCAGAACCACTTCTTCCGCGTCTGGCTTGGTGCGTGGGTCGAAGCGGGCCACAACTTCGCCCTGGCGGTTGAAGAGAAACTTCTCAAAGTTCCACTGGATATCACCGGCGAACTTCGGGTTGGTCTTTTTCGAGGTCAGGTACTTGTAGAGATCGCACTGGTCCTTCTTGTCGATCTTGACGTTGCTCTTTTCCAACAGGTCGAAGGTCACGCCGTAGTTCGCGGTGCAAAACTCGGTGATCTGCTCCGCCGATCCAGGCTCTTGCCCGTTGAACTGGTTGCAGGGGACGCCGACGATCTCCAGCCCCTGGTCCGCGTACTGGGCCTGCAGCGCCTGCAGCGCCTTGTACTGCGGGGTGAGGCCGCACTTGCTGGCGACATTCACAAGCAGCACCACTTTACCCTGGTACTTCTCGGCAAGATTGACCGGTTCGCCGCCGGAGAGCGGCTTCATCGTGAAGTTCAGCGCGGGAGGAAGCTCCGCTTGGGGCTTATCCGCGGTCGCGGGGGAGCTGTCGGCAGCCATCAGTGAGCAACCCGGGAATGCGAGGCAAAAGGCCAGTACGAAGGGGCGGAGCATAGAACACCTCGGGGCGTAACAGGGCCGGAACCGGACGGCGGCAGTATACGCAGTCGGCCAGGAAGAGGCGAACGGCGCCCCGGCCGGTGGGCGGCCCGGGGAGCGTCGCTAGGGTGCACCGGCGCGATCTTGTAACTAGAATCCGCTAGCGGCGCAGCGCAGCGGACCGGGCGTTCGTCGGAAAAACCTCGCGAAAATGGCTCTATTATGATACGCGCCGCTTCTCTGCTGGTGTTCCTGCTAACGACGGCGGCAGCCCCTGCCGCCGGCCGTCCGAACTTCCTCTTCATCATCGCGGACGACTGTACTTTCCGCGACCTTGGGCCCTACGGGGGTCAGGCACACACCCCGCGGCTCGACCGTTTGGCGGAACAGGGCATGCGATTTACTCGCTGCTTCCAGGCGGCGCCGATGTGCTCTCCCACCCGGCACAACATTTATACGGGACTGTACCCGGTCAAAAGCGGCGCCTACCCCAATCACACGTTCGCCAAGCCGGGCACGAAGAGCGTGGTTCACTACCTGCAGCCGCTGGGCTACCGCGTGGCGTTGAGCGGCAAGACCCACATCGCTCCGAAGCAGGTCTTTCCGTTCGAATTTTCCGGCAAGGCCAACCCCGACATGGCGGCGGTCGACAAACTAATGAGCGAGTGCGCCGCGACGGGCGAACCGTTCTGCCTGTTTGCCTGCTCGAACGAGCCGCACACCCCGTGGGACAAGGGAGACCCGTCGCGGTACGACGCCCCCTCGCTCAAGTTGCCGCCCGCCTTTGTCGACACACACGAGACTCGAGAAGCGATGACCCGCTACTTGGCGGAAGTCACCTACTTCGACAGCCAGGTCGGCCAACTGCTCGACACCCTCGAGGCGCACGGCTTGGCGGAGAACACCCTGGTGATGGTCGTCAGCGAGCAGGGCTCGAGCCTGCCGTTCGGCAAGTGGACCTGCTACGACACCGGGCTGCAGAGCGCGTGCATCGTGCGCTGGCCCGGCGTCGTGCCGCCCGGGGCGGTGTCTGACGCAATGGTCGAGTACGTCGACGTGCTGCCGACGTTCGTCGAGGCGGCCGGGGGCGATCCGGCGCCCGTGCTCGACGGCCGCAGTTTCTTGCCGGTGCTGCGTGGCGAGCGGGAAAGGCACAAAGAGTTCGTCTACGGGCTGATGACCACCCGCGGCATCCAGAATGGCTCCGACCACTACGGCATACGCTCGGTACGCTCCGACCGCTACAAGTACATCCGCAACCTTTCGCCCGGAGAGACGTTTCAGAACGCCTGCGTGACCTCGCCCGAGTTTCGGTCGTGGGTCCGTGCGGCGGAAGACGGAAACGCAGACGCCGCGGACAAGGTCCGCCGCTATCAGCACCGCCCCGCGGAAGAGCTGTACGACATCGTGGCCGACCCCTACGAGTGGACCAACCTGGCGGACCACCCACACCTGGCCGCGACCAAAGCAGAGCTCTCACGCCAACTCGACGCGTGGATGGACGCCCAGGGAGACCGCGGCGTCGAGACCGAATTGGAGGCTCGCGAGCACCTGGCGAGGAACATAAAGGGCCCCGGTACCGCCGCGGCGCCGAAGAAACCTCGGCGAAATGCGCCCCAGAAGGGGGCCGATCGTTGATTCGCGGCGCGAATGAACCAAGATAGGTCGAGGGACGCACGGCAACGCATCCTCCGTCCACGACCTGCCTCTACGCCGCAACCCGCGATTCGCAATGCCCGCTCCCGACCCCGCTCCCACACCCAAGCCGAGCGCGGGCGGAAGCTACGCAGAAACGTTCGTCCTGCCGCACAACTCGCCCGACGCGGACCTCTCCAAGGAAGAGCAGGACATCGCCCTGGCCGCGTCGCTGCTTGAGTCGGGGGCGATCAGCGAACGCCAGCTCGGCACTGCATTATCTCAGTGGTCGATCCACGGATCGGTCCCGCTGGCGGAGCACCTCGAGAAATCGGGCGTGCTCAAAGGCCCGCAGATCGAGCAGCTTAGCAAACGAGCCGCGCAGCGAAGCCACGACTCGCGGCAAGCAGACAAGGAGGGTTCCCCGCAATCCGCATCGCTGAGCCACGTGCTCGACCGCATCGACTCGTCGGGCCGGGTCGCCAGAGTGCTTGGGCTCTCGATGGTCACCAGGTCGGACGGCCTCGGCGGCCGGGCAAGCGAGACACGGTACGTGCTCGTACGCAAGCTCGGACAAGGCGGGCTGGGGCGGGTCTGGCTGGCGTACGACAGCAGCCTCCGGAGGCACGTCGCGCTCAAGGAGCTCACCGACGGAGACGCCGCCAGCGACGCGACCCTGCGGCGTTTCCAGAACGAGGCAGAGATCACGGGCCGGCTCGAACACCCCGGCATCGTCCCCCTCTACCAGCTGGGGCAGGACAAGCACTCCGGCGGCGTGTTCTACACGATGCGCTTCCTGGGCAAGTCGACGCTGCAAACGGCGATCGTGGAGTACCACGAGCGACGCGAGGAAGGGGACGACAACCCGATGCTGCTGCGCGAGCTGCTGACAGCCTTTGTCAGCATCTGCCAGGCCATCGCTCACGCCCACTCGCGGCGCGTGATCCACCGCGATCTTAAGCCCGAGAACGTGGTCATCGACAGCTTCGGGCAAGTAATCGTCATCGATTGGGGGCTCGCGAAGGTGCTCGACGAGACGACCCCCGACCTCCCCGGGCAGGCCGATGGGCCGTTTGACGCCTCACGGTCGGGGACGATGGAAGGGCAGGTGCTGGGAACCCCCATGTACATGGCGCCCGAGCAGGCCTCGGGGCGGCTCGACGAGATCGACGCGCGGACCGACGTCTACGGACTGGGCGCCATCCTGTACGCCATCATCACCGGCGTAGCGCCCCACGAATCGACACAGGGGCGGCTGTCGGAGTCGCGGGGCGGAGCGCGGGCGCTGCTGAGCGAGATCTCTAGCGGTCCGACGCCAATCGCGCTGCAACAGCTTCCCTCGGCCGACCCAAGCCTTTCGGCGATCTGCGCCAAAGCCATGGCGCGTCGCCGTTACGCCCGCTACCAGGAAGCCTCGGAACTCGCCGAGGACGTGCAACGCTGGATGGCGGGCGAGTCGGTCACTTGCTACCAGGAGCCCCCTACGCGGCGACTGCGCCGCTGGGCGAACCGCAACCCAAGGCTCTCACAGACGATCGGTGCGTTGGGGCTCGTGGCGCTGATCAGCGGCTTGATGTGGGCCGGGTCTGCCCACAATGCGCGGATCGCGGAAGAAGCACGCAGGTACGAAGAGCTGCGGTCCGACTTCCACGAGGTGCAATTCCTCCTGCAGTATTCCTCAGACGCGCTTACCCGCAACTGCCGGTTCATGTCCTCCATCCCTCCGATCCAAGGGATTGTTCGCGCCCGCGGTGGCAGCACCGAGGATAGCGAGGCGGTATGGGACGAGCGGCTGGCCACCATCTTTGCGGGGCTGCTGCGGGCCAACGCCAACTACCTGTCGGTGAGCTTCGTTGCGGCTATCGACGGCGGGGCCGAGGGAATCCTGGCGGAGGAGATCGTGAGGGTCGATCGCAGCACCGGCGACCGCTGGCTAGTCCGGACGGTGCCGCAGGCCCGGCTGCTGCGGGATGCGGAGCTGCCGCTGCTCACCGCCACGTCCCAACTCGAGCCGGGCGAAGCAACGATGGTGTTTAGCCCGCCAGAGGGGGGCGCCCAGCGGACGCTTTCTTTGGGCGTCCCCGTTTTCGATGAGTCGACGGGCGCCTGGTTCGGCGCCGTGGCGATCGAGATGGACCTTTCCGGCCAGCTCGAACTGATCCTATCGTCGATAGTGCTATCAGACGAGGAGCAGCTTATCGTTGGCCTGGGCGGAGAAGCCTGGCTGGTCGCCGACGCTTCGGGGGTTCGCCCCGTGGGTAGCGTCGCGGAAGAGGATTCGGCCGACTGGGCGGCCGCCGACGCCCAAGTACAAGCCTTCCTCGGGGGCCAAGGCCCCCGTGTCTTGGCCGACGGGCACTCCCTGTACGGCGAACGATTCGCCCTGGGGCGGGTCGGACCCGAGCTGGTGGTCGTGGCCAAGACGATCGACGCGCGCTAAGCTATCGGTCTGTGCGACCGGCCCGCCGCCGGCCGCGCTCGGCACAGGCGCGCCTCTTACCCCCGTCGTCCGTTTATGCAAACGAGTGAATCGCTGCAGTTGCGTGATGAGGTCCGCATGCTCGGCGAGCTGCTTGGATCTACCATCCAAGAGATCGACGGACAGTCCCACTTCGAAACAGTCGAACAGATCCGAACCCTGGCGCGCGACCACCGCGCCGGCAGCAGCATCGCGCTGGAGGCGCTGGTCGATCGCATCGCCGGCTTCTCCACGGCCGAGCTGCGCGTGGTGATCCGGGCGTTCACGGTGCTGCTCGACCTGGCGAACCTCGCCGAGGACCGGGGCCGGGTGCGGGTGCTGCGTCGCCGCCAAGGGGGCGAAGGCGCGTACAGCGAATCGATCGTCTCGGCGATCGCGCAGCTCAAGTCCGAGGGGGTCGCCCCGGAACAGTTGGCCCAGCTCGTCCACGGGCTCGACATCGAGCTCGTGCTGACCGCCCACCCCACCGAGGCGAAACGACGCAGCATCCGCGGCAAGCTCCGCAGCCTGCGTCGGGTGCTGTACCAGCTGGACCTCGACCCGACCCCACGCGAGCGCGAACGCCTCGACCGGGCGCTGCGGTGCGAGCTGACCAAGCTCTGGCAGACCGAGTTCGTCCGGCCTACTCGGCCGACCGTGCTGGAAGAAGTGCAGCGCGGCCTGGCGGTGCGTCCGGTGATCTGGGACGTCGTGGTCCGCACCTTCGAGGACCTCCGGTCAGCGCTCGCAGAGCTGTACCCCGGCCTGGAAGAGGAGGTCCGCCCTTTCATCCACTTCGGATCGTGGATCGGCGGCGACCGCGACGGGCACCCGTTCGTCACGCCGGACGTCACCGAGAAGACGCTCACCTGGCTCAGGGACGCGGCGATCGAGGCCCACCTGGGGGCGTGCGACGAGCTGATCGATTCGCTTAGCCTCAGCTCTACCTACGCCCGGGTGAGCGACCAGCTCGCCGCGGCAATCCCCGAGACGTCGCACGCCACGGCAACGGGGCTCGACAAGTACCCGCCGAACGAACAGTACCGCGCCTGGCTGCTCACCATCCGCTCGCGCCTCCGCGCGACGGCGAAGTCGGCCTTTGGCAGGCCCACCCCGGCCGGCGCCTACGCCAACTCCGCGGCGCTGGCCGCGGACGTCGTGCTGCTCCGCGACAGCCTGTCGGAGGCCCACAACCAGCGGCTCGTGCGCGACGAGGTGCAGCCTTGGCTCGACCGGATCGAGGTGTTCGGGTTCCATCTAGCGCGGCTCGACGTGCGGCAAGACGCCCGCTACTACCTGAAGGTGGTCGCCGAGCTGCTGAAGAAATCGGGCGACTGCGAGGACTTCACTACGCTCGACGAGGGCCAGCGGCAAACGCTGCTCCGCAAGCTCATCGCACAGGCAGCGCCGCTCGACGCGTCGGGCCTGTCAACGGAGGCGCAGCAGACAGTCGAGCTCTTCGAGCTGCTCCGGCGGACCGCTCGGGCCACCAACATGGGCGCCCTGGGCAGTCATGTGATCAGCATGACCAAGGTCCCCAGCGACGTGCTGACCGTCCTGTGGTTTTGGCGCCAGTCGGCCGCCGTCGATGGGGGCGACGACCGAGACGCGGGGCTCCGCCTGCCGATCGTCCCGCTGTTTGAGACGATCGACGACCTCGAGCACGCCGCGGATACCCTCGACGCGTTGCTCTCCGACCCGACCTACCGAGACTACGTGCGCCCCCAAAGGGACCGCCAGACCGTGATGATCGGCTACTCCGACAGCACGAAAGACGGCGGCTACTTGGCCGCTTGCTGGGGACTCTACCGCGCCCAAGAGCGTCTCCACGCCGCCGCCGAAAAGCACAGCGTGAAGCTCACGTTCTTCCACGGCCGGGGGGGCTCGCTGGGCCGCGGCGGCGGGCCCGCCGCGCGGGGGATCCTCTCGCTGCCGCCGCGTACGTTCGACGGCGCCATGCGACTCACGGAGCAGGGCGAGGTGCTCGCCGAGCGGTACGACGACCCGCGTATCGCCTACCGGCACCTCGAGCAGGTCACCTGGTCGTCGATCATCGCCGCGTCGCACCCCAATCAATCCCACGCTAAGGCGTGGGACGAAGTGATGGACGAGCTGTCCGTCCGGTCGCTCAAAGCGTACCAAACGCTTGTGCGGCAGGACGGCTTTGTGGAGTACTTCCGTTCCGCGACGCCGATCGCCGACATCGAGACGCTGCCGATCGGCTCCCGCCCGTCGCGGCGGGGCGGGAAGCACACGCTCGCCGACCTGCGGGCGATCCCCTGGGTGTTCGCCTGGACCCAGTGCCGCGTGCTGGCCCCGGCGTGGTACGGCATCGGCGCCGCGGTCAACTCGCTCATGGCGGACCGGCCCGACTTGGCGGAACGGCTGCCGACGATGTACCGCGACTGGGTGTTCTTCCGCGCCACGATCGACAACGCCGCGTTGGCCCTGGCGAAAACCGACCTGATGATCGCCAGCCACTACGCCAACCTAGCGGCAGGAACCCCGTCCAACGAAGCGATCCGCAAGCAGATCGAGGCGGAGTTTGCCGCAAGCCGCGAGGCGGTCCTGGCGATTACCGGGGGCGCCGATCTGCTGGACGACACGCGTTGGCTGAAGGAGTCCATCCGGGTCCGCAACCGCTACATCGACCCGCTCAACCTGATCCAGGTCGAGCTGATGAAGCGGATCCGCACCGCGGACTCGACGACCCCCGAAGCAGAACTCAGCGGCCTCCACGACCTCATGCGCCTTGCGATCAAGGGCGTATCGGCCGGCATGCGGACGACCGGATAGGGCGCAATCACAGACAGCACACCAGACGAAGCCGAGTTGGCGGCTCAGAGAGCGGCGGCGACCGCCTCGGCGAAGTCGGTCGTGCTGGCCGCGCCCCCTAGGTCGCGTGTCCGGCAATCGCCACGGGCGAGCACCCCGGCCACGGCGGCTTCGATCTGCTTGCTGGCGCCAAGCGCGAGCGGGTCGTCGTGGCGCTCGCCAAGCCAGTCGAGCATCATGGCTGCGGAGAGGATCATCGCGATCGGGTTGGCGATGTTCTGCCCGGCGATGGTCGGGGCCGACCCGTGCGACGGTTGGAACAAGGCGTGGTGGTCGCCGATCTCCGCCGACGGGGCCATCCCCAGCCCACCCACCAACCCGGCGCCCAGGTCGGAGAGGATGTCTCCGAACTGATTCTCCATCACCAGCACGTCGTAGGCGTCTGGCTCTTGCACCAGGTAGAGGCTGACCGCATCGACGTAGAGCGCGTCGGCCTCGATGTCGGGGTACTGCTTGGCGACGTCGAAGAAGACCTCGCGGAAGAATGCAAAGCAGCGGAACACGTTCGCCTTGTCGACGCAGGTGACGCGGCGCCGGCCGTCGCGCGGGCGCCCGTTGCGTCGCCGGGCCAACTCAAACGCGTACCGGCACGCCTTCTCGGTGCCCGCGCGGGTGATCACGATGGTGTCGGTGGCCACCTGGTCTCCCACGACCGCGCCCCCGCCGAACGAGGCGAACAGCCCCTCCAGGTTCTCGCGGACGATCACCATATCGATCCCGGCGCCGACATCCGCCAGCGGCGATCGCACCCCCGGGTACAGCTTTACCGGGCGCGGCGCCGACTGCACGTCGAGGGCGCGCCGCAGGCCCACCATCATCTCCGGCTGCACCTCGGTGCCGTTGGGGTTGCGCACGTCTGGCAGGCCGATCGCCGCCAGCAGCACGGCGTCCGCGGCGACACAGGCCGTGACGACATCCGGCGGCAGCGTCACGCCGGTGGCCCGGTAGTGGCTTGCGCCCGCCTCGTAGCGGGTAAGGTCGAGCGCAAGCCCTTGGTTCGAGGCGACCAGACGCTTGAGCACGATTTCGGCGGCGTCGGTGATCTCCGGGCCAATGCCGTCACCGGGAAGAACTGCGATGCTGTAGGAACTCATAGTTGCTTCGTCTTTCGATGCTGCGTGATGAGAGGAGTTAACCGGCGCGACGCGACCAACCGAGCGCCCCGGCGGTCTGTCTCGCAGAACGGATCAGTCCAGATGCCAGAAGCTGAGCGTCTTGTCTTCCACCCAACCCTCGACGGCAGCGCTAAACTGAGCAAAGTGCTCGGTCTGCGTGTGCGCGTCGAACGCCGCACGGTCGTCGTAGAGCTCGTACAGAAACACCCGCTCGGGCGATTGAGGGTCGAAGCACACATCGAACCGCTTACACGCGGGCTCGCGCTGCAGCGAGTTCTGCGCCTGAGCCAAGACGGACGCCCGAAAATCCGCGGCGTTGGCCGGCTTCACTTGAAACACAACAGTAACGACATACATGGGAAGAGACTCCGCCAATCAAGGAAAGACCTATACCGAACCGCCACCCAGGAGAAACGAAGCCCTATAGTGGCAGTCCGCCATCTGGCGGGCGGCAAACTCTAGCAGGGCGTCGTCGCTCATGCCGGCGAGGGTCTCTTGGGCGATTGGTTCGCCGTATACAATGGCGATTGGTCGCGGCCGTGGGAAGTGTGCCCCGCGGGGCATCGCGTCGTTGGCCCCCTCGATCCCCATCGGCAAAAGCGCCGCGTTGCCCCTTCTCACTAGGGCCAAGAACCCCGGCTTGAGGGGCTGGATCCGGCCATCCACGCTGCGGGTGCCTTCCGGAAACACCAGCACCGCCGCGTCGTCCCGCAGCCGCCGCAGGACCTCGCGGATCCCGCCGAGCCCGCCGCCGTCTCGGTCGACCGGGATGGCGTCGTAGGAACGGATCAGGGCGCCGAACACGCCGGTGAACAGCGTGTCACGCGCCATCATGCTCAGGGGGCGGCGGGTGAACCCGCCGATCATGGCCGGGTCGAGGTGACTTTGATGATTCGAGATGAGGATCACGGCGCCGCTGTCCGGCACGTTCTCGGCGCCAGAGGTCCGCAAGCGGAACCAGATCTTTCCGAACAGCCACAAGAAGCACTGGCTGAGGCGGTACCAGAGCAGCTTGACCACTCCCCGTTGATGCTTTACCCGCTGCGTCTGCTTGCTCATCGATCGGCTGTTTCGTGAGTTGGGGGTCTTGCGGCCCGCTACTTGTTCGCTGGACGCCCGACCCGAGGCTCATCGACAATAGGGCCTCGGCTAGCGGAGACGAGCGTCATGAGCCGCTCCACAACCTGCTCCGGAGAGAGCCCGTCGGTGTTCACTTCGATCGCGTCCGGGGCTTTGATCAGCCCGCCGGTCGGCCGATGAAAGTCTTCCTCGTCTCGCTGGTGCTGGGCCCGCAAAACCTCGTCCAGCGAGAGCCTTTCGCCGCGGCCGGAGAGGTCGAGGAACCGGCGTTCGGCCCGGACCCGCTCGCTCGCAGTGAGGAAGATCTTGCATTGTGCATCGGGGAACACCACCGTCGATTGGTCGCGGCCCTCGGTCACCAAGTCACGCCCCTCGGCGGTTTGCCGCTGCATCTGAACCAGGTGCTCGCGCACGCCGGGGTGGTCTGCCGCGTGCCGCGTCGCGGCGGTAACCCGAACCGTCCTGACGGCGCGGGTCACGTCGAGTCCGTCGAGCACAACGCGGCCATCCAGCGACTCGATGGCGACCCCCTGGGCAATCCTCAGAAGTCCCTCGGCGTCCGTCAGCTCGACGCCGCGTTCCAGCGCAGCAAACGCCACGGCGCGGTACATCCCCCCCGTATCGAGGAATGCGAATCCCAACCTTTCGGCGAGCGTTCGGGCGGCGCTGCTCTTTCCGGCGCCCGCGGGGCCGTCGATCGTGACCACCATCGGCGGAGTTCTTGCTCGACTTACGAACGGTAGTAGGGGAAATCTGGCCGTTACCCAGGCCTTAGACCAGATGCTACCACGCGGCCTCGACCTGTAACCACCCGTAGGGGGCCACGTCCAGCGGCACGGCGCCGTCCACGACCTCCAGTTCTAGCAGGTGCTGGCCGTAGAAATCGGTAAGCCAAGCCTGACGGAAGGGGCGCCAGCAGCTCAGCCTAGCCGAAGCGGACCGACCCTCCGTCTCTATCATGCGCAGCGTCAGGCCGCCCGGAAGCGTGTCCCCCGCGACTGAGGAAGACGCCGGTTGCCGAACCGCTAGGTCCGAGATCACTACGTTCTTCGCGTCTAGCAATAGCCACCACGAGGCGGGCGCCCCGGGCCCCTCGCCGGTAACGGGCCACGCCTTTGGGGGGGCCCCCTCGCTCAACATGAGGTGGGTTGCGTAGCTCGGCCCGACGCCGATCGCGAGCTCCAACCGCCCACAATCCTTGGGGATAAGCGAGTCTAAACGCGTCGGCCCAACGCAGCGATGATGGCCCAGCCCGCCCGTAAGCAGCACGATCCCGCCTGAATCCAGCGGGCTGCTGCGGATATCGACGTACTCAGAAGTCAGGATTTCTCGCCCAGCCACCGGCACGCGAGCCCATTGCACTCCCCGCGAAACCGACGCTTTGCTGTCGGTCCAAGCCAGACGGTTGGCGAGCCTGAGCCGCGAAGCCTGGGATTGGTCAAGCTCCAACTCGATCCGAACCACCCCCGCGCGGGCCGGGAGGGTCGTTGTCTGCCGAAACGTCGCCACTCGGTCGCCCATGCGATCGATCAGGTCGCCGGTCGAACGGATCGAACCAGAGCACGGGTCGCAGGCCACGGTTTCGATCGCCGCGATCCGCACCTCGCATTCCGCCTCTTGCAGCGGGCCGGCGGCCGACAGCACAAGCCGCTGGGCGGCGACCGGCGCCCGGCGACCGAAAACCCGGATGCTGCCGACCCCGCCGTGCCCGTCAGAGATCAGCGCTTCGATCGTTTCGTTGCGCAGCGTCCTGCCCTCGGCCCGCGGGGGAGCATCCCCCTGCTTCGTCGGGGGCGAGCCGCAACGGTACCCCATGCCGGGCGTTTCTCCCTGGGGCGAAGCTACCGGAAAACTCCAGGCATTGATCGTCAGACGCTGAGCGCTGGATGGTTCGGCCTGCGAGAGGTTCAGAGACCCGATCAGGCCCGCGGCGTCCGCCACTCCGGCGACCCCCGCCAGACCGCCATGAAGAGTCTCGGCAATGTCTCGAATGGTGCACGCATCGGGCGGTTTGGGTGCCGACGAAGGGGCGCGGCACCCGAGCTGCTCCCCTTCGAAGTGGGTCCAATGGTCGGCGTTCGGTCGCTCGGTAAAGTACTCGTCGAGCGTTACAAACTTCCCGAGCGCGTCCGTCCAGGCCGCTGCGCGGCGCAAGTCGCAGAACGACTGGTGGCGTCCACCCGGCCAAGCCGCGTACAGCAGCGTGCCGGCCCAGTCGTGGGCCACGGCGTTCGCCATGTCGTCGCACAGCCTCCAGGCCGCATCCGGGCTTCCGGCGTCGACCGGCGGTGCGCAAAGGGCCTGCAACTCTGTGCCATCGATCCCCGTCCACTTCGTACGCGCCTGGTCGGGCCATGCGAGCGTGGCGCCGTCAAAGAAGCTGAGCAGGATCTTTGGGCAGCCGATCCCGGTCAGAGCCGCGGGCAGCCGGGGCGCCAGCCCCCCCGCGAAACTGGCATACGCGGCGGGCCGGGCGCCGACGTGATGCTCGATCGAGGCAAACCCGTCCTTGAGCGCCCGCAGCATCCCTTCCGGCCCCAGGTCCGCTAGGGTTGAATCCTCGAGCCCGCCCCCCGTCACGCTGAGCCTGCCGTCCATGGCTGCCTCGCGGAGAAGGCCCGCCGATCGCGGGTGATCAGCCGCCATCCGCTCCGCCAGCCGGCCCGTCAGCAGCACGTTCTTGGTCATGCCACGACGCACGTCCTCGGCAAGCGGTTCGCCCAGCACCGAAGGCGCCAAGAGCGTCACGTCGACATGATGCCATTCAGAAGAAACGACCTGGGTGCGGGCCTGGGAAAGCAGCTCAAACGCCGCCGTTAGGCTTTGGCGGCAGCCGTCGGCGTCGCCCCCTACCGCTGCACGAGCAGCGGCGACGACGGCCGTAGAAAACTCGTCGGCGTCGAGCAGCGTGTGCCCCGACATCCGCTCACAAAGCCGCCCGACCTGCAGCCAAGTAAACCCAATCGCGGCAAAATCGTCTGCGAAATCGCCCTCTGGCGGCGGCGCATCCAGGGCGGCATAGACCGCCGACCGTTGGTCGCCGGCCCCCCGTACCATCCGAACATCGGGGGTGGTGGCGGCGAGATCGAGCCATTCGGCCGCGTCGTGTGAGTCGCAGCACGACGGGACAATCAGCACGCAGCCGGCGATCTCGTCCACCGGCGGGAGGGTCTGATCCGACAGAAACCTGGGGATTTCCCCGGCGTCGGCGATCCAGTCCGGGCGCCAGGCCGCCGTCCAGGCGGCCAGCACCGAGGCCGCCATCGGACCAGAGAGGTGGGACGGGAGGTCGCCCGGGCTGTTTCCGGGCATTAAAACCGCTACGCCTCGGACCACCGGCACAAACCTCGTAAAGGGAAACTGCAAAAGCGGGCGCCCGGCGGGGTTCTCCCGGAAGGAGATCCGCCAGGTTGCTGTCAAATCGCTCGGGCTCAAGTAGAATGAAGCCGATCGGGGACCGGGTAAAGCGTTCGCCCCGTACCGCGTGCGCGGCAGTCGGGAGTTCGGGGCGTCGCGCGAAAACTTGCGAAATCGGTTTGACCGCGCGGGCGCTCCACCGAAACAATACCAGCAAGCCGCGCGGCGTGCCCGTCGCGGCGGTCTTTTCGTATTTGGAACAGGAACAGAGGCAATCGGCATGGCCAAGTCGGGCGCGGTTTGGGGCATCGACATTGGCAGCTGCGCACTCAAGGCGCTCCGCTGTCGACCGCACGAGAAGGACACAGCCCAACTGGTTGTGGAGGCCTTCGACTACGTCGAGTATCCGAAGCTGCTCAGCCAGCCCGACGCGGATCGCGAGGCGCTCGTGCGCGAAGCGCTCGACACCTTCCTGTCACGCAACGAGGTTGCCGACGATCACGTGGCGATGTCGGTCCCGGGCCAAAGTGGTCTGGCTCGGTTCATCAAGCTCCCTCCGGTCGAATCCAAGAAGATCCCGGACATCGTCAAGTACGAGGCGCGGCAGCAGATCCCCTTCGCCCTCGAAGACGTGGTGTGGGACTACCAGCCCCTCCGCGGAGGCAACCGGGACGAAGGCTTCGCGCTCGACACCGAGGTCGGCCTGTTTGCGATGAAGCGCGACCAAGTGGCACGCGCCCTCGAACCGCTCGAGCGCTCCGGCCTTGATGTTGAGGTGGTGCAGCTTGCGCCGCTGGCCGTCTACAACTACATCTGCTTCGATCAGATCGGCGACCTCTCGGATGTTGAGTTCAACCCAGAAGACCCGCCGCCGTCGCTCGTGGTGCTCTCGCTCGGCACGGACGCGACCGACATGGTCATCACCAACGGCTTCCGGGTTTGGCAACGCAGCATCCCGATCGGCGGCAGCCACTTCACCAAAGCGCTTACCAAAGAGCTGAAGCTCACCTTCGACAAGGCGGAGCACCTCAAGCGTAACCCGACCAAGGCCGAGGACCCCAAGGCGCTGTTCCAGGCCATGCGGCCCGTCTTCAGCAACCTAGTGAGCGAAGTACAGAAGTCGCTCGGCTTCTACATGAGCAACAACCGCAAGGCGAAGCTCACCGAGATCGTCGCGTTGGGAAACCCCATGAAGCTGCCCGGCCTGCAGCGTTTCCTTACCGAGCAGCTCGAACTTCCCGTAAAGCTGGTCAAGAGCTACGACGCCCTTGCCGGCGGCAGCGTCACCGACTCCGCCCCGTTCAAGGAGAACCGCCTCGCCTTCGGCGTCGCGTACGGCCTGTGCGTCCAGGGCCTCGGACGCGGCGAGCTGAACACCAACCTCCTGCCGCAGGAGATCGTCACCCGGCGTCTGGTGCAGGCCAAGAAGCCCTGGGCGGTGGCCGCGGCGGCCCTGCTGCTCGCCGGGCTGGGCGCCAACTACGCCGCCCATTGGCGGTCGTGGAGCACGGTCGACCTTGAGGACGACTGGAAGCCCGCCATCACCAAATCGCAGAGCGTCTCATCGTCCGCCACGTCGTTGGCGTCAACCAACACCACGCTGGTAGAACAATTCGAGAGCATCAAGGCGATCGGCAACAGCCTGCAGAGCAACACCGAAGGGCGGCTGCTGTGGCCCGAGCTCATCAAAGCGATCGACGCCGCGATGCCGCACAGCGCCCGTCCGAAGGACGCCGAGGCCGCAAAGCCCACCGCGCACGACGTGGCGCACCGTGAGGAGCTGCACATCGAATCGCTCGACTGCCAGCACTTCGACGACGTCGGGACCTGGTTTACCAACGTGCAGAGCATCTACGACGAGGTGCAGCGTTCCGAACAGTCCCTCTCCGACCGCCGGGCCAGGAAGGCGCCCCCCGCAGCAGGCGACGCCGCGCCGCCAGACGGCGATGCAGCAGAAGCGGGCGCCGACGGCGCCGTTGACGACGCGGCAGAGGCCGCCCCGGACGAACTTCCTCCGGAAGAGGCGCCGGTCGATGGGGGCGCCGAAGAAGAACTGTACGCCGACTCGGGCGAGCTGGGCGTCGATGGTGAGATGGGCGTCGATGGTGAGATGGGCATCGACGGTGAAATGGGCATCGACGGCGAAGCCGCACCCGTAGGGCCCACCGGGCCGGGCTGGGTGATCCAGCTCATCGGGCACCACTTCCACAACAGCGACTCGAAAGACAAAGAGAACACGATCAACCGGGGCGATGAAGGCGAACTCTTTGTCCGCCGTACGTTAATCCAGAATCTGGCCGAGGGGACCGTGAAGCTCCCCGACGGGGAGAACGGCGCCCTCGTCGACGTGAAGCTCGAAGACCTCGGGATCGCCTATCCGGTGGTGGTGACCAAAGAGCCGATCGTCCGCGTCACGTACGACCCGAACGCCACCAGCGCCGAAGACGTAGCGAACCCCAATGCAGGGGTCGCGGAGCCGCTCGGTTTCGGCACATTCGGCGCCAAGCCCGATCGCAACGCGCCGATCGTGGAAGTCGAGCCCCCCGAGCTTTGGGGCCTACGGCGTTACAACTTCATTGTGCAGTTCGTGTGGCAGCCGCGCACGCGCACCGAGCGACGCGAGGGGCCGGCGACCGACGAAGTGATGGCAGAAGAGTTTTAAAGCGAACCGAGACACGACACTTGCGCGCGGCGACTCGCCCGCTTTCGGACCCAGGAATTGGCTATGGATCAGTTAAAAGCCGCTTTCGCATGGCTCAAGAAGCACCACTTCTGGGTGCTGGGTGCTGTTGCGCCGCTCATCGCGATCGCCTGCTGGTGGATGGGC
Source organism: Pirellulimonas nuda (assembly GCF_007750855.1). Taxonomy (GTDB): domain Bacteria; phylum Planctomycetota; class Planctomycetia; order Pirellulales; family Lacipirellulaceae; genus Pirellulimonas; species Pirellulimonas nuda. Next base: position 5,847,931 of record NZ_CP036291.1, read on the forward strand.
GCCTCAGAACTGGACAAGCAGTTCGTAGCGAACAAAGGCAAGATCGATGGAGAGTTTCAGAGCCATCAGGCGCTCTCAAGCAAGTCGTTCTTGCCCAACGACCCGGTCAACAACCGCCAGACCCAAGAGAACGACGCGCTCGCCAAACGCATCGAGAAGCTGTGGACCCGGCTCTACGACCGCCAGCGCGAAGTCGTGCTCCGTTGGCCGGCCGAGCTGGGCGACGACTTTGTCGATGAGGTCCAGGACCTCCAGTTCGGCGACTGGATCCGCGACGGGCTGCGTCAAACTTACCTCAACTACATCGTCAACTACTTCCCCAACCTGAGAACCATCGTTGGCGCCCAAGAGCTCGCCGACGAGGACACGCTGGGCGGCTTCGGCGGCGGCGGAGGCGAGTACGGCGGCCGCGGCGGCGGGGGCGAGTACGGCGGCGGAGGCTTCGGCGGCGGAAGCGGGGGCGACTACGCCGCGGTCGACACGGAGCAGCTAGTTGATCAGGACTTCATTGTCTACTGGGTCGACCAAGCCGCGGTCAAAAGCACCCTCGTCTGGGACCGTCAGCCCAGCCCGCTGCGGGTGTGGGTCACGCAAGAGAACCTCTGGGTCTACGAGACGCTGCTGCGGGCCATCGCGGCGACCAACGTAGCGTCGGGCGCCGATCGCAACTCAAACGCCGCGGTGCAGCAGATCCTCGAGATGCAGGTCGGCCCGCTCGCCGCCCGTGAGAGCCGGGCGACCGGACGCCTTTACACCCCCGAAACCGCATCACCGCTCGGGGGCCTCGGCGAGAGTGAGTACGGCGACAGCGACGGGTTCGCGATGGACGACCCCAGCGGGGGCGGGGACATGATGTCGGAGCTCGGAGAAGGGATGGGGGGCGACAGCGAAGTCACCGAACTGCTCTACGGACGCTACCTGGATGAGAACGGCCTGCCGATCGAGATCGTCGAACCGGTGGAGTACCCCATCGGCGCCGAGTTTAAACGCCTGCCGGTGCGATTGGCCCTCTACATGGACCAGCGCTGGGTGAACCAGCTCATCCTGGAGCTCGCCAACGCCCCGCTTCAAGTGGAGATCCAAGAAGTACGGATCAATCCCGGCGGCAGCGTCGGAAGCGGAGGCGGCGGCGGCGGCGGGGGCGGCGAGTACGGCGGCGGCGGCTCTGGCTCGCCCTTCGCCAACAACACGGAAGACATCCAGGCGTTCAACCGGCGACCCTCGGTCGTGCCCGTGGTGCTGCAAGGAATCGTGTACATCTTCAACCAGCCCGACCCGGCAGCGCTCAAAGTCCAAGGGGACGATTCCCTCGACATGGCGATGCTCACCGAACCGTGAGAAACGGTCGGGCCCCCGCAGCACCAGCGGAATAGACCGTGGCGTTCGTCTCGAATCGACTAACGGCGTGAATCCAGCAAGGCACGGAGCGATAGCAAAATGGCATCCCCACTCTCAACCGGCGGCATCAAGGGGCTTGCGCTGCGACACGGCGAAAAGGCGGTCATGGCGATTGTCGCCCTGGCGACCGGCTGGGTCGTTTTTACTTCGCTCGACCAAGAATCGATGGACAAGGTCCCAACGGACCTGACCGCAGCCGCGTCGAGCAGCGAGAAAAAGATCTCGCAGTTCTCGTGGGAACGCGCCGAACAAGAGCCGGAAAACATCCGCATCGCCGATCAGTTCGATCTGATCGCGGCCGGCGACGCCCCCAAGAAAGACTACGCCATTGCTTCGAGCGGTTGGAATCCGGGCGTCGTCCCCCCGACCGTGCTGCGGACCGACCCGGAACTGCTCGCCGCGGTCGATCTTCGCGGCGCGGGAGAGAGCTTCCTCATGGCGACGTATAGCTCCGACGCCCAGAAGCAGCTCGCGCTCGACGAACGAAAGAAGGAAGCCGAGGCCCGCAGGAAGGCAGAAGAGGCCGCAGAAGCCGCCGCACGCGACGCCGACAACGGCGGCCGCGGCCGCCGGGCTTCCCGTGGCGCAGAATCGGAATACGGGCTGAACCCGGAAGACGACCCCGATGTACGCGCCGTCGAGGCAGCGGTCCGCCCCGCGGGCGTCAGCCTCAGCGGGGGCGAGAAGGTCGAAGTGGTCTCGTGCGCCGTCGTTGTCGCCAAAGTGCCAATTGAGAAGCAGTACCTGAAGTACCAGTCAACCTTCCAGGACGCCAAGGGCTACGACCCCACACGCGACACCCCCAAATACCTGGGCTACTTCGTCCAGCGTGCCGAGGTGACGGGCGGCGAGCTGCAGTGGGAGGACGCCCGCCTACGCAACGGAAAGTCGCCGACCGGGCAGGGCCTGGCGGCCGTTACGGAAAAGACGCTTCCCTACTTCGTGTACGACTGGGTTTCACCCATGGAGGCCCCCGAAGACGGGCGGTACGTGCATCCTCTGCTGACGCTCCCGCTCCCGCCACGTGTGGGTCAAGACTGGGGTCCCGAGGTCGTCCACCCCGACATCCCCTTGGCCGTGGACGCAGAACTCGACGAGGACTTCGGCGAAGAAGAGCTGCCAGACGCTCCCCTGGAAGGGGGCAGCCTGTTCGGCGGCGGGGCCGCCGGCGGCTTTGGCGATAGCTTCGGTGGACGCGGCGGGGGTGGCGGCGGCTTCGGCGGCGAGTACGGCGGCCGCGGCGGCGGTGGCGGGGGCTTCGGCGGCGAGTACGGCGGCCGCGGCGGTGGCGGCGGCGACTTTGGGGGCGAGTACGGCGGCCGCGGCGGCGGTGGAGGCGGCGCCATGGGCTTTGACGGCGGCAACTTCGAGCCGCAGGCGCCCGAAGTGATGCTCCGCTTTATCGACTTCAACGTAGAGCCGGGCCGGAAGTACAAGTACCGAGTGCAACTCGTGTTGGTCGACGTCAACGTGCTAGCTAGCGCTCGCGACCTGGATGGCGAAGTCAAGGCCCGCACAAGCGAAGCCCGGGCGAAACTAGAAGAGCATTTCAACAAGGCCGCGCTCCGCGCCGACGCGAATCAATCGCCTCCCGACCCTCCCTTTATCAAGGGCGAGTGGAGCGAACCGAGCACGACGATTTCGATCCCGTTTGCGGGGGGCGTCTACGTCGTTTCGAGCAAGGCGGCGAACGGGTTCAACGACGAGCCCAGAGCCAGCCTCGTTGTCCAAGCGTTCGACGTGCAGAAGATCGACCCCGACCCCAACAGCCGCGTCCGGCAGGCGGTTGAGGCCGAGTACGAGCGCCAATTGCGCCGCGGCGGGGTCGCCAACGACAAGCGAGAGGCGTGGGCCCTGATCAGCCAGGGGCGTATGCTGCGGCGCGTCGACGACTTTGTCTTCCGCACCGACACCACGCTGCTCGACATCGCCGGCGGCGAGAAGCTTACCGCGGACTACAGCGAACCGACACGCGTCCTCATCATGGACCCCACCGGCAGGCTATCGGTCCGTGACCAGGTCGAAGACTCCGAGCAGGTCTCCCGCCACAAGCTGATCTGGGCAGAGCCCGACCGCCGCCGCGACCCGAATTCGGTCAATCGCGGCGACTTCTTCATGGGAGAAGGCTAGGCCCTTGGCGGGCGCCGGCCTACGGCCAGCGCCCGTGGCGCCTGCTAGCGGGCGGCGTGGGGGTTGGCCGCTAGTTCCGGGCGCACTGTGTCGGCCGAAACTCCCTTGGTGGATGGCGGGCGCTTCTGCTACTCTCCCGCCCCCTCAAGGCGCTAGGGGCGACGCGTGCGTGTCGCCCCGACGACGCCGCTACCAGGGAGGAGTGTCCCCGATGCGATGCGCCCCGTCTTTCGTGCCCGTCACGCTTCTCGCCGTCATTGCAGCCGGTTTCGTCGAACCGGCTGTTGGGCAGTCGTTCTGGGAGCGTTTCGCCCCGGTAGAACGGGTGAGCGCCGAACCCAAGGGTGACTACACCCTCACCGACAAGCACGGCCCGTGGCTCATCATGGCCAGCACTTTCAGCGGCGAAGGCGCCGAGAAGCAGGCGCGCGAACTCGCGTTAGAGCTGCGCTCTCGCCAGAACCTGAACGCCTACGTCCACAACATGGAGTTCGACTACTCGGGCGGCGTAACGGGCAAAGGGCTCGATATCTACGGCGAACCCATCCGGATGCGCTACCAACGCGGCAGCGAGGTCACCGAGTTCACGGTGCTCGTGGGAGACTTCGCCGCGGTCGACGATCCGCGCGCACAACGCATGCTGCAAGACATCAAGACCATGCACCCCGAAGCGCTCAGCGCCACCAGCGGGAAGAGCAGCGCTCAGAATTACGGCGGTTTCCGCAGCTGGCTACGCGGTCGTAGCGGCGGCGCCGAGGGCCCGATGCGCACGGCCTTCATGGCGCCCAACCCCCTCTTGCCGCACGACTACTTCACGCCCCGCGGCGTCGAGAAGGAAGTAGCCAAGTGGAACAGCCGGGTGGAGCACAGCCTGCTCAAAGCCCCGAACAGGTACACCGTCCGCGTCGCCACCTTCCGCGGCCGCGGCACCCTGCAGGGGGCGGCCAGCGTCATGTCTACGCGGGTCAAGAACAAGAAGGCGGATGACGGCGAGGCGCTTGTCGAGGCGGCCGAGAACGCCCACCTGCTCACCGAGGCGCTGCGTGACGCGGGCTACGAGGCCTACGAATTCCACGACCGCGACGAGAGCTACGTGACGATCGGCTCGTTCGACCGGGTCAGCCAGACGTCGCCCGACGGCAGCGAGACGCCAACCGCCGAGGTGCAGCGGATCATCCAGACCTTCGGCGCCGCGTACAATACGCCGGCCGAACCGCTCCCCAGCCCGATCGCCCGGAAGCAGCTCAAGGTAGATCCAGCGGTCGTGCAGGCGCAGTTCAACCAAGCCTTTGCGGGAGAGGTCGGCCAGACGGCCGCGGGCCTTACCCCGAAGTTTGCTCAGGTCGAGGCAGAACGCGGCAAGTTCCGGCCGGTGCCGTTCGACATCCAGCCTTACGTGATGGACGCTCCGAAGAAGACCGTCAGCGGGGTCTTCTCCTGGCGGTAGCCCGTGCGACGGTACGCCTCACTTCCTAGAATCGCCAACAGGCGCCGGCGACCGCCGACGCCTGTTGAACGTTCGGATCAAATCGCTGGCCGATCGATGGGGCCCTGCCTTGCGGACGGTCCGAACCTGGCCACAATTCTGGGCATGAATGTCGAGCCCACTGTTGATCCTCCGCTGCTGGTCATTGGCACCCACAACGCCAAGAAGGGCGTCGAGCTGGTTGAGTTGCTCGCGCCCCACGGCGTCGCGGTGCAAACGCTCGCGGCGTTTCCCGAAGCGGTTGAAGTAGACGAGACGGGCGCCACGTTCGCCGAGAACGCCCGCCTGAAAGCAACCGAGCAGGCCAAAGCCCTGCGGTGCTGGGTGCTCGCGGACGACTCCGGACTGGAGGTGGACGCCCTGGATGGCGCCCCAGGCGTGTACTCGGCGCGCTTCGCCGGCCCCGCCTGCGACGACCAAGCGAACAACCGCCTGCTGCTGGAGAAGCTGCGGGCGACTCCCGCCCAGCGGCGCGGCGCCCAATTTGTGTGCAGCGTCGCGCTTGCGGACCCCGCGGGAACGGTGCGGGCCGAGGCCTCCGGCCTGTGCCGGGGACGGGTCTTGGAGGCGCTGCACGGGGAGAACGGCTTCGGCTACGACCCGCTCTTTCTAGTACGTGAGTACCACCTCACTTTCGGACAGCTAGGCCGCGAAGTGAAGCGTACCCTCAGCCATCGGGCGCGGGCGTTGCGGGCGATTCTGCCGAGCGTGCTCTCGCTGGTAAGGTAGGCGTTGGTGTTCCGGGATTCCGGCGGGGACTATGATCTGGTCTGGGCACGCGCCGGGCGTAGCCCGGCGGCCATTGATCGCTCGGAAATACAATGAGAACAATCTCTATGCAATGGACTTTACTTCTTGTCTTGTTGATCCCTGCCTCGCCGCTGTTCGCGAAGGACAGTCCTAAGATCAATGCGGCGATCGAGACCGAGCTGCCGGCGATCGTCTCGCTCTACCAAAAACTCCACGCGGCCCCAGAGCTCTCCTACCAGGAAGAAAACACCGCCGCGACGATGGCGGCCGAGCTCCGTCAGGCGGGGTTCGAGGTTACAACCGACGTCGGCGGCCACGGCGTGGTTGGCGTGTTGAAGAACGGCGAAGGCCCCACCCTGATGCTCCGTTGTGACACGGACGCGCTCCCGATCGTCGAAGAAACCGGCGTGCCCTACGCCTCTACGGTCAAGACCGAGGACCGCCGCGGGGCGATCGTCGGCGTGATGCACGCGTGCGGCCACGACATCCACATGGCCAACGCCGTAGGCGTCGCCCGCTGCCTATCCAAGAACCAAGCCCGGTGGTCCGGAACGCTGGTGGTCATCTGCCAGCCGGCCGAGGAACGCGGCGCCGGCGCCAAAGCGATGCTCGACGACGGCCTGTTCGTCCGCTTCCCCCGGCCCGACTACGCGGTGGCCCTGCACGTGGCGCCCGACATGGCGGCGGGAACGGTCTCGACGATGCCCGGCTACCAGCAGGCCAACGTCGACAGCGTCGACATCACCATCAAGGGACGGGGCGGTCACGGCGCTTACCCGGAGACCACCGTCGACCCAATCGTGACCGCGGCCAAGCTGGTGCTCGACTTGCAGACCATCGTCAGCCGCGAGATCAGGCCGATCGACCCCGCCGTCGTCACGGTCGGGTCGATCCACGGCGGAACCAAGCACAACGTGATCGGCGACGACTGCAAGCTGCAACTCACCGTCCGCAGCTACTCGCCCCAGGTGCGCAAACAGCTTCACGACGCCATCCGCCGCAAGGCGGCCGCCGCCGCGGCCAGCGCCGGCGCGCCCGAGCCGGTCGTCGATATCTCGGAAGGGACCCCCTCGATGTACAACGACCCCGAGCTGACTGAGCGCGTTCTCGCCGCGATGCGCGGCGCGCTTGGCGAAGACAACGTCTCGATCGCCGAGCCCTCGATGGGGGGCGAAGACTTCAGCCGCTACGGGCTAGCCGGAACGCCTATCTGCATGTTCAAGCTCGGCACGCTACCGCAGCAGCGGCTCGACGCCTTCGCCAAGGCGGGCGAAACCCCGCCCTCGCTGCACAGCTCGAAGTACTACCCCGACCCGGAACCGAGCCTGCGGTGCGGCATCCGCGCCATGACGGCGACGGCGTTGGACCTGCTTGGGAAGGACGAATAGGACGCTGAGTAACGCGGATGAAACGGATTCACTCGGATCGGCGTCACCGCGACTAAACTAGCCATCAACGACCGGATTGGTCGGAAACCCGTGAAGATTTCAATCGACGACATGACTCGCTATCTAGCGCACCTCGGCGTTGGAAGCTCAACCGTGCGGAATCAAGGCGGATCTGGGGTAGTCGCCAGCAGCCGAGAGCTTCTGGCAAACGTTGATCTGAAGCGATTTGGAACGGAGGACCGGAACAGATTCGCGATTGCGCTAGACTACGAAACCAATCGCATTCAGCATGGACTCCCAACAGCTGCCCCGGGCTGAGCCGTTCTACGAGATTCCTCTCGACAACATCGTATGCGGACACCTAAAGCGGCTATCGAAAAATCAAAGGCCGTTCCCGTGGTCAACGATCAAAGCACTGACTCCGGAAAACAGCGCCATCTTGCAGGGGTACGCCTCATCTATCGCTGAGAAAAGAGGAACGTTTCCTGTCCACCTTGATGCGGTTTTCTGGATTGACCGTTCACCCGCGTAAATCCCCGTCATCCGCGACGATCCGCGTCCCATTCTTAACCCGCGCGGAGCTTCGGATCGAACGCGTCCCGTAGCCCGTCTCCCAAGAAGTTGAGCGCCAGCAGCGTGGCGCCCATCGCCAAGCTGGGGAAAACGATCAGCCACCAGTAGGTCTTAACGGGCGAGATGACCTCAATCCCTTCGTTCGCTAGCAGCCCCCACGAAACGTCGGGGGGCTCTACACCCAGGCCGAGGAACGAGAGGAAGGTCTCGAACAGGATCACCTGCGGGATGGTGAGCGTCAGGTAGACGATCACCACACTCAGCAGGTTAGGCACGACGTGCCTGAGGATAATGATCGGCCGTCGCGCCCCCAACGCGCGGGCCGCCTCGACGTACAGCTCGTTCTTGATCGACAGCACCTGACCACGGACCACGCGGCTCATGGTGAGCCAGTAGATAGCCCCCACGACGAAGTAGAAGATCGTGATCCTATCGATGCCGTGCTCGTCGAGCCACTGCTTCATCTCTTCGCCGCTGAGCAGCGTGATGATGAAGATCACGATAAAGATAAACGGCAGCGAGTAGAGCACGTCGACGATCCGCATCATCAGGTTGTCGACCCACCCCCCGGTGAAGCCCGCCACCGCGCCCCAGGATACGCCGATCACAAGCGACACCAGCGTCGCCACGAACCCCACGATCAGCGACACCCTCGATCCCCAGAAAATACGAGAGAGCAGGTCGCGGCCCAGCTTGTCGCGGCCGCAGACGGGTCCGATGGTCTGCTGCCCGAAGACGGCGTAACGCATCCGCACCATCAAACGGGCCAGCGGGTCGAGCTTGGGAAACCCGAGGTCAGAATACGGGCGTTGGATACGGTCCTCGGCGGCGTTGCTCGCCTGCTGGTAGGCGCGCATCAACGCAGCGGCCTCTTCCTCAGACGCGGCCGAACCCTTGAGCTCGCGGTACGCCGCTCGCTTCTCGACCTCTCTCGCCCGAGCCTTCGCGGCAAGCTCGTACGACTGGGCCATCGCGTCCGGCTTGTAGTTGAACGTCGGACGCCAGGCGTCCTCGAGCGTGGGCTCTGCGAATTTCAGGTCCGTGTTGAGTCGGTCTGGGGGGGTGAGCGGCAGCAGGGGCGTCAAGAACGCAAGCAGCACTACCGATACGAGCACCGCGACCGAGGCCATCGCGGCCCGATTCTTGCGGAGCTTTCTCAGCGCGTCGGTCGTGAGCGATACGCCCGCTGCCTGCTGCAGCGGCGGGCCCACAGCCTGCGTCGCCGGTGTGCTGATTTCCTGAGGGGATCGTTCGGGCATGGCGACGCGCTAGCTGAGCTCCACCCGTGGATCGAGCAACCGGTAGGCGATATCCACCAGCAGGTTCGCGGAATACAAGATGAACGTGTAAAGCAGCACCAGCCCCATCGCAACGGTCAGGTCGCGGTCGAGCGCGGACTGCACAAAGTGCCAGCCAAGCCCGGGGACCGCGAAGATCTTCTCGATCACCGGCGACCCCGTGAGCACGCCTGCGACCGCGGGGCCGAGGAACGACACCACCGGCAAGAGCGCCGTGGGCAACGCGTGGCGGAGCACCACGGCGGGCTCGGACAGCCCCTTGGCCCGCGCGGTGCGGATGCAATCCTGCGAGAGCGCGTCAAGCATGCCGGTGCGGGCGATCCGCGCCACGTAAGCGGCGTACGGGGCGCCCAAGCAAACGGCCGGCAACACCAACTGCCGCAACGATCCCCACCCCGCGGCCGGCAGCAGCGGGATGGTGAACACAAACAGCAAGATCGCGAAACCGGCGATCACGAAGTTGGGAAGCGCGATGCCGATGGTCGCCAGGGTCATCACCCCCACGTCGATCGGCCCGCCCCGCGCCACCGCCGAGATGATCCCCGCGGTCAGCCCCACGGAGAAAGCAAACAGCAGCGCCAGCGTGCCCAGCGCCGCCGATACCGGCAGCCCCTGACGGATCAGCGTGCTGATCAAGAAATCCTTCTTCATCGACACGCCAAAGTCGCCCCGCAGGTAGCCCGTCGCCTGCAGCCACGCCTGCTCTGGCAGCGGCTTGTCGAGGTTGTACTTGCGTTTGAAGTTCGCTTCGACCGCGGCCGGCAACTTGCGTTCGCTCTGGAAGGCGCCGCCCGGGACAAAGTGCATCAGCAAGAACGACAGCACAAACACCGTGACAAGCACCAGCGCCATCCAAACTAGCCGTTGTGCGATGAATCCGATCACTTGACGCAACCCCGCATGTACTCGTTCGGGCCCTGGGCCTCTCGGTCGATCCAGATGTCTTGCAGCGGGTGGCTATCCTGCAGGTTATTGTAGAAGCCGCGGACGTACGGCCGCACAAGGTTCCGTGAGTTGTAGTAGTAGATCGGCAAGATCGGCGCCTGATCCATCAGGATGCGTTCTGCTTCCGCCAGCAACCCAAAACGCTTTTCGGCGTCGGTCTCTTGGCCCGCTTCGAGGATCAGCCGATCGTATTCGGCGTTGGAGAACCCGGTTTCGTTGTTGCCGCCGCCGGTGACCCACATATCCAGGAACGTATTGGGGTCGAGATAGTCGCCGATCCACGCCCGACGGCAGATGTCGAACTGCAACTGGTGGGTGCTATTGAGGTAGGTGCCCCACTCTTCGTTGCGCGTGCGGACCTCGATGCCGAGCGCGGTTTGCCATTGCTTACGAACCAGCTCCGCAATGGTGCGGTGCGACTCTTCGGTGTTGTAGAGGATCTCAATCCGAGGGAAGCCAGCCCCGCCCGGAAAGCCCGCCTCTGCCAGCAGCCGGCGGGCCTCCTCGACGTCGTGCGGCGGGCACTGCGGCGGGTCGTAGCCGGGCAGCCCGGGGGGCGTGATGCTGCGGGCCGGGCGTTCGCCGGCGCAGGCCGTCTCTACGATTTGCTGTCGGTTCAGCGCAAGCATTAGGGCACGCCGCACCCGAACATCGTCGAACGGCTTGCGGGTCAGATTGATCGAGTAGAAGTACGTGCCCAGCTGCGTCGCGAGACAGAGGTCGTCCCGCGGCGGCTCCTGCTTGAGCAGCTCTCTCGTGATCAAAGGCGGCGCCTTGGTGAGCCAGTCCAGCTGGCCGGTTTCGTACATATTAAATGCGGTCGTGAGGGAGTCGACGCAGAGAGCGTCGATCACTTCGAGCCGCACGGCATCTTTGTTCCAGTAAGTGTCGCTCTTGCGCAATCGGATGCGGTCGCGGATGCGGCGGAACTCGACGTTGTAGGCGCCGTTGCCGACGATGTTCTCTGGGTAGGTCCAGGTGGGCCAACCATAGGTCTCTACGCACGTCTTGTTAACCGGGGCCATGGGGTAGAATCCCATCAGCTCTGGCCAATAGGGCGTAGGTTCGTTTAGCTCCGTGACAAGCGTGTGATCGTCCTCGACCCGCACGCCTACCTCGGCAAAATCGAGCAGCACCTGCCTGCAAAGTTCGTACGCGTCGCGGGGCATGGAGCTCCCCTCTTGCCGAAATCGCCGTTCGGCGCCGTCGATCTCGATAACCAACCCGTGACGCTTGCCGAAGTCCTCTTCGGACAGCTCTTGGCCCTCGTACTCCGGGTCGCGCTCGATCCCGGTCAGCACCCCGTGAAGCACGACGCCTCGCGCGTGCGGCAGGGCGCCCTTGGGGGGCTCGGGCAGCACTACCTCCACACGGTCGCCCACCTTGAGCGCCGCGGCGCCTTGGTTGTACCGCTCGGCGCCCTTCACGTACCACATTGCCTGGGCGTATTTCGCCGCAGTCATCGGGTCGAGGAACCGCTGGAAGGAGTACGCGAAATCGTGGGCCGTAACAGGTTCGCCGTTCGACCAACGGGCGTCCTTGCGTAGCTTCCAGGTGTAGGTGCGGCCGTCTTCGGAGATATCCCAAGACTCGGCGACCCCAGGGGTGGCCGATTGATCTTTGGCGCTCCGGTTGCAGAGGCACTCGTACACCGACCAGATGATCCGCCCCTCGGGCTGCCCCGAGGTCACCGCCGGATCGAGCGATTGGACTTCGGTCTCGTTCCCGAAAACGAAGTCGGCCGGCGGCAAACGGGCCTGGCGGACGGCCGCTCCGGCGGCCAATAGCAGTACAATCACGATCAGCAGCGGCGCCAGAACGCGAAACGACATCGTAGGCCCGTAGCGGTGCGGTGGTTTCTCGGATCGCCTAGGTTTAGCTTAGCGGTCCCTGAAGGAAACCGCCAACCGGCGCCCCATCGACAGACCCGGGTTCGCTATGCCGTTCGAGCACCTACGACACCAGCCCTTCCGAACGCTGCAGTCCCCGCGGGAGCTGGTGCTGGCCTGTGCGCCGCTGCGTTCCGGGGTCAATCTATCGCGAATCGCCCGCGCCGCCGGGTGTTGTGGAGTAACGAAGATCGTCGCGGCGGGGCGGGCGAAGCTGGACCCCGAAATCGCCCGCGACGCGGCTAACACCATCGAGTTGCGGGTTTGCCGCACGTTGCCCCCGGCGCTCAAGCAGCTCAAGAGCGAAGGCTTCCGCCTGGTAGGGCTGGAGCAAACGACCGACAGCACCGACCTGCACCACTACCGCTTCGAACGCCGGACCGCGCTCGTGATCGGCAACGAGCGAAACGGGCTCGAGCCCGAGGCCCTGGAGCTGCTGGACGACGTGGTCGAGATCCCCGTCTGGGGCCTCCCCTACAGCTACAACGTCGCGACAGCGACTTCGATGGCGCTGTACGAGTACTGCAAACAGTTCCCAGATGGGTAGAACCACCCTCCGAACAATGCGAATAGCCGACGGGCTCCGCCCCGTCGGTGTGGCTCGAAGAGCAACGTTGCCTCGGCTACTCCGACGGGGCGGAGCCCGTCGGCTAGATAGCCTGGGGGATCGGCCTGTCACAGCTTGACTGAACAATCCCGTCCCGCGATCCCCCCGCCGTCACGTCGAGAAACTTTCCAATCCGCGAGGCGTCGACTTCCGACCTTACAGGCGCGTAGCGACAGGAAGTCCCTACCACTCCCCCTTCGACCTGCGTCTCTAGCAGCACCCTCAGCGGCATGCCGCGGAGCTTGTCGAAATACGCATCGCGTAGCTCTCGCTCGACCTCGCTCAGCGCGTGCACCCGCGCCTGCTTCTCTTGCTTGGAGAGCTGCCCCGGCATGTCGGCCGCGGGGGTGCCCCGACGGGCGCTGAACGGAAAAACGTGGATCTTTGAGAACCCCACTTCCCGACAAACGTCGATCGTTTCCTGAAACTCTGCTTCGGTCTCGCCCGGGAATCCAACGATCACGTCCGTGGTGATCGCGGGGCGGTCGAGCCGGCTCTCGAGCAGCCCGCATCGATCGACAAACCGCTGGGGGCCCCACCGGCGCCGCATCCGCCTCAGAACGCCGTCGCTGCCGCTCTGCATCGAGATGTGCAGGTGGGGCGCCACGCGGGCCGGGAAGCGCTCCATCACGTCGATCAGCTCGCGTGTGACCTCGGTCGCTTCGATGCTGCTCAGGCGCACGCGGAAGTCGCCCGGGAGCTCCGCCAAGCGCTGCACTAGGTGCGAGAGCCGGGTCCACTCGCCCTTGGGCCGCGAGCGGTTGAGCTCGACCCCGTAGTGGCCGAGGTGGATGCCGGTCAGCACCACCTCCCGATAGCCGTGATCAACAAGCCGGGCCGCCTCCGCCACGATCTCTTCGAGCGGGCGACTGGCGAGCTGGGGACGGACGTGGGGGATGATGCAGAAGCTGCAGCGCAATAGGCAGCCGTCTTGGACCTTGATGTAGGCCCGATGCCGCCCGCCAAAGCCGCTGATCCCCGTGGGCGTGTCGGTCACGCCAAACCGGCCGAGCAGGTCGGGGAGCTCACGCTTGTCGGTCACTACCTCAGTAACGCCCGGCAGCCTGGCTACCTCGTCCGGCGCCCGGGTAGCGTAGCAGCCCATCACCACGATCTTGGCCCCGGGGTTCTCGCGGGCCATCCGGCGGATCACCTGCCGGCTCTTGGAATCCCCCTCCGCCGTGACGGTGCAGGTGTTCACCACACACAGGTCGGCCGCCTCGCCCGCCTCGGCGTCGGCGTAGCCGATCGACGCCAGCCCTTCGCGTACGTACTGCGTCTCGTACTGGTTGACCTTGCAACCAAGCGTGTGCGTCTTGAGCTTCATGGCGGAGGGGCGGTGCGGGGCTTTAGCCGGCCGGCTCGATGCTGGCCCACATCGGGCCCTTGCTGCTGGCCATCGCCTTATCGGGGCCGTAGGCGTGGATCTGGTCCCGTTTCAGCTCGGCGTGCTCGAGTGTGGTGGTCAGCACAATCACCCGGCCCTGCTTGTCGACTTCCTCGGCCATCTGATGACTTTTGTGCTCGTCGTAGCCGAAAAGCTCCAGCAGCATCGTTTCCACATAGTAGTACGTGTGGTCGTCGCTATCCCACAAAATCACGTGATAACGCGGCACTTCCCGCTGTTTCTTCTCCCGCTTCGGCTTCGGGGCGACGACGACGCCGGCCCCTTGATCGGGCCCCTCAGCGGATTCGATAGGGGAGGCGGGGTCATCCATGGTCAGCTCGGTGCCGGCGGGAAGGGGAGACGCTGTCGCGATGAAGCCATGGCAGCAGTTCGCGCCGCCCATTATATTGGGCGATCCGAAGTGCGGCCATGGGTTGATCTTACGACAGGGTGAATTTCTCGGTGGAACAAGTAGACACACGGCTCGAAGCCCTGCGCGACGCCCACCGTGGGACGTTGTGCGAGCTGCTCCGGATCCCCAGCGTCAGCGCAGACGATTCGTTCCGGCCCGACGTCCAGCGGGCCGCCGACTGGATGCTCAAGCATTTCCAAGAGATGGGGCTTGAGGCGCAGCAGTTCGAAACGCCCGGCTGCCCCATCATCTACGCCCAGACCCCCGCCAAGCCGGGCGCCCCGGTGGCCCTGGTCTACGGCCACTACGACGTCCAGCCCCCGGACCCGCTGGACGAATGGGTGACGCCCCCGTTCGAGCCAACCCAGCGCGGCGGCAACCTGTACGCCCGCGGCGCCACGGACGACAAGGGGCAGATGCTCACGCACGTGCTGAGCGTCGCGGCGACGCTCGAGGCGATGGGCGAGACGCCCATCCAGGTGAAGTTCCTGATCGAGGGGGAGGAAGAAGTCGGCAGCCCGAACCTGGGGCCGTTCATCCAACAGCAACGCGAGCGGCTGGCGTGCGACTGTGTGGTCGTCAGCGACAGCTCTCAGTTCGCCCCCGGCGTGCCGGCGATCACCTACGGCCTGCGCGGCATCGCCTATTACGAGGTCCGGCTCACCGGCCCCAAGCAGGACCTGCACTCGGGCTCTTTTGGCGGCGGGGTCACCAATCCGGCCAACGTGCTCGCCAAGCTGCTGGCGGCGCTGGTTGACTCCGACGGCCGGATCCAGGTCCCCGGGTTCTACGACAACCTCGTCGAGCTGAGCGACGCCGAACGCAAGGAGTTCGCCTCTCTGCCGTTCGACGAAGCAGAGATGGCCGAACAGCTCGGCGTCAACGGTTTCTTTGGCGAAGCGGGCTATTCCAACCTCGAACGCCGTTGGGCCCGGCCCACCTGCGACATCAACGGCCTCTGGTCGGGCTACCAGGGCCAAGGCGCCAAGACGGTGCTCCCCGCCCGGGCGGGCGCCAAGTTCAGTTTCCGCTTGGTGCCGAACCAAGACCCCGCCGAAATCACCCGGGGCGTCCAAGCGCTCTTCGAGCCGCTGCTCCCCCCCGGCGTGACGATGGAACTGATCGACTTCCACGGCGCCCCCGGCGTGGTGTTCCCCCCCGACAGCCCGTATATCCAGGCCGCGTCCCGCGCCATCCAGCACGCCTTCGGCCGCCGCCCGGTGCTGATCCGCGAAGGGGGGTCCATCCCCATCGTCGGCGAGCTGGCCCGCGCGCTCGATGCGGACGTGCTGCTGCTGGGCTGGGGCCTCAACGACGACAACACCCACAGCCCCAACGAAAAATTCAACCTCGAAGACTTCCACCGCGGCACGAAAGCCAGTGCGCGACTCTGGCAAGAGATCGCGACCCTATCGACCGCTTAGCCGGGCAGGCCGGATGTGAACGAGAGAAAGTGGAGGCCCCCTTCACTTCTCCCGTTGATCCCGGCCAGCCCGTCACCCGGTCTATCGTTCACACCGATCCAACGCAGGCAAAAAGTTCGATGCTCGACAAGCGATTCATCCTCGACAATATCGACCTGGTTCAGAAGAACTGCGACGCCCGCGGAGGCAAGGTAGACGTCTCTCGCTTTGCTGAGCTGGAGCTCCAGCGGCGTACTCTGCAGCAGGAGGTTGAAGAGCTCTCGCGCCAAGCGAACGAGGTCTCCAAATCGATCGGCAAAGCGAAAGACGACGCCGAGCGCGACGCCCGCAAGGAAGAGGGCCGCTCGCTGCGCGAGGCCAAGGACGCCAAGCAATCGCAGATCGACCGCATCGCCGCCGAGGCGGACGCCATCCACCGCAGCATCCCCAACCTCACCCACCCCGCTGCGCCGGTCGGGGGCGAGGAGAAGTTCATCGAGCTGCGTCGCGGCGAGGTGCAGCCCCCCAAGATGGGTTTCCCGGTGCTCGACCACGTTGAGCTCGCAGAGCAGCACGCGCTGGTCGACTTCGAGGCGGGCGCCCGCATCGCCGGGAACGGGTTCTACTTCCTCAAGAACGAAGCGGTTCTGCTGGAGCTGGCCCTGCAGCAGTACGCCATCGAGCTGCTGGTGGGCGAGGGCTTCACCCCCACCATCACCCCCGACCTGGCGCGGGGCGACATCCTGGCCGGCGTCGGGTTCATCCCCCGCGGCCCCGAGACTCAGATCTACAGCGTTGAGAACTTCGACCTCAACCTGGTGGCCACCGCCGAGATCACCCTGGGGGGCATGTACGCCGGGCAGACCTTCGACGAAGAAGACCTGCCGCTCAAGCTGTGCGGCATCAGCCACTGCTACCGCACCGAGGCGGGCGCCGCGGGCCGCGCGTCGCGTGGGCTCTACCGGGTTCATCAGTTCACCAAGGTAGAGATGTTCGCGTTCACGCTCCCCGACCAGAGCGAGGACATGCACAACTACTTCTGCGACCTGGAGTGCGACCTGTTCAACGGGCTGGGGATCCCTTTCCGCGTGATCGACACCGCGACCGGCGACCTCGGCGGGCCCGCGTTCCGCAAGTTCGATCTCGAGGCCTGGATGCCCGGCCGCGGCGAGCACGGCGAGTACGGCGAAGTAACCAGCACCAGCAACTGCACCGACTACCAGTCCCGCCGGCTCGACATCCGCTACCGCGTGAAGGGGGAGAAAGGGACCCACTTCGTCCACACCCTCAACGGCACCGCGGTGGCCATCAGCCGGGCGCTGATCGCCATCATCGAGAACTGCCAACAAGCCGACGGCTCGATCCTGGTCCCCGAGGTCCTGCGGAAGTGGGTCGGCAAAGACCGCATCGGGTCCAGCGACGAGGACCAGGAAGGCTAAGCGGGGAACCACTCGTACTAAGCCTCTCGCGGGGACGCAGAGGTCCAAAGACAGCATCCAACCGCGATCCACCCGCGACGCGGCGTTCATTAGGCAATCAACGCCAACGATCCGTTCGAGCGTCGCTAGGGCTCTCTTTCCGTGCTCTGCGTCTCCGCGCCTCTGCGAGAGACTCCGATCGCGGCCCCCGCACGGCCCGCACTTCTCGCGCAGCCGGCAAAGTCCGCGCATCCTGCCCCGGCGCCAGCACTTTTCTTGGCCGAGGCTGCCGTTTGGCCGATCGCTCCCGGTTGGGCTGTCGATACCTCTTGATGGAATTAGGAAGCGTTCCTGTCCATCACCACGCTCCGAAGAGCGTCCGGCGCCAGAAGCCCTACCAGGCGGCGCGGACCCGGCGTGGCGGACAGACGCCCGACGATTGGTTTCCCCTCCCCCCGTTCTTTCGTTAGGAGTTTTCAAATGCACCGTTTCCTTTTGACTGCGATCTGTTGTGGCGCCTTCGCGATCAGCGCCTCGAGCGCCTCGGCCGGCCTGTTCGGCGGATGCAACAAGGGCTGCAGCGATTGCTGCGAGCCGACCTGTGGTTGCGAGCCCAGCTGCTGCGCCCCGGCGTGCGACTCGTGCTGCGATCCTTGCTGCGACCCGTGCTGCAAGAAGCCCAGCCTGTGCGACCGGATCCGCGCCAAGTTCGCTTCCCGCAAGAGCAGCTGCTGCGATTGCTGCGAGCCCACCTGCTGCGCCCCGGCTTGCGAGCCGAGCTGCTGTGCCCCCGCCTGTGAGCCCAGCTGCTGCGCCCCGGCGTGCGACTCCTGCTGCGATCCTTGCTGCGACCCGTGCTGCAAGAAGCCCAGCCTGTGCGAGCGCCTCAAGGGTATGTTCAAGTGCCGCAAGAGCAGCTGCTGCGATTGCTGCGACGTGTGCTGCGAGCCGACCTGCGGTTGTGCCGCTGCCCCCAGCTGTGGTTGCGGCCACTAAGCCCGTCCGCCACTCCTCATTCCAGGGGAGCCAGGCGGCCTGAGCTAGGCCACACCGATGAACGACGCCAACGGCCATCGTCCCACTGGGGCGGTGGCCGTTGTTTTTTTGCGCTGTCTTGGGATGGCGCCGCGGGTTGGTTGCCCCGTTGGGCGGGGCGCGGAATAATCGGCGCGGGCGGCTGCGAACGTCATCGTGCCTACGCTCACCGCCAACCCTTAACGCGGGCCCCGCGCCATGCTCCGCTCTTCTGCTGTCATGTTCCTCGGCCTGGGCGCCTGCCTCGCGGCCGCCCAGAACAACCCCCTGCTGGGCCCCGGCGGATTGGGACCAGGCTTTGGACAGCAGGGAGGCGGCCCGGCCGGTCAGGTCGGCGGGTTGGGCGTCGGCGGGCCGGCCCAGGGGGGCGCCCAGAACGCCGACTTCGACTCGCTGATCGACCTGATCATCACCACCGTCGCCCCCGACACCTGGAACGAAGCCGGCGGCGGGCCGGGCGACATCCGCCCCTTCCCCATCGGCGGCGTCTGGGTCGACGCCGGCGGGGTCATGCGCCAGCGCAAGCCGCGCCCAAGCAAAGCGTCGCTGGGGCTCGCCAGGCAGGGCGCCCGCGCCGCGCCCCGCGGCACGCAAGACCCGCGGACCCCCTCCGGCCTGCGGTACGTCTCGCTCGGCCGCCTCGAGGCAGAGATCGCCCGCCGCACCGCCGCCGGCGAGCCGCTCGAAGAAGCCATGCTCACGCTCGCCGGGCTCGGGCGAGTCCGGTACGCGTTTGCGATCCCCGAAACCCACGACATCGTGCTGGCCGGCCCCGCCGGCGACTGGCGCGTCGACCAGGCGGGGCGGATCGTCTCTACAGACTCCGGCGCCCCGGTGGTCCGGCTGGACGACCTGCTCACCCTGCTGCGCGCAGGCCGCAGCGCGCCGGGGGGCGCGTTCGGGTGCTCGATCAACCCGCGGGCAGAGAACCTGGCCGCCACGCAGGCGCTGCTGGGCCGCAGCGGCGCCAAGCCGCTGGCGCCGGGGCGTCGCGACGCGTGGCTTGAGGAGCTCCGCGGCGCCGTGGGCGAGCAAGACATCGAGGTCTTCGGCATCGACCCCCACTCGCGCGTCGCCCGCGTGCTGGTCGAGGCAGACCACCACATGAAGCTGGTCGGCATGGGGCTGGCCGACGGCGTGCTGGGGGTCGAGAGCTACCTCGACACGATCGAGCTCGACGACAACGGCGCCCCGCCCCCGATGAGCGTGCTCCGCTGGTGGTTCACGCTCTGCTACACCGATATCGACGCCTCGGCCGAAGGGGACGCGTACGAGCTGGCCGGCCCCGGCGCGCGGGTGCTCAGCGAGAACGAGCTGCTCACCGCCCGCGGCGAGCGGATCCACACCGGCCAGTCCGACGAGCTGACCCAACGGTTCGCGCACAGCTTCTCGCAGCACTTCGCCCCGCTGTGCGCCAAGCACCCGGTGTACGGCGAGCTGCGCGCGGTGTTCGACCTGGCGCTGGTCGCCGCGATGGTGTGGGACCCCGCTCAGGGGCTCGCCCCCCGCGCCCAATGGGACGGCGGGCTGCTGGTAGACGCACAGCGTCTGCCGCTGCCGCGCTACGCCGTGCCGCGCACCGTCGAGTCGGTCGTCAACCACCGCCAGATGGACCGCCGCACGTTTGTCGCCGGCGTCAGCGGCGGCGTGTGGGTCGACGCGGGGGGGCTGCTCAAGGAGCACGCCGCCGTCGGGGCCGGCTACACCGAGCTGTCTGCCCGCCGCCCCGCCGCGCCGGCCGCCGCTGCCCAGTGGTGGTGGGACGCGCCCTGAGCAGGGCGCCACGGGGCCAGCCGCTGCGAGTGCCGTGTCGCGGCCCCGGAGCGGCGCGGCGTGGTCCGCCGGGAATTGTCCTTTTGTCCCCCCTGCCGGGCTTTTCATTTTCGGACAAAACCCCCACCCCACGGCCAGATCCCCTTGAATTTGCGCGGCGTCGCGTCTCGGCCCGCCGGCGGACCCCCTCTGTCGAGGGGTCCGCGGCTCGTTCTTGCACCCAGCAGCGGACACATGACCCCCTCTAGCGGACACCTCCGGGACAAAATTAAGCGCCATCCGTTTCACGGCGCGGGGTCCCCCTCGGCGACCCGACGCAGCCACCGCCCGACCCGCGCCTCGGGCCCCGGCGTACGCGAGGCGCGCCAGTCGGCCAGGGTCGGCTTCCGGCTGGGGGCGCCCTGGCGTGCCTTGCCCAGCAGGTAGTCGAACAGCGGCGAGCGACGCCGCTCGCGCTGCACGGTCTTGCCGCTGCACCCCGTGCGCTTCGCCGCCTCCTCGATCTTCATGCCCCGGGCCACAAGCTCGATCAGCCGCTGCTGCTTCTCCGGGGTCAACGCGCGTGGGCGCCTCGAATCGTTGTGCATCGCAGTTCCTGGTGGAGGGGGAGTCATCAAACCCCGCATTGTCCCGCGCCGGGTGGCTATTTTCGACAACCAATCGCCGCGGCCGAACAGGTTGCCCGGGGCACGGACAACACCTCCCCTGGCGTTCTGGGCGCGAACTTCCCACGGAGAGAACGGCCCCGCTGCGCCGCACCTCGGGGGCTTGGCGCCATCGCTACCCATGCCGTCGTGCGGAAGCTCTGCTGGCTCGGCGGCCGTGGCGCTAGGGCTTTGGCGGCGCCGCGGGCTTGGTCGGCTCTTCCTCTTCGGTGAACGCTTTGCGCCACCCCTTCTTGCCGCCGACGACCGGGAGGGACAGCCGGGTGGCGTCGAGGTCGACCGTCAGCTCTGCGCCGGGCTTGGGCCAGAGGGTGAAGTCCTGGTCGCTCGAGAAGATCATCAGCCCGATCTGCTGGCCGGCGGGGACCACCTGATCGTCGGGCTGGAGGTCGAACTCCAGGTCGTAGAATCGGCCGGGTCGCAGCGGCTCACCCTCGGTGATCGACCGGTAGTTCTGCGGATCGGCCCAGCCGCGCGTGATGATGTTGTCGGTGATCTTGGCGTCGCTCTTGGTGTTCCAAGGGAGCGAGACGAGCCACACGGAGAGGTTGGCCGCGTCGCGGTCGCACGCCAGGCGGAGCTTGATCCGCGGCGTCCCCGAGATGTGGACGGGGCGTTTGAGCTCGGGCGCCGTGTAGATCAGCCGGTGCCGGGTCCACTCGGCTCGGGCCAGGGCCTCGCCGTTGAACGAGTAGTTGTCGACGAGCGTTTCTACGCCCTGCTTGCCGGGAGAGCCGAGCCGCAGCGAGCCGCGCTCGGGCGCCCCCTTCCCCAGACGCAGCACGATCGGCTTGGCCTCCGGGTGGGGGTAGGCGGGGTACCCGGTCGGCTTGTCGGGGTCGTCTGCCTCACGGACGATCCAGGCCGGGCAGTCTTGCTCAACGCCGTTCTCTACGCCGTGCAGGTAGCGGGTGAACCAGCGGTTCATCTGCTTGAGCGGCGGCGCGCCGCCGTGGCCCCCTTGGTGGTAGTAAAGCTGGCACGGCAGGCCCTTGCTGCGGACCGCGTCGTAGATGCGGAAGCTGTGCTCCGGCACGACGTTCCAATCGTTGAAGCCGTGCGCCATTAGCAACGCGCACTTCATCGGCTCCAGCTTGTGCAGGTAGTCGCGGCCGCGCCAGAAGTCGTTGTAGTCGCCCGAAGCGCGGTCCATGTTGTTGCGGTACAACCGGTCGCGGATGGTGTTGTCGCAGCATTCGCGCAGCGCTTCGGGGCCGGAGTGGATGAACTCGTACAGGCAGTCGATGTCCTCGCCCATGTACCCCAAGGGGTGGCGGACCAGGCCGTTGGAGCGGTAGTAGTGGTAGTACGAGGTGTTGGGGGCGATGGGGATGATCGCCTCGAGCCCCTGGACGCCGGTGCTGGCCGCCGCGAGCGCGAGCGAGCCGTTAAACGAGGTCCCCGTCATGCCGACCTTGCCGTTGCACCAGCCGGCCGACACGCGATCGTACCCGTCGGGGGAGGTGAACCCGTCCGCCCGACCGCAGAGCCAGTCGATCACTGCTTTGGGCGCCAGCGACTCGTTCTCGCCGCCGATGGTGGGGCAGCCCTGCGAGAGGCCGGTCCCCGGCGACGACGAGTGCACCACGATGTAGCCCCGGGGGGTCCACTGCTTGGCGAGCGACTTGGAGATGATGGGCCGCATGCCCTTGCGCTCGACCGGGGGCGCCGTGGTGCGCTGCTTGGGCGCCTGGCCGAGCTCTTGATGGGGGTCCCAGAAGTAGCGGGTCCCCGACTCGCCGGTTCCGGCAAAGTAGGGGCTCGTCTCGTAGATCACCGGCAGCTTGAGCCCCTCGGTCTCGGTCTGCCGCGGCCGCGTGACGCTGACGTGCACCCGGTCAGGGCGGCCGTCTTGATCGGAGTCGAACTCTGTCTCTACCCACAGGTCATGGCGGAGCCAGTAGTCGGGGTCCTCAAACTCCTTGACCACTTGCGCCTCGCCGTCCTTGAAGAAGGGGACGCCGGGCTTGGGCGCCGCTTCCTCTTCCGGCGGTTCCGCCTTCGACGCGAGGGACGCCGTTGGCTCGTTGGACGCTTTTGGTTTGTTGGACGCTTTTGGTTCGGTCGTCGCCCGCACCCGCCCGCTGGGCAGTTCGGCGCGCGTCGCCCCTGGCGGGGCCGCCCCGCTTGCGCCGGCGGCGGGCCCGTCTGCGAGCGCGAGGGCCGAGACCGTCAGGATCGAAAGATAAATGGAATTCACCGAGCCCCCTCGTGCCGAGCGTGCAAACCCTGATCTACCCGCAAGTATGCGCATCGTACGCCCCGGGCGACAACAAGGCCGCCGCCGCGGACCTAGCGGGGCGTGGCCTAGGCGTCCGGCGCGAAGCGGCGGAATGGGGCCGTTCAATCGAAGCCCGACGGGGGGCGTGCGACGCGCCAAGCGTGGTCACGGCGCCCGGCCTTTTTTTTTGGGCGTGTCGGGGCGTCAATCGGAGCCCGACGCGCCGCGCTACGCCGGCGAGCGCACGCAGCGGCCCATGATCACCACATCGCGGCGGATGTCGTCTAGCTCGGTCACCTGGGGCATGTAGCCCCAGCGGTCGAAGCCCATCTTCTCGTGCAGGCGGATGCTGCCGGCGTTCTTGGCGAAGATCAGCGAGATCAGGTTCTCGACCCCGATCCCGGGGCAGGCCGCGATCAACCGCTCCATCAGCACCGCCCCCAGCCCCTGCTGCTGGCGGTCGGGCGCCACGTACAGGCTCAGCTCGGCGGTGATGTGGTAGGCGTAGCGCGGCAAGAAGTCCGCCAGGCCGATCCAGCCGATCACCCGCTCCCCCTCTACCGCTACCCACAGCGGCCGGCGCTCGGGCGAGTGGGCGTAGAACCACTCACGCCGGCTCTCGACCGAAACCGGGTCGCGGTTGGCGTTGGCCGTGCGGCTGGCGATCGAGTGGTTGTAGATCTCTACAATCGCCGGCAGGTCGGCCTCGGCGGCGTCGCGGATGGTGAGGTTGGTCGCCATGGTAGAAAGATTAACCACAAAGAACACAAAGGACCACGAAGGACGGACGGACGAAAGGGAACCGCCAAGCACACCATGAGCGCCAAGACGGACGGAAGGATTGGACAGGATCAACTGGATGAACAGGATGGGGTCGCCAACACCTCATCGACGGGACCGCTTCGACGCTCGGAGCCTCTTTCTTGTCCGGTTGATCCTGTCTCCTTTACCTTGGCGGTTCCCGTCCGTCCTGGCGTGCTTGGCGCTCGTGGCGTCTTGGCGGTTCTCGTCCGTCAGAGCCACAGGTTGAGCCGGCCGTCGAGCATGTCGGGGATGCGTTCTTCGACGATGCTCTTCACACGGTTGGGGTGGTAGCGGGTGCTGAAGTGGCAGGCGAGGATCAGCTCGTTCTTGAACCGCTCGCGGCGCTCCAGCACGTCGTCGAGGTGGATGTGGCCGAACTTGTGGATCTTCTCTTTGCGGTGCCCCTTGGCGACGAAGGTCATCTCCATGATCAGGATCTTGGCCTCGTACATCGCCGGGCAGGCGTCGAGCCCGGGGGGCGAGCTGTCTCCCAGGTACGCCACCAGCGGGATACGCGTCTCGTGGGTCACGTCCGTGCCGGCCTGGCGGAGGTCGCGGATCTCGTGGCCGGCCAGTTCCGCGTACTCCGGCCTGAGCTTCTTGCGGCGCTCCCACACCACGTAGCCCAGGGAGGGGACCGTGTGCGTAGTGGCGCTAACGGTCACCACCAGCTCGCGGGAGAGCTCGATCTCCTGGCCGGGCGCCACGGCGACCAGCTCGCAGGGGAGCCGGCCGCGGTCGAGCCGGGTGGTGTACTTCAGCAGCCCGCGGACCGGCTCGATGCAGACCTCGGGCAGGTAGATGGTGGGGGGCTCCATCTTCATCAGCCGGCGGCGCGAGACGTACACCGGCAGGGCCGCGATGTGGTCGAGGTGGCCGTGGGAGACGAACCAGTTCTCGGTCCCCATGAACGACCAGGGCTGGGCGCCGAGGTCGAAGCCGATCTTGAGCTCCGGGATCCGCCAGTAGCTCTGGACGGCGGCGCGCGAGTACCCCTCGACCGTCAGGCCGGCGTGCTCGATCGACTTCACAGGGAGGTTGTTGACCATGCGGTAAGGGGGGGATTCTACCCGCTGGCGGCCGCTTTGCCCGGGGGGGCCGCACGCGGGCGGGCCGGGCGAACCGCTCCGCTGGTGACGACAATGTAAAACCTAAACAAGAATGCGCATTTGCATGGTGGTGCGCCCAGAGATCTGGGTTACTTTGCACCCTGCGGGTCGCCACGGGCCGCATCGGCAGCAGTAACGCAACGCCTGTCGCAAACGCGCCGTCCGTGCTATCCGTGGTCAAACTCCTCGCGACCCCAACCCAGGGACCTCATGCGCACCGCACTCTTCCTAGCAGCACTCCTGCTCGCGCCCCCGGCATTGGCTGGGCCGCCGACGATCGTTGTCTTCTTCTCGGACGACCACAGCCGGCTCGACTCGTCGGTGTACGGCGCCCGCGACTTGCGGACCCCCAACATGCAGCGGCTGGCCGACGACGGGCTGACGTTCAATCGGGCGTTTGTGGCGTCGCCGGCCTGCGCCCCGAGCCGGGCCGCCTTGCTCACCGGCCTGATGCCGGCGCGCAACGGCGCCGAGGAGAACCATTCCTACTGCCGCGACGACATCCAGACGCTGCCGGCGTACCTGCACGAGTTGGGGTATGAGGTCGCCGCGTTCGGCAAGGTGTGCCACGGCGCCGACGTTGAGCGCCGCGGATTTAATCACACCGACAAGAGCCACGCCGCGGCGCGTGTGGCCAAGTACCTCGACCAGCGGACGTCGGAGAAGCCCCTCTGCCTGCTGGTCGGGACCCACTCGCCCCACGTCCCTTGGCCGGAAGGTTCGGGCTACCGGCCCGGCGAGGTGAACATTCCGCAGACGCACGTCGACACGCCGGCCACGCGGATGATGCGCTGCCGGTACTACGAGGACGTGACCCGGGCGGATACCGAGCTGGGAGAGCTGCGCACGCTGGTGGACGAAAGGTTCGGCGAGAACGTGCTGTTTGCCTACACCAGCGACCACGGCGCCCAGTGGCCGTTTGGCAAGTGGAACCTATACGACGAGGGGACCCGCGTGCCGCTGATCGTCGCCTGGCCCGGCGTCGTAGCGCCGGGCACACGCACCGACGCGATGGTGAGCTGGATCGACCTGCTGCCGACGCTGGCGGAAGTAGCCGGCGGCACGCCCCCGGCCGAGGGGAACCCGGTGGGCATCGACGGCCGGTCGTTCGGCGCCGTGCTGCGGGGCGAGGCCGATCACCTGCGCGACCGCGTCTTCACCACCCACAGCGGCGACGGGCGGATGAACGTCTACCCCATCCGCAGCGTCCGCACCGACCGCTGGAAGCTGATCGAGAACCTCCACCCCGAGTTCGCCTACACCACGCACATCGACCTGGCGCAAGGCAAGGACGGCCTGCTCTACTGGCGCCCCTGGGTCGAGCGTGCCAAGACCGACCCCCACGCGGCCGACGCGGTGCGTCGGTACCACCAGCGGCCGCGCTGGGAGTTCTACGACCTGGATGCCGATCCGCTGGAGGAGCACAACCTAGCGGACCGCCCCGAGCACGCCGAGCGCATCGGGGGGCTCAAGTCGGAGCTGAAAGCGTGGATGACGGCCCAGGGGGACCGGGAGACGGTGTTCCGCGAGCCCCGGCTGCTAGCAAACCCGGCCGACTGGGCGCCGGCGCCGCTCGAGGCGCCCCCCGCTGGCGCCCAGAACAGGCCAGCAGCGGCTCGGAAGCGCCAGACCGCTGGCCGTTAGTTTTGCGCTCCCTGGAGGGCAGGGCGCAACAAGCTGCCGGATCGCCGTAGACGCCGCGCGAGGCTGGCCGCTACCCTCCGCGCGATGACCGGCCCGCGGCGAGCACCGATTGATCTCCCCCCGGCCATGCGTGTGGCCCTGCGCGGCGACGCGCGCGACGCGTCGTTCGGCCCGGCCCTGCTGTGCGTGGCCCAGAGCCGTGAGGCGGGCCGCATCCAGTTCGTCGACGACCCCGGCGCGGCCGAGCTTTGCCTCTGGTTCCGCGACCGCCCAGAACGCCACGCCGGCGATGGGCCACGAGAGTCGGCCGGGGCGGCAGAGACGGTCGCGGTGTTGGGCAGTTGGTGCGAGGGCGAGACACGCACCGGCCGGCCGACCGAGGGGGTCGAGCGGGTCTACTGGTACGACTTTCCTGCCTGG
The DNA here is from genome assembly GCF_007750855.1 of Pirellulimonas nuda. GTDB lineage: Bacteria > Planctomycetota > Planctomycetia > Pirellulales > Lacipirellulaceae > Pirellulimonas > Pirellulimonas nuda. The sequence goes on from NZ_CP036291.1 coordinate 5,874,686, forward strand.
TGGCGTGCACGCGAGCCCCACGCGGCCGGCACGATCCCGCTGGCCGCCAGACCGACCGCCGCGGTCCCCGCAGCGGGGCACGTTGAGGTGGCCGCCCCCGACCGGGCGTCGGCCGCCGCGGTAATCGACACTTTAGAAGACGCCGGCCGGGCCGCCGTGTGGCGCAGGCCGCACCAGGCGGCGGTGCTTGCTACCCGCCCCACGGCCGGGGTGTGGGTGGGCGGGCAGCTCGACGGCCGCGAGGCCGCCCTGCTGTGTGACTTCGCGTCCCGGTTCCGCGCGCGGGGCCTGCCGCTGGCGGTGCTGCTGGACTTCCCGCGTCTCGACTCGTGGCGTGCCGCCCACGACATGGGCGCCACCAGCACGCTCGGCAAGCCGTGGCAAGCCGAGGCGCTGTTGTTGGCCCTCGCGCCCACGGCCGTGCCGGCCAGGGCCGACAACGCCGCTATTGCGCCCAGACGCATCGCCGCCTAGGGGCATCGCCACCTGGTGCAGTGCCGCACTAGAAGGCGTAGCAACCTAATCCAAACGGGTGGCGGGGGCTTCCGCTGCGCGGTGCGTCCCCGCCACCCGTTGGTGGCTCCCCTGGTGCATTCCCGGTGCATTCCCGCCGCCCGGGTTTGCGCGTGGCCTGCCCTACCGCGACGCGGTACGGGTTAGCTGCTGCTGGGTGCGGGCCGAGGCCTGCCGGTTCACGAACTCAAGGTCGCTCGCGCACAGGCGGGTCATGGGCACCGTGGCGGTGCGGCCGTTGGCCTTGGCCAGACGGACGAACCCGTCGCCGACCGCCAGCAGGCGGCCTTCGCAGCTATAGACGCCCGAGTTGTCGCTCCACTGCCGCATCTCGGGGCTCTCGAACCCGCCCGGCTGCTCCAGGATGCTGAAGAAGTCGTCGAGGCCCGAATCGGTCCCTTCGTCGCCGGCCGGCTCGTCGGCGGGGCCGAACAGGTCTTCCTCGGCGGCGGGCTCGTCCTTCGGAGCGGGCTCATCGGCCGGGGCGCCGAACAGATCATCTCCCATCGGCGCCTCTTCGACGGCCGGTTCTTCGGCGGGAGCGCCAAACAGGTCTTCTCCCATCGGCGCGTCTTCCGTGGCAGGCTCGTCGGCCGGGGCGCCGAACAAGTCGTCTCCCATCGGCGGCTCTTCCGTGGCCGGCTCTTCAGCCGGGGCGCCGAACAGATCGTCACCCATCGGCGCCTCTACGGCGGCCGGCTCTTCGGCGGGAGCGCCAAACAGGTCGTCTTCCATCGGCGCGTCTTCAACGGCCGGCTCCTGCATCGGCGCGGGCTCTTCGGCCGGGGCGCCGAACAGGTCGTCTTCTACCGCCGGCGGCTCGGTTTCCATCGGCGCCGGCGGCTCCTCGGCGGGGGCGCCAAACAGGTCGGCGCCGGTGTCGGGCGCGGCGGGCTCTTCGGCGGGGGCGCCGAACAAGTCGTCGGCCGGCGCGGCGGGCTCAACAGGCGCCGGCGCAGGGGCCGGAGCGGGAGCGGGGTCTGGAGCGGGCGCCGGGGCGGGTTCGGGGAACAGCGGCTCGGGCGCCGGCAGGGGCGCGGGGTCGTCGCTGGGGGATTCGTCCATCGGCTCGTCGACGGGCGACGGCGCCGGCGGGAGGCTGGGCGCGGGCTCGAGCGCTTCTTCGGAGGACGGCTTGGCCGCCCGGGTCGGCTCGGCCGGCGTCGGCGCCATCGGGGCCGCGTCCATCGAGTGCGACTCGGTCACCGTGGCGCCGCAACCGCAGTCGCTGAACGATTCGCTCACCACCACGGCGCCGCAGGGCGCCGGCTCGCAGCAAACCGGTTCACAGCAGGAGGTCTCGTAGACCACCGTCTCGCAGCACACCGGCGCCGGGCAGCAGACCGGTTGGGGGCGTCCACAGAACTGGCCCGCCATGGCGGAATTGATACACAGGCTGAAAGACAGCGCGACGGCAAGCGCTTTGCTAAATACGCGTGGCATGCGGGGGCTCCAATGAGAAACGGTTGGACGACCGCCGGCGCGATTTGCGGCCGGGGGGATTCGGACGGGCGGCGAGACTTCTCGACAAGCGGGCAAGTCCCGAGGCTTTATGCTACTTGCCCCCCTCCGGCGGAGCAACGATCGCCGCCGCAGAATCGCCCCCGTGGGGCGGCCGCATACCCGTCACAACCCCCCGGCCTCGCGGCCCCCCGTAGGGGCTCACAGCCCCCAGGGGGAGAGCTCCAGCCCGTACTTCGACCCCAGCGAGGCGGCCGCGGCGTCGTTCTTCAGCCGCACGTACTCGGCCTCCTTGCGGTGGTGCTCTTCGGCCCGGCTCCAGTCTTCGCGGCGGTAGAGGGCGGGGTCCTCGGGCGTGATGCCCGAAACCAGGGTGACCGCCCGCTCGTACAGGGCGACCCCGTGGTGGAACCATACGGCGACCCGCCGAGCGGTTTCCACGGCCTGGGGGTCGACCTCCTCGGAGTCGAGGGCCTCGATCGAACGCCGGCCGTAGTGGCACGCGCGGCGACGCAGCTCGAGCATCCGCGCGGCGTACTGGCCGCCGATCGCCGGCTCGACGCCGTTGTGGACCGCGGAGACCTCTTGGATGACCTCATGGACCCGGGCCCAGTACTCGGCGGTGCGTTGACGGCGCACCTCGAACATGGGCTCCGCGGCGATGTCCATCGTCTCGGCGGCGCCGCCGCGGACCGCCTTGGCGAGCGAGTCGGCTTCTTCGCGGAGCTGGTCGATCTCGTCGCGCAACGACGCCTGCTTCTCTTCCAGCGGCGCTTGAGCATCGAGCACGTGTTGGGGAGTCGCGGGACGCCAGTCTTCGGGGATGTGCTCCAGCAGGCGGCCCTCGTCCAGCGCCGTGTAGGCGGCGTCCTGCAGGTCCATCCCTACGTACTGGCTGCCGATAACGATCCCCGCGGTCGCCGCCGCGATGCAACCCACGAACTGCAACGACGACACGCCGGGGCGCCCGGCGCGATTGAATGTAAACATGCTTCGAGTCCCCATCGGCTGGCTGTTTCGGGCGACGCCCGCGGTGCGCGGCGCTTCGCCCAAGAAAAGCCTAGTTCACGGTTGCCGGAAAACCGCAACCGAAGCCAATGAGAAACCGCGGACAATCGCGCCGGTGGTAACGGATGGGAGGGCACGCCCCGGCGCCCGCCAACAAACGCACGACCGCCCATAGAGCCGGGAGCGTCAGCGCCCGGAGGGACGAGTCGCGGATACCGTCGCATTGCGCCGCCCCAGCCCAACCCGACCCAACCCAAGCCGCCCCCTACACGGCGGCGGCAGACGCCTCGCGGCGGGCGACGCGTTTGCGGTCGGTCTCCTTGAGCATGATCTTCCGCAGGCGGATGGGGCCCGGGGTGACCTCTAGCAGCTCGTCGTCGCCGATGTACTCCAGGCTGGCCTCGAGCGACATCCGCCGCACGGGGCGGACCTGGGAGTTATCGTCCTTGCCCGACGCGCGCATGTTGGTGAGCTTCTTGCCGCGGACGACGTTCACGATTAGGTCGGAACTCTTGCAGTGCTCGCCCACGACCTGCCCCTCGTACACCTCGTCCCCCGGCTCGACAAAGAACGTGCCGCGGTCGTCCAGCCCGTCCAGGGCGTAGGCGGTGACCATGCCCGGCTCGTTGGCGATCAGCACGCCGTTGGAGCGTTGCGGCAGCGCCCCGCGGATCGGCTCGTAGCCCAGCACGGTGTGGTGGACGATGGCGTTGCCCATGGTGGCGGTGAGCATCCGGCTCCGCAGCCCGATGAGCGCCCGGGCCGGGATGGAGAACTCCAGGTGCACAAAGCCGCTGGTCCCCGACTTGTGCCCCATCTTCAGCAGTTGGGCCCGGCGGTCCCCCACCAGCGCCATCACCGCGTTCTGGTGCTCCTCGGGGACGTCCACCACCAGCAGCTCGATCGGCTCGAGCCGCTTGCCGTCTTCGTCTTCGTGGAACACCACCTGCGGCTTGCCGACGCACAGCTCGAACCCCTCGCGGCGGAGGTTCTCGATCAGGATGCCCAGGTGCATCAGGCCGCGGCCCGAGACGCGGAACTGCTCCATCGTTTCGCCCGGCTCTACCTTGAGGGCGACGTTCGAACGCAGCTCCTTCTGCAGCCGGTCGCCGATCTGCCGGCTGGTGAGGAACTTCCCTTCGCGTCCGACCAGCGGGCCGTCGTTCACGCGGAAGGTCATGTGCAGCGTCGGCTCGTCGATGTGGATCGGCGGGAGCGCCACGGGGGCTTCTAGGTCGGCCAGCGTGTCGCCGATGTTCACGGGGTCGAGCCCCACCACGGCGCACAGGTCGCCCGCCTCGACGTGGTCCGCCGGGACGCGGTCGAGCCCCTCGAAGGTGAACAACTGTGAGATCTGTTGGTCGCGTCCGACGCCGTGGCGGTCGATCACCCGCACCCGCTGGCGGTTCTTGAGCGTGCCGGCAAAGACGCGCCCGATGGCGATCCGGCCCACGTACTCGGAGAAGTCGATCGTGGTCACCAGCATCTGCACCGGCGCGGCGGGGTCCACCTCCGGCGCGGGGACGTGCTCGATGATCGTTTCTAGGATGGGGCGGATGTTGGTCCCGCGGTCCCCCACGGTGTGCGACGCCCAGCCCTGCTTGGCGGAGGCGAACACCACCGGGAAGTCGAGCGTCTTGTCGTCGGCGCCCAGGTCGATCAGCAGGTCGAACACCTCGGTCAGCACCTCGTCCGGCCGGGCGTCGGGGCGGTCGACCTTGTTCACCACCACGATCGGACGCAGCCCGAGCGCCAGCGCCTTTTGAAGCACAAACCGCGTCTGCGGCATCGGCCCCTCGTAGGCGTCTACCAGCAGCAGGCAGCCGTCGGCCATCATCAGCACGCGTTCGACCTCGCCGCCGAAGTCGGCGTGGCCCGGGGTGTCGATCAGGTTCACCCGGTACTCCAGGCCCCCCGTCTCGAACCGCACCGCGCAGTTCTTGCTGAAGATGGTGATGCCGCGTTCCCGCTCCAGGTCGTTCGAGTCGAACACCAGGCCGTGCTGCCCGCCGGCCAGCTTATCGAGCTGCTCGGTGCGGTACTTGCCGATCTGGTAGAGGATGCAGTCGACCATGGTGGTCTTGCCGTGGTCGACGTGCGCAATGATCGCGACGTTGCGGGTCTGGAGCGATTCCGCGGGCATAGGAGGGGACGCGTCCTGGGGCAGACGCGGGTTCGAGGCTACGGCGAAGGGGGGCGGACGGGGCGGGCGATAAGGCGGAAAAACCGCCGGGGCGGGCCCCGTTAGTGTATCGCCCCGGCTGCTTGCGGTCACTCCCATCTGGCGGCCGCCCCGCCCGGCGTACGGGGGCTTCCGGACGCCCCGATCGTGCCTACTCCACCGCCTGAAGGGGCCGCCAAAGCGCCCGAAACAGGGCGCCCGCAAGGTCGCACAAGAGTTGGACGATGTGCCGATCCGAAGATAAATACGGGCTTTGGCAACACTTGGCTGTTGTTGTGGCGCGCAAGCAAACCTATACTTCGTAGAGATTGGGCACGCTGAATGCTGGCTAGCGCCGGCGCGTCGCCCCCTTAGGTGCGGAAGCACGGGATGGCCCCCAGAAATCCTTCACGGGGCCGCTCCCGGACGGAGCGTTGAACGCGTTGTCCGAGCCAACAGCCACGCAAGAAGCAGAACCGGCAGCGTCTCCCCCCGCCGCCCCCCCTCCCCCCTCTGGGCGCAAGGTCCTCTGCCTCAGCGGTCCCAACGACGGCGACGCCGACCTCGTGCGACGCCTGGGCGAAGGGGTCGAGGTAGTCACCGTCTCCTCCCCCGTACGCGCCCTGGCCTGCCTGGCGCGCGGCGAGTTCACCGGCATCTACGCAGACGCCGCCCACTTCGCCCAGGCCGCCGACGCCGGGCGGCTGGTCCAGAACGAACAAATCCTGCAGGCCATGCCGGACGGCGTCGTGCTGCTCTCCGCGGACAACACCGTGCTGTGGGGCAACGGGCGCCTGAAGCAGTGGAGCAACGTCGATCAGGTCATCGGCCGCAACTTCTATCAGATCTTGGACAACCCAGAGATCCTCGGCCCCGAGTTCTGTCCGTTCAGCACCGCGCTTGCCAACCGCCAGGCCAGCGCCTCGACGCTTCGCTGCGAAGACGGCCGGCACTTCCGCGTTCACGCCGCGCCGGTGTTTGAGGGAGACCAGCCCCCGCAGCACCTGGTGGTGACCATCCGCGACGTCACCCAAGAGGTGCAGCAGCAGCAGAAGCTGGCCGCGATCCACCAGGCCGGCATCGAGCTGGCCGACCTCACCACCGACGAGGTCGCCGCGCTAACCGTCGACGAGCGGATCGAGCTGCTCAAGAGCAACATCCTCCACTTTACCAAAGACGTGCTGCACTACGACGTGATCGAAGTGCGGATGCTCGAACAAAGCACCGGCGAGCTGATGCCGCTGCTGGCCGTGGGGATCAAGCCCGAGGCCGAACGACGCAAGCTGTACGCCGAGGCGGAGGGGAACGGCGTCACTGGCTTCGTGGCCGCCACGGGCCAGAGCTACATCTGCGGAGACACCAGCGGCGACCCCATCTACATCGAGGGCGCCCAGGACGCACGCAGCTCGCTCACCGTGCCGCTGCTGCTGCACGACCAGGTGTTCGGCACCTTCAACGTCGAGAGCCCCGACCCCGGCGCCTTCGGCGAGGGGGACCTGCAGTTCCTCGAGCTGTTCTGCCGCGACCTGGCGGTCGCCATCAACACGCTCGACCTGCTCGCCGCGGAGAAGGCGACCACCGCCGCGGCCAGCGTCGAGGCCATCCACAGCGCCGTGGCGGTGCCGGTAGACGAGATCCTGAACGACGCGGTCGGCGTGATGGAACGCTACATCGGCCACGAGCCAGACGTGGTTGAGCGGCTGCACCGCGTGCTGCGCAACGCCCGCGACATCAAGCAGGTGATCCAGAAGATCGGCCAGACTATGGCGCCGGTAGAGGCCCGCCCGCAGTGCGTGCGGATCGAGCCCCGCCCCGCGCTGGTCGGAAAGCACATCTTGGTGGTCGACGCGGACGACACGGTCCGCGGCGCCGCCCACTCGCTGCTCGAGCGGTACCACTGCAACGTAGAGACCGCCCACGACGGCAAAGAGGCCATCGCGATGTTCCGCAGCTTCAGCCAGCCGGGCGCCCAGGGGGGGCAGTACGACGCGGTCATCGCAGACATCCGCATGCCGGACATGAACGGCTACGAGCTCATGCTAGAGCTGCAGAAGTTCACCCCGCACGTGCCGCTGATCCTGATGACCGGCTTCGGCTACGACCCGGGGCACTCGATCGTCAAGGCGCGCCAGGCCGGGCTCAAAGAAGTCCTCTACAAGCCGTTCCGCCTCGATCAGTTGCTGGAAACCGTCGAACGGCAGATCGACGAGAGCCAAGCCGAGCCGGGCCAGAACGCTTAAGCGGCTCCCGTTATGCCGGACTCGCTCGTGGCGATCGCTCTCCCCGTTGCGCTGCTGGTCGCGCTCGCCGGGCACGCAACCCTGTGCGGCGCCTTCATCAACCGGCTGCACGGCTGGGGCTGGCGGCGGCACGCGGTCGACGCGTTGACCTTCGCCGCGTTCCTGTACTTTCTCGCGTTCCCTGCTTGGCTGGCCTACGCGTGGCTAGACGGCTCGCTGCGCGCGCAGGCCTCTGGCGCCGGCCCCTTGGCGTTGTACGGCTGGGCCTGCATCGCCGTGGCGGTCGTGGCGCTGGCGACCCGCCTCGCCTGGCGGCTCGACCCGCAGCGCAGCGTACCCGCCGGCCGCACGACCGAAACGCTCGACCTCCGAGCCCAGCTCGGCCCCGGCGTGGTCCGCGCCGGCGTGCCGCGGACGCTCGCCTCGCTGCCCGGCAACGGGCTGCTGCAAGTCGCTGTCGAGAAAAACACCCTCCCCTGCCCCAGGCTGCCGGAACCGCTCGATGGCTTGAAGATCGCCATGCTCTCCGACCTGCACATGTCGGGCCGCCTGGGTGTGGAGTACTTCCGGGCCGTCGTCGACCGCGTCAACGCCTGGTCGCCCGACCTGGTAGCGCTGTGCGGCGACCTGGTCGAACGCCCCCAGTGCATGCCGTGGATCGATAGCACGATCGCCCGGCTCGAAGCCACGCACGGCGTCTACGGCATCCTGGGCAACCACGACGAGAAGGTAGACGTAGCGGAACTTCGCCAGCGGCTCGCCACGGCCGGCGTCAGGGACGTGAGCAGCCAAACCCAGACGCTAATGATCGACGGCGCCGGGCTGCTGATCGCCGGCAACGAGGCCCCGTGGTTCGCCGGCCCCGGCGATGTCCCCGCGATCGATCCCGAAACGTTCCGCCTGGCCCTGCTTCACACCCCCGACCAGTGGCCCTGGGCCATCGCAGAACAGTTCGACCTGGCGCTTGCCGGCCACACCCACGGCGGGCAGGTCTGCCTCCCCTGGATGGGCGCCATCGCGTGCCCCAGCCGCCACGGCACGCGCTACGCCTCCGGTCTGTTCCGGCGTGGGCCGACGACACTGTACGTGGGACGCGGCACGGGCTCGCTGGCGCCGCTGCGGTACTTCTGCCCGCCGGAAGTGACGCTGCTGACGCTCACCTGCAGCGGCTGAGTGATCTGGACGCGGCGCGCGCGGCGACCGCTGCGGGCCTTGCTCAGTTTTTTCTGCGCTTTTCGCGGTTCAGATCGGCCCGGGGTTGCTCTAACTTGGTGAGCCCCAACTTGGTGAGCCCCAGCACCACGCCGAACCGCCATGCGTTCTGTCGCCCAACCCGCCCGAACGCGAGCCTCCGCCGGCGCCTCGACCGCCAACGCCTCAACCGCCGGCGGGTGGACCGACCTGGCGACCGACGGCGAGCTGCTGGGCGTTTACTGCCGCACCGGCGACCAGCTAGCATTCAGCCGCTTGGTGGACCGGCACGGCACGATGGTGGCCGCCGTCTGCCGGCGGGTGCTGCGCAATGAGCACGACGCAGACGACGCCCTCCAAGCCACGTTCCTGCTGTTGGCGCGCCACGGCCGCAGCGTGCGCGGGGGCGAGTCGTTGGCGGGCTGGCTCTACAGGGTCGCCTTCCGCACCGCCATCGCCGCCCGCAAGCGGCGCCTGCGGCGACGCGAAGAACCGCTGCCGGCAGTCGAGGCGCTCCCCGCGGAAGAGGCCTTCCCCGACCTCACCGGGCGGCACGCGGTGGGTGTGCTGATGCAGGAGTTGGCCCTGCTGCCAGAGCAGTACCGCACGCCGCTGGTGATGCGGCACCTGGAGGGGCAGTCGCGCCGCGCGATCGCCGAGCGGACCGACGCCACCATCGCCGCGGTGCAGGGCCGGCTGGCCCGCGGCGCCAAGCTGCTGCGTCAGAAGATGCTCAGGCGCGGCGTCTCGTTCGCCGCGGCGGTCACAACCCTCGCGGCCGCCAGCGGGCGGGCCGCTGCGTCCCCCGACGCCCTACGTCTAACCCTCAAGTACGCCGTCGGCGACCCGGGCGCCGTGTCGCCGACGGCCGCTTCTCTCTACCACGAAGGAGTACGAACGATGCTAATCGCCACGCTCGCCAAGCCGCTGGCCGTCGCCGCGGCCGCCTCGCTGCTCGCCCTCGCGGCGGTCGCGCCGGCCGCCTGGGGAGACGGTCCCGCAGGACAGACCGAGGGGCTGAGCTTGTCGACCGCGGTCGAACTGGGGGGCGACGACCCGAGCGGCGCCGATGTGGTGCTCGCCGGCAACGACGGCGCTGTTGCGGCAGAAGGCGAATCGCTCGGCCTGGCCGCCGATGACCGGTTGACGGTGCAAGTCACCGCCAAGCAAGGGCCGCAATGGCGTGCAGACGACGCGAACTCCAAGCAGCGCCTCAGCGAGCACGAAGGGAACCTGATCGAGGCGATCGAGCGGGTCGACGAATCGATGGCGGAGCTGGAGGAGAGCCTCGGCTTCACCAGCGGGCGGCTGGCGGACAAGCGGAAGCAACTCCTCAGCGCGCTCGAGTCGGTGCGGGTGATGCAGATCGACGCCCTGGCGTCCGACGCGTACGTGGGAGCGATCCTTGCTTCGACCGGCCCCAAGCCGAGCGGGCCTAGCAGAGGCAAACCGGTGCAAGCGCCGATTGCGGCGCTTCAGCCTGCCAGCCCGACGCCGGCGCGACACGCATACCAACGCCCCCCCGCCATCGAACACGACCTATGGCCCCAGGCGACTAGCACGAGCTGGGCAGGCTCGCCCCAAAACCAGCCAAGCAGGCCGGCCTACTTCCCGCACGCGCCTCAGCAGCTCGGTCCGCTGGGCGACCCCAACGGCGGCTACACCGAGCGCAACAAGGCGTACGGCTACTCGGTGCAGCAGCTACAGGAACGGCTTAACCTGGTGCTGGACCCGTCGCCAATGCTGAAAGTCGACGGCGACCTAGGCCCGGCCAGCACGGCCGCGGTGAAACGATTCCAGCAGCAGGCGGGCCTCCCCTCGACCGGCGTTGCCGATCAAGCGACCCGCACTGCCCTCGGCCTGTTCGGCGGGCCAGCGCCAGCCAACTGGGGGTTCAACGCACCGGTGAACCAACAGGCGCCTCAGTACTCGGCGCCGGGCGGGTTTCAGCAGGGCGCCGCGCCGCCGGGAGCGTACGCTCCTGCAGACCTTGTCCCCACGCCCGCGTCGGCGACCTGGCAAGAGCAAGCATTCCCAGCGCCATCGCCATCGCGCTAACCTTCGGATCCCAACCGCAGATAAACCGCCCTGGCCGAAGCGCCTGAGCGCCCGCTCAGAACTGATAAATCGCACACCCCACCTGCACCCCCGCCCCCACGGCGATCATCAGCCCCAGGTCGCCCGGGGCCGCCCTGCCGGAGTCGACCGCGGTGCGGTACGACTGCGGGACGCTTGAGGTCGCCAGGTTCACCGTGGCGTCGCAGCAGACCGTCCGGTCGAGCGGAAAGCCCAGCTCCTTGGCGACGCGCGCCGGGAATCCGGCGTCGACCTGCGGCGGCAACAGCACGCCGATGTCGTCGAGCGCTAGCTGCTGCGACTCCAGCAGCCGCCCCACCGCGACGCCGATCGCCCGCACGTACGCGTCGTGCAGCTTCTCGCCCCGGCGGCCGATGATGTGGGGCCGCTCGCCGACGCCCCAGCTCACCTGCACCCCTTCTTCGTCGATGGCGGAGAGGTCGTCGTAGAACTCGAACGCCAAGAAGCCGTCGCCCGCCTCGCTCTCGGCGAGCAGCGCGGCCGAGGCCATCTCTTCGAGCCCCAGCACGGTGTCGGCGCCCAGGATGCGGCCGTTCTCTACCTCCGAGGCCAGCACCATCGCGGCGGTCAGCTTGCCGGCGGTCGCCAGCTCGCCGGCCAGGAAGCACGCCTTGAGGAAACCGACGGGGCCGTTCATCACGTCGAAGGCCAGCGTCTTCTTGGCGTGGCCGGCGGGGCGGTCGTCGTTCATCCGCAGCCGGCCCGCCACCAGCGCGGCGATGGCGGGCTCCATCACAAAGTCGGTGCGGTAGGTCGAGGTTGAGAGCAGCAGCTCAACGTCGTCCAGGCCCACCGGGCCGGCGGCCAGGCACTGCTCGGCCGCGGCGGCGAGCATGCCCACGGTGTCGATCTCCTCGGGCGACCCCGGGCGGTGCACCGCCACCGAAGCAAGCCTGAGCGTGGCGCCGATGGTGCCGGCGGGCTTGTGCTCCTCGGCGGTTGAACGCGTCTGCCCGGCAGCGCTGTGCAGCCGGTCGGGGAGGTCGTCCAGCGTATAGAGCGCGGTGCCGGTGGTTTGGCCGGAGCCCGAGATGCAGAACACCACCCGGTTGCGCGAGCCGACTTGTTTCCGCTCGGTGGCGTCGAACATCGCCAGGAAGTGGCTGTTGCTGGAGGTGTTGCCGCGCTCGGGCAGGTTGTTCACGCAGCGGGCCCACAGGTCGTGCCCGTAGAGCCGGTCGATCTCTTTCATCCCCTCCTGCATCGTGAGCTGCGAGGTCTGGTGCGGCACGACGCAGTCGATCGAGTCGAGCGTCCAGCCGTGGCGGTCCAGCACCAGCTTGGCGTGTCGGGCCGCGTGGGGCACGACCGCCTCGGTCACCTTGATGGCGTCGGTGAGCATCACGGGCCGGCCGGCGGCCTCGCTGGAGGGCTTCGCCACGCAGTGCGGGGCGTACTTGCCCAGGGTGTAGAGGTCGAGCGCGTGCAGGCCGACCTCCGGCGAGGGAGACCGGCCCAGCGCCACCGCCACCCCCGCGTCGCCGAGCGTGAGCGAGGCGATCTGCGGGTCCATGAAGTCGGTGATCTCTTGCTGGGCGGAGTCGATCAGGTAGCTGATGTACTCGCCGCTCACCACCAGCGCGTGGCGGGCCGCGCCGGTGCGGATCATCGCGTCTGCCAGGTACACCCCGGTCCACATGCCGGCGCAGGCGTTCGAGACGTCGATCGCCAGCGCGCGGCCGAGCCCCAGCCGCTGCTTCAGCTTGATGCTGGTGGCGGGCTCGTACGAGATGGTCTTCTCGCTGTCGCAGCGCGAGATGTTGGTGCAGACCACCAGGTCGACCTGTTCGGGCGCCAACGCGCCGCGGGTCAGGCAGTCGCGCGCCGCGGCCTCGGCCAGGTCGATGGAGTAGAGCCCGTCGCCGGCCAGGCGCCGCTCGCGGATGCCGGTGAGCCGCTCCAGGGGCAGCCGCACCGAGTTCACGCAACCCGCCACGATGTCGCGCGTAGCGACGCGTCGCTCCGGGAGGGCGACGCCGATGCTCTCGAAGATGCTCTGCGTAACGACGGACATAGCGGGCGCTGGGGCGGGACGGATCGGGGATTGGGCCGGCGGACCAGCTACACGTCGCTGGTGCGGGCGGCCGGCGTCTGGGCGACAGCATACCCCGAAAGGTCCGTCTTGGTCCCCCCGGCCCGGGCTTCGGGCGGGGCCTCTGCGTGGGGCGTGCGGCCCGGCGCCAGCCGCTGGGCGAGCTGTGCGATGGTGGGAAACTCGAACAACAACGCGGGGGAAAGCCCCGCTTGGGGCAGCGTGAGCCCCTTTTCTTCCGCCAGCGCGACGATCCGCAGGCTCTTGAGCGACGCGCCCCCCAGCTCGAAGAAGTCGTCGTGGACCCCCACCTTCTCGAGCCCCAGCACCTCGGCCCACGCCTCGGCCAGCACCCGTTCGGTGGGGCAGCGCGGCGCCACGTAGTCGGGCCGCTTGGCTGCGGCCGTCCGCAGCCGCAGCGGCAGCCGGTCGACGCACACCTTGCCGGTCGACCCGGTCGGCAGCTCGTCGAGCCATTCCACTTGGCGTGGGACCATGTAGCCGGGGAGACGGGCCCGCAACGCCGTGAGTGTACCTGACTCGTCCGTCGCGGCGCCTTCGGCCGTCACGCAGTAGGCCACCAGCACCGGGTCGCCCGCGTCGTCTGTCGCCACGCGCATCGCGGCCCGGCGGATGGCGGGTAGCGCTTCGAGCGCCCGCTCGACCTCGCCCAGCTCTACCCGGTAGCCGTGCAGCTTCACCTGGCGGTCGAGGCGGCCGAGGAACTCGATCTGACCGAGGTGGTTCCAGCGGGCCAGGTCGCCGGTGCGGTACGCGCGGGCGGACGGGTCGATGGGGTCGGCGACGAACCGGCGATCGGTGAGCGACTTGTCTCCCAGGTAGCCCGCGGCGAGCGCCGGCCCCGCGATCCACAGCTCGCCCGCCACGCCGATGGGCGCCAGCCTGCCGTGCGCGTCGACGACGTAGGCGCTGCGCCCCGGCAGGGGCCGCCCGATGGGCGCCCGGCCGCGCGCGGGGTCGAACTCGGCCAGGTCGCTCGTGGTGGCGGTCACCACGATCTCGGTCGGACCGTAGGCGTTCAGCACCCGCACGCCGCGGCCGGTCCACTTGGCGGCCAGCGCCGCCGGGAAGGCGTCGCCCCCCACGATCACCAGCCGCAGCGAGGCAGGCAGCGGCGTGGGCGCCGCGTCGCTGCACTCGCGGAAGTACGCCGGGGGGACGTTGGCCACGCTCACGCCGCGCTCATCCAACCGGCGCCAAAACTCCGCGGCCGACCACAGCTCGGGGCCGCGCATCTCCAGCGCAGCGCCCTTGGTGAGCGCGGTCCATACCTGCTCCAACGACGGGTCGAACGTGGCGCCGCTGAACTGCAGCACCACGTCGCTCTCGGCCGTGCCGAACTGGGCGGCCGCGCTTGCGACGTGCTGCGCAAAGGCGCCGTGCGACACACGCACCCCCTTGGGCCGGCCCGTCGAGCCGGAGGTGTAGATCACGTAGGCGTCGTCCCCGTCCGAATCACCCCGGGGGGCGCCGTCGCGGGCGACGCTGCACGCGTGGTCCATGGCGAACCACATCGGGTCCCCCGAGACGCCAAGCCGCCCCGCGACCTCGGCGTGGGTCAGCACGAGCGCCGCGTCGCAGTCGTCCAGGATGGTAAGCAGGCGGTCGAGGGGGCCCCCCTCGTCCAGCGGCACGTAGGTCGCCCCCAGCTTCCACAGCGCAAGCTGCGCGATCACCGTGTCCGGCCCACGCCGCAAGCAGCAACCGACGCACCGGCCGCGTAGCCCCGCACGCTGCAACCGGCGGGCGAGGCGCCCCGCCCGGGCGTTCAGCTCGGCGTAAGTCAGCGACTGGTCGTCGCAGCGGATCGCGGTCTTGCGGGGGGTGCGTCGCGCGGCCCGCTCAAAGGCCTCGATAACCGGCGCGGCGTCTGAGTCGACCGGGGCGCCCCGCGACCAATCCAGCAGTTGCTCTTGCTCCGGCGTCGACAGCAAGGAAATCGCCGCCATCGGCGCGGCCGAACGCTCCAGCAGCAATCCGAGCAGCGTCTCGAAGTGCGCCGCGAATTGCGCGGCGCTAGCGTCGTCCATGAGCTGAGGGTCGTACTTCAGCAGCCCGCGGTAGCCGTCGCTCTGTTCGTACAGCTCCATCACCAGGTCGAACTGCCCCTCCTGCTGATCGAGCGGGAAGGCGCGCACCCGCAGCCCCCCCCAGTCGATCGGCGCCGAGTCTTCGTTGAGCGCGTCGGCCACCTGGCTGAAGCGGTGGGGCTTCTGCAGGCCGAAGGCGACACGGCACAAGGGGAGCGCCCCCGGCTCGCGCGGCGGGTTGAGCCGTTCGACCATCAACGCGAACGGGAAGTCTTGCGAGCGGAGCGCCTCGAGCGTCCGCTCCCGCGTCTGGCGGAGCAGGTCGTCGAACGACCAGTCTTCTTTCAGCTCCGCGCGGATCGGCAGCGTGTTCACAAAGTAGCCCAGCACCTGGGCAAACTGGCTCTTGGTGCGGCCCGACGTGGTGGCGCCCACGACAAAGTCTTTCTGCCCCGACTGCCGGTGCAGGGCCGCTTGGAACGCCGCCAGCAGCGTCATGAACGGCGTGGCGCCGTGCGCCTTGGCGACGCCGCGCACCCGGTCCGCTACTTCTCCTGCGACGTGGAAGTGGAGCGTGGCGCCGCGGCCGGTACGCGCGGCCGGGCGGGGGCGGTCCCACCGAGGCTCGCCGGGGGTGGCGCCTTCGAGCCGGGCCCGCCAGGCGTCCCACTGCCGCTTCCCTTCGTCCGAATCGGGCAACGCGTGCTGCCACTCGGCGAACTGCGCGAAGGTGGCCTGCGGCGTCGGCAGCGCCAGCGTCTGGCCCGCGGCCAGCGCCGCGTACAGCTCGCCGAGCTCCTCGTGCAAGATCCACAAGCTCCACGCGTCGAACACGATGTGGTGCATCGCCAGCAGCAGCACGTGGCGGTCCGGCGCAATGCTCAGAAGCCGCAGCCGCGCGAGCGGGCCTTGCCGCAGGTCGAACGGCTCGGCATAGGCTTCTCGCACGCGCGCCTCGAGCGCCGGGCCGTCGGCGTCTGGGCAGCAGTGACGCGAGGCGTCGATGACCGGATCGGCGTGCACCACGCAGCGCAGGCCGTCTCGCTCCGACGCAAACGTGGTGCGGAGCGCCTCGTGCCTGGCGACCAGCATCCGCCAGGCGGCGTGCAGGGCGTCGAAGTCCACCTCCGACTCAACCCACGCCGCGGACGCCACGTTGTACGCGGGGCTGTCGGGCGCCCCTTGGTGCACCATCCACAACGCCTGCTGCCCGTAGGAAGCGGGGTGGGTTTTCTCGATGGGCTGCGACGCCGCGTCCTCGCTGAGCAGCGCCACCAGCGCCGGCTTGTGCCGCTTGAGCTCGCGCATCACCGCGGGGCCGGCCGCCCCCTCGGGCGCCCGGAAGCGGAGCAGCTCTCCCTCGACCCACAGCCGCCAGCCCTGGGCGGTGAGGTCGTCGTACAGCGTTTGGGCCGCGGATGCAGGGTTGTTCATAGCGCGCCCTCCACCCACGAGGCCTCTACGGCGGGCTCGTCGGGGGTGAGCCGTTCGCCTAGCCACGCCGCCAGGTCGCGGAGGGAAAGCTCTTGCAGGAACAGCTCCATCGGCGCCTCGAGCCCCAGGGCGCTCTGCAGGTCGTCCCGTAGCTCGTACGCCATCAGCGAGTCGAGCCCCAGCGAGTCGAGCGCCGCGGTTGGGCTCAGCGACGCCTCGGGCTCGTCCAGCACGCCGGCCAGCCTGCCGCGGAGGAAGCGGGTCAGCCGCTCCACCCGCTCGTCGCCGGAGACTTGCAGCATCTCGAACAGCACGTCGCTTCGCGGGTCGACGCGGCGCTGGGCGTCGCGCGGCGGGGGCGCCAGCGGACGCAGCCGCAGCCCTTCGACCTCGGCAAGCAACGATCCCGCGGGGTCCAGTATCTGCACCGTCGCGCTCGCCTCGTGCTCCGACAACCGCAGCTTGGCGCGTGCCCGGCAAGGCGACCGCAGGTCGCCGCACGGCGTGAACCGATCGACCCCTACCGGGACCCAGGCGGTGTCCGTCCCGCCCGGGAAGGCCGCCGCGAGCGCTTGCAGCGCGGCGTCGACCAGCGGCGTCCAGCACTCATGCTCTTCGGCGCCGGTGACGCAGAGCGACGCTTCGGCGAACCCCTCGGCGCCGCGCAGCGACTTTACCCCTTGGAAGGCGGGGCCGTAGTCGAGCCCCGCGGCGCGGCAGCCGGCGTAGTGTTGCGAGACATCCGCGTCGGCCAGCGTGCGGAAACCCTCCAGCGGCGCCGGACGCGACTGCCGCTGGGTGAGCGAAGCCGCGGCGCACGCCTGCCACTCCCCAGTCGCGCCGCGAGAGTAGAACGACAGCCGCCACTGGTCGCCGGCCCGCGACGCGTGCGTCTGCACCCGGCACGACTCGCCGGACGCCCAGGCCACCCGGGCGTCGATCGATAGCTGACTCACGTCCCAGTCCGCCTCGGGCGCAAGCTGCACGCCCGCGGCGATGGCAAGCTCCAAGTACGCGGCGGCCGGCAGGGTCGGCCGGCCGGCGACGCGGTGGTCTTCTAGCCAAGGGAGCGTCGCCAGGTCGACCTCAAACACCGACGCCTGGGCCGGAGTGTCGAGCCGCTCGCCCAGCAGGGGGTGGACCGCGGCCGATGCAGCGGGGCGTTTGCTTGCCGGCGACGGGCTGAACCAGTGGCGGCGCCGCTGGAACGGGTAGCCCGGCAGCCGCGACACGATCGGCACGCGGGGCGCGACCAGGCGGCGGTTCACGTCGTACCCGGCGGTCCACAACTCGATCGCTGCACGCTCGGCGCCCGCTGCTTCGTCCCCCGGCTTCATGCCGCTGGCCAGCAGCGGCCGCGTGGGGCAGAGCGGCGTGAGCGCAGCGGCGGGCGAGACCTCGATCGCCTGCGACGCGCCGGTCGCCATCAGCGCGCGGTGGAAACGGACCGGCTCACGCAGTTGCCGCGCCCAGTAGTCCGCCGGGAGCGGCCCTTCGAGCGCCGCGCCGGTGAGCGTTGAGAAGAAGCCGATGTCCGAGCCCCGCGTCGGCGCCCCGGCGCCGGCCTGGGCGACCGCGGCCAGCGCGGGCTCGACCAGCGCGCTGTGGAACGCGTGGGTGGTTTCGAGGCGGACGCTGCGGGTCCGTCCGAGCCGCTGCTTGAGCGCTTCGATTTCGGCCAGCGACCCCGACACGACGGTCTGCCGAGGCCCGTTCAGCGAGGCGACCGCCAGCGTGCCGTCGACGAGCGACTCAACGTGCTCAACGGGCGCCATCACGGCGAGCATGGCGCCGCGCTGGGCCGGGTCGATCGCGTCGAGCGCCCGGGCGCGGACGCACACCAAGGGGAGCGCGGCTTCAAGGTCGATGCGATCGGCCGCCACCGCCGCGGCGAACTCGCCCAGGCTGTGCCCCAGCACCCATGCCGGCGGGCCGACCCACGAGCGCCACAGCGCCGCCAGCGACGCCTGCCAAGCCACCAGCAGCGGCTGGCAGTCGACCCCCAACAGCCAACGCTCGGGCTCGTCCCAAGCGATCGTGCGTAGCGATCGCGGCCAATGCGGCGCCAGGATTGCTTCACAGCGGTCCCAGGTCTCGGCGAAGACGCCGAAGCGTTCGTAGAGCTCCTTGCCCATCCGGGGCCGCACCGCCCCCTGCCCGCCAAACAGCAGCCCGATGGGCGCCCGTGGCGTCCCGGCCGCGTCCCCCACCAGCAGCCGCTTCTCCGCCGTGGCCTCCCCCACCGCGAAGGCGCCAAGCCGCTCGACCAGTTGTTCGCTCGTGTCGGCATGGATCGCTAGGCGGCAGTCAAACGCTTCGCGCCGCGCCGCGACGGCGGCGGTCTCCGCTACCGGCGTCGCGGGCGTGATCGCCCCGGCCCAGCGGCGGGCCTGCTCCGCAAGCGCCGCCGGCGTGCGAGCCGACAGCGTCACCCAAGAAAAGGTGTCAGGAACCTTTTCTAATAAGGTTCCTGGCGCCTTATTCGGCGCCGACTCAAGCACCGCGTGGGCGTTCGCGCCCCCGAAACCGAAGCTGCTGACCCCCGCGCGGCGGACGCGGCCCTCTTCTTCCGGCCAGGCGCGTAGCTCGCCGGAGACCTCCAACGGCAGCGACCAGTCGATGTGCGGGCTCGGTGCGGCGAAGTTCAGCGTCGGCGGCTGCTGGCCGTGGTGCAGCGCTAGGCAGGCCTTGATCAGCCCCGCTACGCCGGCGGCACCTTCTAGGTGGCCGATGTTCGTCTTTACGCTGCCGACCGCGAGCGGCCTGTGGCGCTCGCCGAACACCGCGCCTAGCGCGCCCATCTCGGTCGGGTCGCCAAGTTCCGTGCCGGTGCCGTGCGCCTCGATGTAGTCGATATCGGCCGGCTTCAGGCCCGACGCCGCGAGCGCCTGCCGGATCACGGCTTGTTGTGACGGGCCGCTGGGCGCGGTGAGCCCGTTGCTGCGGCCGTCTTGGCCTACCGCCGTGCCGCGCAGCACCGCCCACACTCGGTCGCCGTCGGCGAGCGCCGCGGAGAGCCGCTTGAGCACCACCACGCCGCAGCCCTCACCACGCACGAAGCCGTCGGCGCCCGCGGCGAATGCGCGGATCTCGCCGCGGGGCGAGAGCATGCCGGCTTGGCTGAGGTTGATGCTCAGCTCGGGAGAGAGCATCAGGTTCACGCCGCCGGCGATCGCGAGGTCGCTCTCGCCGCTCCGCACGCTCTGGGCCGCGTAGTGGATCGCGGTGAGCGACGAAGAGCAAGCGGTGTCGATGGCGACCGACGGCCCCACCAGCCCGAGCCAGTAGCTGAGCCGCCCGACCGCCGTGCTGTGGGCGTTGCCGGTGCCGAGGTAGGCGTCGATCTGGCTGGCGTCGCGCTGCGTGAGCAGGTGGAGGTAGTCGTTGCTGCAGATGCCCAGGAACACGCCGGTGCGGCTGCCGCGGAGCCGGCTCGTTTCTAGCCCGGCGTCTTCCAACGCGGTCCAGGCGGTCTCGAAGAACACGCGGTGCTGCGGGTCGAGCGAGGCCGCCTCGCGGCTCGAGAGCCCGAAGAAGCCGGCGTCGAACTGATCGACCCCGTCCAGGAACCCGCCGCGGCTGCTCGCGATCTTGCCGGGCTGCTTGGCCGCGGTCGCGGCCAGCTCGGCGTGCCCCCAGCGGTCGGCCGGCACGTCGCTAAGCCCGCTGCGCCCCTCGGACAGCAGCCGCCAGTACGCGTCGAGGTCTGCGGCGCCGGGGAACCGGCAGCCGATGCCGACGACCGCCAGCGGCTCGTGCTGGGCGTCGCGCGCCTGGCGCAGCCGGCTGCGGGCGTCCTTGAGCGCAGCCGCAATGCCGGCGAGCGTCTCGGGCGAAAGCTCAGTGGTGGACAATTGATCCGACATACGATCCTTATGACTTTTTGCGGCCTCAGCGGGCCGCGTCCCACGATTGTAACTCGTCCTCGAGCGCGGCGAGGTCTTGCAAGACCGACGCCACGGCTAGCTCCGTGGCCGGCTGGGCTGATGGTTGTGACCGCCGCGACGGGGGTTTGGGGCCCAGCGGGTTGGCCTCGGGTTGCCGGGACCGGGTCGCTGGGGTCGTCGCCTCGTCAGCTGCGGGCGGCGTCAGGCTCTGTTGCGGCTTCGCCGCGTCCATCAGGCCGGCGAGATGCTCGGCCAGCCGGTCGATGGTCGGGTAGTCGAACACCAGGTTCGCGGGGGTCTCGACCCCCAGCGACGCGGTAAGCGCGTTCTTGAGCTCGAGCGTGGTCAGCGAGTCGAGCCCCAGCTCG
This sequence comes from Pirellulimonas nuda, assembly GCF_007750855.1. GTDB lineage: Bacteria > Planctomycetota > Planctomycetia > Pirellulales > Lacipirellulaceae > Pirellulimonas > Pirellulimonas nuda. Next base: position 5,895,129 of record NZ_CP036291.1, read on the forward strand.
AACAATGCGGCGTCCGAGGCGATCTGCTGGGCGTCCCGCATCCCCAGCACCGCGGCAAGCTGCTGCTTGAGGTGCGTCGCCAACAGCCCACGCCGCGCGAACCGCGGCGCCGCGTGGTACGCCTCTAGGAATCCGGGCGCCGCCGCGGCCGAGGCCTCGGCCCGCTGGTCGCGTAGCAGCTCGAACACCGGCGCGGCGCGGCGCGTGGGGCTCATCCGCTGGACGTCGAGCGGCGCAATCAACACGGAGGCGACGCCGCTGGTCAGCAGCCGACGCATGGCGTCGAGGCCGCGTGCGGGCGAGAGGGGGTCGAGCCCGGCGAGGTCGGTCCGCTGCTCGACGCCGCGGCGGGCCGCTTCGCCGATCCCGGCCCAGGGCCCCCACTGCAGCGCCAGCCCGGGCAGGCCTTGCCGCCGGCGCCAGGCTACCAGGGCGTCGAGGTACGCGTTGGCCGCGGCGTGGTTCGACTGGCCGGGGCTCCCCAGCAGGCCCGCCAGCGACGAGTAGACGACAAACAGCTCGACCGGATCGCCGGCCGTGAGCTCGTGCAGCAGCCAGCCGCCGCGGGCCTTGGCCGCGAACACACGGGCCACCGTCTCGGCGGTTTGCGCCTCGATGAGCCCATCGGCCAGGGCGCCGGCCGAGTGCACGACGCCGCGGATCGGCGCCCCCGCGGCGCGTACTTCGTCCAGAGCCGCGGCCAGTTGTGCGCGGTCGCTGATGTCGGCCAGCGCGACCACCACGCGGGCGCCATCGGCTTCGATGGCGCGGACCGCTTGGAGCTGCGCGGCGGTTGGTTCGCTCCGCCCCACCAGGCCGATCACGCCGGCGCCCCGCGCGGCGAGCAGCCGCGCGGTCTCGAGGCCGAGGTCTCCCAGCCCCCCGGCGACGACGTAGGCGCCGTCGGCGCGGATCACGGCCGGCGGTGCGGCCGGTTCGCCGGCGCCACCCGGGCAGACCAGCAGCTTGCCGATGTGCTCGGCCCGCTGCATCGCCCGCATCGCGTCGCCCAACCGGTCGAGCCCGTAGGGGTGCAGCGGCAGCGGCTTGAGCTCGCCGGCGTCGACGCGCGTCACGATGTCGGACAGCAGCCGAGAGACCATCGCGGGGTCTGCCTCGCACGCGTGCGCCAGGTCGACCTGCGAGTACACCACGTCGGGCCGCAACGCGGCGATCTGTGTCGCGACATCGCCCTCGGGCTTGGTGAGGTCGATGTAGCGGCCGCCGTGGGCGAGCGCCTTGAGGTTTTCTGCGACAAACGACTCGCCCAGCGCGTTGAGCACGACGTCGACGCCTTGCCCCTGGGTCGACGCCATCACCCCCGCGGCGAAGCCGGGCGACCGAGAATCAAACGCCGCGGCGACCGGCGTGTCGAGCAGCGCAACGTGCTTGGCCCGGCTCGCGGTGGCGTACACCTGCGCGCCACGCGCCGCGGCAATCTGCACCGCGGCCAGGCCGACCCCCCCGGTCGCGGCGTGGATCAGCACGCGCTGGCACGGGCAGAGCTCACCGATCTCTTCGAGGGCCAGCGACGCGGTGAGCATCGCAATGGGCAGCGTGGCTGCTTCGGTGAGCGAACAAGTCGCGGGCGCCAGGGCCACGACCTCCTCCGGGGCGACCACCCGGTCTGCGAACGTACGCGGCGCGATCGCGATGACGTGGTCCCCCGGCAAGAACCGGCTCACGCCGGCGCCGATGGCCCTCACCGAGCCGGAGCACTCGCCCCCCAGCGGCGGCTCGCCCGGGTACCGGCCCAGCGTGTTGAGCACGTCACGGAAGTTCAGGCCCGCTGCTTCGACCGCGATCTCGACCTCGCCGGCGGCCAGCGGCCGACGCGGCAGGCGCGCGAGACGCACCCCGTCGATCGAGCCGCGCTGGGCAATCTCTGCCACGCGGGCGCCGTCGGCCTCGGCCGCAACCCCGCCCGCCGCGCAGAGCCGAGCGGCAAGCCGGCGCCCGCCGGCCAGCACGATCTCTGGCTCGGTGGAATCGGACAGCAGTTCGTCGACGACGGCAATCACGTCGGGCTCCGTAGCGCTCGGCAGGTCGATCCGCCGGCAGGCTGCCTGGGGGCGTTCGTGCGCCAACGAACGCAGCACGCCCCACGCGGCCGCGGCGGCGGGAGAGTCTCCCCCCATCGCAGATTGGGCGCCACGCGTCACCAACACAAACCGATCGGCCCCCGACGCCCGCTGCACCGCGTCGATCACCCGCGTGGTGTACCGCTGGGCGTCCTCGCCGCTGGCGGCCTCGTCCATCGCTGTAAACAGCGTCGTACGAACGCCCTGGGCGGGGTTCGACACGCCGGCGACCGACGCCGACCCGCGACGGCGGGCGATCTCGTTTTCCAACCCGAGCAGCGGCGTGCCGTCGAGCGCCACCACATCGATCTCGCCGAAATCTGCCGTCGATTCGATTGCGCCTGTCGCGATTGACGCAACAATGACGCTGTTCTCCGGCGAGCCGCCCCGCGGCTCGGCCAGGCTGAGGCAGGCGGCCTCGGCGAAGCCCTCGGACCCGAGCAGCCCGGCCCAACGCGACTCGTCGATCAGTGGGTAGCCGGCCCGCAGCGAGGCGTCCTCACCCCGCCACCAGCCGTCCAGCATGCCGAACGAAAGGTCAAGCCAACGCAGCGGCCGCGTCCCTTCTACCAGCACGAGCACGCCCCCCGGCGCCAGCAGCCGCCGGGCGTGGCGGACCGACCGGGCGAGGTCGGCGGTGGCGTGCAGCACGTTGGCGGCGATCACGACGTCGTAGCCCCCCGCAGCGAACCCCTGGCCGGCGGGATCGCTCTCGATATCGAGGACCTCGAAGCTTAGTCCATCGCCGTCGAGCCCCCGCCCCGCGAACCGCCGCTTGGCGGGGGCAAGGAACGCCGGCGCGACGTCGGTGAACGTGTAGCGGAGGCGGTCGGCCCAGCCGCGACGCAGCACCCCTTCGGTCGTGGCGCCCGATCCGGCCCCGATCTCTAGCACCCGCAGCGACCTCCCCGCGGGGAGCCGGGCGACGCAGGCCTCGACCGCGTCGGCGACCGTTTCATTGAGCGCCTGGGCGCCAATCGAGGTGCGGTACAAATCGGCGGCGCCCCCGCCGCTGCTGGGGAACAGCAACTCAAGCGGTTCACAGCGCTCCAGCAACACGTCAACAAGCCGCGGTGCACACGCAGCGATCACCGCCAACTCAGGCGCCGCGGCCTGAAGCCCTTGCTGGGCCTCGGCGAGCGCGCGGGCCGCCTCGCCCGCGACGATCGGCCGCGCGAGCCGCAGACCTCGCTCATCGGCGACCAACCAGCCATCCTCGCGCAGCATCGCCACGATCCGCTCCAGCAGCCGCTGCCGGTTGGCGGGAACTACGGGCAAGTGATCGACCGCGTCGCCGACCCGCCGAGCGCCGCACAGTTCTGCCAGCGCCTCGGCCCCCCACAGCGTGCTGATGCGTTCTAGCTCGCCGAGCGCGTCGCGCCGGGCCGCCACCAACGCGTGGCGTCCCCGCTGCCGGGCGCCGCTGATGGCGGACGATAGGTCGAGCGCCGGCGGCTGCCACGCCGGCTCTGTGGCGCGTAGCCGCGGCGCCCAGGTGAGCTGGAAGTAGGGCGACTGGGGCGCGGCGACCCGCGCAAGCCGCACGCCACGCAGCGCGCCGACCGGCCGCTCGCCCAGCAAGAGATCGACATCGGCCAGCAAGAAGTCTCCTTCTTGCCGCGAAGCGACGCGGGCCGCGACGGACTGCTGGCCGTCCGGCAGGTCGGCCCAGGCCTCGGCGGCGCCCACCGGGACCCACGCCACCTGTTGATCGTCGGAAAGCGTCGCGGCGATCGCTTGCAGCGCGCAGTCCAGCAGCGGCGTCGCCCCGGCCGCGGCGAGCGTCGCCTCCGCGTAACCCGCGGCGCCGTGCAGCGTCCGCAGGCCGCGGAACGCGTTCTGGTAATCGAGCCCGTACGCGCTGCACGTGCGGTAGTGGTCGGCGACGTCGCGCGGCGCCAGCGCGGCTGCGCCGGCCGCGATCCGCTGCGACGCTTCTCCGCGCTGAAGCAGGCGGCCCGTGGCGCTGCGGACCCACGCCCCGGCGTCGCGCGAGAAGAACGCGATCGACCATCCCTCGCCCGCCGGCGTGAGCTGGGTTTGCAGCCGGGCGTCTTGCCCAGCGGCGGGCGTCACGCGTCGTTCGATCTTCAGGTCGACCAAACGCCAGGCTTGAGACGCGTTTACCAGCCCTCCGGCGGCCGCTGCCATCTCGATGTAAGCCGCGGCCGGCAGCGTCGGGGCGCCCTGCACCTGGTGGTCGTTGAGCCAACCGACCCGGGCGAGGTCGACCTCGAACACGTGCTGGCCGCCAGCGAGGTCGAGCCCTCGGCCCAGCAACGGGTGAACCACCGGCCCGGCTGCCCCGCGACCCGCCGCGGGATCGACGGGGAACCAGTAGCGGCGACGCTCGAACGGGTAGGTCGGCAGCGTCAGCGCCGGCAGCGGCCCCGCGACTAGCGGCGCGCCGCTGGCCAGCCAAGCAGCAATGTCCGCCGGGGGCGCCGCGTCGGCGGGGACGCCCCCCTCACGCCGATCGCTCGCCAGCCACTGCAGCAGCTTCTCCCGCAGCACGGCAGAGTCCGAAGCCCCCACCGCCAGCCGATGCCCGAACACTTCGCGCCGCGCCGCGACCGCGGCGATCTCGGCAACCGGCGTCGCGGGCGTGATCGCCCCGGCCCAGCGGCGTGCCTGCTCCGCAAGCGCCGCCGGCGTGCGCGCCGACAGCGTCACCCAAGAAAAGGTGTCAGGAACCTTTTCCGACAAGGTTCCTGGCGCCTTATTCGGCGCCGACTCAAGCACCGCGTGGGCGTTCGCGCCCCCGAAACCGAAGCTGCTGACCCCCGCGCGGCGGACGCGGCCCTCTTCTTCCGGCCAGGCGCGTAGCTCGCCGGAGACCTCCAACGGCAGCGACCAGTCGATGTGCGGGCTCGGTGCGGCGAAGTTCAGCGTCGGCGGCTGCTGGCCGTGGTGCAGCGCTAGGCAGGCCTTGATCAGCCCGGCTACGCCGGCCGCGCCTTCCAGGTGGCCGATGTTCGTCTTCACGCTGCCGACCGCGAGCGGCCTGTCGCGCTCGCCAAACACCGCGCCTAGCGCGCCCATCTCGGTCGGGTCGCCCAGCTCCGTGCCGGTGCCGTGCGCCTCGATGTAGTCGATATCGGCCGGCTTCAGGCCTGAGGCCGCGAGCGCCTGCCGGATCACGTCCTGTTGTGACGGGCCGCTGGGCGCGGTGAGCCCGTTGCTGCGGCCGTCTTGGCCTACCGCCGTGCCGCGCAGTACCGCCCACACGCGGTCGCCGTCGGCCAGCGCCGCGGAGAGCCGCTTGAGCACTACCACGCCGCAGCCCTCGCCACGCACAAAGCCGTCGGCGCCCGCGGCGAACGCGCGCGTTTCGCCGCCAGGAGAGAGCATCCCGGCACGGCACAGGGCGGTGGTGGTCTCTTCGCTCAGGATCAGGTTCACGCCGCCGGCGATCGCGAGGTCGCACTCGCCACGCCGCACCGCCGCGGCGGCTTGATGGACCGCCACCAGCGACGACGAGCACGCGGTGTCGACCGACCAGCTAGGGCCCTTCAGGTCGAGCACGTACGACGTGCGGTTGGCCAGAACCGCGGGCGATGCCCCGGTGGCGCCGTACGCAGAGGGTGCGGCGCCCTGCCGGGCCTGCTGCGCCAGGTAGTCGCCGGCGCTGACGCCGGCAAAGACCCCCGTCCGCGAGCCGCGTAACCCGCTCGGCCGGACCCCGGCTAGCTCTAGCGATTCCCAAACGACTTCTAGCCACAGCCGCTGCTGCGGGTCCATCCATTCGGCTTCGCGGGGGCTGATGCCGAAGAACTCCGGCTCGAAGCCGTCGACCGAGCCAAGGAATCCTCCCTTGGGGGGCGCCTCGCCGGCGTATTCGCCGCGCCACCGGTCGGCGGGGTACGGACCCAGCCCCGACGCCCCTCCGGCGAGCAGCTCCCAGAACCCTTCTACCGATTCGGCGCCCGGGAACCGGCAGCCGAGGCCGATGATCGCCAGCGGCTCGTCGATGGCGCCCGCGGCGGGGGTCGCCGCGGCCGGCTCGTCGCCGTGCACCAAGTGCCGGGCGAGCGCGGCGATGTTCGGGTAGTCGTAGGCGATCGTCGGCGGCACCGTGCGCCCGAGCCGCTCCGATAACAGTCCGGACAGCCGCACCGCCGCCAGGGAACCGAGCCCGTACTGCGCGAACGGCGTGCGGCGGTCGACCTCGGCCACGCCCAGCCGGGCCCTCTCGGCGACCTGTTCGGTCAGCCACGCCTCCAGCTCGAGGGTGCGATCGTCTGGCTCGGGGGCCGCAGCGCCGCGGCTCGTGGCGTCGCCGAGCCGCCACTGGCCCACCACCTTCAAGCCGCCCACCAGCAGCAGGTCGCGGGTCGCGCGGCGCTGGGTCTTGCCGCTGCTGGTCTTCGGCACGGCGCCGGGGCGGACGAACGTGACCCGCGTGATCTCGAGTTGGTGCTCCTCGGCCACGGCGCGTACGATCGCCGCGGCGACCTCGTCGGTCGGCAAACGCCGCAGCCACTGCCGCTGCACCTCTTGCACCAGGGCGACGCCCTCTGACTCTTCGCCGACAGTGATCGCGGCGCCGACGCAACCGGCCACGGCGGCGTGCGCGCCCGCGGCGGTTGCTTCGATGTCTTGCGGGTAGTGGTTGGCGCCGTGAACGATCAGCAGGTCTTTCAGTCGGCCGGTGACAAACAGCTCGCCGTCGTGAAGCACCCCCAGGTCGCCGGTACGCAAGTAGCGAAGCGTCGGGTCGCTGGCCAGCACGGCGTGGAACGCTTCTTCGGTCGCCCGGGCGTTCTTCCAGTACCCGGCGGCCACGGTGGGCCCGGCGAGCCAGACCTCGCCGATCTGGCCGGGGCCGCAGGGCCGGCCCGTCTCGGGATCGACGATCGCGGCCCGCACGTTGGCGTCGACCGGCCCGCTGCCGACCAGGGCCCGCGCGTCACTTGCATCCGTCGGAACGAACTCGCCGAGCGCCAGCCGTTGCGGATCGACCTCCACCACCCGCGGCGTCGCCGTCTTCCGCGATCCGGAGACCAGCAGCGTGGTTTCCGCCATGCCGTAGCAGGGGCAGAGCGCCTCGGGGCGGAAGCCGTAGGGGGCGAACGCCTCGGTGAACGCCCGCACGGTGGCGGCCCGCACCGGTTCGGCGCCGTTGAACAGCACCTGCAAGCGCGACAGGTCGAGCCCCGCGCGTTCGGCCTGGGTCGTCTCGCGTACGCACAGGTCGAGCGCAAAGTCGGGCCCGCCGGTGCAGGTGACGCCGTAATCGCTGATCGCCCTCAGCCAACGGATGGGCTTCTGCAAGAACGCCAGCGGGGGCATGAACACCAGCGACCCGCCGAGCGCCAGCGGGTGGAGCAGGTTGCCCACTAGGCCCATGTCGTGGAACGCGGGGAGCCAGCCGGCGACCACGATCGACTCGTCTTGCCCGAACGCGGCCCGGATGAGCCGCTGGTTCTCGATCAGGTTGGCGTGCGAGACGACGACCCCTTTCGGCTGGCCGGTCGAGCCCGAGGTGTACTGCAAGAACGCGGGAGAGTGCGGGTCGGGCAAACGGGCCTCGGCCGCGTCGCCGCCGGCCGCCGCGTCGAGGCTTACCCACTCCAATGCCGCGAGCAGCGGGTCGGCGTCGATCAGCGGCCGCAGCAGGTCGAGCGTCGTCGCGTCCACCAACGCCATGCGGGCGCCGCTGTCGCGCACCACCGCCGCCAGCCGGGCCGCCTTGCGGTTCTTGCGGGGCGGGTTGATCGGGGTCGCGATGGCGCCGGCGTAGAAGCAGCCGAACAACGCAGAGACAAAGTCGATCCCTTCCGGAAAGACCAGCAGCACCGGTTCGCCTTGGGCGCCGCGGCGGGCGAGTTCGCCGGCAACTCGACTGGCGGCGGCGTACAGGTCACCATAGGTAGCACAGCCGCCCGTCTGCTCGCCATCGGGGAGGAATCGATAGAGCAGACGGTCCGGCGCCGCACCTGCCCGCGTGCGCAGCACTTCCGGCAGCGACAGGGCCTGCCGCAGCAGCAACGGCGCTCGGTCGGGGGCGGCCTGGTCGGGCAAGCCGGGGGCGGTTTCTGGGCGGGGGTGATCCATCACGTTGTCGTTGTGGGAAGGGGCGCCAGCCGGCGCCGACGGCCGGGCGGTTCTACCCTCCTCCTACGATCGTGCCTCCTAGCAACATGCCGGCTGCGACAGTTCAGTTACGCCCTATTGAGCAAGCTGTTACGTGAAACGCTAGCGTTGCGGGCCGCTTGGCGACCCACCGCAAGCCACCCTGATTACCCAGGCCTAATTTCTTAACAACTCAGCCCGCCCAACGCAAGCTAAAGGGCGGCAACATGTTCCGACGAATCCAGCCCCTTCCAATCCGGCGCCACAAGCAGTCATTGCTGGCGCCTTCTGTGTACATCGAACGAACACGGCCCGCCGCACGATGACTTCCGCTCGCATCCTTGTAACCGGCGCGGCCGGCTTCATTGGAAAACGTCTGTGCGACCACCTGCGCACTGCCGGCAACCCTGTGCGCGCGGCAACCCGCACCGAGGCGTCGGCGCAGCGGCTCAGGGACGACGGGTGGGACGCCCGGTGCGTCGAGATGAGAGACCCATCGGCCTTGGCCGCGGCGCTCGAAGGGGTTGATCAAGTTTACCACTTGGCGTCGGTGGTTTCTGCCCGTTCGTTTGCGGCGGCCCGCCAGGTCAATGTCGAGGGCTCGCGGCTGCTGGCCCTCGAGGCCGCCAAGCGGGAGTCTCCCCCGCGGTTGCTGTACGTCTCCTCCCTGGCGGCCAGCGGGCCGGTGGAGGGGGGACGCGCGCGGACCGAGGCCGACCCGGGCCGGCCCGTTTCCTACTACGGCCGCACCAAGCTCGAAGCCGAGCAGGCCCTGCGAGGCCTGGCCGACCGGCTCCCGGTGGTGGCGGTCCGTCCCCCGGGGGTTTTTGGGCCGGGCGACCTGAACCTGCTGCAGATGTTCCGCTCGGTGCGGGCCGGCCTGAACTTTGTTGCGGTGTCGCAGCGGTACCGCTACTCGTTTGTCTACGTCGAGGACCTGGCCGAAGGCATGCGTCGGGCGATGGAAGCCGGAGACCGGCTGACGCACGACCACCCTTCCGATGGGCTCTATTTCCTGGCCGATCCGCAGCCGATGACCTTCGGCCAGCTCGGCGACGCGGTCGCCGCGGCGCTTGGGCGCCGGCCCCCGCGCTGCGTGACCATCCCCGCGGCGGGCTGCTGGGGGGTCGCCACGGCGCCCGAGCTGTGGGGCCGGCTCACCGGCGCCAAGACCTACCTGAACTACGACAAGATCCGCGAAGCGGTCGCCGGCGAGTGGTTCTGCGACCCCGCACGCGCCGACCGGGAGCTCGACTGGCGCCCAGAAAAAGGCCTCGCAGACCGGCTGATCGACACGCACAACTGGTATGTCCGTCAGAAACTGCTGCCGGCCAACAGATAGGGCCGCAATGGTTTCGCGGCAGCCACGCCCGCTGAGTACAATGCGTACTGACCCGGCCCCGGCGACGGGCCGGCTCGCGATCGACTCACCGAGCGGGTTTGCACCGATATGAAGACTCTCCATCAAGCCGCACGCGGCGCCGTGGCCTCCCTGGCCTGCCTGGGCGCAGCCCTGCTGTCCGCCGCATGGGCCCAGGCAACCCCCCTCACGCCCGAATCGCAGCTCCGCCCCGCCGGCCTAGAGCGGGCCTGGTTCACCCAGACCAACCTCGACGCGGCCCGGAACAAGCTGCAAGGGGTGACCCTCTCTGGAGACATGCTGGTCTCGCTCTCCACGGCGGGGTTTGTCGAGGCCTTCGACGCCGAGACGGGCGAGAGGCTGTGGGCCACCCGCGTCGGCAACCCAGACTACGGCAGCCTCGGCCCCGCGGTGGGCCAGGACGTGATCGCCCTGATCAACGGCTCGACGCTGCACGTGCTCGACCGCAAAGACGGTCGCCCCATCATCTCCCGCCCGGTCGGGGGCGCGCCGGCCGGCGCGCCGGCCATCGGCAAGGGCTTCGTCTTCGTCCCTCTGCTGAGCGGCCGGGTCGAGGGCTACCCGATCGAAGACCAGGGCGAGCCCCTGTGGTACTACAGCTCTTCGGGCCGCGTTTATCAACCGATCGTCGCGGGGACCGACCATATCTACTGGGCCAGCAGCCGCGGCTACATGTTCGCCGCGGGGATCGCCGCTACCGGCGTCGCCTACCGGTTTGAGAGCGTGGCCGACTTTGTCGCCCCCCCCGCCGCGGGCGACGGCATGGTGTACGCCGCCACCGGGGCGGGCTACATGTACGCGATCGACGAGCAGTCCGGCAAAGAGAAGTGGCGGTACTCGACCGGCTTCCCGATCCTGCGATCGCCGGTGGCCATCGCAGACGAGGTGTTCATCGTGACCGAAGAGCCGGCCCTGCACCGCGTCGACGCAAGCGGCGACGCCAAGTGGGTCACCCCCGGGGTCGCCCAGTTCATCGCCCAGAGCGAGTCGCGTGTGTACGGCCTCGACCGCTTCGGGGGCTACCTGGTGCTCGACGGCGAGACCGGCGTCGTGCTGTACCGGGCCCCCTCGCGCGGCAGTTTCCACCCGGTGCTCAACACCGAGAGCGACCGGCTGTTTGTCTACTCCGACGACGGGCTGATCCAAGCCTTCCACGAGCTGGGCGCCGACGAGCCCTACCTGCACGCCCCCAAGCCCGCCACCGCCGAAGTGGCCGACGAGAACGCCGACCCCGCCAAACCCGCGGCAGCCGCCCCGGCAGAAACGCCCGTCAAGCCCGCCGAAGCCGGGCCCGCCCCGGCCGAAGCCCCCGCGGCTATCCCCGACCCGTTCGGCGGCGAAGACCCGTTCGGCGGCGACGCGGGCGACCCGTTCGGGGGAGACGACCCGTTCGGGACGACGCCGTAGGGGTCGCGGCGAGTAGGCCGGACGAGCGTGCCGTAGGCAAGCCGGGCGTCTCGCCCGCTACAACCAGAAAGCCATGGCGCGAAAGCCCATCCTCGTCGTGCTGGTGATCGTCGCGGTCTGCGTCGCAGCGTTGATTGCGTGGCGTGCGTCAAGCCCGGTTTGGCAGATGTCCGCACGCAACTCGCCGAACGGCGTGGTCGTTGAGGTCTACAAGTCCGGCGCCGCGCAGCCAACGTATGCCACGGTGCTCACCGGAAAAACCATCGGCGCCGATGTCGATCGGGCGACTCGCCAGAACCTGCCGGCGGCGCTGGCGACGACCGTTTTCTACGACGACACGATGCGGCCGGGGCGCTGGACCGTGGCAATCAGCGGCACGACGCTCGACATTATGGAGCATGCGTTGATCATCAACGGCGCCACACAATTGACGCCGCTGGAGTAGACCCAACCACGCGGCCAGCAGTGAGCCCCTGAGACGAGCCTACCAGCTCGAACACCCTAGAATCGGCGCGGTAGGTCAACGTCATTCGGAGAGTCGCGTTGGTTGCCGCCACTCACGGCTGGCAAGCCAGCAGAGGCGCCCAGCGTTGCACGCCGAGGCAGCTCCGAACCTGTGCCTATCCTGCCGAGGTGATGTCCACCGACGGCAGTTTCGGGGATACTCGAAACTGCGTCGGCCGATGACGCTGACGCAGTTTCCGAGATTCCGAAACTGCACCCGATGTTTCGGTCGCTCGTAGTTCTCGAACGTACTCATCATCGCGCAAAAGCCCACCGTCTTCACCGTAATGCTTCTTCAACTCGGCGCCGCAAAAATCACAGAATCGAGTGCACCAATGTCCCGCGAGTTTGAAGTTCGAGATGCCCTCGGCCTTGATGGCCTCAGAAGCCCGGCGATTTGCACCAATTACGTCTGAGTAGTCTTTGCGGTGGCAAAGATTGAACCCGCGGAGGAATACGACTTGGCGAAGGTCTGTGTCGTACCCAGCAACGACGTACTCGCCGTAGATATTCCGATCGCGAAAGCGGTTCTCGGTAACGTGACAACACCAAGACATGATTGCGCCCTAACGACAAAGCTCAGCGACCTCCGCCGGAAACGCCCGGTCGACTACAAGAGTCGCGGGGAAATTATACCGCGCAATCCGGAGCGGTGGACATCACCTCAGCGAGATACGGACCGCTTCTACGAAGCGTCGGCGTGAAACACCGAAGCACTTTCGGAGGATGCCAACAGCGCAGCGGTGCAGCTCTCCTCCATCGGGTTGCCGACTGGCCGACGGACCGAGGGAGCATCGGCCAGCACGACTAAGGTCGATGCCGAACTGCGGGCGGTGTCAGCCGGGTCGGGACACCGTTGCGAGTTGGCGCCGGGCAGCACGCGCGTCGACTGGTCCATCTCCGGCAGCTTGGACGGAGCCGATTCTGAGCCAAGTGATGTCCGCCGACGCAAGTTACGGAGCGTTCGCTTAGTCACACAGAGGGTGTCCGCCCGCGCCTCAACAGGGGCGTCAGCGATAGGGCCACGCCGAAAAGGGCCAGCATCACGCCGGCGGGCTCCGGGACGCTGGCGGACGCCGTCGCGGCCCCGCCTGCTAGGTGGTCGCGCCACACCGAGAAGTCGGCCGCGTCGACGATGCCGTCGAGGTTCCCGTCGGCGCCGTCTCCTGGCGAGGCGACCGGGGCGCCGAAGCTAGACCTCCAGATTAGGTAGTCGGCTGCGTCCACCACGCCGTTGCGATCGTAGTCGCCCGGGACGAAGGCCAACGCGATCGTAAGCGTGGCCGTGGGGGCGACGTAGTCCTGCGAGTACGTGTCTGTCCCAAGAGCTAGTGTGAACGGTAAACCGTCCGCCAGCAGGCCGCTCAAGACCCCGCCGCGGCTGGCGATCGTCAGGGGCTCTGCGCCGGACATCGTCTGAGACAGGTCCACCCCATCTAGCACAAACGACCGGCCCACGAGGTTCAGCGTGCCGCCGTCGACGACCCGCACGTTGGCGCCCAACGTTCCGCCGGACATCTCCACCACGCCGTCGCGGAATACGTATAAGTTCTCGCCGATGCTGCCGCCAGAGATGTTGATCTGACCGCCGGAGTGGGCGTGGAGGTCGTCTCCCACGGCGCCTCCAGAGATGTTCGCCACGGCGCCATCGAAAACGTCGAAGGAGCTTCCCACGCTGCCTCCGGAGATGTTCACCGTGGCGCCACGGAAGGCGTCAAAGCCCTCGCCGACCGCGCCGCCGGTGATGGTCACTTGCGCGTCGATTGCTTCGAGGTTGTCGCCGACGGCGCCCCCCGCCTGGACGGCGAGTTGGCTGAGCCGGCCCGCGTTGAAGTTCTGACCCAGGACCTCGCCTCCCGTCACGGTACGGCTCTCGCCGGCGATCAGCCCGTTCCTCGGCTTGTTAAGCGTGGACGTCGTTGGGCCAAAGTGGCTCCGCGACAGAGTGAGCGAATTGGGCCGAATCGTGTCGCCGTCGATCGGCGCTAGGACGAACGGCGTGCCGTCTTCGAGCGTGCCGCTGAGCACTTCATTCTGAGAGAGGTTCTGTGCGATGGTCGCTCCGACGGTCGCAAGAGCAGCGATGGGTTCGCCGTTCAAGCGGAAATCGGATCCATGGATCGCCAGCGAAGCAGAGAACGAGCTGGTGGTGACCCCGTCGCCCGTCGAGCCGCCGGATACCACCACGGCGCCGTCGTTGTCTAGGCTGAGGCTACCAAGGATATTGCCGCCGTTGACGTGGACGACCGAGTCTCCGCGGGCGGAGAGGGCCGCGACCGAGCCGGCGTTGATCTCCACTAGTCCCTCGCTCTGGACGCTTATCAAACGGTCGATCGTTCCCCCGTCGACCTGCAGTTCTCCAGATACAGACACCGACGTTCGAAGCGTTGGGTCGCCCCCAATGACGCCGCCTTTCACCACGTAGCGACCGCCGGAGCTCACAGTTAAGCCTTGCACGATACCCCCGGTGCTTTGTCCCGAGGCGTCGCCAGCGATGCGGAGCTCGAAATCGATCTCGCCCCCCGATACGGAAACAAACCCGCCGGCAAGCATCTGAAGGTCGCGCGTATGACCACCAGCCACAGTGACCAACCCTGCGGAACTGAACCCTGCGCCGATCTCGCCCTCCGAGATCAAGATGCTGCTCCCGGCGAAACCCTGCAGGCCGACGCCCACCACGCCCCCCCCCACTGAGACGGAGGAGCCCGGCAGCGCGTCGAAGTCGTGCCCCACCGCCCCCCCCGCGACGATCACCGCCCCGGCCGCCTCGAGGTTGTCGCCGACGGCGCCCCGGGGCTCGACCCACACGAGGCTGTTGTAGCCTGCGTTGAAGTCGTTCACGGGCGCTGCGCCGGAGGCGTCGAACCGCACGAGTTGGCCCGTGCGGACGCCAAGCGGCAACGCCCCGGACGACGCGGTAAAGACCGTTTGGGTGACCGGCGCCACCTCCGCGGCGTGGAGCGAGAACCCGCCGGCCGCGAGCACGTCGCCGTCTTCCTTCGAGAATGCGAACGGCGTGCCATCGGCCAGCGTGCCGGAGAGCACGTCCGTGGGGCCGAGCGAGGGGACCACCACGTCTCCGACGGTCGTTAGCCCCGCTAGTGGCGCCCCGTTGATGCGGAAGTCGCCCCCGTGCAGCATTACGGTCCCGCCGCTGTCGATCATGAAGAACTGGCCAAATCCGCCACCGGTAACCTTCGCCTCTGCCCCCGTGTGTACGCGGAGGGTGCGACCGAGCTTGCCGCCAGAAATTTCGATCGAGGCGTCCGTGGCGATATCAACGCCGACGCTGAAGCTGCCGCCGGAGACCGACACTTGGCTGCCCGGCAGCACCCGCAACGCGTTGCCGTAGACCTCGCCGAACGATCCGCCAGAAATCTGTACGTCGCTGCCGGCTAGCGCAGTAAATGCTACGCCAAACCGGCCTCCTTCGACGCGCACCGAGCTCCCCGAATGGGCCTGAAATATGCCGCCTACTGCGCCGTCGGTGACAGTAACATGGGACGCGGCAAAGGCGTCGAAATCGGACGCGATTGCGCCGCCGGCTACTTCAACCACCGCGCCGACGGCCTCGAAATTCTTACCGATCGATCCACCCGGGAGCACACGCACGGTGCTGCCGGGCCCTGCGCCAAAGGAGCTAGGCACAACGGCGCCGGCCCCAACTAGCAGCGTCTGGCCACTTCGAACCCCCGCCGGAACGGCGTCGAAGGGGGCGTTGATCGTTGCGGGACCGGCTGGCAGCGCCGCTGCTCGTCGCAGGATGATGGTTTTGTTGTCCAGCGAATCGCCATCGGTAGGAGAGAACGCGAACGGGGTCCCGTCTGCGAAGAAACCAGAAAAGAGAGAGCCGAATGGCACTTCGAACGTCGCCTGCTCCGCCACGACCGCAGGGCCCGCGACAGCCACGCCATCTAGGTAGAACTCGCTACCCTCCAAGAGGGTGTTGCTGCTGTTGGAAAAGAGTGTCCCGTCGGCGAACAACCCGCCCGAAATCGACACGTTGCTCCCGCTGCCCGCGGTAAAGCCCTCAAGCAGTCCACCCGAGATGCTCACGGTTGATCCAGAAGCGGCGGCGAAGCGGGTTTGCACCGTCCCCCCAGAGATCGACACATTGGATCCACTCGACGCGACGAACTTCTGGCCGACCAGCCCGCCCGAGATATGCACTTGGCTTCCGGCCCGGGCCGCGAAGTCCTCACCGATGGTCCCGCCAGACATCGTAAAGACGCTATCGCTCAACGCGCTGGCGTCATCGCGTATCGTGCCCCCAGAAAAGTTCAGCGTACCGTGGGTTGTTAGTCCCTCATTGACCCACCCACCCGAGATATTGACGACGCTTCCCGCCTGGCCGTCGAATGTCTTGCCGACAGCGCCCCCCGAGATGTTGACGACGCTCCCGCCCCCGGCGCGAAACCGATCACCGACGCTGCCGTCGCGGATGTTCACGGTCGACCCGACGGTGGCGTAGAACTCGACTCCTACCGTCCCCCCCTCGATCGCCACGTTGCTGCCCGTGTGAGCGTAAGCGAAGTTGCCGAGCGTCCCCCCCGCGCTGGCGATCGGGCTCCCCAACAGGGTCACCTCTGCGCCGTAGAACCGGGCGTTGTTCCCCACGGCGCCGCCGGGTTCGATGATCAACTCGCTCCCCGCGGTCGCCTGGAAGTTGGCGGGCAGGGCGGCGCCCGAGTCGACCCGCAGGGTCTGCAGGTCGCCGATCGTGGTCGGCACGGGGTCGAGCGAAGCCACGATCAGCGACCGCGGGTTGGCGGGGGAGGCGATCGCGTGCACGCTCAGCGTCCCGGCGGCGATGTCGCCATTGGTCGATCGGATGAACAGCGGCGACCCATCCGCGAACGCGCCGGTCAGGATGTACTGGGTCGGCAGGTCGATCTGCAGGCTGGCCCCGGCGGCCTCGAGCCCCGCGATCGGCTGGCCGTTGATCCGCAGATCGGCGGCAGAGATCGACACGGAGCTGCCCGCGGGCGCGCTGATGCCGGCCACCGTCACCCCGCCGGTCATGGTCATGCTGACGCCGGGCCGCAGGCGCACGAAGCGGATGAACCCGTCCGACAGGTTGAACGTGCTCCCCTGGTCGAATTGCGGCTGACCGAGAACGCCGCCGAGCAGGTTGATTTCTTGGTTCTGTACCTTTCCCAGGTGATCGCCGAACCCCGGGATCGACAGGTTCGCTCCTTCGAAGATGTTCACCTGGGTGTCCGATCCCAGGACCGCCGGGAGCGGGTCGGACGGCAGGTTGATCACCGTCGTAAACTGACCCCACGCGTCGCTCGCTATCAGCGCGGCAGCAGTTAGCACGCCCCAGAGGGAAAATCGACTCCGACTGGAAGTGGAGAAACAGAAGGCAGGCATGCGTGTGGCTCGCGGCCGAGGCGTGGGGTATGGCGTCATTTACGGCGGGACGACCCACCTAGTACTACAGCGCTACGTTGATCTTGTTTGCGTTTGGGCGATCGGCCATGTTGTTGGTGTCGCAGGGGGGCGACCTGGCGCAGGGCCGCTAGCATGGACGCCGATGAGATCCGCCGTTTGAAGCCGGAATTGACGAGTTACTTGCACGAATTCGACGCCTGTTTCTCGCGTCGAGATACTCGTGCGCACTTGCCAACCTACGTCGAAGGCCAACTCTCCGAACTGCCCGCGAAGAGTTGCGAGCCGATGGCGCTGGCCGCCGGAGTGGCGCCGCGGACGCTGCAAGAGTTCCTGGCCCAGCACCGCTGGGACGAAGACGCCGTGCGCCGGCGACTCCAAGAGATCGTCCTCCGAGATCATGCGGGGCCGCACTCGATCGGCCTGATCGACGAAACGAGCGACGTCAAGAAGGGGGACAAGACGCCCGGCGTGCAGCGGCAGTACTGCGGCTGCGTCGGCAAGCAGGAGAACGGCATCGTCACGGTCCACTTGGGCTACGCGACCGGCGACTTCCACGCGCTGGTCGACGGCGAGCTGTTCTTGCCGGAGAGTTGGTCGGAGGACCGCCAGCGGTGTCGGGCCGCCGGCATTCCCGAGGACATGGTCTACCGCTCCAAGTGGAAGATCGCCCTGGAGCTTTGCGATCGGGCCGCGGCCCACGGCGTGATGTTCGACTGGCTGACGTTCGACGAAGGCTACGGCGGAAAGCCGCTGTTTTTGCAGGGCTTGGACGGTCGAAAGCAACGCTTCGTCGCCGAGGTCCCGACGACGTTCTCGTGTTGGACCGACCGGCCGCGCGTGACGGAGCGACCCTTTCGCCGCGGCGGTCGCGGCCGGCCCCGCAAGGTCCCGCGGTTGGTCGCCGCAGCGAGCGCCCCGCAGAGCGTGCAAGACCTCGCCGAGAACTGGCCCGAGCTGCGTGATCAAGCGTGGACCCGGTACTACGTGAAGGACGGCGAGAAGGGGCCGCTCGTGTGGGAGGCGAAGCACGCCCGCATCGTCATGAAGAACGACGACGGGTTGCCGGGGATCGAACTCCACCTGCTCGTCGCCCGCAACGCATTGAACCACGATGAGGTGAAGTATTTCATCAGCAACGCCCCGTCCGACACGACCATCGAGACGTTGTTGCTGGTCGCGTTCTCGCGGTGGCGCGTCGAACGGTGCTTCCGCGACCAGAAGCAGGAGATCGGACTCGATCAGTGGGAGGGCCGCTGTTACCTCGGTCTCAAACGCCACTTGATCCTGTCGTGCGTCAGCTACTTGTTCCTGGCCCGCTGTCGTGAACGGCTGCGGGGGAAAAAATCCGGAGGTCACGGTCTGCCAAGTCCACGCCGCCGTCGGCGCGCTGCTGCCGAGTTGGCAGCGTAACGGC
This sequence comes from Pirellulimonas nuda, assembly GCF_007750855.1. Lineage (GTDB taxonomy): Bacteria > Planctomycetota > Planctomycetia > Pirellulales > Lacipirellulaceae > Pirellulimonas > Pirellulimonas nuda. The sequence continues at coordinate 5,913,385 of NZ_CP036291.1, forward strand.
CGGGCCTCGCCGACGCTCATCGAGCACACCGCCAACGTCATCCAGCACTGGCAACAACGCAACGCCGCCGCGCGGGCCTCCCACCGGAAGCGAACCCTGAAAAAACTGCGGAGAAACGGCATCATTCTCAAAGGCCTGATACGCTGCAGATGGACGTGACCTAGCGCTGTAGTGCTAGGTTAACCGAGGAAACGCGAGTGCGATATGAACCTGTGCGACAACGCTCCGCGTAGATTGCTGCACCGGCAGCCATCCTCGAGCCCGCAGCGGTGCAGCTCACCTCCGGCTAGTTCAGAATCGCCAAAGCAGCACAGGCTTCCTCGTTCGCCTCACTCCAAGACAGTCGCTTCCGATTCTCGTCCACTCGTCAGCAGGACGTGCTGCCGGTCTCTTTGCCGCCTACTCCACCACGGACCTAGTCCGCCAACTCGAGCCGGGCCCCGCCGGACCTACCGCCCCTCGGGCCCCACCGTCGCCGCCTCGGCGTCGGCCGCCGCGCCGAACGTGTAGGCCGGCGAGTCGCTGCGGGCCCCGTCCATCTCCCGCGTCAGCCGCGCGACGATCTCGGGGTGATCGGCCGCTACGTTGTTGCGTTCGCCCAGGTCGTCGTCCAGGTTGTACAGCTCTACCGGCCGTGGCTTCTTGGAGTTCATCCCTAGCTGCACCGCTTTCCAGGGGCCGACGCGGACCGACCGCTTGCCCCCTTGCTCGTAGAACTCGAAGTACAGGTAGGGGTGCTGTTGCTGCTGGCCCTTGCCGGTGAGGCTGGGGACCAGCGAGACGCCGTCTGTCTCTTTCGGCGCGTCGGCGCCGGCGACGTCGGCAAAGGTCGCCATCCAGTCTTGGAAGCCGCTGATCGTGTCCGACTCGCTGCCGGGTTCGATCTTGGCCGGCCAGACGGCCATCATCGGCACGCGGACGCCCCCCTCGTACAGGTCGCGCTTGATGCCGCGTAGCGGGCCGGACGAGTGGAAGAACTCGGGGTCGAAGCCCCCCTCGGCGTGCGGGCCGTTGTCGCTGGTGAACACCACCAAGGTGTTGTCCGCCACGCCCAGCGTTTCGAGCTGCTCCAGCAGCCCGCCGATGGCGCTGTCCATCCGGGTGATCGCGGCCGCGGCGCCCTTCTGCGGCTGGGGCCAGTCGCGGTTCTTGTACGGGCCGTAGTCGGGGACCTGCATCCCTTCGTCGCCCGCTTCGTTGTTGGCGTGCGGCACAGCGAGCGAAAGGTACAAGAAGAACGGCTTGCTGTGGTTCTGGTTGATCCACTCGCGGGCTTCTTCGATCATCAGGTCGCCGGCGTAGTCTTCGCGCTTCGTGGCGTTCCCCGCGCCGCTGGGACGCGCGCCGGGCACGAAGTTGTTCAGGTACACCTTCTCGCCGTTGCGGAACAAGAACTCCGGGTACTGGTTGTGGGCGTGCCAGTGGCCCAGGTAGCCGAACGAGTAGTCGAAGCCCTGCTTGTTGGGAAAGCCGCTGGTGTGCTGGTCTCCCAGGCCCCACTTGCCGACGATGGCGGTGGCGTAGCCCCGGCCCTTGAGCACCTCGGCGATGGTGAGCGTGGCGTCTTCGAGCGGCTGCTCGCTGGTGTCGCTCACCGAGCGGTTGCCGCGCACCTCGGCGTGGCCCAGGTGCTTGCCGGTCATCAGCACGCAGCGCGACGGGGCGCAGACGGTCGAGCCGGCGTAGTGCTGGCTGAACCTCACGCCGTCGGCCGCCATGCGGTCGAGGTGGGGCGTGGCGATTCGCTGTTGGCCGTAGCAGCCGAGGTCGCCGTACCCCAGGTCGTCCGCCATGATGAACACGATATTCGGCGGCTGCTCGGCAGACGACGCGGCCGCCATCAACAACAAGCAGCAGCAGACCAAGGGGGTATAGATGCGGGGCATGGCAGTACTTCCAGAGGGCGTGAAGAGGGTTCGCCCCGTAGTATCGCACCTAGAAACTTCGCCGTCAAATACAAGAATTGCGCAGCGGCAGCCTCTTAACCACAAAGGTCACGAAGAGACGCAAAGAGACAAGACGACGTGGATCGCAGAGTGGAACGGAACTCAAAACGTCTTCCGGCCGCCCTTCGTGCTTCTTCGTGCCCTTGGTGGTTCACCGTCCGTCACGGGTGCAGCAAGAAGGTCGCCTCGATCTCGACCGCCATCCCGGCCGGCAGCGAAGGCGTGCCGAACGCGCTGCGGGCGGCCACGCCGGCGTCGGCGCCGAACACCTCGCGCATTAGCTCGCTGAAGCCGTTGATCACGGCCGGGTGCTGGGTGAACTCGGGGGTGGCGCACACCAGGCCGAGGGTCTTCACCAGCCGCTGCACCTTGTCGAGCGTGCCGAGCTGCGCACGCAGCGAGGCCAGCATCGCCAGCCCGGTGAGCCGGGCCGCGGCGTAGCCCGCCTCGACATCGAGCGAGTCGCCCAGGCGGCCGGTGGTCAGCTTGCCGTCGGCTTGCAGCGGCCCGTGCCCCGAGGTGTGGGCTAGGCTCCCCACCACAATCACCGGCTTGTAGAGCCCCATCACCGCGGGGGGGGAGGGGAGCGTGATCCCTAGTTCGACGAGTCGTTGTTCTGCGCTCATGGGTAGCTACGGGTTGGTGAGTTCACGGATTGAAAATTGCAACTTGCATTTTGGAATCATCAATTTGCAATTTGCAATCTGTATTGCCAAGCGCTCGCTGCTACTTACCGTAGACCTCACTCGGGTCAAACACCCGCTGCTCCACCACGCGCAGCCCCGCGGGGGTCGCCTCTCGAAAGAAGCAGCTTGGGTACCCCTGGTGGCAGGCGGCGCCCCCTTCTTGATCGACCTGCAGCAGGATGGCGTCTTGGTCGCAGTCTAGCAGCACCCGGCGTACCCGCTGGCGGTTGCCGGAGGTCTCCCCCTTGCGCCACAACGCACCCCGGCTGCGGCTGTAGTACACGGCCCAGCCGGTGCTGAGGGTCAGGTCGTACGCCTCGCGGTTCATGTAGGCGATCATCAGCACCCGGCCGGTCTGGGCGTCCTGGGCGATCGCCGGCAGCAGGCTGTCGGCGTCGGCAAATGCGGGGGCGTCGTTGGGCAGGGGCGGCGTGTCCATGAGGTTCTGCTTGCTACCCAGAAGGCTATCGAGGCGAGCCGGGCGTCCCCGCCCCCGGCGTGGCGGCAAGGGCGCTGATCACCGGCGGGTCTTCCCAGCAGCGCCGGGGGCGGGGACGCCCCGGCTCGCGACCGGCGAGGGGCGCTGCCCGCGTGTCACGACTGACTATAGCCGGCCGCCAGCGGCGCATCCATCGCCCCCGGCGAGCCCCTTGCAAGAGTCACAACACCCCTTTTTGGCGCGACCCGGCGCCTTGCGCCCCTACGCCGCGTCCCACCGGCGCGACCGGCGCCTTGCGACCGGCGCCGCCGGCCCAGCCGGCGCCAGGCTCCCAAACCCCCGTTGCTAGCGTCGGGCACAGCCGGGCTGCTAGCAGCGTCGATTGAACGAGCAAGAGGCGGTTCCCCCCGCGCCGTGCAGGCCCGCCAGCGCAGACCGCCCAACCCAGCCGCCCCGGCGCCAACTCGGAGGATTCCAGGTGGATACGAAGCTCTCGATCGTCCTGCCCGTCTACAACGCCGAACGAAGCCTCCGCCAACAAGTCGAAAGCGTCCTGGAGCAAGCCGGCGAGCTCACGCCGCGGTTCGAGGTGTTGATCGTCGACGACGGTTCCACCGACGACACGTTCGACATCGCCAACGAGCTCTCGGCCCAGTACGTCCAGGTAGCCGTGGTGCGTCAGCCGCAGCGTCACGGCCTGGGCGCCGTGATCCGCCGGGTCCGCCGCCGGCTGGCGGGCCGGTGGGTGGTGCTGCACGACGGGGTCTCGCCGCTCGAGGCGGGGCAGATCCGCCGGTTGTGGGAAGAACGCTTCGGCGCCGAGCAGGTCCCCGCGGATCAGAACGCCGCCGCCGAGCTGCGTCGCGCGGTAGCGACCCACGCGGCCGTGGCCGCGGCCCACTCCCGTCTGGCGGGCTTCCAGTGGATGAGTGGCGACGAAGCGACGGACGAAGCGGCCGGCCTAACCCGCGCCGACTCCAGCTCCCCACGCGAGCGGCGCCGCAGCGTCGGCCAGATCCCTACGCTCCCCAGGCCGCGGCTGATGAGCTCGCTGAGCGATTTTGCGATCGGGGAGTAACGCCCGGGCTGGTGGCGGAGGTGGTATGATGTCGGAAGTGCGCGTAGTCGCACATATGCCGGCGTCACTCCTTCTCCAGCCGATAGCAACTGATCATGAAGAAGACATCGCTTTCCTCGCCGCTCGCCATTGCAGCGACGGCCATGATGATTGGGACGGTCGCGACCTCCCAGCCGCTTTCGCCACCCAAGCCGGCAAAAGCGCAACGGATTGAGGCGCCGGTGCTGAAGATCTTCAGCGCAAACGACGGAGATCACAAGTTCGTTGCCTACTTGGTCTCCTGGAAGGGCGCCGAAGTGATTGTGAGCGATCCCTTGGCCAAGAGCGAATATAAGCCGGGGGACACGATCACGTTCTTGGCGAGCCGAACAGATTCGCCGCGTTACGCGGCCTTGAGCTTCACATTGTTCCCCGGACGTGCCAGGGGGAATGCGGACTCGGGCGACGGGGCGATGCCTAAAGAAGAACAAGACCGACAGATGAGGATCGTCAGCGGGGACCTAGACGCGGCGAAGACGGAGACCGAGCGGTTTTACGCGTTGGGTCGCGCGGCCAGGAATGCGCTCGACGCGGGCAAGATAGACGAAGCGAAGGCGCTGTCGTTGGAGTTGGAGGCGCTCGCGGCAAAGCACAAGGACGACTGGAACTACGGCAACGCCGTCCAGGACTCGAACCAGGTGTTCGGACGGATCGCGCTTTCCGCAGGGGATGTCGAAGAAGCGAAACGACGGCTGCTCGCCTCGGCCGACAGCAAGGGCTCGCCGCAGATGAACTCGTTCGGGCCCAACATGCAGCTCGCCAAAGAGCTGCTAGAGAAGGGCGAGAAGGACGTGGTGATGGAGTATTTTGACCGCTGCGGCGATTTCTGGGAGATGGGGACGGACTCCCTCGATCAATGGCGAGACTCCGTGAGCCGTGGAACGACGCCTAACTTTGGCGCCAACCTGAAGTATTGAAGGCTTTCGCCACGGAGAGGTCTTCGTGGATGGTTCATTCTGCGGCCAGCGCATCGCGCCGCGCCAGCCCCGCCGCGCCGATGAAGCCCGCGTCGCCCGCTAGCTTGGCGAACTCGATCGTGACCGCTTCGCGGAGGTGTTCGATCATCCGGCCGCGGGCCTCGGCGCGGACCGCGGCGAGGAACCTCTCGCCCAGCGGGTGGCCGGCGCCGCCGAAGGTCATGGCGCCGCCGATCACCACCCCCTCGGGGTCGAGCGTGTGGACCAGCGTCACGATACCGATCGCCAGCAGCCGGGCCGTCTCCATGACGACGCTCAGGGAGAGCTCGTCTCCCTCCTCGGCGTTCTGGGCCACCAGCAGCGGCGTCAGCTCTTCGCCGGCCGCCACGCGGTCGCGGAGCGTGCTGGGGGGCGCCGGCTTGGCGAGCAGCTCCTGGGTGCGGCGGACCACGCCGTACGAGCCGCAATAGCCCTCCAGCGTGCCGCGGATGCCCAGGGAGTTGAGCGGGGCGTCTGGAGCGCAGTCGATGATGATGTGCCCCACCTCACCGCCGCAGCTATGGGCGCCCGCCACCAGCACGTCGTCCAGGATCACGCCCCCGCCAACGCCGGTCCCCAGCGTCACCATCACCATGGTGCCGAACCGCCGGCCGGCGCCGCTCCAGAACTCGCCGTACGCCGCGGCGTTGGCGTCGTTGGCGTAGGTGACCGGCAGCTTGCAGGCCTCGGAAACGATCTTGCGGATGGGCGTGTGCCGCCACGCGGGGATGTTGCCGGGCGTGAGCAGGATGCCGTTGGGGACGTCCATCGGCCCGGGGGTCGCGAGCCCTAGGCGACGGACATCGCCGCGATCGACGCCGGCCTCCGTGAGCAGCGTCTCGATCACGTGAGCGATCCGCCCCGCGGCGTCTTCGACGCCCCGTTCTTGCTCGGTCGCGATCGACTTGTAACCCAGCGTTATCCCGCGATTGGTGACCAACCCGATCTTAATACCGGTGCCGCCCACGTCGACGCCAATGAAGAGTGGGAGGTCGCTCTGCGAGGCGGATGGCGCCATGGGAAGCCGTGTCGGTGGAGTGGGGTTAAGACGGGCCGATCAATCTACCGGCCAACACCTTTACAGGAGAAGCGTCGCGTTAAAGCTTATTCGGGCAACCTGCCACGCTCGACCTCGGGCAGCTCGCCGGTGAGGGCTTCGAGGAACGCGACCAAATCTTCTTTCTCTTGCGCGCTCAGGCCGATCGCCAGCACCTTGTCGCTGAGGTAGGCATTGGGCTCGCCCCCCTTGTCGTACCACTGAACAACCTCCATCAGCGTGGCCTGTGAGCCGTCGTGCATGTAGGGGGCGGTCTGGGCGATGTTCCGCAGCGTGGGGGTTTTGAAGGCGCCGCGGTCGGCGTCGTCGCCCGTGATGGCGAACCGGCCCCAGTCGCGTCGGTCGTCAGGAACGTCGGCGCCCATGCCGACCCCCAGATTGTGGTACAGCTCGTCGGTAAGATTGGCGCCCACGTGGCACTGGGCGCACCCCACCCGCTGGCTGAAGAAGAGCTCGGCGCCGCGTTTGGCGCCCGCGGACATCGGTTGCGCCGCGGCCAGGCGTTTGAGCTTCTGGTGCTGGTCGAAGAGCGCCGGGTCGTCCTCCTCTAGTGTGTCTGCGTAGGCGAGGTCTTCGGCGTAGGCCTTCTCGAAACGCGCGAGCTGCTGCTGGTAGTCCCATGGGGAGGCGCCGGTGACGATCGTCCGCTCGAAGCAGGCGATCGCCCGGCCGATGTTCTCGATCGTGACGCCTTCTGGGAACACCGCCTCGAACTGGAGGCGGTAGACCTCGACGCCGGCTAGGCATTCAGCGCAGGCGTCGTGGGTGTGCCCCATCTCGATCGGGTTGGCGATCGGCCCGATCGCTTGCTCCTCCAGCGAACCGGCGCGCCCGTCCCAGAACTGCTTGCCCGACACGATGCGGTTGAGCACCGTGGGCGAGTTGCGCGTTCCCTCTTGCGCCCCGACGCCGATGCCGAACCGGGTGTCGGCGGCGTAGCCGTGGTCGGGGTCGTGGCAGCTTGCGCAGCTAACGGCGCCGTCGCCCGAGAGCCGGCCGTCGAAGTAGAGCTGCCGGCCCAGCTCGATCTTGGCCCGGGTTAGCGGGTTCTCGGCGAGGCCGGCGGTCTGCATCGCCCCGGCGGCGAGGCCCAACGGCAGCTTGGGCCTGAGGGGGTTGTGGTTCTCGGGGTCGGCGAGCCACGCCCGCACCTCGTCGGCCCTCAGCGGGCCGTCGCCCGGAACGCCCGAGAGCAGGTCCGCCACGCCGAGCTCGACGGCCTCCGAGCCCACCGTTAGCGCCGGCGCAGCCAACGCCGCCAGCAGCGTCACACGAAGAACAAGTCCAGCCATATCTAAGTCCAAGCAGTCGCTACCCGATGGAAATGCCCACGCCCTCCCACCTCCACCGGCTCGAAAAACAGCCGACGGGCTACGCCCGTCGCAGAGCGCCCCAACCCGCAGGACTAACCCTTCAGCGCCGCTAGCGCCGCGTCGTAATCGGGTTCGCTGGTGACTTCGCTCACGTACTCTGCATGCTTTACTTTACCCTCGCCGTCCAGCACGAACACCGCGCGGCACAGGATCAGCAGCTCCTCGATCAAGGTCCCCCACTGGTTGCCGAAGGCCCGATCGCGGTAGTCGCTGCCGACCCGCATGTTGGTGATCCCTTCGGCGCCGCAGAAGCGGCCCTGGGCGAACGGCAGGTCGAGGCTCACCGTGACAGCGTTCACCGAGTCGCCCATCCCGGCCAGCTTCTCGTTGAACTTCTTGGTCTGGATGGCGCAGACGCCCGTGTCGAGCGAAGGGACCACGCTCAGCAGCGTCGGCTTCCCCTTGAGCTCGTCCAGCGTGAGCGTCTTGAAGCCGTCCTTCACGTAGCTGAGGGAGATCGCCGGGGCGGCCTGGCCCACGGCGACGGCCTCGCCGGCCAGCGTGACGGGGTTGCCCTTGAACGTAACGGCGCCTGAACGTGACATGGCGGTCTTCCTTCGAATGAGGGGTCGGTGATCGATCGGGTAGCAAACCGCTAGTATCGGCGATGGCGCGTCGGCATCAAGGTGCGTCAAAAAGGGCAGCCCACCGGCCGCCGGTAGAAAGCCGCCGAAAACCCCGCGAATTTAATCCGTTCTCGTGAAAATCCTGCCCCCCGCCCCTGGGCAATAGCGCCGTATCCCCCCCACAAAAGCCTCGAACCAGCCAATAGCCGACGGGCTCCGCCCCGTCGGCTATTGGGGTGGGGGAGGAGGCGGGGCGGGGGCGACGCTCCTCGTTGCTGCAGTACGGCACAAACCGCCTTCGCCGCGTGTCGTCCCCTACAGCCGCTGCATCAGCTCGGCGAGCTCGCGGGACAGCGGCGCCAGGTCGCCGAAGTGGTCGGTGAAGTCGCTGATGCGTTGATCCTCGGGCGCCGAACGCAGCGGTTTGCGCTCGCTCATCATCCGCACGTACTCGACGTACTGCTTCGGCTGACGCTGGATCAGGTAGTAGTTCAGCGCCCAAGCGTCCGAGTAGGCGTCGTTCGCGGTCCGCGTCTCGCGCAGCGGCTTGTCGCTGGCGACGATCGCCGCGATCCGGGCCGGCGACCAGGTCCGCAGGTTCTGGCGGAAGATCGCCAGCCGGCGTTGGTTCACCTTGCCGATGCCCCGCCAGCCCCGCCCGGCGGACAGGTCTGGCGTCTCGAAGTACACAGCCATCCCCTCCAGCAGCCACAGCGGGATGTCGGCGTAACGCTGCTGCAGGCCGCAGTTGAATGCGATCTGGTGGGTGGCTTCGTGGATGATCGTGGCCACCAACGGCTCCGCGGCGGGCGAAGCAAGCAGGCGCGAGATGTCTCGCCGAGAGACGCGCGCGCCGGTGTTGCGGCGGAACTGGTCCGCGCCCGTGAGGTCGTACATCCGCACGCGGTTGGTCGCCAGGCTGTAGTGGCCGACGACCGCGCCGGTCGCAGAGCCGAGCTCGTCTCGGCTCTCCTGGGCGTACTGGTCGGCGTTGGAGTAGACGATGACCGCGAGCGGGAACTCTGGCTCGTGCAGCTCGAACCCGGCCCGCTGCCAGTAGGCGGTGAACGCCTTGTGCAGCCGTTCGAGCAGAGAGCTGGTCCATTGGGCGTACTCGCGCGACGTGTTGTAACAAACCACGTAGTGCGCCGTTTGATAGACCTGGAACCCCTCGGGGAGTTCGGCCAACATTGCTTCGGCAAACGCGTCGGCGCCGAGCGGGGCGAACGGGGCGTCGTCGGACTCGACGCCGCGTACTTCCTCCCCCGTGACCACGGTCAGGGCGCCGTCGGACGACTCCACCAGCCGCCCGCCGGTAGCGTCCGCGGCCAGCACCCGCCCCTCAACGGTTTGTTCCCCCGCTTCGGTGGCGAACGTCACGCGGTCGATCGCGGTCGCGCCGTCGGCGACCAGCAGCAGGACAACAAAGATTGGGAGCCGGCGTCTCATCCCGTCTATCTTAGTCGATCGAGACGCGAATGACCGCGCCAGAGTATCCGCGCCAATCGCTAGGACCGGACCCAGCAGTTCCGCGGTCGGCTCGCGGTGGGCGCCGCCGCCCGTCGTGGCGCCGGGCTCTGCCGTAGGGTTCATTACCTCGCTCCCTTTTTACCCAGAACCGTCTGTACTGCTATGCGGAAACCTTGCCCAAATCGCCGTGCCGGCTTCTCGCTGATGGAGCTCTTGCTGGTGGTGGTGATCCTGGGGATCATCGCCGCGATCGTGGTCCCCCGCGTGTCGGTCTCGATGGCGACCGCCGAGCAGAAGGTACGCGCCCACCAGATGACGACGATGAACGCCGCGATCGAGCGGTACCAGGTCGAAACCGGTAGCTGGCCCGCCGCCCTCACCGATCTGACGCCGGCCTACCTGCCCGACGGCGTGCCGGTCCCCCCGGGCGGGGGCGCCTACTCCCTCGACGGCACGACTTACCGCTCCGTCTACACGCCGTAGTCCGGCGTTCGGGAGCGTCCGCTCGTCTGACGCGCCAGGGCCGGAGACGGCCAGGCTCGCTCGGCCATCGAGAATTGTGTGCGGCGGGCCGCTAGAGTCGGTACACTGCCAAGCGGTACCCAACCGCGCTCTCTAGGGCCCTCGCCATGGCGTCCCCCGACGACCACCTCAGCCAGATCGACACGCTCTGGTCGGTAGTCCAGCAAGCGCACGGCGGCGACCGCGACCGGATCGAGAGCGCCCAGAAGCTGCTGCTCGACCGCTACGGCGGCGCCGTGCACCGCTACGCGCTCGCGGCGCTCCGCAACGAAGAGCAGGCCGACGAGGTGTTCCAGGAGTTCGCCCTGCGCTTTGTGCGCGGCGACTTCGGCCGCGCCGACCCGGCCCGTGGCAGGTTCCGCAGCTTTGTGAAGACGACCGTGTTTCACCTAATTATTGACCAGCAACGCCGCAAGCAACGCGACAAACGGCAGGGTCAGTTCCTGACCGCCACGCCCGAGCCCGCGGCCGCGACCGAAGAAGACCGCGACGCGCTGTTCGACCAGAGCTGGCGCGACGACCTGTTGGCCCGCGCCTGGCAGAAGCTCGAAGCGCTCGAGGAGCAATCGGGCAAGCCCTACCACACGGCGCTGCGGACCCGCGTCGAATACCCCGACCTCCGCTCTCCAGAGCTGGCGGAGCGGCTGGCCGAGACGCTCGGCAAGCCGATGACCTCGGGCGCCGCGCGGGTGCTGCTGCACCGCGCGCGCGAGGCGTTTGCCGAGGGGTTGCTGACCGAGGTGCGCGACACCCTGCGCGACGACTCGCCCGAGGGGCTGGAAGACGAGCTGATCGCGCTGGGGCTGTACGAGTACTGTCGGCCGATCCTCGAGAAGCAGGGTTAGCCCCGGCTACCGCGAGCCTCCGCGATGGGATCTAGTCACCCGCCCGACAAGCCGCCGGCAACCACGCCGGAGCAGGTCTCCGCGACCGAACGGGCCCGCGTCGCCGACACCGAGCCGAGCGACCCCCCCGAGGCGATCAGCGACTCGCTGGAGCGCGGCCCCACCGCCCGGGCGCCGTCTTACCGCGCCCCGGCGGCTGGGCCGATCTTTGGCGAGGCGGCGGCGCTTCCGGAAGTGGGCCAGCGGATCGACGACTTCGAGCTGACGCGGCTGCTGGGGCAGGGCGCTTTCGGCACGGTCTTCCTGGCGCGGCAGCAGTCGCTCGACCGCGACGTGGCGCTCAAGGTCGCCGCGAACCGCGGCAGCGAGGGGCGCACCATGGCGCGGCTGGAGCACCCGCACATCGTGCAGGTCTTCTCCGAGTCGGTCGTCGGAGGGCTGCGGCTGTTGTGCATGCAGCTTGTGTCGGGGGCGCCGCTCGACGCGGTGATCGCGTCGCTGCACAAAGCGCCCGACGAGGGCGCCGCCCAGACCGGCTGGACCGGCGCCGACTACCTGGCCGCGGTAGACCAGCACGCCAGCCTGCGGGGCGTGCTAGACGCCCAGGCGCTGCGCGACCGCGAGCGGCTGGCCGAATCGGACCGGGTGCAGGCCGCCGCGTGGGTCGCCGCGCGGCTGGCCGAGGCGCTGGCGTTCGCCCACGGGCAGGGGGTGCTGCACCGCGACATCAAGCCGGCCAACATCTTGGTCGATCGCTACGGCAGGCCGCTGCTGGCGGACTTCAACATCTCGGGCCGGAGCGACGACGCCGGCGGCCCGCTGGGGGGGACGATCGCCTACATGGCGCCCGAGCACCTGCGGGCGTTCGACCCCGGGTCGCCCGTCAAGGCAGACGCGGTCGACCAACGGAGCGACCTCTACTCGCTGGCGATGGCCGCCTACGAGCTGCTGTACGGCCGGCCCCCCCTCTCGGCGGCGCGGGGGGACGACAACCGCAACGCCTACGTCCGTCGGCTGGCGAGCCTGCGGACCGACGACGCCCCGCCGATCGAGCCCGGCCCCAACGACGCCGAGAAGACGCTGTGCCGCACCATCGCCCGGGGTCTGGCGGCCGAGCCCGGCGACCGCTACCAAACGGGCGACGCCATGGCGGCCGCGCTAGACGGCTGCCGCGCGCTGGCGGCCGCGCAGCAGGCGCTGCCGCGCGGCAGTTGGTTGACCCGCGCGGCCGAGCGGCGCCCCTTTGTGTGGCTGGTGCTCGCCGCGCTGACGCCGCAACTCGTCGGCAGCTTGGTGAACATCGCCTACAACTCGAACTCGATCGTCGGTAGCCTCAACGACCCGCAGCAGGCGTTGTTCGTGCGGCTCGCGTTTGCCTACAACCTGCTGGCCTACCCGGTATTGCTGGGGGTGAGCGCGCTGGTGCTCTCGCGGGTCTACCTTCCGTGGCGGAAGCTGGAGTCGGCAGAGCCCGCGGACGACCGGGCCATCGCCCTGGCGCGGGCCCGTGCGTTGCGGCTGCCGCTGTGGATGCTGGCCATCGCCGCCGCGGGTTGGCTGCCGGGAGGGGTGATCTTCCCGCTGGCGATCAACCACTTCCAGCCGCCGCTCGAACCCGGCGTGTTCTTCCACTTCACCGTGTCGTTCACGCTGTCGGGGCTGGTGGCGGTCGCCTATTCGTTCTGCGGGCTGCAGTACCTGGTGCTCCGCGTGCTGTACCCACGCTTCTGGAGCGACGCGACCGGCTTCCACGCCAAGGCCCGCCAGGAGCTGCGGGGCGCCGGCTGGCGGGTGGCGCTCGTGCAGTGGCTCGCCGGGTCGGTCCCGCTGGCGGCCGCGCTGTTCGTCTTCGACACCACCCTGGGCAAGGCCCTGGTGCTGCTGGGGATCGCGGGCGTGCAGTTCGCAGCGCGTGCGGCGCGGCTGCTCAACGAGACGCTGGCCGTGCTGCTCGGGAAGTCCGAAGGCTGACCGAGCACGGCGACCACAGCCCCTAGCGGGGCGCCTTCGCGAGCGGCACGGCGGCGTTCTTGGCCGCGGCGGCGTTGCTCTGGCTCTTGATCCCCTTGAGCAGCTCGTTGTACTTGGCGGCCTCGTCGGTCTCGCCCAGCTTCTTGTGCATCGTGGCGAGGTTGCCGTAGGGCACCGCCAGCGCCGCGGCGTCCAGCACCCCCGCACCGACCGACTCGTTCATCAGCTCGGCGCCCCGTTCGGTGAGGCGAAGGGCCTCGTCCTTCTGGTCCTGCTCCCAGTAGGAGACGGCCATGCTCACCAGCGACTCGCCGTAGCGGCGTGGGACGAACAGTTCCGACTCGGGCTGCAGCTCCTCGAGCAGCGGCTGGGCCCGGTCGTACCACCCGACCGCTTCTTCATGGTTCTGCAGGTGCACCGCCTGCAGGGCGCCCAGGTGGAAGTAGAGCTCGCCCACCAGCAGGCCGGCCGCGGGGCTGTTGGCCCGCACCTCGCCGCCGGAGCCCAGCTTCTCCAGCGCCAGCTCGCCGTAGCGGAGCGCGTTCTTGGGCTCGCGACGCGTGTGTTCGATCTGCAGGGCGCGGAAGTAGACCTCGCCCAGCTGCCACTCGATCGAGGCACGCAGCAGCGCGTCCTGCGAGTCGGCCAGCATCAGCGTGGCCGTTTCTTCGGCCTCCTTGATCCAGGGGCTCGGGTCCTTGGCCGGACGCAGGTAGGTGAGCGCCGACAGGGCGCTCGACGCGACCCGCAGCCGCACCTCGAGCCCGGCCTCGCCGTCCTCGATCATCTTCTCGGCAAGCCCGGAGGCGCGGCCGATCCACTGGCCGACCACCTCTTCCTTATCGTTGTACTTGCGGCGGGCGATTTCTTCGGCCGTCGCCAGGTGGGCCTCCAGCAGCAGTTGCTGCGCGGCCAGACGCTCGCGGCGGTCGTCGCTGCCGATCAGTTCGTCGGCGATCTTGATCGCTTGGTCGTGGAAGCCGATCGCCTTCTCGGCGATGGGCGCTTCGCCCAGGGCCGCCAGGCGTCCCATCAGCTCAAGCGATTGGGCCCGCACGATCCGGGGCGCCTGCTGGGAGTCGAGCACCTTGCGCGACTCGAGCACCGCCTGGTCGTAGCGGCCGAGCTGCGCCAAGCACTCGCACCAGCGGAGCCGGAACGCGTCGCTGTCCGGCTTCAGGGCCATCGCCTTGAGCGCGGCCTCTTCTGCCTCGACCAGTTGGCCCACCTCGATCCGCTGCTGGGCCAGCATCCACCAGGCGTAGGAGTTGTTCTTGTCGATAGAGACGGCCCGCTCGAGGTCGGCCAGCCGCTTCTGGTACTCGCCCGCGGGCCGCTTCTCCGCCCGCAACGCGAACGCCTCGGCGTCCTCGGGCTGGATCGCGAGGTGCGTGACAAACTGGGGCGCTCCGTCGGCGCCGGCGGGCGCCAACAGCAGCAGCAGGCCCTTCTCGGGGTAGGCGACTCCGAGCGCCTCGCCGGTGGTTTCGTCCTCAACGCTCACCGGCTCGATGTGGTCGACACGGATCCGCTGCGCGAGCCGGTCGGGGTTCTCTTGCTTGGCGAGCTCCACCTTCACCAGCTTCACCACGCCGTTGTGCAGCAGCACGTCGACGCCGGCGAACGGCGGCAACGAGTAGTGACGCACCTCGCCGCCGGCGATGGCGGAGACGCGTTCCGCGTCGCCCCACTGCGAGGCGAGCTGCTCGGCCGTGGTCTTACCGGGGGTGACCCCCTGGAAGGTCGCTGTCTCGGTGGCCGCGGCCGCGGCGCGGTAGGCGCCGGCCAGGTCGCCGGGCGCTGCGCCCTCGGCGCTCGCCACCCGCACGGCGGGGCCGACCGGTTCGGAGGGCTCGGCGGCGGCGGGCTTGGCGGGCGAACCGTCCGACACCCGCTGGGCGTCGCCGGCCGGCTCGGAAGGCTTCTTGGCCGCGGCGGCTTTCGTGCTCGCCGGCGGCGTGCCGGCCTTCTTAGGCGCCGCCTGCTTGGCGGTAGATTGCTGGCCGATCGGCTCTTCAGCCGGCTGTTCGGCCGGCTCGGGAGACTGTTCGGAGAGCTGCGGGATGGGCGACAGCGCGGAGTCGCCGGAGACCGGCGCGGCGTTCTCCCCTTCGGCGACCTCGCTCAACGCCTTCCGGGTGGCGACCAGCACCGAGTCTTCCGCGAAAGACCCCATGGGCGCCGCGAGTGTGATGCAGCCACACAGCGTCAAGTTCCAGAACAACTCTGATTTCGCGCCAAACATGTCCCGATCCCCCTCAAGATTTTTCCATTTCGCCCACGGCGGCCGGGAGGCGTCAATCGCGCACATCCCGCCGGGCCCGGGGCTACCACGGCCTGTAGTGAGGGGTATCGGCAACCAACCGGCAGAAGAATCAGCACAACCGGCAAAATCGGCGCACCGGGCGAGCCGTCGGCGTCAGCCGCCGGAGGCCTGGCGGTAGAGCAAACCCTGGAAAACCCGCGCCCCGAAGCAGCACTTTGGGCGCACAACTCTGGGGGTGAGGACGCTGGCGCAAAGGCTCCGGCGGCTGACACCGACGGCTCGCCTGCTGGGCCATTAGGATCAGCTCTTGCGGCGCGCGGCAAGCAGCCCCGCCCCTGCCAGCAGCATTAGCACGCAGGCGCTGGGTTCGGGGACCGCCGCGATCGAGCCGATGCCGATCACCGCGCCCAGGTTCCCGAAGATGTTGAAGTAGTCGGCGCCGTCGACGTCGCCGTCGCCGTCGGTGTCGCCGATCGCCGGGGTGGCGCCGGTGAGCACGCCGACGTTCATGCTCCAGATGTCGAGGTCTGCCTGGTCGACGATGTTGTCGCCGTTCAGGTCGCCGATCAGCGTCCCGGCGGCGCCGGAGATGATCTCGATCGAGAACCCCGTGCTGGTGAACACGGGGCGGGCGCCGAGCCCCCCGGGCAGCATCGAGGGGAGCAGGTTCAACCCGGCCGTGCCGCGGTCGAGCGTGCCAAACACGGTAAGCAGGTTGTAGGTCTGCCCCACGGCCAGACTGGACGGGCTGACAAAGGTTACGTCGATCAGGCCCCCCGAGGCGAAGGTCGCGTCGCCGGCGACCGTCATCTCGGTGAAGTCCATCGGGTTGCGGATCGCAAAGCCGAGCCGGCCGCCGTTGTTGTCGAAGTCGCCTGAGACGTAGATCTCGGTCGGGTTGAGGTCGACCAAGACTCCGTTGTTCACCAGGCCGCCGCTGAAGGAGACCGTTGAGTCCCCGAGGATCGTGATGACGCCGTCGTTGGTCACCAGGTTGTCAAAGTTCAGGGCCGACTGGTTGGTGACAAAGATGCGGCTATCGGTGGCGTCGTCGACCGCGTCTGCGTTGCCGCGGTTGAGCACGGTGCCGGTGACGTTGATGGGTCCGCCGGTGTAGCGGAGCATGCCGATCGAGGCGTCGGTGACATTGGCGTCGCCGTTCACCACGCCCGACGAGTAGACGATGTTCGAGTTCTGCACGTTCTTGACGCCCACGTTCTGGAACGCGGCGCCGTTGAAGATGGCCTGCGAGCCGCCGTTGACGACCATCGACCCGAAGTTGGTCACCTGGTTCTCGAACACGGTGCGCGAGGCGCCGGTCAGCACGATCGACCCGTCGACCCCGGCCTCGACCGTGCCGTTCATGTTGCCGTTGTTGAAGATCAGGCCGCTCACCAGGTTCTGCCCGCTGACCACGGTGAACTGGCCGGCGTTCGCCAGGCCAGAGCGGAACCGCAGCGTGCCGTCGCGGAGGTTGATCTGACCGATGACGTCGTCGGTGGCGTCCGCCGGTGTGGCGGCGTTGTCGCGCTGGTTGATAAAGCGACCGGCGGTGGCGATGGTGCCGCCGGGGGCGATGGCCCGCTGGAACTCCAACTCGGCCTGCTCGAGCGTGGTGCCCAGCACGTCGATCGTGCCGATGTTGCCGAGGAACACGCCCTGCGGGAGCACGACGTTGGCCTCGTCGAACGCGTCGGGGGTGCTCTGGTCTGCCGCGATCACCAGCCGTTCGCCGGCCAGCACGCGTACCTGCCCGACCTGACGGTTGCGGAACGTGCCGGTCAGGATCGTCCCCGAGCCCCGGATCAGGCCGTCGGTAATCACCTGGTCGGTCACGGACAGAAGTCCGGTGTCCATCACAATCGTTCCGTACCGGCCGACGATCACGTCGGCCTGCTGAAGCCCGGTGCCGGGAACCTGCGAGCTGATCGGGGCCTGGCGGACGTTCACGGTCCCCCCGGCCGAGATCGTCAGCGTTCCGGCGCCCCCCTGGGCGGTGTAGGCGCCGTCGGCGACGTACTCGCCCACCGCTAGCGCGGCCGCGGTGGTCGACGACAGGGCGCCGAAGGTGCCGAGGAAGTTTTGTTGCGGGATGATGTTCCAGACCGAGTTCGGCCCCTCAACCACCACGCCGCCGATCCCCTTGCGGGTGAACGACGTGTCGAACGGCAGCGTGAACTGGTTGGTCGTGGTCGAGGCGCCCGGGTCGGTGCTGGTGGTGCCGATCGCGGCGCCGTTGCGCGCCACCACGGTGCCGCCCTCGCTGATGCGGAGCTCGCCGAAGCCGTAACCGCCGATAATCATCTGGTTCGGGCCGTTATCGGTCTGCTTGGTCACATCGCCGTTCAGGTCCTGCACGGTGCCGCCGTTGGCTTCTAGGTAGGAGCTCTGACCAGAAACGGTGACGAGGCCCCGCGCCGACGAGCCGTAGCCCACGATCAACGCGTCTTGCAGCTCAACACGGCCGCCGGCCAGGAGTTGCAGCGTGCCGGTGCCGGTGAGTCCGACGTAGGCGTCGAAGCCGTTGTAGGGGGTCCCGTTCGTTCCGGTGCCGCGGCGGTCGTCGTCCGGCACCGGGAACAGCGTGGTCGGAACCGTCTCATCCGGGTCGAGGAAACGCCCGGGGATGACGTTGGGAGCGTTGTTGTACAGCGAGCCGCTGCCGGTGATGGTCACCACGCCGTTGCCCGTGCTGATGCTGTCGACGCCGGCCGGGAGGATGCGGAGGTCGTCGTTCAGGTAGCCCACGGTCACGTCGTCGTTGCCCAGGTTGTCGTCGGGGTCGAAGATCGGCTGGCCGTTCCCGTCGGGACCGTTGTCGTCGGTCCCGGTGTTGCCGTCCCCTTCGCCGCCGTCGCCGCCGTTGCCGCCGATCACTAGGTGCCCGTACCGCAAAACGCTTCCGGCCGTGATGCTGAGTTGCCCCGCTCCTGTGCGGCCCACCGTGACGTTCGCTTCTTCCTCGTAGTTCGCCTGAGGCGTGTCTACGTCTTGGTTGAAGTCAACCGTGTTTCCACCGGTCGGTAGCCCTTCGTTCCCGGCCGTGAACGGGTTGTCGCTGGGGAACACGTCGCCGCTGGTGCTCACCGCGGCAGTGGCCGAACCGGCCAACAAGCAGCCGGCGGTCAGCGTCGCCAGGGAGAGCGCGGAGGAGAATCGGGGCAGGGTACGGGTCATGGAGGGTCGATCGGGGTGGGGGGCTGACGCGAGCGCAGACGTTGGGCGCAACGGGCCGCAGCCCTTGTTTGCCCCCAAGTAGTGTTCCGCAGCCGGAAAAGTTACCGGCACGACTGGCCTGGAGCCCATTTTGCTCGCCGAAGGGGGCTCGGTCAACGATTTCGTGAATTATCGAGCCAAAACGCCGCGTTCCCCGTCTGCGGCCGGCTCCGCCGGGGGAGCGGCGCCCCTAACCCACGTCTTCTTGCTTGACCTGACGGATGGCGTTCAGGAAGGTCTCCATCGACGGGAAGCGGTCGGCTGGCTCGGCCGCCATGCACTTGCAGATGGCCGCATCGAGCGCCGGGCTGACCTTCGGGCGGTAGGTGGCGATCGGAGGGATTTTGCCGGTTCCGTGCGTCATCGCCGCCAGCCCGTCGGTGCCGCGGGCCCACGGGAGCTCGAACGTAAACAGCTCGTACATCGACGCCCCGAAAGCAAAGATATCGAGCCGGTGGTCGGTCGGCCGCCGGCGGACGATCTCTGGCGCCATGTAGTTGGGGGTGCCGGTGCGGTTGCCCGGCTGCAAGTACGGCTTCTCGTTCGGCACGGTCAGCCCGAAGTCGATCAGCTTGAGCGACTTACAGTCTTTCGAGCAGACCAGGTTGCGCGGGCAGACGTCGCGGTGGATAAACCCCTTGCCGTGCACGTAGGCCAGCGCTTCGGCCGCCTCGCGCATTAGCGCCACGCGGTTGCCGTCCAGCAGCGGGCTGCGGGCGATCAGCAGCGAATTAAGCCCCGGGCCGTCGAGGAACTCCATCACGACGTACTGCTCGCCCTTGGTCGTCATGCCGTGGGCGAACGTCTTCACCACCAGCGGGTGGTCCATCTGCATCGCGATGGCCCCCTCGCACGGCTTGTTGAGCCCCTTGAAACGGGCCTCAAGCTGCTCGGTCTTGAGCTTGTCGAGCACCTTCAGGCCGACAATCTCACCCGTCTCGCGGTCGCGGGCCATCACGAAGTCGCTCATCGTGCCCGAAACCGCCTTCTGGAGCACTTGGTAGCGCTTGGCGACGTCAATCTTGCTCGACTCAAGCAGCGATTTGAACAGTCCGCGAAGCATGTGCCGAGCCCTAAACCAGTGCGTTAACCGATACCCCCAACATATCATCCGCCGGGGAAAAGCGCATGGGAATCCGAAGCGCTCGCCGAGCCGCCGGCCGACGATGCCCGCGGGCCGAGTCGATCCTTGCAAGCCTCCACACACGCGGGGCGCGCCGGTTGCTGGTATTTCGGGCCGATTTCGGCGATAATCCACGGGCGGCCCCGCGAATAGCTTGGCCGGTCCAAGATTTCACGGAGACTCCCCATGCGCACGCGATACGCCGGCAATTCCCAAACCAAGCGTCCCGCCGGTTTCACCCTGGTGGAACTGCTGGTCGTGATCACGATCATCGGGATGTTGATGGCGCTGCTGCTCCCCGCCGTGGGTGCCGCCCGCGCCCGGGCCCGTATGGGTGAGTGCCTCAACAACCTGAAGAATGTTGGGCAGGCGATGGTCGCCTACCAGACCTCCAAGGGCGAACTCCCGGGGTACGTACAGCCGCTCCCGCGGTCGGGAACTCCTAAGTCTTGGCTAACCATCATCGAAGGCCCCAACGGGGGCGGGATGAACGACTTCCGCTACACCTCCACCACCGACCGCACGCGGTCGCGGATCAGTTGGATGGCGATGCTGCTGCCCCACATCGAGGGGCAAGACACCTACGACCGCATGACCGACAGCAGCTTCACCGACGCTGGCACCGGCACGGCGATCAACCCGGTTTCCCCGTTCACGGTGTTCATCTGCCCGGCAGACAGCAACCTGCTTGCCGACAATAAGAACGCCGGCGCCACCTACGTGGCCAACACCGGCAGTTGGGACCTCAACGGCTCGGGCTCGCTGGTCCTCAAGACCAACACCGCCGGAGACATCAAAGAGAACGGGCTGCTGTTTAACCTGACCGTGCCCGGCATGGGGGAAGTGCGGCAGCGGATGAGCTCGGTGCGCGACTCGGCCAGCACCACGCTGATGCTGAGTGAGAACATCCAGAAGGACGACCACTACTGCTGGATGGGAGTCGATAACGACAGCAGCACCCTCTACGGAGAGCAGCAGTTGGGATTCGTGTGGGTAGCCTCGCTCGACCCGCAGAACGAGGGGGCCAGTTCGGGGCTGCAGCAGCTTGGCATCAGCCAGGAGGACACCAGCCAGCCCGGCGTGTTTACCCCCAGCCAACCCAAGTACGCCCGACCAGGCAGCTCGCACCCCGCCAACGTCGTGAACGCGGTGATGGCCGACGGCAGCGCCAAGTCGATCAACAAAGACATCGACTACACCGTCTACCAAGCCTTGATGACGGCCGAAGGACGCGCCTGCGTCTACCCACCCGACCACACAGCCAAGCTCGGGTCGGGCGACGCGATCTACACCTTCCGCCGCCTACCGCCGATCGCCGACAAGGACTTCCAGTAACGCGGGACCCGCGGTTCCGGATCGCGTAGGGCGGGCTCCGCCTGCCTGGCGACCGAGCCAGCTTTTAACCCACGGGCGGCAGGCGGGGCCTGCCCTACGGCCCTCCACCGCTTGCCGCGACCCCCGTCAGGCACAGCCTGACCCACCGCAGCTATGGCCAAGAAACCGAAGGCCGAACCGGACAAGAACGAGCGCCCCATCGCCCACAACCGCAAGGCGCGGTTCGAGTACGAGGTGCTCGACTCGCTCGAGTGCGGCATCATGCTCGTCGGGAGCGAGGTCAAGAGCCTCCGCAACGGCCAGTGCAGCATCGACGAGGCCTACGGCCGGATGGACCGCGGCGAGGTCTGGCTAGTGGGGTGTGACATCCCAGAATACACCCAAGCGAACTCCCAGAACCACGACCCCAAACGGCGCCGCAAGCTGCTGCTGCACCGCCGCGAGATCCACAAGTTCGCCGCCCGCGCGTACGAGAAGAACCTGACCCTCGTGCCGCTGAAGATGTACTTCAAGGAAGGCCGCGCGAAACTGCTGCTGGGCATCTGCCGAGGCAAGAAGCTGTTCGACAAGCGCGACACGATGAAGAAACGCGACGTGCAGCGGGACCTCGACCGGGCGATGCGACGCTAGAAGATGATAGAGGTTAGATGATAGATGATAGGGACGCGCAAGCGATCGCTTTGCTGTGACGCGAGACGCTGTGGTCCGCTTGCGTTTTTCTATCATCTAACCTCTATCATCTATCATCTCATCACGGCAACTCGATCCCCCCGAGCTCCCACTCCACCGGGAACTCGACGATCGACGCCGGGGTCTCGTAAACCCAAGTGAGGTCCTTCGGGCCGTCCTCGAGCTCGAACAAGTACGCCAAGCCGACCTCGTCTTGCGTCTGCATCGTGGTCTCGAAGCCGGCGTGCTCGATCACTTCGCCCTTGGCGTTCTCTAGGTGGCTCGGGTTCTGAAACACCCAGCCGCGGTGCGAGGCGAGCGCGTCCCCCGCGCCGGAGACCTTGAGCCGCATGTGCAGCTCCCAGATCACGCCGTTCTGCACCATCCGGTTCAGCGTGACGCTCACCCCCCCCTGCTGCTGCTCGGCCGGCTGCTTAATGGCGTCGAGCCCCTCGAAACGGAACGTCGCCCGCCTACCCGGCGCCAGCACATTCACCTTCCCCTTCAGGCTGGCGATCTTCTCGGTCTTCCGCTCGGGGAGCACCAGCGGCAGCGACACCTCCACCGACTGCGTCCCCTGCTGTGTTTCTAGGTTGATCTCTTGCTCGGGACGCAACAGCGACAACGCCACGCCCCCCTCCGACCGTGCCTCGACGTCCGACATCTGCTGAGAGATCGCGATCGGCTCGAGCCGTGGCTCCCAGGCGATCTCTACCTTCACGTCCAGCGACCGCTGGTTCGGCTTCCGCAGGCTGCGCGAAGCAACCACCTGAGTAGCCTCGAACCGCAACGGCCCCGCGTAGCAAGCGGCGCCGCGGCGGGGGCCGTCGTCCGGCTCGCGGTTCACTACCGCCAGGGCCGATTCGCCCGCGTAGGCGTAGACCCCCAGCTCGCCCTGGTCGAGCACCGCGTCCATCGCTTCCCAGAAGGGCTTGTCTTTAACCGTGAGGGTGATCGGCCTGGGCTGGGCGTCCTGACCGAACTGCTCGCGGTAGTCGAGTAGCCGGTTGCCGGTCTGCTGCTCGATCTGTTTGAAGACGTCTGCCAGCGGCGTCTTGAACAGGTCGAGCGACACGCGGCTCGCCTTGAGGGCGGTGTCTGCGATGTGTTTCGAGATCTTGCTGCGGAGCCCCGCCACCGCTTCCCGCAGCGCCACGGGCATCGCCGGATCGGGGTGCGGCAGGGCCGCCAGCAATCGGTCTCCCGACTGCCACGTGTCGCCGGCCAGCTCCAGCAGCTCCTGCTGGGCGCCGTCGCGAACCAGCGACTCGTCGCTCTCCAGCCGCCCAACCAGCCGGTCGACCTGATCGGCTAACGCCTCGTCGGACAGACGCGGCTGGTCCGCGACCGCCGGCGCCATCAGCAACAACAGGCCCCAAGCGACCAAGTATCGAAACGGCATTTCGTGAGCTCCGGGGCGGCAACGGCGGCGCAACTGGCAGGATCGACCCAATCGGTCGCCAGGTATTGTAAGCCCCCGACGCACAGAAGTCCCGCGCACTAGGCTTGCAGTGTGCGCGAGCGGGGCGTCGCCACTGGGAGATGGGCCCCCCGGCGCAGCGGAGAGGCCGCACGACTCGAACTATTCAAGTCCTCGGGAATCACGGCATGGCGGATCACGTTTGCGAGAGCAGGGCCGCAGCGCGCCCCCACGCGCCGAGGACGCGGTCGCCCCGGCTCGCTGGCGCGGGCCTGACTTGGGTCGTGATTGCGGCGATCCAGCCCGTCTGGGGCGCCGATTTTATGTTCCGCGCCGAGGTCGATGGGCAGACCGTCGAAGGCTCGCCGCTCGCCTGGTCCGAGTCTAGCGTTTCCCTGCTGACGCGCGATGGCAGCCTGATCGACCTTGATCCGCAGCAGGTCAGCGGCGCCACGAAGACGGCGCCGCGGTTCCAGGGCTACCCCGCGACTGAGGTAGCGCCGCGCTTGCGCGACGAGTTCGGTTCTGGCTACGACGTAGCGTCCAGCACGCACTTTCTGGTGGTCTACCCCCGCGGCGATCGCCGCGACTGGGCGGCGCGGTTCGAGGCGCTCTACCGGTCGCTCACCAGATACGCGGCGGTGCGCGACTTCCCCGTATCGGACCCGGCCTATCCGCTGGTGGCGATCGTCTACCCCAGCGAAGCGGCCTACTACACCGCGATCCAGCAGATGGGGATCAGCCTCCCTTCGGGGATGCTGGGCCACTACGACCCGCAGACCAACCGCGTCTACTTGTTCGATCCCGGGGACGACTGGGAACAGCCGGGAGGGAGCGCCGCCACGATCATCCATGAAGCGACGCACCAGGCCGCATTCAACGTCGGGCTCCACACCCGGTTCGCCGAGGCGCCCCGGTGGCTCACCGAGGGGCTCGCGACGCTGTTCGAGGCCCGCGGCGTGTGGGCGCCGCGGACGGGCGACCGCCCGAAGGACCGCTACAACCGGGGCCGGCTGGCCGACTACCGGCGGTACGCCAAAGAAGATGGCCCGCCGATGCCGATCGGCGCTCTGGTGGCCTCGGACGACGCGTTCAAAAGCCAACCGCTGGCCGCCTACGCCCAGGCGTGGGCGCTCACGTTCTACCTCAGCGAGACCCGCCCCCGCCAATACGCCCAGTACTTGCAGACGACCGCCAACCGGCCAAACTTTGCAAGCTACGACCCCCGGTCGCGGCTCAACGATTTCAAGGCGGCGTTCGGCGACGACCTGAGGCTGCTGGACGCCAACTTCGCTAGCTGGATGAAGAGCCTGGAGTAGGGCGCCATGCCCCTGCGCAAGCGGGTCAATCCGGGGCCTCGTGCGATACGTGTGCTCTATCGACTAGAAGTCGATCGTGCGGGCCGGCGTGGCGTCTTTCGAGGAATCGGACGCCGGCGGTGCGGCTTCCTGGGCGCCGGCCGCGTCGACGTCGTCGTTCTTGAGCTCGCGGTAGGGGGTCTTCGACTTGTAGTTGGTGAGCTCTTGGCTGAGCGCTCCCTCAAGCTTCCCTTCGTTCTTTTCGCGGTCCATGTCGATGGCTTTCTGCGACCACTCGATCGCTTTGTCGTACTCGCCCATCTCCGCGTACGCGGCCGCGAGCGTGCTGAGGATGTGGGCCTGGTTGAACTCCGTGATCTCCGCGGCCTTGGTGGCCATCTCGAGGGCCCGCTTGCCGTCGCGGAGCTCGTCGAAGGGGCTGGTGGCCAGCGTCCAGGCAAAGTTGTTGAGCACGCCAGAATCGTCTGGCGACTCGGCCAGAGACGACTCGAAGTCTTTCAACGCCTCGGCGTGCTTGCCAACCGAGAGGTACATGTCGCCGCGGAGCCGCAGCGCGATCGGCGTCCCGGGCGCCAGTTCGAGCACGCGGTCGAGCTGCTCGATCGCCTTGGTGTAGCGGCTTTGGTCGGCGTAGGCGGCCGCCAACTGCAGCCGGACTTCGGGGTTGTTGCCCGCTGCTTCGGCCAGCTTCTCGAGCGCCTCGATCGACTCGTCCTTGCGCTCCATCTGCCCCAGCAGTCGGGCCCGCATCAGCAGCGCCCGGACCAGCCCCGGCTGCTTGGCCAGGACCTGGTCGATGTCGCCCAGCGCCTGCTCGTTCTGATCGTTCAGCGCCAATAGCTCGGCGCGGATCAGCAGCGACGCCACGTTTTCGGGGGCGAGCTG
The DNA here is from genome assembly GCF_007750855.1 of Pirellulimonas nuda. Lineage (GTDB taxonomy): Bacteria > Planctomycetota > Planctomycetia > Pirellulales > Lacipirellulaceae > Pirellulimonas > Pirellulimonas nuda. The sequence continues at coordinate 5,938,566 of NZ_CP036291.1, forward strand.
GACCGCCTTGTTGAGCTGCTCGATCGCCTTGTCGAGGTCGCCCAGCCGGCTGAAGACCTCGCCCCGGTACTGGTAAGGGGAGACCGCGTCCGGTTCGAGCTCCGACGCCTTGTTGAAGCTCTCCAGCGCCGCTTCGGGCTTCTCTTGAGCCAACAGCACCAGGGCCTTGAGCTCGTGCACGGCAAAGTTTTCCGGCGCCATCGCCACGGCGGCGTCGATGTCCTTGAGGCACGCGTCGAACTCCTGGGTAGCGAAGTAGTGCTTGGCCCGCAGCAGCACGTACTCCACCTTCTCCGGCTCGATCGTGATCGCCTTGTCAAAGTCGGCCAAACGCCGCTCGACGTCGGCCTGCGTCGCCCCGCGCAGCGCGTACGCCTGCGCCAGCTCTTCGGCCTCGAGGCCCATGCCGGAGTCGCCGGCGCTCTCGCTGGTCTTGATCGCCTGGGTCAGCGCCCTGCGCGCGGCGCTGGGGTCGCCCAGCGGGAGCGACTGAAGCCGGCCGATCAGCAGGTGGGCCGCGGGCTGGTCCTCGTCGAGGTTGACCACGCGCTGCAGGTCGGAGAGCGCCACCTGACGCACCTGCACCCACCGCGGGTCACGCCGCGGGTCGGTCAGCGGCTGGCCCAGCACGACCGAGGCCAGCGCCGTGGCCCGCTCGGTCAGCGAAGCGACCAGCATCTGCTCGGCGAGGTCGGTGTTGTCTGCGTCGAGGCCCTTCTCGATCGCCTCGTCCAGCAGCTCCACCACCTGGTTCAGGTCGCGGAGGCTCTCGGAGGTGAGCTTCAGCTCCAGCGCCTTGTCGAGGTCGGGTTGCCCCTCGTTCTCCGCAACGGCTGGCGCCACGCATGCGAGCAGCAAGAGTCCAAAACACATCAGACGGGCGTTCATCGGAAGATTCCTGGTTGAGGCGCCCAAGGCTCTTTGGGCGGTTTGAAGCGGTTGCCGGCATTATTGCCGGCCGACGCCGGCAGGGCCACGCTGGTTTTTTGCGGCAGACGCCATTGTAGGGCAGGCCCCGCTTGCCGGGCAGCGGAGCAACCGGCCGCGCCCCGCCTGCGCCGCGGGCGGGGCCCGCCCTACGGCGTAGTGGTCCGGCGCCGTACAATCGCCCCCCACACAAACTCCTGGGAAAACAAGCGATGGAAGCAGGTATCGTCGGGCTGCCGAACGTGGGCAAAAGCACCCTGTTCAACGCACTCACCTCGGCGGGGATCGCCAGCGAAAACTACCCGTTCTGCACGATCGAGCCCAATGTCGGCGCCATCGCCGTGCCCGACCCCCGACTGGGGGTGATCCGCGGGTTCATCCAGTCGGAAAAAATCATCCCGGCTATCTTGGAGCTGGTAGACATCGCCGGCATCGTCCGCGGCGCCTCGGAGGGGGAGGGGCTGGGCAACAAGTTCCTCACCCACATCCGCAACGTCGACGCCATCCTGCACGTCGTCCGCTGCTTCGAAGACGCAGACATCACCCACGTAGATGGCGCCGTCGACCCCATCCGCGACATCGAGACCATCGAAACCGAGCTGATGCTGGCCGACCTGCAATCGGTCGAGTCGATGCGCGACAAGGCGGCCCGCACCGCCCGCACCGGGGACAAAGACGCCAAGCTCCGCCTCGCCGTGCTTGAGAAGTGCGAGGCCCTGCTGGCCGAGGGCAAGCCGGTGCGTGCGCTCCAACTGGACGACCCCATCGAGCAGAAGACGCTGGCCGGCCTGCAGTTCCTCTCCAGCAAGCGGGTGCTGTACGTCGCCAACGTCGAAGAGGACGACCTCGAAGGCAAAGGCCCGTTGGTGCAGCGCGTACGCCAGCGGGCGGAAGAGCTGGGCGGCGAGGTGATCGCCGTTTGCGCCCGCCTCGAGGCGGAGCTGAGCGAGCTGGACGAGGCAGACCGGGCCGAGATGCTCGAAAGCGTCGGCCTGGAGGAGCCCGCCCTGGCGGTGCTGACCCGCGCCGCCTACCACCTGCTGGGCCTGCAGAGCTACTTCACGGCCGGGCCGAAGGAGATTCGCGCCTGGACCATCCCCACCGGCGCCACCGGCCCGCAGGCCGCCAGCGTGATCCACAGCGACTTCGAGCGCGGCTTTATCCGCGCGGAGGTCTATTCGGTCGACGACCTGATAGAGCTCAAGACCGAGAAGGCGATCCGCGAGGCGGGCCGGCTGCGGGTCGAAGGGAAACAGTACGTGATGCGCGACGGCGACGTGGTGCACTTTTTGTTTAACGTGTAACCATCCTCCCCTCGCCCCTTGGGGGGAGAAGCCGGGGGGAGGGGGCAGCCACGGTGAATATGCTCCGTAAGGCTACCCCCTCCCCCTGAAAGGGGAGGGGGACCTGGTTACTCTGCCGCCAGCCGCTCTACCACCTGCCGGCCGATCTCCAGCGACGCGGTCGCCGCCGGCGAGGGGGCGTTGAGCACGTTCACCACCGGGCCGGACGACTCGATCAAGAAGTCGTCCACCAGCTCGCCGTTGGGGAGCACCGCTTGGGCGCGGATGCCCGGCTCGGCGGGGGTCAGGTGCTCCGAGCGGATCTCTGGCACCAGCCGCGATAGCGCGCGGACAAACGCGCCCTTTGACAGGCTCCGCCACATCTCGCCGGCGCCCATCCGCCAGTGGCGCAGCGCCAGCCGCTGGAAGCCGCCGAACGACAGCGAGCCGACGAGCTCCCGCAGGTTCACGCTGGTCTTGCCGTACCCCTCGCGCGCCAAGGCCAGCACCGCGTTCGGGCCGCACTCAACGCCGCCGCCGATCATCCGCGTGAAGTGCACGCCGAGGAACGGGAACGAGGGGTCGGGTGTGGGGTAGATCAGGTTCTTCACCAGATGGTGCGCCTGCGGCGCGAGATCAAAGTACTCGCCGCGGAACGGGATGATCCGCGCCGCCGGACGCAGCCCGGAGAGCTTGGCCACCTGGTCGCTAAACAGCCCCGCGCAGTTCACTACCCGCGGCGCCGTGAACTCCCCGGCGGTCGAGTGGACCACCACCTCGCCCGCGCCCAGGGCGATGGCGGTCACCTTGGCGCCCGTCACCACGCGTCCGCCCTGCTGCTGGATCTGATCGACCAGCCGATAGCACACCTTGGCGTAGTCCACGATCCCCGTGCTGGGCACGTGCAGCGCGGCCACCCCCGCCGCGTGCGGCTCGAGCTCCGCCAGCCGCTCGGGGCCGATGCGCTCCGAGGGGACGCCGTTCGCGACGCCCCGTTCTTGGATCTTCTCCAGCGCCGCCACCTGAGACGGGTCGGTCGCCACGATCACCTTGCCGCACGTCTCGAACGGCACCCCGTTCTGGGTGCAGAACTGTTCGAGCTGCTGCTTGCCGTCGCGGCAGGTCTGCGCCTTCAGGGAGCCAGGCTTGTAGTAGATGCCCGAGTGGATGACGCCGCTGTTGCGTCCGGTCTGGTGCATCGCGACGGCGGGCTCTTTTTCGAGCACCACGACGGGCCGGTCGGGGAAGCGCTGGCTGTACCGCCACGCCGTGGCCAGGCCAACGATTCCGCCGCCGATGACAATGAGCTGTGCGTTGGGCAACAAGTTAACCACGAAGGGCAGGAAGGTTCACGAAGGACGTGCGGACCCGAACCGCCAAGGACGCCAAGAGCGCGGTGACGGACGCAAAGTTAACAGAGTCGATATCGACACCTCATCTGCAAACCCATGTCTCGGATTATGGAAGTCTCGCGTCGATCCGGCTGATCCTGTAATCCCGTCTCGTCCGTTCTTGGCGCTCTTGGCGATTCCGGTCCGTCCGTCGATCAGTAGTGATTGCCAGACTTGCGGACATGTACGGTTGGCTTGCGAGAGTCTTCGACCGCCACGCCGCCGCCGGTCACGCGGGCCAAGAAGATGCGGTGGTCGCCCGAGTCGACGTGCGAGGTCGGCTCGCACTCGAGCCGCCCGAGCGCCGCGGCCAGCGCCGGCGCGCCGCTCGCGGTGCTGCTCACTTCGAGCCCCTGGAACGCGGGCTCATTGGGTTCGAACCCCTTGGCGAAGTGCTTCATCAGGGCGGACTGCCCTTCGGCGAGCTGGTTCAGCACAAAGGGCGTCCCTTCGGTCAGCCACTGGGCCACGTAGCGCCCCTGCTTCACGGCAACGGTCACCATCGGCGGCTCAAAGCCGGCCTGCATCACCCAGCTCGCCAGCATGCCGGTGGCCCGCTCGCCGGCGCCCGCGGTGAGGATGAAGATTCCGCTGGGCACCCGGCCCAGCGCCGCTAGTGGATCGGTGTGGTCTGTCATGCCGCGAGGTCCATCCAAGAAAGTGAAATAGCCGACGGGCTCCGCCCCGTCGCCGCGCTTCGATTGTCGGGCGCTGCCCGCTGCTCCGACGGGGCGGAGCCCGTCGGCTATTGGCTGATTGTGCTTGGCCATTGTCGTTGGCTTGGTCGTGCCGGGTTCATGCTAGCTTCTCTCGGACGCTATCAACCTTCGCTCGGATCCGCCCCGACCGTCCCTTGCGGTAGTCCAGCTTGGCGGAGCAGGTCACGCGGTCGTGGCTTTTGGCGAGGTGCCGCATGCACCGATCGATGATTGCTAGCACCTGGTCGAGCTCTCCTTCCACGATCGTCCCCATCGCGTTGAGCTCGTATTCGAGGCCGCTTTGCTCGATCAGGGCCACACACTCTGCCACGTGCTGGCTAACGCTCTCTCCCGCGCCAAGCGGAACCACGCTTAATTCGAGCAATACCACTACAACTCTCCCCCTTGAGGCGCCGATAGACACGAAGATTGTACCTGCGTAGCGTCGGTCGTCGACCGGCAATGCAGCACAAAGCCTTGCTGCTACGCCCCTTACGTTCCGTCAATTTTGCACTGTTGGCCGGCCCAGGCATCGACTAGAGTTCTGCCCGCGCCGGATTTCGCGCAACTACCCAGCGGGGCTGTCCCGCCCATCGGCCCATGCACACCCTTACGATCCGCCTCGTTTGCCTGGCGCTGTTCGCGGCCGGGGCGCAGGGGCTGGCCCAAGGCCGTGAACCGCTCCGTGACCCCTTCATCGACTCGGGGTACGACCTGCTCAGCACGCCGCCGCAGGCCGAGGGCGTAGAGCCCGTTCAGTACTTGGACGGCTACGTTTCCGAAGACGACCCCTCGTACGACCTCGGCTACTGCTGCGACTGCGAGCCCTGGTCGTGGCACATCCTGCCAGACGGGGTGATCTACAAGTCGTACTGGGCCGGGCCGCGCGAGCCCCGCATGGCGCTTCAGGCCATCTCCAACCGCACCGCTTCCGGCACCGAGGGGCTGTGGGACGCCACGCTCGGCGGGCGACGCGCCATCCTCCGCTACGGCAACAACAACCCGCTCAACCCCGAAGGCTGGGAGGTCGACATCGAGGGCGCCGCCATCGTCCGACTCAACCTCGACGAAAACCGCGACCTCGACTCCTCCGACTTCCGCTTCGGCGTACCGCTTACCTACGGCAAAGGCCCGTGGGCGGTGAAGTTTGGCTACTACCACCTCTCCAGCCACCTGGGCGACGAACGCATCCTGCGCAACGGGGTGAACGACCGCGACAACTACGTCCGCGACTCGATCATCTTCGGACTGTCGTACCACGTGACCCCCGCGCTGCGGGTGTACGGCGAGACCGCCTTTACGTTCTTCAACGCCGGGCTGGCCGACCCCTGGGAGTTCCAGTTCGGCGCCGAGTACGCCCGCGCCGGGGTGACCGGCCCCTGGGGAACGCCGTTCGCAGCGACCAACGCCCACCTGCACGAAGAGATCGGCTTCAGCGGCGGCTGGACCTTCCAGACCGGCTGGCTGTGGCGCGGCGACTCGGGCAGCGTCATGCGGCTGGGGCTGCACTACCACAACGGCCCCAGCAGCCAGTACCAGTTCATCACGACCAGCGAAGAGCAGGTCGGCTTCGGCATCTGGTACGATTACTGAGCGTCGGCGCATCCCATTTTTGTCCCTTTGTCCACCGCCCGGGGCGGGAACAAAATCGGACAAAACCCCGCCGCTCCGCCCGCGCCCCTGCGTTTCTCGCAGAATCGGCGGCCGCGTCCCCTGCCCCGCGGGTCCTCGGGACCCCTGTGGCGTGGGTTGAGTGGACAAAACTCTCATGGATCGGACACCTCGCTCCGGGTAGTGGACACTCATCTGACCTCGGGCGCAGCGCCGGGGAGGCCAGCGGACACCTCAGGGACAAAACCCCGCGCCGCTCCCTGCTGCCGCGACCTCGGCGCGCAGCCCGCCCGCAGGCGTCGAGCGCTCTCGCCCGGGTCGCTACGCGATTGTCCGCGGGGCGGTGGCTATTTGCGAGCAGAATCTTCGGCGCAGCGTTGCGATTGAGAGCCGCGTGAGCGCTTGCCTGGGGCCCGCGACGCCCCGACTGAGCAGCGGCGTCGTCGACCGATCGTCGGCCGCCCACCTTGTGCCGAAGGCGCTCGCGCTGGTGGTTTAGGCTGCTCCCCGCGAGACGCGTCTGGGCTTGGTTCGGGGCCATTCTTGTGCTCTTCGGGCAGCGATGCGGGAAGTGGCAGCGGATTTGCTTAGCTTCTCCCACTCCTCACACCGCCCACGGGGCGGCGAATCCCAATCCCTTTCCTGGAGACCTACCCCATGGCCGAACCGCAGTACCGAGAAGAGATCGTCACCAACGCCCCACGGCCCCCCATGATTAGTTGGGGCGCCATCATCGCCGGGCTCTTCGCCGTGATTGCGGTTACCTGGCTGATGTACCTGCTGGGCGCCGCGCTGGGCGTCTCGATCGCCGACGTGGCTGACGAGGCCCCCGACGCAGAAAGCCTCCCCTGGATGGTCGCCGGCTGGATGCTGCTGACCGCGCTGATCGCCTACTTTGTCGGCAGCTCGCTGGCGGCCCGGATGTCTGGCGTCGCGGACGACCTCGACGGCATGTTGCACGGCATGACGTTGTGGAGCGTGGCCACGGTGGTCACGCTGATGCTGGGCTACTGGGGCCTCTCGGCGCTGGTGAACACCGGCGCCTCGGCGCTCTCGGCCACCGGCTCGGCCGTGGCGGGCGCGGTAGAATCGGTGGGCAACGCAGCGGCGTCGACCATCTCCGGCGCCGCTTCGGGCGCTTCGTCCGCGGCAGACTACTTGGCCTCGATCTCCGACACCAAGGTCGCCGCGCGGGTCCGTGAGCGGCTGCAACGCCGCGCCGCAGACGTGCTGGCCGAGGTCGACCCGCCCGGCGGGACCGACGTGACCCAGAACGACATCCGTGAGGCGATCGAGGGTCTGGACGCCAAGACCTTCGACCGCATGCTGAGGCAGGTGGTTGACGAGGACCAAGAAGGGATCGCCGAGGTGATCGCCGCCGAGACCGAGCTCAACCAGGACCAGGCGAAAGAACTGGTCGACGGCGCCTACGCCAAGCTGGAGGAACGCTTCGGCGACGGCAGCGGCGAAACCCCGCTGTTGGCCGACCTGAAGTCCGACCTCGCAGACCGTGTCGCCCGTCAGGTCGCCAAGGCAGACCCCCAGGGGGGCGCCGACGTCGACCGCCAGGCGATCCGCGACGCGATCGAAGACCTCGATCAGCAGACCATCACCAAAGCGGCCCAGCTCCTGTACGAGGGGAAGCCGGACCAGGTAGCCGAGCTGCTGGCTGAAGAAACCGACCTGTCGCGCGCCCAGGTCGACGAGCTGGTGAAGGGGGTCCGCGCGGAGTTCGATTCGCAGCTCAGGTTCGTCAACCAGAAGATCGACTCGGCGACCAAGTCGGTCAAGAAGACCGTCAACCAAGCGACCGAGAAGGCGTCCACCTACGCCCAAGAGGCGTTGTGGGTGACGTTCGTCTCGAGCGCCATGGCGCTGGCCGTATCGGTCTGGGGCGGGCTGTGCGGCGCCTCGACCAACCGCCGCCTGTTCTACGCCGTTAACCGCCGCGTGTAACGCACGCGTTCACTCCCGGCGCGCCGCCGAGGCGCGATCCACCACCCGATCCACCCTGTAAGGAATCTAGTCATGGCCTATGGACTCATCGGTACGATCCTCGTGATCTTGCTGGTCGCCGCGCTGCTCAAGAGCGTTGCGATCGGCGGGCTCGGCGGGATCATCTTGCTGATCTTGATCGTGATGCTGGTGATGGGACGCCTCTAAAGCGTACCCCCCCGTCGCCCGCGTGCTATGTTTATCCGGACGCCGCCCCCCGCGTGGGGCGGCGTCCGGATTTTTTTTTGCGATCGGTTCACGGCTTGAAGCGGTCGGTCCGGAACGGGTACGCCGGCAGGCCGGCGCCATTCACCAGGTTCACCGTGGGCTTGGCGGAGAACGCGTACCGCACGTAGCGCGGCGCGGGGAGCTCAGCGGCGCGTAGCACCACGGCCCCGGCTTCGATCCGCGCCTCGGCGGGGGTCCAGTGGGCCTCATCGCCGGCCAGCCAGAAGGCGGTCGGGGGGCGCCCGTCGGAGGTCTTCAGCCCGTCTGCATGGTCGAAATAGACCGTGACCGCGTCGCCCGACGCCTCGACGCGGCTCATCGTGGGCCCTTGGGCCACGACGTCCTTGCCCAGCGTGTCGCGCGCGGCCAACAACGCGAGCCGGCGGCCGATAGGCAGCTTGTCATTGGGGTGGATGTTGCCCAGCATCCCCAGGTCGATGGTGTTGACGACCCCGACGGCGGGCAGGTCCTGCGCCCGCAGCTGCGATTCACGCATCCACGCCCACGAGAGGGCCGCGGGGTCTTCCGGTTCGACCGGTCCCCCGAACCGCTGCCCGAAGCCGGGCAGCATCACCACCAAGAAGTGCGCGTCTTCGCTGCCCCACAGCCGGCGGTAGCGCTCGATCCACAACGGCAGCGTCTTGCCGTACTGCTGCATGCCGGCGGCGCTGTTGGCGTTGGCCTCCCCCTGGTACCACACCAGGCCCCGGCAGGCGTACGGGGCGAGCGGCTTCATCATGGCGTTGTACAGGATGTTCGGCCGTGTGCGCAGGAAGATATCGTCCCGCGTCGCACGCTCGCCGGGCTTTGCAAGGATCGCCTCGACCCGCTCTTTGGCGGGCAGGTCGGCGTCGAACCCCTCCATGATCGCCGCGAAGTGCGGCAGCCGCTCGGTCATGTCTCGGGGCATCCAGCCTTCGATCGACGAGCTTCCCCAGGCGCTCAGGATGATGCCGATCGGGGCGTCGGCAGACTGCTCTAGGTAGTAGGCAAAGGCGAAGGCGACGGCGCTGCCGGGCCCGGCGAGCCGCCACTGCCCCGCGCAAGTCTCCTGCTCGTCAAAGGCCACCGTGTTCTCTACCTGGAAGGTGCGGAGGTTCTTCGCCTTGGGGACCAGCGCGTTGACCTTGGGCGCACGCCCTGCCGGCATCACCATGTTCGCCTGCCCGGCACAGATCCACACCTCGCCCACCAGAACGTCGCTGAGCACGATAGCCTCCGGCCCGGAGGACGAAGCGACCCGCATCGTCCGCGGCTCGAAGCAGGCCTCTAGCGGCGCCAGGTCGACGCGCCAACCGCCGGCGGCGTCGGCCGTAGCGTTCTTCTTCTGGTCCGCAAACTCCACGGTGATCGCGGCGCCGGGCGTGGCCGTCCCCCAAACCGGCACGGGCCGCTCGCGCTGCAGGACCATGTGGTCTTGAAACAACGAACCAAGCTGCAACCCGGCTTGGTGGGCCTGCGGAGCGGCCAGCAGGGGCAGCGCGACCAGCAGCGCGGCAAAGAGAATCACGTGGCGTTGCATAGAAAAGTTGCCTTGCAGTTGGTGGGACTCGCCGGCGCCCCAAACGCCTTCGGGGCGACTGCATCATGACGTGCCGCGGGAACGCCATCAAGCAGATCGCCCCGTGCCGATCGGCTGCGGGCGTGAGGCGTGATGGCCTGCGAAAGAGCGGAAAATGTCTCTTACTTGACCGGCGCCCGCAGCCTACATTACCGTTTCCGCCGCGGGGGCTACGCCCGCGGCCCGGGGCGAGCGTAGCGTCCGCCGCCTGTCCCTACTCGCTCGACGTTCAAAGATCACCTAACTGGGAAGACCAGCCATGGACGAGCCGCGACACAACCCCTTCGCGAGCCCACTCGCCGAAGACGCCCCCTTCCCGGTGAGCGAAACCGCCGGCGCACCCAGGGCCGACTTCTACCGATCGACCCAAGACCTGGGCCGCAAGCTGCGCGTCGCGTTCGGGGTGATGATCTGCCTAACGTTCGCCGCCATGGCGACCGGCGCGTGGCACATTGCTACGGTGGCCCAGACGTGGGGACAACCCGAGATGGGCCCCGCGGAGTCGGCCGACCTGTTGGTCAGCCTGCTGATCCTTGTGGTCTACATCGTGCTAGTGGTGATGTACTGCAAGTGGCACTACAGGTCGTACCGCAACTTGACGAGCTTCGGCGTCGAAGACGCGCGCTACACGCCTGGTTGGTCTGTGGGCTATTACTTCATCCCGATTGTCAGCTTGTTCAAGCCCTACCGCGCGATGAAAGACATCTACAACGGCAGCGCAGGCGAGCCGGTGGAGCAGGCGGCCGGCGTGGTGGCCGCCTGGTGGACCGCTTTCATTGCGATGAACCTGATCGAGAACGGCGCGAGCCGGATGGTCATGCGGGCCGATACCGTGGAAACCATCCAGGCGGCGGGAGTGGTCTACCTGGTGGCCAACGCCGCAACGGTGATCGCCGCCTTCTTGGCGATCGGCTTGATCCGCGAGGTCGACGCGCGGCAGCGGGCGCGTGGCGTTGCGTTGGGCTTTGAGTCCCCGCCGGCGGACCGGCGGTTTACGATCGAGTAAGCTGCGCGGGGCGCCCCGACCACGCAGACCGCCGGGCGCCCTACGGCGCCCCGCCGGTGATCTCTTTCAGCTTGCTGAAGAACGCTTGCTTGCGCGGGGAGCTGATCCGCCAGTTCACCGGCACCGACTGGAAGCCGTGGTCGTGCCCCTCGCCCCGCATCCGGTAGTCGAAGTACCCCCACGACGCGTACGACTCCACCGCCAGCACCAAGTGGTTGACCGGCTTGTCGAAGTCGAAGTGGTCGTCTTCGTTGAACAAGATGGGCACGGGCCTGTAGCCCTCGACCTGCCTGGTTCGGCTGACCATCTGGGTGATCATCGCGGGATCCTTCACCCCGTTGCCGTGCAGCAGCAAGAAGTCCGCGACGCGGACGACGCTCGGCTCCGGGACCCGCCGGCCGCTGTAGCTGGTGCCCACCAGGTAGCGGCGCCCGTGCTGCTCGTTGGCCTGGATCCGCTGGATGACCTCGTGGACGCGGCCCGGCCCGAGGATGGCGTGGCTGTACTTGAGGTTGCACTCGTTGTTGACCTCGATAGTCACGTTCTGGTAGCCCTTGGCGAAGAGCCAGTCGAGCGTGTTGTCCACCGCTCGGAGCACCGCGGCTTCGTCCTCGATCAGGTCTTCTTGGTCGTTGTAGAAGAGCCCCAGGATGGCGACCATGCCGAGCTCGTCCGCCCGGTCGAGGATCCGCTCGAGGCGACGCATGTAGTCGGGACGCAACCCGCCCTGGGGATCGATGGCGGAATTGATCCACCCCTTGTTGCCGTAGCCCAGCGGGCTCCCACCTTGAAGGTTGATGGTGAACGCCAACAGGCCGTGGGCGTACCACGAGGGCATGGCGTCGACGAACTCGTTGGTGTTGCGGTCTGCGTCCCACCGCTGGGTGTCCGGGTACTTCCAGCGGTCGGCGGTCTCTGGGTTGAGGTCGTCGAAGACCCCCTGCACCAGCCGTGCGTTCATCAACAGCCCCTCGACGGGGAACCCGTTCCATTGCCGCCCCTGGTAGGTGGGCGCGTCGTTGATGAAGAACTTGTCGCCTTGGATGGCGACCACGGTGCGCCGCGCGGCGACCGCCTGAGCGTGCGCGTCACCGATCGCCAGGAGTGCAAATGTCGCGCTCGCGAGCGCCGTCAAGGAGCGTCTGTGGGTCATCGTGTGGTGGTTCCTTTAGGAGCCGGACAAGGCTTCGCGGCTGTATTGTTTTCGTAGAGATTGGGGCAGCGTGCCGTGGGACTCGAAGTGCAGCGATTCGTCGGGCGTCACCGACCCGCGTTTCAGGTAGGGGTGGTCGATGTCGCGGTGCAGGTCGCAGTCAAAGCGCACCAGGAACCCGTTGCCGCTGCCGACGATGTGGCTGAGTCCCCAGGCGACGCCGCGGCCGTCGCCGCTGTCGGTGAACGCGTCTGCGCAGTACGGTCCGCCGGCGACCGGGGGGCGCTCGACGTGCGCGACGATCTGGAAGTTGAGGCCGTCGGGGGCGTACTGGATCGTGTTGCGCTCCGGGCCGTCGCGGATGATGATCGACGCCACCCCCGCCCGGTAGGGGAACAGGGTCGTTTCGTGCCCCGAGTTGCTGATCGGGTTCAGCGGCGACTTGCGGAACGGGCCCTCGGGCGCGTCGGCGATCGCCACCCCGTGCATGCGGTGGATGTCGCGTCCGGCGCGTGGTTCGGCGTCGACGAGGCTCTCCACCGGCGCGCCCCGCGGGTCCTCGAGCCACACGTCGGACTTGTAGTACATCCAGATCTGGCCGTTGTAGACGATGGGGTAGGGGTCGTGGATCGCGCTTGCGTCCCAGGCGCCGCTCGGCCCGGGTTTGATCACCGGGCGGCCGATCATGCGCCACGGCCCATCGGGCGAATCCGCCCAGGCCATGCCGACGTCGCTGCGATCCCCCGCGGCTTGGCTGAACCTGCCGGTGAACGCCTGGAAGTAGAGGTAGTACTTGCCGCCGAAGCAGAGGATGTCGGGGGTGGAGAGCGAACGGTCCGCGTACCCTGCCTGGCGACTGCGTTTGACCGCGGCCCCCTGTTCCTGCCAGTCGAAACCGTCTGTCGAGGTGGCGTAGTAGATGTCGGCAAGGTCCCAGTCCCAGGCCGGCACGTCGTCCGGGGTCGCGTCGGTGTAGTTCGACAGCCCGACCGGGGGGAGCGCGGTCTTGCGCCGCGTGTAGTACACGTAGTACTTGCCCCCCACGCGGATCACCTTGCTGGGGTCTCGACGGGAGACCGCCGCGTCCTTGCCGATGCCCCCCAGGCGTGAGTACTTGAAGAGCGTGTAGAACTCGTTGTCAAAGTCGCCCAACGGGTTCCATGCTTCGTACAGACGCTCCGCGGCGGCGCTCAAGTCGTGGGCGGGCCGCGCGAGCGGGACCCCGGAGAAGTGAACGCCAGACGGGGCGGGCCCGTTGTCGGGCGTGGGCTGCTGGCCGGTCGCGCCCCGCGCCGGAAACGTGGGCAGGGTCGTGGCCAGCCCGATCGCGAGGGTTGACCATGCGAAGCGGAGCAAGGGCAGCGGGCGTGGCTTGCGGCGGGTGTACATCGGTGGTCGTGGGCGGTTCAAGTAAGTAGTAGGGGCCGCCTGCGGGCGGGTGGTTGTGGTCTGGGCCGCGCTGCGTTAGTCCCAGGCCAAGCGCGCGATGCTCACCCCGCGGTGGGGCCACTCGACGCTCGAGATGTACCAGTCGCCCTGTTCGTCCTGAAACACTTCTGGCGCGTGGGCATTGAGGGTGGTCACCAAGGCGCTGTGGTCGAAGTTCAGCGGGTCGTCTGACTGGTAGACATAGGTCGTGTGTTGATAGGCGCCCTGCAGCGTCTCGCGGTCCCACACGCCGTTCCAGCCGCAGACGAACAAGTAAAAGGTGTTGTTGTGGCGGACGATGGAGGGGGACTCCGGGTCGACCCCCTCCTGCATGGTGCGGATCGGCTTGTGCCGCCGCCATGCTTGGAAGTCGGTGGAGGTCGCCACCTGCACCCCCTGCTCGTTGCAGGTGACTAGGTAGTAGGCGCCGTCCCAAAGCAACAGGCTGGGGTCGCGCCCGCTGGGGGTGTCGCCCAGAGGTCCCTTAGGGGTCCACGCGTGCAGGTCGTCCGACACCGCGTAGCGGATGGGCGTGGGTCCGTACACCATGTGGTAGAGGCCGCGGCGGCGGACGATGCAGGGGGCGTGGTTCGCCGCGATCTCTCCCGGGCGGTCGGCCGGCGGCAGCACCTTGGGCAGGTCGCGCCAGGCGCCCTCCCGCAGGGACTGCTTCAGCGTCCCCGCGGGGGCGACGGCGTGGAACGATTGGTTCTCTCCGAGGTGGATGTTCTCGAGGTCGGTGATCGGATGGGTGATGCCCAGCGCGTGCCAACGCCCCGACGCGTCGCGCACAAAGCAGTGGTCGTTGGGGACCCACTCCTCGTAGCGCCGGCCGGCGATCAACTCCCCAACGCTCGGCCCCGGGAACACATCGCCCGCGGGCTTGTAGACGTTGACATACTCCCCCTCGATCCTGGGGACCAGCACGCCGGAGCCGGTCGCCTCAGGGGGCGCGGCCATACAGAGCCACAAGAGGGCCGGGGCGGCAAGCGTGAACATCGGGTCGAGCCTCGCGAGGGTGCAAGTGTGGCTGGCGGTCGATGGCCTGGATCGCGTGCGCCGCACCGGTCCGCAGCACTAGCAGCAGCGTCGCAAGCAGCACGGCTGGGGCCAAGCGGGAACAAAGCGGTTCTTCATGGCGGACGGACGTGTTGAGGAAGAGATGCATCGACGGGGCGCAGTCAAACTCTAATCACGGCGCCGGGCGGTTTGCAAGCAAGCAGGGGCCGGCGGCGCCGCCAACTAGGGGGCGACTTCGATCACCACGCGTCGGTAGTCCCACAGCGACGCGATGGGGTTTTCGTCGCTCAGCTCCAAGACCAAATGGATCTGCGTGCCCGCGGCGCCGGTCGGCACGTGCAGCGTCGCCCGGGCCGTGGGGGCGCCGTCGATGTAGACGCGTCCCGCGTAGGTCCCCGCTTCTTCGTACTGGCGCCACGCGTAGTTGAGCGGGTCGTCGTCGGGGTCGGTGCTGGCCGACGCGTCGAACGTCAGCGTCTGGCCCGGCTTGGCCGTGACGTGCAGGATCGCGTCGGAGGCGTCGCCGTCGACCGCGGCCACCGGGTGGTGGTTCGCCCCGTCGAACGGCGCCACGCACCAGTCCATCCGGCACTGCAGGTTGGCCAGCATCGCCCGCCGCCACCGCCACACGGGCACGTAGTCGCCGTGCAGCGTGTCTCCCGTTTCGGGGTCGGTCCAGACGTCGCTCGCTTCGCGGTAGACGCCGAAGGGGACGTTCTGCCGCTCGTCGCGGCGGATGTCGGCGTGGCGCGACCAGAAGTTTTCGGCCTTGTCAGCCGTGAAGCGTCCCCCCCAGCCTCCCCACGACGGGTGGTCGATGTCGAACAGCCCGCGGTTCACCGGCCCCAGCCAGGGGATGGTGCCGCCCCCCTCCATGAAGGCGAGCCCGCCGCCCCCCATACGGCGTTCTGGGTAGAGCTCGCCAAGGGCGCCGTGGCCGGTGCGGACGTGCTCTTTCAGCCAGGCGTGCTGACCTGCCGCCGAGTAAGGGAAGGGCCGCCACTTGTGCGGGCCCAGGTTGACGGCGGTGTCGCCGTCGCGGCCCCCCGGGCCCCCGAACGCGTAGGTCTGGTAGTTGCTGCGGATCCAGTGGATGGCGGGGAACGTGTGGCAGATCCACGCGCCGGCGTTGTCCTGGGCGCCGTTCTCGAACACCCGCAGCTTGGCGACGAGGCGCTCGAACTGCGCCGGGTCGTCCGCACAGTCCTCTTGCAGGTCCCGCAGCGTCTGGGCCAGCGTGTTCGAGCCGGCGTTCACCACTACCCACAGCGGGCGCGGGTCGTCACGCAGCAGCGCTCGCCGGAGCGCATCGGAGCCGGGGCTCGACTTTCCCTTGCCCACCGCGGCCACGCCGTACTTGGGCTGCCCGTCGCAGACGATCGCGTGCAGCCGGTCGGGCTCGGGCCACCCCTGGGCGTGCAGGCGCAGGTTCGGCAGCACCCGGGCGTAGCCGTCGATCAGTTGGTGGAACAGCTCCGGGTGGAGCCGGCGCCGGTACTCCTGCTTCGAGTCCTCACGCAGGTACTTGCCCGTCACGGCGATCAGGGCTTCGGGCTCGAACTCGTTGCAGTTGACCAGCATGTGGGCCATCTGCTGCTCTTCGTCCGGCTCGTTCCCCATGTCGGCGAGGATGGCGACGCGCGTGCGCGGCTGCGCGTCCGCGGCGCCGATCCAAAGCAGACAACACACCCCCGCCACGAGCAAAAGCGCTGCTGATCGCATCTCGAGAAGCCTCGCTAGAGAAGAGAAAGACGCCCCCGCGCCCGGCGGCCGGGGCCTCGTTGGCTGCTGGGCCTCGAACTCTGTCTACTTGATCGCGTCGGTGACCGCAAAGGGGCGCTTGGGCTGGCACGCCGCGTCGACCGATGAGATCGAGTCGCGCCCTGCCTCGAACGGCTCGACGCCGTGGCCCCCCCCGCTAGGCCGCCGCCGGGCCGCTCTTGGCCGCCAGCGCGAACATCACCCACGAGAAGCCGCGGAACAGCAGCACCACCGCGATGAACGTGCCGATCACCCACTGGGTAGAGCCGGGCCACTCAACCGCGATCATCACGCCCAGCACGATCGAGATCAGCCCGTCCACCAGCGCCCATCCCCAGTTGGGGTACTGCAGCGCCAGGGCGCTGATGGCCCGGAACAGGCCGGTGGTCAAGAACAACGCCGCCAGCAGCATCGTCAGCCCGGCCGCCGCGGCCACCGGGTGCGCAACGATGAGCACGCCGACGACAACGTTCAGCACCCCCACCAGCAGTTGCAGCAGGAACCCGCTCCACTTTCTGGCCGAGAAGGCGACCACGGTCTCAAAGACGCCGCCGATGACGACGATCCAGCCGAACATCATCGACCACACCACGGCCGTCACCGCCGTGGCGCCCAGCGCCGCCATCCCGAGCAAGATCAGCCCGACGCCGAGCGCCAAGAACCAGCCCCATTTCCGGCGGACGTTCTCGATATCGATGGCGGGGACCGTGGCTGCTGGGGCGGGTGAATCCATCGTGGGTCCCTCGTGTCGGTTGGCTGAAGAGTCGAGTCTTCCAAAGGATAACGGAGCGCGGCGGTTACCCACAGTGGCTCGCACGGGCGGGCCGGACTTGTCCGGCCCGCCCGCGATGCGATCCACGGCTCAGTAGGCTCGCGCCGGCCACATCATGGCGCGACACGGCGTTATTTGCTGCCGGCGTTCTCCTGTAGGCTCTTCATCACCTCGTCGAGGTTGAAGCTATCGGCCTTCTGCCGCGGTGGGTACTCCTTGAACGTCTCCAAGAACTCGCCCACGTAGGCCTGGGCAGGAACGAGCAGGTAGACCCGCTTGAACAACCAGTCGTAGTAGGTGTTCGACGTGATGTTGGCCCGTTCGTACGGGTCGGTGCGCAGGTTGAACAACAGCGGAACGCGCAGCGTGGTGAACGGTTCGGCCCACACCTGCAGGGTGCCCGGCACCCGTTGTTCCATGAACAGCAGCTTCCAATTGTCGTAGCGCAGGGCCGCGACCTGTTGTTCGTCGGTGCAGTAGAGGAAAGACTCCCGCGGGCTCTCGTCCGTTTCGCCGGTGAGGTAGGGCGTGAGGTTGTACCCGTCGAGGTGAATCTTGTAGTTCATGTCCCCGACCTTGTAGCCCTTGAGCAGCTTCTGGGTGACGTCCGGGTCGCCGGCCATGGCGAGCAGCGTCGGGAGCCAGTCGAGGTGCGAGACGATCCCGTTGGCCACCGAGCCCGGCTTGATCTTGCCCGGCCACTTGACCATGCACGGGATACGGTAGGCGCCTTCCCAGCTAGTGTTCTTTTCGTTGCGGTACGGGGTCATCGCGCCGTCCGGCCAGGTGTTCATGTGCGGGCCGTTGTCGGTCGAGTACATGACGAACGTGTTGTCCTCGATGCCGGCGTCCTTGATGGCCTGCAGCACCGTGCCGACGTTCTTGTCGTGGTCGATCATCACGTCGTGGTAGGTGCTCTGCCACTGACCCGCCTGGCCGACGCTTTCTTCCTTGGGGTGCGTGAAGGCGTGCATGTGGGTGAAGTTCACCCAGAGGAAGAAGGGCTTGCCTTCGGCCGCCTCACGCTTGATGTAATCGGCCGACCGCTGGGCGATGTCGTCGTCGATGGTCTCCATCCGCTTGCGGGTCAGCGGGCCGGTATCCTTGATGGATTGCTTGCCGACCTTGCCAAAACGCGGATCAACGGTGTCGTCCACCGTGTCCGTCGCTTTGCATTCGAGCACGCCTCGGGGGCCGAACTTCTTTTTGAATTCTGGATCCTTCGGATAATCTACGTGCTCTGGCTCCTCCTCGGCGTTCAGGTGGTAGAGGTTGCCGTAGAACTCATCGAAGCCGTGGACGGTGGGCAGGTACTCATTGCGGTCGCCCAGGTGGTTTTTGCCGATCTGGGCGGTGGCGTACCCTTGAGCCTTGAGCAGGTTGGCGATGGTGGGGTCTTCTTTCTGCATCCCGGCCTTAGCGCCCGGCATGCCGACCTTGGTCAAGCCGGTGCGCATGCCGTGCTGGCCGGTGATGAACGACGCTCGACCGGCGGTGCAGCTCTGCTCGCCGTAGTAGTCGGTAAAGATCAGCCCATCGTTGGCGATGCTGTCGATGTTGGGGGTCCGGTACCCCATCACTCCGCGGGTGTACGCGCTCACGTTCGACTGCCCGATGTCGTCACCCCAGATGATGACAATGTTGGGCGACTTGCCTCCTTCTTGGAGGTTGGCCGAGACCATCAGGTTGTGGTCGGCCAGACGCTTGGCGTCTTGTTCGGATACAGCCGGCGTGGCGGCGCTGGCGGCGGCGGCAAGCCAACCGACCGTCAGCACGGCGAGCAGGGTTCTAGTGAGCATCGTGTGGTTCTCCAGGGCTACGGGGGCCAGAAAGCAAGAAGGCCGCCGGTTCGACGGGCCGATTCGGTCAGGGACGAGCGTTAGATCAAACAAGCGGCGGTAAGCACAGCCAAGCGTGGATGCCTGGGGGGCGTGCGCCGGCGTAGCGCAGCCTGCTCCTAGCAGCTTACCCCGCGTAGTCCCTGCGGGGGGGCCAGAAACGTGGTTCTTATACGCTCAGGGCCCGGACGCCTAAGTCATACACGGCCTTTGGCCCGTGTCAAGAAAAACCGCCCAAATTGCCGCAGTTCGCGACAGGGGCGAAAACCTGGGCCCAGAGCGTTTGCGCACCCAAGGACGCACGCCAAGCTGCCGCCGGCGGAGTCTATGGAACCGCCACCCGGCCCTACCCCGAACAAGCCGCTATCCCTCAGCGCAGCAGTCACGCGCAGCGAGGCGACGGCGCGCCCGCGGGGCGGCCCGGCTACTTGGCTTCCGGCCCCATGCTCTCGACGATCTTGTCGATCAGCCGGTACTCGAGCCCCTCGTCCGCGCTCATGAACTTGTCGCGGTCGGTGTCCTTCTGCAGCTCTTCGAGCGTGCGGCCGGTGTGGCGGGCGAGGATCGTGTTGAGGCGGTCCTTGGTCCGGCGGTATTCGGCCGCGTGGATCATGATGTCCTCGGCCGTGCCCTGCATGCCGGCCAGCGGCTGGTGGATCATGATCCGGCTGTTGGGCAGCGCGTGGCGCTTGCCCGCGGCGCCGGCGGCCAGCAGCACCGCGCCCATGCTGGCGCACTGCCCCAGGCAGTAGGTGGCCACGTCGCTGGTGACAAACTGCATGGTGTCGTAGATCGCCATGCCGGCGGTCACGCTGCCGCCGGGGCTGTTGATGTAGAGGTGGATATCGCTCTTGGGATCGTCCGACTGCAGGAACAGAAGCTGCGCGACGATGTTGTTGGCCACCTCGTCGTTGATCTGCGAGCCGAGGATAATGATCCGGTCTTTGAGCAACCGGCTGTAGATATCCATCGCCCGCTCTTCGCGGCCGCTCTTCTCGATAACGTAAGGAATGAGGGGCATGGGGGTGCAATCCGCTTGCGTTAGTGGAATTCTGAATCGGAGCAAGCGATGAGTTATGAACGATGAATGATGAATGTCACTTCCATTCATCATTCATCATTCATCGCTCATCGATTCACATCACTCCTCGTCTTCGGCGCTCGTGCCCGGGGGCTTGGTGAGGATGTCGTCGACCAGGCCAAACTCTTTCGACTCGCTCGCGGTGAGGTAGTAGTCGCGGTCGCAGGCCTTGAGGATGTCTTCGACGGTCTTGCCGGTGTGGCCGGCAAGGATCTGATTGAGCGTCTCGCGGGTCTTGATGATCTCGTTGGCCTGGATCTCGATGTCCGAGATCTGCCCGCCGACGCCGCCGTGCGGCTGGTGGATCATGACCTTGGAGTGGGGCAGCGCGAACCGCTTGCCCTTCTCGCCGCCGGCCAGCAGCACGGCGCCGCCGCTGGCGGCCAGGCCTACGCAGTACGTGGCGACCGGGCAGGTGACCATCTGCATCGTGTCGTAGATCGCCAGCGTGGAGGTCACGCTCCCGCCGGGCGAGTTGATGTAGAAGTGGACGTCCTTGCGGCGGTTCTCGCTCTGCAGGTAGAGGAGCTTCATCACCAACTCGTTGGCGTTGCCGTCGTAGATCTCCCCCTGCAGGAAGATCACGCGGTTCTCCAGCAGCAGGTCCCCAAGGGTCATCTGCCGCTGACGCTGGTAGTCACGCGCCGCCCGAGGGGCGGAGGCGCCCGAGTATTCTTCTAAGCTCATAGCGGCAATCCGTTAAATTAAGTTTTGTAGGACGGGTCGAGCGAGCGTAAGCGAGCGCTGACCCATCGATTCACCGAGCCGCATGATGGGTCAGCGTCCGCCCGCGGCGGCCTCGACCCATCCTGCTGCTAACCCTTCTCGTACCTCGGCTTGCCCGGCTCCTCGGGGCCCTGGTCCTCGTGGGCCTCGGGGATCGCCTCGGCGCCGCGGCCGCCGGCGGCAACCGGGATCGCTTCTACCTCGTTCTTGGGCAGCTCGTACGGCTCGTCCTTGAACTTGGCCTGGCTCTGCACCAGTTCGAGCACCTTGCGCTCGATCACCTGGTTGCGGAGGATGTCCATAAGCCCACGCTTCTCGAGTTGGGCCCGCACTCGGCGGGGCGACTCGCCCGACTGCATGCTCATCAGCATGATTTCAGCGTCGTAGTCTCCCTCGTCGACGTCGAGGTTCTGGTCCTCGGCGATCCTCTCGAGGATGAAGTGCTCCTTGAGCGCGGCGGCGGTCGAGGCGCCGCTGTTCTGACGCAATTCGTTCTCGCGCGCCCGGATGGCCGCCTCGCTGAACCCGGCGCGGCGGAGCTCCATCACGGCCCGCTCTAGCTCACGCGAGCTCTGCCGCTTCAGCAGCCCCGGCGGCAGCTCCCAGTCGGCCGACTCAACCAGTAGCGCCGTGATCTGCCGGCGGGCGATCCGGCCCTGCTCGTACTCCAACTGGCGGCTGAGGTTCAGCTTCAACGCCTCGCGGAACTCTTCTTCGGTCTTGTAGCCCCCCAGCTCGCCGAGGAACTCTTCGTCCAGCTCAGGGAGCTTCAGCTTCTTGACCTCAAGCACATCGAACTCGACCTCGACCTCCTTGCCGCGGAGCTCCGCGTTGGGGGCGTCGTGCGTCAGCTTCACCGAGAAGGTCTTCTTGTCGCCCGCCTTGGCGCCGACCATCGACTTGGCGAAGTCCTCGATCCGGCCGTCGGAGAAGCTCAGCACCGGGCGGACGCGGACCATCCGCTCCTCGTCGCGGGCCACCACTTCGCCGTCGACGCGGGCGACGGTGTTCACCGTCACGTAGTCCCCCTCGGCCGCGGGGTCGTCGCTGGGGACCAACTGCCCGTAGCGCGAGATCTTCCCTTCCAGGTGCTCGTCGATGTCGGCCTCGCTGAACTCACGCACGGGGCGGTTGAGCTTCAGGCCGCGCCACTCGGGGAGCTCGAACTCGGGGCGGACCTCGACGTCGAACTCGAACGTCATCGGCCCCTCGTCGGGGAGCTCGACCGCTTCGAGGTCGAAGTCCGGGTCGCTGATCGCGGCGAACTTCTGCTCTTCGCTGATCTGGGTCAGGCTGTCCATCAACAGCTTCCCCTTCACCTGCTCTCCCAGCTCGCTCTTGAAACGCTGCTCCACCAGCTTGCGGGGCGCGCGGCCGGCGCGGAAGCCCGGCACCGTGGCCATGGGCATCATCTCGCCGATGGCGTCGTCGAGGTAGCGATCGATGTCGCCCCGCGACACCGAGACGGAGATGTGCCGTTCGCAGGCGGACGGGCTCTCGACCTGAACCTGCAGCTCTAGCGGCTGGGTTTCTTCTTCGCCCTCAACGCCGTCTTCCAACTCGGCGGTCAACGCGTCGTCCTGTTTCGCCATCACTTCCAACCCTTCTACTGAGCGGTGATCTCTAGAAAACTGCGCGTTGTTGCCGGCTCGCCCCGCCCGCCAACCCTCCGTGGAGGGCCGCTGGCCGGAAGAGCCTATCCGCAAGAACAGGCCTACCCGGCCGACAGACGCCGCCAAAAAACAGCGGCCCACGAAGGGCTTCGAGGCTTTGCGGACCTGCCGGCCAAAGCCTCAAACGCCCGGCGCGGGCCGAGGAAAGAGCGGGTGATCGGATTCGAACCGACGACAACGACGTTGGCAACGTCGTGCTCTACCAACTGAGCTACACCCGCCTGCGGGGGACGATGCCCCCGTCGAACCTCAGATTATAGGGCTGGCAGACTCGGCATCAAGGGGAAGAATCGGCGCCCGCCCGCAAGAGGCTCTGGAGGGGCCAAAACCGGCTCTCCGGGACGCCCCACGACCCATTCTTTCCGCAAAACCGGCAAACTCGACTCATCCCTACCCGAGCGGTTCGCCGAACTATCCCAAAGACAGAATCTCGGTGCGTCGGCAAGGGGGTTGCCGCACCGGTTTTGATTCTGCTTTGGGGGGGAATCCAAATGTCTATTTCGCTTGCTGGCGCCGGTGCGCGCCGACTTCTGCTTTCTGGCTTGCTGGCCGCTCTGGCCGTACCCGCGTCTGCCGGCGACATCGCCCAGGCTTTTGAGTTCGGCGGCGCGCCTCAGATCCGCCAAACCGCGGGCGGGTACGCCGTTCGGGACGAGCAGTGCCTCGACCCCAACGTGCAGATGGCCCAGTGCCAGTCGTGCCCGATGAACTACGACCAAGGGATGAGCTACGACCAGGGGATGGGCTGCGAGTCGTACATGGACTGCGGAGAAGGGGTCTGCTGCGGCGACCCGTGCTGCATGCCCTGCTGCCCGCCCCCCGCGAAGCGGAGCTTCGTGTTCGGCGAGTTCCTCATGCTCCGCCCCACCGACGGCGATGTCGCACACGCCCAGCAGCAGGACGGCCTCGGCGGCGCAGGCACCGTCCCGTTTGGCACGATCGGCACCGCCGACATTGAGTACGCCCCCGGCTTCCGGGTCGGCGGCGGGGTTTGTGTCGGCCCCTGCTCGGCCATCACCGCTTCCTACACTTGGTTCGAGTCGAACGACTCCAGCGCCCTGACCGTGCCGAACATCGCGGGTGGCGGCGGCGCTGTCGGCTCGCTGGTTCAGCACCCGGGCGCCGCGCTGACCGCCTCGACCGGGCCGGTGACCGCCAACTACGGCGTCGATTTCCAGCTCGCCGACGTGATGTTCCGCGACGTGCTGCTGAGCAAGAGCTGGTGCGAGCTGAACTACTCGGTCGGCGCCCAGTACGGCAACATCGAGCAGGATTTCATGCAGAACGGCGCCTTCGGCGGCGGCGGCGCCGGGGCCAAGGAAACCCGCACCAACATCGAGTTCCACGGCGGCGGCATCAAGGCCGGCCTCGATGGGGAGCGTTTCCTTGCCCGTGGCCTGCGGGTGTACGGCAAGCTGAACGGCTCGCTGATGAGCGGCCGGTTCAACACATCCTACCGCCTGCAGAACACGTCGACGACCGCTGACCTGGCGATGGCCGACTGGAAAGACAACCGCGCCATCTCACTGGTGGAGTGCGAGCTGGGCGTCGCCAAGGTGTGCTGCGACGACCGGATCCGCGTGTCTGCGGGCTACTTGTTCCAGCAGTGGGGCAACTTGGTCACCACCAGCGACTTCATCCAAGGCGTCCGGAACGACAACTACACCGACCTGAGCGATTCGCTGCGGCTGGATGGCTTCACCGTGCGGGCCGAGGCCCGCTGGTAACCACCCGAACGGGGGGGTGAACGTCCCCCGCTTAGAGACGCGGCGCCAGGATCTCAATCGGCCCATCGCCCCCTGCGGAACAATCCGCAGGGGGCTTTTTATTTGCGTAAACCTAAAACAATGCTTGCATTGCCCAGCTTACCCCCCTTATATTGCGGCCCGCCGAAGCTTGCGGTGGGGGGCCCCGCAGTCGCGATTCTCCTCTAAGCACCGCTGCGGTCAGGTTCCGCTAGCGCCCACGGACGGGCCGACTGCCGTTTCTCCGTGAGGCGCCTCCGATGTCTGCAAAATCTCGCCGTGGCTGGTTTGGCCGTTCTCGTTCGTTGGACCAAAAACTAGAAGCGGGACGCAGCCGAAGGCTGCGGCACGAGCCGCTGGAAGACCGGCGGATGCTGGCGATCTTGATCGGCGGCGGGCTGGCCGGCGGGGGCGACGACCTTGAGAGCCTAAACGGCGTGGCGCCCCCAAGTGGCCAAACCATCGGCTCGGACGAGTTTGTGACGATCACCAACTTCCGCGTCAACGACGCGGACCCGATCGATACGTTCAGGTACACAGCGCCCGCCACCGGCAAGCTGATCTTCGGGGCGAACACGGGGTCCGCTTTAGCGAACCTCGCCGTGGCGGCCCTCGACAGCGCCGGGAACTCGCTGACGGGTGGCCTGCTGGCGCCCGGGAACACCGTCACCTTTCCCGTCGTTGCCGGTCGCCAGTATTTCTTTCAGGCGATGGACATTCTGCCGGCCAACGGGGAGGGTTCGCAGTACGGACTGACGATCCAAACAGTCGCCGCCCCCGTCCCGGCCAGCGTGACGCTGTCGCCCGCTTCGGACACCGGCGCCTCGAACAGCGACGGCGTCACCTCGCTCACAACGCCGACATTCTTCATTCAAGACGACTTGGCGACGTTCCTGGCGAACTCGGGATCCAACGCCAACGTCGGGCCAATCGACCCGGCCGTCGGCGCCGCCGGCTACGACGTGCAGTTGGTCGCCACCAACTTGGCTACGGGCGTCCAGGCATTGGTCAACGCCGCCCGCGTGCCGGGAAGCGCCGTATGGACCGCGACGACGCCGGCGCTGACGCCGGGGACGTACCTGGTGGCCGCGCAAACGCTGGTAACAGACACGTTCGTTGCTGCCCCCGGTCGTATTACGGCCACTGGACAGCTCTCAACGCCGATCTTCGTAACGATCCTCCCCGTCCCCAACGCCGGCGTCGGCACGATCGACCTGCTGGCCAGCAGCGACACCGGCGTCTTCAACAACGACAACGTCACCTCGACCCCCACGCCGGCCTTCACCGGCGTCGGGCCGGCAAACGATCGGGTGCGGGTCTTTGCCCAGGCCACCAATGCTGCCGGAGCGGCCGTTGGGGCGCCGCTGCTGGTCGCAACCGGCGTCGTGGGGAGCGACAACACAGACGGGACCCCAGGCGACGGTCAGGGGCAGTGGCAGCTCACCACTATCCCCATCGCCAACGGGCTCTGGCTGTTCACCGCCGATTTCGAGGACGCCGCGGGGACGCTCAGCGCGATGACCCCCGTGCCGGGGCTCGGGGTCGAGATCGACACAGTGGCGCCCGGCCTGCCGCTGCTAGACCTAACCGTCGCGTCCGACACTGGCCGCAGCAACACAGACAACATCACCAATGTCACCACGCCCGTCGTGACGCTCACGACGTTCGACCCGCCGATCCCGGCCACCAGCCGGCTGTTTACGGACAACCTGCGCTACCTGGTGTACGACCGCGTCGGGACCGCGGCCGAGGTGCTGCTGTACGACTCTTCGCTCGACCCCGCCGTTGAGCCGACCACGGCGCCCGGCGATATCTTCACGTCGCTCAACTTTGTCACCACCACGCTGCCGGTGCTCGCCGCTGGGGACCACAACCTTAGGCTCGAAGTGGTAGACCGCGCGGGCAACATCAGCCAGTCGTTCCTGCTGCCGACGACCATCGACACCGCGGCGCCGCCGATCAGCTTCGGTCTGGTCAACACGCCCGCACTGCCGACCACGCTCACCGACGGCCTGTTCGACGGCAGCGACACCGGCGTGCCGACCAACGGCGCCAGCTACTCCGACCGCATCACCAGCGACACGACCCCCACCCTCTGGGGTCAGGCCGAGGCGAACGCGATCGTCTCGGTGTGGCTCGACGCGAACGGCGACGGCATCATCCAGACCACGGGCGCCACGCGCGACATCTTCCTCGGTCAAACCACCGCGTTGCCGCTGGACGGCAATCTGGCCAACCCGGTCGGCTATTGGCAGGTCTCCTCGGCGATCGACCTGAACGACCTGACGACGATCAACTCCACCGGCGGCGCGTTCGTCCGCGACGGCGCACGGCCGCTGCTTGTCACCGCGCAAGACGTCGCCGGCAACCCAGTCCCGGCCGGCGCGACGGGCGCCATCGGGGTGCCGGCGTTCGTTGCGGGGACAACCATCGACGCGCTGACGATCTTCCTCGACACGCAGGGGCCGCAGATCACGGCCGTATCGGCCAACATGCTGCCGGCCCTGCAGGGCGGATACGACCTCTTCGACCCAAAGCCGTCGGTCAACGGCCCGACGCCGCTCGTGAATAGCATCACGATCGACTTCGCCGACCTGCCTCCGCGGGTCGACAACGCCGGCACGGCCAACGACTTCCTCTCCCCGGCGCTGGACGCCGCGATCGCCGCAACCATTGGCAACTATACGGTTGTGGGCGACCACGTAGGGCCGGTGGTCATCACAGCGGCCGCCGTAAACCAGGCCATCAAGGTCTCCGGAACGGTCACCGCACCGGCCGGGAACACCACCACGTTCACGGCCGCAGGCTTCGTGGGCGCCGCGGCTGCAAACCGCCCGGCGGTGGGCGATTTCATTGTGTTCAACAACGGCGCCAACACGATCGCGACCCGCCTTATCTCCAACTACAACGTCGCCACAGGCGCCATCACGGTCGATAACCCATACGGCGCGGCCCCGGCGATCGGCGACGGCTTCTCGATCATCACCGCGGCGAGCATGCTCCACGCCGCCTCGATCCGCATCTTCAACCCGCCGGGGCCCCTGTCGGCCGTTCGGACCGCCGCCGGCGCCAACACGACCACCTCTTTTGGCGTCTTCGCGTCCCAGCCTGGGGGCGGTAGCATCCAAGTCCCACAAGTCGGCGACTACGTCCGCTTCAACACCGGAGCGAACGCCGGCCAGATCCGACGTGTGACGAACAACCCGGGTTTCGATGCAACCATGACGGTCGCCACGGCGTTCCCCTTCGTTCCGAACATCGGCGACTCCTTCACGGTCATCGCCGGCAACCTTGCGGCGAACATCAACACGGCCAGCGTAACGCTGACGTTCGCCTCGGCGCTGCCGGACGACCGCTTTACGATCACGGTGAGCGACAACCTCACCGACTCCGGGGGCAATAAGCTAGACGGCGAGTCGAATGCGGCGCAGCCGACCGACAACCCGGTCCTCCCCTCCGGCGACGGCGTACCCGGCGGGGCGTTCGTGGGCCGGTTCACCATCGATAGCCGCCCAGAGATCGGCAGCTACGTCTCGCAGAACATCGCCATCGACATCAACGGCAACGGCGTGTGGGACCCCGCCGCGCCGCTCGGCGGAGACGCCTCGAACGTCGACCTGTCGTTCACGATGGACGCCTACATCAGCGCGACGACGCCGCTGCCCGGCAATCAGAGTCCCCACGAGCTGCTGGTCGCCGGCAAGTTCACGCCGCTGGCCGGCGTGACGCCCGGCACCGGGCTGTTCGACCAGCTCGCCACTTACGGTCAGTACAACGGGCAGTGGCTGTGGTTGATCGACCTCGACAGCGACGGAGCGGTCTACGACGACTACAACCCCGTCACGCTGACGAGCACGGCCGCCAACGTCGATCCGGACGGCGCCGACGACCTGATCGTCAATCAAGGACTCTTCCCTGGATTCTCCGCCACGGCCCGCGCGGGGGCCCTGCCGGTAGCGGGGAACTTCGACGGCAACCTCGCCAACGGCGACGAGATCGGCCTGTACTATCAGGGCGCGTGGTTCGTGGACACCACGCACAACTACGTGCTCGACACGGTCTTTAGCACCGGGCTCTTGGGGGCGCCGATCGTCGGCGACTTCGACGGCGACGGGCTCGACGACCTCGCCGTGTTCAACAGCAACGTCTTCTCGTTTAACTTCCGCAACGACGGCTTCGCCGACGCCACCGACGCCACGCTCATCTGGGGCCTGCCCGGAGTGCTCGACCAGCCGGTCGCCGCGGACATGAACGGCGACGGCGTCGATGACATCGGTCTGTGGGTCCCGCGCAACTCGGCCGCCACGGCGCCGCGCGTGACCGAGTGGTACTTCTTGGTGTCGACCACGGGCGCCCCCGGCGCCGGCAGCCTCGCGGCGCTCAACCACCCGTTCTCGCCGCCGCCGTTCGGGACCGACCTCTACTACGAGTTCGGCGACGACAGGGCGCTGCCGATCGTCGGCAACTTCGACCCGCCGATCGCCGCGGGCGCCGTGCAGCAGCAGTTCGCCGAGATGCCGGGCGACTACGACGGCAGCGGCTTGGTCGATGAAGCGGACCGGCTGATGTGGCGCCAGTACTTCGGCACCACCAACCCGCAAGCCGATGGCAACGGCGACGGCGTTGTCGACCTGTCCGACTACACCGTGTGGCGCGACCACTTGGGGATGTCGGCCCCGCTGCTGGCGGGCCCCGCCTCGGCGGTTTCCGCGGCGTTTGAGGTCCCAGGCATGGTCGCGGACCTCGCGGCCGGCCCGGGCGTTGCGGGATCGGGCGTTGCGGCGCCAAGCCTGGCAGAAGCCAGCACGCCGACGCCCCTGTTCTGGGTGACCCCGACAGGCAGGACGACGGGCGGGACGACGGGCGGGACCGCGGTGATCGACGAGGCCATCGCCGGCGCCTTCAGCGACTCCGACGACGCCCTGCTGTTGGCCCTCGCCACGGCCCAGCCAGAGCGGCTGGACAGCGGTTACTCGGCTGTCCACACGGCTTACGACGGGTACGGCGACTCCGACGACGAGTCGGAGGAAGCCCTGGCGCTGGCCGGGGGCGCCGTCGGCGCCTGGGAGTAAGTTGCGGGACCGCTGCAATTTCGGCTATTTTGGCTGATTTATTGCTAGGCGCGCGGCGCCCTGCTTATAGTCGGTCTTCGGCGCGCCCCCGGCGTCGCCCGTTCGACCTGCCTGCGCCCACGGATGGGTTCTGCCCCCCTGTCTGTAAGACGTAGCCATGGCTTCTCGTACCCCGCGTAGAGGTTTGTTCAGCCGCTCAGGCGCCGTCGACCGCGTGCTGGGCGCGGGCCGCGGCCGGCGGCTGCGAGCAGAGCAGCTCGAGGACCGCCGAATGCTGGCGACCTTCACGGTCACCACCAACGCCGACGCCGGCGTGGGCTCGTTGCGCGAAGCCATCACCCTGGCCAACGCGGACGCCACGCCAGACGACATCCAGTTCGCGATCGTCGGGGGCGACCTCACCATCACCCCGGCGTCGACGCTCCCGGCTATCACCGAAACGCTTGCCATCAACGGCGCGACGCAACCGGGCGTGCGGATCGACGGCGCCACGGTCCTCGGCAGCGGCCTCCAGATCAGCGGCGCGGGCGCCAACGGCAGCATCGTGCGCGGGCTGTCGATCACCCGTTTCAGCGACGGCGTAACGATCGTTGACTCCGACAGCAACACGATCGCCGGCAACTTCATCGGGACCGACGCTGCAAGCACGCCGGGCCTGGGCAACGCGATCGCCGTGAACATCTCCGGCGACAGCGACAACAACACGATCGGCGGCGCGACCCTATCGGATCGAAACATCCTGTCGGGCAACTCGCTGCACGGCGTCATGGTGATGGGCGCCGCCGCGTCTGGCAATAGGATCGTCGGCAACCTGATCGGCACGAACGCGGCCGGCGACGCGGCGCTGCCGAACAGCGGCAACGGCGTGATGATCGACGGCTCGCCGTCGAACACCGTCGGCGGCGCGGCCGCGGGCGAGCGGAACGTGATCTCGGGCAACACGCAAACCGGCGTCGGCATCGAGAACGAGGCCGCCGACGGCAACACGGTTTTCGGCAACCTGATCGGCCTGAACGCGGCGGGCACGGCCGCGCTGGCAAACGGCTTCGACGGCGTGCTGGTCAACAGCGGCGCAGACGACAACCAGATCGGGGGCGCCGCCGCGGGCCAGGGGAACGTGATCTCCGGCAACGGAATGAACGGCGTTGAGATGAACGACGCCGCCTCAACCGGCAACACGGTGCGCGGCAACCGCATCGGGGTCGCCGCCACGACCGACGCCCCCCTGCCCAACACAGGCGCAGGCGTCTTGGTCACAGACGCGGTTGGCAATCCGATCGGCGGCGCCGCGGCGGGCGAGGCGAACGTGATCGCCTTCAACACCGGCGGCGGCGTCGACGTGGCGGGCGCGGCCACGGGCGCCAGCATCCGCGGCAACTCCTTCTTCGGCAACGTCGGCCTGGCGATCGACCTGGGCGACGACGGCGTCACCGCGAACGACGCCGCCGACCCCGACACGGGCCCCAACAACCTGCAGAACACGCCGGCGTTCTTCGGCGCCGCTACGATCGACGCCGGGATGGTTACGCTGAGCTACGCGGTCGACTCCGTGGCGCCCAACGCCGCGTTCCCGCTCGCCGTGGAGGTGTTTTTAGCCGACGCGGACCAACAGGAAGGGCAGTCGCTGGTCACCAGCGACGTGTACGCCGCGCCGGGCAGTAAGACCATAACCTTCCCGGCGCCCGCCGGCCTTGTCGCGGGATCGTGGCTCGTCGCGACGGCGACCGACGCCGGGGGCAACACCTCAGAGTTCTCGTCGCCGGTGGAAGTCATGGCTGTCGGCGCCGGGGCCGGCGACGTGTTCATTAGCCCCACCACCGGGCTGCTCACGGTCATGGACCGCTCGGGCCTGTCCGGGGGGAGCGCTGCCCAGGGCAACAACAGCGTCACGCTGACCATCGCGACCCGCGACGTCGGGGCCGGCCCCCAGAGCGGGCTGCTGTTTACCGATCCGGCCGGGCTGAACGCGGTGGGTCCAGGGGTCTTCCAGCTCAGCGCGTCGCAGGTCTTTGTGACAGACGCTTCGATCACCCCGTCGATCCGTATCGAGCTGCAAGGCGGCGACGACACCCTCACGGTCGATGTCAACGGCACGGCGTTGATACCGACCCCGATCTTCTTCGACGGCGGCGACGGGTCGGACACGCTCCTTGTTATGGGCGCGTCGACCCAAACAGTCGAAACGGCGGCCTACACCCCGGGCCTCCAACCGGACGAGGGGCGGCTGGCCTACGACACGGACGACGTCGGAACGGCGCCGAACATGGTGATCGACTTCGACAACCTCGAGCCGGTGATCGACCTGGTGGTCGCGGATGTGCTTACCGTCAACGGCACCAACGCGAACAACGCCATCACCTACCGCCGCGGCTCGGCCGACGACCGCGGGCTGGTGGGGATCGATGGGTTCGAGACGATCGAGTTCGCGAGCAAGACGCAGCTCGTGCTGAACGGCTTGGCGGGTGACGACACGATCGTCGCCAACAACGCCAACATCCCGGCCGGGATGACGCTCCTTGGGGTCCTCGGGGGCGACGGCAACGACACGATCCGCTTCGAGAGCCTGCCAGACGCTTCGGCGACGACCTTCATTGGCGTAGACGGCGCCGATGGCGAGGGCGGGAACGACATCCTCGACGGCAGCGGCATCACGGTGGCCACCCCCCTCGCCCTGCTGGGTGGGGCCGGCAACGACACGCTCACCGGGGGCGCCGGCGACGACGTGCTGTTGGGCGGAGCGGGCGACGACACGCTGGTCGACAGCCCCGGCGCCGACACCTACGACGGCGGCGCCGGCGAGGACACGCTGGCGATCCGCGGCACGACCGCCGCCAATGTGGTCGATGTCACCCAGCTAGTCGCCAGCGCGGCAGCCGGGAGCCCCTATCAGTTGAGCGTTCAGAACGGGCCTCTGGCGGCGCCCCCCGCTGCGACGACCAAGAACATCGTCTCGATCAACCCCGCCCAGTCCCCCGCTAACGCGGCGAACTTCCCCACGATCGAGCGCATCCTCGTCGAGACATTCGCGGGCGACGACATCATCCGCGTCGCGCACGCCGACGAGTACGACGACGGGAACGCCCTCAACGGCGTCGCCGCCCAGACCATCGCGTACGAAGTCGACGCCGGCCCCCCCAACGCCAGCGACCGGCTGCTGGTTCAGGACTTGGGCCCCGGCAATCTGGTGATCCAACGCATCGGCGCCGACCAGCGGAGCGGCTCGGTCACGGTTGGCGCCATGGCGCCCGTCACCTACTCGAACGCCGAGTTCGTCGATATCACCCCGCTTGATCCGCTCACCGGCGCCACGGGCGCCGGCGGCATGGGCCGCTTGGTTGTTTTCAAGAACGATCCCTTCGAAGCAAACAACACGTTCGCCAACGCCCCGTTCCTGGGGGCCGGGCCGACGATCAATGTCGATCCGACAATCGACCCGGGCGGACTTGTGGCGCCGTTCCCTGTACCCGGCGACGCCGACTTCTTTCAGTTCGTGGCCCAGGAGACCGGCACACTCGATTTCCAGCTCTACTTTCGTCCGATCACCGACGCCGACGTAGGCGTGGCTGGCGACGGCCGGACCGGCCTGCCCGGCGACGGCGAACTCACCGCCACGTTCTTCGACAACGACGCCAACCCGGTCGCGGGCATCGGCGGCTCCGGCGCGCAGAACATCACCGACGCGTCGGGCGCCAAGATCGGCGAACGGATCACCATCCCCGTCGTCCGCAACCAGACCTACTATGTCCGCATCCAGGGGGACACCGCCGATGCGATCAACGTCTACAACTTCACCGCCATCACCACCGCGGCCCCCATCCCCGAGCTGGTTGACCTACAGACCGGCAGCGATAGCGGCCGCAACAACGCCGACGACATCACCAACGACACGACGCCCACGTTCACTATCATCCTGGACGACGACCGCATCGACGAGTTCGCCAATCTCGACCTCGCGCCAGACTCTAGCGACGACAACGCCCAGACGGTCGGCTTCGACTACGGGGTCGAGGTGTTCAACAACGCGGTATCGATCGGTTTCGCGTTCTACACCGGAACGGGCAACACCTGGGAGTTCACCGCCGCGGCAGGCGACCTTGTCGAAGGAGAGGGCAACCACATCTCCGCCGCGGTGTGGATCCGCGACCAAGCCACCCCCGCGACCATCGGCCGCTACGCCATGTCGCCGTCGCTGCGGGTGACGCTCGACACGATGGCGCCCGGGGTTATCTTTGGCGACGCCCTGGGCGACTTCGATGGCCTGGACGACGCCAGCGACTCCGGCGTCAACGCGTCGCCGGCGACCTTCTCCGACCGCATTACCCGCGTCACCACGCCCACATTCACCGGGACCGGCGCGCAAGGATCAGACGTGGGTCTGATTTGGGACGTCGATTCTGACGGCTTCTTTACCGCAGGAACCGACCTGTTGGTCGGGACCGCAAGCATCCCCACGGCCGACTCCAACACCGGCTCCACCCTTTTGTGGCGTATCGCCACGTCCGTCAATCTGAACGACCCCGCGTTCACCGCCATGCGTGACGGCGTTCGGCAGCTCTTGGTGATCGCGGCCGATGCGGCCGGGAACATGAATCTGCCCAGCGACGGCTTCTCGGACGCCGGACAGGTGCTGCAGATCTTCATCGACACCCAGGGCCCGCAGGTCGACGGCATCGGGGTAAACGGCCTGCCGATTAGCGGCGACGGCTCGTTCGACCTGTTCGACCCCAAGCCGACTCAAACCGGCCCCACTCCGCTGGCGACCAGCCTCTCGATCTTCTTCACCGACCCACCGACCCGGGTCGATCAGGCCGGCACGGTGAACGACTTCATCTACCCGGCGCTCGACCCGGTCGAAGCGGCGAAGGTAAGCAACTACCTGCTGGTTGGCGACGCTACGGGTCCCGTGGCGATCAGCTCGGTCACGGTCGACCAGGCGGTCAAGCTCTCGGAGACCGTCACCGCGGTGGCGGACAACACCAACTTCACCGCCGCGGGGCTTGTGGGCGCCGCGGTCGTGCCGGCGGTCGGCGACTTCATCACCTTTAACAACGGCCCCAACGCGGGGGTCATCCAGCGCGTCGCGGCCTTCAATCCGGCGACGGGCGACATCCAGCTCGACCAGGACAGCACCATCGCGCCCGCCGTGGGCGACGGCTTCTCGGTGATCACTGCCGCGAGCCTGGCGCACGCCGGCGTGGCGGTGCCGAACCTGCCGGGCGAGGCCCTGGTGACCTCGGCGGCAAGCGCCTCGGTGTTCACGGCCGCGGGGATGATCCCCGCGGGGGGCAACCAGCCCGCCATCGGCGACTACCTGCGGTTCAGCAACGGCCCCAACCAGGGGCAGGTCCGCCGCGTCACGGCCTTCAACGCCGCGACAGGCGAGATCACCGTTGACTCGGCGTTCTCCAGCGCTCCGGGCGTCGGCGACGCCTTCTCGCTCCTGTTCAGCGCCAACCTGAACACGGCGACCGTGACGCTGAACTTCGCCGCGCCGCTGCCGGACGACCGCTTTACGCTGACGGTGAGCCCCACGGTGAGCGACCCCGCCGGCAACCCGGTTGAAGACCTCTTCGGCGGCCTGTTCGCCGGGGCCAACTTCGTCATGGACAGCCTGCCGGAGATCGGCGCCTTCGTCGCCCAGAACATCGCCATCGACATCAACGGAAACGGCCTGTGGGACGTGCAGCAACAGCAGTTCCCGGGCGGGGGGACCAACGTCGACCTCTCGTTCACGCTGCCGGTCACCGGCGCCGGCGGCGCCATCGGGCTGGGGGGCTACAACGTTCACGACCTAGCCTTCGCCGGCAAGTTTGGCCTGCCAAGCAACGCGGTCCCCAACGCCTCGTTGGGCTTCGATGGCCTGGCCGCGTTCGGCTACTCGGCGGAGCTGAACGCCTACCGCTGGCTCGTGGACCGCGACTTCGACGGCGTCGTGAACCCCACGGGCGCCGATTTGCTGACCGTCCAGCCGCTGATCGCGGGCTTCAACGTCGCGGGCGCCATCCCCATCGCCGGCAACTTCGACGGCAACGCCGCCAACGGCGACGAGATCGGCCTGTACTACGCCGGCCGATGGGCGCTCGACCGCAACCACGACTTCATCATCCAGCAGGCCGAGGTCAGCGCGCAGGGCAACCTCTACGGGGTGCCGATCGTCGGCGACTTCGACGGCAACGGCATCGACGACTTCGCGTCGTTCAACGACAACCGCTTCAACTTCGACCTCACGCAAGACTTTGTAGCGGACGACAGCCTGGTCTGGGGCTTCCCCGGCGTGCTCGACCGGCCGGTCGCCGCCGACATGGACGGCGACGGCGTCGACGACATCGGCCTGTGGGTCCCGCGCGACTCGGCCGCCACGCCGCGCAACACGTCCGAGTGGTACTTCCTGGTCTCCGGCAACCCCAACGCGGCGACCCGGCTGGCGGCCGCGGGGACCGCGAACCTGGTCGACCACCCGTTCCGGACCAAGCCGTTTGGCGCCGACCTGTACTTCGAGTTCGGCGACGACCGCGCGCTGCCCATCGTCGGAAACTTCGACCCGCCCGTGGCCACGGCCACGCAGCCGCAGGTCTTCGAGCCGATGCCGGGCGACTTCGACGGCAGCGGGCTGGTAGACGAAGGCGACCTCGCCCTGTGGCGTCAGCACTTCGGCACCGCCAACCCCCAGGCGGACGCAAACGGCGACGGCCGGGTCGACTTGGCGGACTACACCGTGTGGCGTGACCACCTCGGGATGCAGGCCCCGGCGATCGCGCCCGCCATGGCGGCGACGGGCGAGGCGCCCGTCGGCCCCCTCGAACCGGCCGCCGAGAGCAACGTAGCAGCAGCTCCAGAGCCAGGTTTCGCGCTGGTCGAGCCGCTGTCTATAACGGCCCGGCCATTCGAGAGCACTCCCGAGGCAGCGTCGGCCGAACAGGCCGGCGACGATTCGCCCGACCTGCTGCTAGCGATCGACGCCGCCCAGCAACGGCGCGAGCCCTCTCCGCTGGACGAGGCGTTTGGCGAGTACGACCAGGCGGAAGAAGCCGCGCAGCTCATCGTCGGGGTCGCGTTCTCGCTCGTCGATTAAGTACCTCGGGTCAGACGCGGACCGTCTTCCCCTTGGCCAGGCTCTCCGCCTGACGCTGGCACAGCGCGATCGCGTCGCGTGCGGCGGCGCAGTCCAGCGCCGCGGCGCCGTCAAGCCGCTTGCCGCTCACCGCCCCCACCACGTCGCGCAGCTCCGCGGCGAAGGCGTCCATCGGGTCGCCGGCGCCCAGGTCGACCGTCTTGGCCCCGCCCTTGGCGTCCAGCAACGTCGGCGGGCAGAGGTAGCGCGACTCGTCACCCAGCGTGGCGAACTCGAACGCCAGCGTCGCGCGTTCCAGCCGGATCTCAAACCCGTGCAAGAAGGGCCGGCCCGGCTGGTCGATCACGCCGCTCTCGGCGTGCACCGTGACGCCGGGATCGGCGAACTCCATCAGCGAGTGCCAGTGCTCGGCCAGGCCGTTGCGTGTGCTGCCGCGGGTGGTGACGCGGGTCGGCATCCCCAGCAGGCAGCGGACGAAGTGGGCGTCGTGCACGTGCAGGTCGAGCATCGGTCCGCCCACCACGGCGGCGTCCCAGTAGCCCCGCATCCAGTGGGGGTCGGAGATCACGCGTTTGAAGCTCGCCCCCAGCACCCGCCCGTACTTGCCGCCGCGGGCCGTCTTGAGCGCCCAGGCGTACTCCGGAAAGTAGGGCAGCACGTGCCCCACCAGCAGCCGGCGACCGGCCGCGTCGGCCGCCTTAACCATCCGGTCGCAGTCCCCCAGCGCGAGCGCCAACGGCTTCTCGCTGAAGACGTGCTTGCCCGCCCGCAGGGCGCGGATGGCGACATCCGCGTGCATCGCCGGCGGCAGCGTGACGTCTACCAGGTCGACCTCGGGATCGGCCAGGAGGTCGTCGATCGACTCGTGCACCCGCAGGTGCGACAGGTCCATCTGCCGGCCCGGGGGGCCGAAGTTTCCCTTGATGCTCCGCCAGTCGCCCGCGCGTTTCTCGGGGCAGTTGTCGGTCAGCGCCACTACCTTGGCGCCGCGCAGCTTCTGGTAGGTCTCGTAGTGGACCATCCCCATGAAGCCGAGGCCTGCGATTCCGATGCGGATCATTGGGCTGCCTCCACTCGGCTAGCGGCCTCGGCCGCGTCCAACCGGTCCGTCCGGGGCGTCGCTCCGGCCTTGTCCCAGAAGAACAGGAAAAACACCACCATCACCGCGGCCGCGAAAAGACAGGGGTAGAGCCAGATCGTGTACCAATCCGCAACCCCATCTTCGGTGTTCATCAGCACGTGGGCAAAGAACACCTTGGCGCCGATCCCCAGCCCCAAGCCCTGAGTGACGAACACAAGAAAGCTTTGCGCCTGATTCCGCACGTCGGAAGGCGCGCGTTGGTCTGCGTAGATCATCCCGGTCACGAAGAAGAAGTCGTAGCAGATGCCGTGCAGCAAGACTCCCAGGAACACCATCCAAAGGATGTGGTCGTCGGCGCCCAGCGCGAACAGGGCGTAACGCAGCACCCAGGCCCCCATGCCCGCCAGCAGCATCCACTTCACCCCGAGCCGTGCGAAGAACAGCGGCATCAGCACCATGAACACCACCTCAGACATCTGCCCGAAGCTCATGGTGGTGGTGGCGCTGCCGTTGATCTTCAGGCCAACCGCGTCGACAAAGTTGCGGGCCTGCTGGTAGTAGCCCGCCAGCGGTATGCAGATGAGGAACGAGCAGATGATAAACACAGCGTAGGAAGGGTTCTTCATCATCCCGAGCGAATCGGAACCCAGGATCTGGCCGATGGTGGTCGGCTTGCCTTTGGCCGGCGGCGGCGTGTGGGGGAGGGTAAAGCTGAACAACCCCAACAGCAACGCCGCGCCCCCGGCCAGGTAGAACTGGGCAGGGGAAGCGTCCGCGCCTGGCAGCAAACCAACGGCCAGGTTGCCGGCGATCCAGCCGATCGTCCCCAGCACACGGATGGCGGGGAACTGCTTCTCTGGGTTCTCTAGGTTCTGGAATGACAACGAAGCGGTCAGCCCCAGCGTGGGCATGTAGCAGAGCATGTGGGCCAGCAGCAGCAGCGTGAACGGCTGCCGGTACGCCGCGGCGTCGTGCAGCATCACCTTGTAGAAGATGCTGGAGTCGGCCGGCGCCTCGCCCAAGACAAACGGCGCCGCTGCCATCGGCGCCGCCAGCAGCAGACCCCCGCCCACCAGATGCAGCGCCCCCAACACGCGTTGGCTGGCGAAGAACCGGTCGGCCACCATGCCCAAGAAGAACGGCGCGATGATCGCCGCGATCGGACCGACCGTGTACGCGGCGCCCGTCACCCCGTCCATCCCCGCGGCGCCGATGAATCCGGTCATCGATACGTACCAGGCCCCCCAGATAAAGAACTGGAGGAACATCATGATCGACAGCCGGACCTGAACGTTCATACGCACGCCTGGTTTGAAGTACCGAAACGGTAGGGCGGGATGCAGGCCTCGCAGTCTAATCACCGCCGCGACGCGTTGACACCCTCGCGATAGCATCCGAGGGCGAGCCGGACGCGAGCGGCCCGGACTAGACGCTGGCCTTGAGCCGATTCAGCAATTCAAGCGCCCGGCCGATCTCCGCCTTCTGACGCTCCGGGTCTTGCGGGATCTCCCGCTCGATCGTCAGCGGCCCATCGTAGCCGATCTCCGCCAGCGTGCTGAGGAACTTCTCGAAGTCGACCGCCCCCTCGCCCAGCGCCGTCTCGGCGCCCCAGGTCTGGCCCGGCTGGTCGCTCCACGTGGCGTCCTTGCAGTGCACGCTGCGCACCCGGGCGCCCAGCTTCCGCAGCGCATCGATGGGCTCGCCGCAGCCGTAGAGGATCATGTTGGCGGGGTCGAAGTTGACGAACAAGTTCGGGCGGCCGACCGCGTCGAGGAACGCGATCAGCACGTCGGCCGGCTCTTGGCCGGTTTCTAGGTGGATCGCC
The DNA here is from genome assembly GCF_007750855.1 of Pirellulimonas nuda. Lineage (GTDB taxonomy): Bacteria > Planctomycetota > Planctomycetia > Pirellulales > Lacipirellulaceae > Pirellulimonas > Pirellulimonas nuda. The sequence continues at coordinate 5,977,513 of NZ_CP036291.1, forward strand.
ACCCCTTGGCCCGCCGCGTAGTCGCAAACCTCCCCGGTTACGGCCACGACCTCGGCAAAGCCGTGCGAAGCGGCGTCGTGCGGCACAAAGCCCAGGTGGAGCCCGGTAGCTTCAACGCCCAACAGCGCCGTGAAGTCGATGATCTGCTTGAGCTGCGCGATCCGCTCCGCGCGGTAGGCGTGCGGCACAAGGCCGACGGTCTCGACGACCGTCGGGATGTCGGCGTAGCTCTCGCCGTCGAACCCGGCGAAGACCACCGACACCCGCATCCCCAGCTCATCGAGCCGCTTGCGGAACGCGGCCGCGGCCTCGGCGGTCCGCCCCTCGGCGTGCGGGGCGTGCAGGTGCAGCGTCGGCACGCCGAGCTGTTGGGCCACGTCGAGCCGCACCCCCAGCCCCGCGTCAATGCTGGCAAAAACTCCGAGGGGCCACTCAGCCATCTCCGTACTCTTGATTCGAGTTGCACTGAAACGACTCAAGAATGGGACGCGGATCGTCGCGGATCAAGCGGATCAACACTGATCATCACGCCTCATCCAACGTAATCCGCGTGATCCGCGTGATCCGCGGCCCATTCTTTGGCCAGCACTACGCCTCTTCCACGGGCGCCGCGTCACCCTCTTCTTTTGGCACGCGGACGATCGCCATCAGTTGATCGCCGTCGTCCAGCGACATGATCCGCACCCCCTGCGTGTTGCGGCCGATGACGTTGATGTCGCTCGCCTTGATGCGTTGCACCTTGCCCATGGCGGTCATCATCAGCAGCTCGTCGTCGTCGTCCACCCGCACCACGCCCACCACGCCGCCGTTGCGGTCGGTGGTCTTGATGTCCCGCAGCCCCTTGCCGCCGCGGTGCTGCGTGCGGTAGCGATGGGAGGAGGAGCTGTTCTCGTCCTCGCCTTCCGCTGCTTCGACCCGTTCGACGTCTTCAACCCCTTCGACTTCTTGACCGCCGTCGGCGTTGGGGCCGAACGGGGTCCGTTTGCCGTAGCCGTTGGCGGTGGCGGTCAGCAGCGTGGCGCCGGGGAACGCCGGCACCATGCCGACCACGTAGTCCCCCTTGCCCAGCCCGATTCCCTTGACGCCGCTGGTGTTGCGGCCGGTCGGGCGGGCGTCTGCCTCGCTGAAACGGATGGCCATCCCCTTGGCGGTGGAGAGGACGATCTCGTCGCCCGGCTGCACCAGCGCCACGTCCACCAGCTCGTCCCCCTCACGCAGCTTGATGCTGATGATGCCGCTCTTCAGCGGCCGGCTGTAGGCCTTAAGCGCGGTCTTCTTCACCAGCCCGTTGCGGGTGGCCATCATCAGGTAGTGGTCTTCCAGGTGCAGGTCGCGCAGGGCCCGGCAGTCGGCGATCTTCTCTCCCTCGCCGAAGTTCAGCAGGTTGACCACGGCGCGGCCCTTCGCGTCGCGCGCAAGCTGCGGCAGGTTGTACACCTTCTGCCAGTAGACCTTCCCCTGGTTCGTGAAGAACAGCAGGTAGTCGTGCGTGCTGGTGACGAACAGGTGCTCAACGGGGTCGGCCTCGTCGCTCTTGGCGCCCTTGATCCCCTTGCCGCCGCGGTTCTGGGTGCGGTAGGCGGTCGCCGGCGTGCGCTTGATGTACCCCTCGTGGCTGATCGAGACAACCATCGTCTCTTCCTCGATCAGGTCCTCGAGGTCGACGTCCCCCAGCTCTTCGTGGCTGATCTGCGTGCGACGCGCGTCGGCGTGCCGCGAATCGGCCAGCTCCAGCATGTCGTCGCGGATGATGCCGTAGATGCGGGCGTCGTCCCCCAAGATCGACAGGTACTCGCCGATCTCCGTCAGCAGCGTTGAGTGCTCGTCGACCAGCTTCTCCTGCTCGAGGTTCACCAACTGGCCGAGCGTCATCCGCAGGATCGCGTCGGCCTGCACGGGGGTCAGCGAGTAGTCCTCGGCCGCGCCGCGTTCGGCGATAAACTGGCCGTAGCCGACGTCGCCCAGCGCGCGTTCGAGCATCGACGAGGGGACCTTGATCTCGATCAGCCGCTGCTTGGCCTCGGGCTGCGTGGTGCTGCTGCGGATGACGCGGATCACCTCGTCGATGTTGGCGTGCGCCAGCAGCAGGCCCTGGACGGTGTGCTTCCGCTTCCGCGCCCGGGCCAAGAGGAACTGCGTCCGCCGGCGGATGACCGTGAAGCGGTGCCGCACGAACTCTTGCAGCATCTCCTTCAGGTTCAGCACGCGCGGCTTGCCGTCGACCAGCGCCAAGAAGATGACGCTGAACGTCTCTTGGATCGACGAGAACTTGTAGAGCTGGTTGAGCACCACGTCCGCGTCGGCGTCGCGCTTCAGGTCGATGACCAGCCGGACCGGCTCGTTGAGGTCGCTGTGGTTGTGCACCGCCGCGATGCCGGAGATCTTGCCGTCGGCCGCGAGCGTCGTGATCCTTTCTTCGACCCGGTCGCGGGCCTGCTGGTAGGGGATCTCGTGGATGATGATCCGCGTCTTCTTGCCCGCCTCTTCGACGCTGGTGCGGGCCCGCACGGTGATGGTGCTGCGCCCGGTCATGTAGCCGCGGGCCACGCTGCTGCGGCCGCAGATGATGCCGCCGGTGGGGAAGTCGGGCCCCGGGATGTGCTCCATCAGCTCCTGGATGCTGATCTCCGGGTTGTCTAGCAGCGCCACTACGCCGCGGCAGACCTCGCCCAGGTTGTGGGGCGGGATGCTGGTCGCCATGCCGACCGCGATGCCCCCCGAGCCGTTCACCAGCAGGTTGGGGAACTTGGAGGGGAGCACCACCGGCTCGGTGCTGCGTTCGTCGTAGGTGGGGACGAACGGCACGGTGTCGAGCTTCAGGTCCTCGAGCATTAGCGCCGCGACGGGCGACAGGCGGGCTTCGGTGTACCGCATGGCGGCCGGCGGCAGCCCGGCGATGCTGCCGAAGTTTCCCTGCTTGTCGATCAGCAGGGCGCGCATGTTCCATTCCTGGGCCATGCGCACGAGAGTCGGGTAGATGACGCTCTCGCCGTGCGGGTGGTAGTTACCGCTGGTGTCGCCGGAAATCTTGGCGCATTTCACCCGCTGTGAACCCGGGCCGAGGTTCAGGTCGTTCATCGCGACCAAGATCCGCCGCTGCGAGGGCTTGAGGCCGTCGCGCACGTCGGGCAGCGCCCGGCTGACGATCACGCTCATGGCGTACGTCAGGTAGCTCTCCTTGAGCTCGTCCTCGATCGGCATGTCGATCAGACGCAGGGCGATCGCCGCGGTCGGGTCGGAGGCGGGCGCATCGCCCGAAGAACCCTCGCCGGGGGTGGGGCCAGAGGCCTCGTTGGGGCCCCCTTCGGACGGGACTTCGGCGGGATCGTCTTCGTCGGCCACAGGCTCGGTTCCTCGGCGGGGAGCGTCAGCGATTGAGGCCCGATTCTACCGGTTTTTGAGCCTGGATGTCAGGGCTACGAACCCGCTAGGCGAGCCGTCGGCGTCAGCCGCCGGAGTGATGCAAAAAGGGGCCCCGGACCCAGGATCCGTTGGAACCCAGACGTAAATCGCGCCGCCACTCCGGCGGCGGGCGCCGACGGCTCGCCCGATGGAGCGAGCTTCGCGGCCCGCGCGAGGCAGAGTACAATGCCCGCATGTCCGCAATCCCCAACACCTATCTAACGGCCGACCAATACCTTGCTCGTGAGCGCGCCTCGCTGGAACAGAAGCACGAGTTCTATCGGGGCGAGATGTTCGCGATGGCGGGCGCTAGCCGTCAGCATAGCCGCTTGACCTTCGCTCTCAATACTTTGATCGGCTCCGGGTTGAAGGGAAAGCCTTGCGAAGGACACGGCTCAGACATGCGGGTTAAAGTCGATCCGTCCGGCCTCTACACTTACCCCGATCTCTCGGTAGTCTGCGGAGAACCGGCGTTTGAGGATGAACACCTCGATACCCTCCTCAACCCTCAGCTCATCGTTGAGGTCCTCTCCCCCTCCACCGAAACCTACGACCGCGGCAAGAAGTTCGAGCACTACCGCAAGATCGCCTCGCTACGCGAGTACGTGCTGGTGGCCCAAGACAGGCCGCATATCGAACGCTTCGTCCGTCAAGAAGACGGCAGTTGGAACCTGACCGAGGCGAACGGCATCGACGCCTCGATCACGTTGGCGCTGCTCGATCTGCCGCTCGCTCTGAGCGATGTCTACGAGAAGGTAGAGTTCGACGAGGCGGACTCCGCACCTGAAACGCCCGCCGCGGCGCCAGCAGACCGGGCCGGAATTTAGCCGGAATTAGCGTTGCCCCGGCGGGCCGCTCTGTTCATACTCCGGGGCGTGTACGGCGGCCTGTCGGTCAAGCCCTGGGAGGGCGTCCGACGGGGACACACGTGTCGGTTCCGTCGCAGGCGAGACTCAATCCATGGAGGGAAGGAGTTTGCGTACCATGCATCATTGCTATCTAGCGCCGATCGCCTTAGCCGCGATTGTATTCGCTCCCGCTGCGGCGCGAGCCCAGTCGATCGCCACCGTTACGGGGTCGCTCGCGGGTCTGGTCGCCGAATTAACCGGCCCGAAGTACTTCCTGCGTGGTCCCAAGAGCGACCCGCGGCCGTACGTCGACCCCTCGCCGGAGCTCCCCACGCTCTTCCGCACCGCCAGGCTGCTGGACTCCGGCGCGGTAGACGAGGCGGCGCGGCTCGCCGAACAAGCGGGCTACGAAGTGGTCCGGTTTGTCGACCAAAAGAGCGGCAAGCAGTACCTGCTGCTGCGCGAAGACCTGGCGCGTGTCTCTCAGCCGCGTGGCTGGGGGGCGTTCCTGCTGAACCCAGACAGCCAGGTGCCCGCGATCGTCGAGGCGCCCCACCCGCTGGACGACTCCAACTCGGCGAAGGTCGCCGCCATGGTGTTCGAACACGGCGCCAAGGGGCTGCTGCTTGCCGGCGCCCAACGCGACAAGGCGGACGTGCCCGACCTGATTGACTCCGTCTTCCACCAGGTGCACGTCGCCTGGACCGGCCCGCTGGGCCAGGTCGCGGCGTGGCAGATCCACGGCTTCGCGATCGAGAAGCACCCGTTCCCGGACGACGCCAAGGCGATCCTCTCCACCGGCGGCGGCGAGGTGACCGAACAGATCGTCACACTCAACGACCGGCTGGTTCAACGCGGCATGGCGGGCTACTCGTTCAACAACCTGAAGCCCAAGGACGAGTTGAATCAGAAGGTGAACGAGGGGACGCCCGGCGTGCGATTCAGCTCGTTGGCCGCCACCAAGAACGAACAGGGCCGCCATCTGCGCAGCGTCGGCGGGGCGTTCGTGCACGTCGAGCTCGAACGGGCCGTGCGTTCCGACGCCGGTCAACGCCGCGTCGCGGCCGAGGCGATCGCCGAGGCGATCATCGAGACCGCCCGCCCCCTGGGCGTCAGCGCCCGCCCCGATCCCGCCCTGCAGCCACGCCGCACGTTCAAGCCCGAGCGGGTGCGCGAAGCACGTACGCCGCACTCGGCAGCCACCACCGCGTAACGCGACGGACCAGCTCGAACGGCGAGGCGTCGATCGCCCCCCGCACCGCGGCGTCGGGCGTGAACACGTGCTGCACGCCAAACACTACCCGGGCCCCCGGCGCCATCCGCGGGGGCGCCTCGGCGAGGAACCGCCGCAGCACCTGCAGGCCGTCGTCGCCGCCGTCCCACATCGAGCGCTCGCCGGTAAGCCGCTCGGAAAAGTTCAGCCGGTCCCCCACCTCGGTCGGCACGTAGGGGGGGTTAAAAAAGATCAGGTCGAACCGCTCGCCGGCCGGCAGGCCGTCGAACAGGTCGCTGACAAACAGACGCACCGGCGCCCGGTTGTGCTGGGCGACAACGCGTGCCGACTCGACCCTGCGGGCCACGCAGTCGCACCCGGTGAGCGCGAGCCCCGTGGCCTTGGCGACCGAGAGCCCCGCCAGGGCGCCGGCGCCGACGCCCACCTCCAGCGCGCTGCGGTCGCCCGGCAGGGCCGCCTCGCGGACGGCGATCGCCAGCAGCACGGTGGTCGGATCGAAGTCGACCGCCGTCCCCGCCGGCACGCGTACGCCGGTGAGCCGCCGGATCAACGTGCGGCTCCCGCGGATCCGCTTGAGCAGCGGGTGGGTCGTCCGGTAGGCGACGGATTTCAGGTCGAGGCTCATTGTCGGCCGGGCGACGGGGACCGCCACAAGGGTGAAGACGACACCGCGGGTGGCGTCGATTAGACTCGATCTCTGCCACGCCCCCCACCCGCCGCCGGGCGGATCGGCGCCCCCGCCCCAAGCAGCACGCCAGCCATGAGCTCGATCCCCACGACCCCCGCGGCCCGCGACGCCGAACGCTTCGGCACGAGCGCCCGGTGGCTCGCCAAGCTGCGGTGGGTCGCGGCGATCGGCCAGCTCGGCACGATCAGCGTCGTGACGCTGCTGGGGGTCCGCCTGCCGATTGTTCCCTTGTTGAGCCTGGTGGCCGTCACGGTGCTCACCAACACGGCCTTCGCCTGCTGGCGCCGCGGCGCGGCCCGCCGCCCCACGCCCCCCCGCGCGTGGCACGTCGTGATGGGGGGCCTGATGCTGCTCGACCTGGCCGTGCTTACGGCAATGCTGTGGCTCACCGGCGGCACCACCAACCCGTTTGTCGTCTTCTACTTTGTGAACCTGGCGCTGGCCGCGGTGCTGCTCCCTTGGCAGTGGTCGTGGGTGCTTTGCGGCGGGGCGGTGCTGGCCTTTTCGTTGCTGAGCTGGTGGCACCAGAGCATCGAGGCGCTCCGCGAACCGGGGCGGCTGGCGCCCCTCTCGGCGCCCGAGTCGACGTGGCTGGCCGCCATCGGCGCGATCGTGGCGTTCGGGGTGTCGGCGGGCGTGATCGTCAACTTCGCCACCCGGCTCACCGGGCAACTCGAGCAGAGCGAGCAGGCGCGACGCGACGCAGAACAACGCCGGGCCCGCAGCGAGAAGCTCGAGGCGTTGGGGACGCTGGCCGCGGGCGCCGCCCACGAGCTGGCCTCGCCCCTGTCAACCATTGCCGTCGTGGCGCGTGAGCTGGAGCTCGAGCTCCAGGCCCGCGGCGCCTCCGAAGAGGTGCGTCACGACGCCAAGCTGATCCGCGACGAACTGGTCCGCTGCCGCGCCATCCTCGACCGGATGAGCATCGATTCGGGCCAGGCCGCCGGCGAGGCGCCGACCGAAATCACCGTCGCAGAGCTCGCCGCGGGCGTGGTGAGCGGGCTGCCGGGAGCGCCGGTCGAAGTAGAAATCGCCGCGGGTTCCGGGGGCGTTTGCCTGACGCTCCCGGTGATCGCGGTGGGGCAGGCGCTGAGGGCGCTCGCCCAGAACGGGCTCGACGCCTCGGGGGGGAAGCCCGTCGGGCTCGCCATGACGACCGACGCCCGGACGCTCACGATCGAGGTGCAAGACCACGGGCCGGGGATCGACCGCGACGTGCTGCGGCGGATCGGCGAGCCCTTCTTCACCACCAAAGACCCGGGCAAAGGGATGGGGCTGGGCGTGTTCCTAGCGCGGAGCGTGATCGAGCGGCTCGGGGGCTCGATCGACTACCAATCGGCCCCGGGCGAGGGCGCCCGGGCCGTGGTGCGGCTGCCGATCGGCTAGTCCTGCCGAGATTGGCCCAACCGGAGACGGCCCAGCCGGAGACGGCCCAGCCGGGAAGATTCAGCTCGCCTCGACGGTCTCTGCCTGATCGAACGCCGGCTTGGCGGCGCGTTGAACCACGCGGTCGCGGACGCCGACAAACTCAAGGATCGCACGCGTACCGGCGTCGCCCAGACGCGGGGCGGCCAGACGCACCACGCGGGTGTAGCCGCCCGGGCGATCGGTGAACCTGGGGGCGACCGTCTCGAACAGCACGGCCACGGCCTGCTTGCTGCCCAGCAGCGTGATGCACCGACGACGGGCGGCTACGGCCGGCGCCATCGCGGTGTTCCACTTCCGCCAGCCCTCGCCCTGCCGCCACTGCCGCCAGGCGTCCGAGCCGCGCTCGGCGTCGGTCCCGAACTCGGCCGCGGCTTCTTGGGCCTTCACCCCGCCCTTGGCGATGGTGATGCACTTCTCTACTAGCGGGCGTACTTCCTTGGCCTTGCTGAGGGTCGTGATGATACGCCCCTTCACCTTCGGCTCCGATTCCATGTCGAGGAACCGGAGGTCCTCCGGGTCGCGTTCGGTCAGCAACAGGTTGCTGGCCAAGCTCCGCAGCAGGGCGCGTTGGTGCTTCGGGTTCCGGCCGAGGATCCGGCCACGCTTGCGGTGTCTCATAGTCGCGGTTCCGTGACGTGCCCAGCAGGGGTGCGGGCGGTGCGGGGTGGGGGAGGATCAGACCGACATGGCGGAGGAGATCCGCATCCCGAGGTGCAGACCCAAGTCGCGAAGCTTCTCGCGGACTTCGGTAAGCGTGGTTTCGCCGAAATTGCGTACTTCCAGCAGGTGGTCTTCGCTCTTGGTCACCAGGTCGCGGACCGAGAGGATGTTCTCTGCTTCGAGGCAGTTGCTGGCCCGGACCGAAAGCTGGAGGTCGGCGATCGGCATCGACAGCTTCGCCTCCAGGGAGGGGTCGATGCCGGTCGACGAGCTGGTGCGGGCCGGCGAGCGGACCTGCGGGCCAAGCTGCGAGTACTGGACGAACGGGTTGAGGTGCTTCCGCAAGATCTTGGCGGCCTCGACCAGCGCCATCTCGGGGTCGAGCGAACCGTCGGTCCAGACCTCGATGGACAGCTTGTCGTAGTTGGTCTTCTGACCGACGCGGGTCTCTTCCACGTCGAACCGCACCCGCAGCACGGGGCTGAAGATGGCGTCGATGGGGATGATGCCGATCTCTTGGACGTTCTGACTGTGCTCACTGGCGGGCACGTAGCCGCGGCCGTTCTCGACGATCATCTCCATCACGAAGGGGACGTCGTCGGTGAGGGTCGCCAGCACGTGGTCCTTGTTGATGATCTCAACCGCGCCGTCGGTGAGGATGTCGCCGGCGGTGATGGCGCCCGCCGTGTTCCGCTCGACCCGCAGCACCTTGGTCTGCTCGCTGTGGCTCTTCACCACCAGCGACTTGACGTTCAGCACGATGTCCGTCACGTCCTCCAGGACGCCCGGGATGGTGGTGAACTCGTGCTGCGCGTTCTGGATCTTGATCTGCATCACGGCGCTCCCCTCGATGCTGGAGAGCAGGATGCGGCGCAGGCCGTTGCCGACCGTGGCGCCAAAGCCGCGTTCGAACGGCTCGGCGACGAATTTCCCGTAGGTCTGCGAAAGGGTCTCCTGCTCGCAGACGACGGCGCTCGGCAGTTCAAGTCCACGCCAGCGGATATGCATCTGTGTCTCCTGGAAAGCTGTGGGGGGGAGCCGTCTGCCCGGCCGGGGCGCCTGGCCGGGCGATCGCTCGCGGGGGGCCCGACGCGGCTGGCGCGGACGCTACCTGGAGCAAAGCTCGACGATCAATTGAGTCTGTACCGGCACCGAAACGTCCTCGGGGCCCGGGAGTCGGCCGACGATCCCCTCGGGGATCAGGCTTTCGGTCACCGCAAGGAAGTCGGGCACCTCGCGGTGGTTCTCGCTCTGCGAAGCCCGCACCGCGTCGAGGCTCTTGGCGCGGTTCTTGATACGCACCACGTCGCCGGCGCGCACCTCGTAGCTGGGGATGTCTACCCGACGGCCGTTGACGGTGACGTGCCCGTGACAGACCCACTGGCGGGCCTGGGCGCGGCTCAGGCCGAACCCGAGCCGGTGAACCACGTTGTCGAGCCGACGCTCGAGCAGCACCATCAGCGTGTCGCCGGTGTTGCCCTTGGAGCTCTCGGCCCGGTTGAAGTAGCGGCGGAACTGACGCTCCAGCACGCCGTAGTAGTGCTTCACCTTCTGCTTCTCACGCAGGTGGACCGCGTAGTCGGTCACCTTGCCGCGACGCGCGGGCTGCTGGCCCGGCGGGGTGTCGCGACGCTCGAAGGCGCACTTCGCTGTATCGCAGCGGGTGCCCTTGAGGAACAGCTTCATTCCATCACGACGGCAGAGCCGACAGACGGGACCAGTGTAACGCGCCATCTAGGTAGTGATTGGTGAGTGGTGGGCAGTGAATGGTAACAGGAGATTGACGGTGACTTGTGGAGTGATGGTCGGTGCTCTGCCTCTTCACCACTCACGATTCACCACTCTCCTCCCTACACACGACGCTTCTTCCGCGGCCGGCAGCCGTTGTGCGGCAGCGGCGTGACGTCCTCGATGGACTTGACCTTGAGGCCGGCCGCCTCGAGCGCGGTGATCGCGCTCTCGCGTCCGCTGCCGGGACCCTTGACCTTCACGTCTACGTCCCGCAACCCGTACTTCCGCGCCGCCTCGGCGGCCTTGGTGGCGGCCATCTGGCCGGCGAACGGGGTGCTCTTGCGGCTCCCCTTGAAGCCGCTGGAACCGGCCGACGCCCAGCACAGGCAATCGCCCTTGGTGTCGGTGATGGTGACGGTCGTGTTGTTGAACGTCGCGGTGATGTGGGCGACCCCCACTGACACATTGCGACGCGTCTTCTTGGTCGAAGATCCGGACGATTTTGCCACGTTTAAACTCGCTCTCTGGAAATAGACGTCGCGGGATACAACGCTTGCCGATTCGCTGAACGCTCCCCCCGCCGCCCGTGTGGGCCCAACCGGGGCCTATAGCCGGGGACAGCGGCCGGGGACTAACGGAGGTCTTTCACGCCCTTCTTACCGGCGACGGTCTTCTTGGGGCCCTTGCGGGTGCGGGCGTTGGTCTTGGTGCGCTGGCCGCGGACCGGCAACCCGCGCCGGTGGCGGATGCCGCGGTAGCAGGCGATGTCGCGGAGCCGCGAGATGTTCTGACTGGTCTGGCGGCGGAGCTGCCCCTCGACCACGTAGTCCTTGTCCAACAGGGCCGCCAGCCGGGCCACCTCGTCCTCGTTCAGCTCACGCGAGTGCACGTGCGGGTCGATGCCCGCCTTGTGGCACAGCTCGCGGGCGGTCTTCGACCCCACGCCAAACAGGTACGTGAGGGCGATCTCCGTGGGGCGATCGGACGGGATATCAACGCCGAGCAGACGTGGCATGGTGGATTAAGTCCCTGGAGAGGAACCTCGAAATCGGATGGAAGGCGCTGGGCCCTGAAGCTGTTGGTTTGGCTGGGCCGACTTAGCCCTGACGCTGCTTGTGACGTGGATTGGCGCACACGACACGCACCACGCCCCGGCGGCGTACCACCTTGCACTTGTCGCACATGCGTTTGACGCTCGCCCGGACTTTCATCGTTTACGTCCCTTGCTGGCCCCGCGGTGGTGCGGGTCGAATAACTAGTTCACGAACCCCGCCGGCAGGGCGGGCGTCGTCGAATCTTGGCGAAACCACGGAGTGTACGGTTTCACCGCCCTAGTGGGCAACCCCCTGTGGGCACGTTTCTTGCTGGGGAGGCCCGGCCGGGGGCCGCAGGCCCTACCCAGCCGCTAGCACCTGCTGTTCTTTGGCCGTCGGCGCCGCGGTCAGCAGCGTCGGCCCCTCTTCGGTGATCGCGATGGTGTGCTCGAAGTGGGCGCTGGGGCTCCCGTCGTTGGTGACCTGCGTCCACTGGTCGCGGAGCAGCTTCACCCGCTTGGTCCCCATGTTCACCATCGGCTCGACCGCGATCACCAGCCCCGGCGAGATCCGGAAGTCCCCCGTCCCCCGCAGCCCCCGGCTGAGGAAGTTGGGCACCTGCGGCTCTTCGTGCATCTCTTTGCCGATGCCGTGCCCCACGAAGCACTCCACTGTGTGGAACCGGTTCTGGCGGACGTAACGGGCCAATTCTACCGCCACCTGGCTCCAGCGGCTCTTCTCGGCCAGCAGTTCCACCGCCAGGTCGAGCGTGGCCTCGGTCACGTCCAGCAACTTCTGCACCTTCGGGTCGATCCGGCCGACCGCGTACGTCCAGGCCGAGTCGCCGCACCACCCGTGCAGGCGGCAGCCCGTGTCGACGCTGACGATGTCGCCCTCCTTGAGCGCCCGGTTCTTGGGGATCCCGTGCACTACCTCTTCGTTCACGCTCATGCAGGTCACCGCCGGGAACGCCGGCTTCCCCTCGTCCTGGTGGGGGTACCGGTAGAACAGCGGGGTCGCCCCCAGTTCGCGGAAGTGGTCCGCCACGGCGGCGTCGATCTCTTCGGTCGTCACCCCGGGCGCCACCATCGCGCGGACGATCTGGTGGGCCCGCCAGACGGCCAGCCCCGCCTGCCTCATCAGGGCAATTTCTCGTTGGCTCTTGAGTTGAATCACGGCTTCGGGTCGCTGTCGGCAGGCTTCACGGTCGATAGGGCCCCGGTCAAACGGGCGTAAACCTCTTGCTGAGTCCCCACCGCGTCGATCCGGTGCAGCAGCCCGCGTGACTGGTAGTACTCGGCCAGCGGGTCGGTCAACGCGGCGTACACCCGCAGCCGCTGACGGATCGTCTCTTCCGAGTCGTCCGATCGGCCCCGCTTGCTGAGGCGCTGGAACAACTCGTCCTCGGGGATGACAAACTCCAGCGCGGCGTCCAACGGCGCCTGGCGCGACTCGAGCAGCAGGTCGAGCTGGCGGGCCTGCTCGATCGTGCGCGGGAAACCGTCGAACAGGTAGCCCCGTCGGCAGTCGGCGCGTTCTAGCCGCTCGGCGACCAGCCGCACCACCACATCGTCCGGCACCAGCTCGCCACGGTCCAGGAACTCGGCGGCGGCCTGCCCCAGCGGTTCGCCGGCGGCCCGCGATTCGCGGAGCACCTCGCCGGTCGACAAGCGGCGGACCCCCAACGACTCGGCGAGCTTCAGAGACTGGGTCCCCTTGCCTGCGCCGGGGGGGCCGATAAACACAATCCGCATGACGCTCCTCGGCAGACCGACCCGCCCGCGTCCCGCTGGGCTCCGGCATAAAGGTGGCGGCCGCCGTAGCAGCGGGCCGCCGCTGGGGTCGGGGCCTATTCCAGCAGGCCCTTGTAGTTCCGCATCACCAGGTGGCTATCGATCTTCTGCACCAGGTCGAACGCCACACTCACGGCGATCAGCAGGCTTGTGCCCCCGTAGAACATGGCGATGCCCCACGGGACCCCGAGCCACAGGTTGGCCAGCGTCGGGATGATCGCGATGATCGCCAAGAACCCGGCGCCGACGTAAGTGATGCGGAACATCACTTTCTCCAGGTAATCGGCCGTGCGTTTGCCCGGGCGGTACCCGGGGATAAACGAGCCAAAGTTCTTCAGGTTGTCCGCCACGTCCTTCGGGTTGAACGTGATCGCCGTCCAGAAGTAGCAGAAGAAGTAGATCAGGACCAGGAACAACAGGTTGTAGGTGAAGCCCTCGCGGCCGAACACGTCGCCCAGCCCCATCAACAGGCTCTTGACCCAGCCCTCCCCTTCCCAGCCGGCGGCCACCGAGCCGAGCTGGCTGAAGACGAGCATCGGGAACATCATCAGGCTGCTGGCGAAGATGATCGGCATCACGCCGGCCTGGTTTACCTTGAGCGGCAGGTAGCTCTTGCCGCCGCCCACCATCCGCCGGCCCCGCATGTGCTTGGCGCTCTGCATCGTGATGCGGCGCTGGCCGAGCGTGATAAACACCACGCCCACGACCACGCCTATAAACATGGCCGCGAGCAGCAGCAGCTCGGGGGGGTCGATCTTCGAGGGGTCGCCCAGGGTCATCGTCGACTGGCCGATCAACTGGAAGCCGGCGGCCGGCATCTGGGCCAGGATGCCCGCCATGATCAACAGGCTGATGCCGTTGCCGATGCCGTACTCGTCGATCTGCTCGCCGAGCCACATCAGGAACACGGTGCCGGCGGTCATGGTGAGCACCACCACCAGTTTCCAGCCAAAGAATAAGTGCCCCGCGTCGTTGAGGAACTCTGCCGCGGCAAACTTCTCCGCGTACGAGCCGACGTAGAACCAGCTTTGGAACAGACAGAGCGCAACGGTAGCGTAACGCGTGTACTCGTTGATCTTCTTGCGGCCCGCTTCGCCCTCCTTCTGCAGGGCTTCGAGCTGCGGGATCACGCTCCCCAACAGTTGGAAGATGATCGAGGCCGAGATGTAGGGCATGATGCCCAGGCCGAAGATCGTGATGTTGGTGAGCTGGCTCGCGCTGAGCACGGCCACCTGCTGGAGGATGTCGCTGAGACCCCCCGACTCCTGGTTGGCGATCTTGTCCGGGTCGACGATCGGCAGCTGCACCTGGAAGCCGACGCGATAGATCGCCAGCATCAGCAGCGTCAGCAGGATCTTCTGCCGCAGCTCGGGGATCTGCCAAACGACGCGGAGTTTCTCGAACATCGGTAGTTTCTCGAACCTCGCTCGTGTCCCGTTAGAATCCGTGTTCCGTCACCGATCGGACGGGCCGCCCCGCTTGGCGGAGCCGCGCCTACTTCGCGGCCGCAAGCTTGGCCTTCTTCTCCGCCTTGGCGGCCTTCTGCTTCACCGCTACCGGCGTCTTGCCCGGGATGATCACGACCTTGCCGCCGGCGGCCTCGATCTTCTCGACCGCCGCCTTGCTGAAGCGGTGGGCGGAGACCGTCAACTTCTTGGTGACGTCTCCCTCGCTGAGCACCTTGAACACGTCGAACCGGCCCTTGGCCAGGTTCTTCTTCTTCATGGCGTCTAGGGTGACCTCGTCGCCGTCGTTGAACGCGGCGTCGATCTGGCCCAGGTTTACCACCGACACCGTCAGGGCGAACTTGTTGTTGAACCCACGCTTGGGCACCTTCATGTGCAGCGGCATCTGGCCGCCGGCGAAGTTGGGCCGCTGCGAGTGCCCGGCACGCGAGCCGGCGCCCTTGTGGCCGCGGCCACAGGTCTTGCCGTGCCCAGAGCCGATGCCGCGCCCCAAGCGCTTGCGCTTGCGGTTCTTCTGGATGTCGCGGTGGACTTCGTCAAGAATCATGACAGGGTTACTCCGCGGAGGCGTTCGATCTCGCTCTTGGGCCGCAGCGACTTGAGCGCCTCGATGGTGGCTTTCACCAACGGCACTGGGTTGCTGGAGCCAAAGCTCTTCGTGAGGATATTGTGGATTCCGGCGGCCTCGCACACGGCCCGCACCGCCATGCCGGCGATCACGCCGGTGCCTTCCGAGGCGGGCACCAGGATTACCTGGGCGGCGCCGTAGCGGCCCTTGACCACGTGGGGGATCGTGCCGCCGGCTTCGAGGGGAACCGACACCAGGCTCCGCATCGCTTCCTTGCGGGCCTTCTCCACGCTCGGCGGAACCTCGTTGGCCTTGCCGTAGCCCCAGCCAACTTTCCCCTTGTTGTCGCCGACGACCACCAGTGCAGCAAAGCTGAACCGACGACCCCCCTTCACGACCGCGGAGCACCGCTTGATCTTGACGACCGACTCGGCCAGTTCGCCTTGTTGCTTCTCGTGACGGGGTCCGGCCATGGTGGCGCTCTGCGGTTGCGGGGAGTGGTTCGAGCGGACGGGGCCGCTTCTGGGGGATGCCCGGCCAAGCGGCCGGTACGACTAAGCTAATTCGATCTGGGCCTAAAAATCTAGGCCGGCCTCACGGGCCGCCGCGGCGAGCGCGGCCACCCGGCCGTGGAACTTGAACGGGCCGCGGTCGAACCGCACCTTGGTGACTCCGGCCGCCTTGGCCTTCTCGGCCAGGGCCTTGCCGATCGCTTCGGCGGCCGTCTTGTTGCCGCCGTAGGCGATCCCGCCCACCAGGTCCTTGTCCAGCGTCGAGGCCGACACCAGCGTGGTCCGCGTGTCGTCGTTGACGATCTGCGCGCTGATGTTCTTGTGGCTGCGGTGCACCGTGAGCCGGGGGCGAACGGAGTCGCCATGCAGACGCTTACGGACGCGAAACTTACGCCGCAGTCGCTGCCGGTTGAGGGCGGTCTGCTGTGACATGGTAATTCGGATGCAGGTGAGGAAAGGTTTCGAGCCGATGCGGGCGTGGGGGACGCCGACCGATGACGATTAGGGACGGGGCCCGCCACTGCTGGGCGGCCTTGCGTTACTTGGCGGCCTTGCCCGCCTTGCGGCGGACTTGCTCGCCCTCGTAGCGGATGCCCTTGCCCTTGTAGGGCTCCGGCTTGCGGACGGCCCGCACTTCCGCGGCGAACTGCCCCACCCGCTGCTTGTCCATGCCCTGAACCACGATGTGCGTCTGGTCGGGGCAGGTGACGTTCACGCCGGCGGGGATCTTCTTCTGGATCTCGTTGGCGAACCCAACGCGGAGCTGCAGCACGTCGCCCTGGATGGCGCCGAGGTAGCCGACCCCTTGGATCTCGAGCTTCTTGACGTAGCCCTCCGAGACGCCCACCACCATGTTCTGCACCAAGGCGCGGGTCAGCCCGTGGAAGGCGCGGTGCTCGCGCTCCTCGCCGGTCCGCGACACGACCACCTCTTTGGCGTCCGCGTCCACCTCGATCGACACCTCGGGACGGTGGGTGTAGGTCAGCTTGCCGAGCTTCCCCTCAGCGACCACCTCGCCGCCGGCGACCGACACCTTCACGCCATCGGGGATGGCTACGGGTTTTTTGCCTAATCTGCTCATGTCGAAGCGGTGGGCTTTGGCGGACGGCGTCCGGATCTAGGAAGTGAAAAAATCTGTGCTGGCGGCGTGCGGCACGAGCCGCGCCGAAAATCGTACTACCACAACTCGCAAAGCACCTCGCCACCCAGGTTGCGGGTGCGGGCCTCGCGGTCGCTGATCACGCCGCGGCTGGTGCTGATGATCGAGATGCCCAGGCCGTTGAGGACCGGCCGCAGCCGCTTGGCGGGGGCGTAAACCCGACGCCCGGGCTTGCTGACCCGCTTGATGTGGCGGATCACGCGCTCGCCGTTCGGCCCGTACTTCAGGTCGATCAGCAAGTGGGGCGCGGGCGCCTCTTCGTCGGCCTCTTCTCGCCAGTCCCAGATGTAGCCCTCGCGCTTAAGCACTTCGGCCACGCCTCGCTTCACCTTGGACACCGGCATAGTCACACTCGGCCGCTCAACGCTAACCGCGTTGCGGATGCGGGTGAGCATGTCGGCGATCGGGTCGGTCATCATCGCGTGTTCGACTCCTGACAACCAATGTGTAGGGTTGCGGTCGTTGGTTTTATTGCGCTGTCGGACGTTCGGAGCGCTGTAGGACGAACTGACTCTGCGGGCGGCGCGGCCAAGGGGGCCTTGCTACCAGCTCGCTTTGCGGACGCCGGGGATCATCCCCCGGTCGGCCAACTCGCGGAAATGGATCCGGCACAAGCCGAACTTACGGTACACGGCGCGCGGCCGGCCGCACACCTTGCAGCGGTTCTCTCGCCGCGAGGAGTACTTCGGCTTTGCTTCGGCTTTCGCGATCTTGCTCTTACTGGCCACGGTCGTGGGTTCCTGGATCGAACTGAAGGCTTCGATTCTTGGTCGTCAAACAACTTGGTCGGTAAACTTTCCGGCCGCTGAACTGTTCCTGCACTTTGCTTCCTGTCCGCGGCTTCCTGCCCGACGATTCTTTCTGTCGCCCACTCGATCTGCCGGTCCTTCGGTAGATCGGGCCTGTGCGTCCGCTACGCCGCGATGTCGTCGCGTTGGAACGGGAAGCCGAGCATTTCCATCAGCATCTTCGACTCGCTGTCCGACCCGCCCTTGAAGCAGATCGCGATGTTCATCCCTTGGACCCGCGTGTATTTGTCCGGGTTCAGCTCGGGGAACACCAACTGCTCGGTCAGCCCCAGGCTGTAGTTGCCGTGGCCGTCGAACGCGTTGGCCTTGCAGCCGCGGAAGTCGCGGACACGCGGCAGCGCGATCGAGATCAGCCGGTCGAGGAACTCGTACATCCGCGCGCCGCGGAGCGTGACCTTGCAGCCGATCGCTTGCCCTTCCCGCAGCCGGAAGGCGGCGACCGACTTACGGGCCCGGCAGACCATCGGCTTCTGGCCGGTGATCTCTGCGAGCGCGCTGGTGGCGTCTTCGATGTGCTTCTTGTCGCTGATCGCGCTGCCGACGCCCATGCTCACAACGATCTTGTTGAGCCGCGGGAGCGACAACCGATTCGTCCGGCCGACCTTCTCCGCAAACTGCGGCAGGAGCTCTTCGTTGTATTGCTTTTGGAGTCGAGGCGTCATGGCTTCGAGGATTGGGCCTGGTTCGTCTGTCCCGGCGGGCGGCGCCGGGCGCGGGACGAAGTGCGACGATGGGTTGACTAACGCTGTACTAACGGGGGCCTGTTTTGGGCCGTTTACTTCTTCGCCGCGTGGCCCTGGTGGGCCGGCGCGATCTGGCCGACGGAGGTCCCGCACTTCTTGCAGAACCGCTCCTTCGAGCCGTCCTCCAAGAACCGGGCCCCCAACCGAACGCCCTTGCCGCACGACTCGCAGAAGTAACGCAGGTTCGAAAGCTGAACCGGCATCTCCTTGCTGAGCCGCCCACCCTGGGGGTTCTTCTGGCTGCGACGCACGTGCTTGTAGACGCGGTTCACCCCTTCGACCAACGCCTTGTCGGCGAGCCGATCGATCTTGGTGACCCGGCTCCGCACGCCCTTATCGGCGCCGGTGGCGACTACAACGCTGTCTCCGGTCTTGATCAACATGGCGGCTTCGAGGTGCGGCGAGGGTTCGCGGGTTTATCGGTTGAGCTGCACGCCCCGGGTCACCGACCCCTCGGGCGTCTAACACACGGGTTACTCTAAACGACTTCGTTGGCGAGGCTCACGATCTTCATGAACCGGCGGTCACGCAGCTCACGGGCCACCGCCCCGAAGATCCGCGTTCCACGCGGGTTGTTGTCTTTGTCGATCAGCACCACGGCGTTCGAATCGAACCGCACGTAGCTGCCGTCGGTCCGTCGGTTCGGGCTGCGGGTGCGGACGATCACGGCCCGCACCACGGCCTTCTTCTTCACCTCGGAGCCCGGGATCACGCTCTTCACGCTGCAGATGATCACGTCACCTACGCCGGCAAACCGGCGTCGGCTCCCCCCCAGCACCTTGATGCACATCACCTCTTTGGCGCCGGTGTTGTCGGCGACGTTCAGCCTGGACTGCATCTGAATCATGGCGTCTTACTCGAACTCTTATTTACTCGATCTCTTAGCCGGGCCGAGGCGGCCGCGGTCTGTCGACCCGTTGATTGTGGTGTCTGTCTGCTACTACGCGCGGACCCGGGCGTGGGGACTAACCCTCGCCGGCCGCTGCCTCTGCCTCTTTCTTCGACTCCAACGCCAGCTTGTGCGCCGCCTTGAGCGCCGCCAGGTCCACCAACTGGCTCTCGGCCACCACGCGGACCAGCTCCCAACGCTTGGTGCGCGACTTCGGCGGGCACTCGATGATCTCGACCGTGTCGCCCAGCTTCGAGGTGTTCTGCTCGTCGTGCACGTAGCAGATCGTCCGCCCGTGGATGTACTTCCCGTACTTCGGGTGCTTGACCAGTCGCGCGATCTCAACCCGCCGGGTCTTCTCGCACTTGTCGGCCTTGACGACGCCAGTCAGTATTTTCTTGGGCATAGTAGACGGTTTGGTTGAGCGAACGCAGGTGGCCAACGCAGCTTCTTCGTGGCCAACACTCTTAGGAGCGCCGTGTTAGGTGGAGGTTTCCGACGGTTCGACGTCGCGGGCCCGCTGGGTCTGCAGCGTCTTGACCCGCGCGATCAGACGACGGTTGCGACGCAGCTCGCTGGGGGCGTCCAGACGCTCCGTCTGCGACTGAATCCGCAAACGAAAGAGTTGGTCGGCAGCCTCTTTGCCGGTGAGCTCGAGCTGCTCGTCGCTCATCTCCCGTAGTTCTGCAATCTTCGCCATCGTTCTCGTCCGGATCACCCTGCCCCCCCGGCCATGAACCTTTGCCTCGCGAAGCAACGCCTCACAAAGCAGAACTTCTTGACGCCGGGCTCGGACACGGGGGGAGTTAAATAGTTACTTCGAGTCGTCACGCTTGACCAACCGCACCCGCACCGGCATCTTGTGAGCCAAGCGGGCGAAGCAAATCTTCGCCGCGGCCTCGGTGATCCCGGCAACCTCGTACAGCACGGTTCCGGGCCTCACGACGGCCGCCCAGAAGTCGGGCTCGCCCTTGCCCTTACCCATGCGGGTTTCGAGCGGGATCGAGGTCACCGACTTGTGCGGAAATATACGGATATAAAGCCGGCCCTCGCCACGCACATACTGCTGCGCTGCGATACGCCCCGCTTCAATTGTCTGGGAGCTGATCCAGCCCCCTTCCATGGCCTGCAGGCCGAAATCGCCAAAGACAACGCGGTTCCCACGGGTCGCGTTACCTCTTATACGTCCTCTTTGGCTTTTTCGGTGCTTGACCCTCTTGGGCATCAGCGCCATCAGTTTGGTCCTCGAACTCGCCTTGATTGATCCACACTTGGATGCCGACGTGGCCCTGGGCCGTCATCGCTTCCACAAAACCATAATCGATCTTCGCTCGCAGCGTGCTCAACGGCATCGAGCCCGCGATCTGCTTCTCACGCCGGGCCATCTCCGACCCGCCCAAACGTCCGGCCAACTGGATCTTGATCCCCTTGGCGCCCGCCTCCATGGTCTGCTCCAGCGCCCGCTTCATCGTCCGCCGGAACGCGGTCCGCTTGCCCAGCTGCTCGGCGATGTCTTCGGCAACCAGGTGGGCCTGCAGCTCGGGACGCTTGATTTCTTCGATCTTGATGTTGATCCGCCGGCCCACTAGCTGCTGCAGCTCGTCCTGCAGCTGCTCTACCTGCTGGCCCTTGCGGCCGATCAGCACGCCCGGCCGAGCGGCGTGCATTACCACCCGCACCTCGTCGCGCGTCCGCTCGATCTCGACCTTCGGGATGCCCGCGAACTTGTACTTCTTGGAGACGTACTTGCGGATCTTCAGGTCTTCCATCAACAGGTCCGCAAATTCGCGCTTCGGCGCGTACCAGCGGCTGTTCCAGTCGAGCATGATGCCCGTGCGGAAGCCGATTGGGTTGACTTTCTGTCCCATGGAGGGGCTGAGTGGGTTGTGGGCTTGTGACTTGGAGAGCGTGAACGACCGTGGCGCCGGCGTGCTATTCGATCGCCACGGAGATGTGTGAAAACCGCTTCTTGATGATGTGGGCCATGCCACGCGCCCGGGGACGCATCCGCTTGAACATCGGCCCGCCGTCGATCCGCGCGTCCACCACCCGCATGCCGCCCAGGTTGGGGGCGCGCTGGTCTTCGGCGTTGCCGACCGCGCTGGCCAACACCTTCTCCAGCATCCGGGCGCCCCGGTGCGGCTGGAACTTCAGGATCGACAGCGCCTCGTCCACGTCCTTGCCGCGGATCAGGTCGGCCAGGGGCCGTACCTTCTGCGCGCTGATGCGGGCGTGTCGGTGAATCGCTCGGTAAGCCATGGTACGGAAGGTATTAGGCGTTAGGTATTAGTCGTTAGGAAGGCAGCGGCTGAGTGCGGTACAGGCTTTGTCGCTAACGACTAAAGCCTAATGCCTAACAGCTACCGCTTCCCCTTGCCGCCGTGGCCGCGGAAGCTTCGCGTCGGCGAGAACTCGCCGAGCTTGTGCCCGACCATGTCCTCGGTCACGAAGACCTTCACGTGGATCTTGCCGTTGTGCACCATGAAGGTGTGCCCAACGAACTCCGGAATAATCGTGCAGGCGCGCGCCCAGGTGGTGATCGGCTCTTTCGAGCCGCGTTCGTTCAACTTCTCGACCTTCCCGTACACGTTCGGGTCGATGTACGGGCCTTTCTTAAGGGAACGACTCATAGCGCCTAGCAGCCTTAAACGTTTCTTACTTGGTGATCAACTTCTGCACGCCGTAACGCCGACTCTTACGCCGACGGACGATCGCGCTGTTGGACGGCTTGCGACGCTGACGCGTGGCGCCGCCCTTGGCGCTCTTGCCCTGCGGGCTTACCGGGTGACGGCCACCCTTGGTCCGGCCCTCGCCGCCGCCGTGCGGGTGGTCGACCGGGTTCATCGCGGTGCCGCGGACGTGCGGGCGACGGCCCAACCAACGCTTGCGGCCCGCCTTGCCCAACACAACCGAGCTGTGGTCGGGGTTGCTTGCCACGCCGATGGTCGCCCGACAGGCGGACGGCACGCGGCGGATCTCTCCGCTGGGGAGCGAGATCTGCGCCCAGTCCGCCTCGCGGGCCATCAGCGTGGCGCTGGTGCCGGCGCTGCGGCACAGCTCGGCGCCGCGGCCCGCGTTGAGCTCGACGTTGTGCACCGCGGTTGAGAGCGGGATCTTCGACAGCGGCAAGCAGTTGCCGAGGGTCGGCGCGGCTTCGGGGCCGCTCATCACCGTGGCGCCCGGCTTGAGGCCGTCCGGGGCGATTATGTAGCGACGCTCGCCGTCCTCGTACTCCACCAATGCGATGCGGGCCGAGCGGTTGGGGTCGTACTGGATGGACTCCACCTTGGCGGCCATGCCGTCCTTGTTGCGGCGGAAGTCGATCAGCCGGTAGCGACGCTTGTGGCCGCCGCCGCGGTGGCGGCAGGTGATCTTGCCCTGGTTGTTCCGTCCGCCGGTCTTCTTGATCGGACGCAGCAGGCTCTTCTCCGGCTTGGCGCCCGGGGTGAGCTCAGCAAAGTCGCTCACCGACGCGTTGCGGCGGCCGGCGCTGGTCGGTTTGTATTTTCGGATGCCCATGGCGC